>CAZXLF010000001.1:0-247136 GCA_964642015.1 uncultured Planctomycetia bacterium
TCGCATTTGTGACCTGTTGGTCAGTCGGAAGCTGATTCCGCAGAAATTTTTTAACTAAGCGGCGACTTCTGTTGGAACCAGCTTTATTGCGGCATGATTCCTAGCCGCAGTTTTTCCTGCGACCATTTTCCTAGTGCTTTATCGCCGGAATAGTGCTACTCTGAATGAAGTTTACTATATACAGTATTGTGAGGGTTGGAGACTAAGATGTCGGATATACATCCTTCTGCGTTTTTAGGCAAAAGTGCCCGTATTGGCCGGAATGTCAAAATCGGGCCATATTCCATTATTGACGATGATGTTTCTATTGGTGATGACACTACGATCTTGGATCATGTGCATATCTGTAAGGGGACAACGATAGGCAAGAACAATACGATCCATATGGGCGCTGTAATAGGTCATGAAGCGCAGCATAAAACAGGAGGCACTGCAACAGGCCTTCTTAGGATCGGCGATCAAAATGTGTTTCGTGAGTATGTGACGGTTAACCGAGGTTTTCAAGATGGTTCTGAGACGATCATCGGCGATCATAATTATTTTATGATCTCCTCCCATGTAGGCCATGATTGCCATGTCGGTAATCATATAGTATTGACAAACGCAGTGTTATTGGGCGGGCATGTGTCCTTGGACGATCATTCGATCTTGTCTGGCGGAAGCGCTGTTCATCAATTTTGCAGGATAGGAAGCTACGCGATGATAGGCGGACGCGCCAGTATCGCGAAAGACGTCCCTCCTTATATGCTGGTGGATGATAACCAGGATCTGGTAGGGTCTATGAATTTAGTGGGCATGAGACGCGCAGGATTTCTGGAAGACGTAAAACGGGATATTAAAAATGCTTATAAATTACTTTATTTGTCAGGTCTTAATCTTACGCATGCAATTGAACAGATCATTGCCAAGTGCCACACCGATGAAGTGGCTTATTTGGTGGAATTTATGAAACATTCTAAACGAGGGATTCTGGGGCATCGAAGACAGCACGCCATTCAACCTGGCGCGGCTTAAATTATTTTTTAGTATCCTCGTCTTTTTTATCGGACGATTCGTTCATCGCTTTCTTGAATTCGCGGATCCCTTCGCCAAGACTTCTACCGACATCCTTAATGCGGCTGCCACCGAATAAAAGCAGAATGATAAGAAAAATGACCAACAACTCTGGAAGACCTATTGAACCCATAAATACTCCTTTGAATTAAAATTTTGTCCAACCCGAATAGTTTATCACAATAACCAAAATTTCCACACAAATCACTTTATCATCCGATTCAACGTCGACGGGATTTCTGGTATATTGGGAAATATTTGCGATAATTGTGAATCGTCCAGATCAAAGTGATCCCTAAGCACCAAACCGATCGCAGAACGAAAATCCGTCGTAATGGCCAGATCGCGACCTTCGTAAAGGTCGCTGGTGGCCAGGCCAGGCCATTCACCATAGATCTTTCCGCCTTGGATATTTCCCCCAAAAATCCACAGCACATTTCCATGGCCATGATCAGTACCACCATTTCCGTTTTCATGGACTGTGCGTCCAAATTCTGACATGACGAGGATTATGGTGTCTTGATAAGTATTTCCAAGGCCTTTGACAAGGTTCGAAAGACCTTGGCCCAGTGGTAACAGGTGATTGGCCAATTGTCCTTTTGAGGCACCTTGATTGACATGGGTATCCCAGCCGCCGAGATCCAGGAAGGCCAATTGAATACTGGGATCTTGAGCAATGAGTTTTGCCAACCGTTCAGTGTTGTCAGGAAATCCCGCAGGAGATGGTGCCCCATTATCCGCCATTTTCATTTCCTCTTTTAGATCTGTCAAAAGCTGTGTTCGTGCCGTGCGGCCCTCGCGGTAAGCTTTGCTTAAGGCATCATCACCATTATAGAGTTGATCAAATGCGCGATTTACCGCGGGGCGATCTACGGCCATTGGATTGGCGGAATTTTTTCCCAGCATGATATTGGCAACACTTACTTTTCCTCTGAAAATTTGAGGAAGTACCGGCCCAAAGCTTACCGCTTGCGTAGGCGTGTGAGGTCCCGGTAATACACTTAAGAGGCGATTCATCCATCCGTCAGCGGTTGTGGCGATACCCGGCGTTCCGTTTTCCATGAAATTTTGAGCGTCAAAATGAGACCGCGTCGGATCAGGAGAGCCACAAGCATGGATAAAAGCCATGCTCCGATCTTTCCATAAAGGCATGACGGGAGCTAGTGCTGGATGGAGGCCAAAACGACCGTCAAGGTCCAATACGCTGTCTTGACTGCTGCTACTCGGGATCGCGATGGTGGGGCGCGCATCATAATAGTGCCGGTCAGAATAAGGCACGACAACGCTTAATCCGTCTACGGCGCCGCGCTGAAAAAGAACGATCAAACGTTTGCGTTTAGGATTGATTTCGTCGCCGAACGCTAGATTATTCAGCCCACCGATCCAGCCATTCAAGCCAATAGGCAAAAGACTTGCGATAAAGACCATAGTGGTATTTCTTAAAAATTCTCTCCGGCTGATCTTCATTTTAATGCCTCATGAATTCAGGGCTCCCTAAGATCAAAGAAGCCCGCAATCTGGGAGGAGAGGATTCGATCGCTTTTTGGGTTTTCTCCGAAAATGAGTTACCCAATGCGTTCGATAGTCTCGATGAGTCCAATAATTCAGAATCGTGGGAATTGATCTTTAGCTTACCGTTGGCCAGCGCTGTCGCAAAATTGACGCGGCGGATCATGCTGTCGGGATTGAGCCAAGCATCTTGGGTATTTTTGAAACCATCGGGCGTTTGGCATCCGTAAAGCGGCATGCCCAATTGTGTCATCCACCCATAGAGCGGTTTATAGTTATCGACTCTGGAACCTGAGGCGCGGATCGATGAAATAACGAATTGGAAAGGAGTTTTGAATTTGGCGCCGTAATTTTTTGGATCCCAAAATTGTTCACTGTGAAAAAGGGAATCCAATACGGCACGTATATCGCCGTCTGTTTCCAGAAAGCGCTTTGATAATTGCTCGACTAGTGCGGGATCGGGTTCATCGGAGACAAAAAATTGCACCAATTGATAACTGATGTGATGCGCTGTTGCGGGACTTCTAGAGAGAATATCAAGCGCTTGCTCCACTTCTGTTTGCCCGCTGCCTTGGATCGAATATCCCAGAAAGATCTTGTTGCTGAAATCGTGGCGTTTCTTGTCAAAATAAAATCCGTACGCATCGCCCTTTTGTCCGGCTCTTCTAATGCCCCAACCGGTCAAAATTTGCGCGAGCGTGATCACGTCTTGTTGGGTATAACCACCATCCACGCCTAATGTGTGCAGCTCCATCAGTTCACGGGCATAATTTTCATTTAGCCCTTTGAATTGATTTTTGGCTCCGGGACTTCCTGGTGAGGAATTTTTCCAATTATCAAGATAGAAAAGCATCGCCGGATGTTTAGCGGTGGCTCCCAGAAGGTCACGAAAACGCCCCAAGACGTGAGGGCGGATCGCTTGTTCCTCAAAAGCGCCTGCCCAAAGATAGTCCAGTCCTTTTCCGTCGTATACATTGAAATGGTTATACCAGAAATCAACCATGACCTCTTCCAATTGCCTCGGGCTTTCGATCGCACGGTCGAATTTTGCTTCAACTGCTTGAGCCATGATGATCTTGGCTCGTTTACGGGCTTCTTTTAGAACTTGGGGATCCGGTTTTTGGCCTTTTTGTGTTTGGGGAGGGCCGTATTCTTTAAAAAGTTCCACGGGAGTCATACGCAGTGTCGTCAAAGAATCGAGTTTGTATTTCAATTCGGATGGAAAAGGAAGATACTCCGGATTGAGTTGCTCACGGATATAAGAATCAATACCGATGGATCGGACTCTTGTGATCTCTTCGGCGGTGGGGCCGAACGATAAACGGTTCAACACGTGCATGATCTTTGGATCAGCCGCAAACAGGTTTTCTGCGGATGCCGGAGTGGTGAGCCATGAGGCTAGCAGTAATATTCCAATAATTGAATTAAGCAGGCGATTTTTCATGTAAAGGCTCGTTCATGAGATAGAGTACATGTATTTTGCCCTGCCTAATTAGACGCGAGATCGAAGCGAAGGTTTAATAACTTTTTTTGTTACGCGCGTCCTTTGCTAATTCCGCGATCTCAGTATCGATTTCATGCATTCTTATCGAAATATCCTTCATTTCCTGCACTTTATGCTGATAAGATGCTTGAAGATCTTCTTTTTCACGCTGGAGTTCGCGTATTTTTCTGTCATTATCGGCGAACAGAGGTGTTGCGACCAGCATTAGGAGACTGAGGATCAGCATACTTTTTTTCATATTTTATTTTCCTTTAGTTACCGGACCATAATGAATCAAATTCGCTTTGGTACTCTTTAATAAGATTTTTGTCGCGCAAGAATAAGGCATTTTCATAATTGTAATGCTCCGCAGTCTCTGTCCAATTATAGGAGCCGGTAAATAGGAGCTTGTGATCGAAGATGGCGAATTTGTTGTGCATGAGGCCGTTCTGACCTTTACCTTTGACTAATTTCACCTTAAAACCATCTTCCAGCAGCGAACCGACCACGGAATGAACGTCTCCGGATTCCCCCTGGTCGGTGATGATGCGTATCGGCACGCCTTTTTTCTGCGCTTTTTTCAGAGAGTTCCTAATGCCGATGGATGTGATGTTAAAGACCGCGATATCGATGGATTCTTTTGCATTGTTGATCTCCTCGATCAATCGACTTTTGATGCGTCCATTGGGCGAAAAATACACTTCTTGGCTGGATGAAACCGTATTTTCCGATTTTTTGGCTCCCAGTGACGCAGAAGCCAATGATAATGCTAATATGAAGATAGAGGTGTTCTTGAAAATTTTTTTACAGGCTAAAATATGCATAAAGAGTATTTTACATGGAATAGAGTTCAACGAAAATAAATATTTATCGAGGCCTTATTTTAACCTTTATAACATCGAAAAAATCGTTTAATATATCTTCGATTATTTTGGAGCGGGAATGCATATCTTGTTTGCGGATGATCAGCAGGCATTGATCGAGCCTCTCAAAGATCTTTTAACTAAAAGAGGTCATTCGGTCGAATTGGCGTTTGACGGCTTAAAGGCCTTGGAACTCATTGATCAAAATGATTTTGAAGTCGTTTTTCTGGACTTCAGTTTGCCGGAGGTTACGGGACTTGAGATCATAGAGCAAGTCAAGAAGAGCAAACCAAAGATCAAGACCGTGATCATGACAGGTTATCCGCTGATGAAAGATTTTTTGGTCAACACAATCGGTGCGGATGATTATCTTTCAAAACCTTTTAGCTTTGAAGAGGTCGATGCGGTTTTAAAAAAATATTCCGCAAAATCCTGATCCTTACTCTTGACAATCCAAAGTACCGCGTGTATACTCAGCGAAAATGTAATTGTTTTTGGCGCGCGTTTTTCTGAAAATATAGAATTCATAGCATTGCGAAAGCCGGCAAAACCTCAAGCCCGATCCAAAAAAGAGGGAGTTTCACATACCCCCTCAATGGCTTGGTCTCACTATATATGTTCTCCCGTAATTCTTCCAAGAAAAAATCAGTGGCTAATGATTATTCAGGTTTAGTTTGGTTTTGTTTTGTTTTTGAATGTTTAAGTTGTTAGGTTAATTAAAAATTCAGGTGAAATCAGTTAATCAAAGGAAGGGGAAAAGATGAAACGATATAAATTAGGTCTAATCGCACTTTTAGGATTAGCGCTTGTTGTGACGGGCTGCAATAAAAAGTCCTCCGACCAGGCTAATTTGCAGGGAACGGGTTTTGAAACCGCCACGACAGAAGATTTGGCCCAGTTACCTCAAGCCAACAATACCAGCTCTAACCAGCAAGCGGGCATCGAAGTGCTTCCGATCGAAACATCTCCGGTAACCCAAGGTGTTCCGGCTCCCGGGCCTGTCAGCAAGAAAGTTGCTTCAGAAACGGATGCTGCCAATTCAACTCAATCGGTTGCAACCGCTTCCACAACTTCTAGCGATACGCTGAATCATGAGCAACAGATCCAAACAGCTTTAAAGAACGCTGGTTTCTATAACGGAAAAATAGATGGGAAGATCGGTCCAGCTTCCAAGCGCGCGATCGAGGCGTTCCAGCAAAGCAAAGGTCTCAAAGCTGACGGTAAGGTGGGCCCAAAGACTTGGGCAGCTTTGGAGCAATATGTTAACGGCAGCGATTCTTCTGCGTCTTCAGCAGCATCTACCGGAGCAGGAACGGCAGCCACAGCCACCACGACCACAGATTAATTATTTACTGTTTTTAGGTAAAGTAGTATAAAAGGCCCTTGTGTAAACAAGGGCCTTTTTGTTTGGTGATCGATTATGCCGAAAACTCTTCGAAGTTTTAGACCTTTTGCGGATGACAGGTCAAGGATCCTGATCTTGGGTTCGATGCCGGGACCGGAAGCTCTGCGTAAAAGGGAATATTACGGATTCAAAGGGAACCATTTTTGGCGCATTATTCCGGATGTTTTGGGCGCGTCTGCCCCGTCGAGCTATAAAGAAAAGATCTGTCTTTTAAGGCAGAACCGGATCGCATTATGGGATGTCCTTGAAAGCTGTACGCGTGAAGGCGCCAGCGATAGCAATATCCGGCATGAAAAACCGAATAAGATTGTACAACTGATCACAAAGTATGTTGGGATACGTACAATTTTTTTGAATGGCAAGACCGCTGAAAGAATGTACAAAAAATATTTCGGCGGTTTGATCCAAATTCCTGCCTATGCATTGCCTTCGACGAGCCCGGCTCACGCATCAATCAGTTATGAAAAGAAGCGGGAGAAATGGCGTGTCATCGTGAAATACCTCAGTAATCGGAATCTCTGGTGTTAATGTGAGCGGAGCGGTAAGAAGTTTCATTGCCGTAGACATTCCGGATGCCTTGAAACACTCGATCGGAGATTTTCTAATTTCCCTAGGGAAAGAGATCGCGGATATTAAATGGATTGAGCCCACGAATCTTCATTTTACCTTAAGATTCTTAGGGAATGTGGAGCCGGAACGTTTGAAAGCTTTGGGTTTGAAATTATCCGAAGCATTGAGAATGCAAGAAAATTTTTCGATCCGTCTTTCAAAGATAGGAGCGTTCCCGGATTTAAAAAATCCGAAAGTGCTATGGATCGGCGTCGCAAAAGGGGTAGAATCTCTGTCAAATTTGGCCTCAAAGGTCGAAGATGAGGTCTGTTCATCAGGTTTTGGAAAAAGCGAAAAGCCTTTTTCGGCTCATCTTACGATCGGCCGTGTAAAAGAGGCATTTAAATTGCGAAATTTTTTTGAACGTCCAGATATTTGCGGATTTCAATACATTGATGCGATGGTCGTAGACCATGTCACTGTATACAAAAGTACCCTGACCAGCCGGGGATCGGTCTATGAGGCGTTAGAGAAGATAGCGTTTGCTTAAGAGTGGTTATTTTATTAGAATAATTGAAACTCTGGCATTATAATTTTTGAGATCTTAGCGGTGTCAGAACTTAGGAGGGATTATGAAAAAATATCTTTCGATATGGATTGCATTGGTCATTATGTTTTCTGCCCATAAATCGTCTGGCGCAGAGGCGACGGCGGTGATAAAAGGCACTACTCCCGGTTCCCAAGTTTCGGGCCGAGTGACGTTTCAGGATTCTCCCGAAGGGCTGAAGGTTAAAGCCGAGGTAGATCATGTATCTCCCGGCAAACATGGATTTCACATTCATGAATTCGGCTCCTGTGCGGATGAAGGAAAAGCGGCCGGTGGGCATTTTAATCCGGACAAAGTGAGTCATGGGCTTCTTGCTAAGGATGGTTTTTCTCATGCCCATGCCGGCGATTTAGGAAATATCGAGGTAGCTTTGGATGGTAAAGGTAAGCTGGATACGACCATCCCTCACTTATCTTTGGCTGGCGGTAAATATGGCATTGCCGGAAAATCAGTAGTTCTTCACGAGAAAGAGGATGACCTGACTACTCAGCCGGCCGGAAATGCCGGCGCCAGGATCGGCTGCGGTACTGTTGAATCCGGAGCTTAGCAGAGAGAGCGCGATTGATTTTAAATTATAAAGCGTATTTTCTATTCAATTGATCAAACAATTCATCTTAACAAGTTTTTCTCTTATCCTTCAGGCGCAAACCGTCGCTTCTACGGATTCCGTGGAAGGTGAAAATAAAACTTTAAGTTTTGTGATCATCGTCGCTATCAGTATCGCGGTTGTCACGGCTTTTGGCCTTTATCGGGCAGCGCACGTTAAAAAAGGATTGAAGGTAGAAGATGTTGACCTAAAAAAAACAACCGTTGGTACTTCCAAGATTTCTGAAACGGTTCGAGAAAGAGTCAAAAAAATCCCCCCTACGCCCGGTGGAGGGCCGATCCCAACCGAGGCGATCTCCAAGATAGTCGAAGAAGAAACTGAGCGCGCTGTGCAGGACATTAAACAGGAATATTCCGTTAAATATCAGGTTGTGATTCAGGAAAAGAACAAAGAAGTCGAAACTATCAAAAAAGAATATCGTAATGTAAAGGAAAAATACGACGCGGTCGAGCAGATGTATAAGCGCGTGGATGAAGAAAAGAAAACGACCGAAGCGGTGGTCAAGAACATGGCTGAGGGTCTCGTGATCGTCAATCAAAAAGGCGAAGTTCTCTTGATGAACCCTTCTGCTGAAAAGATCCTAGGCGTTCAGAAGGAAAAGAAGCTTGGAAGATCCATTTTGGAGGATATGCGCGAGGAATTGATGATCTCGCTGTCCCGTGATAAGTCTGAATCCGGCGAGAAGGTGATCGAGTTTAAAAGTAAAGATGAGAACGTAAAAAAGATCCTTCGCGCGTCAAGCGCTGTGATCCAAAATGAGAACGGGCAGACGGTTGGCATGGTCAATATCCTGACCGATGTGACCAAACAAAAAGAACTGGATGAGATCAAAAATAAGTTCATTTCAAACCTGACCCACGAATTACGCACGCCCGTTGTTGCGATGCAGAAGGCCATCACGATCCTTTTAGGGCAGTCCGGTCAGTCGGCTGGTCCGCTGAATGATACACAGACCAATTTTTTAAATATTGTTTCAAGGAATTTGTCGCACTTGAATCGTTTGGTCGAAGATCTTTTGGATATAGCTAAGATCGAATCAGGGAAGATGCGCGTCAAGATCGTTCCGTCACGTCTTGATAAGATCATTAGCGACACCTGTTATTTGCTGGAAACTTGGGCAAAATCAAAAGATATACAGATCGTCAAGGATATTGAAAAAAGTTTCCCTGAAATACCGCTGGACCCGGATAAGATCACTCAGGTGCTGAATAACCTGATCGGAAATGCTATAAAATTCACCCCTCAAGGTGGTAAAATCACGGTTAAAAGTTCTTGGAACGGGGATGGCACGAAAGTGCAGGTCAGCGTTACAGACACCGGTGTCGGCATCGAAAAGGAAAATATTCCTAAATTATTCCAGAGGTTCGAGCAATTCGGCGATCAGCAGGGCATCATTGGGACCGGACTTGGACTTTCTATTTCAAAAGAGATCGTCGAAAGGCATGGCGGCGAGATCGTGGCGCAGAGCGAGATCAAGAAGGGCTCTACATTTATTTTTACGTTGCCAATTAAGCAAGTAAGAACTGTTGCGGGAGGATAATCAATTATGACACAGCCGCTGAAGGTCTTATTCATAGATGATCAGCCGGATTTTCTTGAAACGATGAGTTTTTGGATGAAATCGAAAGGTTATGAAGTGACCACTTGCCTGGATGGCAGACAGGGGATCGAAACGGCAAAAAAGAAGCCGATCGATGTGATCTTTCTTGATTTCAAAATGCCGGGTATGAATGGGATCGAAGTGCTCGCGAAGATCCGGGAATTCAATAAAACGATCCCGGTGGTGATGGTCACCGCTCATGCGGATGACGCGATGATCCATGAAATGAAGGAGCTTAATATTTCAGGGTTTTTTTCTAAGATGGGCGAATTCGAGGAATTGGAGGCCGTGCTCGATGTCGTATTAAGAAATCTCAAGAGATCGAGAGCGTCTTGACCGATGCGGTTCGATAGAACGCATTCAAAAACCCTTTTCTTTTTTTCCATTGTTTTAACCACATTGTTTTTTTTGGCTGGTTCGCAGCCAGTTTACGGCAAAGATAATGAAGTTGTCATAGGTGTTGTTGCGCCTTTGACGGGGGATCAAGCCTATATCGGGACAGGGGTGCTTCAGGGCGTCCAAATGGCCGTAGAAGATGCGAATATCAAAGGGCCTATTTTTGGAAATACAAAAATAAAACTTGAACCGCTCGATGATCAGCATAATCCCACACAAGCGGTGCTTGCCGCGAATAAACTTGCCGCCAACCCTTCTGCGGTCGGAGTTGTCGGGCATTTTAATTCAAGTTGTTCTAAGGCTGCCTCAGCGATCTACCATGAAGCGCGTATGGTGCAGATCTCGCCTGCGTCCACGAATCCTGAGATCTCACGCCAGGGATTCGATACTTTTTTCAGGGTGTGTGCGACTGATGAAGTACAGGCTCCCACGGCGGCTTTTTTTGCGTATTCAAAACTTAATGTGAAAAAAATCGTGATCATAGATGACCAGACGACATATGGAAAAGGCCTTGCGGATGAATTCGAGAAAAAATTTAAATCCCTAGGTGGAGAAGTCCTGAAACACAGCGGCATCACGCAAGGCGAAAAAGATTTCACACCGCTTTTGACGAAGGTCAAATCTGTCAACCCACAGATGATCTTTTATGGAGGTGTTTATCCGGAGTTGGCTCTTCTGATCAAACAATCCAGGAAGATCGGCTTAACAACGCCATGGATGGGCGGTGACGGTATATTTGATGTTACGCTGATTAAACTTGCGACGCCTGAGCTTAGCGAAGGTACTTATGCGACGATGCTTGGTGTTGATCCACACTCGCTACCCGAAGCGAAAGATTTCGTGACGCGCTATGAAGCCAGATACGGCGAGATCGGCTCATTCTCGGCCTACGCCTATGATGCCGCGAATGTTTTAATAGAGGCAATACGGCGCGCGGGCAAAATAGACCGAGAGACGGTTTTAAAGGAAGTTAGAAACACTAA
The DNA here is from genome assembly GCA_964642015.1 of uncultured Planctomycetia bacterium. GTDB lineage: Bacteria > Omnitrophota > Gorgyraeia > 2-02-FULL-51-18 > 2-02-FULL-51-18 > CAZXLF01. Next base: position 11,056 of record CAZXLF010000001.1, read on the forward strand.
GGATTTTCCTGGTGTTTTGGGTAAGGTTAATTTTGATCCCAAAGGTGACGCGGTGGGGAAAAGCGTCGGGATTTTCAGGATAGAGAACGGGAAGTTCAAATTTCTGGAAGAAGTGAAGCCGTAAGGTCCGCGATTTTCGGGCCACAAGATCACCGATGAGAGAATCGTCTTGAGCGCCGCGATCCAGCTTTTTCTGCAGCAACTTCTCAATGGCCTGACGATCGGCATGGTGTATGCGTTGATCGCATTAGGCTACACCATGGTTTACGGGGTTATTCAGCTTATTAATTTTGCTCACGGTGAAGTATTTATGGTGGGCGCATACTTAGCGCTTACGGTGATCACTTTAACATTGTCTGTCTGGCCTGGTGCACCGTTCTGGATCGTTGTCATCCTTCTTTTTGCTTTTTCAATGTTGGGCGCATCGTTGTTGGGCGCTCTGGTAGAAAAAGTGGCTTATAAGCCGCTAAGAGGATCTCCCAAGCTCACCGCTCTCATTACGTCCATCGGCGTGTCTTTTTTTCTTCAGAATGCGGTCATGCTGATCTACGGGTCTAAAGAAGAAAGTCTCCCCGAGATCATCCCGAATATTCAATTTCGTTTTCATCAGATCTCGTTCTCGTTGATGCAGGTGATTATATTCACCGTATCGATTGCGTTGATGTTCTTCCTGACTTGGTTCGTAAAAAATACCGCGATAGGCAAAGCGATGCGTGCCTGTGCTGAAAATACCGAAGCCGCACAGCTTGTGGGCATATCTGTCAATCGGATCATTCGCGTGACTTTTATGTTGGGCTCTGCGTTGGCGGCGGTCGGCGGTTCTTTATTCGGTATGTATTATGGCAGTATCAATTTTCACGATGGCTACCTGGCAGGATTAAAAGCGTTCACAGCGGCTGTATTCGGAGGTATAGGCAGTATTCCGGGCGCTATGATCGGCGGAGTATTGCTGGGTGTTTTTGAAGGCTTGGGCGCCGCTTATATTTCTTCGGAATGGAAAGATGTATTCGCATTTGTTTTGTTGGGCATTGTGCTGATATGCAGGCCTTCGGGCATCATGGGCGAGAATCTGCCCGACAAAGTATGACCTATATTAATCACTGCCTTGAAACACATCTTTAAAAGACACCCGTTCTTCCTGCAAGTTATCATTATTCTTTTTCCTTTCGCATTATTTCCTGTCTTCGATAACAATGCTTATCACATTGACCTTATGACTAACGTAGGCATTTACGTGCTTTTAGCCATGGGTTTAAATGTGGTGGTTGGTTTTACGGGCCTTTTGAATCTCGGTTACGCTGCTTTTTTTGCGATCGGAGCTTACACTTATGCTTTGCTGAACATTCATGCTGGATTTTCCTTTTGGGCTGCTTTGCCGTTCGCCGGCACAGTCTCCATGATCTTTGGTTTTATCATCGGTATGCCGTCTATCCGCGTGAGAGGTGATTACCTAGCGATCACGACATTGGGATTCGGTGAGATCGTACGCATCGCATTCAATAATCTGGATCGGTGGACCGGAGGACCTAATGGGCTTCTAGGCATAGCACGGCCGCATATTTTATGGCTGAATTTCAAAGAACGGCCTGTTTTTCAAATATTCAAATTTTCCGTTAATGCGACACCTTATTTTTATTTGGTGCTTTTTTTTGTTGCGGTCACCGCTTATCTTTTATTCAGAATGAGCGATTCCAAATTCGGCAGGGCGTTAGTGGCCATCCGTGAGGATGAATTGGCGGCTTCCTGCATGGGAATCCCGACCCTTAAGATCAAGCTTCAGGCCTTTGGGCTCAGCGCTTTTATTGCCGGCATTGCCGGAGCGGTCTTTGCGTCGAAACAAACCATTATTACGCCGGATAGTTTCGATTTTGTTTTATCAGTACTGCTTTTGGCGATGGTCGTTCTCGGGGGTATGGGGAATATTTGGGGAGTGGCGCTCGGCGCATTGATACTCGGCATTTTGCCGGAGGTATTGAGAGAGCTAGCGAGTTATCGGATGCTGATATTTGGATTGATCATGATCCTGATGATGATCTTTCGTCCACAGGGAATTCTAGGCGGCCAATTGATCAAACGCGAATTGCAGCCAGGAAAGAAAGAGGACTTGGATGAAGCTTCTTGAGGTCCAATCGGTCTCAAAATATTTTGGCGGGGTTGCTGCGCTTTCCGATATCAGCTTATCGATAGGACAGGATGAGATCGTCGGCCTGATCGGCCCTAATGGTGCAGGCAAAACTTCATTTTTCAACGCGATCACCGGGCTTATACGCATTGATGCGGGGAAAATGTTTTTTTGTTCATCCAACGCGCCCGAAGGCCGTATTCGATTGGATAGTCTGCCTCCCAATAAGATCATGGAAAAAGGGATAGCGCGAACGTTCCAGAACTTGCGCATTTTTAAGAATATGACTCTCTTCGAAAATGTGTCCATAGGATTTCATGCCCGGACCAGATCAGGTTTGTGGGATGCTTTTTTGAACACCCATCGGCTTAAAATAGAGGAGAAGATTATTTTTGCGAAGAGTTTAGATCTCCTGCGGTTTGTCGGTTTGGGAGATCTTGGGAATGAAATCGCAGGAAATCTTCCTTATGGGAGCCAAAAGAGATTGGAGATCGCGAGGGCTTTGGCTTGTGAACCGAAACTTCTTTTACTGGACGAGCCTGTCGCCGGAATGAATCCTACCGAAAAAGCGGAAATAGCCTCGCTGATCCGCCGGATCCGTGAAAAGAAAATAGCGATCCTTTTGATCGAGCATGACATGCGGGTGGTGATGCCTCTTTCTGACCGTGTGATCGTAATGGATGAAGGTAAAAAGATCGCAGAAGGCTCTCCCAGTCAGATCCAAAATGACCAGCGTGTTATCGCGGCTTATTTGGGAGAGGTCTAAATGCTCGAGCTTAAACATGTGTATACGCGTTATGGTAAGGTTGAATGTTTGAAAGGGATCACGTTGAATGTCAAACAAGGAGAGATCGTAGCGCTTTTGGGAGCGAATGGCGCAGGCAAAACCACGGTTTTGAAGACGATCTCAGGCTTGATACAGCCTACAGCAGGGGAGATCCTGTTCAATGGAAAATCGATTTCATCAATGATCGCGGAGAATATCGTGAAAATGGGCATCGCCCATGTGCCGGAAGGCCGAAAAGTTTTTCAGAGAATGAGCGTTTTAGAAAATCTTGAGCTTGGGGCCTATTTGAGAAACGATTTCGAAGATATCAAAAAAGATTTGGAAGAGATCTTTGACATTTTTCCTATATTAAAAAAGCGATCGAACCAAAAAGCCGGGACACTGTCGGGTGGTGAACAGCAAATGCTGGCGATCGGCCGGGCATTGATGTCCAGGCCGTCGGTGCTTTTGCTGGACGAACCATCCCTTGGTTTGGCACCGATCCTGGTGTCGGCCATTTTTAAGATGATCGAAAAGATCCATGCTCAGGGGAAAACGATCCTCTTGGTCGAGCAGAACGCCCGAATGGCGCTCAAGGTCGCTAAAAGGGCCTACGTGCTTGAAGTGGGGCAAATGGTATTGGAAGGGCCTGCCGAGGAGATCAAAAACAGCGCTGCGATACAGAATGCTTATTTAGGAGGAGGTTGAAAGGCGAGTTCAGGTGGCGCTTTTTTTTAAAATGAACACAAGTTTGCCGGTTTTATCCAGAGTAATATCCAGAAGTTTTTCTTGGAGCGCCTTTTTGTGTTTTCCGCACAGCAATACCGGGAACATCTCCTCTGGTTGAGGAATCACATTCGTGACGGTCTCAATTTCAACATTCTCACTGGTACCGCAGACTGAACAAACTCTCTCTAACATAATTCGATCATCTTAAGGTGATATTTATACGGTCGTTATTGTAACATAAACAGGGCCAATAAGTAAAAGGAAGCCAGCTCTATGAAAATAGAGCCTTTTATGATAAGATAAATCACATGACTACGCATCGTTCGCTTAATAAATTGGAACGCAAGGCCCATATGAATATCCATAATACCGTGGAAGTTACGGATGAGGATAAAAGCGCTAAGACATTTACGCGCGATAGATTCGGAAAAAAACAGATAGTGTATCGACATGAAGATCAGGATTAGCTTATTCTCGTTACTAACGGTAATTGCTATTGGTTTATTGATCGCTAGAAGCAGTAAAGCTTCCGAAGTGGATGATTCAAACACTGCTGCAGTGCATAAAAATCTTAAAATAACCGTAGACAGCACTCAGCTTGACGAAAAATCTTTGGATGAAAAAACCGAACCCAAGGACAAGCGCGTGGTTTTTTATTCAGACAAAGATTCGAGCGTTGATATCAATGAGAATGGCGAGCCCAATCTCAATATGCGTTTTTAATTTTTGCGTGCGTTTTTATCTCCTTATCAATGCGTAGATCTTTCAAGGTTTATTCTGTTCTATTTGCCGCATTATCAGCCCTTTTTTTAGCACATACCTCTCTAGAAGCTCGGACTGTCATCAGACCTCCGGTTTTGAGCGCTGAATCCGCCGTGGTGATTGACTCAAATAACGGCGGCGTGCTTTACAGCAAAAATGCCAATTTGCGTCTCCCGCCGGCTTCTACCACTAAAGTCATGACGGCATTGATTGCGTTAGAAAAACTGAAATTTAATCAGGAAATTCTTGTAAGTCCGAAAGCCGTGAATGTTTCTCCAAGCAAAGCAGGTCTTACACTCAACGCGAATTACCGCGCGGTGGATCTTATGGTGGCGACTCTTGTGTCTTCTTCCAACGATGCTGCTGTTGCGCTTGCCGAAGCGGTTTCCGGAAGTGAGGATGAATTTGTGAAACTCATGAATGAAAAGGCTAAAACATTGGGCATGAACGACACGAAATTCATCAATTCGACCGGTCTGACCGAAAAAGGGCAATTGCAATATTCGACCGCAATGGATCTTGCGAAGCTCATGAGATTTGCTGCGAAGAACCGGGTAATCGATCAGATCATGGGGATCACCACCGCTTCTTTCCGCGGCAGCGACAATAAGGTTATTTTGATCCGCAGTCATAATAAAATGCTGTGGCGCACTCCCGGTTTTGTAAAAGGAAAGACAGGGTGGACATATGCTTCGCGACATACTTTTGTCGGAACTGACTATGCTGCGGATAAAAAAATAGCCTTTGCAATGCTTCACTCCAAAAAACCTTGGATCGATATCGAAAGGCTCGCGACCTTCGGTCTTTGGTTGGAAAAGAAACGTTAACCCCTCATCACTAAAAAATCCATGCCAGATCAATCGGCGGATGTCGTCGTAGTCGGTGCCGGAGCCGCAGGATTAATGGCTGCGATCATGGCCGCGCGGCACAATCCATCTCGTGCAAAGATTTTACTCCTAGACTCCCGCCAAAAGATCGGTGCCAAAATCTTGATCTCTGGAGGTACCCGTTGCAATGTCACCAATGTTCGCGTCACGCCACAGGACTATGAAGGCGGGCCCAGTCATTTTGTAAAACATGTTCTAAAAGCTTTTACTCCCAAGCAGACTATAGATTTTTTTTATGCGATCGGAGTGCCGTTGGTGCTTGAAACTTCGGGAAAATATTTTCCGAGCACACATTCGGGAAAGATCGTTCTTGAAGCTTTGCTCAAGGAGATCGAACGGCTGAAAATAACGTTTAAACCAGGCATCAAGATCACTCATATCAGAAAAGAAGGTGAATTATTTTATTTGGATGGTTTATATGCCAGTCGGGTTGTGAACGAGGTCAAGATCTGCGCGCGGTGCATAATTCTTGCGACCGGCGGCCTTTCCTATCCGGAGACAGGCAGCGATGGAAGGGGGATGGAGATCGCAAGAGGCTTGGGCCATTCCATAGTCAGCACGGCACCTGCGCTGACGCCGCTGACCAGCGATGATAAGGAGTGGGCGGCTCTCAGCGGCGTGACAATGAACGCGAAGCTTTCATTTTTCAGGGTCGGCAAAAAAGAAACCGAGAGAAAAGGGTCGTTTTTATTTACGCATTTTGGATTCAGCGGTCCGGTCGTACTTGACATTAGCCGTTTTATTTCAGGGACCGATTCAAAAGAACAGCCGAGAATTGAAGCCAGTTTTCTACCGGAAGAGACCGAAGAGAGTCTTATAAAGCGTTTATCTTCTTTTTCTGATAAACATCCCTTAAAACTCATGAAAAATTTTTTGACGGATGAATGTTCGCTTCCTTTGAGTTTTGTCGAAGTCTTTTTAAAAAAAGCGGGTTTGGATAACAAGTTCGTATTAAAACAGTGCCCCGTCGTTGAACGGGGTCGTCTGATCCACAAACTTCTAAACTATCCGTTGGAAGTGAGCGGTGTCTTAGGATACAAAAAAGCGGAAGTAACGGCCGGCGGGGTCGATTTGAAAAATGTCATTTCCTCAAGTATGGAATCTAAAACTGTTCCTGGATTATATTTTGCCGGAGAGATATTGGACGTGGACGGGAGGATCGGCGGTTTCAATTTTCAATGGGCTTGGTCTACCGGAGCCATTGCAGGGCGTAGTGTCATGAAAAAATTCAATCAATCATGATGATTTATTTGGCGTCAACATCTCCGAGACGCAAAAAAATATTAGGAAAGCTGGGAGTTCGTTATAAAACGATAGTACCGGCTTATACCGAAAAACATGGGCCAAATGTTTCTCCGGCATCTCTTGTGAAGAAACACGCGTTTGGTAAAGCCTATTCGTGTGTTGCCAAGATAAAAAAAGGGGTGATCATTGGCGCGGACACTTTGGTGTATTGCAGAAAAAAAATTATCGGCAAGCCCCGCGATTATAGGCATGCGCGGCAGGTGTTAACTTTTTTACAGGGGAAGTGGCACATGGTTTATACCGGCGTGGCTTTGATCGGAGTTGAAAAAGGAGCGATAAGAAAACAAGAATGTTTTTGCGTTAGGACCAAGGTCCTTTTAAAAAAGTTAACTCCTAAACAGATTGAGGATTACTATAGAAAGATCAACCCTTCAGACAAAGCGGGGGCTTATGCTATTCAATCAAAAATTAACATTGTGGATCGAGTGCAGGGTTCGTTTTCGAATGCTGTGGGCTTGCCTGTGGAGAAGTTAAAAAGCCAGCTAAGACGCTGGCAAATTGTCGAAGCTTAATCGATGGATGTTAACGACAATTTATAATATATTAAGATAACGATGTCTCATAGCTTTTATTTAAGCAACGTCCTCATTTATGATTAAAACTCGCGATACCCTGATCATCTTTTTTATTTCTGGTTTTACGTCCCTGGTTTTGGAAGTGGTATGGGCTAAACAGGCATGTTTGATATTTGGTAATACAACTTTGGCTTCGGCGGCCGTTATCTCTGCATTTATGGCCGGTTTAGCATTAGGGAGTTATCAGTTTGGCAGAATCGCAGATAAATATCCTGATAACGCTTTGCGCTTTTACGCTGTTTTGGAAGGAGGAGTTGGCTTATTTGCGCTATGTTTCCCATTGTTGATCCACGCACTTGCCCCGATTTATAAACTGGTTTATCGAAATTTCTATCAGCATTTTTTAGAAATATCGGCGATTCGTTTTATGCTTTCTTTTCTTGTTTTAGGAATTCCAACGACTCTTATGGGCGGAACATTTCCGCTTTTGAGTCGATCCCTGAGCGGAAATGCTGGTTTTATAAATGAGAAAGTAAATAAGCTTTATACTGTGAATTTGCTTGGAGCAATGACCGGTTCTTTTGTTTCAGGGTTCCTTTTGGTCAGCGCTTTTGGCCTTCAAAGGACATCTTTTATCGCGGCTGGTCTTAATTTGGGGATTTTTTTGTATGTCATGATCCGTTTGAAACAAAGAACCTTGGATATCTCGGAAAATAATGTGGAAATAGCTCGGGCCGCGAGCGCTGCCGGGCAAGGAGATGTTCGATCTTTAGATAAGAGAACAACCGCATTTATTGCGGGCCTAATGGCTATACACGGTTTCAATGCTTTCATGATCCAAATCTGCTGGGCCAGAGCGATGGCATTAATTTTAGGTTCCTCGGTTTACTCGTTCTCAGCGGTATTGTTTACTTTTTTAGCAGGCTTGAGTCTCGGCGCATATTTAATCAGCAAAGCTGCCCATCGGCGCGTTTTGGTTTCTTTAAGTCATGTGGGGTTTATGGAAATCGCTATTGGGACAAGCATTCTTTTATTTATTCCCGTTTTTGAGTGGTTAATATATTTCTTTGTCAGGATCTATCCCATTATTCAATCGACGACCTTTTTAGTTTTTTTGACCCAGTTTGTTTTTTGCGCCCTATCAATGATCGTTCCCACGTTCATCATAGGCTTGGTGTTTCCGGCTACGCTGTATTATTTAGGGAATTCAGAACGGATCGGTCAGATCACAGGGGCTACTTATGCAGCAAATACCTTGGGAGGAATTTTTGGCTGTCTATTGTCGGCCGTATTTTTTATCTCTACTTTTGGGCTGATCGGTACAATTAAAATCGTTAGTTTTTTGAGTATGCTTGCGGGATTCATAATCGTGTTAGTCGGTTCCGATCAATCGGTACGCCGGTCCAATGCGGTGAAGGCGGTTATCGTGGTGGTCACGTCAAGTTTTTTGATGTTTTATTCTTGGGATAGGAATATGTTTAGCGGAGGAGTTTTTATTTATGCGCCTAGTTGGATAGATCAGGCAAGATCGGGTAAGAGGGCTTTTCAAAGGGCCATGACGGTTGGACGAAATCTGATCTATTATAAAGACGGCATTTCATCCACCGTTAGTGTTCTCGAATATGATATGCCTGGTTTCAAAGGCGGGTTTAAATCAAAGTCTTTGCGTGTTAATGGGAAGACAGATGCCTCTACCATAGGAGACATGTCGACCCAGTTATACTTAGGTTATATTCCTCTTTTTGCGCATCCCGATCCCAAAGAAGTATTGGTGATCGGTTTGGGCGCAGGCGTGACTTTGGGGTCTGTCACACAATTTCCAGATGTTCAGCATATCGATTGCGTTGAAATTGAACCGGCTGTTGTAGAGGCGAATCGCTTCTTTACGACGGAAAACAATTATGCGCTTAAGGACCCGCGTGTGAAATTAATCATAGGGGACGGTAGAAATCATATTAGTTTTGGTCCTAATAAGTATGATGTGATCATCTCAGAACCTTCGAATCCGTGGGTTTCAGGAATTTCCAGTTTATACACTCAGGAGAATTATAAGTCAGCACTCTCTAAACTCAATGCAGATGGAATTTATTGCCAGTGGTTCCACTCTTATCAAATGTCGATAGAAGATTATGTGATGATCATGAATACTTTTGCTTCCGTCTTCCCTGAAGTAAATTTATACAGGATAAATAATGGGGACTATTTTCTTTTGGGAAGTAGAAAACCTATTATCTTTGATTATCCAAAGATGGCGGAGTTGATCCATCGGAATAAGTACATTTACACCGATTTAAAATATTTTTCCCCTTATAAGGATTATTTTGTAATTGGCTCTTTCTTTTTATCTAACAGAGATCTTCGCTCAGTTTTATCAGCAGCCGGGAAACGTTTAAATACGGATGATCATCTTTATCTGGAATACAATGCGCCCAAACATCTGTACGACGCAAGTCCTGATCATATTGAACGATGGTTATATTCGATCAATCGGAAAGATTTTTTTCCCGGTTTTAAGAATTGGGACCTTAACGAGATTAAGAACGATCCGTTCATGCGAGACTACTTTTTGGATCTTGGCACCAAATATTTGAAATACAAAAACTATGATCTGGCTCTTGTTTTTTTGACGCAAGTCGCCAAACTAGATCCGCAGGATAAAAGGATTTGCTTTTCCATCGGGCTTTCTTACGAAGGAAAAAAAGAATACAGAAAAGCCGTTCGTAATTATTGTTCCTTAAGAAAAGAAAAGGATTGGCAAGTCAAAATAGGCTGCGCTATCCGAAGGGCCCGCTTAAAAAAGAAGTTGGCCGAAAACCCTATTCTAAATCGCGATGTAGAGGCGCACAATTTGATCGCGGCGCTTAGTTTTTATATGGGCGATCAGTCGGAGGCGCTAAGCGCTTTGAATTTAGCGATCAAGATCGACCCAAAGTATATTAAAAATTATACAGATATGGCGGTCTATATTTATTCCTACGGTTTTAAATCGGACTCAGTGGATATGCTGAGAAAAGCCAAGCGTATAGACCCCAATAGTTTACTGATCAAATCGGCCGAGGAGGAGATAGAAAGACAATCTAAAAAAGAAGAAGAGAAATTCTTGGTGTCACAGGGAGCAGCTCTTATTATTGCCAAACAGTTCGCTTCAGCGAAGCTGCATTTTGAAAAGGTGATTCAAAAATATCCCGATGATTTTGCGGCTTACGAAATGCTGGCTAGGAGCGAGTTATTGCTCGGTTTAAAAAAGCAGGCGGAATCTGACCATGCCAAATCGATCGAGTTATTTCAGAGACAGAGCGTAAACAATGAATCGAAGCGACTCGCGAAAGATCAATAAATTCACTTGGCTAAACTAAGATAGACGCTTTATATTTTTTTTGTTACACTGAATTTCCATCGAGAGGTTAGTTATATGAGCGACAAAGTCCCGATGAGCCGGGAAGGTTATGAAAAGCTCGTCAAGGAACTGGAACACCTTAAAACAACTAAACGGCGTGAGATTGCCGATGATATTGCGCGCGCGCGAGCTTTTGGTGATTTAAGAGAGAACGCTGAATACGATGCCGCAAAAAATAGTCAGGCTCATAACGAAAAACGCATTGTGGATCTTGAGAATAAGCTAGTCAATGTGCAAATTATCGATGATGCAAAGATCCCAAAAGATCAGATATTCATTGGAGCGACGGCATTACTGAAGGACCTGAAAAACGGCGATGAATTCAGCTATTCGATCGTTCCTCAGGATGAAGCCAATTTTGATGAAGGGAAGATCTCGATAACTTCTCCCATTGCAAAGGGTTTGCTTGGTTTAAAAGTGGGCGATACTGCGGAGATCAAGATTCCGGCCGGAACGCTGAAATACAAGGTTCTGAAGATCACTCGCTAGGAGAAGCGAGCGGTTCGAAATCCTCAATAATTCTCCGCATTTCCGAAGCGTTTTTACAGACATTCACTGAAATTCTGAAATCATTCACTCCCGGAATATTTTTAAAATACCAGCAGGCAATGCGCCGCATGTGAAGCACAGCTGTTCTTTCATCGCGGTGAGTTACTTCCAGCTCAAAATGTCTCAGAAGCGCTTGTTTCTTTTCTGCAAAAGTTGGTTCTTTTGTTTCATCGTTTCCATGTAGCGCATTTTCAATATTATTAAAGATCCAAGGATTTCCCAGGCCTCCGCGGCCGATCATGATGCCATCGACGCCGGCGGTTTTCTTCATGCGTTCGGCATCCGCGCTGTTGATTACGTCGCCATTTCCAATGACCGGGATCTTGACTGATTCTTTTACTTTTCGTATAGCTTCATAATCGGCCGAGCCTGAGTAACCTTGGACGCGTGTGCGGCCATGAACGGTGACGGCGCTGATGCCGCACTCTTCGGCAATCTTCGCGATAGTAGCCGCTTCTTGCCCTGAGGCATCTGAGACGCCCAGGCGCATTTTGACGGTGACGGGGATCTTTTTTACTGCTTTGACGGTGGCATTGAAGATGGCACGCGCTTCGTTCGGTTTTGCGAGCAATGCCGATCCGGCGCCTTGTCCAGCAATTTTAGGTACAGGACATCCGAAATTGATGTCCAGCAGATCGTAACCCAAACCTTCGATGATTTTTGCGGCTTCTCCCATCGCTTCAGGCCTGCAACCGACAATTTGTGCGCCCAGTGGCTTGTCTTCAGGAACGGTTTTCATCAACTCTTCGGCGCCCTGATTTCCGCGCACTAATGATTCGGCGGACACCATTTCAAGGAAGCAAAATTCCATGCCGTAGGAGCGGGATAACAGCCGGTAGGCCAGGTCTGTGCATCCCGCCATCGGGGACTGGATAATATCGCTTTTTAACGTAAGATTTTTTAGCTGTAACATAAGGCGCCATTATAACATAGATTAGACTTGACTTAAGAATCTTCTGTGGTAAACTCCCTTTGCGAGTAAATAATAGATTTCCTGCTTTACAATAGATTTGTAGAATAGACTGCGGATTTTACTCATATTCGCGGTCTTTGTTTTTTTAATTCGTTTTAAAGGAATGTGAAAAAGTGAGCAAAACGCTTTCATTGCAAAAAAACATCCGCAACATCGCGATCATCGCGCACGTCGACCACGGAAAGACCACGCTTGTGGATGCGATCCTGCGACAGACCCGTGCGCACCGAAATATCGCCGAAATGGGCCAATGTATCATGGATTCGATGGACCTTGAACGCGAGCGTGGTATCACGATACGCGCCAAGAACGCCAGCGTAAGTTACAAAGACGTTAAGATCAATATTGTTGATACACCCGGCCACGCGGATTTCGGCGGGGAGGTGGAGCGTACACTTCGCATGGTGGATGGGGTTCTGCTGGTGGTGGATGCCAAAGATGGTCCGATGCCTCAGACAAGATTTGTTTTAAGAAAAGCTTTGGAATTGGGATTAAAAGTGATCGTTGTGATCAATAAAGTGGACCGACCCGATTCACAGATTGAAGACGTCGTGAACCGCACATTCGATCTTTTTTGCGAATTAAACGCGAATGAAGAACAGCTGGATTTTCCTATTGTTTATACCTCGGCACTTCAAGGAACCGCCACACTGGATATTAAACATCCCTCCGACAACATTTACGCGCTAATGGATACAATCCTCGAAAAAATCCCTGCCCCATTCGTAAAACCTCAAGAACCATTACAAATTTTAGTGCTCGCTTTATTGCAGGATTCCTATAAAGGGAAGATGGGTATAGGCAAAATATTGAGCGGTTCACTTAAAAAGAGCCAGACGGCTGCTTTGATTCGCCGCAATGGCGAGCAAGTAAACGCAAAAGTAACGAGCATTTTGACATATCAGGGTTTGGATCGTTTGGAAGTGGAAAGCGCCGATGCAGGCGATATTGTTGCTGTTGCAGGTTTTGAAGATATCGGAATAGGAGAAACGATCACGGATCCCAATAAACCGGCACCTTTGCCGCCGCTTTCGATCGATGAGCCGACGGTTCAGATGACATTTGGTGTGAATACAAGCCCCTTTGCCGGACGTGAAGGCAAATATGTGACATCGCGCGTGATCCGCGAAAGATTGTTCCGCGAGCTTGAGACTAATGTATCTTTACGTGTCACTGAAACGGACAGCGCGGATACTTTTTTAGTGTCCGGACGCGGGGAGCTTCATTTGGCGATATTGATCGAGCAGATGCGCCGCGAAGGTTATGAGCTGCAGGTATCGCAGCCAAAAGTCATTCTTCATGAAAAAGACGGCGTAAAACTTGAACCGTTCGAATTTTTGATCGTGGATCTTCCGGCTCAATATCAAGGAGCGGCCATTGAAGAGATCGGCCGGCGAAAAGGAAATTTGAAAAACATGCTTCAGACTCCAACTGGCGAGCTGCATCTTGAATATCAGATCTCGACGCGCGGCGTGATCGGTTTGAAAGGCGCTTTGATGAATAAAACTCGCGGCACAGCGGTCATGCACCATGTTTTCGAAGAATACAAGCCGGTGATCGATCAGGATTTTAATAGCGCGCCTCACGGGTCATTGGTGGCCAGCGAGTCGGGTGTATCTAACGCTTACGGTCTTTGCAACGCTCAGGAGCGTGGAGAACTTTTTATCGGCGCGGGTGTTGATGTTTATCAGGGAATGATCATCGGCGAAAATTCCCGCGGTGAAGACCTGGATCTGAGTCCCTGCAAGACGAAAAAATTGACTAACATGCGTTCCTCCGGCTCGGACGAAGCGCTGGTTTTGACGCCTCCGAGAGAAATGAACCTGGAACTGGCGATCGAATACATCGGAGCGGACGAATTGGTGGAAGTGACTCCCAAAATGATTCGGCTTCGAAAAAAAGACCTTGATCCGCTGATCAGAAAACGCTTGCGCCGCCAGTCCGAGTAAAACTTCCTTATGCAATCCAAAAATTCTCCGAAAAGTGACAGGCTTCAAGTAGTGCTGGCTCGCTTTGGCATTGCCAGCCGCCGAGGTGTCGTGTCATTGATCGAAGCCGGCAAGGTGACGGTGAATGGGAAAGTCGTTCTTGAGAAAGGTTTTCGCGTCGATGAATCTTCTGATAAGATCGCTGTTGATGGGAAAAGTATCTCTGTTGACACTCCGCAGGAAAAAAGATATTTCATTTTCAATAAACCTAAAGGTGTCATGACAACACTTCAGGATCCGCACGCGGACCGCACCGTAGCTGATTTTTTTAAAGATGTTTCCGCCCGAGTGGTCCCAGTGGGCAGGCTTGACCGTGATACAACCGGCCTTTTGATCATGACCAATGACGGTGAACTAGCGTTTCGTTTGACTCATCCTAAATTTGGCGTTAAAAAAAGATATCGTGCGCGTGTCGGAGGCGTTGTAACCGAAGAAAAGGCCAAGCGGCTCGAAAAAGGGATCGATCTGGAAGAAGGCCGTACGGCTCCGTGTACGATAGAGATTGAAAGTAAAACTGCCAAAGAAACGATTTTATTTGTCACGCTTCATGAAGGGAAAAAGCGGCAGATCCGGAGGATTTTCGAGAAGATAGGGAATAAGGTTCTTGAGCTTGAACGTTTGTCTTATGGACCGCTTTTATTGGGAGATCTGAGATTCGGCCAAAAGAGGGAATTGAAACCGCACGAAATAAGACAGCTTAAAGAGGCAACGGGAATTATAAAATAATCACACAAAATAAAAACGCTGCTCAAAGCCGATTCATGCCTTGAGCAGCGTTTTTTGTTACCCGGGACTTCTTCTCTGGTCCTCTAAGAGATCCTGGATCTCAAAGCTGGCCGCCCCGAACTCCTTGGCCACGGTGATGATCTCCGGGCAGAGTTCATATTGTTGCTTGAGCAGAGCTTCCTTTAGATAAAGAAGCGCTGTGAGTTTGATCGGATGCTTCATCGTTAACCTCCGTTTTTGCTGTCCTGGATATTCCATTGTTCTTATCATGTTTTTCTCCTTGTTAAGTAGAACCCAAAAATAAAAAACCCATTACCTCGAAAGGTAATGGGTTTTAGGGAAACTTTTTTGAGCCTACGGTACTTAGTTCTTCAAATCTCCTTCCAACCCATACCCTTCACGCTTCGACATGCAATCATGACAAAGCGTAAAATACCCTTGCCATACGGCTTTGGCCGTAGAGCGGGCAGGTATTACGTTGTGAATTAGATTATTGTTGAACATTTTATTTCCAGTGAAGAGAGTATAGTAGAAAATAGGCCGATTTTCAAGAGAAAAGATTTTATCAATCCATTCCAAGTCTACCGAGTCTTCCGGCCGCTCTGGCCTGCTCGTACATCCAGCGGAAAAAAGCCGCCGAAAATAGAATGTAAATTACGTTAAGTCCTAAGCTTGTGACAAAATAACCTTGTGGCAGATAGCCTGTCTGGATAACAGCGCGCATTCCTTCAAAGACATAGCTACTTGGAAGGCATTTGGAGACAATTTGGAGCCAGTGGGGCAGAATGGACAGCGGGTAAAAGATCGCCGAGATCGGTTGTATCAGAAAAGGCACGCCCCAGATCAGCGCTTCTGCGGCATGTCCCCAGCGGATCACGAGAGATGAGGTAAAAATCCCCAACGCCCATCCAAACAAAAGCAAGTTAAATACCAGAGGGATGATCGCCAGTTGTAAATTGCTGATCAGATTGAAATGATATAGGAAGAACGAAATTGTGGCGAGTATAAATGTGATCAAAAAAGTTTTCATCATGCCATAGATAGCGGCGGAGGCGATCCATTCCCAGATCTTGAGCGGAGAGATCAGAAGGTTCACGATGTTCTGTGTCCAGATATCTTCGACAAAAGAGATGCTGACACCTTGCTGACTGCGATAGAGGATATCCCAGAAGATCATCGCATTGATCAGCGACTGCGCGATCTTTGAAAGCGAATTATGCGACACGCTTTGGATATAAACGGAAACAAAACCCCATACAAAAAGTTCCATCACCGGCCAAAATACTATTTCGAACGTTCTTGGGAGGCTTCGTTTATGCAAAAATAAGTAACGCATGATCATAGCGCTTATTCTAGAAAATGATTCGTTCATTCTTTTGTCCCTGAAACGAGATCACCGCTTCTGACGATCTTGATGAAAACTTGTTCCAATGTCTGTGTCTCAAAATGTTTGATGATAGCCTCCGGAGTGCCTTCAGTTATTGTTTTGCCTTCATGGATGAATAAGATGCGGTCGCAGATCTCTTCAACTTCAGGCATATTATGCGACGTGTAGAGGATCGCGATATCTTTCTCTTTCTGGATCTTTTTCAAAGTTTTTCTGACTGTGTCTGCCATTTCAGGATCGAGACTCGCGGTTGGTTCATCAAGCAGCAGGACTTCCGGATCGTTCAGAAAAGCTTTGCATAGATTTAGTCTCGTTTTTTCTCCCGAAGAAAGCGCACCGGCGATCCTGTTTTTCAATTCGGCAATACCGAAAAGTTCCAATAGTTGATCGATCTTTTTGCGAGAATCCTTGACGCTGTATATTTTTGAGAAGACCGAGAGATTTTCAGAAACTTTTAAATTAGAAGGCAGCTGCACATAAGCCGATGAGAAATTCAGGCGTTTGGATATTAATTGGCGGTTTTGCAAAGGGGAAAGTCCAAAAACTTTTGCTTCTCCGGATGTTGGGGTCAGAAGTCCCAATAAAATATGAATCGCGGTGGTTTTTCCCGCGCCATTGGCCCCCAAAAGACCCAAGATCTCACCTTGGTTAAGGGTGAATGACAGCCGATCAAGCGCTTTGGTATCAGGGTATTCCTTGCAAAGTTCACGGACAATGACAGGTGGATTTTTTTGAGAATAGAGACTTATCTGCATGACTGATTTTCCCATAAATAGACCCGAGCGTCTACCGCAATCCTTTTTTGTTGCACTATATCCATTCATGGGTATAATCAATTTATTAATCATGAAAAAGGAGAACGTATGACCAGGAAGAGCGCCTTTAAAATTTCAGTTTTTGTTATGGCAGTTTCATTTTTTGTCGCAGGCTGCGCTACTACCAGAGCGCGTAAACCGGAACCCACAGTGGACCAAAGCGCGCAAAACGCTGACTTGCAAAAACAGTTGCAGGAGAAAGATCAACAGATCCAAGACCTTCAGTATCAGCTTACTAACAGTCAGCAGTCGATTTCCAGCAGTAACTTTGCTGCCTCCAGCTCGAAATCCGATAAATCCTCGATTGTCCGCGTACCGGGAGTGACTGTAACGGATGTCCAGAAGGCGTTGGTTAGGGCAGGCTACGATCCGGGTCCGGTTGATGGTCATGCGGGGAAAAAGACCAAAGCTGCGATCAAAAAATTTCAGAGAAGGAATAATCTTGCCGCTGATGGCGTCGTAGGAGAGAAGACCTGGAATAAGCTCAAGTAGTTCAGCGCCTCCGGTCTAACCTCTATGTTTGTCCATATGGTGCTTTTTAAGATTAAGAAAAAGGACGTGCCCGTCTATCTGAAGGACTGCAGGATGTGGGCAGCTCAGGCAAAGAAATATCCAGGGTTCCTTGGATACCATACGCTTTTCCGTACGAATGAAAAAGATCAGTATGCTTCGTTCTATATGTGGAAAAAAGAATCCAATCATGCTCGTTTTATGAAAAAGGACCATGACCGGCTGGTCTCGCTTTCACACTGCCCCGTAAAAGTTCTGGGATATTATAATTTTGCCTCACATTCATGACCTTTACGATTTTGTTGTTTCCGTTTTCATTGTTCATCGCGGTAAAGTCCTGCTGATCCATCACAAACGTTACAGCGAATGGCTGCCGATCGGCGGGCATATTGAACTAGACGAGGATCCCGAGGAAGCGCTTTATAGAGAGATCAAAGAAGAAAGCGGTTTAAAGGTACGCATACTTGCCGATACTCCGAATATCCACCATAAAGGGGTCAAACCTTTACCCACACCGTCCTTTGTTGATGCGCATAATATCGATGGCTATCATAAGCACGTCGCGTTTGTTTATTTCGGCGTCTCATCTTCGGATCGTGTAAAACTTCATACGCGTGAGCATAGCGAATTCCGCTGGCTTAATAAAAAAGAGCTTAAAAACCCCGAGATCAAATTATCGCGTTCAATTTATTTCTATTGCCTCCAAGCATTAAAAAAAGCTGGAAACTGATGTATCGTCGCCCCGCTCTCAATTTATTTTTTATCATTTTATTATTTTCCTCATTTTTGTTTTTTTTCAAGTTAGGTGACCGTAGTTTTCGGAATCCTGATGAAGGCAGATATGCCGAGATTGCAAGAGAAATGATCATCAGCGGGAATTGGATCCAGCCAAAGCTTTATGGTGTGGATTACCTGAAAAAGCCGGTTCTTTTTTATTGGTTCACCGCTGTTTTCTTCAAGATATTTGGCATGAATGAATGGTCCGGGCGTTCCGTGCCGGCACTTTTCGGATTATCATCAGTGCTGATGACTTTCTGGTTCACCCGAAAGGTTTTTGACGATCGGACGGCATTTTTTTCAAGCCTGGCCCTTGCGTCCAATCTTTTTTATCTGCAGGTGGGACGGTATCTGGTGATCGACATAGTCTTTTCGTTTTTCGTTGTGGCAGGTCTTTACTTTTTTTATTTAGCCGTCAATCATCCAAAAAACAGCACGTCCTATTATCTTTCATTTTATATTTGCGCAGCACTTTCGTTTTTGGCGAAAGGGATTATCGGAGTGATATTGCCGGGTATTGCGATCGTGCTATATCTGTGGCTGACAAAGAGAATGAGTATTATTCTTGGAAAGATGTATTTGGGCTGGGGAATCGTTATATTTTCCGTTATCGCGCTCCCTTGGTTCGTGCTGATATCTATTAAAGAACCGGAATTTTTAAAGTTGTTTTTTTTACACGAAAATCTCTCCCGTTTTTCCTCAGCCAATTTCGAGCATCAAGAACCCTGGTTTTTTTATATTGTGCTGATGTTGGCGGTGCTGGTTCCATGGTCTTTGTTCTGGCGGACCCTTAAAAGATCGGCGATGTTATCGCAAAAGGAAGATGGGCATGCTGATGCAAAACTCTTTTTGTTCATTGCCAGCATGGGCATCATCCTATTTTTTTCATTGGCTAAAGCTAAATTGATGACTTATATTTTACCAAGCATCCCTTTTTTATCAGTATTGATAGGACAGGCATGGTCCAAATGGGCTGAATACAGTGTTCATAAGAATACAACTTTCAAATGGCCTGAGTATACCGCAGTATTTGCACTGATCTTGTTAGGTTCTTTGACGATCACGGCTTCTCCCAAAGTGATCGCGCGTTTTGGCCAGGATCTTCCTGATGGAATGGGCAGTTACTTTCAGTGGATGGGCGTTGCTTTATTTGCCGGCGGCATAGCGGCATTGAGAGCTCTTAAGCAAAGAAGTGCGGTCCGGCTTTTTTATTCGCTGGTCTTTATGATGGTTTTTTTATCGGTCGCGTTTATTTTTGCGATGGAAAAAATAAATAGGGATTATTCCAACAAACCTTTCGCTTTCACTCTCAAGTCTAAATTAAAAAATGGGGATCGTGTATTCATTTATGATCATCCCGGCGCATTATATGATTTCGCATTCTATTTGAATTATCCGGTGACCCCAGTGGGACTTGAAGGCGAGTTCGAATCTTCGCGCAACGACCCTGAAAATTATAAGGCCATCATTTCTCACGAGGATTTTGTAAATTTGCTTAAGAGATCTGAAAAAGTATATTGTTTGGCTAGAAGGTCCGATTTTCTTGAATTACAGGCAAATTTGAAAAAGAATTTTACCATCATGCAAGAAGACAGAAGAAAGGTGCTTTTCTCCACATGATCGCTACGATCACTCTTAACCCGTCGATCGATCAAAACCTTATTGTGCGGAATCTTGTTAAGGATGATGCGAACCGTGCTGAAGGCGTGTTTCGTTATCCGGGCGGCAAAGGCGTGAATGTCTCCAAGGTGGTGCGTGAACTTGGAGGCAGGACTTGCGCGTATGCTTTGATCGGTGGCATTCCCGGTGAGCTTTGGAGGGTACTTGTGACAAAGTTGGATATTGATCACGTGATAGAGAAAATCAAGGACAATACCAGGATAAATACGATCATCACGGACTTGAAGGATGAATCTCAAACACGTATCAGCGCTCCGGGTCCCGAGGTTTCAGAGCAGGAGATCAGTCGATTTTTAAACAGGCTTCTTGCTGTCCGGCCTAAACCTTTATATTGGGCTCTTGGAGGTAGTCTTTCAAAAGGGATGAGGCATGAAACTTATAGACGATTTGTACTGGCTCTACAAAAAGGAGGGGTACCGTGTGTGCTTGATACAGACAATGAGGCCTTAAGGTTTGGCGTGCAGGCAGGGCCATTCATGATAAAGCCCAATGAATATGAGATGCAGCGTTTGACAGGACGCACATTAAAAACAGAAGGCGATTATGTGAGAAGCGCCAAGTCTCTTGTGGTTCAAGGGATAAAGATCGTTGTCATTTCTCTGGGATCGCGAGGCGCTTTGTTTGTAACGGCAACCGAATCTTTTCATGTTTCTACTCCGAGAGTTACTGTGAAAAGCAAAGTCGGTGCCGGCGACTCTCTGATAGGGGGGTTTTTATTCGGATTAATCAAAAATTTTGGCATCAGAGAAGCTGCGAAGCTAGGTGTTGCAGCAAGTACTTCCTCGGTGATGCGTGAAGCGCCTCGACTGTGCCGCAGAGGTGATATCGCGGGACTTATGCGGCGTATTGCGATTCGCAAGTTATAGGCGTATAATACAATCTTTAAGATTTACTAGCAGATAAATTCGTACGTTATTCAAGAAGGAGGAAAGTCAGTGACGGAATGCGAAAAAATACAGGTAGGTCAAAAAGTTCAGGATTTTCAGGCGCAGGCGCTTTTAGCCGATGGCTCTTTTAAGGATATTAAACTTGCGGATTATAAAGGAAAATGGCTTGTGGTTTTCTTTTATCCGCTTGATTTTACCTTTGTCTGCCCGACTGAGATCCAAAGTTTTAACAAGAATTATGAAGAATTCAAGAAACTTGGCGCAGATGTGGTTGCTGCGAGCACGGACAGTGTCTATTCCCACAAGGCATGGGTGGATAATGGATTGGGCAAGGTGAAGTTCCCGATCTTAGGCGACACGAATCATCAAGTCTCCAAGAATTTCAATGTATTGATCCAGGATAAAGGGATCGCTTTAAGAGGCACGTTCATCATCGATCCGAGCGGTGTTTTGAGGTCTGCTGTAGTCAATGATCTGCCCGTCGGCAGAAGCGTTGAAGAAACGTTGAGGACGCTTCAGGCGCTTCAAACGGGAAAGTTGACCGGTTGCGGCTGGAAGCCCGGCGAAAAAACGCTGAATTAATATTGTTCCTTATTTCTAAACTAAGCAGGGGCGCGATAACCGCGCCCCTCTTATTTTTATTATATGGAAAAAAATAAGAAAAAACTTGCGCTTCAGATTGTCGAGACGCTGACCAAAAAAGGATATGAAGCCTTTTTTGTCGGCGGATGCGTGCGGGATCTTTTGCTTAAGAAAACCCCGAAAGATTTTGATGTCGCAACAAATGCGACGCCTAAAGTCGTGAGCTCGATCTTTCCCAAGACGGTCGCGGTAGGTGCTAAGTTCGGTGTGATGGTCGTGATCATGGACGGTGTGAATTTTGAAGTCGCCACATTCCGAGCGGACAAAGGCTATCAGGATGGCAGGCATCCGACCGGTGTCCGCTTCACGAACGCTAAAGAGGATGCGTTGAGACGTGATTTTACGGCCAACGGAATATTTTATGATCCGTTGAAGCGCCAAGTGCTGGATTGGGTGGATGGAGAAAAAGACCTTAAGAAAGGGATTATTCGCGCTATCGGAGAACCTAAAAGGCGTTTTACCGAAGATAAACTTCGGATGCTGAGAGCGGTGAGATTCGCAAGTGTTTTGGGATTTAAAATAGAACCAAAGACATTTAAAGCTATCAAACAATTTGCGCCTAAGATCCACGAAGTCAGCCAAGAACGTGTTCGTGATGAGCTTATAAAGATGTTCACCGGGCCCGCACCGGGCATGGCTTTTTCTTTGTTGGATAAGACAGATCTTCTAAAAGAGGTGTTGCCCGAGATTCACCGTATGAAGGGAGTCCAGCAGCCGAAGGCATTCCACCCCGAAGGAGATGTATTTGTTCATACAAAGCTTCTTATGGAGCAACTGAAGAGTCCTTCGATTGTGCTCGCATTTGGTTGTTTGCTGCACGATGTTGGCAAACCCGATACTTATAGGCGACTGGACCGGATCCGTTTCAATGGGCACGACCGTGTAGGCGCTCAAATCACAGAAAAAATGTTGGAACGGCTCAGATTTTCAAATGATCTGAAAGATAAGATCGTGGCATGCGTAGAAGGGCATATGCGTTTTAAAGATGTGAAACAAATGAGGGAAAGTACGCTAAAGCGCTTCCTTCAAAGGGAGACATTTGACACGGAGCTTGAGCAACATCGCATTGATTGTTTGGCGAGTCACGGAGATCTATCGAACTGGCGATTTTTAAAGAAGAAGATCAAGCTTTTAAGCCGAGAAGAGATAAAGCCAAAGCCACTTTTGAGCGGAAAAGACCTTTTAGAACTTGGTTATTCGGAAGGGCCTCTTATCGGAAAGATGCTTAGAGCAGTAGAGGAGGCGCAACTCGAAAGAATTTTGACCGGCAAAGAACAAGCGATCGATTGGATCAAAGAAAATTTCAAAAATGCTTCAAAATGAATAGAAAATTTTGATTTTATAAGACTTGTTAGACTTGATTAATTTTAGTTGAAATATTATAAAAGAATGTGGTAGAGTATTTCCATTAGAAAAAGGGCGTTGGACGCCCTCTATTGAAGAAGTCGATAACCATATAAGGATGTACCTATGTCAGAAGAAAAAAGACCGCAGCGCACACAGATCATGACCTTGAAAGAAGTCGCCAAATATTTGGGCGTTCACACCATGACCGTGTACCGCTTGCTCAAAGAAAAAAAGCTGCCGGGTTTCAAGGTTGGCGGGCAGTGGCGCACTAAGAAAGAAGTTCTGGATAATTTCTTGCTTAAGGAAACTGATAAAAGTTCTTCAGATTCAAAAAAGAAATAATTCTTTAGGTCCATGCCGGTGAATGACGGCGCGGTCATACCCAGATCAAAAAGAGCCAATGCTATCGCTACGGTATTATGGGTGACGTTAGCGCTCAATTGGCTGGTAGCCCTGCTTAAGATAGGGTACGGTTTCCTTACACATTGCATGGTCATTACCGCGGATGGTGTTCATTCATTCTCCGACGGCACTTCTAATATCATCGGACTCCTCGCTGTACGGCTTTCCGGTCACCCTGCGGATCATGACCACCCTTACGGTCATCAAAAATACGAGACGCTGGCATCGATCCTTATCGCTTTTTTTCTTTTTGCGGTATCTTTCGGGATCCTTAAGGGATCGATCAAAGGTTTTTTTCATCCCAGACAACCCGTAGTCAATCTGGTCAGTTTTGAGCTGATGCTCTTTACGTTGATCATCAACTTATTCGTCGTGTTCTATGAGCGTAAGAAGGCCAAGCTTTTAAAAAGCGATTTTCTTTTAAGCGATTCCTGGCACACATTAACAGATGTATTCGTGACGCTGACCGTTTTTGTGGCGCTTTTTGGCATTTATTTGAAAATACCTTACGTTGATTCCGTCTTCTCGCTTTTAATAGCTATAGTTATTCTTGTTGCCGCTGTGAACATCCTTAAGAGCGGTTCAGATGTTCTTTGTGATAAGGCGGTTTTGGATGTTGCCCAGATAGAAAAGATCGTCCGTTCGGTAGACCAAGTACGCGATTGCCATGAAATTCGCACACGCGGCAGGACAGATGACGTTTACATCGATCTGCATGTGTTGGTGGATAATGAAATGACAGTCGCTCAATCTCATCTATTGGCCAATAAGATCGAAAACGATATTAAGGAACAAATACCCGGCGTACACGATGTGGTGGTGCATATCGAACCGGTTTCACATGAACATTGATTTTGCTTAAAGGTCAAAGAGGATTTGATAAGACGATGGCAAAAAACAAATTACTGATCATTGACGATGATCTCGGTTTTTCTCTGATGGTGGCGGATTATTTTAAGGTCCATGGTTTCGAAGTGCATACGGCAGATACTTTGGAGCAGGCCCTGAAGATCTACAGGAGACAACGCCCCAAGGTGGTTTTATTGGATTTCAATATGCCGCTGGTCACCGGTGAGAAGTTATTGCCGCTTCTTCAGGAGATCAATCCCGAAGTGAGGGCTATTGTAGTTACCGGATGCATCGGGGAAGAGGTGGAGGAAAAATTCAAAGGCCTCGGATATTTTGCTTATTTAGAAAAAGGAGGATTGTCTTTAGAAGGACTGGAACAGAAAGTGCAAGAGGCATTGAATTATTAAATATGATTATCTGCGAAGCCAGCGCCAGGATAGCCGCCTATTCATTCACGACATTTTTATGCCTTATTAACTTATCATCCGTTTATCCCGCATTCGCTAATCCAAAGGAAAAAGAGTATGATGATGCCGTGGTGCTGCTGATAGACGCCCCTAGCGGAATGTTGGGCGTTGAGGTCGAAGATGAGAATACGAGTGTTAAAAAAAAGATGTCATTTGTGGCCAATCCAACCACTGTTTATGTGACTAATCCGGCTAATCAGATCTTTGATTTATCGGCTGTTAAGCCCGGAGATAGAGTTGATCTCGTGGTTTCAATCGATAAAAATGGCAAAGAAGAAGTGACGGATATTACAGATTACAACCAGTTTGAAAAACCCTGATCGATAAGATATCGCAATGATTTACCAATAATTAAAATCCGGCCAAGGCAATTCTATAACTTTGGGAATGCTTGCCAGTGAATTGAGGGGCGCGGTAACTCTGCTAAAAGCTTTTTAACAATGGAGATTCTGCGAATGAATAAAATTATCAAATTAGTGATTATTATCGTCGCTTTTATTGTTGCATTGAGCATTATTAAAAATGGATTGGTCCATGCGGCGATCGAAAGCGCCTTGTCTAAAGCTGCTAATGTACCTGTGCGGATCGGGAGCACCAACGTCCAGCTGGCTACTACAACGATAGACCTTAAAAATATCCAAATTCGGAATCCCAGGTCTTTTCCTGAAAAAATGATGGTGGATGCGCCCGAAGTTTATATTGAATTCGATCTTCCGGCTATTTTTAAGGGAGTGGCTCATTTCAGAGAAGTCCGTTTGAACCTAAAAGAAGTGACCGTCATCAAAAATTCGGCTGGAGAGCTGAATATCAACGCGCTTAAACCTGCCGAACAAAAAAAGAAGGTCCAAGAGCAAAAAGCGCAAGGGCAGGCGCCAAAGATCAAGATTGATAAACTTTCATTGACGATCGGTAGAGTGGTTTATAAAGATTATAGCCAGGGTGGCCAGCCTAAGATCCAGACGTTCGATATTAATATACAAGACAAACAGTACGAAAATATTGATAACATTCCGGCTGTTGTTAGCCTTATTATGTTCGAAGCCCTCACTCGAACAAGCCTGTCTAAATTGGCAAACCTGAATCTAAGCACATTCCAGGATAGTGCCGGCGATATTTTGTCTAATGGTCTGGGATTTGCGCAGGACGGAGCGGACAAGGTCCAAAAAACCGCAAAAGATCTCCTTAATATTTTTAAATAAATTCAAATTTACTTATCTATTAACGGATTATAAGTCTATTTTCTATATAGATTTATAATATTTTTTTTGTCATATATTTAATAATTTTGATAAATATTACTTAAATAAGTTGACAAATAGTAAAGTTTATATTATACTCCCGTTAAGCATGTTGAATACGACAGTTAGGCACGATTCTTTCAGGTTTTTTAAATTTCTGAAGGAAGAAACGGAGAGTATATAACATATGAATACGAACGGTGCTGAACATAAAATGAAAGAGCCAGGTAGGCCCGAGCGCACTCAAATCATGACGACCAAAGAGGTCGCGAAGTATTTAGGGGTGCATGAAATGACCGTCTACCGATGGCTTAAAAAAGGTGTGTTGCCAGGTTTTAAGATTGGCGGCAGATGGCGCAGCAAAAAAGATCTTTTAGACGCTTATCTTGTAAAGCATATGGAAGATAAAGATCAGGCCTAAACTTTAAGGTTTGAAGCGCTTTGAAAGTATCTTAATAGCTCCCGCAACTTATCTAGAGACATTAGACATTTCCAAATCTCTCGCCTATAATAGCTTCGAAAACGCTCGACTTAAACAAAATCCAAATGCTTGAAGAATGGCTTATAGACGGTTACAATTTTCTCCATAGCGCAAGAATTCAAGGCAAAAAGCGAAGTTTTTCACGAGAACAATGTTTTTCTGTTTTAGCTAATTTCGCTTCTGCGGACCAGCGAAAAGTTTTGATGGTTCTGGATGGGCACGGGAAAACAAGAGAGCTCCACGCCTATTGCACGGATAATTTTCAGATCATATATTCGAACGAACTCACAGCCGATTCAGTGATCGAAAGGATGTTGTGTGAGAAAAAACACAACTCATTGTTTGTCGTGATCACTAAGGACCGCGCAGTATCTCAAATGGCACGTGGATTTGGGGCTCGGGTGATGGAGCCGGATGAATTCATGGTTATTGTTGATGCAGACAAAAAGGCACATGAGGATATTCTTTTTCATGAAAAGATCAGGTCGCATGGATTTAACCGTCCATTCGAGAAAAAACTGAAGCGTTTCGATACGAAAGTTGGACCAAATAATACCTTTAATAAGTCTAAAACCAAAAAGTAAACCAAGACCCTTCCATCCCTGGATCTATCGCAGCCAAATCGAAGCGAAGAGCTCATCCATTGCGCCGGGATCGATCGTTAAATTAACATTGCATAACGGCAGATATTTAGGTATCGGTTATTTCAACCCTGGATCAGAAATAGCGGTAAGAATGCTTGCTCGGGATAGCGAAGTGATCGACAAAAGTTTTTTTATAGCGAAGATGAAAAAAGCCATTGATTTCCGCAAAAGAACCGTTTTAGATACAAATGCGTTCAGGATCGTTTCGAGCGAAGCGGACGGCTTGCCCGGCATGATCATCGATCGCTATGATGAGATCTTGGTCGTCCAATTCTTGACGCTTGGAATGGAGCGCTTGAGGCACATGATCCTTGAGGCGATTGATGAGACGATCCCTTGCCGTGGAATTTATGAACGCAGTGATTCGAGCTCTAGAAAGATCGAGGGCTTAGAAGAAAGAATAGGCTGGATTCGCCGAGACTGCTCGGATCGGGTCACGATCGTTGAGAAGAATGTTAGATTCAATATGGAGTTTGGAAAAGGACAGAAGACGGGTTTCTATCTTGATCAAAGGGAAAACCGGATTTATCTCGGAGACTTGGGTGTGAAGGGAGATGTCTTGGATGCGTTTTGCTACACAGGCGGATTTGGTCTTCATTTGGCGTTATCGGGCGCGAAAGTATTGGGAATAGATAGCCAAAAGGAGGCTATTACTGAAGCCGTGGAAAATCGGAAGCAGAATGCCATCGACCCATCGCTGCTAGAATTTGAACAAGCGAATGTTTTTGATGCGTTGAAAAATTTTGAGAAGGTAAAGCGGAAATTTGATCTTGTTATTTTGGACCCGCCGTCTTTTGTAAAAAGAAAACAAGCTGTCGAAGGCGCTCTTTCGGGCTATAAAGAAATATTGCTCCGGTCTATGAAGATTCTGTCCGAAGGCGGAAAGCTCGCTGTATTTTCCTGTTCTTACCATATTGATGACAACCTTTTAATGCAGGTGGCTATGAGCGCCGCTTGGGATGTGCGCAAGCATTTGAAGGTTCTTAAGTTTTTCAAACAATCTGGCGACCATCCGATCGACCCATTTATTCCCGAAACTTATTATTTGAAGGGCTTTCTTTTTTTAGTCACTTCTTCGTAAATAGTCTCATATGATATAATCATCGCATGAAGAAGATTATTCTTGTACTAGCGTTTTTCTTCAGTTGCGTCCCAAACGCGCACTCTTTTACCCTGTCGGATTTTGATACTCCTGAAAGTTTTATCGTTGATCCTGAAGACGGCTCATATTATGTTTCCAACATCAACGGAGATCCGTCAGCAAAAGATGGGAACGGTTATATATCGAAGATCCAGTCCAACGGAAATATTATTATCCAGAAGTTCATCGGCGGAAAAAAAGACGAGCCATTACTTAATGCCCCAAAAGGGCTTGCAATAATCGGAAAAAAAATATACGTGACGGATATAGATAACGTGAAAGGCTTTGACAAAGAAAGCGGAAAGCCCACAGAAATATACGATCTGTCAAAATTTAATGCCAAATTTTTGAACGATATCGCCGCTGACAATAAAGGCTACCTATATATCAGCGATACGGATACCAACCGTATTTTTAGGATCAATACCCAGAAGGAATCCGATACGATTATTTTTAAAGAAGGGCCTGAGCTGGGAGGGCCGAATGGTCTTTTTTTTAATCCGAAGTCGAAAAATCTCATGGTAGCTACTTCGGTGTCCGGGCAGCTTTTGGAGATAGATCACGCGGGGAAAGTGCACGTTCTGAAACGCGGTCTGACCAAGCTGAATGGTTTAGATTATGATGCTCAGGGGAATTTGTATGTTTCGAGTTTTGAAAAAGGGGAGATTTATAAGATTCCTCATATGGGCCGAGGCACCGCGGAAACTTTTTTATCAGGATTGGCGACACCGGCGGATATTTCCTGTGATCGCCGAAATAATGAATTGCTTATACCCTTATTCCAAGCCAATAAAGTCATGACGACCCCTCTATTGAATAAAGGCGGTCCCGCTGTTACTACCACCAACAAGTAAGATTGATTAGAGCAGAGCTATTGTCGCGGACGAGATGGCTTTTTGAGTGAACGTGATGAACGTATTTGGGAAGACACCGAGCAGTACCAGCGCAAAGAATAATGCGAGACCCAGCAGTTTTATCGAAAGCGGTACAAAAAGCGGAGAATTGTTCTTAGGTTTTTCCAGGTAGGCGTGTTTAACGAGCGTCAGATAATAAAACAAAGAAACCACGCTATTCAGTACACCCCATAGCACCAGGAACCAGTGTCCTTGATTCATTGCGGCTGAGAAAAGTATCCACTTACCGGTAAAGCCAACAAGTGGCGGAATGCCTGCCAAAGATAATAAGCTTAAGAGTAAGATAAGAGCAAGAAACGGTGAACGCTCGGCAAGGCCGTCAAAATGGGACAGCTGCGGATTGTCGTGATTGACCGCTTTGGCCACGGTAAGCGTTACCAGGAATGCGCCGCTATTCATTAAAATGTAAGCGAACGCGTAAAAAAAACTCGAAGAATACCCATCAGAAGTCCCTGATAATAGTCCCACTAAAATATATCCTGCTTGCGCGATGCTGGAGTAGGCAAGGAGTCTTTTCACATCCTGCTGTACCAATGCGACGCAATTCCCGAGCGTCATTGAAATGAAAGCAATAACTCCAAGCGCGATCACGAACGAGTGGGCGATTCCCATCGTCATCAAAACGCGTATCAGGATCGCTACGGCTGCGCCTTTCGACGCAGTAGCGATGAAAGCCACAGCAGGTGTAGCCGCATTTTCGTAAACATCGGGAGCCCAAAAATGCGCCGGAAATGCTGAAAGCTTGAAGAAAAATGCAAAAGACACAAGCGCCACGCCCAATGTGAAAGCGGGCTGTGCAGCCAAAGCGGCAGCATTTTGTGAGATCAGGGAAAAAGAAGTTGTTCCTGATATTCCTGTGATCAAACTGAAGCCCCACAGGAAAACTCCGGTCGTTGCCGCGCCGAAGATCAGATATTTAACGCCTGCCTCGGAGCTTCGCCGATCCTGTTTGAGCGAAGAAAGGATGTATAGAGAATAAGAGGAGAGTTCAAGGGATACGAAAAGCGTCAAAATATCCGCAGCGCTGGTCAGCATCATCATGCCCAGCATGCTTGTTGTTATGAAGAAGTAAAACTCAGCTTCTTTGGCTTTAGGAATGACAGTCATGCCTTGGCATAAAAGCAATATGATCAGGAACGACAAAGATAAAACCAGCTTAAACCCTTGCGATAAAAGATCAATCCTATAAGTGGAATAAAAAAGATAACCGGATTGGTGCAGCGCATGGAATGAGCCGGCTACCAAAGATACGCCTGCAAGCATCATGAATGGATAGAGGATGTTCGAAGCAGTTTCTTTTTTTAGAAGCATGATCATCAAAAGAATAACGGAAAAAACTGTTAACAGAGTCTCCGGGAGGAACAAGGATAGGGTCATTTAGGCTCCCAACAGCATTTTAGTGGACAACGAGATCCACTGGATGAAGATCTGAGGGAAGATGCCAAAGAAAATGAGACATCCGACAAGAACAGCTCTCGGGATCCATTGGAAAAAATTAATATCCGTTAAATGGGAAGTCGTATGATTTGTGGGCCCGTAAAATGTTTTTTGTATAGCGGTTAGTACGTAAAAAGCCGTGACCAAAAGCGCCACAATCGAAATAATACCGATCATGGGATAAGCGCTGACAGCGGCAATGGTCACTAAAAGCTCAGCGACAAAACTTCCCATTCCCGGAAGACCCAGACCGCAAAGCCCCGCGATAATGAAAAAGGCTGAGATCCTCGGCGCCTGTTTTGAAAGTCCTCCAAGCTCATCCAGCATGCGTGTGTGACATCCATCATAGATGAATCCGACGCAGGCGAAGAAAAGCGCTGTCATGATGCCGTGAGAGAACATTTGGAAGATCGCGCCGTTGAATCCGACCGTGGTCATTGTCGCGATACCTAGAAGCACGATACCCATGTGGCTGACACTTGAGAAGCCGATGATATATTTCAGATCTTTTTGTTGCGTGGCGACCATGGCTCCATAAACGATATTGCACAAAGAAAGCACAGCGATCAGATGCGCCCAATGCCTTGCTCCTTCGGGCAAAAGATAAACCGCGACGCGCAGAATTCCGTAAGCGCCGAGCTTCATCAGCACACCGGCGTGCAGCATGCTCGCTGCGGTAGGCGCTGCGACGTGTCCGTCAGGCGACCAAACGTGGAACGGGAAACAGGCTGCCAATACACCGAAACCAAGGAAAAGACCTAAGAACAGAACATTTTGATCATGCGATGTGAAGCGGACATTCTGTTTCAGTGCTAAAAGGTCAAAAGTGTGCGATCCCGGCAAACTGTACATATATAAAAATCCGGCGAACATCAAAGCGCTTCCAAGCAGAAGATAAAGCGTCAGCTTCATTGCTGCGTATTGTTTATTGGTCGAACCCCAGATCACGATCAAGAGGTACATTGGGATGACCGCGATCTCGTAAAAAAGGAAGAAAAAGAAAAGATTCGTTGTCATGAAGACGCCGAATACTCCAGAGACAAGGAAAAGCATATTCGCGAAGAAATCTTTTACGCGGAAAGTGACGGTCCATGAGACGAGGATCCCGCAGAAGATCACGATCGACGTCAACAGGATCATCGAGACGTTCAGGCCGTCTACGGCATTTGAATAGTTAATGCCGTAGCTTCGGATCCATTCAATGCGTTCGACAAATTGGAAAGAAGGGTCCGAAGAATTGAAAATAGAGCAAAGGTATATCGAAAGTACAAGCGTCAGGAAAGATGAAACAAGCCCGATGACGCGGATCAGGTTTTCAAATTTTCTGGGCGTTAGAAGGATCAGGAACAATCCAACGATTGGGCAGAGCAAAATAGATGAAAGTATCGGAAAATTCATTCGAATGTTACCTTATTAAATAAAAGACAATAATGGCTCCGACGCCGAGCGCTACAGAAATATAATCCTGAAGCTGTCCATCCTGGATCTTTGAAGCCAATTTGCCAAGATTCATGATGCTATATGATGTCTGATTGACCATAAGTCCGTTGATGATGGTACGGTCGAACCAATTCAATATCGCTGCAATGCCTAGCCCGATCTTCTTCACTAAAAATTGATAAGCGTCATCTACAAAGAATTTCCTGTCCAGAATAGTTTTTAAGGCGCTTTGCTCGGAATTTAATTTTGCGAGAGCGTTTTCAGGATCTTTAAAACGCAAATATGCAAAACCTCCGCCGACGATTATGAGCACTGCTGTTGTCAGAATAAGACTCATATTGAAGTAAGCCGATTCTTCTGCGCCGAGCCAATGAAGCAAGGAGCTGTTCATTGGCGAGCCCAGGTAACCCATCACCAAAGAGATTCCCGCCAGAGAGATCAGAGGTAGCGCTTCGGAAATTTTCAGCACGAATGAAGGTTCATGCTCGTGTTCATGACCGTCATGGGATTTATGCGCTATTTTAGAAAATAAAATCACAAATAAAAGACGGCATGAATAATAAACGGTAAGCAAACTGACGAATACAGCAACGCCGTAGAAGAATAAGCTTCTTTCTTTCAAGGTTTCCAGGATCATGTCTTTGCTGAAGAATCCCGAGAACGGGGGAATGCCGCACAGCGAAGCCAGACCCAAAATCAGCGCGCCAACCGCCAGCGTATGTTTTTTGCCGCCTTTTTGAGCGATCTCCCAAATATCATTGGAGTGGAAATGGTGAATGAAAGAACCGGCCGTTAAGAATAGTAACGATTTAAAGAACGCGTGCGTTGTCAGATGGAACATTCCGGCGACATTGGAACCGGCGCCAAGAGCCATGACCATCAAACCGAGCTGGCTGATCGTAGAATATGCCATGATCTTTTTGATATCGCGTTGGGATGTTGCCAGAGCCGCGCCGGTAAGTGCAGTCAAGGAACCGATGATAAGGACAACGAGCAGAGTTGTCCGTGAAGCGCTGAATAAACCGAATGCGCGTGACAATAGGAACACGCCTGCCGCGACCATTGTCGCCGAGTGGATCAATGCGCTGACCGGTGTCGGTCCTTCCATCGCATCCGGCAGCCAGTTATGAAAAGGGAATTGAGCCGATTTTCCCATGACGCCTGTAAAAACAAGCAGACCCAAAATGGTCAAAAGTTTGGGTGAAAAAGCGTGCTGCAATGAGCTTGCGGTCAAATCCACAAAATTCAACGAGCCAAAAAGGATAAAAATAAGGATTACACCCAGATAAAATCCCAGATCGCCAAGACGGTTGATCACAAATGCTTTTCGCGCGGCGGTCGCGGCACTTGGTTTCTCAAACCAGAATCCGATTAGTAAATACGAGGTGAGACCCACAAGCTCCCAGAAAAGGAAGGTCTGCAGAAGATTATTTGACAGCACCAGGCCTGTCATCGAGAACGAAAAGAAACTTAAGAATCCAAAATAACGTGCCCGCGAATGATCTTCATTCATATAATACACAGAGAATAACTGAACGAAGAATGAAATAACGGTGACGAGCCAGATCATCAGAAGATTCAACCGATCCATCAGAAAGCCGACTACTAAGGTATAATTTTGGATCGTGGTATGCGGCCAGAGCGGACCATCGGAGACGTGAAGCCAGGGATAAATAAACTGACTTGGCAGACCCTCACCATTCAAATGGCTTAAGAAAAGTTTGGAACTGGCGGAAGCCGCTGTCAGAGCGCACAACACACCGATGATCGGGGCGATTTTTTTCAATGCTTTCGGTGTGATCTGAATCAATAGAAACGCGGTTAAAGGCGCCAACTGAATTACCCAGAGAAGTTTTAAGTCCATATCACCCTTTCAGGTCTTTCGCTTCTTCAATGTTAATGGAATCTCTCCGCCGATAGAGCAGCAGGATCAAACTTAGGCCGATGCATACTTCCGCGGCTGCCAATGCGATGATGAATACGACAAATACTTGACCAAGTGCTTTATTCGCAAGGCAAAATTTGTTGAATGCCAGAAAATTGATACTTGCGGAGTTCAGGATAAGTTCCAGTGAAATCAGCATGGCCACAAGATTTCTTCTGAAAAGCAGGCCAAAAACTCCGATGGAAAACAGCCCCGCAGAAATGAATAAGTAGCTTTGGAGAGACTGGCTGATCATGCAGAGTCCTTTGTGTTCGAGATCACCAACGCTCCGATAATAGCTACCAAAAGGATCAAAGAAACAACTTCGAAGGGTAATAAACTGTTACCCAAGAACATCCTACCGATCGCGCGGATCGAATAATCGCCTTCAATGGAAACTTGAGGCCACTGGGTTTTACGTATAACTTTCGTAAGTCCTACAAATAACGCGGTCCCGATCACCAAAGATCTGAGGATTTTTATCCCATTCCTTTTTTCGTGCTTCTGGAACATGGGCCGTGAAAGCATGATCGCGAAAATGATTGCGATAGAAATAGCGCCGATATAGATGATCACTTCCATGATCGCGAGGAACTCGCTGTTGAGATAGATGAAAAGACCGGCAACGCAGAAGAGGCAAAGGATAAGGGCTAGGGCGTTATAAAATACGTTCTTAAGCCATACTGCTAATAAAGCGGCGATCAAAAGAATCGATGCTAAACCGACAAATACGATATCTGCGATGATCATGCTTTAGGCGGCTCCGTCGCGCTTGTGGATGGTTTCGCTGCCGGAGCAGCGGCTGTTGCAGGAGCAGTTTGCCCTGGAGCTAAGACCGGAATCTTTGTCAGCGGTGTGCCGCGTTTCTCGAACGGCTCTAAAAGATCCATGATCAATTCTTTTTGAGTCAGCGAAACCATGTCGTAATTCGGATCATCATGTTTCAGTGCGTCCGTAGGGCAGACGTCTATGCACAGACTGCATAGACTGCAAAGCATGTAGTTGACTTTGAAATCTGTCAACACTCTTTTGCCGTCAATAGCGCTTTTTTGAGCTTCCAGTGACATGCAGCGCGACGGGCAGGTTTTGATGCAGGCGTTACAGGCGATACATTTGTGATCGCCCGTTTTTTCATCCACCACGAACGAGATCGGTCCTTTGAAGCGTTTCATCGGGATTCGTTCTTTGGGATAGATCACGGTGACCGGCTTCTTGAACGCGTAGCGGATCGTGATGCTCATTCCTACGATCAAGCTCCAGGCACCGTCGATAATGTCTTTGAAATATTTCATCATTTTATTTGAAGAAATGCTGGAATTGTAACATACACGCTGTAATGAAAACATTAAGAATCGCGAATGGGATCAATATTTTCCACGCGAATGCCATTAATTGGTCGCTGCGCAGCCGCGGAAATGACCAGCGGATCCACATGATCACGAACACTAACGCATAAACCTTGATTAAAAACCATACGATACCGGGCAAAAATGGTCCACGCCAACCACCTAAGAAAAGCGTCGCTGAGATCGCCGATGAAACAAAGATGGCCGTATATTCTCCAAGAAAGAAAAGCGCAAAACGCATTCCGGAATACTCAGTATGGAATCCAGCGACGAGTTCTGACTCTGCTTCGGGAATATCAAAAGGTGCGCGGTTAGCTTCAGCGAGGCTTGCGCATAAAAATATAAGGAACGCAAGCGGTTGCAGTATGATAAACCAGCTATCCTTTTGAGCGGCGACCAGTTCGGTTGTTTTGAGAGTGCCGGCGGTCATCACGACTCCCATCGTTGATAAAAGAAGGGGAATTTCATAAGAAATATTTTGAGCCACAGCGCGCATAGAGCCTAGTAGCGCATATTTATTATTCGATGACCAACCGGCTATGAATATGCCGATGAAGCTGATATTGGTTAATGAAAACACGAAGAGAAAGCCCACGTTCAGATCGCGGATGATCCAGTGTTTGCTAAAAGGCATGATCAAGAAGGCCGATAAAACGGGCGCAAATACTAGCACCGGCGCCAGCCAATAACAAAATTTATCCGATTCTTTTGGAAATGACAGTTCTTTACTGATCAATTTGATCGCGTCTGCGGCGGTTTGAAGAAGACCGTGAATGCCGACATGCAACGGGCCACGGCGAAGCTGAATGCGCGCCGAGACTTTTCTTTCCATCCAAACAAGAAACAGTGCATTTACTGAAACAAAAAGAACGACCAATGTTCCAAGAACGATAATTCTTATGATTTCTGTTAGGACGTTATTCATGTTCAATCTTCAGAAAACAGACGTCAGAGAACAGATATTGCTTTAATCTGTACGCTGTCTTCTGTCTTCTGAACACTTTCTTTAAATTAATCAACGGTCGATCTCCGGCAACACGATATCGATGCTTCCGAGCACCGCGACAACATCGGAAACCAGGCATCCGGGAAGCATGTCGATCATAGCGTTTAGATTTGAAAATGACGGTGTGCGAAGTTTCATTCGGTAAGGATTTAAAGAGCCGTCGCTTACCAGGCAAATTCCGAAAGAACCGCGAGCTGATTCCACAGCAGAATAATACTCACCTTTAGGCACGTTTTTTGGCAGTTTTCCAAGCGTTACTTCGCCGGTTGGTATCTTATCGATGACCTGCGAAACGATTTTTAAGCTTTCTTCCATTTCCCGCGTGCGAATTTTGTATCGTGAATAAACGTCTCCGCCTGTTTCAGTAGGGATGTTAAAATCAAGCTGAGGATAGATTGAATAGGGCTCGTCTCTTCTTAGATCGAACGGGATTCCGCTACCTCTCAAAGACGGGCCTGTCACACTGTATTTTAATGCGGTTTCTTTCGTGATGAGACCGAGTCCTTGGGTGCGCTTCCTGAAAATAATATTTTTTGTGACGAGCGCGTCATAATCGCGCAAGCGCTTCTTGAAATGGGGCATAAATTCTTTGATCGCCGGGATCATTTCAGCGGGAATATCTTTGTCCAGACCGCCGAAGCGGAAATAATCGTAGGTCAAACGCTCGCCGGTGGCCATTTCAAGGATGTCCAGTATTTTTTCCCGGTCATCGAAACAGTAAAAAAACGGCGTGAAACCTCCGAGGTCCAGCAGAAAAGTACCCATCCACAAAAGATGTGATGCAATGCGATTAAGTTCTGTTGTGAGAACGCGAATGTATTCGACTCGCGGGGGAGGTTGGATACCCATAGCTTTTTCGATCAATACTGCATAGCCAAAGTTGTAACTCATCGCACCGACATAGTCGAGGCGTCCCATGTTAGGCCAGCAGGCCAGATAATTCTGTATCTCCATCATTTTTTCATGATGACGATGGGAATAGCCGATGACCGGCTGGGCATCGATGACCCGTTCGCCGTCCAGATGAAGAAGTATTCTCAAGACCCCATGTGTGCTCGGGTGCTGAGGACCTAAATTTAGGTAATAATCTTTGCTGTTTTTCTTGTCTTGAATAACAACAGCATCCTTATATTGAGCGCTGAAACCTTCGGCGTCCTCTTCGATAAGCTTGAGCGATTGCGCGACATCAGCGCCTTTTGGCTCGCCTTTAAAGCTTTTGAGCAACGGAAATATGTCAGAGCTCTCTGGCAAAAGGAGGCGTTTGAGATTCGGATGATCGATGAATTTCACGCCAAACATGTCATAGATCTCGCGTTCTAGCCAATCAGCGGACCGATAAATGGAGGAAATGCTGGGCGCAGTGTTTGATTCTTTTGGAACAAGGATCTTTACGCAGGATCTTTGCGTAGCTCCCCATTGATTAAAGTGGTAAACGATCTCAAAACATTCAACAAAATCTACGGCTGTCAGAGATTCGAGAAAAAAGCCCTGGCTTAAATATTCTTTTGCAACATCACGGATCTTGGATTGGGGAACGATCGCTTCGAATGAAATGCCGGAAGTCTTTAGATCTTTTTCATTAAATTCGTCAGGTTTTACAGTTTCCAGGAGCCAGCTTTTAATGTTTTTCTCTGTTAGAGTAGGCATGGTTTGATCAGACTTTCGCTTCTTGAGGAGCGGGAGTCGGCGGTGTGGGGGGTGCCGGTGGTTTTCTGAATTCTGCGCGCGAAATGGCATTCTTGTATTCTGCGGGACGATTATCTTGTGAGTCTTTTACAGAAGCCGGTGACATGACACCTTGAGTTTTTCCTGAGAGAATTTGTTTTTGGAGTTCAAGGACCCCGGCGATCAATGCCTCGGGCCTTGGCGGACAGCCGGGAACATACACATTTACCGGAATGATCTTGTCGATACCTTCAAGAATGCCGTATTGGCCGGGATATTTGAAAGGGCCGCCGGCAGTCGCGCAGCCTCCAAGAGCAATGACATATTTAGGCGAAGGCATTTGATCATATAAAGTCTTGATACATGGGACCATTTTTCTTGAAATAGTTCCGGCCACGATCATCAGATCTGCCTGTCGCGGCGACGGACGAAATACGCCGAACCCAAAACGGTCCATATCAAAACGTGCCGCGCCTCCGGCCATCAGTTCAATCGCACAGCAGGCCAAGCCGAATGTTAGCGGCCATAAAGAATTGGCTCTTGCTAAATTTAATACGTCTTCAACACGAAAAAGATTCACTAAACCTGGTGCGGGAGATTGAGTGTTTAGATAATTGGGGTCTTTGTTGATCTCAAGATTGGGATTTATTTCCATGCAAATAATCCTTTTTTCCATGCATACAAAATTGCAAATGACAGTAACGCCAAAAAGATCCCAATCTCAAATAACGCTGCAAAACTCACTACCTCTTTATATATAACGAGGACCGGGAAAAGAAAAGCAGCTTCCACATCAAAGGCCAAGAAAATTAACGCGAAAAGATAATAGTTAATATCAAATTGAATCCACGCGCCGCCGATGGGCACTTCGCCGCTTTCATAAGGATCGCTGGCGCGGGAACCACGGCTTTTAGGGCTGATCAGGAGAGGAAGGAACGTGTTGACCACGACAAAACCAATGCCGATGATCAGGAATCCGAGAACATAAGAATAATCATGTAATAAAGACATTAAAGCAAAGCTCCGAACGTTTATAGCGCAACAGTATACAAAAAAGATAATGGCAAGTCAACGCAGTTGGTTTTGATGGTTTTAGCGGAACGAAAAATTTTGGAATTTGTTGCAAAAGAGAATAAAAGCTAAGACAGGGCACGTAAAAAAGAGCATTTTCTATCGCACAAGCCTTGACCACTATCTGGGTTCGTTCTTAGTGAATCGGAAAACTTGGATTTTTACAATAAAACACCTCAAATTTTTCAATTTAATATTTCATAATATATTGAAATATAAAGAGTTATAGTTTATTTAAAGCGGTCCGAATATTTGTATTTTGACAGTATGGTCATGTATACTTTTGTTAAAATACGCTCATGTTCATTTTGGTTCCACACTCTATAAATATTAATAGACTATGGCAAGAAAACACAAACAAATCATAAGATCCCTCTCTTTGCTGTTGGCGGTTTCTTTTTTTGCGTCGGAACTTGCTTATGCAGCACCTATTGATGCGCAGGCAGTGAGAGAAGTTCCGATACAAATCATCGCTCAAGATCCCACGCGTTTTGAAGCACCTGTTTCTTTTACAACTCTCAAGGAAATTCATAAAGGCAGCGAAAATACTTTGATCATTCATATTCAGGATGCGCATGCGAATTATAGCGGTCAGGAAAATTTAGCTAACGCACTGGATGAGCTCATGACAAAGTACAAGATCAGTTTAGTTCTTGTCGAAGGCGGGACCAAAGACGATACGTTGACTCCCATTAAAAAAGTCGCATCACCCTTGGTTTGGAAAAAAGTTGCGAAGAAATTTCTTGGCGAGGGAAAGATCACAGGCGAAGAGTACCTTAATCTGATCTCTGATCATCCGATGAAGATCATGGGGATCGAGGATAAAGCGCTTTATATGTCTAGCTTGAACGCTTATAAAGACCTGGCCGATAAAAGGGAAACAACCTTGGGCTATCTTAAGAAGATCCAAGCCGCAGTGGATAAAGTTAAGAAAAAAGTTTATCCAGTGGAACTTTTGGATTATGAGAAAGAAAAAAGTAAAACAAATACTGTGCTTAACGGAACACCGGCGTTCGAGAAAAATTTTGAGATTAATTTCAGGGGATTAATGAAACTGATTGCCGATATTCAAAATGCGGACAGCCATGGAGAGAATTTCCTGGCACCTTTTCCCGATCTTCAAAAATTAAAAGCCATTCAAGAAAAAGAGAGATCGATTGATTTTGACGCGGCCAATCTGGAGCAGGCGGCTTTGATAGAAGAGATCCAAAAACGAGGGGGAATTGAAGAGTTCAAAGATTATCTGAAGAAGCTTGGTCAGATGAAGGATCAAAGAGCTTGTCAATTTGCCTACTTTCAAAATACTTTAAATATAGCCAAAAAAAAGGGGATCTCGATAGAAAAGTATCCCGATCTGATCATTTATGGCGAATACCTAAAGAATTTTCAAGAATTGGATTTAGACCTTGTGTTAGATCAGTTGGAGCGTGCCGAGGACCAGGTTTACGTAAGGCTTTTTCAGCGCAATGCCAAATTTCAGAACGACGCTCGCCTAGTCCGGTCAATAGACCGTTATATAGGTCTTCTTGATACTGCATATCGGATCAAGATGTCGACCAAGGAATTTAACCTCTTCAAAGTTAATGAACCGGATTTTACCACTCCCAGTTATTTGGCTTTTCTAAATCGTAAGCTAGCCGAGTATGGATATTTTCAAGACCTGATCCCGTATCAAACAAAAGAGACAGGCAATCCGCTTGAAGAAGGAAAAAAAGCGTTGGAGGCGTTTTATGATTCCGTGAATCAAAGAGATATGGCATTTATCAAAAATACCGAAAGAATTTTGAAAAATGAAAACCAACAAGTAGCGGTGCTTATTTCGGGAGGTTATCATACGCCGCATCTTAAGAAACTTTTCAAAGAAAAAAACTATTCCTACGCGGTCCTCACCCCTATCATTACTTCTGAAACCGATCAGTCTAAATATGAAAAAATATTGCTCGAACCGATCAAAAAGGAATCTAAGGTTGTTGAGAATGTCCAAGGCGAGCGCAAGTCACAGGATAAATCGTTGAGCGATCTGGAGGAAGATTTGATCAAGCTTAAGAAGCAGTCTGATCAAGTCAGGCAAACGGAATTAGTGGAATCCGGTAGCCGACTGGCTGAGGTGTTGAAAGACATTGAGGCTAACGGAGCAGGTGAAGAAGCGGTTGCTGCGGCAAGTTTAAATCTTTTAAAAAATAATCCACGATCGGCAAGTGAGCCAGTTCCGGCTATGGCGGATACAAAACTCGCAAGCGCACCGCAAAATATTCCTTCCGGCGCACGTCTCTCATCTCAAAACGAAAATACCGAACGGCCAGACTCACGAGAGGTGAGAGGGACATTGCTTTTGGTTGAGAAAAGTTTTCTGTTGCCGAACTGGCTCGGTCTTTTTCTGACCAAAATACTGTTTCAATTCTATGCCAAGCGTAATTTTGGATTGATCAGGTGGAATACCAATACGGAGATTATCTGTCTGCCTTGGTCTGACCAGAAAATACGCGATACGCATCCAGAATATCATCGGAAGTTGTGGCAAGAATGGAAAGATGCGCACGGCCGCTATGACGATTGGAATGTGACGGTCAATCTGGTGAGCCGTTTCATGCCGACGCCTGCGGCAGTAGCGGTCTCGATGGAAGAAAAAAATATCAATGTTTTCATCAAAATGTCGCTATGGGATCGTCGAGATCTTTTTGGGCATATATTTGACAAAGCAGACGAATTTATCCAGCAAAGCGAATCTTCTCATGCCCAGGGTTCGCGGCTTGCGTTGAATCGTTTCAAGGCGCCTGTCTATATTGACGAGAAGGACTTTGATAATGCGAAC
Source organism: uncultured Planctomycetia bacterium (assembly GCA_964642015.1). GTDB lineage: Bacteria > Omnitrophota > Gorgyraeia > 2-02-FULL-51-18 > 2-02-FULL-51-18 > CAZXLF01. The sequence goes on from CAZXLF010000001.1 coordinate 52,657, forward strand.
AGGTCATATCTTGATCGTCACCGAGATCAGTGGCAATGGATCCGAGAAAATATAATGCCGTACCTGATTGAACGGGCCCTAAAGAGGGTCCATGGATCTGAAAAACCAAGACTTGATGTGCTTGTGTTAGGCGCAAGCACCGGAGAAGAATTAGCTAGGACATTTTATGAAGTCACTACGGATCTTTCCGCCAGAGGTTATGATCCTAATCAGTGGATCTTGATGATTCATGGTTTTGATTCAGACCGGAATGTAGTTTCCGAAGGACAGAAAAGATTAAGAGGCCAGTCACCTTTCATTGGTGCGCGGCCCTTTCAAACAGAAGCGCAACTGGAGGATTATGCGGGGCGTGTCGTTTCACTGCTGAATCAATATCGTGAGAAAGTAGCAGAGAGTTTATTTTTGCACCAAAGAAATGTTCTGGATATCGCGCCGCTGAAGAATAGCTTCCCGAACGCGGACATTATTCTTGTGAATCATCTGATGAGGATCTTGAAAAATAATCAGCGATTGGCGCTTATTCAGAATTTGAGTTTTGAATGGAAAGATGCGCTGCTTGCGATAGGTGATATGCCTAAATTCGAAAATGATTGGCAGTCCCGAATGCAAAATCATATTTTGGAAAAATTGCCTCAGACCTCTACAAAAGAAACCCAGTATTTCTTTGGATTGCCGCAAGGCTATGTTGAAGAAAAAACTCATCCTGAGGGCGCGCGGTTAGCTGAGGAAAATAAGATACAATTTGTAACCGACAAAACTCAATATCCAAGACTGATCGTCAGTGTCGAATCTTTAATAAGTCAATATGAAAGCGTTGACAAAAATGTCTCTGAAATGCTGCCAAATATTCAAAGCGATCTGCAAAACCCGCTTGCGGTATGGGTGGTCCGGGATGCTTTTAACCGCATCATCGGATTTAAAACTCTGAAAAAACCCCAATTTATCCAAGGCCTGACACAAGAAGCTCAAGATTTGATCAATGCGGGAGAAGGAATTGTTACCGGAGGATTTGTTGTGATGCCTGAAGCTCAAAGGCAAGGCCTTGGAAAACGTCTTATGGAGGAAAGCTTCCGGTACATTCAGGGTCTGGAGAAGCAAAATATACGCTACTATCTTGCCAGCATCGCATCTGACAATGCAGCATCATTCCGCGCTATTCACAGCGTTGCCGCTCAAATGGGTTTGACGATGTACGGCCCATTCGTAAATGAAGGAAGCCGTCAATATGAATATTTGATAGATGTTTTTCCTGACAAAGCGCTTGGCGGACAAGCGGCCAATTTAATACAGCGTATGAATGCACTTCCGTCGAGTACAAAGGAAGCATGGGATCAGGCACAGCAAATAGCTGCTGGTAAAAGCGGCGGCTCCGCAACAGGCGCTCGTCTGACCGGCACTTCAATCCAATGGGGAGACCAAGCGCCTATGCCTAATGCGGCTGCACACTCTTTGGCTTTTAAATCCGAAGATGAGATCGCCAAATTTATTCCCATCTGGCCTTTCGGTCCCCGAGTAACAGTCCGCAAAAATTCAGACACTCACATAGCGCTCTCCATTCGAGACAAGCGATTTAACATGATGACGATCGAATTAAAACAAGATCCGTCAGATGAACATATGGTTTTTCTGGGGCATGGGCGGCCTGTTTATTCGGATCAGAGCTTATTACCTTCCGGGACGTCGACGGCATCCTCAAATGCAGAGGCTTCAAAGCAGATTTTGTCACCTTTGATCAGAAATTGGATGAACAAATTTCTGCCCGATTGGTTGCTATCGAGAGGCTACAACAAGATCAAAGTTCAAATTCTATTTGATGATTCTCCGGAATTCTTTGATCGATTGGGCTTTAGAAGGCTGGACGACATGCATATGGTAAAAGACATCACACCTTCCCAAGGAGCTAGATTGGCGAAATCGACGATTGCGGGAGTGGAGTTGCCATTTGTTTTTTCCGATGCTGTCGGAGCCAATGGATTGTACGAGAGCATTATATCGGATGCTAACGATGTGGCCGAGCAATTGCATAAATACATAGCCGAAACTTCCCGCACTAACCGAGAGATCGTGGATACTTCCACGTTAGCCATGAGTTCCGTAGCGCAAAGCGACCAAGTATTGCCGACGGTCTATATCGGAGATTTGCATGGAAGACTCGATGTTTTGTACGGCATTTTAAATGACGTGGTCGTCATTGATGGCAAAAAAATGAAAATCATCGAAGCGCTTTTAAACCGTCAGATTAAACTGCGTCAAGTGGGCGATAGTATCCACCCCGCCACAAGTAATAATTATGAAAATAAAGAGGAACATTTAAGGAGTTTTGCGACTTACGTTTTTCTGATCACTTTGAAGAACCTTCGGCCAGATCTGGTGGATATTGTGATCGGTAACCATGAAAATTCTGTGCTAAGCCGAGCGACTGTAGGTAAAAAAGTGCAGGACCGGTTGTTAAACTTAGGTGCATTTTTTAAAGAATCGATTGAGGATAGAAATAGCTGGCGAGGAAATGATTGGACGCAGATCCAATTCATGGACGACCAAAATCAAATGGTGACCTACAGCGCTGCCGAGACCGGCCAGCTATTGTATGCCTTGTTTGCCAGAAGCGTAGAAGACCTCCCCGTCTATGTAAGGGATAAAACTTTTGACTCGACAATAGGAATGCTACACGCCGAAGTTCCATCAACAGACACTGTTTTTACTTTGACTGATATGAAGGATGTATTGAGCAAGCCCTATTTGGAAGCGCATGGCATTGATCCTGATTATCTGAGGGACGCCCCTAATCAGCTTTATCAGCAGTTGCTATGGAACCGGAACTTTCAATATGACCCCCCGACAGGAGTGAAGTACTTAAACGCTTTTGCGGGTGATCCGCAAAAAGGAGCCGGGCTTATTTTTTCGGGCCACACACCTCCTTCGCATTTTTCTGATATGCCCGCAGAAGGAGTGTTGGTCTTGAAAGATCAGGCGGTCCCGCTTTTTGTCACCATCAAAGATCCTCAAAGCGAAGCCAAACAGATCATTGGCGATGCCAGCGGAGATTACGACAGGGTCGGATACCTTTTGGTTGATGCCAGAAAAACTTTACCATCTAATCCGCTCGATTTAAAAGCCCCTGATGATACTTCAGCTTTCAGAATTTTGGACCTTCAAGGCGCGTCTTATGTTTCAAGGCCTTTCGATATTGGCGCAGTACGCGCCGCAATTCCGGCATACGTCCCTACACCTGCCGATGCCAGGCAAGATCCGCGCATTTTTCGTGCGGGCACGCTTTGGTTCAAGATCCGGCTTCTAGGTGATGGTAAAATAATTTTGATCGACCCAGCTAGCAATGCTCCTTATGTTTCAACCGTCGCATCGGAAGTTTTCCCTGGCCATCCCTATCGAATAGGCAGAAATGTGGATTTTGAGGGCACGTTCCCCAATATCAATACTGTCTCCAGAACGCATGCGGAAATTATCAAGGATGGAGATGAATACAAGCTGGTGGATACCAATTCCAGCGCCGGAACTTTTGTAGGCGCTAAGCAGATCGTGAATCAAAATCCGGAAGTCTTGAATTTTGGCCCGCAGGGCGCCCGGTTGGCAATAGAACGGAATGAGAAAAGAGAAGATCTTGCTCGACGTCAAGCGGTGGACCGGATCATTGGTGATGTCACGGATTACATTAAATTCGAAAATGAAATGAATAAGATCATCGATAAGATCAACCAGGGGATTCCGTTGAGCCAAACGGATGTGATCCGGTTGCAAGATAAATTAGCTTATCGTCTGCAGCTCAAAAATTCTCTCGTGACGTTAAGAATAAAGGTGCATCAAGGCGATTATATCGTGGCTTTCAATCAACTCGGCCTTAAAACTCTGAACGATCTTCTCGGCACACCTGGCAATGACCGGGTCATTGCCAAGAGGCAGAATCTATTGATCAAGCTGATGACAGAAAATGGCTTGATTTCCTCTGGACGTAGCGAACGTTTAGAAAAAAATTATAAGCAGGATAAATTCGTGATCCGGTCTTCAATCATCAGTAAACTCGGGATCGAAGAGGTCCAGAGAAGGTTGGATCTGGTATCAAAGGCTCTATCTGATCGGATGTCGAAATTTTTGATAGATGAGTACGGTAAAGAAAAAATGGTCAATTTTAAGTTTCAAACCTTGTATGGGATCAGCAATAAGGTTGAGAACGAAGATGACCAGGCCAAGATCACGTCAGACATTCAAGCGCTGCAGGCTTCAAAGATGGGCAGACGTCTTTTTGAAGAAAAACAAGTGAACGGTGAGCTTATCTACGGAGCGAAGTTCAATCAAAATCAATTTGATGCACTGCAGCGCAGAGCTGCTTCTTTGGCGGAAGATTTAGGGATAACGCCTCGTCATTTTTTAAGCGAGATAGAAATGTCTGCGGTAAGAGGGATTTCCGAGGTGCAGATCCGGCAGGCGGTTTCAGACAAACGGATGCTCGAAAGAGATCTAAAGATAAAAACTTACCTTGATATCATTGATCTGTTCGATTATCCGAAGACTTGGCCCGGGGCTGTCAGCGAGCGCACCGTTCGCGTGGATGAGATCCAGGCTTTGGTCGAGCTGTTTTTGAAAAATGTCAAACCGCGCGCGCCTCCGGACCAGCAGTGGTCAGTTGCAATACAAAAAGCTTTGGCTATTCTCAAAAGGAACTCAAAAAATCCTTCCATTACATCCGGAGAAGCGTTCCATGCTTATGCATCCGGGATCTCCGCCGCTGATCAGGAAAAAGGAAATGTCCACAATCATCGCTTTGTCGCCGTTGACGTCATTGGATTTTGGGCGAGCATTCAAAGAAATCTGGGGAGAGCTCACGCGGCGTATTTTGATGCGATGCAACGAAATGCGCCGTCCGTTCAACGCCGTCAGGTACTTACTGACGAGGTATTGAAGGCTGACGACAAAGTGAAGAAGATGATCGCCGGTAAGATCAGACAGATCGACGGTTTCGTGAAGGCTGTCGGAGTTGAGCCTGAGAAAATGACATTGAACGACGGCTCTAAGGTATCAGCATTTTTCCAAGAAGGCGGCGACGAGATCGTTTTTATGATCCCGCCCAGTTTTGATCTCAAGAAGACCAACGAACTTTTAGCCAAGATCCGTGCGCGTGGAATGGCCGCAGAAATCAGCTTTCAAGATCGTCCTGAACAGTCAACAGTGGCGCTCGGCCTTGCCCTTACCGAAATTAGAGCGGATGCTTTCGGAAGACCTTTCCAGAGCTCTCAAGCCGTTCAGGCGATCGATGCTTTTGTTAACGCCCAAAGCGCTGACGGATTGGCAAAGGAAATCGAAAAAGCGGGCGAGAAAGGTTTTGTTTCCTACGAGATCGTCAATCAGAATCAAAAAGCGAAACTTGTCCGCGAAGGAAAAATGACTGAGGGGAAGGACCGTGCATGGTTTGTTTATCGGCAAGCAGGCGCAGCCTCGCGGCGAGAGTTTTACGCAGATTACGCGAATAAAGTTCTAGCCGGAGCTCGTTTGGCATTCAAAGACTCCATGTCACAAGCGAATGAGCATGTCCAAAAAGCGCTTGAGATCATTAGAACAGCAGACCTGTTCTCAAGAACGGATGTTGAAACTGCGCTAGAACAGATAGTTGAACAATTATCTCGAGTCGAGCAAATTCTTGCAGGCCAGAATGTTGATGAATCTGATCTGCTCCCAATTCAGGCAAGACAAGATCTGGTGCAGGCCTTCTTGACCGCTATTTCGGTAATGAGAGACATCGATAAACTTACCGGGCTTTCGCTTGATCAGCGTTTGGAGCTTATCGGACAGTTAGCTAGAAGCGGATACAGCATTAATGATGCTTATAACGCTCTCTACGGAAGGCCAATAGGCGCTCGCCTGGCATCCCTGAGAGCGAAGTTGGTCGTTGCTTTTGCAGCTCTTGCAGGTGTCATTGCATTGATCTCCTTTGCGCCGAGACAGGCGCCCATCAAAGCCATAAAGCCTGCTCAGATCGAACGCATTGAGTCTAAACCTGCGCCTCAGCAGACAGAATCGCAAAAGACGATTACAGAAAAAGAACAGAAACCCGCAGACTTGCAAATATTGAAACAACATGCGGAAGAACTTAAGAAACAATCCGATGATTTAAAGAAACAATCCAAAGTCCTTGAAAACAAAGCCATTTATCTCCAGAAAGAAAAAGAGCGGTTTCAAGAGAGTTTCAATTACCTTCAAACGGTTTATCTGCAGCAAATGCAAGTAAGCTGGTCTCTTGTCGGCGGGTTGAACCCAGAATCCAAGGTTGGGACAACGTTTGTTGATACGACCATCAAATTATTAGGAGGAGAAACTCTCAGAGTCCGTCAGGAACATGGCGTCTATCGTTTTCCAGAAGGATTTAACGTCCAAGATGTAAAAAGCAACGCAGCTTTTTCGCTGAATGAGAAAGGTATGATAACGGATCAATATGAAAATCTGGATAGCTTACCGGCTGAGATCCGTAAGGATCTGGATGATATCAAGAAAGGATTTGCGTATCGCGGTCCGCAGTTCAGCGATCTGGCTTTGAAGCTGAATTCGGCTCTGGGTACTACCAATTTTAAAGCCAGTCATATCCAGGAAATGCAGGGCCTTATCAAAGCCGGCTCATCTGTGGTTCAAGCTATTCAGAGCGTGGCCGATAAAGAGAGGATCACGATCAATACTGAAAATCTGAAGTCTGTGCCTGTCGAGCGTTTCGGAGCGTTGCTTCCGCACGCCGGCAGAGTCTATGCAAGGTATTTCGATTATATGATCGTTGATAAAAATCGCCAGATTGTTGCGGCTTTTCGCAGAAAAAATTTGGAGAAAGGCGCCTCATTCAGAGATTTAGAAGTATTTCCCTCTTCTTTTAAAGATGAGAATCCGCTGCTTTTCGGAAGTTTTTTCAGCTATGACGAAAAATTTCCTGCTTCGATAGGGCGGACCCCGACGGATAAACGGGGTTATGAAATCGCCCAGAACAGCAATAATGAATATCTTAAAACCTCTGAAGGAGTGCCTCTTTATTGGTTCAATGAGGATAAAGAAACGGGAGAGTTATCTGTATTAGACCGCGGCCGATACGCGCTAGTGTTCTTATCAGGAGTACGGCATCCGCTTATTCCGGATAAAAAAGGACCCATTAGCTATGATAACGGCACTCAGGTGACACATTTTAAAGTTTTGCCTGATTTATTTATCATCTCGGGATCACAAAGACTTCTTTGGACCAACCATTCAACTCTTGAAGGCCGAACAGTCGAGAGATATGAGAAGGCTTTGAGGGAGGGGGCGTGGTTTGCTCCTATAAAGTCCCGTAAGATGGCAGGGTGGAACGTACGTCCGCAGAATCAAGCTTTATACCCGTATTTTGAATCCCAAGAGAGCGACAAAGATAAGATCAAAGAAGAGACCGCTGAATTTGCGCGGAGAGAAGCCGAATTAAGACAGGCAATAGATAATGAGTCAAAAAAGCCTAATCCAGATTCTGAAACATTGAAACTTCTGCAAAATGAGCTGAAAAGGCTAGGCACGCAGCATTTTATGATAGATGCAGATGGTTATATGCATGCAAGAACTCTGCCGTGGAAGCATCTGCCGGGGGAGATGGATCGTATTGGGAATGAGCTCAGGGAAGTCGAGGGACAGAAAAAGGAAGCAGACGCTAACGAGGCAAAGATTAATGAACAGATTCAGGAGGCTTTGCAACAAATAGAAAAAATAGAAAAGGGCGCACTTCCTAATCCTTCACAAGTTGCTCCGGCCGGAGCGCGCCTTGCGGAAACACCAGGCTTCCTTTCTGAAAAATTGTTGGTCGAAGTAAAGAAAATAAATTCGCTCCGAGATCTCGATAATATCAATCAGTGGTTATCTTATGAAATCGCACAAAATCTGATCACCCCTGAACAGGTGGTAAATGCGTTGGCAAGTATTATCGATGATCATGGCAATGATGAACTCCGAGGGCCTTTTAAAGATATTGCTGATGCGGTTCAGAAATTGGTCAATGATCTGGAATCTGAGATGCCCGGATCTTTTAAAGATCAGTTGCACCGCATCTTGTTCAGCGATAAGAATTCGGTGAAAGAGATCATGACTGTTATCAATCCGGATGGAATGCACATGAGGCCTTCTTATGGCGTAGCCCGATTATCATCAAAAATTAAAGATGAATTGAGTCTCGATGTTTATATTCAAAATCTGAACAGGCATCAAAACGAGATAACGCATGCAAGCGAATCACTGTCAATGCAGGCTTTGGGAATTGAGCAGGGAGCGCAGATAAGGATCATCGTAACAAAGAGCGCTGATAAGCAATTATTGGCGAACGTTATTCAGATCATAAAAGATTTCCTTTTGGATGTCGCTGCACAACAAAATCCAGAGAGCCAATTGGAGCCCTATCTAAATAGGATAAAAAATCTTGGCCAAACATCCAATAACGGCGCACGGCTTGCAGAGGCGGAGAACCAGGGAGCGATCTCCAAGGTAGTTCAATCTTTCTGGCGATCATATCGACGGGCTACTTATAAATTTTTACAAGCGCCGTTGCGCGTAGATGATCTGATCATTGCCGTCAACATCATGGATCTTGGCGCAGAGATCGAAAATGGCAGGGTGGTCACCAAAGACGCATTGAAAAAATTAAGGGAACTGATCCCTTCACTGAAGAAAATGGGCGCCGGTAAGGTTTATATTTACGGTGGACTTTATCAGATGAGCGGTATTTCAAAAGGACTGCACTCAGACCCGGGTTTAAAACCCAGAACCGAGAATGGAGCCACTGTGGTCGCCGGCTATGACACCAAAAAAGAGACCGTAGACGGTATTGAATTCACCGATCGTTTTGGCAATCCTTTCTCAATTATGGGCATGGAAAATTTTAATCCTGAACTTTCCAGCGGAAATGCCGAGCAGGATTACGCGAAAACCGTAGAGGCTCTGAAAAAAGAAGGCATTGAAGTTGTCGCGGATCTGGTTCCTTGGCTTTCGCCCAGCGCGATCAACGAGACGAATTACAAAGCAACATTTTATAGGGAGCTTAGCGGTGGATTGAATGACGAATTTCGAAGTGTGTCCGAAGAAAATAAAGTGAAATGGCTTGACGAAAAGGTCTTATCCAACAATCCTGGCTATGCCGCTGTTCGTATCAAAGAAAGAAATAATCAAGGCGCGCTTCAAGAAAGGGTCATTTTGGTCAAGCGTCTCGGGTTTTTTGGAATAGACAGCGGTGACCAAGTCATATTAAATCCTTTTCATCCGTGGACGCAGCAATATTATACGGATGCGGTCAATAAGCAATTAAGTTTGGGAGTCAAAAATCTGCGCATTGATCTCGGCCATTTGGTCTTGAAGCGCCACATTCTCGGCTATTTTGATGAAATGCGAACAAAATTATCCTCGGAAGGAAAAAGCATGGAAGATTGGCTCAGAGAAGCCGGTACTGATATCCAGCCTGGAGAAAGTTTTGACAGCTGGTTTCACAGATCTCCCGAAGTGTGGCGCGAAGTGATGGACAGGATCAGCGCCGATAAAACCCATGGCTATGATTATAAAGACATCAACCTCATCACTGAATCATATGATTCAAGTCCGAATGGAGACCAAAACGAGCTTTTTTTGCAGGGGGTGAAGAGCGGATATCAGATCAATTTCTTTAACGCTTTGTACGGGGTTCTTCGGAATGGCTGGTCGGCCAGGACTTTGAGAGATGCGGTCCAATTTGTGGTCAATATAAAACCTAGAGGCCTTATTTTCCCGACTAACTTTGATCAAACGCGCTTAGCAAGAATGGGACGAACCAGTGCCGGTGCGCTCCCGCTTAGCCTTGTGCTGGCGCATCTGGGAGTGCCTACGATGATCGATCTGGCGGATATCATGGGACTTCAGGGCCACATGATCCCTATCCCCGGAGGAAATCACGACCCGAACGATGCGCATGCTCATCCCTATGTTACTTCAGATGATCTTAAGATGCGCAGAGATTTTGATTCATTCAAGAGGGCGTTCGAAGAGAACAGTTTCATAACACTCTTCGACGAATTTCGAGGTAATGTCAGGACTGCGGAAGAAAAATATATCCAGATCCTCAATAACAGCAATCTGGACCGTTACTTCACTTTGGCGTGGAAAGACGAGAGAAATGATTGGACTATTTTTATCTATGATACCAGGCCTTCGGAAAACAAGGGCGCTGAAAAGATCGAGTTGCCGTTTTCTGGAGATGAAACAGGATTCGCGGCCGCTGATTACGAAGCCTATGACTCTAAGACCGGAAAACAACTTGAAATATCTCGTTGGGAGCCCAGCAGATCCGATTCTGCGCCAATTGTACAAATAAATTTTGGGACCGAAGATCAGGGTTCCCAGTATCGGTTTATTCAATTGGCAAGAACGCGCTATGTCCGTGAAGAAAGAAGACCGGTTGTTGAGCCATTGGATCAGGCCAGAGCGATGCTGACCCATTATTTGCCCGGTCAAAGATTGACGGAGCTTTCTAGGATTGTTGAAGAAGACCGTTTTGATCCGTTCCGAAATCAGGCTTTGCTTTTTGCGCTGCTGGATGAATATTTCGGTGTCAGAGCAAGGGCAGCGAACGTGATTGCCGGACGCAATTTCGGGCGCAGCGTGGCTGTCCCAGTGCGGGAGCTTTTATCTCATCTCGAAGATCCGCTTCAGCCGATCCAATTTTTCAATCAACAGCCGAAAATGATCAGGGACGTTGTTTTTGATCCGAAGCGAGGCGCAAGGAATTTGCGCTACGCGCTTTTATTTTCATTGGGAAAAATGTTGGCGGAACATCCTTCGAGAAACGAACAGATGTACATTGACCACTTGAGGGCTGAGCTTCGAAGGCAATTACAAAGAGAGACTCAAACATGGGATCAAAATAAGGATACTGAACTTCAACAGGTCGCAGCGGACCGCGATATGGCGCTAGGCCAAAATGAAAAAATGAGCCTGCTTGAAGTCTTGAGAACGGTCGTGTTGCGCAGCCGTAATTTTTCGGATGCAGAGAAAGATAAATTTCAATGGGTACGCGAGTCAGTGAATCAAATTTACCCCGAAACACAGGGAGATGAGGTATCCGACATCATTTATAAACCTTACAGCGCCGCTGAAAACGGCGCACGGTTGGCTAAAGAAAAACCGACAGGAAGTATGTGGCATGATACCGATCTTCATGCGATTCAGGATTTTGTTAAAAAGAACAAAGGGCCTAAGCTTATTTTGATCTCAGGGATCGGTCCCGGTGTGGGAAAATCCACGCTTTTGAGACAAATGAGAGATGGAAATATCGATATCGGTCTGACCCGCCGCGATGAAAATTATTTTGCGGAAGGCAAGCAATTTGCCGACCTTTACAATGATTTTAGAACGGGCGAGCAAACTTCCGGAATATCGGATTATTCAAATCTACCGCTCCGTTTGCTGAGGTCAGACTATGATAAGACTCTTTTATCCAAGCCCTTGGCTTTTACCCATGAGATCGCGGTCGGCAGCTTTTTGACGTTTGTGTATGATCACGGGAAGGAACTTTTCTCCCCAAGGAACGACCGTCTCGTCGCGATAGAAGACTTTGGGACACATGGCTGGACCTCTGATCAATTGCAATGGCAGGTGTTGGCAAAAGAAAAGAATAAGTTGCCGGAGAAATTAGCCAACGCCTTCTTGAACATTTCGATCCTAAAAATATATATCGATAATGACCCGCTCGATGCTGCCAAGCGCCGCATGGCATTCGAATCCACAACGATGCGTCAGGAAAGAGACGTCTACATTTCCCGGTCATCCGGCGCCAGATTGGCAAATGGAAATAATGTTCGATTTACTTTGATCGGCGGTGATCTGCCCGGAAGCGGAAACGCGATCCTGTTGAGATTGTCCGGAAACAAAGCGGTGCTTTTGGATGCCGGCATTAAGTCCGATAAAAGACGAGTGTTAGAACAAGCGCTTGGGGCTGATAAATTAGCTGCCGTGATCATCACGCATGCACATTTGGATCATTCTGCCGGGGCTCCGTGGCTCCATCATTTTTATCCGGATGTTCCTATAGTCGTTTCTGAAACAACAGCCCGCATTTTGCCGCCGCTCTGGGACGATAATCTGCAATTTCAGGCCGGTGAATCGTGGAAAAGCACCAGGCACCATAATGCCGAGACAATGAGAGCGCTTGCGAAATTGCCGGTCGGTCAATGGTTCAAAGTAGACGACGATCTAAAAATCTATTTGAGCCATGCTGAACATGTGCCGGGCGCGGTCTCATTATTTTTAGCGACACGGAACGGTAACGTTCTTTATACCGGTGATACGTCCACCTCGGGGCAATTGACATTAGTGCCCAACGAGATTCTGCCGCCTCAAAAAGAAGCCGACACGCTGATCGTTGAAACGACGAATGGCGGTCGAAATTTCGGACCGATCGAGGACAGAAGAGAAGAACTTATTCGTGAAGTCAAAGAAACTTTTGAAAAAGGCGGTAAGGTCCTGATACCCGCTTTTGCGGTCGGTCGTTCAACGGAAGTCGCGATGATCCTGCAGAAAGCGATGGAAGAAGGAAAGCTTCCTCGCGCTACGATTTATTTGGATGGTATGGCCCGAGGCATTGCGAAACAATTGCAGAAGGATCCCGATTTTCCCGATTTGCAATCCTGGTTTGAGCCGGGAAGTCTTGTTCAGGAAATGGTCGAAGACGGTCAGAGATCGGCGGTAATGCGGTCCGGAGATCCGGCGATTTTGATCGCGGGCTCGGGAATGCTGAACGGCGGCTCAGCGCTCCGTTATTTGGCAAATCTTATTGAAGACCAAAAAAATAAAATTATTCTTGTTGGTTATCAAGCCGCGGATTCTTTTGGAAAGATCATTCAAAGCGCTTCCTCGGGAGATAGAGTGACCTTCCCTCAGAAAATAAGGCCGGTTGTCAAGATACCCGGAAGAAATCCTAACGATCTTGATTTTAGTTTGAACGCTGAAGTCAGGACGGTTTCGTTCAGTGCGCATGCGGGACACGATGGTTTAGTCGAGTTGATCTTGGGCGTAAATGCCAAAAATGTTTTTGGGGTGCACGGAAGCGATCAGGCAAAACAAGCTTTGAAGCAGGATCCTCGATTGAGTGGTGTCAATTTCGTTGAAGATTGGCAACTCGGACAGGAAAAAGATTTTCAAGCACCAGCGTCAAGAGCGGAAGAGTTTTCCGCTATTCAAGCGGAGCCGCTGCCTAAACCCGGCAAGGTTATACATCCTCTCGAAGACTTGGTCGCTGAAAACGTGCAAGAGTGGTTGAATCATTTCCTCGATATTGGAGCTTTGAGCTCGGATCAGATTGAGCGGATCGGAAGGGTCATCGATTTTCTCGAAGGTTATTTTAGAGTTGCCACGAGCGTCCAAAAGATCGAGGGGCTTTGGATAAAATTTTATGAAGCGTTCGAGTCAAAAAATCCAGCGACCGATCTTTTGCAATGGCTGGACGATCTCAAGTCGACAAAGAAAGTGAAGGTTCAAACCGTTAAGGCCGAGAAAAAAACCCGGACACCCGAAGAGATTATCGATGGGGAAGTGGCCGGATGGTCTGACAGTGTCAGAACTTTTTTGGATATTGGATTACCTGAGGGATCAGCCCCTCAAAATATCAATGCTTTAAAAGGAGAGGTTCACCGGATCTCGGAATTTTTGCAAGGCACTGATTATGCGGAACGCGCTCAAGATCTTTTTGATCGAGTAAGTCATGTCACAGAAATGAGCGAAGCGGCCCCATTTTTAAATTCGTCCCGGCAATGGGCTTCGGCTTTTATCGAGCAGATTTTGACCGCTTACTGGAGCCAGAATGTCGCTCGCGGTCAGTTGCGCAGAAGTTTGCAGCAAAATGGTACGGTTAGCCGTTGGCATAGCCAGGTTACGGAGAACAACACGGGATGGCAGTGGCTTAAAGAATCTTATCTTTGGTCGCAACGCTTTGAATCGGCTGGGACTGGAGATCCGCAAACTATTTATCCGGCTGTCAGAGGGTATTTCGAAAGGGCTATTACGACTGCTGAGCTTGAAGTCTTAGCGAATCAATTGGAAGCCGAAGTCAACGCGCAAGGAATAAATGCTGCCTGGGCTAGAATTTTGGCATCCGGACCAATTCAAGGCGCAAGACTTGCGATGAATGAACAAGAAGCTACAAGATTTTACGGAAACATCGCCGAATTATTTTTCCAATCTGCCTATCAATTGTTAAAGACATCCGATGAGTTGGGATTACCTCAAGTTCCCGGTTTTAATCAGTATAGTTTTCTTCTCAGTTATGTCGACAGAGCGTTAGAAGGATTTTTAAAGGAAAGACAGATCACAAAGATCCAAAGAGGTATCGATAATATTTTGAGACGGCTCGATGAGCTTAAAGCAAGATCCTCGGCTTACGAAACCAATGACAATGTCCGCCAGTTCGAAACAGCCTTGACTTTACTGCAGCAAGATCTTTCGGAGATTGAAACGTCTGTGGCCAGTGACCGTTATACGATATTGGCTCATCTTTCGCCCTATCCTATGGACCTCAGCACAACAGCGCTTAGTATCCAGCAGATTCTGGAAAAGTACTTCGCCATTTTACAGAATTGGGCAGATCAAATGCAGATGTTGTATGAAGAGCGCAATATTTTTTACAAGTCTGAGGAGTTGTTGAGCGAGATCGCGGAAGGGGCTGATACTACAGAAAGTCCGTTCTCGGGATGGGCCATTTCGCTGAGGGACAATATTGTTCCGCAACTAGTTGATCTCGATAGATCGATTGGATATGAGGGGGATCGTGAGGTTCACGAAGCGTTCGCGGCGGTTGGTGAATCGTTGTTGTCTTTGGCGACTTATTTACGCATCGCGGCTTTGGTTAAACAAGGCGGAGCTGAAAATGCCGGCGCGCGATTAGCAGTACCGCTGAGCAAGAGCGCTGTATTCGCAACACTGGAAGATAAATTTCCTTTGGCGGTGATCGCTGTGAGTGCCGATGCTGTGAGCAGAAGGAACCGATATCTCGATGCTGTACCGTTTGCTTCGTCAGGTCCTTTTGAATATTCCTTCCGTATGGGGCAAGTCAACGATGAGTTGTTTTTCCACGGAGTAAGAGAGGCAACAAAATTTGCGGTTAAAGAGATCGTTAAGAACTGGCTCCATGTTTCAGATCAGATCAGTATCAAGAGCCCGGCCCGTTTGCGGATGAGTCATGATGATAAGGAGCTGATATTAGAATTTTTTAATCAAGGCCGTGCGTTCGATTTTGGATCAGCGACAGGTTATGGGGTGAGCGGTGCGCCGGGCATCAGACGTCTCGGCGGAGTTCATTTCGGTTTCGGCATGGGACTGTTTTGGACCAGGATCCTGTTTGAACAATTGGGTCTCGGACACATGGAAGTGCATTCCGGAAATAAATTATGGCTTATCGATAAAGGGCATTTTGAAACAAGATCCGCCAGCTTCATAGACGGTACGTACATCATGCTGAATATTCCTCTGAATGCGGGAACGGTTCAGAAAAAACGAGAAATGAAATGGGAGGATCTGGTCAGGGAAGGTTATATGATCTCGGTTTCGCCGCTTCAGCAAGTGTTCGAAGGGATTTATAGAGTCGATGTAGATGTATACGATAAAGAGCATGAAAAGATCTCGATCGGCGTCAATTTCTTTGTTTATGAAAAAGAAAAAATGATCGATGTCACTTCATTTGCTCCCGGATTTCCTGAGCCTAGAAACGAAGAAGAGAAGGTCGGGCGCGGGAGAGCTTTGCTCGCGCATATTTTAAGTCCAGAAAAATATGGGAATTATCTTGTATTTTCGGATGCTCTACCGAATTTCCGAAGATCGTTCTTGAAGATCCAAGCCTGGAACCCTAAAGCTAGTCTTGGGAAAGGCAAGCCTGAATTCTTGGAACAAAAAGGAAGGATTTTAGAGCAGCTAACACTAAAGCGCGCCGATGCCAGATTGATCCAAGCTTTTCAAACGGCAAAAGTTATCGGAGTCATACCCGGAGTAATATCCGGCGCAAGATTGGCCGCCGGGGAGGTGAAAGAAGAAAAAACGGCCTCCGGTGACGGACTTTCATCGAAAACAGTGCGTGGAAAGATCGCTTTCTTTTATCCAAAAAGCGCTGAAGAGATACTTTATGCGATCCCGCCTGAGAAGTTAGAGCAATCGCTGGATGAATTTAAAGATCTAATCAGGGAATTGGAAAGAGCGTTGGGAAATGAAAATACCGATCAAATCGATTATTTGAAGGCGAAATCGGAAAAAATCATCGCTTCTATAGAAGCGCAGATCGCCCAGGCAAGATCTTCGGCGGTGATCAATCCTGTAGCGCTTTTGATCAATGGAATAAAAGAAGATATTGAGCGGTCGGGCAATGGCGCTGGTGTTCTGTCGCGGAGCAAATTGGAAAATGTGCTTGACCTGACACGCGCTCAATCGATGGTTTTGTCCAGATTATTTTATTACAAGGACTTCAGCAGCCCCTCTTCATCTGAGTTGGCGGACGCGATGCGTGCAGCCAATCAAGAACTTGATAATGCCGATCAAATAATAGAGAAGTTCATTGATCAATATGACCAGATGGCTTTAGCTGCACAAAAAAGAGAAGCGGAGCTGACGAGAATCAAACAAAGTCTCGCCAATTCGATTAAAACCTTAAATCAAGATTTGCAGTCATTACAAGAAGCCAAGACGGCCCAATTTATGACCCAGAAAGAAATCGCGGACCGCCGGAAAGAAATCACCGAAAGGATCAAAGCCACCGAGGAACAGCTGAAGAAAATTCAAAGTGTTCTTCAACAGCAAATGAGCATTATCCTGAATTCTTTTAAAATGATGGCCGAGCAAATAAGAACAGAATATTTAGCCGCTGGTCAAACCAGAGAACGCACAAGAAATCGTATGGTGGAGAGTAATAGAAATTTTGCAAGCATACTTTACGAGGATAAGTTAGTCAAACAGATGTTCCCGTTAAGAAGGCGCCTCATGGCTGGAGCGGCACAAGGAAAAACAAGCGACACCTATTTTCTTACAGGCACGAATGATGCTATTGCTCTTTTAAAAGAGATCATCAATGCTTTGGCGTCATCAGCGGAGAAAGTTTCAGAGACGCACAAGCTGGCCGCAGGAGATCATGAAGAAGATCTGATATTGGTCGTGAAGGATCCGTTAGGTGTAAGCACTTTGAGTCAAATATGGTCTAAGTACGGCCCGCGCATTAAGGGGGTCATTGCTACTAATGCCACGCGTAATACTCATTGGGTCATTGTTTCTCAGGGTTTTGCCGAACCTCCTGCTGTTTTGATCGTAAGCGATAAAGAAGCCGCGCAGCGGCTTACGCCTGGATTATCGGGTGATGACGCTATCCTTTTAAGTCAAGCATCCGGCGTCAGCACCGCTTATGTCAATCCGAGTCCCCAAAGTGTTCGCCACATGGAAATAGAAAATATCCGGCAATCTTTGGAACGCGAATTAGCTCTAAAGAAGAAGAATGATTCGACAGAATTCCGCATGCAAGCGAACGTTACGCCCGAAAATATCGAAGGATTGGATGAAAACGGAGCGGATGGCGTTGGTTTGGTGCGCACGGAGGATTGGGGCGCGTCCGTCGAGGCTTTGCTTGAGAAATATCTTGAAGCAACGCCTGAAGAGCGTCTGCTTTTGAGTCATGAGCTGAGGATCGAGCTCGCGAATAGTTATGCCAAATTGATCAACCCCTCGCTTGCCGGAAAGGAGATCACATTCCGTACTTTTGATGTCCAGGAAGACAAGAACGAAAAATTCCTTACCAAATTAAAAAAGGCTGCCCAGAGAATGCCCGAGTTATTGTCAGGTGTCCCAAATATAGCAGGCTTTGATTTTTATAGGACAATGATAGGAAAGCGGATGCTGATCGAACAGATCGCCGCGCTTTATACCGCCCAGAGTCGACTTGAAGAGAAAGAAAGGCCGCTTCTTAAGATCATGTTCCCACAAGTGAGGAACAGGGAAGATTTAAATTACATCTATCACGAGATTTTACCTCAAGTCAGACTGACTTTAAGACGCTCTGGATTGTCGGCGTCGAGTGTTAACAAACTCACCAGATCCGTTATTTTTGGCGTCATGATCGAAACCAATGAGTCTCTGCAGAATATCAGTCAAATTTTGGAAAGCCCTCTGACGCGATTTCTAAGTGTCGGAACGAACGATTTGACCGCAGCGGTGGTTGGTGATTCCGTAGCGCGACTGGCTGCCAAGAGTACCGGCTCTTATGTGCCGGTAACGATCAATCGGGACTTACCGCAATTTGAAGATGTCTTTTCGAAATTGAATCCTGATGTTTTGCGGGCTCTTAAGAGTTTAGCGGAGGCCGTAGCGATCCACAACCAGACGAGCGGCCGGTCGGTTGAGCTGGGTTTCTGCGGAGAAATTGCTGGAGCGGACAAATTTTTGATCTTCCTGCTTTATTTGCAAAGGCAGTATGGGATACGGGTCTATTCCAGCATGTCGGCGGGCCGTATTCCGATGGCCAAATTCATGCTGCGGCAAGCATCGCGTATGAAACAAACCGTATATGCCAAGATATTCGATAGGCTGAGCGCAAGGACGGATCATTTCGGGGAGAAATTAGCAAGGGAATTGGTGGCAAATTCCAAGACTTATAAAAAAGAGGTGCTCAATAAAACGAGTGCAAGAGCGGCTGAGATCGAGGAAGCGGCGAGGCAGCAGGAAATCGCCGCAAGGAATATCGAAAAGATAGAGCTTTCTCAATCTGCCGATCTGTTTGGGGCACAGCCTTTGACAGACGGTGTCAGAGTATTCAGCAGTCAGATCAGATATACGCCCTTTTTAAACCGGGAACAACGTTTGGGCAATGCGGTGTATTTAGGTTCCTCAAGCTTTGCGCGCGCAGTGCTGGATGAGATCGTATTGAATGCGCTTGACGCGATGAGACATGCTTCTGAAAATCCTGACCCTTCTGCGGATGTTTCGATAGAGCTTTTCAATGAAGGGTCGATTCTGAAATTGACCGTGGTACAGGAAGGTGTGACGGATACGGATTGGGAAAAGCTCAAGTCAGTAGCGCAAAATTTTAAGGAACGAGGTACCGGTTATCTTATTAGCTTAAGGGGTCTGCAGGGCAGTTCGTTTACTGGTATTTCCCGGGGTAACGGGTTTTATAACCTTGCGATGCTGATGCAGAGAACTCCCGCATCCCTGACCTATTCGAAACAAGCCGGTTCGAATACTGTAAAGACAGAACTTATTTTTGATCTTGCGACTTACAATAAGTCCGGCGCACGCCTAGCTTCCTATATGCCGTTTCCGCCGGAATTTGAAGGTAAAGAAATAATAAAAATTGGCGGCGAAATAACGCTCCGGGGTCCTGATGGCAAAAGGTCAATTTATGCGCAAAAGGATACCGCGTCGTTTAATTTTGATCAAAATGGGTTCACGCTCGCTGATCTGCCGTTCAGGATCGTTGCAGAAAAACAAATTAAACCGAAGAGCGAAGAACAAAAAGCCGGGCCTCAGGTCGCTAATGTCGAATACATTTTAGAGGCCTACGGCAGAGATAAGCAGTGGCACCGTCTGTTCGATGTTGATCTTCAAAAAGACAATCCGATCGCTATTTATCGCGGGGCAAGGCCTGAGAATCTGACCCCTCAGGGTTTCGAGCCGAATCATTTTGTTGACGGCGACGGGAATATTTATATTGATCTCGAAAAAGGGCCAACGGTGACCGGCGATCGAACATCGATCGCTTTTATTGCGAATGGTTTTAAACCAACTACTGTTTTACTGCCTATAGATTTGAGTTCAAATTTAATATCCAGACAGCGTATTTTAAGCAAAGGAGAGTATGTTCGCGGAAGGGACACGATCCGTCCAGGTGCCGAAAAAAGGTCATATGGTACTTACGCTTCCGATAAGGGTGAACGATTTGTCGTGTTTCCCGATTATAACCAACCGGCACACGCTGTTTTAACGGTCTTAGGCCCTGGCATTGCGCGTTTGGCAGATCTTGGAAGTATGAACGGAGCCTATATTTATCCGTTCGCGAAAAATAAACAAGCTGTTGTCGAGGCATCAGAGATCATTGAGCTGGTCTCGCGGGAGGGAGAGTCGCAATTTATTCTGCGTTCCCAATTAAATGAGAATTTAGATGAACTGTATTCCAATAATTCGATCCCGATCATCAGAAACGACAATCCTCAACAAAAATTCAAGGTCCAAGAGGCTCAGATCTACACCGCTTATGCTTCGATTGGAGAGCAGATCTTTGAACGGAAATTCTTTAAGGTAGAAGGTGGTTCTTTATTTGAATGGTCTCCGTCGGGTTGGCAGGCAAATCCTGGCAATAGACTGTTAGGCGGCGACGCTCCGCTTGAAGGCCAGAGATTCTTGAAAGAAAAAGACAGAAGCTTGGCGCCTTCCTATTTGATCCGATTATCCGACACAGAGGCCAATGTTATTATTATAAAAAGTTTTTCTGAAAGAGTTGTGATCAGGCCGGCGAATGATGATGAGAAGCGAAATCTCTCAGGCGCGCGATTGGCTTTGGGCAATATCGATCTGCATCTTCCTCAGAACGTGGAAGCTTCTACGGCAGCGCAACTTGAAGGCCTTCTTCTGCAATTAAAAGGTCTGCTCACAGCTTTTTATCGCAACACTTCGAAGAGCAGAGATTACAATTACCAGAAATTACTTGAAGTTTCGGCGAAGATCGAGGATATCGAAGAGTCTCTCGGGCTTAAATATGTCGATGAACGTTTTTGGGTTTCCAAGACATGGGAGACGACTACAGGTCCTCAGACCTATTTTAAGATTCATCCTTACCACAATGGTTTTCTGCCCGGCGTGCATTTTTTAGAACGCGAAAATGAGGCGATAGAGAGGATCAGGGAACGGGTGAGTGCGATCCGGAATACGCGTGGTAAAGATGAAATCGTCACACTAGCCATTGGCGGCCGGCCGGGAGTGGGTAAAACAACTTTCGCAGAAAGAATTCGGTCGAGCGGTCTTGAAGGATTATATGATGCGTCCGAGATCAAGGTTATCAATGTCGATAATTTCCTTGTGAACATCAATGCCGAACAGGTGGTGAATTTTTCTGATATTGAATATCAGATGAATTACCAGAAGGACCCCGAGATAAAACTAGTTGTTGTCGAAGGAACTCATTGGAGCCAGGTCTTTAATAAGTCGCGAGCAGTCGGTAATGCCAAAATTTTTGAGAGTAAACCGGACGTTTTTGTTTTCTTGGGTCTTGTCGATGAAGCGACCCGTTGGCACCGCATCTACGGACGCGAGACAGATTTTGACCGTTACACGCGGCTTGAGCACTTCTTAAAAATGGCGATCCCGAGGAATATTTATGACCGTTACATCGGTATTGATGCGGAGTCTTTGAGCGCGGATGTCGTCTTGAATTATGAATCCAGGATCAGAGAAGAAAACGGCGCAAGACTGGCGGAACAGGATCTCAAGGATGCCATCGCGGAATTAAAAGCGATCCAGGATATTTTGGGTACAACGCTTGAAGCGGTAGGTCATGGCGATATATTGCGAGCACTGTCTTTGTCGGACAGTGAGAAAGAATTTTTAGAGAGTCTATCAGAGATCATCTCGCGGGCAGAAAGCATTGCGAATGTGATGCGGGGACCGGAAGGTAAGCTTTTATATCCTCTATTTGAACCAATTTCCGGTTTCTTGATGAGTTTTTCCAACAGGATCGGCAGTTATCCGTTCCCTATCCAAGGCGTTTCCAAAGGAGCCGGCGGGATACTTTTTGTTTCCGACCGCCGGGAAGAGCTAGCAGATCTTTTTAGGCGCGCGTCCTATCATATGGATCTTTGGGTTTCCGGCCAGTCTCAGACAGCTGCATCGCTTCGGAATCCTTATGTCGCGGCGAAAAATGTCACGAGAACATTTGGTAGTGATGATGACATTGTCGGCCGTCGCATATCAAAAACGATCGGAGAGGTCCTTAAAACCAAACCGACAGCGGATGTGCTGATCATCGGTGCAGGAGCCGGCGAGATCGTGCGCACACTTGAGAATAAATACGGGAAGAAAGTGCACGTGACAGCGATCAATAAAGAAGCCGTGAAAATATCGCCTGAAAAATATCTTCAAACAATACAAAGCCGGACAAGTCTTGCAAAGATCACGGAGTTTCTCGATCGTTTTAACCGTGATGTGATTATTCAGGATGTTGATGGTAATCTGGCTATTGAAGGCAAGAGGGATGTGATCATTGTTTCATTTGAAACGCTGCGTTATATCAAAAATAAATTCCATCTGATCGCCCAAGCCAAAGAACTTTTGCGCAAAGACGGCGGACTATTTGTTATTGGAGGGCTCGACCTTATCACTTTGGAGTTATGGAAAGGTAAACGACGAACGAACCCAGATTGGTCTATAGAATCGTTTTTGAGTTTGATGAATGCAGAACATCGCGAGCCTCAATACGAGTATTTGCCTTATAAACACAGTTTAATTTTGACCAATCGTTATCCTGAGTCAACGTTCATGGACCTGCCTTTGATCGATTCAAAAGTGCGGCCTGATTTTGCTACTGATGACGGCGGGCAACAACAGCCTTTACCTCCCACCTATCAGGTCGTGTACAAATTCGATTCTTCAGGCGCCAGATTAGCGGCTGAGAAGGATCCCATGGATGAAGCGATGTCGGCCGTTCAGACTGCATTGCAAAATGTGATCAACGGCAACCGCGTTCTCTTTGAATTGGCTACGGGCCAAGCGAATGAATTGAAATTATTAACGGGTATGCAATTAGGAATGCTGGCACGTCTCCATAAGAGTGGTCCTATTGTTCGTGATCTTCAACTGTTAAAAAATAACCCTCAAGATGCGGGCATTCGCGCGCGGGTTGTTTCCACGATTCAGGAAGTAAAAGCATCGGCGCAAAAATTGATTCAGGAATTCGAAGCGGTGCCCGAAAAAGCTCCCACGTTTGAATTTAATATTTTTAAAACCGAATATGGATTGGCGATAGCCAAGCTGGATGAAGCGTTGATCACTTTAGGCATCTCTCAAGGCGCGCGTCTTGCTGTATCTGAAGAGCCTGAAAATCAGGTCATTCCATTCCGCACAAAGAGGGTCGGCCCCAAAGGAGAATCGCCGGAGGAACGTTTGAGGTTTTATCAGGCGGAAGACGATGCGATCAACGCATTTTGGAAACAGCTTGATCCAAAGAAAAATAAGGAAACCGACTATGCTCGCATTATTGAATCTCTGAATGCTGAATTCCGGAAAGCTCATCCGGAAGACGGAGCTTCACAGGTGATCAAGATAGGAAGTATTAAGGAGTTGACCCGATTTACCGAAGAGTTTCTCGGATATTATGAGCCTCGTTTGTTGCGAGGTTACGGAAAGCTTTATCATGCGATCTGGTATTTGATCGAAAATGTTTGGCAGCATGCCGATGATTATGGGGCATTGATCATCAGGGCTCATGAAACGCGCGATGGACGAATTTCTTTTGTTGTGACCTTGCTTGATCGGGGCCAAGGTTTTGTGCGATGGGACGGCAGGCATGCGCCGATCCATCAAGCGGTACGTCAATTTACAAAATTGGGCAAGGGCGGGAACGCGGGTAATGGCCTGGCGAACACGGTACAAGATGCAAATTATATATCGATCCTGCAGATGAATAAACAGAAAGGCCTGACCTATTGGGAAAGAAATCCGGGTATAGTTAAAAATTGGACTGAATACCTGATCGAAAAGAAATTGCCTGATTCACAATCACCGGTAGAAACGGGAACAAAAGTCGTATTCATCATGAATGATCTCCCGATCACTCCTCCTCAGCTCTATTTGAAAGCCGGCGCAAGACTTGCAAGCCGTGATCTTGGGTCTTTACGGAACCAGGTAAACTTTTTGGCGGGTGAAGTAAGAGCGCTTTTAAGAGAATTGAGACAGAATCAGGGAGCCTTAGATGAGACGATCGTGAACTATGCGAGGACTAAAGAACCCGGCATTGCGTGGACTCCGGCCTTAATTAAATACCGGACGGAGATAGAACAGCTTTTGAGCAGGTCTCGCGAGCAGCTTTTGCGTGCGAACCGTTTATTTGGATATGGACGCGATTATCAAGCGGTCTCTCAACTATTAAAGGCCTATGATGTCATCCAAGTGGAAATTGGTTTGTTTGTGAGGAAAATGTCGGAAGTCAAACAATCGGAATACCGGCACTTGTCAGGCCGTTTCAATGAGGATTTTTCTTTTGACGAATTGCTGAATGACGTTGCGCAGTACCAGTATGAACATGGAAATCCTTATATTGCATATCGTTTGCACCTTCACGCCGCTTTAACGTGGTTCGATCAGATGGACCATACGTTGAGAGGAGTTTATTTCAAGAGACGTGTTGCTGATGTCAACCGTGTGCGTTTGGTAAAAGTCTCTCAAAAACTCATCGACAGCATCTTCAAGGCTTGGAAGCACTTGAAAGAAATCAAAGACGATGATCAAGATCAAAAGCGTTTCTTGAATATCCTTTTGCCTCAGCTGATAAGGCAATCTGATAGAATCCGTGAAAGTGTTGTAAGTAGCCAGAATGTATTTAGAGATGTCTTAAGTGATTTTACCCATGAGGATGGTTATCTTTATAAAGGTGCTCGTCAACTTTTAGCGATACAAACATTGCACGAAGAAGCCGGTGGCGGTGCAGCCCAGGGAGCAAGACTTTCTTGGTTTAAAGAAGCATGGAACAAAATAAAGAATGTGTTAGTAAATCCGTTTACTGGCCCTGTAAATCTGGAGGATAATGCGGACTTTATTTTGCAACAACCAGTTCCGGGGCAAGCGGCGAATCGTCTGCCCAATACCGTAGAATTTACCCCACAGGATTTGACACCGCTTCGGATCTGGCAATGGTTGGAAAACAACGGTACGATACGAGCGCTGGGCGAGGTGAATCTAGGTCTCGGCAGTCAGATCCAGCTCCAGATCCATCACTATGCGGCCAGAGGCGATCGTGTTTTTTCACCGGCCGATTTTAAGGATTATTTACGCGATAATATTGAGACTGAACCTTCGCTGATCGAGTTGAATCAAAATTATCGGGAAACCTTAGCTCGGTTGCAAGAAGCTTCAGAGCCCTACTTATTGAGCTTATATGTGCCTTTTGCCCGCGCGATTCAGCTAAACCCGGATATTTATAACTCTAAGCTCTTAGGTCGCTTTGGAAGCAGTTGGAACAACGCCATCCAAAATTTCCTTAAACAAGAAAACATCGCACCTGATCTGAACGTGGATCAATTGTATCCCATATTGTGGAGGATCACACATGACAGCAAGCAAGGTGAGACCGCCAGGAAGCGTATGGCCGAAATGATTATCGATTCATTAGGTGTTGATCGGAGAGCGGTCCTTTATTCTCAGGTACAAGGGAAGTCATTTGTGCAACTTATAAACGAGGTCATGCCGCAGAATACATTTGAGGAGCTGGATAACTCTCTTAACCAGACCGGAGCCAGACTTGCCGGCCGGCCGGGTGAGGAACCTGAGAAAAAACTAACGAAACTTGATGCATTTCTGATCCGGATATCGCCGTTCCTGATCGCATCCATGATCGATTATGTCGTCTATGAAAAGATCCAAGCGGCTCAGAATGCTTCGCTCGTTTATTATTTGATCCATGCCGGCATAGCTGCAGCGTCCTCGATCGGCGCAGTATTTGCTTGGCGGTATTTAGGCCGCGTTTTAAAGGATAAAGCATCATTATTCCAAAATGAGCAAATCAAGGCAGCGGAAAAAGAAGCCAAATTCCGGGAACTGCGGGGCAAGCTCGATGAATTTGAGAAAGTTTTAGGAGGTCTGATCGACTCGATGCCGGAAGATGGCGAATTGACGTCGCTGCCGTTCGAACTGCGAGACCTGAGAACGCAGATCAGGATATTGAGGCCATACGTTACTTCGAACAGGCAACAGGAAGCTCTCAAAGAGATTTTTAATCTATGGACAAAAAATATTCCTAATCTTCAGGATCAGATCGTCATGATCCGCCAGCAGTCTTTTAGAAACGATCTGGCACGTTTTGCGGGAGCGATCGGGGATGTTCGGATCCCGGAACTTAAATCGCTTCTTAATCAATGGAGTTTATTGGCAGAATGGGAGATAAGTTATCGTTTGCATGCCAGCGTAGCATCTTTCCATCTGAACGCCGCGATCCAGCAGCTCTACAACAGAGCGTTCCCAGGAGTTGCGACCGAGTACAAAATGGATTTGCGCGAGATCAGAAACGAAGTCAACCATTCACTAGGACCCGCGGAGCAAGATTTTAACTGGAGAGCCAGATACGACCTTTCTTATATGTACTGGGTCGGCCAATTGAAAAAACTGATTCCGGATATCCGTGATGATCAGATACTTTCTGACAGACTTCGGCAGTCGTTGACCGGAGAAAATAGCGGCGTGCTTTACCGCGTACTCGAACAGTTCGAGCAATTGGAGATCCGATATGAAAACGAGCCTTACCCTCCTGCCGGCGCGCGGCTTGCGGCGGATAGAGCAGAAAAGGATCGCCAAGTTCGATCAAAGTATTTGGAGCTTATCCGCCAGGCTGTTAATCCCAATCAAGAAAATAAAGTAGGTTTGTATATCAACGCCGGGTCCAATGTTTATGATCCATTATTAGCTACGAATGCGACCGTTCTTATTATGACGGATCAGCTGGCTTTCCATCCTGCCAATAGAGAAAGAACCTTGACGCCGGAACAAACCGGAAAAGTTTATGATTTGGCGGAATTTCCTGTCATGGCCGAAGACGCTCTGAAAGCCTTTACAGATAGCGGTGGCACTTTATATGAACTTTTCCTTTTATCACTTCATAAACTCGGCGTACCTACGGAATCGATTCAACCCGAACGAATTGAACCGGAAGTAACGGATCGGGATGATTGGAAGATCACATTCACATGGCGCCATCCATCGGAGAGCGTTGCCCGAGAACGTACTATTTATTTTTTGGGTTCAAGGAATTTGACAAATTTGAGAGCTGAGAACTTGCCCGAGCCGGTTCTTTTGTTGATCAGGAACAATGGCGGTTTGGATCTATTCATAGAAAAGGCACCGAATTATTACGGCGAGTATCTGCGTCATGAACATTTTGCTTTCTTCCCTCGAGCCCTGATTCAGGCTGTCAATGATCTGAAAGCAGCTCTTTTAAAACGCGGAGCCTATCTGCTCGGGGATAATGAACAATCTTCCGCATTTCCTTCATCGAATACTGCGCTCTTGGGAGCTAACTCCGATTTTGCCTGGATCAAGAAAACATGGGCGTTGTGGTTGGCGGAATGGAAATTTACGTGGCGCAGAGGTTATTTTGAGTCGCAAGTACAATGGGGGAATGGCAGTCTTGAGCTGGTCCAAAGGCAGAGAGGAACACCGACCATCTTGACTCAGGGTGGCGCGACCGGAGCGCGTCTGGCTGAATCTACTGTGTCTGGCGTCAAGCCCGCGCTGTTTTCACATCCGATCCTAAGTTCGATCGTTTTATTGAAACGTCTAGGCCTATCGGGGAACTTTTTTACCCATGCTGAAAATCGCCTGCTTGCGCTGAATCAATCTGAGAGAGCGCTTTCTCAGTGGGCAATTTCTTATAACCAATTCAGCGCTGCCTATAGAAAGTCATCCGGACCGACAGCTATATTCGCAGAAAAGCCCGCGGTTTTTTCGTACGTACCCGGAAGACAATTTAACGATACCGAACTTAAAGAGCCATTTAAACAAGGAAACGATGTTGTTGTCGGAGAAAATAATATTGTATTTGTACCTTCGGAATATTTATCGCCTGATCGCGTACTAATGACTTCGCATGTTCGAAATTGTTGTTATGTTTTTGGATTGCTGACCACACCTGACAACAGAACCGTCGTGATGCTTTCGCATGAGCTGCCTGGCCTTTTCCAAAGGATCACGGGGCAATCTTTAGAGTATTTGTTCAGAAGCGGGGCCATCGTAAAAGCCAGTTTATTTGTAAGCCCGCAAAATGTAAGAGAGGAAGCGGCTATTCGGCAGTCGATCGAGGATATAAGAACGAATAATCCGGCTTTTGAGTTATCTTCCGAAATGGGTTTCCACAAGTATGGTGTTGCTGTTACCGCTACCAGAACGAAGGAAGGGCAGAGCGCTTGGATTCATGCGCATGAGTGGAGCTTTATGCATGTAGCCAAGCCGATGTATGAAGCGGTGAATTTTAGCAGAGGTTGGGCGCGAGTTATCCGTGAAGAAAAAGAAATCGGCATCGCGCAATCCGCCCAGGGAGAGAAAACCGTCTCCCGATCAGGAGTGCGGCTCGCTACAATAGAAAAGCCGAGCTTTGCGCCTGCCAGAATTAGTGAGCAAGCGGCGCCCTATGCCAATCTGGCGGGTGCGCGTCTGGCTGAAGTATCTGCCGAAGAATTGAGGGCAGCCGAGCAAAGACTCGATAGGATCTTTACTGACGATCTCAGCGCTGATGAAGTATTGGCAATCCTTCGGTCGGCTGATCAGGAATTGAGAGCGGCGCCATTTAAAGATGTTCATTCCGGCGAGGCGCGACGAGTGATCGTTTTTGGCGATGTGCACGGTCATAATGAAAACCTTTCCTATATTCTCAAGACTCATCTCAGAGAGATCTTGAGCGGCGAAGCGATCCTTGTATCTTTGGGTGATCTTTTGCATCCTCGGAGATCTTCACTGATAAGTCATCAGGATAGTTTACGGTCTCTGCTTGCTATTCTTTCGCTCGTACCCTTTGCGCCGAATAATATTCATATCGTTCTTGCAGATCATGAAAATGCACATGCGGGTGGAGACGATGTTTCTGCCGGAAGAGCCATACAGAATTTTGGTTTTACGATGGAGATGGGGAAGATATACGGCGCACGGGCTGATGAACAAATAGAAAGTTTGCTTTCGGACGTCATTGAGAAGTTCCCCGCTGTTTTGCGTATTCAAAACGACCAACCAAAAGGCAGTTCGGATCTCGTGTTTTTACATGGTGATGCTCCAAGGGTCAACGCACGCGATGATCTTGATCATATTTTTGAAAGAGGAAGAAAGACTAAGGACGGCGAAAACCCCGCTCTCAGGTTTGTTCTTTGGGGCAGAGACTTTGACACGGCCACAAGGACAAGATTTCTTAGCACGTTGACACGCAACGAAAAATCGACACCGATCCTTTTTTCGGGACACACTCCTCCGGTGCCGGAATATTTCGAAGGTTTACAGGCCAGGATTTACAAAAATCAGTCTGTAGCGATTACTCAAGATCAAAAGCAGATTATTTTAGACCTTTCAAAAGAAGGAGAATTTACTTACGTGGCGCTCGATTTGAATCAGCCTTTCCAAGGAAGTCCTGTTTCGTGGACGAATGCAGACAATCAGCCGGCACTCAAATATGTGCGGATCGCCAGCGATCAAATATCCGGCGCCTACACTAAAAAAGACCGCCTTTATCCTAACGGCCAGGAATCAATCTATATAAGCCAGGGGACTACGAAGATCGTTTTGATCGGCGGTGACCGTTTTGTGATAAGAAGGCCTAAAGAAGACGCTATCGTCTATCAGCGTGACGGCGAAAGAGGGACAACGGTGCGTTCGGGAGAAAAATCTCTTTATACCAGGATCAACGAAGCGCCCGGAAAATCCACGATCCAAATAGGATGGGAATCATTAAAAGACAATATCAGGAAATTATTTACGAAAATGCCTATTCCGCTTAGACCTGGACAGTCGATCGCTTATCAGTTCAATTTAAGTTTTGCTCATGGCACTGCTGTGATTCATAACATTTCGGGCCGCATCATAGAGTTCCGCCTAGAACAAGAAAGGCTGGTCCCTCTAATTCTTGAAACCAAAGACGAAATTAAATTAGCTAATTTCTTAATCCACGCGCAATTGGCGACGGACGACCAAAATCGCGAAACCATCACATTTTCGGTAAAAGACCAAAATGGAAATGTCGTGCAAGGTTTTCCGCGTGAGTTCACAGGTCAGATAAGCTTCACAATAGGCAGAGAACAAGATAATGATATCGTTATCAGCTCGAACGTCGTTAGCGGGCACCACGCCCGAATTTATAAGTCGCCTGCCGGTTGGTTTGCAGAAGACCTGGGATCAAGGAACGGCACATTTGTGAATGGACTGCCTGTGAGGGAGCCTCAAAGTCTTACGATTGGTACTTTGCAAAGACCGACTGGAGCGCGGCTTGCGAGCGCTGTCTTAAGTCGAGAGATCTCGCCGTCGGAAGTAACTCAGCGATTTGAAGCAGTTCGAAATAATGCTGCTGGAAATATTTTAATCGGACTGATCAGGAACAATGGGAAGATCGAGCCGGTTTTCTCGGACACAGCCAGTTTTAAGAGCATGAGAAGTGATCTCGAAGAGCAGGCGGTGGGGTGGAATCCTAACCGATCCGCTAAAAAAGTGCCTTTGGAATCGCATCATCTGGGACGGACCTTTTTATCCATCAACAAAGGATCTCAGTGGCAGGCATTGCCGGAGGATATCCGTGAGCTATTTGAGCAGGGAAATTTCTTGATCACTTCAAAGGAAACCAAAAGCCGCTATTCATTATTCATGAGTCAAACCGACAATGAAACCCGTAAGACGCGTTTGGGCCGCAGCGGCATCTTATTCAGAGATGGTTTGCCGGTCGTTTTGGAAATAGGGAATACAGAATATTTGATCAGTCTAAAAGGCGCTGGCACTCCTGAAGCAGAATTTGTGATAGAAAATGGCGTGCTTGCAGGCGGGATGTCTAAATATCACGCTAACTATGAGATTAAAAACATGGATTCAAGGCCGGATATCGTGGATCGCGTTCAGGCAGCAGGGAGTCTTTCGTTCAACGGCCGAGTGGCAAATTTACCTGTTCCATTCGATATGGGGCAGGCTGTTTCTTTTGTCCCAGGCAGTCTTCGTTCATCGTTCATGAATAATAAATCTCTGCCTCAGATCAAAACTGAAGAGCAAGCCAGACAGATTGCGCAAGAGATCGGGCGACTTGTAGTGGAAGGAAAGATTCCGCTGACGCACGCTGAAAATTTCATCACCGTAGATAAGGGATCTAAGTTGGTGATCACGGATTACTCAGACATTCATCTTATTGAGGATTTTCCGTTGGTGTTGGAAGGGCGCGAATACAGTCCGATCGAAGCCATCAGAGCCAGTGTGCAAACGATTACGGAATTACCAATGTATCAAGATTATGGCCCTGCCTATTTTAACGTGTTTCTGGAAGGATTGGCGGAAGGCCTGGCCGAGAGTGGGAAATTGAGCGAAGACCAACGAAAGCAGCTTTTTGCTTCGAGGAATTTTGAACAACTAGCAGATTTTCTCTGGACGAACTATTTGGTCACAGATTATGTGAGATCGCGGAAAGAAAGAGCATGGATCCCTTCGGCATTTTCACCTTTCCAACCCAAAGAAGGCGAAGATATTATTCAGGGGTATATCAAGTACACGCAGGGTCAGGCTCGAGCGGTATACTCCGCTCTAAAAGACCGCGAAAGATCTTTGGAGTTATTACCTAAGAATGAATTGGTCGAGCAGGAGCTTCAAAGGACCCAGAGCGATATTCAGGCGTTTGAGTTCACGAATTTCGAAATAAGGAAGATCATCGCTTTGATGCTGAAAAAGATGACGCAGAATGAAGTATTCGCGAGAAATCTTCTTGAGAATCCCGAATTCATGGTTTTTGCGCTTTCGACTTACTATGGATCGGACTACAGAAGATTTATTACGGGCTATTTGAGCAATCCTAATTACCTGAATTTACTTAAGGCTGACATCGGTTACCGCCTATCGACTAGCAATGGCGCTCGTTTAGCGGACGAAAATAGTGCGGCCTACGAACTTTTGTCCGCAATCGGTTTGCGGGATGTCCGTTTCTTCAGCAAGATCGGCATTGATCTTCGAGAAGGTCCTGAAGGAACGGCGATCCAACGAATCCGCATTCCCGAACAAACTTTCAAGGCGCCGATTCCCGAAGGGTTGGACATCTTGCGGCAAGAGCTGGCTGATACGAGGGAATTCGACCTGATCTACAATGATGAAGCGGAAGTGATCGCGATATTTCCTGCTCCTACCGATGAACTGAAAAAGGTCTTGGAGAAATCGAAAGTCCAGCCTCAATATTTTGACTTGAGTCATTTTAATTTTGAGATCCCTAGGCTTGATGATAAAGAAGCGGAGAAAAAATGGTCCAATTTTGCAAAGAAGTGGGAGAGAGACCAAAAGGCGATCAGTGAATATAAGAGGCAATATGGAGGCGAATTTTCTTTTGGTGATGCCGGAAGTCGTTCCAGACCGTTCGTCTACGCAGCTCTGGACCAGCAAACCGGAGAGATGGATGCCAGAGAATTCCCTCCGAGCAATTTCAGCTATATTCTTGAAACGTCTAAAAAAGCGGCCGGCAAACATCAGATCATATTCCCGGTTTATCCGACCGTTTATTCACCGGCGGGCGGGAATCTGGCCAGTGATATTCATTATTTTACCGCGATCTCTAAAGATGAAAAGTTCAACCTGAAAGAAAACGACGAATTATTAGTTGTAGGGCCCGGTTCCGGCATCGATGCGTGGGCAGCTTCGTTCAAGACGAAAAATAAGATCTACGCTATTGGGATAAGCCCGTTAGAAATTGCGAATTTGCGTGCGACGCTTAAGATAGCCGGTGCGGATTTTGAGGCGACGGCTCACGATAATATTATTTCAAGTGAAGGCAAACCCGCGTTTGAAAAACGTTTCGATAAGGTGATGTGGAATGCGCCTTATTACGATGATCTTGTTAAACAGCCGAGACAGTTCAAGCATTATTGGGACGGAGACTTTGAAGCCCGCTCACTCAGACGTTTCGCAGAAGGATTGCCCAAAGTTGTTAAGCCTGGCGCCGACAGCAGAGTGCTTTTATGGGGCAGGGCTTATCTTATTCAGCCCGTCGCTTCTTTGCAATACCCTCACAGTGGTTCCGTCGATCTTTTTGAGGAGACATTGAGGACAGAAGGTCAATTCAACGTTGTTACGAGAAGTCTTTCAGATATAAGAAGCAAGTTCAACTATCGTTTAAATGTGTCCAAAGAGTACTTTTTGGATCACGCCGCCGGCGAACGTGTCGGCGCCTCAACGGCTATCTATGTGGTCTCCGGTTTTGAAAATACAACAAGTCAACCATCATCTTTGGCAGCTCAGGCAGTTGAGGTGAAGACAGATCAAGCGCTGAGAAGCTTGAATACTTTGGCGGATCTGTTGAACAGCGGGTACCGGACTTCAGCGGCTATTCCGCCCGGCACACTAATCAAACCAATAAGCGATCTTGAGCCGGATATCACGGAGCCGATATTCCGTATCGCAGAAACTTTTGATAATCCAAACAAAGCTGACCAGGTTTCTCGCATTGATCGGGCTGTCGCGTCGATCAATAGAGAGATCAAATCTTTGGGTTTGGCTTTACGTTTTGACGCGGGAGCCGGGAAACCATTTATTGTTGAAAGGTCAAGCACCGCATCATCGCCTCAAGGCACACGGCTTGCGGGCGGACTTGCTCCGCGTGACGAAGGTTTAGAGCGGCATAATGCGGATAAAAGAAAGTATTTGGCGAACACGGATAATGTTGCTGCGGCATTGCTAAAATATATAGCAGGCGATCGTGACAAAGTGACCCGTATCGTCTATCCGGCAGCGCATTACGATCAATTGGCTGTATTGAGTTTGGTCAAGCTGTTTCCGAATGTGCGTCAAGTCGTGGTCATCTCGCTTTATGGTGTGAATGGTCCTGAGGGTTTAAAAGATCTTCAAAAGCGCTGGACGCAAGGTTTCTTTGAGAGAGCCGAGCGGATAGGATTGAACGCAGAAGAACTTAAGAAGAACATCGAAATCAAGATCGTCGATCAGGATTATAACCTCGCCGCAGAAGTTGCTGCCACACGCCCCCCGGAGGGTTTGACGGCCATTATTGATAAATATCCCGGGAGAGATTCCTCTCTAAGGGCAGACCCTCGTTTTCGCCGATCCATATTGAGAGATACTAGGCCCGGAGACCTGATCTTTTCGTTGAGAGATAATCTAGTGCCCGGTTTAAATTGGTCGGACAAGCCTATCGCAGAGAACCTGAGCGTCCCATTTCTTTATGAATCACAGAACAAGTGGAGCATTACCAGATTTTCTGAAAAAGATTATGAAACGCCGGCCGGCGCCCGTCTTGCGCAAGCAAAACCTCGCTATCTTCATTGGGATAACGTGATGCGTGATCTGGTCGTGCAGGATACGGATCTGCAGGGACAATTAGTGGCGGAGCTTGAAAAGGAAAAAGCGCTTTATGATAGGAGCGTTCGTGAGGGGATTCCTTATTCAAAGAAGAAGCTTTTTGTCATCGGCGCAGGAGCCGGCCGCGCACTTTATGACTTATGGACGCGTTACGGAGCGTTTCTTGAGTTTACCGTTATTAACAAGGAACCGCTTGAAGAGATCAATGCTCCTGAAAATGTTTTTCTTGATTCGGTTTTAAGCGCTTATCATGGTAAAGGCAGGTCAGATGAAGAGATTGCGCGATCCGTTAAAGAATTCCGTTCTTTCTACGCGCAAAATGCAAAAGCTTTAGATATAGAAAGCAAAGCAGTTAACGGAAAGTATCATTATGTATTGCTTTCATCGGCCGTGATGCCTTATCTGCAAAATAAACTTAAAACGGTCAATAATCTAAAAAATATGCTTTATGCGGGCGGAACCGCTTTTGTTTCGGACTTCGAAGGCGTTGTTTTTGATGATAGATCATTTACTCCAGGTTCGTTTTTCGCGTCGTTGAATCAGCAAGAAGCCGTTTTGTTGGGGCTTGAACGACCGCAGTACAATCTGTTGGAAGGAAAAACGCCGGCGCTTATCGTGAAAAATCTCAAACCAAATGAAGACTTGCCCGTGCCGAATTTAGTTGAAGCGAGAAAATTGGAAGAACCCGGTTTTCCCGCACATTATGATTCTATTTACTCGGTCCGTTCTGCGCAATCGCTTTTGGGATTTGTTTCTTCGGGAGCACGGTTGGCTTCGGCAGAACAAGAGGCGACCGTAACGGCGGAACAAGGCATTCATTTCAGACCGCTTGCGGATATTGCGCAAGTGGCTCAATGGTTGAAACAAGACAATGGAGTCACTCTTTTCATCAGGAAAGCCGATCAAGCCAAATTTTCGCAGGCCGAAAGCATGGTGGCGATGCTGGCATTTGGCGCAAATAAGGACGAAAAGATCATCGTAAGGGGTGAAGCGCCAGAAGGTGTTTCCGGGGAAAAATTAAGCGAAGCCGTTGAGGTTTTATCTGCGCTGATTCGATCGAAAGATATCGGAAGCATGGCGATCGACATGTTTCGGTTCAACTACAAACAGAGGATATTGGAAAATGCTCGAAATGAATCGGGCGCGCGGCTTTCCGCAGAGGATACTAGGTCAGTCGTTCTAAATAAGGCGCTGCGCAATTTGGTCCAGCATGTGATCAATAGCAGAGCCCAAGCGCTGCAGACTTACTCCAATCCCGGCATTAAACGAGCGTCGGATGAAATATCCGCTGAAATACTTAGCCAAGTCAATGAGGCTCGTGTTCAACTGGCAGATCTTGCCGAGGTCTTTAGGCCGGCATCACGAAGGCCGCTATTAATTTTAAGGACCGAAGGCGAACCGCCGGCCATTTTTGTCAAGGGGCGCACGCCGGGGTTTGAAGGCAAAACCGGCGAAGAAATTTCCAGAGCAGAGCTGAACCGAGCGGTTGACTTACAGGCTGTTGAAGAGATATTGAGCCAGGGTCTTTCGGAATTCGATAAAACGGCGGAGCCTTTGATGGCCGAGCTCCAAACAAAACCAGCCGATCTCACAGATGCGAGAGGTCATGCATTTGTGTTAGTGGACATCTTGGTGAATATTGTCGATCGCATCAATCAGCACACGACTGATCGGCAGAGCGGGCGATCTTTTATTTCACAGTCTGTCCAGGATGTTCTAAATGATGAGTTAAACGCCCAAATCGCGCCGGAGGTGCCGAGGTCTTTTATTTTCAAAATAGACTCTGCCGGTGTGAAAAATGCGTCACAGGAA
Source organism: uncultured Planctomycetia bacterium (assembly GCA_964642015.1). Lineage (GTDB taxonomy): Bacteria > Omnitrophota > Gorgyraeia > 2-02-FULL-51-18 > 2-02-FULL-51-18 > CAZXLF01. The sequence continues at coordinate 88,726 of CAZXLF010000001.1, forward strand.
ATGAGCGATAAGCATCAACATCGGCTACAGAACAAAAATTGGAAAATAGTTGGTACGGGTATTTCAGGTTTGATCTCTGAGGAACAGGTGGAGACGTCGATGCCTTTATTAACCACATGTTTGACATGTCCTGCGGTCTATATTTATAACACAGAAACCAGGGAGACATACTATGCACACTCGCTTGGTTATGATTTTAGAGTTTTGCGGGCGACGTTAAATGATGCGAAAGAGCGTTTTCAGAAGAACAAAGATAAAGTGGTGGTGTTCGTAGGTGGTAATACATTAACGACTGTTGCTGGGGTGGGATGGACAGAATCAACTTTGAAAGAAAGACAGGCTATTGTGAAGGAAATTTCAGACGCTGGATTTAAGCCGATCGTGGCTTTTCCGCATTTCTCTGGATTAGCGATAGAGCCTTATTTCGATGCGGCCGATGGTATCTTGATTATTCAAGAATACAATGCTTTCACGGGGCCGGGATACGGCTTGTCCGAAGATAGGTTTTTGGAATTTTTGCGGTCAGGTGCACGGCTTTCGCAAAGCGATATTACGCTTCAACAAGAACTCCGGAATTTCCATGTAGAGTCAAACGATAAAAAAGTGGATTATTCTAAAGTAAGTCCCGAAGCGACTTGGGTCATGCACGGAATAAGAGACGTAGAACGAGGCGTGATCATCACGGATATGGCTCAATCGCCTGAAGTCTCGTTGAAATATCCTTTTGGAGAAAATTTACCGGTTGTAGCGCCGCCTGGTGAGAATTCGGCCGGAGTTTTTCTCAATATCGCTGCGATAAACAATATTTCACAGCCGGTCGTTATTAAAAAGTTTCTCAGCGGCTCGACGAACGCATTCATCCGGCGGGAAATCATCAATTCCCAAGTGTTGGATCGTTTAGGTGTGGGTCCTCGTTTTTATGGCGTCGTCAGAAATGGTTCAGGAGCGATTGTTGGGTATGCCATGCAAATAGTGAAAGGTGAGTATGTGAATGGGTTATTGGTGATCGGCAAAAAACATCCAGATGTTATCGAGATCCGGAATAGACTCGAGGGGATCGGTCTGTCATCAGTCACAGATTATATTCATACACCTTCGGACCGTTATATTGTGATCGACGCGGGAAGTGTGGAACCGCTGGATGTTTTTGACAATGGAAAATTCGAAGAATTCATTAGAGAATCTTCCGGCGCCCGACTGTCTTCGCAGAAGAAATGGTATCAGGAGGAAGTTCACGAAAAGCTCGACTCGAAACTTGTGATGAGCAATTTGGAAAGGATCCGCGCGATCTTGGGAACGATCCTGCATCAAATCAGCAATCCTGATCAATGGCTCGAAAAAGAGCATTTGGAACCGGTAGTGATCCGTCAATATGGCCGTGCGATTAAGAGGTTCAACGACGTGGTTTTAAACAAAAAGCACATGACAGTGTTGCAACTCGAAAAAGAATACAAACATCTTCATGCGCTATTGGGTGAGAAGGGCTATATTCGTAGCCCGGGCGATTATGTCTCTGTCAATGAGCAGGATGTGAAGGAGTTATTTGAGTATCTTTTTTCTGAAAGCACCGAGCAAAAGATCAAAGTAGATGAGGCAGGCGCGATTGATGTGGCGGCACACGTCTATGTGACCCTTGTGAATCTCCAGCCTTTTTATGACGGGAATAAACGGACAGCAAGCCTCATTATGAATTATGTCTTGATGAAGTCTGGATACACACCATTCATTCTTAATGAAGACAATGTCGTGCGCTATGCGGAGATCGTATACCCGGTCAATGAAGAAAATAAGATCTCAGAAAGTGCATTCAGAGAATTTTTGGAAAGTCAGGTTCAGATCTCAGGCGCGCGGTTAGCAGCCGCACCGATTCATGACAATGAAGCACAAAGGTTGAGAGACTATTTAACTCAAGCACATTCTGTTTCGACGGTCAATTTGGCCCACACGATCGATAAAAATAATGTTTTGCAGGCATTCCATAACGGTCAAACGTTGGAATTGGCGCTCAATGATGTTTACAGGCGCGGGCAAAATAATTACTTATTGATCCGCGAAGCGTTGGATCAGATCTCCGGTACGCTTGCGGGTTTTCCGGAAGAAAAGCAGGTGATCTTGGAGCTTCTCACGAATGCTTTCGCGCATGGTAATAAGCAAAATCGGAACTTGCCGATATTTGTCCGCGCGGATTTTGGCGTGTCCGGTGAGATCCGGAATATCGAAGTGTTTGATACAAAATCGAATGCAAATGTGAGCCCGCAAGAGATACAAGCCGTAAAAGACGCTGGTATTGCATTTGCAGGCGAAGGTATTTCGAATATCGCTCAGCATGGGTTCTTTTATCAAAGGCAGGATTTGAAGGGAGATAATATTGTGATCGGGACCAAAGCCACTGCGACAAGGCGAGAGCAAACGGCTCCAGCTAAAGTTGATTCAAGTGCAAAACCGGAAGAAGAATCCGCTTCGAGCTTTGGGCAAACTTTTGGTGCAAGGTTGGTCAGTAAAACCAGCGCTTCACCATCCGAAGAGATATCGCATCCTGTCATTCGAAATTTATTCCTGGGCATTTTGTTGGAACGTGCCGAAAAGGAAGCGGGCGAAAAGCTGAATTTATTGGGCGATCAGGGCATTTTGACATTTACAGTGCAGCCGCTGAAAGGTCGCGAAAATGAATACGCACAGATCAATTTTCTCGCGGGAGTCGATGCGGCGTCGCCTGTGGTCCATTCCGAGATCATCACCCAAGCCGAACTGAATGCGTTCAGAGAAGCGCAGAAGAAGATCGAATTGGGCAGATCTTTACAAAAGACGGAAGTGGCCAAGACAGAACTTTTATCCAAAATATCTCAAACACCCGCTGTTCAATTACTCTCTTCCGAAAATGAGATTAAGGCGGTTACTTTTGAAGAAAACCGCCAGATGCGCGTCTTCGACAATGCCGCGAATGTCATTTTGTCCAAAATCGGCAAATCTTCTCTTGAGGGTATGCTTGAGGTTAATGTGGATAAATTGAACGTGGCCAATGCATCCGAAGTCACAAAGACGTTTGAACAGAATGTCGAGATTCTGGCCATTGCGATCACCGCCATTAAATCTGACGCGCGTTACAAAGATGTTAAGCTCCATTTTTACAGCGCTTCTAAAAACGAGGCTTTAATGGCTCATGTCAGCTCGATTACTAATCTTTACCGGTATCAATCAAGCGAAAATGAGGTGCGTGCTGCGCTGAAGGTCAGGATTACCGGCTTGGATGATATCGTCAAAGACATCGGTTATGCCAACATCGCCAATGCCGAAAAAGGTTATTTGCTGCCGATCAGGCCGATCGTTCATTACGCTATTTATCTTTTGAGTCTTAAGAATCTTTCGCAGGCGACTCCTTTGGATGTACGCGAATCGGTGATCCAGGAAGTCCGCCGCTTGTCGGGCAATTTCACGGACAAGGACCTCGAGAAAGAGAATATATTGGGCTTTGCGCTTGGTATCATCAATGATGTCAATAAGAGCGTTGCGGACAGATTTATGCTGAAGCCGCTGGTCAAACTCGTCGACCAGGCGATCATGCAATATATCTCGAATCTCAAGGCCATCGGCACCGCCGCATAAGGCCTTTCCTTTACAAACCAAACCGAGTGACCTATAATGCCTCTTTTTGCTATAATAGTTCTTGTAATAGATTATTTTCAGGGGACTTATGGAACAGCCCGGCGAATATCTAGGTTTGCTTGTCACTTTCCTCATCGCGGTGAGCATCGCGGCGCTCATTATTTTTCTAAACGGGCTATTAGGTCCAAAAAACAAATCTTCTAAAAGTAAATCCGAGCCTTTTGAATGCGGTGTCGCACCCGTAGATTCGGGACGCAACCAGCCTGCCGGATTTTCGGTAAAATTCTATCTGATCGCAATGTTCTTTATCCTTTTTGATGTCGAGATCGTCTGGCTTTTTCCATGGGCGGTCATCCTAAGAGAATTGAAATGGATTGGCATCATTGAAATGTTCTCATTTCTCGCGGTACTCGCCCTTGGATTTATTTACGCGTGGAAGAAGGGAGCGCTAGAATGGGAAAAATAACCGCTCCTCCTCCGCCGAATACCCAGCCCAATTTAGAAAAATTCAATTTCATGACAACATCTTTGAATGAGGCGATCGGATGGGCAAGAAAATTTTCCATCTTTCAATACCCTTTTGTCACGGCTTGCTGCGGCATGGAGTACATGGCGACGGCCTGCTCGCATTATGACGTCGACCGTTTTGGAGCGGGATTCCCGCGTTTTTCACCGAGGCAGTCCGACGTGCTTTTTGTTGTCGGCACTATCAGTCATAAGATGGCGCCGGTCTTAAAAAAAGTTTATGAACAAATGTGCGAGCCAAAATGGGTCGTTGCGTTCGGCGTCTGTACCTGCACCGGCGGATTTTATGATAATTATGCGACCGTGATGGGGATCGATACCATTATTCCGGTGGATATTTATATTCCCGGATGTCCGCCGCGTCCTGAAAATGTGATGGACGGTCTGATGAAACTTCAGGCGAAGATCCAGGCGCAGAAGCAAGAGGTTTAAATGGCTGATATTTCATTAGCGGAACGGATCAAAGGTAGATTTCCCAATCTTATTCTCGAAACGAAGGAGAATAAAGGCGATCAGATGATCGTTATCAGAAAAGAAGGGATTAAAGACATCGCGACTGTATTGAAGAATGATCCGAACTATCAATTCAACGTGCTGATGGATCTGACCGCGGTCGATTATCTGCATTGGGAGGAGAAAGAAGATCGATTCGAGGTCATTTACAATCTTTTTTCTGTTCCAAAAAATATTCGTTTATTTATCAAAGCACTTGTAAAGGAAGAAGAGGCCGAGATCGATTCGGTGGCTTCTATTTGGCCGGCTGCGGATTGGTTTGAACGCGAGGTGTGGGACATGTTCGGCATCCGCTTTAAAGGGCATCCTAATCTTAAGCGTATCCTGATGTATGAGGAATTTACAGGTCACGCGCTAAGAAAAGATTATCCATATAACAAAAGGCAGCCTCTTGTGGGGCCGGTAAACTAATGAGCACCAGGGCACCAGAGCAACAGAGCGCCAGAAGGTTTGAAGGCCAATCATCGAATTTTTGTCGTTTTTTTCGTTCAGGAGCTTTGACTTTTCTGATTTTTTGGTGTTCTGGTTTTCTAATGCTCTGGTGCTCTAATTCTGCGTTTGCAGCCCGGGCGGATAAGAAAAATTTTCTGCAGGAAGCGGACGAGGCCTATCGCGAAGGCAGCGTCAATCAGTCCGTAGGTCTTTATCAAAAAGCGCTCGACGCTAATCCGCAAAATGCCGCAGCGGCCCAAAGTCTCGGTGTTACTTATGCCGAGCAAGGCGAGTGGGACAATGCGATCGACAATTTACAAAAGTCGCTGGCGATCAATCCGAAGAATCCCGAGGTTTATATCGATCTGTCGCTGGCTTATGCTGAAAAGAAGGATTTTCAGAAATCTGTCAGTTATGCGCAAAAAGCCGTGGATATCGCGCCGAAAAGAGCGGATTCTTATTTGACATTGGGTTTAGCTTACGAAGGATTGGGCAATAATAAAAGTGCGCTAGAAACCTATCAGCAGGGGATCGAGGCCAATCCTAAGAGTTCCGACCTTTATCTGACGATGGGCAATCTTTACGGTAAACAAGGTCTCTTTGACAGCGCGATCAAGGCGTATAAATCCGCGATCGCGAAAAATCCGAAAGACACATTCGCTTATTCCAACCTGGCTTATGCCTATGAAGCCAAAAAAGATCTAAAGAGCGCGATCGATGCGCTTACGCAAGGTGTTCAGGCGAATTCCGATGATGCGGTGCTTTGGTATGATCTCGGCGACGCTTACGGAAAAGCTGGAAATACGGCAAAAGCGATAGAAAATTACAAGAAAAGTTTCGACATGAATCCGCAATCTTACAAAACTTGTGTCAGTTTGGCGATGGCCTATGAAAAACAGAGGAATCTGGAAAAGGCGGCCGAATATTATGTCAAAGCAATGGGCTTGACGAATGACCCGAAATTAAAAGAAGCGATCTTAAGACAGATAAGCCGTACGAATAATAAGTAATGGGAAAACCTTTAGCTCCGCATTTAAAAGCGACCGAGTCGCGGTCGATGTTATTGAATATCGGCCCGTCGCACCCGGCGATGCATGGCATTGTACGCATCATCACTGAATTGGACGGTGAGACCGTCGTCGATGCCGATGTAGAAATAGGTTATCTTCATCGCGCATTCGAGAAGATGTGCGAACAAGGCCCTTACAACAACGCAATCCCTTATACTGACCGCCTGAATTATGTGTCTCCTCTGATCAATAATATCGGCTACTGCATGGCTGTCGAGAAACTCCTTGGGATCGAGACGACGGAGCGTTGCAAATATATCCGTGTGATCATGAGCGAAGTATCGCGCATCACGGATCATTTGACTTGCATCGGCGCATCTGCAATGGAACTTGGCGCGTTCACGGTTTTCCTTTATATGATCAAAGCCAGAGAATTTCTTTACGAACTGATCGATGATGTGACCGGCGCGCGTTTGACCATCTCCTATGCGCGGGTGGGAGGTCTTAAATCAGACCTGCCGGATGGCTTTGAGGAGAAGTTATTAAAAGCCATTGGCGAGACACGCGGTATATTAAAGGAAGTTGAAGGACTTTTGAATAAAAACCGCATCTTTGTTGACCGTATGAAGGATGTTGGCGTGATATCCAAGGAGGATGCGCTGGCTTACTCGATCACCGGGCCTTTTTTGCGTTCAACAGGTGTTGATTATGACGTCCGGAAATCGCAGCCGTATCTTGTGTATGATCAATTGGATTTTGATATCCCGGTTGGTGAGCACGGTGATAATCTCGACCGTTATTATGTTCGTATGGAAGAAATGGTCCAGAGCATGCGGATCATTGAGCAGGCCATTCAGAAAATGCCGAAAGGCGCTATTTTGGTGGACGAAAAGGGGCGGACGATCCCCGCGGCTTTGATGGTCGACGAAGCCAAAATGGGCCAGACGGAAGGATTTAAAAGTTTAAAGGTTGATCTTGATCCGACATTGGAAGGTTCGACAAAAAGTTACCACGATAACGTTTACGCGAAAGAAAAGAATGTTTCGCTTCCGGCAAAAGAAGACGCTTACGGCAATATCGAGGGGTTGATGAATCATTTCAAGCTCGTGATGTATGGGCACGGCATTAAACCGCCGAAAGGCGAAGCGTATTTTCCGGTGGAAGGTGCTAATGGTGAGCTTGGATTTTATATTGTGAGCGACGGCACTGAGAGACCATACCGCGTGCGTGTACGTCCGCCTTGTTTTCCGATCGTCGCGGCTTTGCCGGTGATGCTGAAGGGAGACATGGTTGCGGATATTGTCCCGACATTCGGGTCAGTCAATATGATCGGCGGGGAATTAGACCGGTGAGCGGTTTTTGGTTAGTGGTTTGCGCAAACCGAACACCGAACACCTAAAACAAAATCTTTATGGATAAAGACATTTTTAAGCAATTGGACAAGGAAGCTCAGTTAATTGTTGCCAAGTATGACAAAAAACACGCAGCTGTTTTGACTTTGCTTCATCTGGCGCAGGATAGAGTCGGCTATGTGACGCCCGAAATCGAGGCATGGGTATCACAGTGGACCGAAGTTCCGGTCGTGCATGTGCGGGAAGTCGTGACCTTTTATTCGATGTATCACAAGAAGCCTGTCGGCAGGCACCATATTCGTTTTTGCACGACGACCAGCTGCATGCTAATGGGCGGTGAAAAGGTTCTGGAGCATTTGAAAAAGAAGATCGGCGTTGAGAATGGGCAGACGACCGCTGACGGAAAAATATCTCTGGAAGAGGTCGAATGTCTCTGCGCCTGCGAAGCGGCACCCATGATGCAAGTGAATGATAAATATTATGGCGATTTGAGTGAGAAAAAAATAGATGAGCTTATTGATAAACTTAAGTAGTGTGCCAGCACACCAACGCACCAGGCACCAGTTAGTTTTTTCCGGTGCTCTAGTGCTCAGGTGCTCATAGCGAAACTTATGAAAGAACCCATTTTATCCCGCAATTTCAATATTCCCGATTCGTGGAAGATAGGTATTGCCGAAAACAGAGGCGCTTACCAAACGGCCAAAAAAGTCGTCACGACAATGAGGCCGGATGAAGTGACCGCTGCGGTTTTGGCGTCTAATCTTCGCGGGCTTGGCGGAGCCGGATTTCCTACGGGAAAGAAGTGGCAGTTCTTACCCAAGGACAATAAGAAGCCCGTTTATCTTGTGATCAACGCCGATGAAGGCGAGCCAGGGACTTTTAAAGACAGGTATATTCTCGAACGCGACCCGCATCAACTGATCGAGGGGATCATTATCAGCGCTTTTGCGATCGGTTCGCATAAATCCTATATTTATATCCGCGGGGAATACGTCGAGCCCTGTCGGCGCTTGCAGGCGGCCGTCGATGAGGCTTATGCGAAAAATTATCTGGGAAAAAACATTTTTGGAAACTCTTATGCTTTGGATCTTGTCGTTCACCGTGGTGCGGGCGCGTATATCTGCGGAGAGGAGACCGCGCTTTTGGAATCTCTCGAAGGTAAACGAGGACTCCCGCGTCTTAAACCGCCATTCCCGGCGATTGTCGGCCTTTTTGGATGTCCGACGATCATCAATAACGTCGAGACGATGGCTTGTGTCCCTCATATTTTAAAGAATGGTGCTGAGTGGTTCGCAAAGCTGGGCAGCGCCGGAAACGGCGGCACGCATTTATTTAGCATCTCGGGTCATGTGAAGAAACCCGGTGTTTATGAACTCCCGATGGGCACGCCGCTTCGCGAGATGATCTATACGCATGCCGGAGGGATTCGCGACGGCCATACACTTAAGGCGGTGATTCCCGGAGGTATTTCGGCGAAGATCCTGACCGCAAATGAGATCGACGTAAAAATGGATTACGATTCACTTCGAGCGATAGGTACCATGCTTGGTTCCGCCGGCGTGATCGTGATGGATGAGACAACTTCGATGGTCAAGGCGCTTCTTGTTGCTTGTAAATTTTTCGCGCACGAATCCTGCGGGCAATGCTCTCCTTGCCGCGAAGGCACCGGCTGGGCTTATAAGATCGTTCAGCGTGTTTATAACGGCGAAGGCAGTTTAAAAGACCTTGAAACACTTTTGACGATCGCACGGAATATGGAAGGACGCACGATCTGCGTTTTTGCGGATGCTGCCGCATGGCCGATACAGAGCTACATCACGAAATTCAGAAGCGAATTCGAAGAATACATAAAAAATAAAAAGGGAGCACCAGATCACCAGGCACTCGAACACCATACGATATAATATTTGGTGTTCTGGCGCGCTAGTGCCAAGCGCTCATTAGAAGATGGTTAATATTTCGATAGATGGAAAATCGTACACCGTTAAAGACGGGATCACGATCATCGAGGCGATTGATCAGATAAAATCCGATCTTCCGCGTTATTGCTACCATCCCGGCCTGTCGATTGCGGGAAATTGTCGTATCTGCCAGGTGGAAGTGGAAAAAATGCCGCGCACTGTGATTGCGTGCAATACGCGCGTCGCCGAAGGTATGGCAATCCATACGAATTCCCCTAAAGCGAAAGAATCCCAACAGGTTGTTTTGGAATTCCTTCTCGCGAACCACCCGCTTGATTGTCCCGTCTGCGATCAGGCTGGTGAGTGTAAGCTTCAGGATTACTACATGGACTACGGTCTTTACGATCCAAAATTCAATGAAGAGAAGGTCAAGAAAACAAAAAAAGCTTTTTCTATCGGCCCGACAGTGATGCTGGATCAGGAACGCTGTATTTTATGTTCGCGCTGCGTGCGTTTCGGAGATGAAATAACGAAGACGCATGATTTCGGCATTTTTAACAGAGGTGATCACGCCGAGATCAATATTTATCCTGGGGCGGAATTGAACAATAAATATTCCGGCAATGTCGTGGATATTTGCCCGGTCGGCGCACTCACCGACAAAGATTTCCGTTTCAAGATGCGTGTTTGGTATCTGGGTTCGACGGAGTCGATCTGTCCGGGCTGTTCACGCGGCTGCAATATCAATATCGAATATGAAAAATCAAGGCCTTACCATTTGAAGAACGATCGCGTGATGCGTCTTAAGCCTCGTGAGAATCAAGAGGTGAATAAATGGTGGATCTGCGATGAAGGTCGTTATGCTTATAAATCCATTGATCAGAACCGGTTAAAAAAAATATCCGGAGCTTCCTGGACTGAGACGCTTTTAAAGATCGCTTCTCTGATAAAAAATGACAAGGCACCGAATTCCTGGGGACTTCTGGCATCCACTCAGAATACGAACGAAGAACTTTATTTGGTCAAAAAAATCTTCAAGGATGCTTTAAAATGGAAAAATATAGCGTTCAAAACCTCTCTTTCAGACGGCTATGAAGATAATTTTTTGATCAAGAAAGATAAAAATCCCAATTCGACCGGTGCCTCCAAGATCCTGGGACTCGGCAAAGAATCCGAAGATATTGCTTTGGTGATCGAGAAAGCGAAACGAGGTGAGCTGGAAGGGCTTTTTATTTTTCATCATGATATCGCAAAGCTTTTTGGCAGCGAAACTCTAACAACGATACGCCAGAAAGTTAAGACGATCATTTACGAAGGATCTAACGAAAATCCGACGGCTACCCTGGCTGATCTTGTGTTGCCCAGCGCCTCTTATGCTGAAAAAGAGGGTACGTTTACGAATTTTGAGGGAAGGATCCAGCGGATACGAAAGGCGTTTGAGCCGCTTGGTCAATCAAGGCCCACTTGGCAAGTTCTCCTTGAGCTTGGGATCCATTTAGGGCTTACATTTACGCATGAAAAGCCAGAAAGTATTTTCATGGCTCTTGCCAAAGAAAATGAGGCTTTCCAAGATCTTAATTATAGGAAGATAGCAGACAAAGGCATTCTCTGGCATTCCGCAAATTCGCATAAGAGCGTGGCGGATGCTTTAGCTATGAGTTCATCCGGATAAATTATGCTCGCGATCATCATTATCAAAACAATACTCGCCGCTGTTTTTTTGGGCATGATCCTTAATTTGGCAGGCCTCTTGACTTGGGTCGAGCGCAAGCAAAGTGCTGTGATGCAGGACCGCATCGGTGCCAACCGTGCGTGGATCGAATTCAAGCCCAAATGGCTTGTTCCGCTTAATTGGCTTTTGAGGCCGCTGAATGTGCTGGGCCTTTTTCATTCTTTAGCCGACGCGGTGAAAATGTTCTTAAAAGAGGATTTCATTCCCGATGGCGCGGATAAATTTTTACATACTCTGGCGCCGGCGATCTCGGTGATCTTCGCGCTAATGGCTTTTGCGTCGATCCCGTTTGGCGACACTCTTCACATTGCCGGCCGTTCGATCGAATTGCAGGTAGCCAATGTGAATGCGGGTATGTTGTTCGTCTTTGCGATGATGTCGCTTGGGGTTTACGGCGTGATCCTGGGCGGTTTTTCTTCAAATAACAAATACGCTTATCTGGGCGGGATGCGCGCCGCGTCACAGATGCTTTCCTATGAAATTACGATGGGTATTTCGATCATGGGTATCGTGCTTTGTTATGGGACATTGAATCTACAGGAGATCGTACGGCATCAATCGCATCTTTGGGGTTTCGTGGTGCAGCCTTTCGCGTTCCTGCTTTTTATGACCGCGGCTTTGGCGGAGACCAAACGCGTGCCGTTCGATCTGCCGGAAGGCGAATCGGAAATCATCGGTTACTTTGTGGAGTATAGCGGCATGAAGTTCGGCATGTTCTTTCTCACAGACCTCGTAGAGACGGTTTTGGTCGCTTGCCTTATGACGACATTTTTCTTTGGTGGTTGGCAAGTACCTTTTCTTTCGCCGGACGGATTTCATTTTCCCTGGGGCTTTTCCGCGCTTCCTCACGGAGTCGTGATCGCTTTGGGAGTGATCTCGTTCATGGTGAAGGTCGCGTTCTTTAATTGGCTTTTTATGGCGATCCGTTGGACGTTGCCGCGTTTCCGTTACGACCAGCTAATGCATTTAGGCTGGAAAATATTATTTCCGGCATCGCTTTTGAATGTGCTTGTGACAAGCGTCATTGTTGTAATGAGGGTGCACTGATGGCGACCAAGGTCTTAAAACGGCAGGAGCTCAGTTTTTGGGACAGGACCTATGTCCCATCGGTATTCTTGGGCCTTTGGATTACATCCAGACATTTTTTCAGGAATCTTTTGATCCACACGCTTCACAGCATAGGTCTATTCAAAAACGTAAGAGCTTCCGTGACATTCCAATATCCGGAAGAGCAGCGGCCGCTCGCAAAACGCGCACGCACGCGCCATCGTTTGACGCAGCGTGAAGACGGCACACCGCGCTGTGTGGCTTGCATGATGTGCGAGACGGTGTGTCCGGCACGTTGTATCAATATTGTTGCAAAAGAACATCCGGATCCGAACATCGAAAAAATGCCGGCTTCGTTCGATCTGGATCTCGGTATGTGCGTTTACTGCGGTTTTTGCGTGGAAGTCTGTCCGGAAGACGCGATCCGCATGGATACGCATATTTTGGATACAGCCGCTTACAGCCGTTCGGAAATGAAGCTCGATATGCAGGAGCTTCTGAATCCTCGTTCTTCGCTTCTTTACAAGAAATAGCCCGCCAGCATTAATAACTTCTTCTGAATTCAAAAGATTTGTTATAATGAGCACGATAATTTCAAGTAAGGCAGCCATCGATGCATATAGCCATTAGCACTAACTCTAATTGCCAGGGCAGTGAAGAGTTTATTTTTAAAGAACTGGAAAAGCCGCGAAAGATAAAAGGGATCCGCGTTTCAGAAGACGGAAAGGACGTTGATTGCGATGTGGTCGGCGTCAATGCCAAAGGCGGTTTTGTGGACGCATTTGCGGTAAAGATCGCGGATTCGGGAGCAGGCTTTGCCTATGTCATTTACGGCGGTGGCTGGGGAGTAAGGATCAGACCTTCATTTTTTTCTGACAGTCCGTGGAATTTAGCCGATGCGCGGCAATGGGGCGAACCTTTTAAAATATATGGCAGCGAAGAGGACATTATCTATGACTAAAGATAAGGGGGTGTTCATGGCGGGGAGGATCATCTTTTTGGCGATGGCGGGTCTTTGGCTTTTGCCGGTCACAGCACGCGCGGAGACGATCGTTGCGCATGAGACTGAGAAATATTTTTACAGTGACGGGAAGATGGACAAATTCGAAGGTCAATATGAAAATACCTATTATTTGGACCTTGAAAAAGGCACTTTGACCCGAACACGCGTTTACGATTATCAAACAAGAAAGATCAGGCCTGATGAGACAGTTTATCCGCTAGAGACTTCTCTGCGTTCTCATCCGACGCATGCGATCCGTTATGGTCTTCCTCAAGTCATCCGGGCGGTCGGAAGACCGGATAAGGATTCCGTCGAGATAGTTACAATTGATGATGATTATGTAACGACCAGCACTTCGACATCAAAGAATTTTGTGATTTCCCGCGCCAAACGCCTCAAGTAGTCCATGGAAGTTTCATCACCTCGATTTCTCAAATATATTTTTGTCTGTGAAAATGAAAGACCTGAAGGTGATTGCTGCGCGCTGAAAGGCGTCCAGCTGAGAGAAGCTTTGAAAAAAACGGTCAAGGAAAGAGGCCTTGCGGGTAAAATCCGTGTCAGCCGCTCCGGCTGTATGGATGTCTGTAGTGAAGGTCCGAATGTTCTTCTGATGCCGGACAATATCTGGTTCAAGCATGTGGAAGAGAAAAACATAGAAGAGATAATAAAAAAAGCTACGGTAGGTCTATAAAATGTTTTGGTTGATGAAAAGCGAGCCCGGTGTTTATTCTATTGATGATCTTTCTCGTGACAAAAAGACTTATTGGGATGGCGTGCGGAATTTCCAAGCACGTAATTTCATGCGGGACAAGATGAAGATCGGAGATCTCGTTCTTTTTTACCATTCGAACGCGGAACCTTCAGGGGTGGCGGGTATTGCTAAAGTATGTAAAGCGGGCTACCCTGATTTTACCGCTTGGGATAAGAAAGATGTTCATTTTGATCCCAAGTCGATTGAGGCCAAACCGCAATGGTACATGGTCGACGTTCAATTCGAGGAAAAGTTCAAACATTTTGTCTCGCTCGAAGAGCTAAAATCAAACCTAGCTCTAAAAGGGATGATGGTGACTCAGAGGGGATCGCGTCTGTCTGTCCAGCCTGTGGACAAAAAACATTTCGAGATCGTCAGGAACATGGGAAAAAAATAAATGTGGATCAAGGCCGGAAAGTTTTCTGATATTGAAGAGGGAAAATCGCAGATCGTCAACGCTGAAAATAAGGAGATCGCGATTTTTAAGATAGAAGGCAAGGTCTACGCGATAGAAAATACTTGCCCGCACCGAGGCGGCCCTTTGGCCGAGGGTTATGTCGAGGGGACGGAAGTGACCTGCCCTTGGCATGCTTGGGCATTTGACTTAAAGACCGGAGCTTGTCAATCGGCGCCTGAATTTAAGCAACCGGTTTTTAAGATCAAGATCGAAAATAACGAGATTTTAATCGAGGTTTGAAATGAAGCACATCATCAACGAATCCATCGAAGATTATGCTTTAAAACATTCAGCCCCAGAATCTCAGATATTTCGCAGACTCTCGCAAGAAACCCATCAGAAAACGACGCTTCCTCAAATGATGGTCGGGCCGGTCGAGGGAGGTTTTTTGAAATTACTTGTGAATTTGATCAAAGCGCGCCGCGTCCTTGAAATAGGAACATTCACAGGTTACAGCGCGCTTTGCATGGCCGAGGCGCTGCCGAAAGACGGAACACTTTTTACGCTCGATATCAATCCGAAAACAGCGGAGATCGCCAAACGCGCTTGGGCGAAAAGCGCTCACGGAAGAAAGATCCGCTCTATCATCGGCAATGCCAAAGAGTCTTTGAAGAAGATCAAAGGGCCTTTGGATCTAGTATTCATTGACGCTGATAAAACGAATTACATCCGTTATTGGGAAGCCTGCGTACCGAAGGTCAAGCGCGGAGGACTTTTAGTTGCTGATAACGTGTTGTGGAGCGGTCGGGTTTTACATCCGAAAGACAAGGATGATCATGCGATCGTGAGATTTAATCAGCATGTTTCGAAAGACAAACGCGTCGAAGCGGTGATGCTGACAGTCCGCGACGGAATGACTTTGGCGGTCAAGAAATGACCGTTAAATATGAGGATCTTTTTTTAAGAGGTGATTCTGGACGTAATCGCGCACGCCTTCATCCAGATCCTTGAATTTCGAGGGGCATCCGGTCTGCTTTAGTTTATTCAGATCCGCTTCGGTGAAATACTGATACTGGTTCTTGATCGAGTCAGGCATTTCAATATATTCGATGTTCTTCGGCTTTCCCATTGCTTTGAATAGCGCGTCCGCCAATTCATTCCAGCTCTGTGCGACGCCGCGCCCAAGATTATAGATCCCTTGGATCTTGGGGTGCTGATAGAACCATATCATCGCGTCCACGACATCTTTGACGTAGATAAAATCCCTTTCTTGCCCGCCATCAGGGTATTCTTTTTTGTATGACTTGAAAAGCCGTAGTTTGCCGGTATCGCGTACCTGTTCAAAACCTTTCTGAACCATGCTGCGCATCGCACCTTTGTGGTATTCGTTCGGCCCGTAGACGTTGAAAAAGCGGAAGCCGGTGATTTGCTTTTCCAACTTATTTTTCAAGACCCAAATATCGAAATCAAGTTTTGATTGACCGTACGGGTTTAAGGGTTTGAGTTTCGGGGTCAGCGCGTCATCGTCTGAAAAGCCGGATTCGCCGTCACCGTACGTTGCGGCACTTGAGGCATAGCAGAGATAAACTTTGTTTTCGACAGCCCAACGCGTGATCCTTTCGGAATATCCGGAATTGTTTTCTCTGAGATAATTTTTATCCATCTCTGTGGTATCGGAGCAGGCGCCCATATGGAAGATCGCGGAGATCTTTCCGTTGAATTCCTTTTTTTCAAGCTTCTCAATGAACTCACCGGATTCCAGATAGATGTCAAACGTGCATTTTTTGATATTATCCCATTTTGCGGATTTCCGGGCATCCTGATCGACGATAAAAAGGTTTTTATGGCCCAGTTGATTGAATTTCCAGGCCAATACACTGCCGATAAATCCGGCTCCGCCGGTAATAACGATCATGATTTATTCCTTCGCTGTTCTGTGTGATAATAGGAAAACACATTTTAACATAATCGGTTATAGGAAAGAATATTTGTCTTGAAAACGCTTATCGTTGGTTGCGGATATCTCGGTTCAATGCTTGGTGAACGGCTTATTTCGTCGGGCCATGAAGTTTGGGGTCTGCGACGAAGCTCACCGGCCTTGAATGAACTCGAGAAAAAAAATATCAAACCCGTCAAGGCCGACCTGTCAACACCGGAAACTTTGAAATATCTTCCTTTGGTTGATCAGGTGGTTTTATGCCAGGCGCCTTCGGGGAAAGGGGATGATTATCGGACGACTTATTGTGAAGGGACTCAAAATATTTTAAACGCGTTATCTGAAAACATGCCCGACAAATTGATATTTATCTCCAGCACCAGTGTTTATTCCGCGAAGGACGGGCGGTGGGTAGATGAGAAGACTGACCCAAGGGCCGGCGGGATCGCCGCCGAAGAGGCTAATCTTTTATTAAAAGCGGAAGAGCTTGCTCTTGAGTCCGCTCCGTCGATCGTATTCCGTCTGGGAGGAATATACGGACCCGGGAGAAATCGCTTGGAGGCCTTGAAAACAGGCCGGTTAAAACCTTCGTTTTCGGACGCTTTTGTGAACCGCATCCATGCGGAGGATGCGGCGGCAGGGATCGAGCTTCTTTTAAAAAAGGGCAGAATAGGAGAAATTTATCTAGGCGTGGACGATGATCCTTGCACGCAAAAAGAATTTTATGAGTGGATCTGCGAAAAACTTCCAATACCGAAAATAGAAGACGGGCCTGTAAAAAATATTGAACGAATTTCGAATAAACGCTGTTCAAACAGAAAGATCAAAGAATTGGGACTGAAATTAAAATACCCCACCTTCAGGGAAGGGTATGAGTCATTAATGGAAGAGGTCAGGAGTTGATGGATATTTCAATTTTACCCACAGTCAATGCGTCGCTGAATGCCGTTACGGCAGTTTTTTTAGTTACCGGATATATTCTTATCCGAAAGAAGCTGATCACAGCGCACAAGACCATGATGCTTTCCTCGTGCGCCACTTCGGCGCTTTTTTTGACTTCCTACCTTTATTATCATGCGCATCATGGGCTGACCCGTTTTCAGGGAAAAGGTATTCTGCGCACCGCTTATTTTGCGATCCTGATTTCGCACACGATTTTAGCCGTTGTTATTGTGCCGCTTGTTATCATCACATTAACCTTGGCTTTTAAGGGTGCTTTTTTGAAGCATAAAGCCATCGCTAATATCACGTTTCCTTTATGGTTATATGTGTCAATTACGGGAGTTGTGGTCTATATAATGTTGTATAAGTTAATGATATAAAATAGGTTACATTAATATATTAACCGTAGACAAATTATAGGCGTTGAGGTATACTTTATGTGTGTCTAAATATGCTCTTTTTAGGCCATTTTTTTTGAGTTTCAATTCGGATGTTTTTAGTCCGAATTCTTATTTGCGAGGTGAACTATGATACAGCTGACAGATATTGCGAAAGAGGAAGTTAAAAAGCTGCTCGAACGCGAGAATAAGCCCGAGGCCTTTTTAAGGGTAGGCGTCAAAGGCGGCGGTTGTTCGGGGCTAAGTTATGATGTCAAATTAGACGACAAGATGAATGAATACGACAGAGTTTACGACATCAATGGTGTCAAAGTAGTCTGCGATTCTAAGAGTTTCATTTATCTGGACGGTATGGCGATCGATTATTCGAGAGAGCTTGTGGGCGGGGGATTTAGATTTATCAATCCAAACGCGACCGGTACCTGCGGTTGCGGTACTTCATTTTCGGCTTAGGAGGCGTCTATGCGCTACACCACTAAAACGGAATACGGTTTGATCTGCATGGTCTATATGGCCAAACATCAGGAAAAAGAATGGACCTCGATCAAAGAGATCGCGAAGGAAGAGAATTATTCCGTTGCTTACATTGAAAAGATCCTGCAGGCGCTCCGCCAAGCGAATCTCGTCACATCTCAAGCGGGCAATCACGGCGGATACGCATTGGCTCGCCGTCCTTCAGAGATCACTCTGAGGCAGATCATTGACGCGCTCGAAGGCAGCACATTTGATGCATTTTGTGAGCCGCAAGTGCGCGAGGAGATCGTCTGCAATCACATCTGTATGTGCGGTGCCAAGCCGATCTGGAGAAAGACCAAGGAAGTGCTTGATCATTTTTACGATTCTATCAATTTGGAAATGCTCGCGAAACCGCAAGCCGAAGTTCAGGGAATAATGGCCGCGCGCGGTTAAAGGGGAATTATGGGCAATAAGACAGCGCAAGACTTCGCGAATCAGGAATACAAATACGGTTTTAAGACCGATATAGAATCGGAGACTATTCCCAAGGGCTTGACAGAGGACACGATTCGACTGATTTCGAGCCGAAAGAATGAACCGGAATTTATGCTTGAGTTTCGTCTTAAAGCTTTCAGGTATTGGCAAAAAATGACGGAGCCGAAATGGGCGAATGTTCACTATCCGCCTATTGATTACCAGGATATCATTTACTATTCCGCACCCAAGAAATCAGCTGAAAAACTTAAAAGCATGGACGAAGTGGACCCGGAGCTTAAGAAAACTTTCGAAAAGCTCGGCATTCCTCTGATGGAGCAGAAAAAACTGGCTGGCGTAGCAGTCGACGCGATCTTTGACAGCGTCTCTGTTGCCACAAGCTATAAGCAGAAGCTTCTCGAAGTCGGCGTCGTGTTCTGCTCGTTCTCTGAAGCGGTTGAAAAATATCCCGATCTTGTCAAAAAATACATGGGTTCCGTGGTGCCGTATACCGATAATTATTTTGCGGCGCTTAATTCCGCGGTATTCTCGGACGGCTCTTTCGTTTATATTCCGAAAGGCACAAAGTGCCCGATGGAGCTGTCGAGTTATTTCAGGATCAACACAGAGGGTTCAGGGCAGTTCGAGCGTACACTTATCATCTGCGAAGAGAAAAGTTATGTGAGTTATCTGGAAGGCTGCACGGCTCCGAAGTTTGATTCGAACCAACTTCATGCGGCGGTCGTCGAACTCGTGGCTTTGGACGATGCGGAGATCAAGTATTCGACGGTGCAGAATTGGTACGCCGGCGATCCGAAGACCGGAAAAGGCGGTATCTACAATTTTGTGACGAAGCGCGGAAAATGCCAAGGTAAAAACTCTAAAATTTCATGGACTCAGGTCGAAACGGGTTCAGCGATCACATGGAAATATCCAAGCTGCATTCTTCTCGGAGACAATTCTGTCGGAGAATTTTATTCAGTGGCGCTCACGAATCATTTCCAACAAGCCGATACCGGCACAAAAATGATCCACATCGGCAAGAACACCAAAAGCACGATTGTTTCCAAAGGTATTTCTGCCGGTACTTCGACCAACAGCTATCGAGGACTTGTCGAAGTGCGCCGTTCGGCGGAGAACGCGCGCAATTTTACGCAATGCGATTCGCTGCTCATAGGAGGTAAATGCTCGGCCAATACATTTCCTTTGATCGATGTTCAAAACGCTTCCGGTACTGTGGAGCACGAAGCGTCGACGTCAAAGATCAGCGACGACCAACTTTTTTACTTCCGCCAGCGCGGCATCGGCACTGAGGATGCGATGGCGTCGATCATCAATGGTTTCTGTAAGGACGTATTTCGTGAATTGCCGGGAGAATTTGCGGTCGAGGCGACGCAGTTATTGGGGCTTAAATTGGAAGGAAGCGTGGGATAAATGCTTAAGTTATTACCCGAACAACTTGGTGTAATGGTAACTAATACAATCGGCACGTTACAAATGATGCATTATAAATTAATAGAAAAAATCGATGAAATTGATTCTTATCTCGAAAAAAGAGGGCGCAACTGGACTCCAATATTGCAACTAGTCGAGCCAAGTGGTTGGTGGTGGTATACAGATAAACCTTTTGATGGTTGCTCATGGGCAACATCCGAAAGATTTTCTTTTCCGATGCAAGTGTGGGAAGACTTGGAGCTTACGAAAAATCGTGCGAAATATGCTGTTGAAATTAAATGTCTGCAGGATATACGTGTGAGTTTTGGTCTGATGAATTTTTCAAATATACCGCAACTTTTTATTCATACAACTGGATTAGTGCAAATTTCGTCGATTCATCGTTTATAAGGAAATATTATAATGTTAAATATACGGAATCTTCAGGCGGGAATCGAGGGGAAAGAGATCCTCAAGGGCTTCAACCTCGAAGTGAAGCCAGGAGAGGTTCATGCAATCATGGGCCCGAATGGCTCCGGAAAAAGCACTCTTGCTAAGGTATTGGCAGGCGATCCTCATTATGAGATCACCGGGGGCGATGTGATGTTCGAAGGAAAAAGCATTCTAAAGCTTGAGCCGGAGGACCGGGCGCTTTTGGGAATATTTATGGCGTTCCAATATCCCGTTGAGATCCCCGGCGTGAACAATGCGAGCTTTCTTCGCATGGCCTACAATGCCAAGCGCCGGCACGACGGTAAATCGGAAATTGATCCGCTTGATTTCGACGAGCTCCTGAAAGAAAAGCTTAAAGTCGTCGAGATGAGCCCTTCTTTCAGCACGCGGTCGGTGAACCACGGTTTCTCGGGAGGCGAGAAAAAGCGCAACGAGATCGTCCAGATGGCGGTGCTCGATCCTAAGCTTTCTATTTTAGATGAGACGGACTCGGGTCTCGACATCGACGCGCTCCGCATCGTGGCCGATGGCATCAACAAACTCCGCCGGCCCGACAACGCGATCATTCTGATCACTCATTACCAGAGACTTTTGAATTATGTGAAGCCTGATCGTGTGCACGTTCTTGCCCACGGCAATATCGTCAAGTCCGGCGGTCCGGAAGTAGCGCTCGAGCTCGAAAAATCCGGTTACGAAGCTCTTCAAACGAATTTAACTAATCATAAGCGATGAATACTAAAGACCTGACCCTCAACATACCTAGCGGTGCTTCATCTAAGACGTTCGCTGTCGAACTGACTGGACACGTTGTCGTGACTGCCGCCAAGGACGCAGCCGCGCGCTTGGTGCTTCGCTCATCCAAGCATCGTTCAGGCCGCGCGGAAGTAGAGTTTCATGTTGCCGAAGGCGCGCGGCTCGAGATCGTTTCTTTGTATGAGACGAATGAAAGCTCCGCGGAAGAAATGAATTGGGAATTTCATTTAGGCCATGATGCAAAGGTGAATTATACCGATATTATTGTGGGGACAGGCACTGTTCAGTCGAACGTGAAAGTGATGCTGGAGGCTCCCGGTGCGTCAGTTCATTTGAATGGACTTTCCGTTCTCGGTGGTTCGGCCCAGATGCGGAATGAGACTGTTGTTGTGCATGACGCGCCTGATACGGTTAGCCGTCAGCGTTTCAAAGATATTCTTACCGGTTCCGCGCGTTCCGAATACAGCGGTTTGGTCCATGTGAAGCGCGAAGCTTTGCGGTCGGATTCCCAGCAGATTTGCAGGAACTTGCTTTTATCCAAGAATGCGCGCGCGATGTCTCGGCCTCAGCTCAAGATCGACACAGACGACGTGAAATGTTCGCACGGCTCCGCCACAGGCGAACTTTCCCAGGCCGAGGTGTTTTATTTGAGAAGCCGCGGACTCTCGCTTAATGCCGCTCGGGCGATGCTTATCGAGGGATTCGCCGAAGAGATCGTTCTTGAGCTTCCCGAGGGCGACAAGGCGCTTCGCACCGAAGCGCACCAGATCGTGAGGCGCGAGCTCGAGGAGGTATTGCGATGATCACCGCAGAGCAGAAAAAATTCGACGTTGAGTGCATCCGCAAGGATTTCCCGATGCTGAAAAGCATGATGAACGGGCATCCCTTGGTTTATCTCGACAATGCGGCGACAACGCAGAAGCCCATTTCGGTGATCGAGCGGCTTTCAGAATTTTATAAAAAAGAATACGCGACGATCCACCGCGGTGTTTATACATTCTCACAGCTTTCGACGGAGGAATGCGATCTGTCGCGCGAGAAGTGCCGCAAGTTCCTGAATGCCAATGAAGCAGCCGAGATCATTTTTGTCCGAGGCGCGACCGAGGCGATCAATCTCGTCGCGACCGGCTACGGAAGAAAATTTTTGAAAGCCGGAGATGAGATCTTGATCTCGGCGATCGAGCATCATTCTAATATCGTACCGTGGCAGCGGCTTTGCGAAGAAAAAGGGCTTGTTTTAAAAGTAGCCCCCGTTAATGATAAAGGCGAGCTTGTGACGGAGGAATTTTACAAGCTTCTCGGCCCTAGGACTTATTTTGTGGCGATCACACACATTTCCAACTCGCTCGGCACGATCAATCCGATAAAGGAGATCGTGAAACGTGCGCATCATGCCGGAGCGGTCGTGTTGGTCGACGGCGCGCAGGCAGCTCCGCACATGAAAGTGGACGTGCAGGACCTCGACTGCGATTTTTATTGTTTCTCTGGACACAAAATATATGGGCCAACCGGTGTCGGTGTGCTGTACGGCAAAAGAAAATATCTCGAAATGATGGATCCTTACCAATTTGGCGGAGACATGATCGAATCGGTGACTTTTGAAAAGACCACTTTCGCGAAACTGCCCGCTAAATTCGAAGCGGGCACGCCATCCATTGCGGAGATCATAGGTCTCGGTGTTGCGATCGATTACATTCAATCGATCGGTTTCGAAAATATTGAAAAATATGAAAAAGAACTTTTAGAGTATGCGACCGAACAGCTTTCAAAGATCCCGAGTTTGAAAATTATCGGCACAGCGGATGAAAAGGCGAGCCTTATTTCATTTACGCTCGAAGGCATTCACGCGCATGATATCGGCACGGTGCTTGATCAGTACGGTATCGCGGTACGCGCGGGGCATCATTGCGCTCAGCCGGTAATGAAGCGCTTCCACGTGCCGGCGACGGCGCGCGCGAGCTTTGCGTTTTACAATACAAAGGAAGAAGTGGATAAATTAGCCGAAGGGATCAAAAAAGTATTGCAGGTTTTTCAACAGGTGCCATGCCAATGGGACAAATGAACGGGAAGATCAACGCACCGCTAGCGAACGGCATAGCGCCGGAGGTCAAACTCGATGACCTTTATCAGGAAGTGATCCTCGATCACAACCGCCGGCCGAGGAATTTTCACAAACTCGACGACGCCAATGCCTATTCGCACGGCGTCAACCCGCTTTGCGGCGACGATTATGAACTTTATCTTTCAGTGGACAATAGCGGTATAATAAGGAAAGCGGCTTTCCAGGGCCAGGGCTGCGCGATCTCGAAATCGAGCGCCTCGATCTTGACGACGATGGTCGAGGGCAAAAGCCTCAAAGAAGCCGGCGAGCTCAAAGAAAATTTTATTCATCTACTGACCGATCCCAAGGAATCCGAGAATACCCGCTCGAAAGTCGGCAAGCTCAAGCTTTTTGAAGGGGTCAGACAATTTCCGGTGAGGGTCAAATGCGCGACGCTGATCTGGCATGCTTTGGCGGACGCGATGAAGGACAAGATCGAAAAATAATTGAACGGAGGAACCATGAATACATCAAACGCAGTTGAGATCTCGGCCGAAATAACGCCGAATCCGAATACACTGAAATTCAACGTCAATAAAGCATTAGTCAAAGCCGGCTCTGTGAATTTTCCGGACAAAGCCAAGGCCAAAGGCGCTTTGCTGCCTGAAAAGCTTTTTGAGATCGAGAATGTGCTGGGCGTCATGATCGGCCCCGGTTTCATCACGATAACGAAAAATCCCGATTCGCAGTGGCCGTCGCTCGTGCCTGCGGTGACCGAGACGCTCAAGTTGCTTTTAAGCTCGGACAAAGTGCTTTTTCCCGAGCAGGCGTCCGGCGATGATGCGGCACCTGCGAACAATGAAGCCAACAGCGAGATTGAGCGAAAGATCCGTGAAGTTCTGGATAATGAGATCCGTCCGGCCGTCGCGATGGACGGAGGCGATATTACTTTTTATGGGTATGAGAACGGTGTCGTGACATTGCATTTGCAGGGCTCATGCAGTTCGTGCCCAAGCTCTATCATGACGCTGAAAATGGGCGTGGAAAACAGGTTAAGATCATTGATACCGGAAGTGAGGGAGGTGGTGCAGATATGAGCTGTGTAACCAGTGGCAATGTTTCAAGAGAAGAAACGATCGTGACAACGACAAGCAAGGAGGGTAATTTAACAATGGCAACAGTTTTAGAAACTCATTCTTTACCGAGGATAGGCGACAAAGCACCCGATTTTACCGCGCCGACAACGCACGGCGAGATCACGTTCAGTACGTGGCAGGGCACGGATTGGGCGGTGTTATTTTCACATCCGGCTGATTTTACACCGGTATGCAGCACCGAATTGACCGAATTTGGTAAGCGCTTCGCTGAATTCCAAAAAAGAAGCACAAAGCTCATCGGCATCTCGATCGACAGCATTCATTCGCATTTGGCGTGGACGCAGAATCTGGCCAAGATCCTGGGAGTCAAACTGCCGTTTCCGCTGATCGCGGACCTGACGACGAATGTCGCGCAGAAATACGGCATGATCCATCCGGGTGAGAGTGCTACGGTAACCGTACGCGCGCTGTTCGTGATCGATCCGAAGCACGTGATCCGCGGGATCATTTATTATCCGCTGAATGTCGGCCGTAATGTCGACGAAGTGATCCGTTTGATCGACGCGCTTCAGACCGCTGACAAGAACGGTGTGGCTTGCCCGGTGAACTGGAAGCCCGGCGACAAAGTGATCGTGCCTCCGCCAAAAACGGAGACTGAGGTTGAAGACAGACTTAAAGCCAATTACGAAAAGCTGGATTTTTATCTCTGCAAAAAATCCATCTAAAGAGGAAGCATGATCGAACCGCAGATCGAAGCGATCGAAACGTCCAAAGAATACAAAAAGAAGCTCCGCGATAAGGTATTGCGCCTGAAAAAAGAGCGCAATGCCTATATCGTCGCGCATAATTACCAAAATTATGAGGTGCAGGAAGTCGCGGACATCTTGGGAGATTCTTTGGCGCTTTCAAAAGCCGCGATCGGCACCGGAGCCGACGTCGTGGTATTCTGCGGTGTCGATTTCATGGCCGAGAGCGCCAAAATACTCAATCCGGAAAAGAAAGTGCTTCTGCCGGTGCGCGAAGCGGACTGTCCGATGGCGCTGATGGCCAATGCCGAGCGCCTTCGCGAGAGAAAAAAGCAGTATCCTGACGCGGCGGTCGTCTGTTATGTGAATAGCTCCGCCGAGGTGAAGGCCGAAAGCGACATCGCCTGCACGTCCGCCAACGCAGTGCAGGTCGTGAAGTCTCTGCCTCACAAGCGCGTGCTTTTTGTGCCGGACAAGAACCTCGGCCATTATGTCCAGCGCTTCTGCCCCGAGAAGGAGATCATTCTCTGGCAGGGATTCTGCACGACGCATATCCGCATCACCGCGCAGGATATCTTGAAGGCCAAGGAAAAATATCCGAACGCGCCTTTCATCGTGCATCCCGAGTGCCCGCCGGACGTGATAGACCTCGCGGACCATGTGTGTTCGACGAGCGGCTACTCTCCTTATATCGCGAAAAGCCCCGCCGATACCTTTATTATAGGTACGGAAGTGGGCATGATCTTCAAGCTCAAGAAAGACCATCCGGCCAAAAGGTTCGTGATGCCTACTGAGCAGTTCGTGTGTCAGACGATGAAGATGACGACACTTGGATGGGTCGCGCATGCGCTCGAGGTGATGGAGCACGACATTCAGATCCCCGAACCGATACGCGTGCGCGCGGAGGCGTGTCTTCAGCGCATGATGAATATCTCCAAAGATCATCCGAATGCGGTGATCGCGAGTTATTAATCAAAAAACATGAAAGAAATCCGCTCAAAATTAGCTTCATTTAATAAAAGATGGAAAATAATCGAGGATAAAGATTACGGACAGAAATTTCTAGATTTTAAGATACGAATACTTAACTCATTTAGGAGCATTGATTTTGAAATATCGCGTACAGGTATTACGCAGTTTTGTAATATATTAGCAATTGAGGAAAAATGGGAATCGAATGGGATGGGCGGTTGGTCCCAAAATATAATTCGGTCTTTAACAAATGAGGATAAAGAGGCGCAGTTTTATAAGCTTTTAGAAATAATATTTTGTTTACCTTTTCAGTATTCATACAAAAGAACCGAATATATTTCAAGTCTCCATAATATAATAATCTTATCTAACGTTAATTTGGCCATGTCATATTCAAATGGCGAAGTAATTTTATTCCCAAAAGGCGAAGAAATATTAGACGCTTCTTTAGTAAATGATGTATTAGATTTTTTGCCCAAATCTGCAAAAGATCATTTTCATGATGCATTAAAGTTTTATGAACAAAAAAATCCTAAAAGCGCTATTAAATCTGCGGAATCTTTGAGGAGAGGTATAGAAGAATTTGCCAAACATAAGTTAAGTAATAATAATGGACTAAAATCCAACATTCCTTTATTACTTGCTGCTATGAAAAAAAATCTGGTGGATGCCCAAATTAGAAACGTTGCCAACGCTATATTGAATTGCCTGGATCAGTATTTTAACGAAAATAGTAAGCATGAAGATGGGAATATAAGTGAATCTGAAAATGAATTTTTGATCTATCAAGTTGGCTTATTGCTGCGACTATTTCATCGGGCAATTAAATAGCTGTAATAAATCATTCGAAATTTCGCTAAAGGAGTGAAGGTGAGCGACGTTATAAAAAAAGAGGTTGGAGAATTAGATTATTATAAAGGCGAACATGCAATTTCGGGTATTAAGTTTCGTTATGCGGCCAAAGAACTCGGCGTGAGTGCGTGGGGAATGAATGTGCTTGAAATTGATGCCAACTGCTCGGCTTATCCGGAGCATGATCATTTGAAAGATGGGCAGGAAGAGGTTTATACGGTATTAAAGGGCAGCGCGACATTGATCTCCGAAGGAAAAGAATGGCCGCTCAAAGTGGGAAGTTTGATCAAAGTCGGCCCCGGCACGAAACGAAAAATTCTTCCCGGTAAAGATGGCGTCACCATTCTGGCCATCGGCGGAACGCCCGGCAAGGCGTATCAGCGAGCATAAAAGGAAAAATATGAGTTCACCACAAGGAAGTGTTCAAGAATTAAATAAAAACCGCATAATTCCGAACGTGAAGAATATCATTCCTGTTGCAAGCGGGAAGGGCGGGGTTGGCAAATCTACTGTGAGTGCGAATTTGGCGTTGGCTTTGGCGAAGTCGGGTGCGAAAGTGGGACTCATGGACGCGGATGTTTATGGGCCGAGCATTCCGACAATTTTAGGAATTAACGAAAAACCTCAGCAGATCAATAACTGCATTATTCCTGTTGAAAAATACGGTTTAAAAGTTATCTCGATGGGATTTTTTGTGCCGGCCAATGAAGCGGTGATCTGGCGCGGGCCGATGCTCCATAAAATGGTGAATGATTTTCTGAACCTCGTCGATTGGGGTGAGCTCGATCATTTGATCGTGGACCTTCCGCCGGGAACAGGCGACATTCAGCTCAGTCTTTGCCAGACGATCCCCGTGACGGGCGCTGTGATCGTCTCGACACCGCAGGACGTGGCGTGGAACGTCGCGCAAAAGGCGATCGTGATGTTCGACAAGCTGAACGCGCCGATCCTCGGCGTCATCGAGAACATGAGCCATTTTGTCTGCAATCACTGCGGACACACCGAAGAAATTTTCGGGCAGGGCGGAGCAAAGAGAGCCGCGGAGCGTCTGGAGATCCCGTATCTCGGAGGCATTCCGCTCGATAAATCGATACGCGTGACTGCCGATCAGGGCGATCCGGTCGTGCATCGAGATCCTGAGAGTCTCGCGGCGAAAGAATTCATCAAGATTGCCGAGCGCCTTGTTTCGCAGGTGAATATCCGCAATGAAAAAGGCGAGCAGAAAAAAGTTCCCGTTAAAATAAATTATTTAGATCAACCGGAAATCACTATTGAATGGAATGACGACAAAAAAAGTGTTTATTCCGCCAAGGCGCTGCGCGCCGCATGTCCCTGCGCCGCATGTGTGAATGAGCTGACCGGCCAGAAAATGATCGATATTAAAAATATTTCCGATAACATCCGCGCGGTTGCCGTGCAGCCCGTCGGCCGATACGCGCTTCATATCGTCTGGAGCGACCGGCATGCGACGGGGCTTTATGGTTTTGAGTTGTTGAGAAAATTAACTCCCTGACAAAACTCTCCCTAGCCCTCTCTTTAAATAAAGAGAGGGGAAGTTCTTCAGTGTTGCGAACAATATACTTTTCCCCTCTTTATTTAAAGAGGGGATTAAGGGGAGTTTAGACAAGAAAATGACAGTTGATCCCAGATTTAAAAAAGGCCTCGAGCTTTTCAATGAAGGCGAGTACTACGAATGCCACGAAGTCATCGAAAACCTGTGGCTCGAGACTCCATCCGAAGACCCTCACCGCGATCTATATAAAGGAGTGATACAGGCCGCCGCGGCGATCTATCAGTTCGACCGCGGGATCCTGACTGGAGCGATCGGCCTTTTTCAGACCTCGATCCAATACCTCGAACCTTATTCACCGAAATCGCTCGGCCTCGATGTCCAGCAGCTTATTGAGGGGATGAAGGCCTGTTTCAATCCTCTGGAACGCTGGGACCGCAAGAAAGAGGTTGCTCTGGATGAGAAGCTGATCCCAAAGCTCTCTTACCATTTTGACGATAACCTTTGACTTCTAAAAGGGTTATGTTAGAATAGCAAAAATTTGGAGGCGGGTCGTTTGAACCCCGCCCTTCCAAAATGAGTTTTGCAGATAAGTAATTTGATACGGAAAGGAAGAGTGGGTGAATATTCAGGAGGCCTGGGAAAAAGCGCTCAAAACGACCGAGATCATCCGGCCGCGCGTGCAGCCGCTTGAGACTTTTGAAGCGACGCTGTCGCCTTATATTTTTCTCTCCGAATCTCTGGTGAATCCCGGAGACACGGTGGTCCGCAGAGGCCAGATCCGTGTCGAGAGGCCGTCGATCATGCTGCCGTTCAACATGCCGCAGTTCGAGGGCTTTGAATTCGAGGAAGACCTTCAGATGAACGAGGATATCTTAAAAAGTTTCTTTCTGGTGCGCGGCGTTTCGTTCCCGTCGATGAAATACAACAACAAGACCGATTCGCTGGATATTTTTGAAGGGCGCATACCGAAAGCGCTCGAGCATTACGGAAATAGACTGCAGCGCGAAGAGGATGTGAACACGGGACTTATCACCGGCAGTGAAGATACCTGGCAATTTTCAGTGCTTGTATTTATTTGCGGCCAAGTCGCCAAATCGGCGGACGGGGATTTCAAAAAGCTGTTCGACGATTTCAAGCACCGCGGCAAACTGTCTTAAGAACTACTCACCGATAATTTTGATTAAAACCCTTTTATCCCGCTGTCCGTCGAATTCCGCGTAAAAGATCTGCTCCCAAGGTCCAAAATCCAATTTACCGCCGGTGATCGCGACGACGACTTCGCGTCCGAAGAGCTGGCGTTTCAAATGCGCGTCTCCGTTGTCTTCTCCGGTCTGGTGATGACGGTATTTTTTTACATCGTACGGCGCGATCTTTTCCAGAAATTCATCAAAATCCTGAATTAAACCACGCTCATCGTCATTGATATAACAACTCGCCGTGATGTGCATTGGATTCACAAGCACTAGTCCTTCCTTGATGCCGGACTTGCGGATCGCCGCTTCGACTTGAGGCGTGATATTGAGATATTCGCGCTTGGTTTTGGTGTGGATGGTTAAAGTTTCGCGGTGAGATTTCAATTTATGTGAACTGTTCGAAATGGATCCGCTCTTTCGGAATATTCATCTCCAAAAGCGCCGCTTTCAGCTGCTGACACATTGGCACGAGTCCGCAGCCGTAAAAATCATTACCTTCTGTTTTTCCTGAAAATTCCCGTTTGACGATCTCTTGCACATAAGCCGTTTCGCCTTTCCAGTTCGTACCGCGGCTGATGGTCGGGACGAAATGGAAATTGGGATATTTTTTGAGAAGTGCTTGCCACTCGTCATTATAGAGGATATCGGTTTCGTAGCGGTTGCCGAAGATGAGCCAGATATTTTTTGAAAAACCTTTTTCGTAAAGATTTTTGATCATGCCGCGCAAAGGTGCTATGCCGGTACCGGTCCCGACGAAGATCAAATTTTCCTGCCAGGGCTCACGTACCGTAAAAACACCGTAGGGAAGACTTGTGTGGATCACGTTACCTTCTTTTAATCCAAAAAACCAAGTGGACACAAAACCGCCTTCGACGAGTTTAATGCAGAGCTCGATCTGGTTTTTTTCTTTCGCCAGCGACGGCGAAGAGGCGATCGAGTAAGATTTTTTGTGCGGTTTACCTTCTTTTTCGAGATGCACCTGAAGGAATTGTCCCGCGATGAAGCTGGTATCCGCTTCTTTTGGGTAATCCAGCACGAAATGTTTTACAGTGCTCGACAACGAAATGATCTTTGAAAGCTTTGCGTCGTAGAATCTTGCGGGCATAAGTTTCCTCTGGTTAGCGCATTATACCTATATCAGGCGTCATAGTTCAAATTCGGCGCAAGCCAGCGCTCGACGGTTTTTACATCCATGCCTTTGCGTTTGGCATAATCGGCGACCTGGTCTTTTTCAATCTTGCCGACTGAGAAATATTTGGCCTGCGGATGCGCAAAGTAAAGCCCGCTCACGGCCGCGGCCGGATACATCGCGAAACTTTCGGTCAACGTGATCTTTGCGTAGCGCTCCACATGAAGCAGATCGAACAGGATCCGCTTCTCCGTGTGGTCAGGGCAGGCGGGATAACCTGGCGCGGGACGGATACCGCGATATTTCTCCCGGATCAGGTCTTCGTTGGTCAGCGCTTCGGTTTTCGCGTAGCCCCAGAATTCTTTGCGTACCCGTTCATGCAGTCTTTCGGCGAATGCCTCAGCGAGGCGGTCGGCCAGAGCTTTCACCATGATTGAATGGTAATCGTCGTGTTCTTTTTCAAATTTGCGCACGAGCGGCTCGATATGGATGCCGGTCGTGACACCAAAAGCGCCCAGATAATCCTTGATGCCGGATTCTTTCGGCGCGACAAAATCGGCCAGCGCGAAATTAAAATCGTCTTCTCCTTTAAGTGTCTGCTGTCTCAATGTATGGAATACCGCGAGAAGTTTTTTTCTTGTCTCGTCGGTATATACTTCAATATCGTCGCCGACACTGTTGGCCGGAAAAAGGCCGAGAACGCCTTTGGCGGTCAGAAGTTTTTCATGCACGATCTTTTTTAGCAGTATTTGCGCGTCATCGAATAATTTCTTGGCTGTTTCACCGACTTTTTTATCCTGAAAGATAGTCGGGTAGCGTCCGCGAAGTTCCCACGTGTGAAAGAAAGGGGACCAGTCGATCTTTTGCGCGAGCTCCTCAAGAGGGAATTCGTCGAACGGCTTGATCCCTGTCACAGAAGGCGTTGTGATCGATACGTTTTTCCAATCGCTTTTGAATTTATTTTTCCGCGCGTTCTCGATCGTGACGAAACGTGCCTGCGAACCGCGGCCTTTTTGTTCTTCGCGGATCTTTTCATATTCGATCTTTTTGGCTTGAACGATATCCTTTTTGAGGGACGGATTAATTAATTGGCCCGCGATGCCCACGCAGCGCGATGCATCAAGCACGTGGATTGCCGGTTGGCTGTAAGCGGGTGCGATCTTTACGGCCGTATGTGCGACCGAAGTCGTGGCTCCGCCGATCAAAAGGGGAATAGTGAATTTTTCGCGTTCCATTTCTTTTGCGACGTGCACCATTTCATCAAGGCTGGGCGTAATGAGTCCGCTCAAGCCGATGAGATCGGCTTTTTTCTCGCGAGCCGTTTCCAATATTTTTTCGCAAGGCGTCATGACGCCGAGATCGATGACTTCGTAGTTGTTACACCCAAGCACAACGCCGACGATATTTTTTCCGATGTCATGCACGTCGCCTTTGACGGTAGCCAGAACGATCCTGCCGGCCGAATGAGAGCCGCTTTGTGCTTTTTCTTTTTCAATATAGGGAGTAAGCACCGACACGGCTTTTTTCATCACGCGTGCGCTTTTTACCACCTGAGGTAAGAACATTTTTCCGGAGCCGAACAGGTCTCCGACGATGTTCATCGCGTCCATCAGCGGTCCTTCGATGACGGCAAGCGGCTTGGGATATTTTTGGCGTGCTTCTTCCACGTCCTGTTCAATGTGATCAGTGATACCCTGGACAAGCGCGTGTGACAAACGCTCCTCCACTGTGCCTTTGCGCCATTTCTCATCTTTGACGACGGTTTTTTTGTCGTCTTTGACGCTTTCGGCAAATTTAAGCAGACGTTCGGTTGAGTCGGGCCTGCGGTTGAGCAACACGTCTTCGACAAGCTCCAGAAGATCTTTGGGAATTTCATCATAGATCGTGACAAGACCCGCGTTCACGATGCCCATATCGAGCCCGGCTTTGATCGCGTGATAAAGGAAAGCGGAGTGCATCGCCTCGCGTATCTTATTGATGCCGCGGAATGAAAATGAAATATTGCTGATGCCGCCGCTCACATGACAACGGGGAAGTGTCGCTTTGATCTGGCGTGTCGCTTCGATGAACTCGACCGCGTAATTGTTATGTTCTTCCATTCCGGTCGCGACGGTGAGAATGTTCGGATCAAAGATAATATCTTCCGGAGGAAAATGGACTTCTTCAGTGAGTATCTTGTAAGCGCGTGTACAGATCTCGATCTTTCTTTTGGCGGTGTCAGCCTGTCCCGTCTCGTCAAAGGCCATCACGACTGCCGCGGCGCCGTATTGTCTGATCTTTCTGGCCCGCTCTTTGAAAACCGTTTCACCTTCTTTCAGGCTGATGGAATTGACAATGCTCTTTCCTTGAGTGCATTTTAATCCCGCTTCGATCACGGACCATTTAGAAGAATCGATCATGATCGGTACCCGGGCGATGTTCGGTTCGGAGGCGATCAGATGCAGGAACTTGGTCATTGCGGCTTCGGAATCCAAAAGTCCCTCATCAAGATTGACGTCGATGATCTGCGCGCCGGCATCGACTTGCTGTTTGGCGATCGCGAGAGCGCCTTCGTAATCCTCCGAGAGGATCAGCTTTGAAAATTTCGGAGAGCCGGTGATATTCGTGCGTTCGCCGATGTTGATGAAATTTGAATTCGGACGGATCGTCAAAGGTTCTAGCCCGCTCAAGCGTGTGTAAGATTCTGGCGTTGCCAGTTTTCTCGGCGTTTTACCTTTTGCGATCTCGGCGATCTTTTTGATATGCGGCGGAGTCGTGCCGCAGCATCCGCCGATGATGTTGATGAATCCGCTTTTGATGAAATCTTCGATGAACGCGCCCATGCTGTCTGGTGTTTGATCATATTCGCCGAATTGATTCGGAAGCCCCGCGTTCGGATAGGCGATGATCGGCACCGAAGCAATGTTCGAGAGTTCTTCAAGGTAAGGACGAAGTTCTTTGGCGCCAAGCGCACAATTCAAACCTACCGCTAGAAGATCGGCATGACGAATGGAATTCCAGAATGCCTCAACGGTTTGTCCGGAAAGCGTTCGGCCACTGGCATCGGTGATCGTGCCGGAAACCATCACGGGAATTTTTTTCCCGATCTTTTTAAAATATTCCTGAATGCCGAATAAAGCGGCTTTGCAGTTCAACGTGTCAAAGACCGTTTCGACAAGCAAAAGATCAACACCGCCGTCGATCAGGCCGCGCGCTTGTTCGATATAAGCTTCCACTAGTTCATCAAATGTGACCGCGCGAAATCCGGGATCATTCACATTGGGCGAAAGCGAAGAGGTGCGGTTCGTCGGACCCATCGCTCCGGCGACGAAACGCGGCTTCGACGGATCTTTTTTTGTGAATTCTTCGGCCGCTTTCTTGGCGATATTTGCGGAGGCCAAATTCAGCGCATAAACCTGATCTTCAAGATGGTAGTCGGCCATCGCGATGCGCGTGGAGCTGAATGTATTGGTCTCGATGATGTCCGCTCCGGCCTCGAGGTATTTTTTATGGATCTCTTCGATGATCGTTGGCTGAGTAATGGACAAAAGATCATTATTGCCTTTGAGGTTTCCCTTGGAATGATCTTTAAATTCCTTTCCGCGGTAACCGGCTTCATCCAGGCGATAACCCTGGATCATCGTGCCCATCGCGCCGTCAATAATGAGAATACGTTTTTGAAGTTCTTTTGCTAAGTCATTCATAGTGTTGGATATTCTAGCAGAGGTGAAAGAGGATTATCCAATAATTGTTTGTTCGGATCAGAGGAGGTGAAAAACGGCTGAAAAACCAAAACCTCTCCGAAAAATCGGAGAGGTTCGGTTAAGGCAGATTTATATTTAGTTAATTAAGAAACACCAACGGCAGTTTTTACTTTATCAAGCGCTGCTTTGTAATCGGGCTCCTGAGTGACTTCCTTGACGATCTCGAAATGAGTGACTTTTCCATTGGCGCCAACGACGATCACTGCTCTGGAAATAAGCCCTAATTCCTTGATCAAAAGGCCGTATTTGTTCGCGAAATCTTTATCCTTATAATCGGAAAGAACTGTGACGTTCTGGATCTTGAACGCATCGCAGAAACGCTTTTGAGCGAACGGAAGATCAAGGCTGACGGTAAGAACTTTTACACTCAGCCCGGCTGTTTCCTGATTGAATTTTTTGGTTTGGATCTCGCAGACGGGCGTGTCGAGTGACGGAACCGCGCTGATGATCACGGTCTGGCCTTTGAAATTCGAAAGCTTGACCGGCTGCAACCCTGAATCAACAGCTGTAAAATCAGGTGCGATATCGCCAACTTTGACTTCGTTGCCGACAAGTGTGAGAGGGTTTCCTTTAAAAGTGATGATATTCTTGCGTTCCATAAGATGTCTCCTTGATTAGATAGGCGCTTATCTTACCATAAAACCGGGACAGCGACCATGCAAAATGAGGAGAATGTTTGATATCGGCGAATTTTAAGATACAATGAACATATCATCTAATTAGACGAGGTGACTTATGAAAAATATCCGTCGTACGTTCGTATTATCCGCTTTTATTTTATTGATCTCGAGTTTTGCATTTTTGCGAGTTTTGTTCGCGGTCGATCAGAAATTAGTCGACCGGCTGGACAATTCCTCGGCAGTTTTCACAAGCTTGATGGAAATGGGCGATCAAAGCATTCCGCAGGACCTTCTCAAAAACTGCGAAGCGGTCGCTATTTTTCCGAGGACACTGAATCTGGCGTGGGGTTTGGGCGGGGAATATGGCAGAGGAGTCGTGTTGCGCCATGACAAAGCCAAACACGATTGGAGCGCGCCGGTGTTTTATACAATCGGCGGCGTGACATTGGGGCCTCAGATCGGAGGACAAGCGGTCGATATCGTGCTTTTGGTCATGAATGACAAAGGCTTGAAGAGTCTCCTGAGCAGCAAGACGACGCTTGGAGGTGACGCAGGGATCGCTTTGGGTCCTGTGGGCCGCAACGCGACGGCGTCGACGGACTTAGGTCTTAAAGCGGAAATATATTCGTACTCAAAAGCCAAGGGACTTTATATTGGTCTGTCGCTTAAAGGCGCGGTCGTCGCTCCCGATAATACGGCGACAATGAGTTTTTACGGGACAAGCTATACCGCCAAAGATATCCTCATCGACGGAAAGGCCGGCCACAATCAGTACACATCAAAGCTTTTGAATGAACTGAGAAAGTACACACCCGGTAGAATGCCCATTTCGCTGATGATGACTATTTGGGTGGTCGTGCTTGTTGTTGGGATCTTTTTGATTGGCTGTTATTTCTTGAATTTCAGGAAAACAGCTTGAACGTAAAATTTTCTCAGAGAACAGATTGGTTAACCACGACCAATCCTTTAACGCAAGGGATTGAGGATAAAAGGGAAGAGGGCGCTTCCCTGATCGATCTCACTGAATCCAATCCTACACGATGCGCTTTCAGTTTTTCGGATGAAAGCCGGCTTAAATCTTTTCAAGACATCCGCAATCTATCCTATGAACCCGATGCGCGGGGTTTGCTCGAAGCAAGAAAAGCGGTGTGTGCTTATTACGCCGAGAAAAAAATAAATGTCCGTCCCGAACAGGTTTTTCTCACCTCCAGCACAAGTGAGGCATACAGTTTTATTTTTCGGCTGCTGTGCGATCCACGGGACCTTGTCGTTATCCCGAGGCCGAGCTACCCGCTTCTGGACTATCTGACGGCTCTGGCTGATGTCGACACGCTGCGCTATTTTCTGTCTTATGAAAAAGATTCATGGTGCATTTCGCCGGATAGTCTCAAGATCCCTTTCATTGAAAAGCCGAAGGCACTTGTCATCGTCAATCCCAATAATCCAACCGGGAATTTTTTGAAGTCGGATGAACTAGAGCCGATAAACGAGATGTGCCAGAAGTCGGGAACCGCGATCATTTCGGATGAAGTGTTCCTGGACTTTGCGTTTGACACAAAATCCGCCAAACCCATGAGTTTGGCTCAGAACAAGGAGACACTGACATTCACTTTAAGCGGTATCTCAAAGATCCTCGCGATGCCTCAGATGAAAATTTCATGGATCGTGGTCAGTGGACCTGAAGAACTAAAAAGAAAAGCATTCGAAAGACTCGAAATTATCACGGACACCTATCTCTCAGTCAATACTCCATCTCAGCACGCGCTGAGCCGTTGGCTTGAAGAGCGGCGGGAGGTCAGAGAAGAAATGAAAGACCGGATGCTGTCTAACCGCGAATATCTAGAGACAATATTCAAGAATAAAACCAATGTCCGGATCTTGACTGGCGAGGGAGGTTGGTATTCGGTGTTTGAATTGGATTCTAAGAAAAGCGATGAAGATGCGGCGCTTTATCTGCTTGAAAAACAGGGCATCATTGTTTATCCGGGTTATTTCTTTGATTTTGCGGAAGGCAATTTTCTTGTGTTAAGCTTGCTTTTGCCTGAAAAGGTATTTCGCGAAGGGGCAGACCGTTTATTGAAAGGCCTTGAAAAAATAATTTAGGCCAAAGAAGGGAACTTCGCCGCGTATTTTTTGATCCATTCGCTGGCAGCTTCTTCTTCGGCGATCTCCCGTCCAAGCCGTCGCGATAAAACCTTCCGGTATTCCAGCATCTCGAGCATTTCTTCGGCGAGCCGGGCCATGAACGCGCTTGGATAATCTGTGAAACACACTCCGGTCCGGAATTTTCCTGTCTTCGGATCTTCTTTTGCGTAGGCAACCTGCGATCTCATTTCGAATCGTTTATTTTTTACAGCGATATTGATGTCAATAAGAGAACCTCTGACTAGTTTCCTATGCCACAGAAAAGAAAGGCCTCCCAAAGAGACGTCAAGCGATTTAGTGGAGCCCTGCTCACCGGATTCGTTCAGCATGATCGGCACGCTCATAGGATGTCTGTAAAAGCGTCTTTTCTCTTTTTTATTGTAATTAGACATGAGTAAATTATACCAATTTTGGGAAAGCTTGGTGACTTTTTTTCTGATCTTAGTATTAAAATTTATTAGTGACAAGAATATTCATAAGGAGTATATTTTAACTGTTTAACTCAATAGAACAAAGCCATATCCTTGGGAGGGATCAATGGCCGTTTGCGGATCGTGCCATGGCAAGGGCGTGCAAGCCCAAAAAAGCGCTCTCAGCATACCTCACGTATGCGACCGATGCCACGGTACAGGAAAATTAAAACTTACCGTTGTCGACCTGCTTCCCCAAGATCACGCCTGCTTTCTTTACGATGATCCAAAGTTTCAACTCGATACTGCAGTTACATTTTTGATAGAGGGCCTCAAGCAAAGAGAGTGCTGTTTTTATACGGCTGACGAGCATAGTATCGAAGATATAAAAGAGGCCCTGGCCAGAAATGGGATCAATGTTAAAAAACAGATCAATGATCGAGCGCTCAATCTTCTGACAAAAAAAGAGACTTATCTGGCTAACGGATACTTTGACGCTTCGGAGATGCTAAATTTTGCGAAAGATGCCGTCAAAGCAGCGACACGCGCGGGATTCCTCGCGTTCCGCGGCGCCGGTGAGATGACCTGGGCTTTGGGGGAGGAAACGGGCTGTGATCAGGTGATCCCGTATGAATTTTTGATGGACGAATATTTTCACAATGTGAAGCCCGACATTACAGCGCTATGCCAATACAATATCAAGCGTTTTTCTTCGGGCGTTGTCCAGGGCGCGATCCACACGCACAAGATCGTGGTATTGCCGGACGGCCAAGTGGTGGCCAATCCTTACTATCAGGATGATTTTCATAAAGTCCGTGACCGGGCTCATCTGGAAATAATGATGAACCGTTTGAAGGACCTCGTTTTAAAAAATTAGCGAAAGTTTTTCTTAAAAGCCGTTTCTAAGATTCGCTATCCCGTCTTTTTTATGTTAGCATATGGCCGTTATGATCTTCGGTGCATTCTTTGCTATCATTTTATTATTGTTTTTTTTCGTCGCGGGTTTTTTCGTCCTTGCTGTTTTTCCGGTCTGGATGCTGATCGAATGTTTCCGCTCGCGCATACTCCCGCAGGCTATTAAACTTCTATGGGTCGTCAGCATTGTGATGGCCTGGCCTTTCGGGAGCCTGGCCTACGCTTCATTTGCTTCACATAAAAGATCGT
Organism: uncultured Planctomycetia bacterium; assembly: GCA_964642015.1. Taxonomy (GTDB): domain Bacteria; phylum Omnitrophota; class Gorgyraeia; order 2-02-FULL-51-18; family 2-02-FULL-51-18; genus CAZXLF01. The sequence goes on from CAZXLF010000001.1 coordinate 127,463, forward strand.
TGGCCCGCATTTCCAATACGGTCATCATTCTTTTGATCATCAGTAGCGTTGTTTTTAGCGGAGGCATTTTTTATTTTAGGAGCGCACTCTTGCCTCAGGCGGTGGACCGGTATCAAAAGATGGAATTGAGCGGAGCCACGAAAGAGCAACAGGAGCTGATCAAAGCGGACCTTGTTGTGCTGAAGAACGAAATGCAGGCCAATTCATTTTTTTCGGTAAAATCGCTGGCTGCGCTCCAGCTTTTTGAGCTTTTTCAGTCTCTGATCATCCGTTCAAAGGTTTCTCCGGCGGAATGGGGCGATTGGACCCATCAGGTTGAGTTGAGGACATCAGTCCAAGACAAGTCGATTGCCGAATATATGAATTTATTGAGAGAAAAAACCATCCAAAACATCCTAAAAACGTCCTAGGGCGCACTCACAAAAAAGCTTGTCAATTCTCGTAGGTTCACATTAAAATAACGGTAGAGGAAACCAATGGCTAAAAAGTCCGTTATTACCCTTATCTTGATTTTTGCTGTTTTAACAACCGCGAACGATCTTTTTGCGAGTCCATCCGCCAGACAATATGCTATCGGCTACTTGAACGCCCAAAGAGTGATGTCTCCGGATGAGATGCAGCTTGCCAATTATCTTGTTCAGCGATCAGAAATATTAAAAGGTTTATCGAAAAATAAGACATCTCATACGCTGAAACATCAGCTTAAGATCATCAATACCAAGATCACGTATCTTGACAATCAGATCAAAAAAAATCGAAAAGGTACGCAAGTGACAACCGTTAAACATGCAGCAGCTCCTGCGGTCCCAAGCGTTCCAAAAAAACCAAAGAATGTTCAGAAGGCAGCAGTAAAAGCGCCGGCTCACGTTGTTGCCAAACCTAAAATAACATCGCAGACCGCGCCGGTTTTGAACCCTGTAAAAGCTTCAGAATCCGAGGCGTTGCCTGAGATTATTAAGCCGAAAGCATCTTCAATTCCTCAGAAGCATGAAGTTTATCGCTTTGAAAATCCTTCAAACGCACCTGTTTTTAAGCAAACAGAGATTGCCGCCCCTAAAGTTCTTGATACGGCGCCATTGACACCTGCCGAGCCCAAAACGATTGAGCCCATTACAAGAATTCAAACTTCTTCCTCGAGTTCTGATTTCAAAATCGTTCAACCCTCTGCTGTAAAAACAGAAATGAGCGCGCTTTCGGCGACAAACACAACGCCGGTTTCAATGCCTGTTATTCATGAGAATGATTTTAAGACCGCGGTTCTGCCGCAAAATGCAGGCTCTCAAATCATCCCTGTTCAAACGCCCGCGGTCCCGGCGTCAGTAGTAACGGTTATGCCGAAGCCGGTAGAATCCCATCTAACTACCGTGAATATTCCTGCTGCTCCGGAAATTGTTTCAGTTGAAAAAGTTCCTGCAGTTTCTGTGCCGGCCAATGTGACGCAGGACAGTGCGCTACAGCCGCAACAAACTCTATCAGATTCAATGTCAACTCAGGTTGTGTCTTTACCCAGAACACCCGCGCCTGCGCATATCGAAGAGCCTTCTAAGGTAGTTCCTGTTGAAGTGAAGATGCCGATGGCGGAAACGGTCGCCCCTGCACAATCGCAAGAGTCAGGCGCTTTAAAAGGGATCAACTGGATTGCGATGTCGCGCGAAGAGAAAGAAATGTATGTTTTTTCTGCCATGGGCGCTTTGGTCAAACATGATGTTGTGTCAATGAAACCCTCTTATTTTTACATCGATGAGCTTGACAATGCTCTCGCAAAAGATCCTTCCAAAAAAGATCAGTACATAGACGATCTTTTCATATCCAGCATTTATCAAAACGAGCCTGATACGCGCTCTTCGATTGATAAGATACGCCGCTGAAAAATCTGCACGGAAAAATAAAAAATAGCATATTATTGTTTACGTTTTATACAAAAATGTGTATAATGTCTCCAAAATATATTATTTTGGCCTAATACATAAGCTTAAAAGGGGAGAACAAATGATGCGGACAGCAGCAATGATCGTGGGGGCGCTTTTAGTTTCCTCGACTTTTGCTTTGGCGATGCCTGATAGAACTGAAAAAACAGACATCGGTTTTCAGATCGGCGGTTTAATTCCTGACAGCAACCAAATGAATTCAGAAATGTACATCGGTGGCAGTGCATCTTACGGCATTACGGACTGGTTTGCGCTCGGCATTGAAACCGGTTATGGTGATGCCAGAAATAAATTTGCAGTAGGTCCTACGCAATATAATACTCATTTAAGCCATATCCCGCTGTTTTTCGATATGATATTCCGATATACAAAAATGACCGACTATAATGTGGTCCCTTACGGCGTTTTTGGTTTAGGCGGGGTCTTTTTTGATGTCCATGGACAGGGGACATTGAATGATGCCAACCTTAAGCTTGATGTCAGCAATTCGTTCGCTATTAAACTTGGCGCCGGCGCGGACTGGTTCTTTAATGAAAATTGGGCGTTGAATTTTGAAGCCAGCTACGTTTGGGTTGATGATGATGCCAAGATCAGAGATCTGGGTACCGGTAATGCTGTAGATACGGCCGGGCTGGATTATTGGACGGTCGAAGGCGCGATCAAATACGTGTTTGATTGATACTCACGGTTTAAACCACATCATTTATTGGTGATCAGTTTTTCTTATCCATGGCCAAGGGCGGTAAATCCTCGACCAATCTTCTAAGAATATCGGGTATTATCTTTGGAATAGCCGGCGCGTTTCATGTCACCCGGTATTTTGGGCGGTGGTTTTTTCGAGTCGGTTCATTCGAGCTGACTTATTTGGGAAGTCTCATCATCGGAAGTCTTCTGCTTATCTTGTCGATAGCATGCTTCAAAAATTCGAAGTGATAATAGCTTACTAGATTAGTAATATATAGTTATGTTTTTAAAGTTTTAATCCTACGGATTCAGTTGACATTAAAACCTGCTTGTTGTATGATCTTATTACCTGATGGATTTTTTAGCTTTATCAGGTTATAATCCCAGCTTAACAAAAAAGGGTCTTTTATGGCTTTGCAGGAAATTTTAAATCAAACGGCGGTATTCGAAGAAAAGAGCGAACAAAAACTCTCTCCGGAGGCAGAAGCGGAGATTCGGCGATTTGACGTCGAGATCGCTCGCCTTGAAAAAGGAGAGCTTGATCCGGATGATTTCAAGAAATTCCGCCTCGAAAATGGTGTTTACGGCATTCGCGGCGCAACGGACCGGCACATGATTCGCATCAAGATCCGTTACGGGTTCATGAATCCGCTTCAGCTTGAGCGCATCGCGGACATTACGGAAAAATACGCACCGAATAAATTAGCGCACGTCACGACTCGCCAAGCCATTCAGCTTCATGAGATTAAACGCACGGACGTGCCCGCTATCTTAAGGATGTTGGCTGAAGTAGGGCTGACCAGCCGCGAAGCCTGCGGAAATACGGTCCGGAATGTGACCGCTTCTCATTATGCCGGCATTTCACCCAAGGAAGTTTTTGATGTGACACCTTATGCGGATCTTTTAAGCCTTTATTTTTTGAGAAATCCTGTTTGCCAAAATCTGCCTCGTAAATTCAAGATCGCCTTCGAAGGAAGCGCCGAAGAAGATTATGCTAAGGTAGGGATCCATGATCTCGGGTTTGTAGCGCAGAAAAAGATCGTGAACGGAAAAGAAGTGAGAGGGTTTGCTGTGTATGTCGGCGGAGGGCTTGGCAGCACGCCTTATCCGGCCCAGCTTCTCGATGAATTTTGTCCGATAGAGCTTTATTTGCCGACCGCTGAAGCGGTGATCCGTCTTTTTGACAGGAACGGCGAGCGCAAGGACAAGAACCGTGCGCGTATTAAATATCTCGTCGCTAAATGGGGGATCGAAGTATTCCGTAAAGAATTTTTTGATGAGCGCCGTCAAGTTGTTGCGACCGGCTCAGGCAAAGAAGCATTTTGGAAACTGCGTTTTGACGAAGAGAAAGCGCCTGTTCTTAAGGAATCCGCGCCGACACAGGCGCCGGCAGTTCCTGTAGGTTTTGAAGAGTGGCTCAAATCCAATACATTTGAACAAAAGCAAAAAGGCTATTTCGCGGCGCATGTGCGCTGCCCGCTCGGTGATATCAATCCGGAACAGATGAGAAAACTTGCCAAGATCTCGCGCTTGTTCTGCGGCGGACGCATGAGAACGACGATCGCGCAAAATATCCTGCTCCATTGGGTGCCCAAAGATTCTTTAAAGGCGCTTTATTCCCATCTTTCACAGGCAGGACTTTCGCATAGAGGTGCCAATGAGATCACGGACATTACGCGCTGTCCCGGTGCCGATACCTGCCAGATAGCGATCACGCATTCCAAAGGACTCGCATTTGAGATGAGCAAGCTTTTCGAAAATGGCTCCGGTCTCGGCAACGACCCGGAGTTCAAAAATATCACGATCAAGATCTCAGGCTGCACAAACTCCTGTGGTCAGCATCACATCGCGAACATCGGTTTTCATGGTGCTTCCAAGAACGTTGATTCCAAAGCCGTACCTCATTATCAATTGATGATCGGAGGCTATACGGATGTGAATGGTGTGGCGGTATTCGGCAAGCGCATCGCGCAAATTCCCGCCAAACGCACACCCGAGGCCACTCGCGCGATCCTCGAGGCTTTCAAAAAAGATAAAGGCACTCAGGAAAGCTTTGTGGAATGGTCCGGCCGTGTCGGGACCGTGAAACTCAAAGAGATCGTTGAGCCCTTTACTTCGATCCCATCGTTCGACAAAGATCCAAAGATGTACGAGGATCTTGGCGATCCCGGAAAGCTCTTCAAAGTTGAGATGGGCAAGGGCGAGTGCGCCGCTTAAAAGATTCCAAGAGGAAAGCTTAATTGAGACTATACCAATCTGATGCGACAGGAAACATTAAACCAATTGAAATAGACATTCCTGAGAACGTTGTTCCCATGGCCTCGGGAAGTTATGTGACCTCACAATTACAAAATTTAAATCCTCAGGCAATCCTTCCAATAACTACAGCAAATACAATTCAATTTGCGGCACAAGAAGCTGAGAAAGAAGGATGGAGACTTAAGAGAGTAAAACTTGGCTTAAGTTTAAATCCCTTGAACTTTTTTAGCTTGAATCTTGAGTGGGAAAAGGATAGCTATTAGGTCTAACTACGTCTCTCCTAGTTAATCAAAAAGAGATACATTAGTTTCTTGTGATGAAATTCTTCACTGTATTTGCTGATGAGTTTAAATTCACTAAGGATAATTTTCAATAGTTAGGCTTACTATGAATGAAGAAATTGTTTTTAAAAAAGGTTTTATCTCCGGACACGCCACTCGTAAAGGCGAGTTTAGATTCGCTAAGCTTATTAATTTTTCCGGGTATACTTTAAGGTATCCACTGCACTACAGAGGTTCCTTAACTCTTAGATTGACCGATAAATCAATTTATCTAACGTGCATGTCTTTTCCTGTATGGCAATCAACCTTATTGGAGATCACTTCGGTTAAAATTAAACCATTATTTGCGTACGGGGCAGCTCATATAGAATCTCAGAACAATGACACAGGTTTTTTCTTTGTTACGGGTAAATTAGATCAGCTATTAGATGCTTTCAAAAAATTAAATATAAAAGTAGAATATGATCAGAAATCTTTAGAAGATTATCGAAACAGAGCCAAAATACTTTCTAATCCAATAGTCGTAGTGGTTGGTATTATTCTAGGGGCAGCTTTCATTTTATTTCTTTTTTATTTTTCTTGGCATAATACAAAGGTGTAAATCATAAACCGACCCTTATCCCTATTGACCAAAAGGGGACACCTTAGTTTTTCGTGATGAGATTCTTCGATATGCTCAGAATGACGTTCAGGATATTTCCGCTAAAGAAAGGCGAGACTAGCTCACATTTTGTACAACGTGGGAAATTTGCCTGTAGCAGTACCGGATCTCTCCGCTGAAGGAATAAAACGGCACATAGAAACTTTCAGGTAAATCACCGGCTTTCCACGGCTGTATCTGCATGGCTGAATCCAGGAGCCATGTTTGTTCCGACTTATCCACGTAGACGACCCACGCATGGAATATGCTGTCAAAAGAATGATATTTGCCGATCATGAGACTGACATTGTTATAGCCGTTCTTTTTTAGCTCCGTATAAAGCCATACTGCTTTGTCTGCGCAATTTCCGCTGCCTTTCAGACTCGTTTCTTCAGCGCTTTGCCACCGGATATTCTCAGGATTTGACACATAACGGTAGGATCGAGCGATCATAAAGAGTTCATTGGCCGATCTGGGTTTGGATTTATGGGGTTTATCGAGATTGATCTTAGACTCATTGAAAAATCCCGCGTTATCAAGCCGCTGATCGAACGGAGTTTCTGACACTAGATGGGGGGAGTATGCTAATCCATTGGCCCACAAATTGATGCCCGGATCGAAGACAGCGCATAGGATGAAAATCACAAGGGCAAAGTATTGCGACCGCGGGAACGGATTTTTCATTCAAGCCTCCGAAGTTTGCGCATCATTTTAGAGTGGGCCTACATGTCACAGATCACTACGCAACATAGTATAACAGTGATAGTAAAAAGCGCATTAAATTAGGATTAATGTTTTGTCATGTTCGCCGTAGAAAAAGTTGAACGTTGACAACTTTTGCTGATTAGTTTAGATTCCTGTTAGGAACCGTCACAAATTTTCTTTTCATTACTTTGTTAGTCTTTGTTAAAATAGCTTCATGCGAAGCTTAGTTTTTTCTTTAGAATTTGTTAGGATCTCCAAGAATGGCTGATGATCTTTCGTTTGTTATAAAATAATCCCATGAAACCTTACCTGGATCTGGTTCAACATATTTTGGACCACGGCACGGAAAAATCCGATCGAACAGGCACCGGCACGAAAAGCGTTTTCGGTTATCAGATGCGTTTTGACCTGTCCAAGGGGTTTCCGCTTGTCACGACAAAAAAAGTTCATCTGCGGTCTATCATCCATGAATTGCTTTGGTTTTTAAAAGGGGAGACCAATATCCAGTATCTTAAGGATAATCAGGTTTCGATATGGGACGAATGGTCTGACGCGAACGGTGATCTGGGACCTGTGTATGGCAAGCAATGGCGGCGTTGGGAAACCAAGGATGGCCGTGTGATAGATCAAGTTTCGCAAGTGGTTGAGCTGATCAAGAAGAATCCCGACAGCCGGCGCATGATCGTCAGCGCTTGGAACGTAGGCGAGCTTGACAAAATGGCGCTGATGCCTTGCCATGCACTTTTTCAATTCTATGTCGCCGGCGGAAAACTTTCCTGTCAGTTGTATCAACGAAGCGCCGATGTTTTTCTCGGTGTGCCGTTCAATATTGCGAGCTATGCGCTTCTTACTCTGATGATCGCGCAAGCGACCGGACTCGAACCCGGAGACTTCGTACACACTTTCGGGGATGCTCATATTTACGCCAATCATTTTGAACAGGCGAAACTGCAGCTTTCCCGTCTCCCAAGACCGATGCCCCAAATGAGACTGAATCCGAATATTAAAAATATCTTTGATTTCAGATTTGAAGATTTTGAACTTTTGAATTATGATCCGTATCCGGCTATCAAGGCCCCGATCGCCGTTTAAATGATCTATCACGTCGTGGCGGTCTCCAAGAATGGCGTGATCGGAAAAGGCGGTAAATTGCCTTGGCATTTTGCGGCGGATCTGAAATTTTTTAAAAATCTCACGACCGGCCATACAGTCGTCATGGGCCGCAAAACTTTTGACAGCATTGGCAAACCCCTGCCAGATCGTGAAAATATCGTGATCAGCCACCACGTGGATCACAAGGCGGCGGGTATAAAATTTGCAAAGAGCATTGACGAGGCGCTCGAGCGCGCTGGAAAAGGAAAAATCTTTATCATCGGCGGCGCCTCTATTTATCGCGAAACCGCTCATTTGATCGATGGTATTTACTTGACGCGGATCGATCAAGACTATGAAGGCGACACGTTTTATTCGGGAATTCCGGATGGATTCAGGGAAGTTTCGCGAGAAAAACTTCAGGAAAACCCGTTGATCGAGGCGTCCCTATATATCCGAGGCGTGACAATATGAATGGACCATATAGCAAATATTTACTGCCCTTTTTCCCGATAAAATTATGGATCACATCTGTTATAACAACTTATGAGACCGGAAGATAAAAAATATATCTCAGAGAATTTCGGAAAGAAATCCATCAAACAGATGGCTCAAGACATTCATGTCAAAGAAAGGAAAATAAGGCTGTTCCTCGAAAAAGAGGGACAAGGCCGGCCTCAGATCAAAAAAGAAACGGTGTCAGCTCAAAGCGAAAAACAATTTCAGCAACTTCTTGTTGCGGCGGCTTTGGTGATAGCAGGCTTCATGATCTACTCTAACACGCTGCGTTCAAGTTTTCATTGGGATGATATTTCCGTCATCATCAGAAATACTTCGATCAGAAATCCGTCGAATTTCAGCGCTATCGTGAACGCGTTCAATACACGATTCATGGTTGGCCTAAGCTTGGCTTTTAATTACGCGATAGGCAAGGTGAACGTGCTTGGATATCACATATTCAATATTGCCGTTCACGTCGCTTCTGCTGTGATGATCTACTTGCTGGTGAATATCACATTCAAAACGCCTAGGATGCGCGGAAGCGCTTTGGTGAACCACAGGAAGATTATCGCTCTGTTTTCTGCGCTTCTTTTTTTGGTTCACCCGATCCAAAGCCAGGCAGTGGATTATATTTGGCAAAGGGCGGCTTCGATGGCCGCGTTTTTTTATTTAGCTTCCATATTTTTTTATGCAAAAGCAAGGTCGGGGTCATCGTACCTTTATTATGCCGCTTCCTTAATTGCCACAGTGCTTGGAATGTTTTCGAAAGAGACGACCGTTACGATCCCTTTCGCGATCGTGGCCTATGAATTTATATTCTTTGATAGGGCAAATGGAGAAATCAAGAAAGTATTCATTACGCTTCTCGTTTTTTGCCTGACCTTGCCGATCATCCCTCTTATGTTCACGCGTGCGAACAAGATCACTCTGGATGTGATGCGCCCTCCTACGATACAAGCGCTTCATTCCAATACGCCTGGGGCCAGGGAATCGGCAAATATCACGAGCTGGGTGACGGAAGACGTGATGAGCCGGCAAACCTACATCTTGACGCAATTCAACGTTATCCGGACCTATTTGCGTCTGATCTTTTTGCCAATTCACCAGAACCTTGATTATGATTACCCGTTGACCCATACCATAGATGTAGGCGTTCTTTTTTCGCTACTGCTTATAGCCTTGATCATTTTTCTCGCGATCAAGATTTTTTCTGTAAATCGGCTTGTCTCTTATGGCATCTTCTGGTTTTTTCTGACCTTGAGCGTTGAGTCGTTGGTCGTTCAAAATGACGTCATCTTTGAACACAGAATGTATCTGCCTATGGTCGGCTTAGCTTTGGTTATTTCCAACGTCATGTTTCTTATTCTAAAAGATCTTAAAAAATTTATAACCGTCATGTGCGTGATCACCTTGATCTTATCTTTGGTGACGTATCGCCGGAATAATGTTTGGAAAGACGAGATATCTCTCTGGAAAGATGTGGTGGCCAAATCCCCGAATAAACCGCGCGGCTGGTACAATCTCACGCGTTTTATGGGTGAAAGCGACCCTGCACATGCGAACGAGTATTATGAAAAAGCCATCCGTTTCAAGCCGCATTCTGTCGAAGAATATAATGATCTCGCAACTATTTATTGGCATATGGGCAAGACCGAAGAGGCGATGGAGTTATATGGAAAAGTTCTGCAAAGAAGACCTGACGACGCCAAGGCGCTTTCAAATCTTGCGAACATTTATTTGGATAAAGGGGTCTATGAGAAGGCGATAGAGATGTACAAGAAGTCCATTGACATCAATCCGACGTTGCCGGAAGTTTATAATAATCTAGGCAAGGCTTATCATTTGATCGGCAATGATCCGGAAGCGATCAGGCTGATCGAGAAAGCTATTGAATTAAATCCAAATGATGCGGACGCCAGATATAACTTGGATCAGCTTCAAGGCCGACAAGGGGTGCCGGTTAAGGTCAAAGGAAATCCTTCTGCAGAGTCCGAATAACTTCGAGGTCATTTGACAGATTTTCTATGCTTTATGCTATAATAAATGAACAATTTTCAGGGGTTTTTATCATTTAAAATTCAGGAGACAAAATGAAATTAGCGAGAATCTCTATTTTTTTGACGGCTGTTTTGGTCTTAATGTTTTCCGAAATTATATGTCATGCCAATGGGCAAGATTACTCGAACGGGGATGATACAAATAGAAAAATTTTGAAGCAGGGCCTTTTAGGCGCAGGCACTGGTGCGATCGCCGCCGGCGCTTCAGGCGGGAACGCGGGCAAAGGTGCTTTGATCGGTGCGGGCACCAATGTGATCGGCGGCGCGTTATTAGACACGCTGACGACACCGTCACAACCTCAGCCTCGCACGCAGTATGTTCAGCAAGCCCCTGTTCAGTATGTTCAACAGCCGGCTCCTCAGTATGTCCAGCAAGCTCCACAATATACGCAAAGCTCTTATCCGGTTCAGCCAACACCGACTTATCAGCCGGAACCTCAGCCAGTCTATGTTCAGCAGGCACCCACTTATTACAATCCTCCGCCACCTCAGGATGATCCGACTAAGAAAATATTGAAGCAAGGTCTATTGGGCGCGGGCACAGGTGCCATTGCGGCAAGCGCATCAGGCGGGAACGCAGGCAAGGGTGCTTTGATCGGTGCCGGCACGAATGTGATCGGCGGTGCGCTTTTGGATACGCTGACCGGCAGCGGTTCATCTCAACCTCAGCAACCTCAAGTTGTTTATGTTCAGCAGCCTCCGCAACAACAATATCAATATCCCCAACAATCTTCTGCCAGCCAACCTCACAAGAAGATTGTCCGTAAATACGATTCCGATGGTAATGTAGTCTCTGAGGAAGAGGTTTGGGAATAATCAGCGCAAAGAAAGAAATAGTTCAGGCGCGAATCGAAGCGACAGAGGTCATCCAAGCCTCCGAGAAAGCGCTCAAGAAGCATATTAATCTCATCAAGAAAAAAGACCATGTTGCGTCTGTCGTAGAGATGATCGAGCGGTTGCGCTCGGATATTTTGGGGGATGATCCTCGAATTATTTACGAGCATATCGCTAAACTCAATGAACTTACTCAAGGTTTTGCCGGCCACGTCCTGAAAGCTTCTGTCAGGAAGATCAAGAAATAATCCACATTATGTCTGGATCATTAACTGAGAAGGTCAAGGTCTTTGCATTACAAAATGCTGGCTTTGATCTTGTTGGAATATCTTCTGTGAATTTGCCGAAGGTCCATGAAGATGCGCTTGTTCAGTGGATCGATCGCGGTTACGCGGGTTCTATGGATTATATGGCGCGTAGTCAGAAAAAACGCGCGCGGCCCGAAGAAATCCTTGCCGGTGCGAAAAGCGTCATTTCTCTCGCTATAAATTATTATCATCCTGATGATGAAAAACCGGTAGGCTGCGCGACGGGCAAAGTCGCTAAATATGCCTACGGGACGGATTATCATAAAGTGATCGAGAAAAAACTGAAGCTTTTGTCTCAATTCATTCTCAAAGAAGCAGGCGACGGCGCTCAGGTGAAAAGTTATGTGGATACCGGGCCTATCCTGGAAAAAGCGTTCGCCCAGATGTCCGGCTTGGGTTTTTTTGGAAAGAACACGAACGTGATCACAAAAAACTACGGCTCATGGATTTTTCTGGCAAATCTTATTACTAATTTGGAGCTTGAATACGACGAACCGCATATGGGGAGCTGCGGTTCTTGCCGGATCTGCATTGATGCCTGCCCGACAGATGCTTTGTTAGGAAATTATCAGATCGATGCCAGGCGTTGCATTTCGTATCTGACGATCGAAGCGAAAGAAAATCCGCCGGAAGATCTCAAAGCGCAGATCGGGGAATGGGTTTTTGGATGCGATATCTGTCAGGATGTATGTCCTTACAATCATAAACCGAAAATCACGAGGCACGAAGAGCTTTATCCAAAAAAGAAAGCGGGAACTTGGCTGGATCTTGAGGCTATCCAGAATATTAAAGAGGAAGATAGGTTTAAGGAAGTTTTCCAGGAAAGTCCTTTGAAAAGGCCTAAACTCTCAGGCTTATTAAGGAATAGTCGGATAATTTTAGAGAATTTAAGTGACAGAAAAGTCAGATAATAAGATACATTGTCCGGAATGCCACAAAGTTATTCGGTATGAGGAGTCTTTGAAATCGGGAGACCGTTTTGACTGCCCTTGTGGTAAAATAGTCATCCAACTTTACGCTATGACGACTCTAAAGGGCAAGATAGTCGAAGATTAGGAAGGGAACAAAATGGCTTTAACGCAAGACGAGATTTTAAGATATAGCAGGCATCTGATCATGCCCGAAGTAGGTGTGGAAGGGCAGGAGAAGTTGAAAGCTGCGAAGGTGCTAATGATCGGCACGGGCGGGCTCGGCTCTCCGGCCGCTCTATATTTGGCTGCTGCGGGTGTAGGTACGCTCGGATTGATCGATTTTGACAAAGTGGATTTTTCCAATCTACAGCGTCAGATCATTCATAGTACAAGCAGTGTCAACCAACCGAAGGTGGAATCCGCCAAAAACCGCCTCAAAGAGATCAATCCCAATGTGAAAGTCGTAACTTACGACGAGATGCTTACCAAAGACAATATTATGCGAATCTTGAAAGATTATGAGATGGTATTGGACGGCACTGATAATTTTCAGACACGCTATCTTGTCAATGACGCGTGTGTGTTCACAAAAAAACCGTTTGTTTACGGAAGCATTTTCAGGTTCGACGGACAGGCGACGGTGTTTTATCCGGGCAAAGGACCTTGCTACCGCTGCCTTTTTGCGGAGCCGCCGCCGCCTGGCATGGTTCCAAGTTGCGCCGAAGGCGGAGTGCTGGGCATTCTTCCAGGCGTGATTGGCGTGATCCAAGCGACCGAAGTCGTGAAGCTTATTCTCGGCAAAGGCGAGCCTCTGATCGGCCGGCTTATGCTTTATGATGCGTTGAAGATGAGTTTTCGCGAGGTTAAATTCAGGAAAAATCCGAAATGCCCTGTCTGCGGAGAAAATCCGACCATTAAAGAGCTCGTCGATTATGAAGCATTTTGTGGTTTGACTCGCGGCGACGAGCAGAAAGATTATGCAGCCTATGGCGTTCCTGAAATTTTGGTTGAGGAGCTAAAAAAGAAGATAGACAAACATGAAAAGTTCGTGCTGATAGACGTCAGAGAGCCGTCTGAATTTAAGATCAATCAACTCCCAGGCGCAAAGCTTATTCCTTTAGGCAACATCCCTGAAAGGGTGCATGAACTCGACAGTGCTGATGAGATTGTCGTGTATTGCCATTTTGGCGGACGAAGCGCCAAGGCCGCAGACTTTTTGCGGAAGGCCGGATTTAAAAAAGTGAAGAATCTCGTCGGCGGTATTGATACCTGGTCACAGGAAATAGACCCTTCTTGTCCAAGATATTGAAAGATAGATTCGGGTATGCGGTTATCGGTTTGCGGTTCTCGTACGCCGAATATTGTGTACCGCAGACCGCAAACCGCATTGCGCACACCGTTTTATGTTAACCAACACCGAAGAAATTCAGCAGTGCTTTCAAAAGATCGAAGAAGCGCTTAAGAATACCAAGCGCATTGTAGTTTTGACGCACGATAACCCTGATCCGGATTCGGTGTCAAGCGCGGTGGCGCTTGCCTACATCATCAAGAATAAATATAAAATCCCGGCAGTTGTGCGTTACGGCGGTATTGTCGGGCGCGCGGAAAATCGCGCAATGATCCGCGTGCTTGACCTCCGGGTAACTCCGCTTGAGGATTCTGATTTCAGGCCGGGCACCGACTTTGCGCTTGTCGACATGCAGCCCGGCACCGGCAACAGCTCATTCCCGCGAAATCGCAAGCCCGCAATTGTGATCGATCATCATGTGCTCCGGAAGACCACAAAAGCGGATTTTATCGACATACGCACCGATTATGGCGCCACAGCGACGATCCTTACAGAATATTTATTGGAGAGCGGACTTGAAATATTGTCCACGCTCGCGACAGCTCTTTCTTACGGCATCAGCTCCGAGACTCAGGATCTAGGCCGCGAGGCTAGGGAAAAAGATATTCAAGCGTACCTTGCGCTTTTCCCCAAGAGCAATAAGAAATTGCTGGCCAGTATAGAACATCCGAAGCTTCCACGGGATTATTTCACGACGTTGAATCGTGCGCTTCATCACAGTTTCATTTACAAGAACGCTGTGACTACTTCGCTGGGCGAGGTGAAGAACCCGGATTTTGTGGCGTTCATCGCGGATTTCATGCTGAAGATCGAACGTATCAGCTGGTCGATGTGCATTGGGCGCTACAAGGACAAGATCATTGTTTCTGTGCGCACGACAAATACTAAGGGCGATGCCGGGAATTTCTTGAGGCGATTAATCGGAAAAAAAGGCACCGCCGGCGGCCACGGAATGATCGCCGGTGGTCAAATTATTTGTGAAACCATGGAACACGACCGCTGCACAAAGGTTGAAGAAGAACTTGTTCAGGACTTTTTGAAAAAATTGGGCTACAAAGACGCCGGTGAAATGACGCCGGTGCTTACCACCGAATTGATCCACACGTAATTTCTCGCGAAGCTTTTCATTCTCCGTAATTTTTCAGAGATTTTGTTGTATCTTCTTTTTCTTTTGTATTATAATCACTCCGTCATCATAAATTTGTAAGATCCAACAAACATCCGGAGAAATATTTCATGAGCGAAGTGATCGAAAGCGATAGTTTCGTACTTCCGCAGGACGTCAGGAACCATGTGGCCGGCCGTTTAAGACAAGAAGGCGTCATCCAGTCACTTGAACTGGAATTGAAGGGTGACGCGATGGACGGTGCGAAAAAATTTGGCGATAGCCTCGTGGCTTTGAGAAGAAGAGGTGTCAAAGTCTCTCATGAATTCCGCATCAGACTCGATTTTCCCAAGAAAATATCAAGAGAAGAGGTTTTGACGATCGTTGAAGGCATGCCTAGGCCTAAGAACGGCTCTTTAAAGGTGCGGGTTCATTATGCTCATGAAGATCGGAGCGGAACATGAATATCCGTCTACAATTTTCCGGCAAACCCATCAAGCCGGCGGATTTGCTGGTGATCGGTTGTTTTGACGGCGATAAAAAGTATCTTGATAGATGTTCTAGCTTAGATCATTCGACCAAGGAAAAGATCCATAAAGCGCTGTCCTCAAAAAAGTTCTCCGGAAAATGCGGAGAAACTTTTTTTATCCCGACCCCTTTCTTGAAAACAGCGGGCTCTCTTTTGCTGATCGGTTTGGGACAGAGGGAAAAGTTCACATTGGAAAGAGTGAGGCGCTCGGTTTCCAAATCTCTCGCGCAGGCGAAGGCCTATCAAAACCGGAGTTTACGGTTCGATCTAGATACTTTCCATGAGAAATTTCCTGTTGCCGAAATTGCTGGCGCAGCTGTTGAGGGAGCACGCTTATCGGATTACCGTTTCGATAAATATAAATCCAAACCCGGATCATCGTCCAGAGTCGATGATCTTGAGCTTTTTTCGAGAGAAGAGAAGAACTCAGCGTCTATCCGAAAAGCCTTATCCGAAGCGGAGATCGTCAGTGATGGTGTGATTTTCGCGAGAAATTTGGCGAATGAGCCTGCCAACGTGATGACGCCTTCGAGACTGGCCGATAGCGCCAAAGAAATGGCGAGAAAAAATCACTTAATTTGCAAAGTGTTGGGCAAGAAAGAGATCTCACGGCTTAAGATGGGAGGCGTCTTGGGAGTTTCTCAAGGCAGTTCTCAGGAGCCCAGATTCATTATTTTGGAAAATAGGCCTAAATCTCCAAGATTTTCTCAGCCGGTCGTTCTGGTCGGAAAAGGAATTACATTCGATACGGGTGGAATTTCGATAAAACCATCCGGAGACATGGATAAAATGAAATTTGATATGTGCGGGGCCGCTGCGGTGATCAGTACAATGAAAGTGATCGCGAATTTAAAACTGCCGGTCAAAGTCGTCGCGCTTGCGCCGGTTTGCGAAAATATGCCCGGTTCCAATGCGCAAAGACCCGGCGATATTATCAAGGCGATGAACGGGAAAACAATAGAAGTTTTAAACACGGACGCCGAAGGCCGATTGATTCTGGCCGACGCCTTGAGTTACGCTGCGAAGTATAAACCTAAGGCGGTCATTGATATCGCGACGCTGACCGGTGCTTGCGCGGTAACCTTCGCGGATCTGGCGATCGGGCTTATGAGCACGGATGAAAAGCTTACTCAAAAGATAAAAGAAGCAGGTGAGCAAACCGGTGAGCGTTGCTGGGAACTGCCTCTGTGGGATGATTATTTTGATCTGATCAAGGCGACTTACGCGGACATTCAAAATATCAGTAAAAAATACGCCGGTACGATCACAGCCGGAATGTTCTTGAAAGAATTTGCTGATCACACTTCTTCTTGGGCTCATCTCGACATAGCGGGTACCGCTTGGAACGAGGGCGGTCCTAAACCGCTTTCCCCGATAGGCGCGACCGGTGTCGGTGTCCGGCTTTTCACCCAGCTTATCAAAAGTTATCTAACCTAAGCAAACCTATGCAGGCGGTATTTTTCGAGCATCACGGTGGTCCCGAAGTTCTAAAATACGGAGAATTTAAAGATCCCGTTGTTGGCGCGAATGACGTGCTTGTGGCCGTGAAAGCCTGCGCATTGAATCATCTGGATATTTGGATGAGACAGGGATTGCCCGGCATTTCCATTCCCATGCCTCATATTTCAGGCGCTGATGTAGCTGGGCTCGTTTTAGATTCGGGAAAGAGCGTTAAACGTTTTAAAAAAGGCGACCGTGTTATTTTAGCGCCGGGTCAATTGCCAAATCATCATCCCGAAGCGTTGGAATCCAGGGATAGTTATTCACCCGATTTTCAGATCCTTGGACTTCAAAGCCAGGGTGGCTATGCTGAAAAAGTCGCTGTGAATGAGCGGTTTGTGATCCCGGTTTCAGAACGCTACACGTTTGAGGAATGGGCATCGATTCCTTTGGTGTCGCTCACGGCTTATCATATGCTCGTGACAAGAGCGCAGGTCCGGCCCGGGGAAACAGTGCTTGTTCACGCGGCCGGCTCAGGGGTGGGCAGTATGGTTATCCAATTAGCCAAATTTTTAGGGACAACTGTTTTTACGACCGTCGGTGATTATAAAAAAGTAGCACGCGCTAAAAAACTAGGTGCCGATGAGGTTATCCAATATAAAACACGCGATTTTTCCGAGGAAGTTAAGAAGCTTACTAATGGACGCGGAGTGGATGTGATCGTCGAACATATTGGTCCTGACGTTTGGCAGAAAAATCTTTCATGCTTGGCGCGAGGCGGACGTTTGGTAACTTGCGGAGCAACATCGGGGCAGAAGGTAGAAATTGAACTGCGATTTTTGTTTTCTAAACAGCTCAGCATTTTGGGTTCTTATATGGGTAGTCTCGCTGAGCTTCATAAGGTTGTTGAATTGGTTGAAACGGGCCGCCTCGTTCCTGTAGTTGACCAGGTTTTCCCGATGAAGGAAGCCGCTGATGCCCAACGACGCATGGAAGCCAGGAAAAATTTTGGGAAGATAGTGCTGAAAGTCTGATAACCCGCCTCTTCTTTTTCTTTGAAATCCTAAGCCAATTATTGATATACTAAACAGCCAATTTACTAAGCTAAATTTAGAGCAAAGGTATAGCCATGAACGGAATGCCTAAAAAACAAGGACTTTACGACCCAGCGTTTGAGAAAGACAGCTGCGGAGTAGGTTTTGTCGTCAATATTAAAGGTAAGCAGTCGCACGAGATCATCAAGCAGGCGCTGACAATCCTCGTAAATCTGCGCCATCGCGGAGCTTGCGGTTGCGAAGCCAATACCGGAGACGGCGCGGGCATTTTGTTTCAAGTCCCTCATGATTTCTTGAAGGAAGTGTGCCTAAAAGAAAAAATCAAGCTGCCTGAACAGCTAAACTACGGCGTTGGCATGATCTATCTTCCAAAAGATTCCAAGCAGCGTGAAGCTTGCGAGAAAATGTTTGAAAAGATCGTCCATGAAGAGGGGCAGACGTTCTTAGGATGGCGTACCGTTCCGACGGATAATTCTTCACTGGGTCCCACCGCGAAAAACTCTGAACCTTTTGTGCGCCAAGTGTTTATCGGCCGTAATCCAAAGATAAAAGATGATCTGTCTTTCGAGCGAAAGCTTTATGTGATACGCCGCCGTGCTGAGAATGCGATTCGCTATTCAAAAATAGGCGGAGGGAATTATTTTTACGTTTCAAGCCTTTCTTCCAGGACCATTATTTATAAAGGAATGTTGATGTCCGAGCAGGTCGAGGCTTTTTTCCCCGATCTCCTTCATCCGGCTTTAAAAAGTGCTCTGGCGCTTGTTCATTCGCGTTTCAGCACAAATACTTTTCCTAATTGGGAACGCGCTCATCCGAATCGATACATGGCACACAACGGCGAGATCAACACGCTTCGCGGCAATGTGAACTGGATGCATGCACGCCAGGCGATGTGCAAGTCGGATCTTTTCGGAGATGATATCAAAAAATTGTTGCCGATCATCTGCGAAGACGGCAGCGATTCGGCGATGTTCGACAATTGCCTTGAATTCCTCGTGTTGGCCGGCCGTTCGCTGCCTCATGCGGTGATGATGATGATCCCTGAACCATGGTCAAACCATGAAAGCATGAGCGATCAGAAAAAAGCTTTTTACGAATATCACAGTTCCTTGATGGAACCGTGGGATGGTCCTGCCTCCATTGCATTTACGGACGGTATCCAGATCGGTGCGGTGCTTGACCGCAACGGCCTAAGACCTTCGCGTTATTATGTGACGAAAGATGATCTGGTGATCATGGCATCTGAAGTGGGGGTGCTGGATGTTTCTCCAGAGCAAGTGCTTCAGAAAGGCCGCCTACAGCCGGGAAGAATGTTCTTGGTTGACACCAAAGAGGGCAGGATCGTTGACGACGAAGAGATCAAAAAGAAGATCTCATCCGAGCATCCTTATCGTCAATGGTTAAGTGATAATTTAGTGAGTTTGGAAAATTTACCCGAAGCGCCTCATGTGCACGATCCGGATCATGCGACGGTACTTTTGCGTCAGCAGGCCTTTGGTTATACGTTTGAAGATCTGAGGATCTTAATGGCACCGATGGGTCAGCTTGGTGTTGAACCGGTAGGTTCGATGGGCACCGATACGCCGCTCGCGGTTTTATCGAATAAGCCCCAGCTTCTTTATAATTATTTCAAACAGCTTTTTGCCCAGGTGACCAATCCGCCGATCGATTGTATTCGCGAGGAGATCGTTACTTCTACCGAAACAACCATCGGTCCTGAGAAAAATTTATTGTTGCCCGAGCCTGAAAGCTGCCGTCAGATCAAATTAAAGAGCCCGATCCTGACGAACGAAGAATTTGAAAAGCTTCGCCACATCAAAAGCCGCGATTTTAAATCGATTACGCTGCCGATCCTTTATAAAGTTTCCGACGGCAAAAAAGCGCTCGAATCGGCTCTCGAAGAGCTTTATAAAAAAGCAAGCCACGCTATTAAAGACGGTGTGAATCTTCTCGTGATATCTGATCGGGGAGTCGATCATGATCACGCGGCCATTCCCGCACTTCTGGCGGTCTCGGGTCTGCATCATCATTTGATCCGTGAAGGAACAAGGACAAAAGTAGGTTTGGTGCTTGAATCGGGAGAACCACGCGAAGTGCATCATTTTGCGTTATTGATCGGTTACGGCGTTGGCGCGATCAATCCGTATCTTGCTTTTGAGACGCTGGATGATCTGATACGTCAGGGCATTTTAAAAAATATCGATCATAAAACAGCCGTGAAAAATTATGCGAAGGCGGTTGCCAAAGGCGTTGTAAAGACGATGTCGAAGATGGGTATTTCGACGATCCAAAGCTATCGCGGCGCTCAAATTTTCGAGGCGGTGGGTTTGAACCACGAAGTCGTGGATAAATATTTTACGTGGACACCATCGCGCATTGAAGGTGTCGGCCTTGACGGGCTTGCAGAGGAAGTGCTTAAACGTCACCGTCACGCGTTTCCTGACAGGCAGATGAACGGCTTGGCGCTTGATCCGGGCGGCCAATATCAATGGCGACGCGATGGAGAGTATCATCTGTTCAATCCGGAGACGATCCACAAACTTCAGCTTTCCACGCGCACAAAGAACTATAAGGTTTTCAAAGAATATTCATCGGCCGTTGATAATCACTCGACAAGTTATTGTACGCTTCGAGGTTTGTTAGATTTTAAATTTGCACCTACTCCGATCTCTTTGGAAGAAGTCGAGCCCGCTTCGGAGATTGTCAAACGTTTTAAAACAGGCGCCATGTCGTATGGTTCTATCAGCAAAGAAGCGCACGAGAGCCTTGCTGTTGCGATGAACCGCATCGGAGGCAAGAGCAACACAGGCGAAGGCGGTGAAGATCCTGCGCGTTATGTTCCGGAACCTAACGGAGATTCGAAGAACAGCGCGATCAAACAAGTCGCTTCAGGGAGATTTGGCGTGACGAGCCATTATTTGGTGATGGCCAAAGAATTGCAGATCAAAATGGCCCAAGGCGCTAAACCAGGTGAAGGGGGGCAATTACCCGGCGCGAAAGTGTATCCTTGGATAGCGAAAGTACGTCTATCAACACCAGGTGTAGGTCTTATTTCTCCGCCACCTCATCATGATATTTATTCTATCGAAGATCTTGCTGAGTTGATTCATGATCTGAAAAATTCAAATCACAAAGCCAGGATTAGCGTAAAACTCGTCGCGGAAGTCGGTGTAGGCACAATTGCAGCGGGCGTCGCAAAAGCACACGCGGATGTCGTGTTGATCAGCGGTCATGATGGCGGAACAGGCGCTTCACCACTTTCCAGCATTAAACACGCCGGCGCTCCATGGGAATTGGGATTGGCTGAGACGCATCAGACGCTTGTGCTGAATAATCTGAGGAGCCGTATCGCTGTTGAGACAGACGGACAATTGAAGACAGGGCGTGATGTGGTGGTTGCAGCGCTTTTGGGTGCCGAAGAATTTGGTTTTGCGACTGCGCCGCTTGTGACATTGGGATGCATTATGATGCGCGTTTGCCATTTAAATACTTGTCCCGTTGGTGTTGCGACGCAGGACCCTGAGCTCCGCAAAAAATTCACCGGAGATCCCGCTTATACAGTGAACTTCATGTATTTTATTGCCGAGGAAGTGCGGGAATTTATGGCCAAACTTGGCTTTCGCACTGTGAACGAAATGATCGGGAGGACGGATAAACTGGACGCGACGAAAGCTGTCGATCATTGGAAAGCCAAAGGCATTGATCTGTCTAAAATTTTGCATCAACCCGAAGTCGATCCGAAAGTGGGACGGTATTGTCAGATCTCTCAGGATCACGGATTGGATCAGGCGTTGGATAATACGACGCTGCTTAAACTTTGCGAACCGGCCCTATCCCAGAAAAAACCGGTCAAAGCATCACTTCCAATCAAAAATACAAATCGAGTCGTCGGAACCATTCTGGGAAGCGAAGTCAGCCGGCGATATGGTTCTGAAGGCTTGCCTGACGGAACGATCCATTTGAAATTCAATGGTTCCGCCGGTCAGAGCTTTGGCGCATTTGTTCCGCGCGGTATCACGCTTGAACTTGAAGGCGATGCGAATGATTATGTCGGGAAAGGTTTATCCGGCGGAAGAATTATTGTATATCCTGATAAAAAAGCGACCTTTAAGCCTGAGGAGAATATTATTATAGGAAATGTTGCGTTTTATGGCGCCACCTCAGGTGAGGCATTTATATCCGGGGTGGCAGGCGAGAGATTTTGTGTGAGAAATAGCGGTGTTAACGCCGTCGTCGAAGCTGTCGGTGATCACGGTTGCGAATATATGACAGGCGGAAATGTGATCGTTTTAGGTCCGACCGGAAGGAATTTTGCGGCAGGAATGTCCGGCGGCCTGGCTTTTGTGCTGGACGCGGCGGGAAATTTTGCGAACCATTGCAATAAGCAGATGGTCGATCTTGAAACTCTAAACAAACCCGAAGAGATAGAAATGGTCCGCAACATGATCGACCGGCACGTCAAATTGACCGGCAGCAGGCGCGCGAAACTTGTAATGGACCTGTGGAATGAAATGCTTCCTAAATTTGTTAAGGTCATTCCAAAAGATTATAAGCGTGTGCTTCAGTCGCTTGAGCGTGTGAAAAGTTCAGGACTCAGCGGTGAAGAGGCGATCATGGCTGCATTTGAAGAAAATGCGCGCGATCTGTCACGAATAGGTGGAAATTAAATCGACCCATGGGCAAACCTACCGGTTTCAAAGAAATAGCACGCGAACTTCCCAAAGATATCACCCCGACCGACCGCATCCGTAATTGGAGTGAGTTCCATACGCATATGCCTGAAGAAAAACTTCAGGCGCAAGGCGCGCGATGCATGGATTGCGGTATTCCGTTTTGCCACACCGGAACACTTTTAGCCGGTATGGCTTCCGGATGCCCGATCAACAATCTGATCCCCGAGTGGAATGATCTTGTTTACCGCGGGCTTTGGCGTGAAGCGCTGGACCGCCTGCACAAGACGAATAATTTTCCTGAATTTACCGGCCGTGTTTGTCCGGCCCCCTGTGAGGGTTCCTGTGTTTTGGGTATCAATGAACCGCCGGTGACGATCAAAAATATAGAATATTCGATCATTGAAAAGGGATTTGACGAAGGGTGGGTGACGCCGCAAGCCCCATCGAAACGCACGAATAAAAAAGTCGCGATCGTTGGTTCTGGACCGGCGGGTCTTGCCGCTGCGTCCCAACTAAATCGTGCCGGGCATTGGGTGACCGTATTTGAACGCGCTGACCGCATCGGTGGCCTTCTGATGTACGGCATTCCCAACATGAAGCTGGATAAAAAGATCGTGCAGCGGCGTGTG
This sequence comes from uncultured Planctomycetia bacterium, assembly GCA_964642015.1. Taxonomy (GTDB): domain Bacteria; phylum Omnitrophota; class Gorgyraeia; order 2-02-FULL-51-18; family 2-02-FULL-51-18; genus CAZXLF01. The sequence goes on from CAZXLF010000001.1 coordinate 150,442, forward strand.
GATTTGATGACTAAGGAAGGCGTGAAGTTTGTTGTGAACACCGAAGTCGGAAAGAATTATCCGGCTGAAAAACTTTTGAAAGAATTTGACGGGGTCGTTCTTTGCGGAGGCGCAACGAAGCCGCGCGATCTTCCGATCGAAGGACGCAACTTGAAGGGGATCCATTTTGCGATGGAATTTCTTCACAACAATACCAAGAGCTTGCTGGACAACAAATGGGGAGAGAGCTTTATTTCAGCCGAGAGCAAAGATGTCATTGTGATCGGCGGAGGTGATACCGGAACGGACTGTGTGGGAACGTCGATGAGGCATCGATGCAAGAGCTTGATCCAGCTTGAGATCCTTCCGAAGCCTCCGCTTGAGCGTGCGTCCGATAATCCTTGGCCCCAATGGCCTAAGGTTTATAAATTGGATTACGGTCAGGAAGAAGTCGCGGAAAAATTCGGCGATGATCCCAGAAAGTATCTTGTAACAGCGAAAAAATTCATCGGCGATGAAAATGGGCGCGTCAAACAGATCCAGATCGTGAATATTGAATGGCAGAAGGACGACAAAGGGCGCTTTATTCCCAAAGAGATCGCGGGAACTGAGAAGCTGTTACCGGTGCAGCTTGTGCTTTTGGCGATGGGTTTTCTGGGTCCCGAAGAGACCGTATTAAAAGGTCTGGGTATCGAGCAGGATGAGCGCTCGAACGCGAAGGCGGAATATGGAAAATACGCGACGAACATCAAAGGGGTGTTCGCGGCGGGCGATATGCGGCGTGGCCAAAGTCTTGTGGTGTGGGCGATCAACGAGGGACGCGGCGCTGCGCGCGCAATGGATCAGTATTTGATGGGAACGAGCGATCTGCCGGGTTGACAGCTCGATAAATTCTTGATAATCTAACGGCTAATTTAAGGAGAGAATCATGGCAAATAAGGAAAATAAATACGGCGATAATGTGGCAGGCGCTTTTTACGTTGATACACAGTGTATCGATTGCGATCTTTGCCGCCAGACAGCGCCCAACAATTTTGATAGAAACCAGAGCGGTGGATACTCATTCGTGAAAAAGCAGCCGACGACCCCCGAAGAAGAGGCGCTTTGCAAAGAAGCGAAAGAGGGTTGCCCAGTCGAAGCGATAGGTAACGACGGTCCGTAATTTCGATATTAAAGTAAAGCATTCCTTGTAGGGGCAATTCACCGATTGCCCCTACTTTTTTATGTTAGGATAATGTCATGAGCGAAATATCTAATGTCATCATCATAGGATCAGGCCCGGCAGGTTTTACAGCGGCTGTCTATGCGGCACGCGCAAATCTGAAACCGCTTTTGTTCGAAGGTCTTGTGAAAGGCGGTCAACCCGGCGGCCAATTGATGCTCACGACTGATGTGGAAAATTATCCAGGGTTTCCGCAGGGGATCCTGGGTCCGGAGTTGATGGAGCTTTTCAGGAAGCAGGCCGCGAGATTCGGTACGACGCTGATCCAGCAGGATGTGACCAGCGTTGATCTCTCTAAAAGACCCTTCAAAGTAACTTCAGACGGCAAAGATTATTTCGGAAACAGCGTGATCATTTCTACCGGCGCTTCGGCCAATTGGCTCAATATCCCTTCAGAAAAAGCGCTGCAGGGTTATGGCGTTTCAGCCTGCGCGACCTGCGACGGATTCTTCTTCAAAGGCAAAGAAGTTCTTGTGGTTGGAGGAGGCGATTCAGCGGTGGAGGAGGCAACGTTCCTGACAAAATTCGCAACAAAAGTGACCATCATCCATCGTCGCGACGCGCTCCGAGCATCAAAGATCATGCAGGACCGCGCCCGGAGTAATCCGAAGATCGATTTCATTTGGGATTCGGCGATCGAAGAGATCAAGGATCCGGCTCAAAAAAAAGTCACGGGCGTTGTGCTAAAAAATTTGAGGACCGGTCAGAAAAGCGAGAAAAAATGCGACGGTGTTTTTATGGCAATCGGCCATACACCAAACTCCGAAGTTTTTAAAGGTCAGATCGAGCTTGACGCAAAAGGTTATATCAAGGTTCATGACGGCAGTCTCACCAGCGTGTCGGGTGTTTTTGCCTGCGGAGATGTGCAAGATTTCAAATACCGGCAGGCGATTACGGCGGCGGGATCGGGCTGCATGGCTGCGCTTGACGCCGAAAGGTTCTTAGAAGCGGAGCATCACGCTTGAAATTTCCTTTTCCGTTCAAAAAGAAAAAAGATCCGCTTCCCAAAAATTTTCTGCCTAAGATCAGAACCAAGGCGGTTCCCGGTCCGCAATCCGTTAAGCTTACCGAATCGCTTAAACGCTTTGAATGCCCCCAGATTACTTTCGCGAATGAGAATTTTCCCGTTTTCTTGAAAAAGGCATCCGGTTGCAATATGACCGACGTGGACGGCAATCGGTATCTGGACCTCTCAAGTGCTTTTTCAGTAGTTAATATCGGTCATGGTTCGCCTGCCGTTCTAAAAGTCATGAGGGAGCAGGCGAAATTAATGATGCATGGCATGGGCGATGTGCATCCAAACGAAGTAAAAGTTCTTTTGGCCAAACGTCTTTCAGAGATCACGCCGGGGAATTTAAATCAGACGATTTTTTCATCCACAGGTGCTGAAGCCGTCGAATCGGCCTTGAAGACGGCTGTCATGCATACTAAAAAAACCGGCGTCATCGCTTTTACCGGTGCTTATCACGGATTGTTGTACGGAACGCTCAGCGTGACGCACCGGGAAGATTTTAAAAAGCCGTTCCAAAAACAGTTGGGGACGTTCAGTTATCATGCGCCGTTCCCGGATATGCGTGTTTACGAAGGCAAGGCCTCGGAAGTTTCCATGAAAGCCGTGCAATCGATCGTAAAAAAGTCCAGGCGTTCCAAGCATCCTGTCGGTGCGGTTCTTATTGAGCCGATTCAAGGCAGAGGAGGGATCGTCGCGGCGCCTCAAGAATTTTTAAAAAGTCTCCGAGCATTTTGTGATCAGGAAAAGATCCTGTTGATTGCTGACGAGGTATTTACGGGTTTCGGAAGGACCGGCTCTCTGTTTGCGATCGAAAAAAGCGGTGTTGTGCCGGATATTATGTGTATGGGCAAGGGCATGGCAAATGGATTTCCGATATCCGCTTGTATTGGAACCACTCGCGTGATGTATTCTTGGGGAACTTGCTCAGGAGACGCGATCCATACGAGCACCTTTTTGGGAAATCCGCTTGGATGCGCGATCGCATTAGCCGTGATCAAAGAGATCGAGGATAAAAAATTCGTAGAGCGTTCTAAGAATCTTGGAGAACTTTTCCGCAAGGAGCTGTGGAAGCTCAAGGAAAAATATCCGGTGATCGGCGATATTCGCGGCTCAGGCCTCATGATCGGCATTGAATTCATGGAATCGCAGACCTATAAAGCCAAGCAGAATCACATTGTTCCCGCAACTTCAAAAGCGCGGGCATTTTTTGTCGAGTCATTGAAACACGGCATTATCTTATTGCCGTCAGGCCCGTACCACAATGTGATTTCGATCATTCCTCCGTTCGTGATTTCTGAAAAAGAGATCCATTTCGCTGTGAAGACCTTTGATAAAATCCTAAGTAAAATTTAGTTAACGATATCAATTTGATCACTAGGCGATATTTTAAGGTATATAATAGTTCTTCGTAAACGGCAGTCTTAACAAGCAGGAGCCGCCTTCCGAGCAGAGGGCGGTTTTGTGATATGACAAAACTTTCAAATTCAACGGGTGTATTGTTGATCCACGGCATGACAGGCGCGCCTCTTGAAATGCGTCCATTGGCAAGAAAACTGCAAAAGCAGGGCTATAAAGTACGCGTGCCGTTGTTGGCCGGGCATGGCGGGGGAAATGATGAACTTTTGGCTTCGACCTGGCAGGACTGGCTTCAGGGCCTCAAGCGGCATTTGAGGTATTTAAAATCCAAACATGAACATGTATTTATTGCCGGGTTATCGGTCGGAGCATTACTCGGCATTCTTTTGGCCGCCGAAGAGAGTGTCGATGGGCTTATAATTCTCTCGGTGGATTTGGGTTATCCGGGTAAAAGCCAGCCGTTGACCCGCCATCTTCTGCCGCTTGTTTATAAAATACCTTTCTTGCGTCGTCATAGTTATTGGACCGAGAAACCACCGTATGGCTTGAAGGACAAGCGTTTGCAGCGAAAGATCACCGAAGCGATCGAAGCTTCTAAAAAGAGAGCGACTAAATCGTACGGTCTTTTCAGGACTTATGTCGAATCCCTTTATCAAGCCGAATTGCTGAAAAAAGAAGTGAGAAAGAAAGCCTCGAATGTCCAATGTCCCTCATTGATCATTCATAGCATGGAAGACACAATGTTCAGTGTTAAAAATGCCACGGCTGCTTACGAAATATTGGGTTCGCGTGAAAAAAAGATATCACTGATCTCCGGTGGAGATCATGTGATCACGGTGGATCTTTGCAAAAATGAAGTCGCCAAACAAGTCGGCGAATTCATCTCTCATCTTACTCCGCAACCGCAGCGATTCATTTCAATCATGGATCCCGCCGCGGCAGAAACACCCGAAAGACCGGCCACTTTTTCCGGTTAACGAACAGTGCCATCCGATGCCGGAACAAAAAAACTGGACTGCGAGATCTTGGAATTCATCAGAAAATACTCTTTTAAGGATGCGCCTGATGATTTGTTCGGATCGTTAGCGATAAAGATCTTTGAGTATCAATACGAAAAAAATTTGAATTACCGGAAATTTTGTTCACTGCAAGGCAAAAAGCCCGGATACCTGGAACACTGGAAAGATATTCCGGCGATCCCCACAGCGGGTTTTAAAGAACTTGCGCTGACGAGTTTCCCGTTAAAGAATGCGATCAAAACATTCAAAACAAGCGGCACGACGCAGGCGGGCCGGGGTGTGCATTTTTTTGACACCTTGAGACTTTATGAGTCATCGATCGTCCCGTCATTTAAGGCGTTCATGATACCGGATTCTGCAGACCTCTCATTTCATTTTCTTGTTGCATCTCCGAAAGACTCACCGGAATCATCCCTCTCACATATGATGGGTGTCGTTGACCGGGTTTTTGCCAAACGGCGCGGCAAATTCTATGTTCAAAAAGATCAAATGAATTGTGACGCCTTGATGCGGAATTTGATCTCTGAAAAAAAGAAAGTGTTCATTCTTGCGACGGCGTTCTCGTTGAAAATTTTTTTGGACCATCTGAAACGTCAGAAAGTCCGCGTCAAATTGCCTCGCGGAAGCCGACTCATGGAAACCGGCGGTTTTAAGGGAAAAGTCAAAGAAGTTTCCAAAGAACGGCTTTACGGCGAATGCGGAAAAATGCTTGGGATCGATCGGTATCATTGCGTCAGCGAATATGGAATGACGGAACTTTCCAGCCAATGCTACGATACGACGCTCGTGGATAAATTATCGGGGATCAAAAGAAAACCATTCAAGAAAGGACCTGCGTGGCTGAGGACTTTGGTGATCGATCCAAAAACAGGCAAAGAAACTAAAAAGGGGAATATCGGTATTCTCAGTCATTTTGACCTTGCTAACCGCGGTTCGGTACTGGCCATTCAAACCGAAGATTTAGGTAGAAAAGTGGGAGATGGCTTTGAACTTTTGGGCCGCGCTTCCGGAGCTGAGCTTCGCGGATGCTCGCTGAGCTATGAGGAATTCCTTAATTCTTAAGGTTTAAATGAGCGCTTTGGATAAAAAAATAAAAAATCTGTTATTAGACCGGCAAAAGCACCTTGAAAACAGATCCGTGCATTCGATAGCAGATACTTTAGGCCGCTTGTCCAAACGATGGCTTGATCGAGCGTATCCGTTCAGAAAAAAAGCCGTGAGGCAGCTGGTTGTTAGGTCCCGTTTTACGGAGGCGATGTCGCATGAGCTTTTAGATGCTTTATTTTCCGAGTTGACCCAACCTAAACTTATAAAGCTTTTAAAGTCTGAACTTAAAGATCCTTTAGCATTGGACAGATTTCAAAAGGATGCATTGACGGGTAAATGGCAGAGGGCGCGAGGTCCGCGTATCATCACGCATATTTTTTCAGGCAATGTGCCTAATCCATCGATCATCAGTTTTATTCTCGGCATGCTTGTCAAAAGCGTTAACATTGGAAAACTCTCTCATAAAGATGAAGGATTCCTGGATATTTATCTTCATTCCCTAAGGTCTATGGACCGGAATTTAGCCAAGACCAATTTCCTGATCGATCCGTCCAACAAACGTTCTGTTTCCGACGCCATTCATTTGTCGGATCTTGTGGTGGCTTATGGTAATGACACATCGATCAAAGAGATCAAGACAATGGTTCCGGCTTCGGTTCCATTCGCAGGCTATGGTCATCGGATGAGCTTCGGTTTTTACGCCAAAAACATATTGAACAAAAGGAATATCGACGATTTTGCCAAGAAAACAGCATTGGATATCTGGATGATGGATCGCAGAGGATGTTTATCGCCGATAGAAGTATTCCTTGAAGCCGGCGGGAAGGTGCCGTTGATCGAGTTTTCAAGCTGCCTCATGAAAGCTATCGAGTCATCTTTTGAGATCAAAGCCTGGCAGATGCCGGCGAGTTTTGATTCGATCCAGATCGTTGGTTTTGGAGGAAGAAAAATGGTCGTTATCCGTCCTGTCAAAGATCCGGGACAGCTTATGAAAATTTTGTCAAACTTCGGCAAATATCTTCAATCAGTCTCTTTAGAAGCTCCGGCTGCGGATAGAAAGAGGATAGCTGACCGTTTATCGGCTTTGGGCGTGAACCGTATCTGTCGCGCGGGCCAGATGCAGTATCCGCCGATCACCTGGCATCATGATGGAAAGATGAATCTGGCTTCTTGGCTTTCGTGGACAGACCTGGAGACCTAAAGATCAAAACTCAAAAGTTAAAGCAGTAATTGTGATAAAATATTCATCATGAAAAGATATATATGTATCCATGGTCATTTTTATCAGCCGCCGCGCGAAAATCCGTGGACTGGGCAGGTAGATGTCGAGGAGTCGGCGAAGCCTTTCCACGACTGGAATGAACGCATTACCAAGGAGTGCTACGAGGCTAATACCAAAGCGCCGGTGTTGAATCCTAAAGGCGAGGTGATCGCGCGTATCAATAATTATTCCAAGATCAGTTTTGATATAGGGCCGACGCTCCTTTCCTGGTTACGCTCGAACGATCCGGCGACTTACCAAGCGATTATTCAGGCTGACAAGGAAAGCGTCTTGAGGAATGACGGCCACGGCAACGCGATCGCCCAAGTTTATAATCATATCATCATGCCCCTTGCCAAAAAGCGTGACAAGATCACGCAGGTTATCTGGGGGATCAGGGATTTTGAATTCCATTATAAAAGAAAACCCGAGGGAATGTGGTTATCTGAGACGGCTGCGGATCGCGAAAGTCTGCAGATCCTCGCAGATCAGGGTATATCATTTACGATATTGGCCCCTCATCAGGCGCGCCGTGTGCGTCACGTGGGCTTTGGCTCACGTTGGAATTACGTGCATAATGAAGACATTGACTATCATCAACCCTATCGCATTATTCTCGACCGCGGAAAACAATTCCACATCTTTTTTTATAACGCACCGATCTCGCGGGCCATCGCGTTTCAAGGCTTGCTTTATAATGGTGATCAGCTTGATCAGCGGCTTTTATCGGCGTTCAACCGGAGAGATTACGCGCAGATCGTTTCGACGGCCACCGACGGTGAAAGTTTTGGGCATCACCATAAACTGGGTGAGATGGCCATTGCCTATGGCCTTAAGAAACTCGAGGACCAAAAACTCGCACAGCTGACAAATTTTTCAGGATTTTTGGATAAATTCGGCTCGCTTTGGGAAGTCGACATTTATGATAACAGCTCCTGGAGCTGCGCGCACGGTGTTGAACGCTGGCGTTCTGATTGCGGCTGTCGCATCAATTATCAGGCCGGCTGGAACCAGAAGTGGCGCTCTTTCATGCGGGACGCGTTCGATTTTCTGAAAGAGATCGTGGATGAAGTCTATGAACGCGAAACGTCGAGGTTCTTTAGGGATCCTTGGGAAGCCAGAGACGGTTATATTGACGTGATGCTGGACGGTTCGGAAAAGAATAAAAAGCGTTTTTTGTCGGATTACACAAAGAAAACGGCCAATGCAACTGAAGAAAAAATGATATGGGACCTTCTTGAAGCTGAAAAATTCTCGCTTTTTATGTACACAAGCTGCGGATGGTTCTTTGATGAAGTGTCGGGCATCGAGCCGGTACAGGTGATGAAATTCGCTTTGCGGGCCATGGAACTTGTGCAGCCCTACTATCAAAGGGAGATCGAGGGCCAGTTTTTGAAGATCCTTCGGCAGGCCAAAAGCAATATTCCCGAGCAAGGCAACGGCGAAGATGTTTTTAATAATCTGGTCAAGCCTTCGAAGAATGTTTCTGAAAAGATCAGCTTGAACGGTCAATCGGTAAAAGTGTAGAAATTCTTAAGGAAATCAATGGGTTTTAAATGCGGTATCGTGGGCCTTCCGAATGTCGGGAAATCCACTATTTTTAATGCGCTGACACGCGGTTCAGCGCTGGCAGCCAATTATCCTTTCGCAACGATCGATCCGAATGTCGGCGTCGTAGCCGTGCCTGATAAGCGGCTGGATGTTCTCACCGAAATCGTTCCTACGCAAAAAGTCGTGCCGACGACTATTGAGATCGTCGATATTGCAGGCATTGTCAAAGGCGCCTCGCAGGGTGAGGGCCTTGGAAATCAGTTTTTAAGCCATATTGCCGAGGTGGAAGCGGTCATTGAGGTCGTGCGCTGTTTCGAAGGCACGGACATCATTCATGTCAGCGGAAGCATTGATCCCTTGCGCGACATTGAAGTCATCAAGATGGAACTTATTTTAAAAGACCTTGAGGCGTTGGCTAAACATAAAGCTCGCGTTGAAAAGATCGCTCGTGCCGGCGATAAAAAAGCGGCGCAACTCATGGGATTGCTTGACCGTTATGAAAAATGTTTCAACGAAGGCAAGACTGCTTCAAAAACTTCTGTTTCAGATGAAGAGCGCGCGCTTTTAAAAGATGTCCGTTTTTTGACCGATAAACCTATCCTTTACGTTGCCAACGTGGCTGAAGAGGATCTCGGAAAACCGGATACACCTCACGTGGCGGCTGTCCGGAAGAAAGCTGTTGAGGAAGGTTCTGCGATGATCGTGATCAGTGGGAAAGTCGAAGAAGATATTTCCAAGCTCGAAGCCGGAGAACGCGAAGAGTTTTTGAAGGCAATGAATCTCAGCGAGTCCGGTTTGGAGCGTCTCGCCCGTGAAGGTCACAAACTTTTGTCGCTGATTGCTTTTTTTACAGTTGGCGAAACCGAGAATAGGGCGTGGACCGTAGAGAAAGGCTCTTCGGCTCCTCAGGCTGCCGGCAAGATCCATTCCGATTTCGAAAAGGGCTTTATCCGTGCCGAAGTGATCGCTTACGACGACTTTGTGAAATACCGTGGTGAGCAGGGTGCCAAAGAAAAGGGAAGATTCCGTCTGGAAGGCAAAGAGTATATCGTGCAGGACGGTGATATCATGCATTTCCGGTTCAGTGTTTGATCAAAGACCCCGCCTTTTCTTCGGGACAATTTTATTGCAGTTTTCGTTGGGTTCGATACAATAATAGGCCAAAGTTTTCTATCACCGAATCTTATTAAGGGAGTCAAAACGTGATCAACATTTCAGAAGGCAAATTAAGAAGCATGGAAGCGGTTTCCAACGAAAAGGGCGTTATCACCGCGGCGGCTATGGACCAGCGCGGATCTTTGCAGAAATCCATTGCGAAAGCTAAAGGCGTCAGCGACAGCGAAGTGACACCCGCAATGATGTCTGAGTTCAAGATCGCTGTGACGAAAGTTTTAACACCTTACGCCAGCGCGATACTTCTTGATCCTGAATTCGGCCTTCCGGCGTCTAAACAACGTTCCAAAAATGCCGGGCTTTTGCTGGCCTATGAGAAAACAGGGTATGACGCGACAGGCGCCGGACGTATCCCGACTTTTTTGGATGGTTACAGCGCTAAACGCTTGAGACAGGAAGGCGCTGATTGCGTGAAAGTGCTCCTCTATTACACACCTTTTGATGATCCGAAAGTGAACCAGAAGAAACACGAGATCATGGAGCGCATCGGCAAAGAATGCGCCGAAGAAGACATCGCGTTCTTTCTTGAGTTTGTCGGTTATGACCCGAAAGGCGGTGACGCTAAGGATCTTGCCTACGCGAAACTGAAGCCTGAGATCGTGATCAAGAGCATGGAAGAATTTTCCAAGGATAAATATCAGGTCGATGTATTAAAAGTCGAAATGCCGATCGATGTGAAATTTTTGAAAGGTTCCAAAGCGTTCAACGGTAAAGAAGTCGCTTATGATTGGGAAGAAGCCAAGGCCATTTTTAAACGCCAGGATCAATGCACGAAGAAACCCTTTATTTATCTTTCAGCCGGCGTCAGTGATGATATTTTCAGGGAAAGTCTTGAACTTGCCATCAGCGCAGGAGTGAATTTCGCGGGGGTTCTTTGCGGGCGGGCGACATGGAAGGATGGTATTCCGGTTTACGCGCAAGGAGGGGCACAAGCTCTCGAAGCGTGGCTTCTGGACCGCGGTGTGAAGAACATCAAAGCTTTGAATGAAGTGCTAGCGAAAGGCGCCAAACCCTGGTTTGCGCGTTACGGCGGCCGCGATCAGGTGAAGGTCCTGGCTCATCACCGCTAATTCAGGAGAGATCGTTTGGTCTATATCCCCGGACGGAAAAGCCGTAAGGAAAAGAAAAAAGAAGAAGAGCAAGACGAAGAAATAGCTTTTATTGAATCCAAACCGGGAGACCTTGATCTTTTAAAGCTTAAGAAAGCTTACGAAGATCTCGAAGAAACTCACCGCCAGATCCGCGAATCTCACATCGAGATGATCCTGAAACTGGCGATCGCCGCCGAATACAAAGATCCCGATACCGGCAGCCATATTCTCCGCATCAGCGATTATGCCATGGAAGTGGCCAAAGCCATTGATATGCCCGAAGATCAGATCGAACTTCTAAGGTACGCTAGTCCCATGCATGATATCGGAAAGATCGGTATCCCGGACCGTATCCTTCAAAAACCGGGAAAATTGACCCCTGAAGAATGGGAGCTGATGAAACAGCATACGTTGATCGGTGAAAGGATGTTCCATAGTTCCAAGTCTCCGCTTTTGAACGCTGCCGGTCAAATAGCCGCGACCCATCACGAAAAATATGATGGTAAAGGTTATCCTTACGGTTTGGTGGGCGAGAAGATCCCGATCTTCGGCAGGATCGTGGCGCTCGTCGATGTGTTCGATGCGATCGTATCCAAACGCTCCTATAAGGAGAAATGGCCTTTTCATGATGCCGTGGATCACATTCAAGGTTTAGGCGGAAATCATTTGGACCCGGAACTGGTAAGAGTGTTCCGGAAGATCGAAAAAAAGATCCACCGTATCTACGAAGCGAATCTGACGATCGAACGTTTTGTCAAAGGTTTCAATCCCGACGCGCCGGATCCCGGCATCTAATTTTTCAAATAAACCATGGCCAACAAAGACTATTACGGGACACTGAAAGTTAAAGAGAACGCTTCATCTGATGAAATAAAGAAAGCGTACCGCGATCTCGCTAAAAAATATCATCCTGACGCAAATCCGAACAATAAAGCCGCGGAAGAAAAATTCAAGGAGATCTCCGAGGCTTATTATGTATTGAGCGACGAAAAAAAACGCCGTGATTACGATAATTATAGGAAAGGCGGTTTCTCCCAGAATTTCGGCGGCGGTGGGGCACAGGGTTTCCAAGGCGCGCAAGGATTTGATTTTGAGGAGATCTTACGCGCGTTCCGCGGTGCGCAAAGCGGTAGAAGGACTCATGTACGTTTCGGCGACGGTGGAGGCGGAGGATTTGAGGATATTTTTGGAGATATTTTTGGCGGAGGCCGCACTCAGGGTTACAGCCACGAAGAAGAGGATCTGCATCCGGTTTCATCCGATCTCACGGCGGTTTTGAAGATCTCAAGATCGCGCGCGCAAAAAGGCGGCGAAGTGAGTTTTGCAACACATGACGGCAAAAAGATCACGGTAAAGATCCCGGCCGGTATCAGTTCGGGGAAAAAGCTTCGTCTTTCGAGACAAGGAAATATCTGTCATACCTGCAATCATCCGGGCGATTTGATCCTGACCATTAAAGTCGAATAAAAGCTGAGGAGTTCCTATGAAAAAAAATAGTTTTGTGTTTTTGGTTATGGCTATGATCCTGGTTTCGGGCTGCGGACAAAAGGCAGCTGAAAATGCGCCGGCGGAATCATCTGCTTCCGTCCCGACGGAAAATAAAACTGCTCCGGCTCAGCAGCCGATCGACGCAGCGACGGCCGGTACTGTGAAAGGAAAAGTGTCTTTTCAAGGCACGACCCCCGCGGTTCAAGAGATCTCTGTGCTCGGGAATCCTGAATGCGCGGTTTTCCATCCAGACGGAAAGGTAAAGTCCGAAGAACTTATTGTGTCCGACGGCGCTTTACAGAATGTGTTCGTTTATGTGAAGGAGGGTCTTGAGGGCCGAAGTTTCCCGACGCCTACAGAACCTGTGACGATTGAGAACAAAGGATGTCTTTATGTGCCCCATGTGATAGGCGTTCAAGTTAACCAGCCGGTAATTCTCTTGAATAACGACCCGACGCTTCATAATATTCACTCTTATTCTAAAAATTCCAAACCGTGGAATTTAGGTTTACCGATCCAAGGTATGAAACAAACCAAGAAATTTGAAGCGGCCGAAGTGATGGTGCCGATGAAATGCGATGTGCATCCGTGGATGAGAGGTTATATCGGTGTTCTGCCTCATCCTTATTTTGCCGTGACCGGCAAAGACGGAACGTTTGAGATAAAGAATCTCCCGCCGGGCGAATACTTGATCGAGGCGTGGCATGAAAAACTTGGGGTCCAATCTCAGAAGATCAAGATCGAACCCCAAGCATCAAAGGAAATAGAATTTAAATTCAGCGTTTAAACGCTCGTTCCTACCTTAGGTGAAATCTTAATGAGATGCCAGATTGCCGCAGTGCCTATCACAATAGCCACAATAAGCGTCAATGGGTTTATAGCACCATAGGCATGGGGTGCCAACATCGCGAAAAGCAGCGGCGCTGAGAGAAAAGTATTCGTTCTGGATGCTAACGAGGCGCGTTTGCGTACGCCGGGGAGCTTGTCAGCAGGAACTTTGCCTTGGAGCATGGATTTTTGTGCGGGCCAAATAATGAACCATACATTAAACCACATGATAGAGCCTAGTGTCATACCGAACATTATCCAAAGAGCTCTTGCAGAAATACCTTCAGTGGTTGAAAACAAAGCGCTCGGGCCAAAACCTGTCCCAGGTGTATACATGTACACCAGAGTGAACAAACACCAGCCGGTGATGAAAGTCATCATCGCTCCCCAGCGGAACCACCACAGCGCTCGAGGCATCAGCTTGGGGTTAACGAGTTTTTTTCCGGCGTCATCCAGCGCCCCCTGGAGAGGAACGTTCACGAAATTGAAGAAATAAAGATGTCCGATCCAAATAATTCCGAAAAAAATGTGCATCCAACGCAAAAGAAACTGAACGTTGGTATACCAGTCTGATAAAGCCATGCTTCCTCCTGTTATCATTTGTCCAGACAAAACCGATTTAAACACATGATAAAACAAAATATGCTTTTAGACAAGCCGTTTTTGAGTCTTAGAAGCCAAAAAAACACAAAATATAGTGGTTTTTTAAAAAATTGCTTGACACTACCACAAGAGCGGGTTTATACTTCAAAACAGGTTCGATCATTAATTTTTTTTGAAACGGAATTGTCGCGCAGTGAGGCGATACTCCGTTTTTTTCGTCAAAGGTCTCATTAAAAGTTTTCAAAGCTGTTATTTTACGGCAAAAGATCAACGAACTTTACGTCACGAGGAGAAGCAAAATGCAGAATGGCTCGAAAGTCAAAAGCGCCGCGCAGGGTAATGCCACGATCTCAGGCGATATGAAAGGGATGAAGTTCGAACGCCGTTACACGAAGCCCAGCGTGAATCCTTTGGACGCGATCACATACGAAAAAAGAAGTTCGGTAATTTCAAATACGGACGGTTCGGTGGTGTTCAAGATGGAGAACGCCGAGATCCCCAAGTCCTGGTCACAGCTGGCCACTGATATTGTGGTCTCCAAATATTTCCGCAAAGCCGGAGTCCCGCATACGGGTTCCGAGGTCAGCGTCCGCCAGGTGGTCCACCGCATCGCGCATTCGCTGCGCAAAGCAGGAGAGGATTTCGGCGGATATTTCCGTACTACCGAGGATGCTGATACATTCGAAGCCGAGCTTACTCATCTTTTAGTGACACAAAAAGGCGCTTTCAATTCACCGGTATGGTTCAACTGCGGTTTGGCCGAGACTTACGGGATCAAGACCGGCTCAGGCGGAAGCTATGCGTGGGATTTCAGGAAAGGCGCGCCGAATCTTACGAAAGATTCTTATACACACCCTCAATGCTCTGCCTGCTTTATTCAGAAAGTTGAAGACGACCTCATGTCGATCTTTGATCTGGTAAAAAATGAGGCGCGTCTTTTTAAATTCGGTTCGGGCACGGGTTCTAATTTTTCAAAGATCCGCGGACGCCAGGAAAAGTTATCCGGAGGCGGCACTTCTTCGGGGCTCATGTCATTTTTGGAAGTACTTGACCGTGGAGCCGGCGCAACAAAGTCCGGCGGTACGACACGCCGCGCGGCGAAGATGGTGTGCCTTGATATGGATCATCCGGAGATCGCGGATTTCATTAATTGGAAAGTCAGGGAAGAAAAGAAAGTTGCGGCGCTCATCGCAGCCGGCTATTCTTCGGACTTCAACGGCGAAGCTTATAAGACGGTTTCAGGTCAGAACTCCAATAATTCAGTACGTATTTCCGATGATTTCATGAAAGCCTATCTGGAAGGCGGGCAGTGGCAGACCCGCTTCAGAACGACCGGAGAAGTGAGCGACACCTATGAAGCGCGCGATCTGATGCACCAGATCGCTTATGCGGCGTGGGCCTGCGCCGATCCCGGAGTGCAGTTCGACACGACGATCAATGACTGGCACACCTCGGTGAACACCGACAGGATCAACGCTTCGAATCCCTGCTCTGAATATATGTTCCTCGATGACAGTGCCTGCAATCTGGCGTCGATCAATTTGATGAAATTTTTGAACGATGACGGTACTTTTGATGTTGAAAGCTACCGCCATGCGTGCCGCATTTTCATTACGGCTCAGGAAATCCTTGTTGATTATTCCTCTTATCCTACACAAGCGATCGCGCAGAACAGCCACGATTACCGGCCGTTGGGTTTGGGCTACGCGAATCTAGGGACTCTTTTGATGGTGAAGGGTATTCCATATGATTCCGAAAGAGCTTTCGCGATCTGCGGCGCCATCACCGCGATCACGACCGGTCATGGGTATCGCGCATCGGCTGAGATCGCCAAGCATAAGGGACCGTTCCCCGGCTACGCGCACAACGCTGAGCCCACACTGCATGTAATGAAAAAACACCGCGACGCGGCATACAAGATTAACGAAAAGGCATGCCCGTCGGAGATGCTCAAAGCTGCGCACGAAGATTGGGATGAAGTGGTTCGTCTCTGCGAGAAGTACGGCGTCCGCAACGCACAGGCCACCGTGATCGCGCCCACCGGCACGATCGGGCTTTTGATGGATTGTGATACGACAGGTATTGAGCCCGATTTTTCGCTGGTAAAATTCAAGAAACTTGCCGGCGGCGGGTATTTTAAGATTGTGAATCAATCCGTGACGCGCGCGCTTGAAAATCTTGGTTACCGTGAGGACCAGATCCGCGATATCGTGACATATGTGACCGGCACGCTGACACTTGACGGCACGCCTCACATCAATCCGGCGACTCTGAAAGAACGCGGATTCACCGATGAAGATATTGAAAAGGTTGAGGGGAATATCCCCGGTGTTTTCGAGCTCCAATTCGCTTTCAACAAATGGACTCTTGGCGAAGAGACAATGAAACGCCTCGGCCTCAAAGAAGAACAATACAATGACTTCAATTTTAACATGCTTGAAGCGCTCGGATTTACCGACAGGCAGATCTCTGAAGCTAATGATGTTGTTTGCGGACGCATGACGATCGAGGGCGCTCCGGGACTTAAATCGGAGCACTTGCCGGTATTTGATTGCGCCAACAAGTGCGGAAAATACGGCAAGCGTTTCATTGCTCCGATGGGACATATCCGCATGATGGCCGCTGCCCAGCCGTTTATTTCAGGCGCGATCTCGAAGACCGTTAATCTTCCCAATGAAGTTACTGTCGAAGACATTGAGAAGATCTATGTGGAAAGCTGGAAGCTCGGTTTGAAAGCCGTGGCGCTTTACCGCGACGGGTGCAAACTTTCGCAGCCTTTGAATTCCGGCGCTTCGTCGGGTTCGAAGAGCGATCCCGCGGCGGAGGTCGAAGCTGTTCCGAGCCGCCATCGTTTGCCGAAGAAACGCGCAGGCCTCACGCAAGAGGCGCGCATCGGCGGGCATAAAGTTTACGTCCGCACCGGTGAATATGAGAACGGCGGCTTAGGCGAGATCTTCATTGATATGCATAAAGAAGGCGCGGCGTATCGCAGCATGATGAACTGTTTCGCGATCGCGGTCTCCTTAGGATTACAGTACGGCGTGCCTTTGCAGGAATACGTGGATGTATTCACCTTCACGCGTTTTGAGCCGTCAGGGCCGGTGGATCATCCCAATATCAAGTTCGCGACCTCGATCGTGGATTATATTTTCAGGCTGCTTGCGATGGAATATTTAGGCCGTCATGATCTTGTGCAGGTGCCTCCGATGGGAGCGACGACGGATGTGACGTTGCCTCCGCCAACGCATAAACCGAAGAAGCAAACGCATCATCCTAAAGAAGAGGAGCATGTGCACGCTTCGACGGTGGACGTTCCGACCTCCGGCACCGAAAATGCCGGCGCGTTGAACGACCATCTCGGAAAAATGATGGGTGATGCGCCGTTCTGTTCGCTGTGCGGGCATGTGACGGTGCGCAATGGGGCATGTTATAAGTGCCTGAATTGCGGAAATAGCATGGGATGTTCGTGAAACCCGTTTTTTAAGAGTAAGACCTTTAAGGGGCCCAAAGATATTCGGGCCCCTTTTTGTTTTTTGATATTTAACTAACCGAAGGAGGAAATATGAAAAAAGTCGCGGTGTTCTTGTTGTTGATGGTGTTGGCAAGTCCGGTCTATGCGGACAGTTTCGCCGAACGTGAGGCCGATCGTTCAGGGCTTACGGGTACCGCGCATGCGATCGGAAATTCGATCATGGGTTTTTTTTCGTCGATCGGAGAATCTTTCCAAAAAGCATCTGCCGGAGCAGCGATCCACAGCGCTACCAAGAACTGATCTAATATCAAGGAAGGCCCTTATACGCCCCATTCACATCAGTCCGAGCAGGGCGTAGAGCACGACAAATAAAAATAGCAGGATCGAGTTCTGCATATCATGTCCTCCGGTCTTGACGTTTAGACGTCGCGGCGGCCAAAAAGTGTCAAAATTTCTGAACCAAGGGGAAGATCATGACAAAGCCTAGGGTATTGGCATTTGCGGGAAGTTTGCGCAGGGATTCGTTCAATAAAAGACTCATAAAAGTCGCCGCTGACGGTGCCCGAAGCGCCGGAGCTGACGTGACCGTCATCGACTTGAAAGATTTTTCAATGCCGGTCTACGATGGCGATATTGAGGCGACAGAAGGTCTGCCTGTCAATGCGAAGAAGCTGAAAGAACTTTTTTTATCACACCAAGGCCTGCTTCTTTCCTGCCCCGAGTACAATAGCTCCATCACAGGCGTGCTAAAGAACACGATCGACTGGGTTTCGCGCCCGGCTTCGAAAGATGAGCCATCGCTTGCGTGTTTCACCGGAAAAACAGCGGCGCTTGTCAGCGCATCACCCGGAGCGCTTGGAGGTCTGCGCGGGCTTGTTCATGTACGAGCGATTTTATCGAACATCGGCGTGCTCGTGCTTCCTAGCCAAGCCGCTGTCGGCAAAGCGCATGAAGCGTTCGACGTAAACGGCGCTTTAAAGGATGCGAAACAGGATGCCGTTGTGCGGAATATCGGCGTCGAGCTGGCCAAAATCTTGGCGAAGCTCGCATAATTTTATGAGCAGAATTAAAATGAAAAGCGAAGCGCGGTCAATACCCAGGCCTTTCACGATGCATTGGGGAAAAGGCGAGATCATTGAGGAAGCGTCTTATTTGGGCAGATACCATGAACCTTCGATACAGCTGATGAAATATGAAGACGGATCGGAGTCGATCCGGTTTTGTTATTACAGCAGCGGTCGGTTCCAGCGAAGTCCTTTGATGATCTCGAAAGAAGAGATCAAGAAAATGAAAGCGGCTTTAAGCAAGACACCTCGTTTAAGAAGCTTTCTCAAAGCGCTTGTTTAAATCCTAAAGGAGAAGTTCAATGACGGTCTTATCAAAGAACTTGGCGGTCTTATTGGTATGTTCCATTTTCATAGTATTTTTTTCAGTAACGGAGGCGGAAGCAATGGAAAAAAGCATTCTTTCATTTAGCGCCAAAACGATGGACGGCGGCCAGCAAAATCTCGCTGACTATAGGGGAAAGGCGCTTCTTGTCGTGAACACGGCCTCACGCTGCGGTTTCACTCCGCAGTACCGGTCGCTCGAGTCGCTTTATGAAAAATACAAGGACAAAGGTTTCGAAGTGCTCGCGTTCCCTGCCAACAATTTTATGAATCAGGAGCCCGGCACAGACAAGGAGATCCGGGATTTCTGCTCGACCAAATTCCACGTCACTTTCCCGGTATTTTCCAAGATCAGCGTGAAAGGGAAGGACATCGATCCGCTTTACCAGTACCTTACGACCGAATCAGGTTTCAATGGCTCGATCAGCTGGAATTTTAACAAGTTCCTCGTTGGTCCGGATGGCAAAGTGGTCGCTCGATTCGGTTCTGCGGACGACCCTCTGTCAGAGAAAGTACAGTCAAAGGTACGGGAGGTGTTGCGACTTCCATGAAAATGCTGAGAAAGATCCATTTGTATCTGGGCTGTCTGTTTTCTCCGATGCTTCTTTTTTTCGTGATCAGCGGATGCTGGCAGACTTTCCGGCTGAATGACGCCAAAAAAGACGGCAGTTATGCACCCCCAGAGATCATAAAAATATTATCCGCGGTCCACACGCATGATTCGCTCGCTTGGAAAGCGCCGTCGTCGGAACCGTTCAAATTATTTGTATTGGGGATGGCAGGATCTTTTCTTATCACGGTTATTCTTGGTTTAGTCCTCGCCTTTCAAGTGTCAAAGAAAAATCCTTGGGTCGTGTGGGCTTGCCTTGTTACGGGAATTTTACTGCCGATGGTGTTTTTGAGGCTTAGTTAACGTACGTGTATTATGGTGATGAGGCGGGGTTGTGGCTAGAATGTTCGGGCAACACAGCCATGAATATGACTGTAAAATAGCTCAAACCGCAACGGATCGCGGGAATTGCGGTGCCAAGAAAGGAGATCTCTTATGGGGATGATCATTGTTCTTGTCACGTCGCTGATCACTTCTTTTGCTTTTTCAAATCTGACGCATTTGCCCCGCACGGACATGGCGGCGTTGGCAATGAATAGCGGCCGCGTGCTGAGCTCGCATCACCGGTATAAACCTTCCTCTCGGGTCAGCGTCATCGTCGATATTGACGGGCTTGACCACCCGACGGCCGATAACACGCATCCTCCGAAACGCGATAGAAGCAGGGAAATATTACTGTCATCTGCGATTTCCCCCGAAGGCAATATGGAAAAGACAGCGGAAAAAAAGACACAAGCCGAGGCTTATGCGGCTCAAACCCGCTCGGTCCCTGATGATGCCAATTCGGGAAAGATTGAGCAAAAAAAAGCACAGGCCGAGTTTCAAGAAGCTCAAGCCTCTTCGATCCCTCAAACGTCGAATGATATTTCCAGACCGAATCTTCAGAATCCGCCTGTTTTGACCGCCCAGACGTCCAACAATGTTCCCGAATCAAGTGTTCAAAACCCACCGCCGGCTCCGATGCAGGAAACGGCCTTGCAGATGCTGAGTGAGCAGCATCAAGCGGCAAACGCTTCTTTGCCATCTTATGCGGCCATTCATAATATCCCGCCGAAATATTTTGCTGAGAGCGCAGTTGTTCGATCCACGCCGCCAATGCAGACGCCTGTTATGCAGACGCCCATACATCAATATCAAATTGAAACGGCACCTTTGCCTATCCCTGTGCAAAATGCCGCGCCGAAACCTCTGCTTAAGACCAGAGTTGTGAGATCTAAACCTCATCAGCTGAGTCTTGGACGAAAGGTCAGGGATGCGATCTTAAAATATCCTCGGCTTTCCAAATCCATCCGTCTTACTCTGAGAGTGACTTCCTCGAAGGATAAAGTGACGCTCAACGGCATTGTAGCGAGCAAAAGGGAAAGAGTGCGGATCGGCAGGTTGACCCGGCAGATCGTCAAATCCAAGAAAATAGAGAACCGGTTGGTTGTGGTAAGCCGTAGATAAGTGGGTCGCACAAAAAACCGAGAAAAATTTCTGGGTCGTGCAGGCTTGCTTGGTGACGAGCGTTTTATTGCCCGCGCTGTTTTTTGAGATCAAGATAAGCATCTGCCGTCTCCGCGATTTTTTGGTGCGGAACGGTCTCCGGCGCGTGAGAATGCTGAAATATATGAAAAAGACGATAGCTTTGATCTTTGTGTTCAACTTTTCTCTTGCGATCGCGCACGCCGGATCGTCGCAGGTATGGTTTTATCCGAACGGCGGGAGCAAAGATGAATTGAACCTTTTTTCGAAGCCTGATCAATGGACGAACGCCAGAAACAAGATCCAGGTCTTTGGCTTCAATGAATTTCAGCTTATCGCGGATTCATCGAACGACTGCGCCAAGACGAAATGCGGCGATAATTTCTATGAAAATTTCATGAATGTAAAAGCATTTTCACAACTAAGCGCGTGGGGAATAAAAATTTCTATAGGCGGAGGCGCTATCAAGCCATGGGATTGTACCGCGAGCGACCGCGCCAGACTTTATATCAGGAAGGCGATAGACCGGGTCGAAAAAGGCGGCGGAAAGGTGAGCTACGTCGATCTGGATGAGCCTTTGTTCAGCGCCGGAGAAAAATGCGCTCTTTCCATGGATGCGGCGGCCGCTAAGACAGCGGATTTTATGAGGGATATCCAAACGGCTTATCCTTCCGTAGGGATAGGTGAGGATGAACCTTATCCCTCTTTTAGTGCGCAGACGATCAAGCAGTGGATCCTGGCCTTGAAGGCGAGCGGGGCGAAGCCCGCCTTTTTTCATCTGGATGTGAATCGCGCGGCCGCCGCCAAGAAGATCCCGGACACGATGGCGAATGACATCCGCGATCTCAAAGCGTTTTTTGATCAGCAAGGGATCCCGTTCGGCGTGATATTTTTCGGGCTTGGCCGTTTTGACCGCGATCAGGATTATTATAAGGATGTGATGAGCTGGGTGAACTATGTTCATTCTGTCATCGGACGGCCGGAGCAAATCATTTTTCAGAGTTGGTGTCTCAGCTCTTCAGGGTCGAAGGATATTCCTTCCAATCTCCCTGAATCCGGACCCAACGTTTACAGTCACGCGAGGATCATTAATGATGGTTTGGCGGTGCTTCAGGCGGAATAGCGGAAAGATGTCCGGCAAACAAGATGGGGATTGGGACGGGGTTCGGTAGATTATCTGAAAGTGATCGAAAAATTTATGAGTCGAATGTTCTTCAAAGCAGTTCTCACCTCATTCTTTTTTATTTCGTATGGAATGTGCGAGAACATTGCCATTGCCCAAACAGATATCTCGACTGTTGACCTTAAAATCACGGGCTCACCGGAGACGGTTTTTGATTGGCAGAAGGATGCTTGTGAACCGATGGACATTCCGGATATGCCGGCTCATGCTTTTCGGGATAATAATGGACGTATCCAGCTTATCGCTTCCCATTTTATAACTCGTCGCATGATAGGACGAGACTTAAACCATCTTACGCATGATTGCAAGGTCCTTATGAGTTCCAACAAAGATCCTGACCCTTCAAAGTTTGATGACAAAGAGTGGCTGAACTCGACTTACACGCTTGATGGCAAAACCATCTACGCTTTGGTTCATAATGAGTATCATGGTTGGGAACACCCAGGCTACTGTTCTTCCGATAAATTTACTTACGGCTGCTGGTACGCCGCTGTTACCTCAGCTGTTTCAATAGACAGCGGGGAGTCTTATACCCGTCTTCCAGCTCCACAGCACTTGGTGGCGACCATGCCATATCGTTATCAGCCAGGAATAGGCCCGGTCGGCATCAACGATACCACCAATATTTTTTATAATGAAAAAGACGGTTACTATTATGTTTTGGCAACATCTCGCAAACAATATCAAGTCCACCCCAGGGGCGTGTGCCTGATGCGAACAAAAGATCTGGCTGACCCGGCTTCTTGGAGAGCATGGGACGGAAAAAATTTCAGCGTCCAATTTATTGATCCTTATCTTCATCCGGATGCTCGTCCGGAAGAACATATTTTTCGATCGGTACAGCAAGACGATCTTGGCATCCCGGGCCCCTCCAATTTAACTTTTAACACCTACCTCAACCGCTTTATGCTCCTCGGGATTGGATGGACCAAAGACGTCAGTATAAATAAATACGTCTGGGGAATTTGTTATTCTTTTTCAAATGATCTGGTTCATTGGACGCCGCGTAAGCTTTTATGGAAAAGTCAAAACTTAATCAAGCTTCAACCGGGTAATCCTGAGGCAGATGCTTATCCTTCAGCCATTGACCCTGACAGCCCTTCTAGAAATTTTGATACTACGGGGAAAACGTTCTCACTCTACTACACGCGTTTTAATTATACCCGGCCCAATTATAAAGCGAATTGGGGACTTGACCGAGATCTTGTTCGTGTTGCTATTGAGGTCACTGATTAAATGTTTGGTAGAATGTTAGAGAAAAACCACCAGTTGTTCTATAAACAAATATGCTTCGCAAATGCCGCTAACGCGGCTCGCGATCGGCTGATACCAACCGCTTTCGAGCGGGGAAAAGTTAACGTGTCCTCAAAATGGGAATGGGAAAGCTGTTTGGCAAATGTATCGCTGAAAAGGTAGATATAAATGACTAAGATACCCGAAGTTACAATACCTTCGTTAAAGAAATACATTGGATATTTAGAAAATCATCATATAGATAAATTAGTGTTGTTTCGAGGGCAACGTGAAGACAAACATTTGCTCCCAAAGATTGCTCGAATTAAGTTAAATTATAGAAATAAAATGATTTTAGATGCAGAGCAACGTCTAATCGATGAATTCAAAAGAAAAAGTCGACCATTCCTACAAGTTACACCAAATTCCGATTGGGATTGGCTAGCCTTGGCTCAACATCATGGGTTGGCCACAAGACTATTAGATTGGACCCAGAATCCACTAGCGGGATTATGGTTTGCAGTTAGAAAACCTCCGGAAAAAGATATTTCTGGAACCGTCAAAGATGGGGTAGTTTGGGTTTTTGAAGTCGAAAATGAAAACATCTATAAAGAAGAAGATAACTTGAGCCCATTTAATGGAGACCGGACAATGGTTTTTCAGCCAAATCATATTTCTCCACGAATTGTAGGTCAGCAAGGATGGTTTACGGTGCATAAGTATGTTCCAAAAATAGAAAAATTCATTGCGTTTGAAATACATCTTACGTACAAGAAATTTTTAACCAAACTTATTATACCAGGAGATAAATTCTGTGAAATTAGGGAGGAATTAGATCGCTGTGGCATAAATCAAGCATCTCTTTTTCCAGATTTAGATGGTTTGTGCGCATATTTGGTATGGGACAATTCAATGTTATCTGATGAAAAAAACATTTAAGAATATAATTACTCTACCGTCCGACAGGGGAGATATTGGTTCAATATACAACAGTAGACCGGGCGCCGTCCGGTGGGGAAGCATTGAATAATCGAACATGAAAATAATTTATTCTAAGCATGTATGAATTTCAAACGCTCGATATTTTACTTTATCGCGGACGTGGGTTCAGCGCTTGGTTTATTAAGGCGCTGACACGAAGCAAATATAGCCATGTCGCAATCGTTGTGAATCCTTCCATAAATCTGGGAATCGAATCCAATACCGGACATCAGGCCGGTGTAAGAGCATTTGATCTGCGTAAGCTTAATATGAGTTCGGTAGATGCATTTCGACTCAAATCTCAGTATGTGGTAGATTCAAAGGTCGTGATTTCCTATCTTGTTGACCATCTTGGTGCGAAATACGATTATCTCGGAGTATTTTTTCTTGGAATTTTGAAGCTTCTCAGCCTTTTAACATTTATGCTCTGGCGGCCGCATAATTGGTGGCAAAGACGGCAAGATTATTTTTGCAGTGAGCTTGTCTGGGAAGCTTTTGCTTCGGATGGCATCGACATAGTTCCGCAAACAGGCGCAGGCGATATTACATCGCCGGGTGATATCGCATCTAGCAACATGGTTGAGAAAGTGTCTTAATAGATGAGGACAATTTTACAGCGGTTCATCTTTATATTTTTTACCCTATTAACTTTATCTTCTCTTGCATTTGCTGTGGAAATACGGGAAAGTCAGCTGGACGAGGTTAAGCTTGGTATGAGCAAAAACAAGATCATCGCCTTATTGGGTGAGCCGGATGCGATAAGCGCTGAAGGTGGCCGCACGGACGGCAAAACTTTTGAGAGGATCGAATATAGCATTGTTAGCCGCGCCAAACCGCCAAAAGAGGGCGGGGAAGATACAGGAGAGCAGTTAGTGACGTATACTTGCTTTTTTGAAATGGCGGATGGGGTACTGGTAAGGATCGGCAGACAAGAGCGCGAAGAATCACCTTGACACTTTTTGGGTGGACTCGGCGTCTAAATAGGCAGATACACAAAATTTTAGAGGCAAATAAGCCAAAGGAGAGCTAAAATGAGCGCAAAAAATTCAAAGAAATTGATGTTAGTTATTGTAACAGCAGGACTTATAGCGTTTTCTCAAAGCAATGCGTTTGCGGATGACTGGTTGTCATCCTTGTTTGGGAGTCCTTCCAACAACAACTCACAAAACAATTCCTCCGGCTCTTATGATCAGAAGCAGATCCAGGCCGATCAGAATGCTGCGCAGGGTTTTATAGGAGCGATCAACGCGGATAACCAGAACATCTCGAACGCCCGTTTGAAACTTGAGCAGGACCGCAGAGCAGGGGTGGATATCACAACCGACAGACAGGCGTTGCAGACCGCGATTCAAAATTTACAGATGGATCAAGGCCGCGCGAACGCAAATGCCCAAGATCTGACAAGGGAAGGTGTCGGCAATCCTTATGGCAGTCTTCTTAATACACCGACTTATGGATACAATAACGGATACAATCGCAATGGGTATTATACAGGTTATGCGCAAAATTATCCGGGATATGCCTCGGCCGGCCCTGATCAAAGATGGCAGCACGGTTGGGATCACCGGTATGAGAATGGCTATCGGTACAACAACGAAAGACGGCATTGGGATCCAAGAGTCCAAAGGTGGGCTGAATAAAAAATAGCCGGATCGGAAAAACAACAGGCGCGCTTGAAAAAGCGCGCCTTTCTTTTTTCTATCTTGCTCAGTTCGGGAAAATATGGCCTAATAATTAAAACGTTTAAGGGAGCCCTATGAAAAAAAAATCAAAGTCCAAGACGTCCGTGGATCCATATCTTGAAGGATTGATGTCCAAATTGCTGGATCGTTTGGTGAGTCTGGAAAAGAAAATGGATGTTGTTGTTTCTCGAACGGCAGGAAAGTCCAATGGTGACGCAAATGTTCCCGCAAAACCGCGTCATGATAGGACGTTGTATGAGGCGATCTGCGCCGATTGCCATAAAATATGCGAAGTGCCTTTCAAACCTTCGGAAACCCGGCCGGTGTACTGCAAGGAATGTTTTGCCAGGAGGAAAGCCGGCGGTAAAAACAATTTAGGCGGCCACGGGATGCCGATCCTGACCCCGGTTTCTCTGCCTCCGAAGCCGGTGAGCAAGCTGGGCATGGCTAGGCCCGCGATCCCGTCTGCGCCCGAGCCAAAAAAACAAAAGAAGAAAACTTTGAAAAAAGCCAAGAAGAAAAAATAATTGAGGCAAAACAACAACCGTCAAAAAGATATTTCGCGTCTTGTCCGCGACCGGCAAAGACAAAGTCAGGATAAACTCAGGACTTCGAAGCACTTCGAATTAAAAAAAAGCGTGAACAACAAACCCAAGCAGTGATTTATGCCCTTACCTATTATTTATTCCAAGAAGTACGACATCGATATTTCCGAGCATCCCTGGCAGGTCAATAAGTACAAGGAGACGCTTAAAGTTCTTCTTGAAAAAGGCATCACCGTGCGGGAAAGAATATTATATGCCGACGAAGCCGAAGATGAGGACCTTTTGCTGGCGCATGATGAAGATTATATCACGCGTTTAAAAGAGGGAAATCTGACGCGCGAAGAGATCATGCGCTCGGAACTTCCGGTGTCACCGTCGCTCGTGCGTTTTTTCTGGGCTTCGGTGCAAGGCACGATCATTGCTTGCCGCGAAGCGCTCGAAAAAGGAGCCGCATGTCATGTGGGCGGAGGATTTCATCACGCGTTTCCAGACTATGGCTCAGGTTTTTGCCTGATCAATGATATCGCGGTCGGAATGCGGAAAATGAAACAAGAGGATAGGATTAACAAAGCGATGGTTGTCGACCTTGACGTGCATCAGGGTGATGGCACTGCGTATATTTTTCAAGATGATGATTCCGTTTTTACTTTTTCAATGCATCAGGAAAATAATTTCCCGTATCCCAAACAGAAAAGTGATCTCGACATTGGTCTTGATGACGACACTGCCGACAAGGAATATCTGACACATCTGGAAACGGTATTGCCGAAGATCGTGAAATTGCACAAACCCGAACTCATTGTTTATGTTGCCGGTGCGGATCCTTATGAAGGAGACGCCTTGGGCGGTCTCGCGCTAACACTCGGAGGACTTAAGCGGCGCGATGAAATAGTTTTTGAAGAAGCCGTAAAAAATCACATTCCATTCGTTACGGTTTTTGCAGGAGGCTATGCCAGAGATCCGCATGATACGGTAAAAATCCATTCAAATACGATCATCGCAGCAAATGAAATCCATAAGAACATACGCGTAACTAAATAATCGGAGTAGCCATGAGCATTAAAACACTTTCCAATATTACGGTTGAAATCCCTGATGAGAAAAAAATAAAAGAACTCGGCGCGAGAAACTGGCCGATCTGGACGAAGGAGCCGTCAACGTTTGATTGGCATTATGATGATAAAGAGACATGCCTGATCCTTGAAGGAGAGGTAACGGTCAAGACCAAAGAGGGGACGATCGGTTTTGGAAAAGGGGACTTGGTAACGTTTCCGAAAGGATTAGATTGTACTTGGCAGGTCAAAAAAGCGGTCAGAAAGCACTACAGCTTTGGAGATTGATCTCTTTACGCGGGCAGCACGCTTTGAAAAGCGCCCGCAGGGACATCCATTCTTACGGTCATTTCCCTATAAGCCGGCTGGCTGACACTGCGCTTTACTGCGTTGAACCACCGATGCAAAGAACTGACCCTTCTTTTTCTGGCCAGTATTTCCATATCTAATGGAGTGATCCTTCCGTTGGTCATTTTTTGGCCCTTTAATATTAATAAGTTTTAGTAAGAACTGATAATAATTAAATTATACATTATAATGTTCAAAATATCCACTATTGACGCTTATTCTAAGTAACGGACATAGCTTAACTTCTGTTACAATACCTTCATGCGATTACCCGTCAAAGATTTTAACCTCGAAGCAACGCTTGAATCCGGTCAAGTCTTCGGATTTCAGAAAACCGGCTCTACCTATAAAGGTGTGATAGCCGGGAATCCGGTCGCGCTCAGTCAGACCAACGGTAAGCTAGATGTAAGAGGCAAGATCTCGGAAAAAAACATTCGTTATTATTTCGATCTGGATAATGACCTTTCTCCGGTCTATAAGATCCTCGACGAAGAAAATTTATCAGCTGTTTATTCAAAGTTAAAAGGTCTACGGTTGATCCGGCAGGATTCATGGGAAGCGCTGGCGTGTTTTATTCTTTCCTCGAACAATAATGTGAAGCGCATTCAAGGCATTTGGAAGAATCTGTCGGAACATTTTAATTTAAAAAAAGAAACGCCTTTGTTCCCATCCGCGCCTCAGATCGCCTCAAGCCATGAAAGAATATTGCGTCATCTGGGACTAGGTTATCGCGCGCCGTTTCTACTTCATACGGCGCAGTTCGTTTCCAAAAGTCCCAGATGCCTGCAGTGGATACAAGAGGCTAATTACGAAGAAGCGGTGGAGCGTGTCATTGCGTTTCCGGGCATCGGCGAAAAAGTCGCGGACTGCGTGCTTTTGTACGGTTTCCAAAAATATGAAGCGTTTCCGGTGGATGTATGGATCCTTCGCGTGATGAGGAAATTGTATTTCAAGAACCGGAAAGTTTCGGAACAAAAAGTGCACGACTTCGCGCAAAAACGCTGGGGAGTAAAAGCCGGCTACGTACAACAGTATCTTTTTCACGGTGCCAGAACCGGTATTTTGTAAGATCATTCATTTTGAGTTATAATGAATCCAACGAAAGGCAAATCCATGAGCGACGCTTTGACTTCTATCGAAAAACTTTATTCAAGTCTTAACGACAAAATTTCTTTTGCGAGGAAAAAATTCGGCCGCTCACTGACGCTCGCCGAAAAAATTTTAGCCACGCATGTATCCGATTTAAAAAACCAGGAATTTAAGCGCGGCGAAAGCTATCTTTCGCTTCATCCGGACCGCGTAGCGATGCAGGACGCGACCGCGCAGATGGCGATGCTTCAGTTCATGATGGCCGGACGCGATTCCGTCGCGGTGCCGTCGACGATCCACTGTGATCATCTGATCCAGGCTCGTGTCGGCGCAGCCGATGACATGAAGAACGCTTTGCAGACCAATAAAGAAGTCTATGATTTTTTAAGAACCGCCGCTGAAAAATACGGCATTGGATTCTGGCAGCCCGGCGCGGGGATCATTCATCAGGTTGTGTTGGAAAATTATGCTTTTCCTGGCGGGCTTATGATCGGGACGGATTCTCACACACCGAACGCCGGCGGACTCGGGATGCTTGCGATAGGTGTCGGCGGTGCTGACGCAGCGGATGTAATGGCAGGTCTGGCGTGGGAAGTGAAATGTCCCAAGCTTATCGGTGTCCATCTTAAAGGGGCGCTGAACGGCTGGACTTCCGCGAAAGATGTGATCTTGAAAGTCTGCGGAATACTGACCGTGAAGGGCGGCACGGACAAGATCGTGGAATATTTCGGTCCGGGCGTGCGTTCGATCAGCTGTACCGGCAAAGGGACGATCACGAACATGGGAGCGGAACTTGGTGCGACGACTTCCGTTTTTCCTTATGATGAAAAAATGTCCGCTTATTTGAAAGTCACAAAAAGGGAAGACGTCGCAAAACTCGCTGAAAAACATAAAGAATTTTTGACGGCTGATCCCGACGTCGAAAAAGATCCCAAGAAATTTTACGATGAAGTCATCGAGATCGATCTTTCAACACTAGAGCCTTATGTGGTCGGTCCGCACACGCCGGATTTGGCGCGGCCGATATCTCAATTAGCCAAAGATGTGAAGGAAAAAGGTTATCCGGCTGAGCTTAAAGCGGCGCTGATCGGCAGCTGCACGAATTCTTCATATGAGGATATCGGCCGCGCCGCCAACGTCGCAGCTCAGGCAAAAAAAGCGGGCGTTAAAGCCAAATGTTATTTTTTGATCACACCCGGTTCTGACCAGATACAAAATACGATTAAGCGAGACGGGCAATTAAAAGTGCTTGAGGAGATCGGTGGCACGGTGCTTGCAAACGCTTGCGGTCCCTGCATCGGCCAATGGAAGCGTGACGACATCAAAAAAGGTGAACAGAACTCGATCATCAATTCTTTCAACCGCAATTTTCCGGCTCGCAACGACGGCAACGCCGAGACACTTTCCTTCATCGCCTCGCCGGAGATCGTGACAGCGTTCGCATTGGCGGGACGCCTTGATTTTAATCCGTTGAGCGACAAGATCGTTTCTAACGGAAAAGAATTAAAGTTGGTTCCGCCGTCAGGTGAGGAGCTGCCGAAAAATGGTTACGCAACCGGCGAAGCCGGTTTTATCGCGCCGCTTCCCGATGCGAAACGTAAAAATGTTTCGGTGGCAGTCGATCCGAACAGCGATCGACTCCAGACCTTAAAACCGTTTCCGGCATGGGACGGAAAAGATTTTGAAAACCTTATCGTCTTGATCAAAGCCAAAGGCAAATGCACGACCGATCATATTTCTCCGGCGGGGCCATGGCTTAAATATCGCGGGCATCTGGATAAAATTTCCGACAACATGTTCCTCGGCGCAAAGAACGCTTTCACTGATGTGCTTGGTACCGTGAAGAATTGGTCGCGGAACGGCGCGGTGACTACACCTGCGGAAGCCGCGCGCGATTATAAGAAGAACGGTTTGAGTTGGGCGGCGGTCGGTGATGAGAATTACGGCGAAGGTTCGAGTCGCGAACACGCCGCGATGTCTCCGCGTTTTTTGGGCTGCAAAGCGGTGATCGCAAAAAGTTTTGCGCGCATCCACGAAACGAATCTTAAAAAACAGGGCGTTCTTCCGCTCAGATTCGAAAATCCTCAGGATTACGACAAAATAAAAGAGGATGATCGATTGAGCATACAAGGCTTGAAAGATCTTGCGCCTGGGAAATCTATCACAATGACTATCACGCACTCTGATAAATCCACCGAAAAAATAGAACTTGTTCATTCGTTCACTGAAGAGCAGGTTGCTTGGTTCAAAGCCGGCAGCGCATTGAACCTGATGAAAGGGAAGTAAATTGCTTTTTTGGAGCAAAGTTTTTATTTCATCTTTGATTATTGCGGGAGCCTCGCATTTGGCCGGCCGTAAGCCATGGCTCGCAGGATTGATCGTGGCATTGCCCCTGACTTCCTTATTGTCGCTGACTTGGGCCTATATTGAACATCGTGATATGCAAAAGGTGAATGATTTTGCTTTATCTATTCTTGTTGCCGTGCCGCTTTCATTGGCATTTTTTATTCCATTCATTGCTAATCGTTGGCTGAAATTAAATTTTGCTCTGACACTTACCTTGGGTATTTTTTGCATAGCCATCTCTTACGGCTTATCTTTTTGGTTCGCGAAAAAATAAATCTTTATGACCGATAATAATGAAATCATAGAAATGCATCCGACCGAGGATGACCGCGGTGAATTACGTTATACGCAAGGTCGACCAACTAGAAAAGGCGGCCTATTATCTGGTTGGATCGTCAAAATATTGGGCATCGCTCTCGGGTTCGCGATATTCCTAGTGCTCATTTTTTTCTTTGTTTATATCGTCCTTCCCCTTATCTTGATCGTTACTCTTTATTTGCTCATCAAAAATATTTTTAAAATACGCCGATAATTTGTTGCGACAGAAAAAATTTCGTGTTATAACTAATAATTAATAACATTTAATTAAACATCATAACAAAAGGTGAAAATCTATGCCCATACAGCTTGAGTCTGCCAAGTCCAGAAAGACAGGAAGCTTACGACAAGATGAGGTCATAAAAGAGTTCATCAAACATAATTTTCGCCATTTCAATGCGGCGGTGGTTGTCGATGCCGCGCAGGCGTATATCGACCATTTGGGAAAAGGCGGCAAGATGTTCATGACGCTCGCCGGAGCCATGAGCACGGCGGAACTTGGCATTTCACTGGCCGAGATGATCCGTCAGGACAAAGTGCACGGCATCTGCTCGACAGGCGCAAATCTTGAAGAAGATATTTTTAATCTCGTGGCACATAGCCATTACCGCCGCGTACCGGGTTATCGGCATTTGAGCGCTCAGGAAGAGATCGAGCTTTGCAAGCAGGGATTGAACCGCGTCACCGATACTTGCATCCCCGAAGAAGAGGCGATGCGGCGCATTGAGCGGCAGGTGCTGAAGTTCTGGCAGAAGGCCGATAAAGAGAATAAAAGATATTTTCCTTACGAATACATGTATCAGCTGATCCAAAGCGGCGTGATCAAGGAATTTTATGATATCGATCCGCAGGATTCTTGGGTCGTCGCGGCTTGTGAAAAAAATATCCCGATCTTCACGCCGGGCTGGGAAGACTCGACGTTGGGAAATATTTTCGTCGCCAATGTGATCCGCAAAGATGTGTCCAGTTTCGGTGTGGTGAAATCCGGCGTCGAAGCAATGGCCGCACTGATCGATTGGTATAAAGCGAACACCAAGACACAGACGATAGGTTTTTTTCAGATCGGCGGAGGTATCGCCGGAGATTTTCCGATCTGTGTGGTCCCGCTGATCCAGCAGGATCTGAAAGAAAAATGCCGTTTGTGGGGTTATTTCTGCCAGATCTCGGACAGCACGACATCCTATGGTTCTTACAGCGGTGCGGTGCCGAACGAAAAGATCACATGGGGCAAACTGGATCCTGAAACGCCGCGCTTTGTGATCGAGTCGGACGCGTCGATCGTCGCGCCGCTCATTTTTTCATACGTTCTTGCAAAGTAATACCACTATCTATCCTCGAAACAGAGTCCGCGAAGATAATTTTTTTATCGACACCGATTTCCGCATCATCCATGAAGATGATGATATTCTCGTTGTTCGCAAACCCGCTCCGCTTGCGGTTCATCCTGTGGGAAGTTATTCGGAGCTCAATCTCCATACGCTTTTAAAAAAAGATCCGCGCTGGGCTGATACGAAGATCCATTTCACGCACCGGCTGGACGCCGAAACGAGCGGGGTCATTTTGATCGCAAAAACTTATGAAGCCGCAAGGTTCATCGGCAAGGAATTTTTAGCGGGCCGCATCAAGAAAAAATACCATGCGATCGCGTTCGGCGTAATGGAACCGGAGGGCGTTATCGGGCTTCCTTTGGGTTATGACAAAAGTTCGGGGTTCCAAACGGTCAGGATCGTTGATCATGAGAACGGGGAAGCGGCAAGCACGAGTTTCAAAACGCTTCATTCGAAAGGTGGTTATTCATTTGTGGAGCTAGAGCCTCACACGGGACGCACACACCAGATCCGCGCGCATCTTTCGTTTATCGGACATCCGATAGTAGGTGACAAGATCTATATCGATCTGAATATCTTTTCGCAGTATGTGGTCCACGGATTAAATGACGAAATGCTTGAGCGGCTGAAGATGAAGCGCCTGGCATTGCACGCCTCGTCGCTGGGATTCATGCACCCTCGAACAAAGGAATGGATGATGCTGAATTCTAGTCTACCGGCCGACATGAAGGATTTTTTGGAAAAAATTGAGGCAGCAGATTGAGGAAGACCGAAAAACAAATATCCGACCTTAAGAAGAATCTGATAGAGCTTGTGCAGAGTGAGTATCCCAGATTTTCGGAAAATGATATTTATCAGGATATGCTTTTCAATATCGCTCAGCTTAAAGATGAAAAATTGGATATTTTGGAACTGCGTCTTTTGAACACGGCTTTCAAAGAATTGCGTTACGCGATGAAAATATTCAAACCCTACCGCTCGGTTCCAAAAGCGGCTGTTTTCGGTTCGGCGCGTACTCCGCGCAACCATCCCGATTTCAAATTCGCCGAAAAATTCGGCAAGAAACTAGCCAAAAAAGGATGGATGCTGATCACTGGCGGCGCCAGCGGTATTATGGAAGCTGCGATGATCGGTGCGGGCGTCGAAAATAGCTTCGGCCTGAACATCATGCTTCCATTCGAGCAGGACGCAAATCCGGTGATCAAGGGAAATCAGAAACTGATCTTCTTCAAATATTTTTTTACAAGAAAATTGATGTTCCTTAAAGAATCGGAGGCGACGGTGCTTTTTCCGGGAGGCTTCGGAACTTTCGATGAAGGTTTTGAATCTTTCACATTGGTGCAGACTGGAAAAGCCAAACCGCGGCCTTTAGTGCTGATGGATACACCGGGCAGCGCTTTTTGGCGATCGACGCTCAAGCTTTTTAAATCCAACATGGAGAACGCAGGCCTTATCTCGAAGGGTGATTTGCAGCTTATGAAGCATTTGCAGGATGCCGATCAGGCTGTGGATGAGATCTTGAGATTTTACGGCAACTATCACTCCTCAAGATTTTTCAAAGACCGGTATCTTATCCGCCTAAGAAAAAAACTCTCTGAAGAATCATTGAACAAAATGAACCGTGATTTTAAAAAGATGGTCGCTTTTGGAGATTTCGAGCGTTTGACCGATTTGACGGATGAAGACAATAAGGATCCGGACCTTGAGAGATTATTATTCAGCTTCGACCGCACCAGTTATAACCCCCTCCGCGCGCTGATCGACTACCTAAATACGCTTTAAGCACCTGGACTTGACGGCAGAGCGGTCGTCTAGTATGCTATGGGCTTGAGTTTTATAATTCACATCGAACCACAAGCTTATCAAAGGTGCTTAATGAAAACCCAAAAATCAGTCAAATACCAGCTTTTTGTTGCCTTGTTTCTCAGTTCTTTAACTTATTGCGCGTTTGCCCATGCCGATGCCGGAGTCACGGCTAGCGATGAGCAGCAGCAGCCCGTCCAATCCGCCCAGGCGTCGCAAACGGCTGATACGGATACCCAAGACCATAAGGCGTTAGGCCAGTTTCCGCAGGCCGAAGTAACGCCCATCACAAATGCCGCGGTAGCCAATGCCGGAGCCAATCAAGCCGTAGTGACCGGCACCGAAAAAGCGCAGAACGCTTCGCTGGATTATCCGAAAGTAAAGACCGCCGAGGATGAGGAATTAGCGAAGAAATTCGCCTGGTGGCCTACCGATGCGAAACCGGGTCCGGTGAAGGATACCGAAAGAAGCGGATATTGGTGGTGGCCTCAGACTCCCGGGAAAGCGCGCCCGTGGGGCAATCAGGGCTACATCTATGTGCGCAAGATTATTTTCGATTACAAGACGACCGAAGGCGAGATGAAGCCTTCGCTGATCGTGAAACGCGTGTTGAAGAATGTGAAAATCTATTTTGATTATGACAAATCGGTGCTTAGAGATGACGGCATTGACGCACTCTCCAAGGCGCTTTACACGCTTGAACACAATCCTAAGGCGGATATTCTAATCACCGGTAATTGCGATGTGCGCGGTTCTGAGAAATACAATGAGAAATTAGGCGAGCGCCGAGCGTTGGCCGTACGTGATTATGTGCTTCAACATGGTCTTTCGGCGGATCGCGTGAAGATATTAAGCCGCGGCAAGCTGGATGCGATGGCGCCAACGAATGACATTGTGGGCATGCAAAAGGACCGCAATGCTCAGTTCATGGTCGCCGAAGTCGAAGAGGTCATGATCCCGGCTGCGCAGGCGAATCTTTATCAGGATAAAGTGATCGAAGAAAAGAAGATCATTGAAGGCGATATAAAGGTTGCAACCAAAGAATACACGATTCAAGCCGGAGATACGCTCTGGGCGATCGCGCAGCGCGAGTACGGCAACGGTAAACAGTGGAAGAGGATCTACGAATTCAATAAGGATGTGATCAAGAATCCTGATCGCCCGAGAAAAGGCACGACGATCAAGATACCGATCGAATAAATTTTTCAGCAAGGAGGATGATTTTATGGAACAGCAGCGGACCGTTATCGGCTCAAGAGGCCAGGTTTCAGAGTCGAATTTTATTTCCAATGTCTATTGGTGGATGTCGATAGGCCTCGGAGTATCGGCGTTGGCGTCTTATTGGCTCATGATGCAGCCGGAACTTTTAAGGGCTCTTTTCTCAAACTCATTGCTCCTCATCGGCTTGGTCATTGCGGAAGTCGCTCTAGTTATTTGGCTGTCCGCTGCGGCGATGCGCATGAGCGTATCGCTTGCGACCACGATCTTTCTGATCTACTCGTTCCTTAACGGCATCACGCTCACTTCTATTTTTCTTGTTTATACGGGTGTTTCGGTAATATCGACGTTTGCGGTCACAGCCGGCACTTTCTTTTTCTTCAGTGTTTACGGTATGACGACAAAGAAGGATCTTACTTCTATCGGCGGTCTCATGATGATGGGGCTTATCGGCATGATCATTGCTGGGATCGTCAATATTTTCCTGAAGAGCACCGTGCTTTATTGGATCAGCACATTTGTGGGGATCGCCGTATTTTTGGGGCTGATCGCCTGGGATACCCAAAAATTAAAGAGTATTCATGCGATGGGTTTTGAAAGCGTCGAGATGCAGAAAAGAGTGGCCATTTTAGGCGCATTAACGCTGTATCTTGATTTTATCAATCTCTTTATTTTGCTTCTTCGTATCTTCGGAAGGAGAAGGGATTAATTCAGTCGCAAGATAACAAAATGGTTCTATAAAAGGGAGTCTAGCCAGACTCCCTTTTTGTTGGACAAACAATCGAACTAGAAAAGGATTTGTATGTCGATTTTGGTTTTGGTGCGTCATGGGGAATCGCAGTGGAATCTTGAGAACCGTTTCACGGGCTGGGTGGATGTTCCGTTATCGGAGAAAGGGGTGCAGGAAGCCAAAGCGGCCGGTGAGAAAATAAAAAAAGAAAAGCTTCATTTTGACAAAGCTTACACTTCCAATCTTCAGCGTGCGCAGAATACGCTGAAACTTATTTTGGAAGTACTAGGGCAAACAAATATACCCGTCGAGAAAGATCAAGCGCTTAATGAACGTCATTATGGGGATCTTCAAGGCCTGAACAAGGCCGAAACTGCCTTAAAATTCGGGGATGAGCAGGTCAAGATATGGAGACGGTCCTATGACATTGCTCCGCCGAAAGGTGAAAGTCTCAAAGATACAGCGGCAAGGACATTGCCATATTTTGAATCTAAGATCATGAAAGATCTAAAGTCCGGTAAGAACATTATTGTTGCCGCGCACGGAAATAGTCTGCGTTCGATCGTTATGAATTTAGACAAACTTACCAAAGAACAGGTGCTCGAGCTTAATTTAGGTACTGGTGTTCCCATCGTTTATCAATTTGATAATAATCTTAAGATCACTTCAAAAAAATTGCTCCAATAATTTCTATTCTGTTAATAGTATATAAATTTGAATTGATACTAGAAACTTGACATAATAGCTTCTTTTTTGTTAATTTATTAACAAATAGTTATATATTGTTAAAATGAGAAAGGGGGTCAGCCGTGGACTGGCAAACAACCATAGTGGAGCCTGTTGAATCGATGTGGAGCCGTGTGCTCGGCTTTTTGCCAACTTTGGTCAGTGTCATTGTTATTCTGATCGTAGGTTGGATGATCTCAACTTTAATTCAGAAAATAATCACCCGGTTCCTGAAATTGGCGCGTTTTGATACGATCAGCGAAAAAACGGGCATCGCCAATATTTTAGCGAAGGGTGACATCAATTATACATTGTCGGAGATCGTCGGCGTCATTATTTATTGGCTAATGATGCTGGTAGTCGTTCTGATGGCGGTGAATACGCTTCAGCTTACGGTTGCGGCGGAACTTTTGAATCGCGTGATCCTTTATATCCCGAACGTGATCGCCAGTGTGTTCATTCTGGTTTTGGGAATATTCTTTGCAAGCGTTGTCGCGAATACCGTGCGGACCACTGCGGCGACTGCTGGAATGCAGCAGGCCCGGTCATTGGGTCAGACGACGCAGATCGTGATAGCGATATTCGTTTTTCTTCAAGCTTTGAAACAGTTGAAGATCGATACCTCGCTGATTGACCTTTTTGTCAAGGCGGTTTTGGCGGCCTTAGCACTTGGTGTCGGTCTTGCGATCGGACTCGGCTGCAAAGATCTTGCGGGCAAATACGTCAATCAGCTGGTGGATAGTTTCAAATCTAAAAGATAATTATTTACAACGAAACATTGTTATAAAAGAGGCAGGGAAATCCCTGCCTCTTTTTAATTTTTCTTTGTGGTTGTCAACGGCTTTGTGTTATATTCAAAACTATGCGAAAAAGATTTTCGGTTCTATTTTTCTTTTTCTTGATGACCGGTTGCAGTTCTTACGGTCCCGAAGAGCTTGACCGGCTGGTCAAAGAAGACCCTGCTTTCAAACAGATGATCGTTACCCGCGACCAAATGCATGCCCAAATCCGCGGAATAAAAGATAATCTTCTAGAAAAAAAGAAGATCGTGGATTCTCAGATCGATAAACTTCGCTTGCAATACGACGCGATGGCAAAATTCGAGAATCAGAAAATAGAGAAATGCCAGGCTGCCATCGATGCGGACAGGTCTTTGTTGAAACATCAGATAGAAATAGCCGAGTCTCGCTTACAATCCAAGAGAACCGAGTTCGAAGGATATCGCAAAACGCTTACGGATGTGCAAAATGTGCTGAAAGAAAGCAAGGGGATCACTTTTTCGGCCCAGGAGAAACAGAAATGGCAGGAGAAAGTGTTGCTTTTGTCCGAAAAGATAAGGCCGCTTCAGGAAGAAATCGAAGACCTCGCTTTACAAATCCGTTTAATGAAAAGAAAAGTAACTTACCTTCGCTAATTAGGGTTGATCGTGTCAGCCAAAGATTCGCTATTTTCCGATTTTAAACGTTCTTTAAAACCAGACCGGTTATTTCCCGTTGTCAGACGCATCGATCGTTTTTATGATCCGCTTGGGTTGTACCGAGTCTTGCGTGCCGATCGAACGCCTAGTGTTTTACTTGAAAGCGCTAGGTTTTCCCCCCGAACTGGGCGCTATTCTATCATCGGAAGGGATCCTTTTCTTGCTCTGGAAGCCCGCAGGTCAGAAATTATTTTAAGTTCTTACGGTCAGAAGGAAACGTTTTACGGCGATCCATTTAAGATCATCGGACGAATTTTGGGTCTTTTTCAGTCGAATCCGTCAAGATCGGAGCTTCCTTATACCGGCGGGGCCGTCGGGTATTTTGGTTATGAAGCGAAGGACTATCTTGGGTTTCGATCAACCCAAAATAAGGAACGCGAATCGCGGTGGCCTGATATCTATCTGGCGTTTTTCAATGAGGGTGTTGTGCTTGATCATTATTTGAAGGCTACTTTTTTGTTTACAAATATCAAACCGGGTAAAAATCCAAAAAAAAATTATGATCGCGCTATCAGCAGTCTCCATCGCCTAGAGAAAGATCTAGAGACGAATTCGAGATCAACGAGCATATCGAAGCATCCTTCAGGCGCTCCGCAGAAATCCGCATCTCGTTTGAATTTTTCTTCTGAGCGGCGCATCGGTCCCGAGGATCATTTTCAGCTTGAAGCTTCTATGAGCCGCGAGGAATTCATCCGGAAAGTAAAAAGGATCAAGCATCATATCCGTCGAGGGGACATTTATCAGGCCAATCTTTCACAGAGATTTAGTTTTTCAATCCAAGACGATCCTTTGGATCTTTATGAGAAATTGAGGGCGGTGAATCCTTCACCTTTTTTCGGGTTCTTGGATGCCGTCGATTTCCAAATTGTTTCCGGCTCTCCGGAAAGACTGGTAAAGCTGGGGAACGGGACGCTTGAAACCAGGCCGATCGCCGGCACGCGTGCGCGCGGCGTCAATGAAAAGGAAGATAAGGCACTTTCGATGGAATTGCTTTTGAATCACAAAGAAAGGGCCGAACACATCATGCTAGTGGACCTCGAGCGCAACGATCTTGGCAGAGTGTCTGACTACGGCAGTGTTTGTGTGGATGAATTGATGACAGTAGAGAACTATTCGCATGTGAAGCACATCGTGTCCAATGTCCGCGGCACCCTGAGAAAGGATCTGGATGCTGTGGATGCCCTGAAAGCTTTTTTCCCAGGAGGCACGATAACCGGAGTTCCGAAAATAAGATGCATGCAGATCCTGGATGAGCTTGAACCAGTCGAGCGCGGGCCTTATACCGGTTCTTTGGGATATTTCAGTTTTTCGGGTAATATGGATTTTAACATTATCATCCGCAGCTTGACCGTAAAGGCAGGCATCGCCTATCTACAGGTTGGCGCAGGCATTGTTGCGGATTCTGTTGCTTCAAAAGAATATGAAGAGACCCTTTATAAAGCAGAAGCTCTTCTCACAGCGGTCTTCGGCAAAAAAAATACACGCGTTTTCCTCAAAAAGCGCGGAGCTACCCACAGAGTTCCTTGATCAAGTCTCGGTATTCGAGACGTTAAGGGCTTACGGTGGCGGAATTTTTTGGGCCAAGGAGCATTTGACGCGCTTCGAAAATTCTTGCAAAGGCATCGGAAGATCGCCTGTGTTCAAGAGGGACGAGCTGAAACGCTGGATTGGGACGTCGCTTAAGGAAAGCGCTTATTCTGACGCGATCGTGCGGGTTTCGGTTCATTGGAAAGACAATCTTGAAGGAAGGTTGTTGCTGACCATAAAAGAATTTTCGGGCCATCCACGGAAGTGGTACCGGGATGGAGTGCGATTGACGACGACAGCCGTAAAACGCTGGAGTCTCAGGGCGCAGGACCCCCAGAGCAAATCTTCCATGTATATGAATGGTGTTCTGGCCGAGCTTGGCAAAGGCGATGATCCGCCCCATGAATTCATTTTCCTCAATGAAGCTGGTTATGTCGCCGAAGGTTCTGTCTCAAACCTTTTCATCGTGAAGGCAAAAAGAATTTTGACACCTGCGGTCAGTTCAGGTATTTTAAGGGGCGTTACCCGAGGCGCTGTGATCGCTTTGGCGCAAAAATCCCGCATTCCCGTGACCGAAACGTTCTTGACGCGGCATGATATTTACGGCGCGGATGAATGTTTTATCGCGAATACCTCCTCCGAAGTGCTTCCGGCAGTTCAAGTGGACGGCCGGCGGATCGGAGAAGGCAAGCCCGGAGAGATCACGAAAATTTTAGCGCAAGGTTTTAAGAAACTTGTTCAGGAAGAGATAAAGAAAAGTAGATGAATCAGATCAAAAGAGCATTGGTCAGTGTTTACGATAAGACAGGCTTGATCCCATTTGCCAAAACACTCCATAGCCTCGGAGTAGAGATCCTGTCGACAGGCGGGACAGCCGAAGCGTTGAAAAAAGCCGGTGTGCCGGTAGAAGAAGTCTCTTCGGTGACGAAATTTCCTGAGATGTTGAACGGCCGGGTAAAAACGCTGCATCCGAATATTCATGCGGGATTGCTTGCGATGCGGGAAAGCCATGACCACATGAAAACCCTCAGCAAGCACCGCATTAAGCCAATCGATCTTTTGGTAGTTAACCTGTACCCGTTCTGGGACGCGGTCAAAACAAAAACTGATCCTCAGGAGATCATCGAGATGATCGATATCGGCGGGCCGGCGATGTTGAGAAGCGCCGCCAAGAATTTCAAGTCCGTCGCGGTGATTTCGGACCCCAGGGATTACGAATCGGTCAGTCAGGAGCTTAAAAAAAATGATCTGCGCTTGGGCGAGCCGCAGCTTAAGACGCTGGCCGCAAAAGTGTTTAAGCTGACCTCGTATTACGACGGGTTGATCCATCGTTATTTTGAGGGAAAAGTTTCGGCAAAAGAAGCGTTGCCAGAGCGCCTTACTTTGGATTTTGAAAAACTGAATGATCTCCGCTACGGCGAGAATCCGCACCAAAAAGGCGCTTTATATGCGGAGAAAGGCGTTAAAAATGGAGGGGTTGTCAGGGCCAAGCAGCTGCATGGCAAGGAACTTTCGTTCAATAATATTTTGGACTTGGATGCGGCGCTTGAAATGGCCGAAGCTTTTGAAGGGCATGCTTGCTCGATCATCAAACACACGAGTCCATGCGGTTTTGCGCTCGGCCGGGATGCCAGAACCGCTTTCAAAAGCGCTTATCAGTGTGACCCGCTTTCCGCTTTTGGGTCGATTGTAGCTTTCAATACATTGGTTGATGATAAAGCAGCCCAGGAAATTCTGAACAGCGGTTTTATCGAATGCGTTATCGCGCATGGATTTTCAAAAAAAGCGCTTGAGCTTTTGAAGGTGAAGAAGAATATGCGGCTTTTGTCTGTTGAAGCGTCGCATGAGCCTGAGTCATTGGATTTTAAAAAGGTAAGCGGCGGACTTTTGCTTCAGGAACGCGATGTCAAAGACCCTTCGGCTTCCGGTTTGCAGTGCGTTACGAAGTTAAAACCAAAGGATTCTCAGATCGAGGATCTTCTTTTTGCGTTCAAAGTATGCCGCTACGTGAAATCCAACGCGATCGTTATCGCAAAGAACAAAGTAACGCTTGGTTTGGGCATGGGACAGCCTTCGCGGGTCGATGCCTGTGAAACTGCGTTCAAAAAGGCCGGGAGACGTGCGAGAGGCGCAGTAC
Source organism: uncultured Planctomycetia bacterium (assembly GCA_964642015.1). GTDB lineage: Bacteria > Omnitrophota > Gorgyraeia > 2-02-FULL-51-18 > 2-02-FULL-51-18 > CAZXLF01. Next base: position 192,729 of record CAZXLF010000001.1, read on the forward strand.
TGGCTTCCGACGGGTTTTTTCCGAAACCGGACTCGATCAAGCTTGCTAAAAAATTCGGCATCAGCGCTATTATCCAACCCGGCGGTTCTATTCAGGACGAGGCGATCATTCGTGCCTGTGACCAGGCCAAGATCAGCATGGTCTTCACCGGAGTCCGTCATTTCAAGCATTAAAAGATAAAGAGTCTCCCGCCATGAATTATGAAGACGCGGTCGAATTCCTTGATTCATTCATCAATCACGAAAGATCCGTCTCATCGAAGTATCCGGAGAATTTCAAGCTTGATCGCATGCGCCAGCTCGCGAAAGAGATCGGCAATCCTCAGAATTCATACGAGAACATCATCATCGCCGGCTCTAAAGGCAAAGGGTCGACGTCAGCGATCTTAAGCTCGATATTGCGGATGGATAATTTTCGTGTGGGCCTTTATATATCACCGCATCTTATATCGGTCAGAGAGCGCATTCAAGTCAACGGCCTTATGATCAGCGAGGCGCGCTTCACGGACATTATTTATTTGCTGAAGAAGGTGCTTGAAGAGCCTTATTGGAGGCGTAACCCGCCGACTTATTTTGAGCTGATCACAGCCGCTGCGTTCTATCATTTTAAAGAATTGAAAGTTCATGTAGCTGTGCTGGAAGTAGGATTGGGTGGGATGTTTGATTCGACGAATGTCGCCAGTGCAAAAGTCGTAGGGATCGCGCCGATCAGCTTGGAACATACGGATAAACTCGGAAAAACACTTTCAAAGATCGCCGTGCAGAAATGCGGTATTATAAAAGGCAGAGAGGTCGTGGTTTCGGCCCCTCAAGCAGCTGAGGCGGAAGCGGTGATACAGAAAACAGCGGATGAAAAAGAAGCGCGCTTAGTGCGAGTTGGTAAAGAGATCCGCATTTTTGAAAGAGAACACAGCGAGGATAGCCAAAGTTTTGATCTCAAGTCGGATTTCGGGAATTATTATGATCTGGAGATTAAGCTTCTCGGTCGTCATCAGATCGATAATGCGGCGGTCGCGGTTGGATTGGCCAAAGCGCTTGAGTCTAAGACCCGGCTTAAGATCAGCGACAGCGCGGTCCGCCAAGGGGTTTTAGATGCTAGATGGCCCGGGCGCCTTGAGAAAATTGCAAACAACCCGATCGTGATCTTGGACGGCGCGCAAAATCCGGAAAGCGCTAAAAAATTGATGGATGCGGTGAAACGCCATTTTCACTTTGAGAAATTATTTTTAGTGCTTGGTATATCCAGTGATAAAGATCTAGATGGAATTTTGGCTGAATTGATGCCGGAGACAAATTCCTTGATAGCCACCCAATCAAATAATATCCGGGCTCTTCCAACATCCATCATTGCCGAACATGCCAAAGAATTCGGCAAGCACGTGATTGCGGAGGAAACGGCATTATCAGCTCTTAACAAAGCAAAGGAGTTAGCCGGGAAGAATGACCTGATCCTAGTTGCTGGCTCGCTATTTTTAGTCGGGGAGATCAAACAACAAAATGCTTAAAGAGTTCGACCAGGATACGATCGCGGCGATCTCGACCCCGCTTGGATATGGCGGTATAGGCGTTATTCGCCTAAGTGGACCGAATGCGATTTTTATCGCTGACCAAGTGTTTCAAGCGTCCAGCGGAAAACTTGTCAAGGAACAGGCAAGTTTTAGCGCGCAACATGGATATGTCGTTAAAAACAGATCAAACAACGCTGAAAAAGTCGACGAAGTCATTGTTCTGCTGATGCGGGCGCCGAAGAGCTATACCTGCGAGGATGTTGTTGAGATCAGCGCGCACGGCGGGAGCGCTGTATTGAAAGCGATCCTTGATCTATTGATAGAGCATGGCGCACGTCTTGCGGCGAAAGGCGAATTCACGAAACGCGCGTTCTTGAACGGACGCATCGATCTTTTGCAGGCCGAAGCGGTGCTTGATCTTGTGAAAGCTGATACCGAACTTGGTCGTAAGTGGGCGACTTCGCAACTGGGAGGTTTTTTGTCTCGGGAGATGAAAACAGTAAAGGATAAGTTAGTGAATATTTTAAGCTATCTTGAAGCGCTTATTGATTTTCCCGAGGATCATATCGAAGAAAAACCGTTCGCTCAAGTAATGGAACAATTTAATGAGACGGAAAAAAAACTTTTGGATCTTTTGTCGACAGCATCAACTGGTTTCAGGGTTAAACAAGGTTTCAAAATAGTGATAGCCGGGCGTCCGAATGTCGGTAAATCAAGTCTGATGAACCGGCTGGTAAAAGATAATCGGGTGATCGTCACGCCTTTTGCCGGTACCACGCGCGATGCAGTGGAAGAGCAGATCCAGATCCAAGGGTTTCCGGTGCGTATTGTTGACACGGCGGGCATTCAGGAGACGGCCCATCCGATAGAAAAAGAAGGCATAGAGAGGTCAAAGGCGGCTGTTTTAAGTTCCGATGCGGTTTTGTATGTAGTGGATTCCAGTCAGACAGAAAATAATGAAGATGAAGAACTTTTTAAAGATCTTGCGGATAAACGAAGAATTTTAATCCTCAATAAGAGCGATCTTTCTCAGAAATTAAGTCCGGAACGTGTGTTGCGCTGGGCCCTCAATACTAGAATTATAAAAACATCTTGTTTGAATGATCAGGGAATTAGAGAGTTAGAAAATGAAATAGTTAGCTTGGTAACGGGAGATAGTCCTGGGGTATCCGAAAGTTCAGTCATTACTTCGGTCAGACAGAAAGACTTGTTAGACAAATCATTACAGTGTGTCAAGGCATCAAAGGCCGCTTTTTTATCTCAGTTATCTCCCGAGCTTGTCGCTGTTGAAGTGCGTTCAGCTTTGGATCATCTGGGTATGTTGGTTGGTGAAGTAGTTACTGATGATGTTCTGGACGTGCTGTTCAATCAATTCTGTATCGGTAAGTAAGTCTGCAAAATTCTTGCAGAGTTGTCCTTTAATCTATATAATAACGCCATTATTATAAAAGAGTTATAAAAATAATGGTGCTTGATCATTCGGATTCAATCTTAGCCCAATGGTACCGAAATAGGGTTTTTTTTGTCGGTTTTTGGTCGTGGGCAATAGCCCAGACGATCAAAGTGATCTTGGGTATCATGAGGGAGAAACGGTTTAATTTCAGATGGTTCGTCGGTTCCGGCGGAATGCCTAGCTCCCATGCGGCGTTGGCGACCGGCTTAACCACCTCTATTGGTTTGTATCACGGTTTTGATTCCGGTCTTTTTGCGATGGCCTTTGCGTTCATGGTGATCACGATGTTCGATGCGCAGGGAGTAAGACGCCAGAGCGGTCACCAAGCGGAGGCACTGAACAAGATCATAGACGACCTCTATGCGCATCGGGATGTTGGAGAAGACCGTTTGAAGGAGCTTTTTGGACATACACCTGTCCAGGTTTTTGCCGGCGGACTGGTAGGTATCGTGATCGCACTTCTTTTTTACCGTTAGAGGATTTTTTGAACAAAAAAACGATCATTGCGTTTTTCTTAGGATTTGTTACCGCCGGCACTGTTTTTGGGGCGCTCAGTGTGGTTCGACATTCGACACGTCATGCTGATACTCCGGCCCCTCAAATATTGGAACCGGCAATATCAGATAAGACGCCAACGTCGATCCCAAAGGCAGCTGCCCCGGCTTCACAGTTTCAGATAGAAGAGATCCGCCAGCCATCAGAAACAGCCGCTTTTAAGGCGTTTCTTTCCCCGAATATTGATGGTCATTCTCTGACCCATGAGGTCAGGTCAGGCGATACATTGACGAGTATTTCAAGAAAGTACCATGTCACACTGGATCTGATCCGAAGGATCAATCGTATCGATGAAGACAAACTCATCCTTGGTTCTAAGTTAAAGATCCCCACCTATAAATTGAGTGTTGTAGTCGATAAGTCTCAGAACACGCTGATCTTGAAAGGCGACGAAGATGTGCTTAAAACTTATGTTGTTTCTACCGGCGTGAATAATTCCACGCCAGTCGGTGTTTTTAAGATCACTGACAAATTGATCCATCCGACATGGTACAAGCCCGGTGGTAAGGCCATACCGTATGGTGATCCGAGAAATCTCTTGGGCACTCGATGGATGGGTATCAGTAAAAAAGGTTACGGCATCCACGGCACTCTGGAACCCGAAAAACTCGGTCAACAGGTGACGGATGGTTGCGTGAGAATGAGAAATGAAGAAGTGGAGGAACTCTATGGATTTCTTATACCAGGCACTGAAGTCACCATTGTGGACTAGAAGCCAATGATATCGACGCTGGAATTTGAGAAGCCGATCGTTGAACTCGAAAAGAAGATCTCGGAGCTTAGGAATTTGAGTTCCGACGGCAATCTTAATCTTCAATCGGAAGTGAAAAAGCTTGAAGCGCGTCTGGCTCATGTAAAAAAAGAAACTTATGCCCAGCTTACGCCCTGGCAACGCGTGCAGATCGCCCGGCACCCCAAGCGTCCCTATACCTTAGACTACATTCAGATGATCTTTACCGATTTTGTCGAGCTGCATGGTGATCGGACATTTGCAGATGACAAAGCACTTGTCGGAGGTTTGGCTAAACTTGATGGCGAGTCATTCGTGGTGATGGGTCACCAGAAGGGTCGCGACGCCAAAGAGAATATCATGAGGAATTTTGGCAGCGCTCATCCGGAAGGTTACCGTAAGGCACTGCGGCTTATGAAAATGGCCGAAAAATTTTCAATGCCGATAGCAGTTTTTATAGATACTCCGGGCGCGTATCCGGGAGTCGGCGCGGAGGAGAGAGGTCAGGCTTACACGATCGCGTACAACATCCGTGAAATGGCCAGAGTCCGCGTACCGATTATTGTATTTGTGATCGGAGAAGGCGGCTCAGGCGGTGCTCTAGGTATCGGTGTCGGCGACAGAGTGGTTGTGCTAGAAAATTCTTATTATTCGGTCATTTCACCAGAGGGTTGTGCTGCGATCCTGTGGAAAGACAGGACCAAGGCGCCTGAAGCCGCGGCTGCTTTGAGGTTGACCGCCAAAGATCTTTTAGAGATGAAGCTGATCGATGAAGTCATTAAGGAGCCGCTTGGCGGAGCGCATACAAATCCCGAATTTACCGCCGAACAGATCGGATTTTCTCTTAGAAAATACATCAAAGAGCTTAGAAGCATTTCGAAGAACACTTTAATTGAAGATCGATACGAAAAATTTAGACGCATGGGTATTTTTGAGGAATTGATCAATGCTCAGGCGGTACAAAAAATTCAACAGAAACATGAAAAAAAGCATTACGAAAAAAGAGTTTCAAGTACCCAGCGTTCTGTCTGAAGTCCAGAAAGCCAGCGAGAAAGTGCTAGGATTCTTAAGGCCTCTAGCGTTGAGCGAAGCGTTTCTGTTTGACATCCGGCTTTGCCTCGAGGAAGCACTGATTAACGCGATGAAGTACGGCAATAAATTAAGAGAAGATCTGGCCGTGCGTCTAGAAGCTGAGTACGATCAGGATGAGGTCCGTATCCGTGTGGAAGATCAGGGCGAAGGTTTTGAGCCCGGAAGTCTTCGAAGGTGTACGGAAGGTGAAAATCTTTTGAGGAACAGCGGTAGAGGAGTTTATCTGATCCATCAGTTGATGGACAAAGTGGTTTATAGCCCAAAAGGCAATAGTGTGTTGATGGTGAAATTTTTAAGAAAAGCGCAGGCATCTCCCAATTGATATTTTGAGTCGTAGGCGGTTTCACAAAGAGGAGGATTTATGAATATTAAATCGTATGAACAGGATGGTGTCGCTGTTTTTCAAGTGAACGGCGAGATCAATATCAGCACATCTCCTGAATTGCGCAAGCTATTTGAGAAAGAACAAAAAAAGAAGATCGTGATCGATTTTGAGAAAGTAACCTATATTGACAGCTCAGGTCTTGCGACGTTGGTCGAAGTGCTGAAGAAGACCAAAACCCAGGGCGGGTCATTAGGGCTTGCTTCGATGTCTGACAAGGTCAAAAGCCTTTTTGAGATCACTAAACTCGACAAGCTATTTTCTATCTTTCAAAACCAAAACGATGCGGTGAACAGCGTTAAATAATTTCCTAAAATCATGTTACTCGAGTCTATCGGCCGCGCAACGAATTCTTTTTTTAAGCAGTTCAAAGAAGTGCTGGTTCTTCTGTGCCAGGCGGTCTATTGGTGCGTGGTGGGTCCTTTCAGGAAGAAGCCTGTTTCAAGGAAGAACCTATTTGCACAAACGGTTTTTTCGGGAATTGATTCACTGATCATTGTGTTTTTTGTGAATTTTTTTATCGGGATCGTTCTGGCGATGCAATCCGCATATCAATTGGAGCAATTGGGCGCATCGATCTATGTGGCAGCGCTGGTTGGTGTGTCCATGACCCGTGAGATCGGGCCGGTTCTCACGTCGCTGGTCATCGCGGGCCGCGTGGGCGCTGCGATCACCGCGCAGATCTCGACGATGAAAGTTACCGAGCAGGTCGAAGCGCTTGAAACGATAAGCTTGAACCCGGTGCGCTATCTTGTGGCGCCGCGTTTTTTGGCGCTTTTGCTCATGCTGCCATGCCTTGTGATTTTAGGTGATATTATCGGCATGATCGGAGGGTACTTCGTTGGCATATACAATTTAGGTTTGAGCTCAGGACTTTATATCGATACAACGATCCAGTTTTTGACCGTGAAAGATATCAATACGGGTCTTTTTAAAAGTGCGGTTTTTTCCGTGATTATTTCAATGATCGCGTGTTATCAGGGTCTTTCAACCGAGGGCGGCGCTGAAGGTGTCGGCCGGGCCACGACGAAAAGCGTCGTGACAGCATTTATTTTGATCATCATCGCCGACGCGATATTAACGGCGGTTTTCTATTTTGCGAAAACTTAAATGACAACGACCCATCATCATAATAAAGAAGTCGTGATCAGCGTTAAGAGCCTCGTGAAGAATTTCGGCGCGCGCAGAATCCTGAATGATATCAGTCTGGATATTTACCAAGGAGAGACGCTCGTGATCATGGGCGGCTCCGGCTGCGGGAAGAGTACTTTTTTGAGGCATCTGATCGGTTCGATACGGCCGGATTCGGGTGAAGTGTGGATGTTCGGGAAAGATATTGCCAAAGCCAGCGATGAGGAAATGGATGAGATCCGCAAGAAGTTTGGAATGCTTTTCCAATCGGGTGCGTTGTTTGATTCCATGAATGTGGCGGATAATATTGCGTTGCCTCTGAGAGAGCATGCTAAACTGGATGAGAACATCGTCGGCATTATCGTTAAGATGAAACTTGAGCTTGTGGGGCTTCGAGGATTCGAAAATTTGATGCCATCCCAACTTTCCGGCGGTATGAAAAAAAGAGTAGGACTTGCACGCGCAATCGTGATGGATCCCAAGATAGTTTTTTATGATGAACCGACCGCGGGACTTGATCCGGTGATGACCGGAGTGGTCGACAAACTTACGATCGATCTTACCAAGAAACTCCAGATCACATCGGTCGTCGTAACCCATGACATGAACAGCGTTTTTCGAATTGCGGACAGGGTTGTTATGCTGCATCAAGGAAATATCATGCAGATCGGGACACCCGAAGAGATACAGAATTCCAAGAATCCTTATGTGAGGCAATTTATATCGGGCGATGCGGAAGGGCCGATTTCATTTGTTCAACAGGGCGATGACTATTTGGAGCATCTGACATCTGAGATCAAGGAATAATAAAATAAGATCATTATCGGAGGCTTAGCGGAATGAAAATTAAAGTGACGAATGAAGCGAAAACGGGGATCCTGGTGCTGGTGTGTCTGGCGGTATTCGGTGCGCTGATCCTGAAAGTCGGCAATTTTTCATTATTTCAGCATGGATACACCGTGAAATGTCAGCTTCATTATACGGCAGGCGTCAAGAAGCATGCTCCGGTGCGCCTGTCAGGCGTTGATGTCGGTGAAGTGCAGGATATCCGGATCCTTTATGATGATCAGACGACGATTGAGCTGATCCTCTGGCTCCGTGAAGGCGTAAAACTCCGTTTGGATTCCAAGGCTTACGTAACAACTTTGGGCCTGATGGGTGAGAAATATATCGAAATAAAAGCCGGTACTACCGCCGCCCAATATGCTAAACCAGGAGATCTGATCCCGGGGCAGGATCCTGTCCGGCTTGAAGATCTTATCGAGACAGCGACCAAGGTGGCCAATGATATCGGCCAGATGGCTAAAGACATTAGCAAAGTGGCCAGTCACGTGGATACGGCGATACAGGACAACAAGCCGAAGCTTGACCATATCTTCACGAATCTTGAAGATACATCAGAGAATTTCAAGGATTTCAGCCAGGATATTAAATTCCATCCATGGAAGGTCTTGGTGAAGGGCAAAGAAAAGACAAGAGAAGAAATGGATGAAGAAGACGCCAAACAAAAAGAAGAGCGCGCTAAAAAGCGATCTCGCTCCTAGTGGTCAGAAAGACCGCAAAGGTCATAGCACCTTTTGAATCCCGCCATATTTTCAAATAAATATTTCCGGGTAGCGCTGATCGCGATACCCGCGTTCCTAGCCTTATCCGCTTCCTATTTCCGTTTGTTCGAATCTTATGAACTGCAGACCTATGACTGGCGCTGCCAACTTCGTGTCCCTAGACCCATGTCCAGGGACATTGTTCTGATAGATATTGCCGATGACTCCCTTGAAAAGTTGGGTCATTGGCCTTTTAGTCGGGAATATCACTCCGCTCTGATCGACATCCTGGGGAAATTCAAAGTCAGGTCCGCATTATTTGACATCCTGTTTGTTGAGCCTAGCGATAAGGACGTGACGGTGATTAACTCGGCCCGCTCGAAGAAAAATGTCTTTTTTTGCGCAGCTTTTATGGATCCCAAATGGGAAAAGGGAAAATTTGTTTCCAAAAGTTTCCTTGCACCTTTAATCGAAGGCTATCGGACGGCGGCGCGAGGGGTCGGATTTGTCAACGTCAAGGCGGATCCCGATGGAAAACGGCGCAGAGTGATCCCCAGCATTTCAATGGAAGGAAAAGATTATTATCATCTAGGGTTTGAGGCCGCCATTGACATTCTTGGGATTGACAAGAGCAAGATCAAGGTGGATCCCGGACATTCTATTCGGTTTTCAGATAACCTCACGATTCCGCTCGACGGGGATGGATATTTTCTGGTCAATTTTGCTAATCGCTGGAAAGATGCTTTTGAACACTATTCATATTCTGACGTCTTGACCTCTTATGTCCAAATCCTGGACCATGAAAAACCTGTTGTGGATCTTAAACGTCTAAAGGGAAAGATCTGCTTCGTGGGTTTTACAGCGACGGGTTCCACCGATACGAATGCGACGCCGCTTGAACCCATTTATCCGATGATGGGGATCCACGCGAATGTGCTGAACAGCATCCTTCAGAAAGATTTCATCCGCCGTGCGGACCGCGTGACGAATATTTTGATCTTGATACTGCTGGTCTCATGGATCTTTTATTTGTCGCTACATATGAAACCTATTGCTGCGTTCCGCTCAATGATATTGACACTTTTTCTATTTACGATATGCGTGGTTTTCCTTTTCTTCCATTGGGGCATTTGGCTGGATCTTTTTTATCCATTAGCCTTGGCGATCGCTATCTATACGGTTGCTACGTTGAGCCGGATGCTTTATGAGATGAAAAAAAGGGAATTGATCGAGAATGAGTTGAAGGTGGCGAGCCAAATTCAAAAAAGTTTCTTACCGTCCGCCGTTCCCGACCATGCGGGCTTAGATATCGCGGTTTATATGAAACCTGCCAAAGCCGTCGGAGGTGATCTTTATACGTTCATTCCTTTGGCAGATTCGAAGTTAGGTGTGATGTTAGGCGATGTTTCGGGAAAAGGCACTCCCGCCGCGCTTTTTATGGCGAAAGCCGTGTCTGAATTCAAGTTCTCCGCGCGCGAACAGAACAATCCATCCGATGTGCTTTTAGGTTTGAACCATTCGATTGCATCGGAATCGACTGGAGGATTGTTCGTCACGTTAGCCTATGTTATATTTGATGTCAAGAGCCGGAATCTCTGCATTTCCAACGGCGGTCATTTGCCGACGGTTCATGTGTCTGCGCTGGGGCAGACAGAACTTTTGAATGCCGAAGGAGGGATGCCGATCGGTGTTTTAGACGGTGTGACGTTCGATAAATTTGAGATGGAAATAAAGCCCGGAGATTGTTTTGCTTTATATTCGGACGGTGTCAGCGAGGCAAGGAATCGTAAAAAAGAAGAATTCGGCATTGAGACACTGCAAAAAGTAATCCAGGATAACCGTAATTTGAATGCGCAAGGGATCCTGGATTCGGCGGTCAACCGTCTGAACCAATTCATGGGCAAGGCGGATCAGCATGATGACATTACCCTGCTGATCGTGAAAGTCGGGGCACTTTCAGATGGAAAATAATCACAAAATATTATTATTGGTCGATCATCCTGAGATTCGAAAATCACTGTCGCCGGGGCTGAATGGGTTCCATCACCTTTTTTTGACGTCCACGGAAGATATTATTCAGAAAGTATTTGATGAGGTGCCTCATTTGATCGTGATTGACGAGGATTTTCAAAATGGGGAAGGCCGAAAACTTGCCGCTCACTTCAAGAGCGATCTTGTCCTGAAGTTCATACCGGTCATTCTTTTGACTAACGCAAATTCAGCTTACATCCAAGAGTGGGAAGCGCCTTTGGAACTTTATTACAGCAAGGAAGGGAACCTGGAGAATCTTGTTTATCATATTCATCAGACCCTGGAAGAAAATTACAATGAACTTGATCTGAATCCCCTGACCAATCTGCCAGGCTCACGATCGAGTGTGCTGAAGCTTGAACGTGCTATTGGTACAAAAAAATTGTCCTCAGTCTGCTGTGTCGATCTCTCGGATCTGGATGCTTTTAACAGTGTTTACGGAGATGCACGCGGCGACGAAGTTATTATTTGCCTTTCTAAGATCATCACCGATTCACTTAAAACGGAGGGGTCTCCGGACGATTTCTTGGGGCATTTGGGCGGAGACAATTTTATTATCGTGACGCCTTATGATCTTGCTGTGAAAATATCCGAACGGATCATCCGGAAGTTCGATGCCGAGATCCATAAGTTTTACGACGAGGCCGATTTCAAAAATGGGTATCTTTTGCACAGGAATCACGAAGGATTTCTGATGCATTACCCGATCATGAATGTTTCGATCGTGATCATGCATGATGACAACAAACCGCTTTTGGAGATCACGGAGATAGGCCGTATCGCGTCGACTTTAAAAAAATATACCAAAGCCTTACCGGGGAGTTGTTATATCAAATATCGCCACAAACCGTTGCTTGGCGGTCATGTAAAGATTTCCGAACCGCTCGAAGTGCAATTTCCCGGCAAAACGGAGACACTAAAGGTAACAGCGCCTCCTTCCAAGGAAATCGATAGTAAGAATTCCCTGTTTTTTAACGCCATTTTGAACAGTCACAAAATCGAAACAGCTTTTCAGCCGATTGTGGACCTGAATGCCAGGAAGATCGTCGGCTATGAAGCATTGACGCGCAGCCAAAGCGAGGATTTTGCGATGCAGCCGGTGTTACTTTTCAGTATTGCCAGGGAATCCGGGAAGATCAAAGAACTGGACAAGCTCTGTGCGGAGGTCGCCTTGATGAGCGCTCAGAAGCTAGAGCCGGATAAAAAGATCTTTATCAATATGAATTTAGAGACATTGCTTGATCCCAAGCTCATGAAGCAAATATTTGCTAAAAGAAATCTGATCGGATTTCAGAATATTGTGATCGAACTGACTGAACAAAGTATTTTGCGGTCATTTGAGAAAGTAAGGGATGCGCTTTTTGAATTGAAAGAACAGGGTATGTCGGTGGCGATCGATGACGTGGGCGGAGGCGCGGTGAGTTTAAGGGACGTGGCTATTCTTAAGCCGGATTACATCAAATTTGACCGCTCACTCATCCGTCAAATAGATACCAATACGACCAAGCAAAAAATAGTGCTTTCCATGATCCTTTTTGCGGACGGCATTCATGCGATCACGACAGCGGAAGGCATTGAAACCAAGGAAGAGTTTGATACGGTACAAAATTTGGGCGTCAGTTTAGGGCAAGGATATTATTTTGCAAAGCCCGGAAAAGCGTTCCCGAAGATCTCGGATTTTATATAATCTAAGTCCTTTTATATTAATCACTTATAGAATTAAAAACAGGACTTTTTAATAGTTCAAAGATTTAAATAAAAATTTGTATTCTGAATGGCTTTCATGTATACTAGCGCAAAAAGGATGAATAAATCATGACGTTGGTCGACAAACAAAGGTCCAGCCGTATCTCGAATTACATGGAAGAGCTGGCCGAAAATGTTTTAGAAAATTTGTTAGCTGAGGAATATAAAGGATCCCGTTTTTCAACGAATGCGATCCAAGATATTAAGGCTTTGGCGTTGAACCGGCTTTGGCCGATGTATACTACCAGCGATGCGGGCAAAAATTTCTTGAAGAGGATCATCCAGGAAGACAAGATCGAGAAAGATGTTCTTCGGGAACTTAGAGCCGCGATCGATATCGTAAAGTCCAATCCGCGTAAGTAATTTTCTTCGGTTGTGCTATGATAGTCCCTGACGCCCATGGCACTTTTAGAACTTTTAGCCTCACCTCCCGGTACCGGAAAAACTTTTTATTGTATAGAACTTTTTAAGAAAGAGATCTTGAAAACGAAGAGCGGCATTGAAAGCCGCTCTTTTTTTGTCCTTCCCAGCCGTGAACACGCCAACAGGATCCAGAGCTTGGTCTTAAAAAAAGAGATACCCGGCCTATTCAATGTTCATATTCTGACGATCAATGACCTTGCGTCAAAACTTTTGAAAGTCCCGTTCGCCCAAGTCCCGACAGATACGCTCAGGAAAAGCATTGTTCGCGATGTTCTCGAAGAAGATGCAACTTTCCCTTATTTCAACGATGTCAGGAACTTTCATGGATTTCATGAGCTTTTGGTGGACAGCATCAAGGAATTTAAAGCCGGTCTTTTAACGGTCGAGGCGTTCGAGAGGCATTCTCAGCGACTTTTGAAAGATCCGGCGTTCCGCTCAAAATTCAGGGATTTTTCGGTCATTTTGAAGAAATATGAAGCGCGTCTTGAGCGCCTTGGCTTACAAGAGCCTGAGCAGTTTTATTTAAAAATGCCCGGCAAGATCAAAAGATCTGAAGCGCCGGATCTGGTTGTTTTTGACGGATTCTATCATTTCACCAGAGCCCAAAAAGCTCTTATCGAAATGGTCGCTCGCTGCTCCAAACGTACGGTTGTAACGTTGACGCTGCCCAATGATGATCGAAAACGAATGGCTGTGTTTGAATATGCCGAAAAGACTAAGCAATATTTGACCGACCTTGGATTCAAAAAAAGTAAGAACTCGTTCCTTATCAATCACCGCACCCAGGATGAAGCGCTGCTGAGTCTTGAGCAGAATCTTTTTCTGGCCGATCCCAAACCGTATTCCAAACAACAGGATTCAATAGAATTCATGGAAGCGCCGAACGCACGCGTTGAGATCGAAATGATCGCCCGCCGCATCAAAGAAATTTGTCGGGAATCATCGGTGTATTGGAGCGATATCTGCGTTGTTCTTAGAGAGCTGCGGAGTTATGAAAAGCTGATCGATTCTGTTTTTAGCTCTTTTGAGATACCTGTCCATATCCATGAAAGGAATCGGCTTATCGAAAATGGCATCGCAAAAGTTTTATACCGCTTCTTGAATTTGCACACGGAGGGTTGGAAGCGGAGTGATTTAATCCCCATTCTTAAATCCACATATTTTTCGGATAAGTATGGTCTGGAAGATACATTGTCGATAGAAAATTTGGCGGTCAGCTTAGGTATTCTGGAGGGGCGTGATCAATGGGAGGAATTGGCAAAGAACGAGAAATTGTCCTCGACCGCCGGAGAGATCTTGCAAATACTGCTGCAAACTCAGGTCGATCTCATTGAGACAAAGAGCATTCTTGAATTCGAACGGATAATATTTTCTTGGCTGGAAAATTTTTGCAAACAAAAAGGTTCCATCGAAGGCGACGCTTTGGATCTTCAAGCCATTGAATCCATCAGATCGATCCTGAGATCGGCGCGAAATTACTATGGACAAGTGCTTAAAAAAGAATTTTTGGCTCAGAAATTCATAAAACAACTGCAGGACGCTTTGGAGTCAGCGCTTTTTTCGGTGAAGCCGCCCGGTAAGAACCGTGTGCAGGTCTACGATGTAGTGATGGCCTTACCCAAGGAGTATAGAGTGGTCATTATGCCGGGCATGCTCGAGAAATCATTTCCTAAGAGTATTTCAGAAGATCCGATCTTTAAAGATCACGAAAGGCGCATGATCAATAAAAAAGAGACCATACTTGAAGAAAGGCTGCCGCGCATCGCGGGTGAACGTTATTTCTTTTACATGGCGGTGACACGCGCTAAAGAAAAACTCATCCTTTCTTATCCGCGATACGACGGAGATGATCGCCTGCTTTTGAGATCGTTTTTTATTGAGGAAGTCGAAAGATGTTTTAAGCAAAAGATCTTGGTTTCTAGTAAAAACCCGTCCGATTTTCTGCCTCTGCCAGATGAATGGTCAAGCCCGCATGAAGCGATTTGTGGGATATCCGAAATGAGTTTTAGGGAGAGTTCCGCTCAGGAAGTATTGGTTAAACGATTCTCCGAGCAGGTTTCGGAATGGATGGATAAAGACCGGTTCAAACAGGTGCTTGATTTTGGCCGGTCGAGTGATCGGGCTGTGGTCAGAGATCCTAGGATCAAAGAAGTTTTTCGTGCGATAAAAGGGCCATTCTCCGCGACCAAACTTGAAACTTTTGCGAACTGTGCGTTTAAATATTTCTCAAGCCGTGTGCTTTATTTGAATGAACCTCTTGACAGGCGCCAGATGGCCGAGATGGGGAACCTGCTGCACGAAACATTAGAACAATTCTATACGGAATTGCCACGGCATGAAAAAGAAACGGGATTGTACCTTAAAGAATCTTCGGTGATGAAGGATGCGCTTCATCGCAAGCTTGAGTCTCTCATGATCAAAAGCCCGCTTTACCGCGAACCGCTTTATCGCAAGCGGATGTATATGGATTCCATGAAAAAGACGCTGTCACTTTTCGTGGAGCATGAAAAAGAGCTTTTTATGAAACGGCCGCTTGTTCCCACTTATTTTGAATTGAGTTTCGGGAATGGCGGAAAAAGCGATCTGGATTATTTAAGGATAAACAGTGATACAGGATCTGAAATATTGATCGAAGGGCAGATCGACCGCGTGGATGTGGATAAAAATAAAAAGAAAGCGCTCGTGATCGACTACAAACGCTCATCACGGGAATTCACGGTCCATAATAAGTTGAAAAAAAACCTCGAATTTCAGCTGCCCATCTATCTTTTGGCCGTGCGCCGCTTGCTGGGGATGGAAGTGCTCGGCGCCGAACTTCGTATATTAAGAGAAACCAAAAAAGAGGGGTTATTTCCTGAATCTTCATCGGAGATATTAGGGCTTCATCAAAATTTTAAAGTTTACGGTGAAGATGAGTTTGAGAATATTCTTGCGCGCACAGAAGAGCTTATCCGCCAAAATTTGAAACGGCTTCAAGGAGCTGATATTTCAGTGGCTCCCAAATCGTGTACTTATTGCAATTTTTCATCCGTATGTCGGTTCGAACCATGGCGTTTGGTCTATGCCGAAGGAGCTGCTTCGTGAAGACAGGTTTGCACAATTATTCCCACGCGCAAAAAAACGCGATCAAAACGTTCGATGCGGAAATATGCGTATCTGCGGGAGCGGGTTCCGGAAAGACCAGTGTCTTGGTCGAACGCTTTCTTCATGCGGTAACACAAATGGGGATCGATCCCGAAAGGATCCTGGCGATCACGTTCACTGACAAGGCCGCAGGTGAAATGAAGAGTCGTCTTGTCGAAGTATGCCGTGAGCGAGGGCTGAATGACCTGCGAAGACAACTTGAAACCGCTTATATCAGCACAATCCATGGTTTTTGTTCGAGGATCCTCAAAGAAAATCCTGTCGAAAGCGGCGTCGATCCGTTTTTTCAGGTCATGAGCGAGGGCGAGTCAGAGATCCTGATGGACCAGGTCATGGACAAATTGTTCGAAATGAATAGCGATAATACGGTTTGGCTCGAAGTGATGAGCGACATAGGCGAAGAAGCAGCGCGTCTTTCGGTCAGAAAGTTATACGAAACAGACCGCGCTCTTTGCGGTAGTGCAGACATTTTTAAAACACCCGATATTTCTTACGCCAGCAAGCATACGATCGAACGGCTCAAAGAAGTTCTTGAAGAAGTCGATCTGTCTATCGACCTCAAGAAGGCAAGCGAATCAGAATTAAAATTAAAGGCCGCTGCAAAAGATATCACCGCATTTCTGGCTCTCGATCAAGTATCGGATTGGGAAACAGTATCAAAAATACTGGATCTTAAAGAAGGTCTGGGCCGTAAACTTCCGAAACATGGAGAGATCACGAAAGAGATACGCGAGCTCATGGACACTTGGGTATCGCTTGTGGTCGAAGATATTGATGCGCCTGTAAAAAAAGAATACCGGAGGATTGTGACTCAGTTCAAGGCGATGTACGAAGGAGAAAAAAGATCAAGGGCATCTTATGATTTCGAAGATCTCCTGACCAAGACCTATGAACTTTTATCTGGAACGACTGTGGAAAAGAAAGCCGTCCGTGAGCGTTACCGGAACCATTTTTCATGCATTTTAGTGGACGAATATCAGGATACAAGCCATTTGCAGGATAAATTGATCGTGCTTTTGAAAAAAGAAAATAATCTTTTCATGGTCGGAGATTCTCAGCAGTCTATCTATGGCTTTCGTTTTGCGGACCCGGAAATATTTCGGAAGCGCGTTCTGAACGGCTCCAACGGCGGTCGCCATATCCGGCTGAGCGAAAATTATCGGTCAAGGGCCGAGATCCTGACGTTCATCAACGCGCTTTTTCAAAAACTTTCCATCAACGCCGCGTTCCATCCGCTGGAAGCAAAAAAGTTATTTCCCGTTAAAAAAACTGCAGCTGTCCAGCTTCTCTGTGTGTTGCGCCAGAAGGATGAGGGAGAGGATATGGATAGCGCAAGAGTCATCGAAGCAAGATCGATAGCTCGAACGATCGATGAGATCGTGCGATCGGCCGTGATTGTTCAAGATAAAAACGGCAAAATCCACCCGATCGAATACCGCGACATCGCGATCCTTTTTAGAGGCTTAAATAAATCCTATCTTTATGAAAATGAACTCACAAATCGCGCGGTCCCTTACACTTTATCCCGCGGAGGCGGATTTTATGAGAAGCCCGAAATTCTGGATTTTATCAATTTTCTGAGACTTATTGACAATCCATATCTGGACATTGCTCTTGCAGGCGTGTTGAGATCGCCGATCGTACATATAAGTGACGATGCGCTCTATTGGCTGGCATTGACCGCTAAAAACGACGATCATGACCGGCCGCTGTGGAATGGTGTGATGAATTATAAAATAATCTCTGAATTGTCTTCGAATGACCGGCAGAAACTTGCGGGTTTTATGGCCATTCTTGAGGACCTGAGAAAGAAAAAAGACAACATTAGATTATCGGAGATTCTAGAAACGATACTCGAACGCAGTTATTACGACGCGAAAGTCTTGACCCGCGCCGGCGGCAAGCAGAAATTGGCCAATGTCCTGAAACTGATCGCGATTGCAAGATCCATGGAAGAAAAAGATATTGTTGGCGTGCGGGATTTTATCCATTACGCGGAAAGTTTGGCGGAAAACGAGATCAGCGAAGGAGAGGCAAGGATTACAAGCGGTTCCGAAAATGCGGTGGTGCTTTCCACGATCCATGCAGCCAAAGGCCTGGAGTTTCCTTATGTGATCATAGCGGACATGGGCGGTCAAAGCGCAAAGAGGAGTAAAGAGAATTTCGCGGTGTCGCATGAAATAGGATTGGGACTCAAGCAAAAATTCCCTAAGACGCAAAAATATCTCCAAGATTTTACATTCAAGCAGGTCGATCAGGTCTTAAAGGAAAAAGACGCTCAAGAAGAAGAACGGCTGATCTATGTGGCAATGACTCGGGCCCAAGAACACCTGATCCTTTCGGGCTCATTGACTATCAACTCAGAGTCAGCAAGCTATAAAGAAAGTTCGTCCTGGATGTCCAGGATCGCTTATTGTTTGGAATGGGATCCGTTAAAGCAGGAGGTAAGAAACCTGGATTTTGGCGGCGTGCCTATCGAGATATTGAAAATTGAAGATAAAGAATCAGCGGAAGTTTTATCCAAGAAGCCGGAATTGCCTACAGCCGCTTTTTTAGCGGATCAACAGATTTTGGGGATCAGGCAACGTCTCAAACCGATCGATAAGGGCTATGAAGAAACGGAAGATCATACGGTCACGGATCTTCTTTTAGCGTCATGGCCGAATATTAAAACGGCTGAAGCATTTTCTGTGGAAAAAGATAAAGATAATGAGCAAGAGCTCTGGGAGATCGAAAGCCCGAGAAATGAATACGGCACGATCTTCCATCGTGTAATGGAATACATTTTATCTAATGGTTTAAAGAAGACTGCGAGGCCGGATATTCCGCCATCGATGATCCGGACGTTAAATTTGAACGAGCAAAAAGAGTTGAAAGAAAGCATTTTGAAATTTTGGCATAGCCCATTGGGCCGTCTGGCGAAAGGTGCTAAAAAATGCTACTCGGAACTGCCTTTTATTTATAAAATGCCTCGAGGCATTTTAAAGGGTCAAATTGATCTTGTGGTCCAAACCGGTAAAGGCGAGTGGATAGTTATTGATTATAAAACTAACCGCATGACCGCCGCGCAGAAAGGATCGATCGCAAAAGAGTATGAACTTCAGCTTTATATCTACGCTTATGTTTTTTACAAGTTGTACGGTCAGATTCCCAAGAAAGGCATTCTGTATTTCAGCGTGATCGACGATACCCATGAATTCGTCTACGCCGAAAATGCGATGAAGGCTTTTGGAGAAAAGCTGAACGCCCATTTTTCCATGGCTATCAAAGTTTCTTGATTTTTTGAAAGCCATTTGCAAGAATAGACTCATCAAGGGGGCACAGAACATGGCAAAAATCGCAACTACGATCAAGAATGGTCAAGGCCGGAAAACGGTCACATCAGCTCAAAGAGGATTCACAAGAAGCGAACAGCAGGCGATTGAAAAACTTGCGTATCAATTTTTTGTGGAACGCGGCTACGCTCATGGTCATGATCGAGAAGATTGGCTAAGAGCCGAATCGATCATCCGAAACAGACGGTCGTAAGCTTTTCTAACAAATCTCTTCTTTTAAGAAAACCTTAAATCTTCCAGAGATTCTAAGAGTCGGTTTATTTTTTTGTCTTTCATGCCTAGAGGGGATTTTTTGTTCAAATCAGGTATTGTATGGCACAGATCAATAATTTAACGGTATGGCAGCTTATTTTGCTGCGGCTTATCGTGGCGGTTTCGATGGCCGGTTTGGGGTCGGTGCTGGCGATCAGCTTTAAGAAAATAAGCCATCATGGTCTCTGTGTTTTGATTTCATTTGCTGCGGGCGCGCTTTTAGCCGTAAGTCTTTTGGATATTGTCCCCGAGACCGTCAAGCTTGTCGGTTGGTTAGGCGGCGGCTTAAGCCTTTTGTCAGGTTATGTGCTTTTCTTTTTTGTAACGAAGTTTATTTTCCATATTTGCCCTGCGTGTGCAGCCACCCATACTGAGATTAACTTTAAAGCTATTACGATCGCGATGGTCACCGCACTTTCGATCCACAGTTTTATGGATGGCTTGGCGATTTATAGCGGCTATTTGACCAAATCGCTTGTCGGCATGCTGATATTTTTTGCAGTAGCTTATCATAAGTTGCCGGAAGGGATGGCGCTGACTTTAGTCGCGCGTGGCTCGGGCATGAGCCGTTTCAAATCTTTTGCTGTTTGCGTCGGACTGGAAAGCACAACGACCTTGGCTGGAGGACTGGTGGGATTTTTCATGATGATCCCTGATTCCGCTAAATGGGTCGGTTATGTTTTGGGGCATGTGGGCGGCGGATTTATTTTTTTAGTCATACACGCTTTGCTTAGTGAAGTGATAAAGCATCACCCAAGGTCAACCATCTTCGCGGCTTTAGCGGGATGTGCGTCTATAGTGGCTCTGGGCTACTTGATCGGGCCGCATTAATCGGCTTGATAGCATTTTGAATTGAACACCTGTTTGTGTTATATTTAGGCAAATTTTCGGGCCTGTAGCTCAGCTGGTAGAGCGCCTCAATGGCATTGAGGAGGCCAGCGGTTCGACCCCGCTCAGGTCCACGGTTTTTTATAAATGCTATTTGAACGGAGTCGAAGAGAGCTTCGCGCCGCCAGTGGCGGAAAAGCGCGTACTCGCGCGTCAGCGAAGCGAATGGCCGACCTGAAGCAGCGACCTTTAGATCGCTGCGGAAGGCGCCGACCCCGCTCAGGTCCACCAAAATTTGCCCGCCACTAAAACATTGGCGGGCCTTTGGCCGAAGTGGCGGAATTGGCATACGCGTCGGTCTCAAAAACCGATCCTCTCACGAGGTTGAGGGTTCGACTCCCTCCTTCGGCACTGATTTTTAAAAATAAAAAACATGAAGGAGTCGAAGAGAGCCGCAAGTTTATGAGCTGCGAACAGCAGTGAATGCGGCGAGTGGCCGACCCTGAAGCGAAGCGAAAGGGCGCCGACTCCCTCCTTCGGCACTGATTTTGTCGGCAGAGATCCATCTGCGTCGTTGCTCGGTCGCTCGCTTGTGCGACGCTATTATCTCATAGCGTCTCCGCGCTTGCTTACTCACGCCTTGCATCTGGACCCCTGGCAACAAAAACATTTTTATCCTAATGTTAAACAAGGATCAGGCTCAGGTTTTAACACATCATGTCGCACAAAACAAAGATCATCCACCTCATTTCTGATTCTACAGGCGAATTGGGCGAGCGCTTCACCAATGCGCTTGTGACGCAGTTTCCCGACGATAAGATCATCCTGAAGAAATTTAATTTTGTCGAAGACGAGGCGGAATTAAAGAAGGTCTTTTCGAAGATCTCTGATCACGGCAGCATCCTTTTTCATACGGTGATATCTAAGACGCTGAAGAGAAAGATCGAAACTTTTGGGCGCGGAAGACGCGTACCAACCTTCGATTTGACGGGTCCTCCGACGGATTTTATGATCAAATATCTGAATGTCAAGCCGGACTGGAATATTCAGTCGATCCATAAAATAAATGAGGATTACAACCGGCGCATCGACGCGATAGAGTTTACGATCAATCACGATGACGGTGCCGGCGGCTCGACGCTCAAGCGCGCCGATGCGATCCTCGTGGGGCCGTCGCGCACATCTAAGACGCCGACGAGCATTTATTTGGCGATCAAAGGGTATCGCGTGGCAAATGTCCCGATCGTGCCTGTTGTTGATATTCCGAAAGAACTCGAAAAATTAAAAGGTGATCCGCGGGTCATCGGTTTTGTGATCGTGCCGGCTAAGCTTCAAGAGGTCCGGATAAAAAGAGTAGCCGAGCTTGGAAGCAATCCGGAAGGATATACGGATCTCCATGAGATCTCGAAAGAAATGAATTGGGCAAAAAAAGTCTATGAAAAATATCAATGGGATACTATCGAGATCACGGGTCGCGCGATCGAAGAAACCGCAGCTCTGATCATGAAAAAAATAAAGAAGGAAAAATAAATTGCCGGAGCCGCTATACCCATTCCAAGAAATAGAACTTAAGTGGCAGAAATGTTGGCAGGATCACAAGATCTTTAAAGCCTTAGATCCTGATCAGGCTAAGTCCAAAAAGAAACTCTATGTTCTTGATATGTTCCCTTATCCTTCAGGATCAGGACTTCATGTCGGTCATCCCGAAGGTTATACGGCTACCGATATTTATTCGCGTTTCAAGCGTATGCAGGGATTCAACGTGCTTCATCCGATGGGATGGGACGCGTTCGGCCTTCCGGCCGAGCAGTATGCGATAGAAACCGGTACACATCCGGCTGTTACCACTCAAAAAAATATCCAGACATTCAAACGCCAGATCCAGCGGCTCGGTCTGAGCTACGATTGGGACAGGGAAGTCGACACGACGGATCCCGATTATGTGCGGTGGACGCAGTGGATCTTTCTGCAACTTTATAAAAAAGGACTCGCGTATCTGGCCGAAGTGCCGGTCTGGTGGTGTGAAGCGCTCGGTTGTGTCCTTGCGAACGAAGAAGTGGTCGATGGAAAATCCGAACGCGGCGGACATCCGGTCGTGCGCCGCCCGATGAAGCAATGGATGCTCAAGATCACCGCTTATGCGGATGAGCTTCTCGAAGATCTCAAGCTTGTGGATTGGACCGAATCCATCAAGGAAATGCAGAAGAATTGGATCGGGCGCAGTGAAGGTGCGGAGGTTATTTTTAAAGTTGCGGCCGGCACAGTGAACAGGGAAGAGATCAAGGTTTTTACAACGAGGCCCGATACACTTTTTGGCGCTACTTACATGGTTTTATCTCCCGAACACGTGCTCGTTTCAAAGATTACCACGGCTGAAAATAAAAAAGCCGTCGAAGATTATCAGAAAAAATCCGCTTCCAAAAGCGAGCTTGAAAGGACCGAGCTTTCAAAAGAAAAGACAGGTGTTTTTACAGGTGCATACGCCGTAAATCCCGTGAATCAGGAAAAAATTCCCATTTGGATCGCCGATTATGTTTTGGCGAGCTATGGCACCGGAGCGATCATGGCCGTGCCGGCGCATGATGAACGGGATTATGAATTCGCTAAAAAATTTGGTTTAAAGATAGTAGAAGTTGTTTCCGGCGGAGATATTTCCAAAGAAGCTTATATCGGTGACGGTAAAAGCGTGAATAGCGGACCTATTTCAGGACTGTCTACTCCCGAAGCCAAAAGAAAGATCACCGAATGGCTCGAAAAAGAGAAACTCGGCAAGAAAGCCGTCAATTATAAACTCCGTGACTGGCTTTTTTCTCGTCAACGTTATTGGGGAGAGCCGATCCCGATCGTTCACTGCGCAAAATGCGGGATGCTACCAGTTCCTGAAAATGAATTGCCGCTCCGCTTGCCTGAAATGAAAGATTTTAAGCCAAGCGGTAACGCCGAGCCGCCTTTGGCAAAAGCTAAAGATTGGGTCAATACAAAATGTCCCAAATGTAGCGGGCCGGCCCAGCGCGAGACGAACACGATGCCTCAGTGGGCGGGTTCGTGCTGGTATTATCTGCGATATATCGATCCGAAGAACAAAGAAAAATTCTGCGATCCATCGAAAGAAAAATATTTCATGCCGGTCGATCTTTATGTAGGCGGAGCGGAACATGCAGTGCTCCATCTTCTTTATTCAAGATTTTGGCACAAGGTGCTTTACGATCTGGGATTCGTTTCCACCAAAGAACCTTTCACGAAGCTGGTGAACCAGGGAATGATCTTGGGCGAAGACGGACAAAAAATGTCGAAGTCGCGCGGCAACGTGATCAATCCCGATTTTGTCGTCGAAAATTACGGCGCAGACAGCACGCGGCTTTATGAGATGTTCATGGGACCGCTTACGCAGATGAAAGCGTGGTCGATGAAAGGCGTTGAAGGAGTTTACCGGTTTTTGGGTAGAGTTTGGCGTTATTATATCGATCAAAATGGCCAATTAAATTTAATGGTAGATGCTGTCAAATTACCTGATGATCTTGCAAAAGCATTGCATAGAACTATAAAAAAAGTCACAGAGGACATAGACGAATTGCAGTTTAATACGGCTATTTCTTCCTTAATGATTTTGCTTAACTCCATGACTGCAGAATCAAAAAAATACAGAGAGGTAGCCCGTCAATTTTTGCTTCTTCTTTCTCCTTTTGCACCGCATATAGTTGAAGAATTATGGAATAAAATGCACGAAACAAATGATGTTTATTCTTTGGCATTTGAAAAATGGCCAAAGGCCGATCCCAAATATTTGGTGGATGATTTGGTGGAAATACCCATTATGATTAACGGAAAAGTTAAATCAAAGATAGAAATTTCTCCAGATTGGCTTGAGTCCCAAGTAGAAAATCGCGTAATGCAAGACGAAAAAGTGATCGCGGCGCTTGCCGGTAAAAAGATCACGCAGAAAAAATACGTCCCCAAAAAGATCTACACGATCGCGGTTTCCTGATATGACACTTTATGAACGCAAAGCACTCATCGCTCTTTCTGTGATCTCGATCTTTTTGTTGATCGCGAATACTTATTTTTACGTGAAGCACCAAGCGCATCTCAGCATTATCCAATCTCCTGCGCCCTCGATGAAGTGATCCCGGGCTCGGTCCGCAGGCGGCCGCTCTTTTTTGCGGCGCTTTTGTTTTCTGCGGTGATCCTTGTTCAAAATCAATTTCCTGAAAAGATCCCGTCATCTGAAGTTTCTTCGCACATTTCTGATACGCCCATTTTCCTTAAAGGCATAATTAAATCCGAAGTTGAAACACGCGAGACTTCCTACGGTAGTCATTCTGTCTCTTTTGACCTCAAGGCTTTAGAAATTTGTAAAAATGAGGGTGATTTCCCGACAGTAGTTTCAGGGAACGTCAAAGTTTACTTAAGAGATTCGGATAAAGAATTGAATTATGGCGATGAAGTCTTGATGAAGGGTGAATTGGCTGCTCCGAAGGGCGTGCGTAATCCCGGCGGTTTTGATCAAAAAATGTATCTGGAAGAACGTGGGATTCGGTCGCTTTTTTACGCAGACCATCATACGCAGCCAAAGATCCTCCGTTCTGGAGAAGGAAATTATTTTCAGGAACGCATGATCGATCTGAAACGTTTCATGTCAAAGACCCTCTCAGATTCGTTCAATAAACGCGACGCCGCTTTTCTTAAAGCGCTCTTCCTGGGAGAGCGGATCAGCCTGGATGAGGATTTTAAGGATCTTTTCATCAAGACCGGCACGATGCACATTTTGGCTGTCAGCGGATTTAATATCGGTTTTTTAAGTTTGACGCTTTTCTTTTTGCTTAAGCCGTTCAAATTATCGAGGATCTTTAAGCTTTGGCTCACGCTCATCCTGGTGTGGCTGTATTGTTTTTTGGTCGGATGGCAATCACCGGTCGTGCGCGCGTCGGTCATGGCGACGATCCTGATCGGCGGGCAGATATTGGGACGTAAGCCGAATATATTGAATTCATTGGGATTGGCAGCGCTGGTGATTCTAGGAATAAACCGCAAAGAGCTATTTGATGTCGGCTTTCAGCTTTCGTTCGTGGCGGTGTTCGCGATCGCGGAAATACTTCCAATATTTCTCAAAGATGTCGAGCTTTGGCCGAATGAAAAAATGACTTGGAAAGAAAAATTTCTGAGACAATCAAAAGAACTTTTTTGGGTATCATGGGTGTGCGTACTGGCCACACTTCCCATTACCGTACAGAATTTTTATATTGTCACACCGCTATCATTGGCCGCGAATATGATCGTAGTCCCTTTGTCATTCTTTATTTTCTTTTTGGGTGTTATTTTCTTTCTTACGTTCTGGTGGATGCCGAAGTTCTTATTTTTCATTCCGCTCATCATCAGTTTGATGATGAAAGTATTTGTAGCGTCACTTTTTATCATTGAGAATTTTCCCGGCGCTTTCTTTGTTGTGGGGAAGCTGTATCCGGTTTTTTTGGTTTTGCTCATTACCGGGCTGGTTTATTTTCTGTGGGACAGAAAGATCAAATCCATTCGTATCCGGTCGATAGTTCTTTTCTTGTTTATCCTTAACATATTCCTCGCTCAGAGCATTTTTAGGGAATTCAACCGGACATTCCGGATGACTGTCTTGGACGTAGGCCAAGGCGATTCAATTTACTTTGAATTTCCGAACGGCGGAAATCTTTTAATGGACGCCGGTAAAGGCGGTGATGGCGACAAAGGAAGATGGGTGGTCACGCCTTTTCTGAGGTCTAAAGGAGTGAGCGCGATCGACGCGCTTGTGATGAGCCATCCGCAGGAAGATCATATCGGCGGCATGCCGACGCTTTTCGATGAATTTAAGATAAAAAATGTTTTTGACGGAGGCAGTCGATACGATTCGAAAACGTTCGCGCTTTTAAAAGAAAAAATATTGAAAGAACGAGCAACATATTTTCATACGCATCGAGAAGAAAATATAGAAGGTTTTCCCGACGTTCAAATAAAAGTTCTTAATCCTGCTGAACATGAAACGCAAGACCGGAACGTGAATAATGAATGTGTCGTGCTGAAGATTATTTATAAAGATACAAGTTTCCTTTTGACCGGAGACATTGAAGGAAAAGCGATGAATAACATTCTGAATAGCGGCGAAAATGTAAAGGCAGAGGTTTTGAAAGTGCCTCATCACGGTTCGAAACTGGGCTTGGAAGGGGAAAGCTTCGTCAAAGAAGTAAGCCCGAGGATAAGCGTCATTAGCGTCGGAGAAAGAAATGCGTTCCATCATCCTTCCAAAAAGACGTTGGAAATTTTATCCTCAATCTCCGGAAACAAAATCTTCAGAACCGACCAAGATGATGCCATAGAGATAAAATCGAACGGCCATGATCTGACGGCTCAGCGCTTCGTGGACAGCGCAAAGGCAGAGTGGTAAAATTTTCAGAATGAACCCGTTCAAGCAAGTCATATTGGCAACATTCTTATTGCTAGTCTTAAGCCCGCTGCTTTTCGCCGATACCGTTTACCTTAAGAACGGAAGCCGCATGGACGGCGTGATCAATCGCGAAGACAAAGACGGTGTTGAGTTGGATCTTGGATACGGCACGACCACGTTCAGTCGCTCCGAGATCGACCATATTGAAAGATCTGACGCTGAAGGAACGCAAAAGATCTGGCAGACCTGGGGGGAAGAGCAGAAAGATATTCAAAACCGCATACCTGAAGAGCAGCAGAAATGGAGCAGGCGTCAACAGGAGATCGAACGTCTCCGGAAGGAACAGGAACAGGCAAAAAGGGACAAAGATGAATACTCGCCTAAAGAACTACAAGTGGTTTCTAAAAATGGGTCGATGTTGGTCAAGGTCTTGATAAATGAAAAAACTGCGGCGACGCTGGTTTTCGATTCGGGAGCGAATGATGTCGTATTGACGCGACGGGTAGCACAGATGCTTGGTGTCGATCCGGATAATTTGCCAAAACAAACAGTGCAGGTTGCCGACGGCCGGATGGTGTCGCAAGGTTCCATGGTTCTTGAAAGCGTCAAACTTATAAACGCCGGTCCCGAGCCTGATGCCGGTAAAGCATCTGTTATTGAGGTCAAAAATGTAAAAGCGGGCGTGGTCCTGGATGAGCAGCAAAAAGGCGGGTTGGAGGATGGGCTGCTTGGTATGTCATTCCTGAAAAATTTTAAGTTCAATGCCGATTATAAAAGTAGTAAAATCACTTTCGAGAAATTAAAGGACGTAAATGCCAGCGAGCAAAGCTAAGATATTAAGGGAACTTTTCAAGAGTCAGCCGATTGTCCGAATTGCCGGAGCTCACGATGGTTTGGGCGCGAAGCTTATAGAAAAAAACGGCTTTGACGGGGTTTGGGCCAGCGGTTTCGAAGTGTCCACTTCCTATGGCGTGCCGGATGCGAATATTTTGACGATGACCGAATATCATCATGCGGCATCGGTGATGAATGAAGTGTCTTTGCTTCCTGTGGTATGTGATTGCGATACCGGCTATGGCAATTCGTCCAACGTGATCCATATGGTAAAAAAATACGAAGCGTCGGGCCTTGCGGCGGTCGTGATCGAAGATAAAAGATTTCCCAAGGTGAATAGTTTTATTCCCGGCCGGCAGGACCTGGCCAGTATGGAGGAATTCATGGGCAAGATCGAAGCGGCCAAAAATGCCCAGATCGATCCGGCGTTCATGGTCTTCGCGCGCGTGGAAGCGCTGATCGCCGGATGGGGGATGGATGAAGCGCTGAAACGTGCATACGCATACGCCGAATCAGGCGCCGACGGCATCGTGATCCATTCCAATGCTTCAACGCCGGACGAAATATTTGAATTTTCCAAACGCTGGAAGGGATCGATACCTCTCGTAGCCATTCCCACCACTTATCATCAAGTGACCGCTAAAGAATTGGCGCGCCATGGGTTCAGGATGGTCATCTACGCCAATCAAGCGTTGCGTGCTTCGATCCGCGCAATGGACGAAGCGCTTTCAGCGATACGCGCTTTGGATTCTTCAGATGCGGTTGAAGACAAGATCACGCCTATGCGGGAGGTGTTTCATATTCAAGGCATGTTCCAGATGAAAGAAGATGAAAAGCGCTTTAGCAAGCAAGAAGAGATCCAAGCAGTGATCCCGGCAGCGGGCGATCATGCGGCGCAGTTGGGCCTGGGAGAGATCTTGAAAGATAAACCGCTCTGCATGGTACCGATCGGGGGTAAGACGCTTGTTCAGCGTCAGGCAGATATGCTGCGCTCATGCGGAGTCAATGACATCTCTATCGTCGGAGGATATCGAGGGGAGAAGATCCAGATCGATTCAGCGAACATCCTTTATAATTCTGATTTCAAGATCACGAACAACGCCTATTCGATCATGTTGGCCAGAGAATATTTCAAATCCAAATGTGTGATGGTATACGCCGACATCATTTTTGATCGACAGATCTTGGAACGTCTTTTAGAAAGTTCATATCCGATAACGCTTGTGATCGACCGCGCGTACCAGAGCCTGCCTTTCAGAAAAAAGAATTTGGACCTAGTGATAGCTGAAGATACTTCCAAACAGGGCAATGGACGTAATTTAAAATTGAATCAGCACCGGCCGATATCGAAGATCGGAAAACTTGTCGATAAAGCCAAAGCCAATTATGAATTCATCGGCATGGCATTTTTCCGCGAGGAAGGATTACGGATCTTATCCGATTCCTGGGATCGGGCAATATCCAAGTTCAAGAACAAGCCCTTTTATGAGGCTCCCAGCGTGGACAAAGCGGATTTCACGGATCTGGTCCAATACATGATCGATCAGGGAGAGTCAATTTACGGTCTTGAGATCGAGCACGGCTGGTCTGAGATCCATTCGATCGAGGATCTGGATCGTGTGAGTCAGCATTATAACGCTTCCGCGAAGACTTCATTCGCAAAATCATGATTTCTCCGAAGGAATTCGTCAAAGCCTGCCAATCCAGAGGTTTTTTATGTTTTACCGGAGTGCCTTGCTCTTTTTTTCAGGCTGCGATCAATTACGTGATCGATGAGCCGTCACTGGACTACACGATCGTTCCGAACGAAGGTTCCGCTTTGGCATTGGCTTCTGGCGCTTACTTAGCGGGCAAACCGACCGTATTGATGATACAGAATTCCGGATTTGGAAATCTCGTCAATCCTCTCACATCTTTGAACATGATCTACAAGATTCCGGTGCTGATCTTTATCAGCGGTCGGGCGTATGGTATTCCTGATGAACCGCAGCATGAGGTTATCGGCAAAACGATGGGACCGGTCCTTAAAGCGCTTGGTGTGAAGCATCAGGATATGCCGGATGATTTTTCTTCGTTCGAGGATGCGCTTGATGAAGCAGTGTCTTGGATGAAAAAAGAGAAACAGCCTTTTATATTTTTTGTGAGAAAGGGCAGCATTGACGATTATTCTCCGGCAAAGCGAAATGGATCCAAATATCCTCTAAAAAGGATCGAGGCGATCGATATCATATCCAAACATTTAAAAGGCGATGAGTTTGTGATCGCGACGACCGGAAAACCATCACGGGAACTTTTCAGCATTTCTGACCGTAGTAAAAATTTCTATATGCAGGGTTCGATGGGCCATGCGGCTTCGATAGGCCTGGGTGTTGCGCTTAATTCTCCGAAAAGCAAAGTGATAGTGTTAGATGGTGATGGGGCGATCCTGATGCATATGGGAATACTCTCCTCAGTTGGACATTATAAGCCGAAGAATTTTTGTCATATTGTGCTTGATAATGAATCTTATGAGACAACCGGCGATCAAGACACCACCTCCTCGACAACTGACCTGAGAGCAGCCGCAAAAGCTTGCGGTTATGCGATCGTTGAAGAAGCCGAGACAGAAAACAGTCTGAAGATCAAGCTTAAAAGAGTTTTGCAAGCCAAAGGGCCTGCGTTCCTACGCGTTAAGATCAATCGTCAGCCCACTTTAAATATCCCCCGCATTTCGTCCAAATACACTTCCGAGAATATCGCGGATAACTTCAAAGCGGACCTTGTCCGTTATTCCTCCTGATTTAAGTCATTTAACTCTAGTCCGTTAGAGCAATTCAATATTATTAAAAAATAATTGAACGAAAAATACCCCTATCGTCGTCTTATATAGCGGGTAAGTCAATGTCACTTATACAGGAGAGATAAAAATGGCACTTATCGATGTTGAGGTAGTAGATATTCGTAAGATCACAGGAGATGGGCATTTAAAAGCGTTTGCGGATGTGAAGATCGGCGGAAAGCTCGTCATTAAAGGTTTTTCCGTGATGCAAGGCAAGCGGGGTGTTTTTGTGTCGATGCCGAAAAAAGCGGGAAAGGATGGACGTTGGTTCGACATCCTGACGCCGTTGAGTGAGGAGTTGAAACAGGAATTCCAGGACAAAGTCCTTGAGGCGTATGACAAAGAAACTGACAGTGTGAAGGATTGACCAATGGAGAATGCATCGCAGACGCTCGGCGTTTTAGGCGAGGAGCTTGCAAGTTGTTATCTTTCATGGAAAGGCTACAAGATCCTTTTAAAGAATTATGAATGCGCTTTCGGTGAAATTGACTTGATCGCCAAAGAAAAGGGTGTATTGGTCTTTATCGAGGTAAAAACAAGAAGCTCATTGGATATGGGATCGCCGCTCGAGTCATTGACCTTTCACAAGAGGGCGCAGATCGCAAAGTGTGCGCGATTTTACATGAAAAGATACGGCATAAAAGATCTATCGTGCCGTTTCGATGTGGTTTCTATTGTCATGTCTCCTGATAAAGAACCGCAGATCGAGTTGATCGAGAACGCGTTCTACGAAGAGGGGTAGCATGCTGTCTCTTGTATTATCCAGCGCGGTGTTGGGGATAGACGCTTATCCTGTGGAGATCGAAGTGGATATTTCCAATGGCCTGCCTAAGTTCAATATCGTCGGCCTACCCGACGCAGCCTGCAGCGAAAGCGCAGATCGGGTAAGCGCCGCAATAAAGAACAGCGGTTTTCCTCTTCCAGTGAAAAGAATCACCGTGAATCTTGCTCCGGCAGATCTTAAGAAGGAAGGAGCGAGTAGTACAAAGCTCTCCTCGCCAACAGCACCCACCAAAATCTTGTTCTATCGTACCTGTCTTACGAAAGGAAGGGGCATATTTTACAAGGGCGTCCTTCCGTTCACACTGTCGCCATCCTGATCAGAAACTGAAGTCCATCTCGAAAACGCCGTCGTTGAATACCCGCAAGACTTTCACGACAGCATTGACCATGTCCCGTTTTTGCTCATCGTTTGCGTACTCAAAATTCTTCTCAAATTCACGAGCAAACAATTTGGCCTTATTTACGTCCGTTCTTTTTCTCATAACGTCTTCGATCTCAGCTTCAAGTTCCATAATTTCTTGCTCAATACGAAGGCAGTCATCATCGAACTTCTTGATGCGAGCTGTCATTTCCTTGCCGTCAATTTCGCCTTCTTCAAATGATTGCCGCCATTTTTCCTTGTAACTCTCAACTTTTGACAGGTGTATTTTTCGATCTGCGATCTTCTTCTTCAAATCGTTGGTTTCTTTCAATGAAATCAGACTCATTTTTTCTTCCAGATACCCTGGTTGACTGACAATCAGCTTCAGATGCTCAATGACCGTAACAAGGTTATTCTGATCAAATTTATCATGACGATGACATTTCTTATGAACGCACGCTTTCACGCCTTCCTTACGTCTTCGATTGCATGAATAATACCGCAGGTGGACAGGGGCGTGATGAGCAACCATCGCGGATTCACAGTGTCCGCAGATAGCGCGATCTCTGAACAAGAAACCAGGAGACCGAACTGACCAGGCCAGCTTGTGGCCTTGATAATTCGTTTTCAGGAGAACCTGAACGCGGTTGAATGTTTCTATGTCGATTATGACGTCATGTGTTTGTCTGTCGTAAAGTTTCTTGTGCCGCTTTATGTACATTCTGCCCGTATACAACTGATTCTTGAGGATACGTCCAATTTGGCGTCGATCCAGTTTGATCGGTGGTTCAATACCTCTTCGTGCAAATTCTTTTTTTGTCTCCAACACCACACGTGAGATGCTTTTGAACTGAAGGTATGTCTTGAAGATAAAAACAACGATCTCAGCCGCTTCTGGAACAGCAACCAACATATGAGCAACCAATTTGAATCCGAAGGGAGGAGTTCCGCCAATCCAGTTGCCATCCCGTTCAACCTTCTTCATTCGCCCGCCCAACAAACGATCTCTTCTTGTAACGTTGTCAAATTCCGCAAATATCGCAAGAAGTGCCATGATCATCCGACCGATATGCGATCCTGTATCAAACGGCTCCGTGATGGAGCGGACAACCACACCGTACTGATCAAATTCTTCAATGAGCTTTACAAAATCTCGTAAACTTCGAGCAAGGCGGTCAATTTTCCATACGACGACCACGGAAACGCGACCCGCTTTGACCTGATGTCTGATATTGGTAAGACCAGGGCGGTCTGTATTCGTTCCTGTGCTTGCATCGAAAAAAATATCGGTCTCTTTCAATTCTCCATAATCTTGAGACGGCCACCATTTCTGAGCACTCTCTATTTGAACTTCGCGCGAAACCTTGTCTTCGTTGTCCTGAGGTAATGTGCTTACGCGCGGGTAGAACACGGCTCGCTTGAGAGCGTTCTTTGTACTTTGATTTCCTGCTATCTGCGGTGTCGCTTGTTTGAACATTTTGGCAGTTCTGTCATTTCGTATTTTCTTTTTCGAGACGCTGTTGGATCACAGCAAGATACATCTGCCAGAAACGATTCTCATTCATTGAAGTATCGTTGCCGTTTTTTTGATCCTGTTCTTCGCTGTTCTTTTCATTGTTTTCCATTATGGATACCACCACTTCTGATTCAATGACTATCAAATGCTGAAAGGGTTTCGCGTTTTCATTTTTCTACTCGTCGATCCTTGCCTTTTACAGAACGAACGTCGCACATACCGACAATTCGACTGCTGACGCGTTGGTCATATTGCTCGTCTATTGCCTCAAGTGGGAAGTTGGAAGTGATGATCGTCTGGCGTTCCCATGCCTCGCGTTCGTTGATCAAAAAATAAATGCTCTGTTTGACGAAGTCAGTGGCTTTTTCCGTTCCGAGATCATCAATGACCAAATGCGGTACTTCGGCGCACCGTTTCAGGATACGGTAAGCACTTTCTTCCGATCCGTCCCGCCACGCCTCTTGAAGTTGCATTACAAATGCGGCAAATCCAATAAACCGCCACTGTTTATCGACTGGTTCAACCCTGATCCCGTCTTGTTCTGCCCAGAAGCGTAGCCATTCCCTGATTACCAGACCCGAAGCGACGCTTTTTCCTGCTCCTGTGCTTCCGTGGAGAAAAAGGCCGCGTGATCCTGGCCTTCCATATTGAAGTACCCAATCGCTTCCATCGAGCGGCTTGTCATACCTGACAAATGCTTTCGGTACACCGTACCCAGCAAGAAGGGAGGGAATCATCAAGAGGCGACCCTCTTTTGCTTTTGTAACTGCTTTCTTTTCGCAGTTTTTACACAAACCCTGCTCTGATGGCGGCGGTTCTTGCCGTTTTGCACAATCGCTACAATTCCACGGTCTTCGTGATCGCTCGAAATTTTGAGTTTCGATCCGCCTGATCGTGTCCTCCAGGTTTCCCTCCACGCTTTCCTCCGCTTGTAAGTTTGTTGATCTGAGACCAGAAGACTCCGATCGTATAACCTGCTTTTTTGACAAACTCGTCGTCTGAGCCAAAAAATCCAACGGCATATTTCTTCAGGTTTTCTACGTCGAAGGTTCCGATCATCCGCTTGACGGTCGATGCGTCCTTTCCAGTCACCAGATATTTTTGACCGAACCGCGATTGGTACTCTTGAAACCACCAGTCTATAAAGTCTTTTATTCTTGAATCAGAAGTTGAAATTGAAGTTGAAGGTGAAGATGAATATGAAGGGGGCTTCTCGGAAGTGGGGAGAGTGTTATCCTTATGCTTATCCTGAAGGTTATCCCTGTGCTTATCCATCAACACGGGATTACCGCCTGTCATGCCGTATTCTTTCTTTCGCTGGCGCATCTCTTCGTCGCGTAGCATCCGACGGCTGAATAACACGCCCTGTTCGTCTCTTGAGAAGACCTTTTTATTCTCAAGTCCTCTCAAAAGACTCTCACATTGTTTTGCGGATGTTCCAACCATTCTGGCAAGTTCTCGGAGGGCGGGAGGATGGTCGCCGACAAGCAAATACCCCCTGCGCGGAGACTCGAACATGATCAGTATGATCTCCAGGCATAAACCCCTCTCAGCAAGAGAGCAGGCGCGAATGGCTGGGTCTTTCAGCCAGTCTCCTGGGTAAAACTGAAACGCTGGTAACTTGCTCATTTGAACGCCCCTTATTTCAAAGCCAACCTTATCGAATAACCACCCAGATCATAGCACATGGTTTTCCGTAACTCGTTTACCTGTAACACCTTATAACAAGGTTTTGCAGGGTATAACGCCATGTTATTTTTGACTTTTTGTAACCTTCAGTATTTGAACAAGTTACGAAAATCGCGGTTTGTCGAATTACGAGGATTTGGGAGAGAAAATTGTTTTTTTGTGCCTCTTGACATGATTTGAAAAACTGCTTTCAGGCGTGAAAAAAAGAGAGGTTTGAATAATTCGAAAAAGGGCTTCGGGGTAAGGGAAATTTATCGAGAAGTTTGTTTCACAACAAAGGCAGGGCTTTTCGGATGGTCTGGTAAGATACGCGGCCGCTTCTTGGGGCATCCTTGTTATACCTTGTTTCAAGTTCTCTCAACGGAAGATGTCCGCTGGAAGAAAGGAGAGAGCGGAGTTTTTCAAGATCAACTGGCTTTCGTGGTCGCCCGCCGTGATATTGATGTTTTGCTTTCTTGATCTGGATTCCCTCGCGCACCCGAACACCGAGCATTTTTGAATAACTGTTCGCCATGTAAGCAAAGACCATCATCAGGATTTCCCACATTGGCTGATCGGAATCAATGGATTCTTTGAGACTGACAAATCGTGCGCCGTATGTATCGGTGATCCTGTGCAGGTCTGAGACAATCTGTGTTGGCTTCATGCGTGAAAACCGATCAAGCATATAGACAATGAGAACATTGAACTCTTTCAGGCGTATTCGTTCAAGCATCGATTCAAATATCGGACGCTTTTTGATACGGTAAGCTGACTCGTACTCAGAGAAAACTTCGTACGCCCAGCCCTGCGCCTGGCAGTATTTCATACAAGCATCAATCTGGCTTTGAACGTCCTGCTTTTCTTCGTTTGTGGAGCATCGGCAGTAAACAGCGACGTTTATCTTTGAGACCATCTCAATGCCTCCGCTTGATCAAGCTCTCTCAATTTGAATTTTTTGAACATCAAGTCTTCGATAATTTGCTGAATCTCTGGCCTGATCCGTTCCCACAGTCGCTTATCGTATGGCTGAATCCAGTCGGCGATGATCTCGCCGCCGAGAAGGGCTGATTCACCGTGGAACCAGACACTTTGAAGTATCTTTTGGGGTATTTCCCTGTGCCGTGCCAGAAAGAATCGCTCCGCAATGCGGCCAATATGGGTGTGAAAGTCAATACAGAAGGGGTCTATTTCAGCCAACGGAAGCCGCTGGACGGCGTTTTCATCAATAGAGGGAAGAGTGATACCCTTCAAAGCGTAATCGCCTCGTTTGTATCTTATTGCGGCTGATAAAAGCAAAGCCGAATCGCTTTCCCAGAAAGTACCACCCACCACGCGATCAAGGCATTGTTTTACAACCGCGTCCTGATCGTGTTGGAAAATCTCGTATATCTCCGCGTATCGCTTGTCCTTTGCCAACTTGAAAAGTTGAACCATCACGGCGACGTACTCTTGTTTATCGAGCAGATGATATCTCAGCCATGTGGTGTCGGGTACGGTCGTATTTACCTGTGAAGCAAGAAGCCCTTCGGTCAGTTGCCAGCCGAGAGAACAAAGAGTTTTGTCTTTTGGTGCTTCTGCGATCACCGCCGTTACCTGCAAGAACTCTTTGAGACTCATGCCGTCATGGAAGAATTTCAGAACTTCTACCGCAGAGAAGGCATCCTCAACGGCGATTATCTTGAGCCGTCTGATTGCTTGATCCTTACCGAGCAAAAATAGCGTCTTCGCCGCACGCACCGCCTTCTCGACCATCCCGCGCCTGATGTATTTTTGAAGAGCCGATTTGTAAAGCCCGACCTTGCCTTGATAATCAAGATAAAATTCGCCAGGCAACTCACCGCTCATAACTCCGACTTCAAGCCAACCAATCAATGTGCGCCGATTTTTCGATAACTTTTCAAGTTTGAGCAGGTCTTTCAGGTCTTCCGCTGTTACGCTCTCAATTTTGTCCATCTTGCGAAGCTCTTCTTGGATTACGGCGATGCTTTTTTTGAGTAGACCTTCCATGTCGTTGATTGTCATCAGACAGTCCTCGTGCGTATATTTGTTTTGATAATAAAAGTGTATACCGCTGATCATCTGATGGAAGGACTGACGGAAAAAATCGGCGAGGTTATTTCTTGTTTTCGTACGAAACGAGCACTCTCGGTTTCGCTATGATTTGCTCTGGGGCAACTTTTGCTATCGGAGGAATTGATTTTGAAACTTCGGCCTTTGGTTCATCGACACTCAACCCGACAGACAATCCGCTGAGTGTTTTCGGACTTGGATTCAGCGTTGTTCCGCCGCTTGATCGATTGGTTACAAAAGTCTGATGTGTTTCAGTGTCGCCAAGTGGTTTCGCGGAATATTCGATAATCCGTGTTCCGTCTGGCTTGGTATGGGCGTATGCGGTGTACGTTCCTGGCCGATTATCAATCGGAGCTTGCCAATCCCCATTCACAGGATCAGAAATGCCGTTGGCGAAGTGTCCGCTTTGGAATTTTTCAACTTGTTGGTTGAACCATGTCTGCGTCTTTTCATCCAGCTTTGGTAAATCGTCTGCCAGTACCAATGAAGACTTGAGAAGAATGATTGATGCGAAAAGTATTACGCGAAATCGGCTCATGGCAACTCCTTCCATCAATGTGATGGTTTGATAATAAAAGTATACCGTGAGCTGTTCTGACTGCCAGAGGAGGGTTTACTTTTTCAGGAAAAACATTACGACGAGCATTATCGCTATGAGCGAAATATAAAAAACGGAGAGCGTCTTTGAAAAAATGGCGCTCACCCAGCATGATGAATCTTTATTGGCGACGGCTGAAGCATCCATTGAGAAATCGATCTCTTCGATATTTTTTGTCCTCACAACATCGTGCAAATCTCGGAACATTCTTTCTTGGGAGAGATAAAAGCCATCGAGAATCCAGAAAACGAACACCGCTGCGTATGCGATGATAATGTATTTGTCATTCGCGTCTTTTGAGGCCAGAGCAAAAAGGGCAGAGACAAGGGTTATGCTCCAACCCTTGATCAAAAAAGAATTACCTGCCATCCTGCTGATTGTTTGCTGAATAAAATCCAGGTGTTTGAGCTTTCTTTCCATTATCGCCCTGCCTGTTGAGCGGCTCTTTCGATCCAGTCCGCAAAATAAACATTTCCAGAGTTATTTACCCAGTCATACGTGGAATAAATTTGTGAAAGCGATACCTGAACGCCATTCCTTGGCATTTGCCAGTTATCAAAAGGATTGCGACCTTGAACATCAGTGCGGCTCCAACGATCCCTCAAATTGTGAATATGAACTCCAAGAAGCCCATTTCCGCGAACCACGCTTCGTTGAATTTCGTATCCGACGTAAGAGCGTTGGCTCGTTTCTGCGCCAATAAGAACAACGGTAACAGAAGTATTTTCCAATTCCCTGTCAATCCAGCGTTTGACAGCATCTTCGCCCTGTCTT
The DNA here is from genome assembly GCA_964642015.1 of uncultured Planctomycetia bacterium. Classification (GTDB taxonomy): domain Bacteria; phylum Omnitrophota; class Gorgyraeia; order 2-02-FULL-51-18; family 2-02-FULL-51-18; genus CAZXLF01. Next base: position 230,716 of record CAZXLF010000001.1, read on the forward strand.
TCTACGGCTTCAAAAGCGGCGGCGTCGTGAAAGCCCGCCGTCTCACGATCCCTTGTAACCCAGGAATTTCGTATCTGGTTTACCCGCCAAACATCTCGTTCATAATGAAAACTGAAAAATACGCGTCTTGCCATAATGTTTCCTCAAGCCAAAATCTCGTTGATCTTTTTTTGCCATTCGTCTTCCGATATAATCTCGAAGGAAATTTTCCGTTCGGGCAAAGTGAAGCCCAATTCAACCCAGCTTCGTTCTTCTGCCAATTTGTTGCATAGAGAAAATACGTCCTGTTTGTATTGAGTGTCCTCGCTACCTTTCAAATGCAATCCCTTTGTCTCAACAACATACACTTTGTCGAAATCTTTATGACCTTTGGCGTTTGTTTCCGAAAAAATAAAGTCTGGATAAATGCGGTGTTTTCTCCAACCCTGGATTGCGTAATCCTGACGCGATAAATTTCTATACCACCAGAATAATCGCTCTTGTTCTTCGAGATACCAGGCAACGGATTTTTCGGTCTCATTGAAATCATCTTCGGGAACAATTTCAAATAGACTCTTCTCAAGCGCACTGCCATCTTTCCGAGTCAACCGCCTGCTGCTTTTTTTTATTCGCAATTTGGATGGAAGGCGGTAGCCCTGATCATCTTTCAGCATAAGAAAACGAATTTGTTTTTTTGTTACCAGGTCGGCGAAAACTTGCTGGGAGAGACGATCTTTTTCTTGATCGGCGATTTTTCTCATTTCCTCAATGATAAATACCAAATTGTTTGCAACCGTTTTGAGGTCATTCTTTTTGATCAACGCTTCAAGTGTTTCCTGTGCTATTTCATAAGCGATCCAGGGATTTTGAATAATATCGACCAAGTGCCGCGTAACAAAAACAGTGTCAATCGCAAGGCCACCTTCTTTCAAACGCAGAACACCATGACTTTCGATGACTTGTTTCTCATCATCACTCAGTCCAACGGCAATTTCTGTGTCCTTTTCTTCAGATGAAGATAATTTGAGTGAACGAGATGGCTTGAAGTCAGCATCACTCCATTTGATTTGGCTTACAATATCAGTCTCATAACTCAATTTTCTCCAAACCTTACTATCTTCGATTACGAAAACTGGAAGGTAAATCTGTCCTGCAAATTTTTTGAATTTCTCCCGCAATTCGACAACGCGCTCGCCCTCGGTAGCTTCGCCGCCTTCCATTGAACCATCAGACAATATGCGCCCTGCGAGATCTCCCAAACCCTCTTGCTCAAAACCATCTTTGACACTTTCAAGAAGTTGCTTCCCGCGCTGTTGGAAACAAAAAACATAACTTTCATCCAGAGCTTGAATTTTGGTCTTTCGCGCGAAGGGTTGTCGCAAAATTCTGCCAACGAGCTGTGTCATATTATTTTCAGAGGTGGGATTTGTAAGGACAGTCAAAACATACGCAAATGAGCAATCCCAACCTTCCTGTAACGCCTGTTTGGTAATGATATATCGGATGTCGCAGGTGGGGGAGAAGAGATCAATGCCTTCAATGTCGTCTTTTTCGCTACTTTTTATTGCGATTGCTGATTCAGAAATGCCACAAGTTTTTATCAGATATTCTTTGGCGTCTTCCGCGTGAATAAAGCGTCCCCCGCGTTGATCTTTTCCAGTGCGTTCAACCTGAATCAAACAGATGGGGCGAATATATTCACCCATGTTCGCTTCATATTCTTTCGCCGCCTGTTCGAGAAGATTACGTCTCTCAACGCTTGAAAGTAGCGTGTCTTTCCAGTCAACACTCGCCTTGTTGATTACGTGCAAATCGAGCTTGATCATATCTTCTCGTGCAAGCTCCACACCTTTTATATCAACAAGAACGTTGCTCCCTCGATTCGGTGTAGCGGAAAGTTCGAGAATCAGGCACGGGTTGAATCCGCGAAGTGTTTTTTGTGCAGTTTCGCTATATGCCTTGTGTCCCTCATCAAGAATAATGACGGGAGATAGACTGCGTAGCGTGTTGCCCAGCGACGTTTTGATTTGCCTGCCCCAAAACCCTCCTTCCTTTCCGAATACATCCAAATTGGGAAACTTTTCAAGCAATTTTCGATGGCCTTCCGTATCGTCTTCAGAAGGAAAGAACGCCTGAAATCCGCCGCTATCTTTGAAAACCTTGAGCGTTTCTTTATTCTGTCTGGATGCCGAAGGAAGCATGAGCATGAGGACAACCAAGTTTTGTGCGACATCAAGAGGAGTAAAATGATCCGCTTTCTCAAAGATCAATGTCTGCCCACCGCTTGCGACGTCAAGATGCTGACGGTAAGGATGTTCGCGGTCGCGCAGATGTTGAATTGTCTGACGATAAATTTGTGTTGTTGGAACCACCCAAAGAATCAGGCCAGTTCGTTTTTTACGATAATTCGTATTGATGAGGTCTATGCTTTTGACGGCAAGGAGCGTTTTGCCGCCACCCGTGGGGATTTTCAGGCAGAAATTGGGGAGGTATTCACCAAGACCATTTTTTTTGGACTGGTAAGGAATGTTCCTGACTTTTTCCCATGCTTTTCCCGTCCAATCTGGGACAGCATCAAGACCAGCGATTTTTGCAATCTCATCACTCTTTGTTCGCCAATCATATAACGCAGTCAGGTACTTTTTTATTTGTTGAAGAGTTTTCTGCTGATATTCTTTGAGTTCCATTCAATAATCAGTCTGCAAATTTATAAATTTCAAAAGGCAGTTGCGCAAAGTCGATTCGTAATTCATCCAACATTTCTTGATCAAGGAATTTTGTCGGAGCAAAAACCAAACGACGCTTACCATTATATTTTCCGAGTTTTTTTGCACGATCAAGAGTGAGGGCCGTGTGCTTCAATGCTTCAATGTCGGGTGTATAAAAAAGGTAGACTTCATGGAATTTTGACTCGCCGACGAATCCCTTTTTCTCATCAACTTCTTTTTCATCAAATTCTTCACCAGTAGCAGTGTAAAAAAGATAACGCGCAAGTTCTCCGTATGAAGGAAGGTGTTTCCCATCAAGGATTCGTTCCAATTCAATAGCCCGTCCGAGTTCAAAATAACCAAACGTTTCGCCGAATTTCAAAGCAAGTTTTTGATCTTTATCCGAGCCATTTTTTATAACTCTTTTGACTCTTTCAGCGGTGATTGAGTCCGCATAATTTTCACACTCAACAAGAATAAACTTCCGCTTCCCTCCGTCAGAACGATTCAGTTCGATCACTGCTTGACCAGTTGTTCCCGAACCTGCAAACGAATCCAGAACAATCGAATTTTTATCACCTGACAGCAAGACGGCGTGTTTTACCAGATCAACGGGTTTTGGATAATCGAACACTGTTTTGCCAAACAAATCTTTTATTTGATCTCGTCCCGTTTCATTATTGAACTCAGACCCTTCCCATATAGAAGGAAATAAACGTCCCTTTGAATCGCCATCAGCATCTTCCGCAAAATCTTTTTGACAGACCTCCCACTCTTCTTCTTGAGTTTCGCGTCTCTTGACTATTTTTGCGATAAGCAAATTACCTTCTTTTTCTATCTTTCCTTTGCTCCATCTCCATACGCTATCACTCCCATCAGAAAGTTTTGGAATAACTTTGACAAACCCCTTTTGATTTTCGAGATACACTTTTCCCGTTTTAGGATCAACAAATAGAGGAAAATGTAAATTTGGTCGGTCTTGTCTACGCGATAGCGCGCCTCTTTTCCTCAAACCCAAAAGTCGGTATCGTTTCCCATTTTCAGTCTCAGAGTATTCCGCGAGCTGTTCATCAGTGAGATCGAGACGGCCTGCCTTGAATTTTGAAATATCCTTTACGTACGCAACGAGATACTCATGTTCCACCGCCAATTCTGTGCCAAGCCTTCTGCCGCGCGGGTTATTCTGAATTACGATTACGCCAAAACGATTTGACTCGTTGAAAATTTCATCACAAAGACACAATAAGTTTTTCAATTCGTTGTCATCGATTGAAATAAAAATAATCCCGCTGTCGGAGAGCAGTTCTCTCAAAATTTTCAATCTTGGCATCATCATGCAGAGCCATTTGTCGTGGCGAGTCAGATCTTCTCGATCAACCACCTTGCCGAGCCATTCTTGCATCATTGGCGAGTTGACATTATCGTTATAAGCCCATTTTTCATTCCCAGTGTTATACGGCGGATCGATATAAATGCACTTTACTTTCCCAGCGTATGTGGGAAGAAGAGCTTTCAAGGCCTTGAGATTATCGCCGTGAATTACGAGATTATCAGTAAGGCGGACTTTATCGGTGAGACTTTTGGATTTCTGCGGAATCAGTTCGTGATATTTGACCGAAAGATGATAATTCTGAACAAACGGTTTTCCCTTGAAATTCAAATTTGCCATAAGTTTCCATGTAATGGTTTCGTAATGCTATTTCGGCCATTATACCCACGCTTCGTCGTTATATCAACGAAAGTCAGAATTGACGAAACGTGCTTATTTTTTGGAAACAAGATAAAGAGTTGTTCTGAGCTGTCTGAAATTTGAGGCGAAAAGGTCAGCAACGAAACCTTTTTCCCGAAAAGGGGAAGTGGGGGGGCGCAAGGCCAAAAATGACCTGCCAATCGGCTATATGCGCTATCAAGGGTCTGCCTGTGATGAGTAAATAACAGATGCGTCAATCAGCCGCGTTTTATTATCACCGCCAGACATTGTTTTCGATTTCCATCAGAACCAACTTTTCAACCATAATCAATACGCACCAGAGATTTCCGCCCGAATCGCCAAACCCTTGTCAGTGACAACGCCTTCTCTTGGAAAACGCTCAAATTCCTGACCTTTTGCTGACAACCTTGATCTGCTGACAACCTGCGTATTTGGTCTTTTGAAAGCGTACCTTGCCTTTCAAAAAGATGAACCGATTTCTGCAAAGACTCTCCTTTATATATCCTTGTCCTTTCGTGCCAGTCTTGAAAAAGGAGGGCTCTTCGTTCGACCTTGCGATAGCCATCGGGATTTTAGTTGCCAATGAGACTATTACACAAGAACAAGTCGAGAATATTATTTTTTGCGGCGAACTTTCATTGGATGGCAGACTTCGAGGAGTATCAGGGGTCTTGCCGCGGGCAGTATGGCTTTTATCAAACGAGCCGAAGAAGCGATTCGTGATACCATATGATAACGCCAAGGAAGCCTTATGCGCCAGAGGTCTGGATGTCAATCCCGCTAAAAATCTTTCTCAAGTGATCCATTTTCTTAAAGGCGAAGGGGAATTATCTCTTAAAACGGATGATCGACCGGAAAATTCAAACGGTAAATTAAAAAGACCTAGAAGATATTTTGATTTCTCTGATATTAAAGGGCAGTGGCATGCCAAACGCGGTCTTGAGATCGCGGCCGCAGGACAGCACAACGTCCTTTTAATAGGCCCGCCCGGCGCCGGAAAGACAATGTTGGCAAAGCGAATGCCGACTATCTTATCGTCGATCACTTTTGATGAAGCGATAGAGACAACAAAGATCCACAGTGTTGCAGGCCTTCTTTTAGAAAAGGCATCACTGATCGAATCAAGGCCTTTTCGCGATCCGCATCACACGATCTCAAATGCTGCGTTAATAGGCGGCGGTTCATATCCCAAACCAGGAGAAGTCAGCCTTGCTCATAATGGAGTTTTATTTTTAGATGAATTAGCTGAGTTCAGGCGGGATGTTCTGGAAGTTCTGCGTCAGCCGCTTGAAGAAGGCAAGATCACAATTTCCAGAGCTTCTTCGTCTTTGACGCTACCGGCACGTTTTATGCTGGTTGCTGCAATGAACCCTTGTCCGTGCGGTTACTTTACGGACCCAAAAAAAGAATGTCATTGCACGCCTATTCAGATCAAAAACTATATGTCTAAGATCTCAGGGCCCTTGCTCGACCGTATAGACATTCAGCTTGAAGTTCCTTGTCTAAAGGTTGATGAAATAACTTCGAAAGCTGCGGGAGAGCCATCCTCAGCGATCAGGGAACGCGTTGAAGAAGCGCGCAGCAGACAGCGCAGCCGCTATGCGTCGGAAAAAATATCATCGAATTCAGAGCTCGAACCTAAGCAAGTTGAAAGGTATTGCGAAGTCTCAAAAGAAGGGGAAGCGCTTCTTAAAATGGCCATCCAGGAACTTGGGTTTTCGGCACGTGCTTATCACAAAGCATTGAAAGTTGCTCGCACTATAGCTGATCTAGAAGGATCAGAATGCATTCACCAAACGCATATCACAGAATCTATCCATTACCGTGCGTTGGATCGTAACGCATGGTTTAAATAAACCTCCGATAAGTTATTGCCGCAAAATGAGTTGTAACATATATATGAAAAAATAACAATATAAATTTGACAAATATACATTTATCCAGTAAGCTCCCAATCAACATGGGGGTGAGGTTGTGATAAAACGAATCTTTTTTGTATGGATGTGTTTGATGGTTTTTTCGGTTTACGAAGTCAGAGCTGAGTGGGTGGATCTATCCAAAGGTTTGGATGAATTGGATATTCGATCGATAGCTTCAGACCGAGGAAACTCCGCGGTCATATATGTCGCATCAGGTAAATCAGTATATAGGACTGTGAATGCCGGAAACTCATGGCAGAAAGTATTAAGGTTACATGCCGGAGACACTCATATTGATTTTATTTATATTGATCCCAGCGATTCAAAAATCATTTATGTCTGCACGGACCATGGAGTTTATAAGTCAGAAAGCGGAGGAGAAGGACAATGGAGTTTAATTTTTGAAGGAGTGTCCGAGACGACTAAAAAAGTCATATGCGTCTCAATGGAACCTATAAAACCCGAAATCCTTTGGATAGGCACCGAACATGGTTTATTTTATCTGAACCAAAAAAGTCACGTGCTCGAGAAAGAGAGCAAAATCCCCAATGCTGTGATCTATTCGATCCTTCTGGATGGATCAGGCGTAACGAATAAGATCGTTTCGACAGATCAGGGCATTTACAAAAATTTAACCGATCATTCATGGCAAAAAGTATTCGTTCCTCAGACAGCTCAAGATAATGAAGATGCTGATACTCAATCTTTGCAGCAGTTTGGTGTCGAAGAGATCGCCACAGTACCTTTATTTTCTAATCTGGCCTACTCATCCGGACAAGGACGTTTTTATGCGGCTACGAGAAGCGGGATTTTACAAAGCGATCAGAACGCTGTTTCCTGGACAAATTTCGAAGGCCAGCAATTACCTGATAGAAAGGTTAATTCCATCGCATCTTCTCAAAAAGCAGTCTACGTGGCGACGAACAGGGGAGTTTTTCGATGGGATAGTATTACGCATTCATTTTCTGAAATGTATGCGGGATTGGTTTCAAGAGAGGTGCGGATCTTGGAATACAATGATAAGGGCAAATATTTGCTGGCTGCGACAAAAAGGGGAATCTATCGATTTTCAGATCCGGAATCGGCTGATATTGAATTGTCAAATATGCAGGTTCGCCCAATATCAATGCAACTGACCAATGAGATGTTAGCTAGGTTTTCTAATGAACCTACGGTTTTAGAAGTCCAGCAGGCGGCGATCCGTTATGCGGAAGTAAGCCCTGAAAAGATAGCGCAATGGCGGATCGCCGCAGCTAGAAAAGCTTGGGCGCCATCGCTTTCTTTTCACCAAGATTTTGAAAATAGGAACAATGTTGACATAGATCGTGGAGGCACCGCAGATCCCGATAAATTCATTCAAGGTCCTCAAGAGAAAAGTTGGGACAGGTATTTTACAGTCAGTTGGAATTTGGCGGATCTTATTTGGAATAGCGATCAGACGTCGATAGACAGCCGGTCGAAATTGATGGTCGAATTAAGGAACGATGTTTTAAATGAAGTGACACATCTTTATTTTGAAAGGCGGCGCTTGCAATTAGAAATGCTTACGGACCCAACGGAACAATCATCCGTAAATCTGGATCGGCAATTAAGACTTCAGGAATTTACGGCAAACATCGATGCATTGACAGGCGGTTTCTTAACAAATAGCCTAAAGAAAGGAAAAGAGTTATGAATATTGCATCCCAAGAGGTAATAGCCGGCAACGGGGAAATGATAACAGGGACTGTTAAGATGGATTTGCCATGGCAATTTAAGCAAAAGCTATTAAATTCAAGGGAAACTTTACTGCTGCTGAAAGAAACGAATCTTTTCGGGCCGATCTTGAATAAAAGCTTAGACGACATGGATTTTTTGATCAAAAAAGCCGATGAATTGGCCGAATTTAAACTTCTTGAAATACGCATCAAAGTCGGCGTCCCAACTGATTCATAACCTTAGTAGCATGATCGACTTATAGATATAGGTTTTTTAATCTTGCCATCCCATAATTCTTAGCGTATACTAGCTTCCAATTATTGTTCATTTTGTGACTCTTAAATTTCTCAAAGAATTTTGAGTTAAACTTCAACTCTCGCACCGAATTTTTAAATTAGGCGGGCTACAGGATCATTTCAGATGAAAAATATATTATTTAAGAATATTGCGTTGCCGGCCCTATTTTTGGGGCTGATTTCATTTTTTTATAATTCGTCCGCATCAGCGGATGTGAACTCCACTGCAGTTACTGCGGGCAATGTGGCTCACAGTCAGGGAACAAAAGCGTCGGAGAGCTATGAAGCTGAAGGCCGAGCCGGCGGACCTATTTATGAGTACGGCAAAGGTATCTATCTCGGGCCGGCTCATTTCATTCCTGCCATTGGTTACCAATACTCTTGGATGGATAACGTGTTCTATGATGAAAGAGGTATTAAATCCGATTATGTGAGCCGTCTTAATACCGATCTTACCGGCGAGCTTCCTTTGGGTGGTGGTCAGCATTTGGTCACGATGTCTTATATTACAAGCACTGAATGGTTCGAACGTTTCCGGAGCCAGAATCATACCGATCAGACTGTTGCGGGAGGGGTCAAATTAAATTATGTACCGTTCAGCCTGAATGTGGAAGATCACTTTTTGAGAACAGAGGATAGGTCTGGCACTGAATTTACGCAGCGTATTCAAAGAGATGAAAACACGGCGCATGCACTTTTAGAAATCCCGTTTGCCGCTTTTTTTCTTGAAACGGAAAGCTTTGATTTGAATGAAGATTATAGACAGGCAGCGGATCAATCTTTCACGCATAATAATTTTGATTTTTATCAAAGAGTCGGTATAGATATTTCCGGCAACAATCAATTTTTAGCCGAATATGGCTATACGCACATTGATTATACTAACAGTCCTTTCAATAGGGATGGTAACGCGAATCAATTTGCATTGGGTCTTCGCGGAAATTTAACAGAAAGAATTTCCTATCAGGTATGGGGAGGGGCTCAGTATCGTATCTATGATGAAAGTTCTTTACCCGATTTTAACGGGTTCATCATGAGAGCCGCTGCCGAATACGCCATCTCGGATGCAAGCCACGTGGCTTTGAAACTGGACAGAAGCCCCCAGGAATCCACCTTTGATAACCAAAGCTTTTATGTAAGGGACCACTCGGAATTGACTTGGAGACAGCAGATAGCCGATCGCCTATTTTTTAATACGACCGAGGCGTTCGATTATAATGAATATTCCCGCGTCACTGTCCTGGCGAGTAAACAGGAAGTGAGAAAAGACTATGTGTGGGGAGCATCTGCGGGCCTTGAATATGTTCTGCCGAATAATTTGACCTCTTTGACCTTGGATTACCACTTGAATGGCCGCGTATCCAATCTGGATGGTTCATTGGGCTATGATGCCAATGAGGTCACGGCCGGCATAAGGACTTCGTTCTAACCCAAGAGTTTATTCAATTATTATGAAAAATACCAAAAAGCTGAGAAATCTTTTTCTTTTTTACACCATTACATTTTGCTTTTTAAGCGCTTTTTATTCCTGCGCTTTGGCCGGCGAGGAAGGGGCAGCTGATCCTACGACGACCGCGACTACCCAGTCCAATAAGAGGGACGAAGTTGCGTATGTTATAGGTCCTCAGAACATGCTTCAGATCAAGATCTTTGGAGACGCTAGCACGCATCAGCTCTACCGTGTCGATGAGCTAGGCTACATCAATCATGCATTGGTTGGAAAGATAAAATTGGCGGGCCTGACGATCGCCGAAGCGGAAAAGCTTTTGGAAAGAAGCCTGGATAAAGATTATATCATCAACCCGAAGGTGAACATCTTTGTGCTTCAATACAGCACATTTTCAATTATCGGAGAAGTCAGAAAGCCCGGTAATTATGAAATAACCGGCCGGGTCACTGTGATCGAAGCGATTTCTATGGCAGGAGGTTTCACAGCGGTCGCGAATCAACGCGGCGTTAAGATTATGCGTAAAACCGAAGGACGCGAGACCACCGTCAATGTGGATACTACGCGGGTTACGCAACAAGGTGACCGCACAGGTGATGTGGATGTGCAGCAGGACGATGTTATAGTCGTTCCCAAAAGCTTTTTCTAATATTCTCACCTACTCATGGAAGATCAATCAATAAATCAGGAAGTAAATCTTAAAAGTTATTTGCAGGTGCTTTCCCGGCGCCGGTGGGTGATCATTACTTTTTTTGTGATCTGTGTTACCACTGTGACGATCGGTACTTTCATGATGACACCTGTTTACCGGGCCGGAACCAAGATCATTATCGAAGGTGAGAATACCAGCATCCGCACGGCCGAGGATTCTTCAATGTCGGGCACCGGAATTGAGATATATGAAAATTATCTCGAGACTCAGATGTCTTTGATCAAGTCCGATAGCATTGCCGGTCGGGTCGCTGATGAATTCAAGCTCTCTGATACACCTCGCTATAAGAAAAAAGAAGGTCTGGCAAAATTGTTTCAGCATAGTTTTGAGAAGGATCTCAATCTCGAACGTGTCAAAGGCACGCGCATGGTCATTATCTGGGTGGACAATCCAGAGCCCAAAATGGCTGCCGATCTGGCAAACCGACTAGCGGAGGTCTATACCAAGGATAATATGAAGCGCCGCGCGCTTACATTTATCCGGAATCAGCGCATGGCATCTTTGAACGCTGAATTTTTAAGGCTTCAAGAAAAACTCGATAACCTTTCAACGCAGTTTGGCCCCAAACATCCTGAGATGGTCGTGCTAAGAGAAGAGATAAGGACGATGGCCAAGCGCATCGAAAATGAGCGTTTTGGTTCTGGCAGTCAAGATGGACTAGGGGATAAAACCGCCGCTCAACCTCAGCAGGTTTTGGAGGAGTCGCTTCTTAAGATTCAGGAGAGCTCAGTTTTTTCAAGTTCCAAAGTCAACAATACAGGCATTGTGGACCTAGCTTATCCTCCGACGGAAATATTCAGGCCCAAGATTCCTATCAATATCGCCCTGGGATTTGTAATGGGTCTTGTCGGCGGTATCCTTCTGGCGTATTTTGTCGATTATTTGGATGATTCGATCAAAACCGAGGATGATCTTAAAAGATATATCAGCGGCGCGCCTTTCCTGGGTCCTGTGATGTCTGAGCGTACCTTGAAGAATGGGTTGAACAAAACATCCGACATTGATCGGCTTGTGGAGATCAGGTCAGAATCTCCGTCGGCGGAGTCTTACCGACTTATTCGCACACGTATCTTGTGGTCTATTTCGCGGGACCATGTGTTCAAGGATTTTGCGGTCGTGAGCGCCGGCGCTTCCGAGGGTAAATCGACGGTTGCTTCAAATCTTGCGATATCGCTTTCGCAGATCAATAAAAAAGTACTTCTTGTGGATACGGATCTTCGGCGCGGCCGTTTGTATGACTCATATAATTTGGTCAAAGATAAAGGTTTGGGCGAATATTTGTCGGGAGATGCTAAATTAGATGACGTGATCCAGAAGACATTGATGCCTAATTTGAGCGCGGTAGTGGCCGGCAGAAGCGTGATCGATACTTCTCAATTGTTCAGTTCCGATAGAATGAAAGAATTCATTCAGGAAACGCGTAAAAAATTTGACGTGATCGTCTATGACACTCCTCCTGTGATCGTGATCTCAGACACGTCGATCCTGGTGCCTCAGCTGGGCGGCGTTGTTTTTACGATCCGCAGCGGGGTGACCAACGCCAGGCGCCTCAATAAGGCTATGAATATCATCAAGGAAACCGGCAACGCTCAAGTGATCGGAGTGATCTTGAACGGTGCAGATCTAGTGGATAAGAAGGTTTATAAAAACTATTATCACAAGATTTAAGCCGACCGGAGAATGAGCCGAGAATCCGCTTTCGATCTTTTCTTCCTGCTTGCGATTTTATTAGCTCCTCTATATCTTGGGGCGGTCTATCTCTGGAGTTTTTCCATCTCGATCTTTGTTTTAACAGCCTCGTTCTACCTTTATTGGCTGCGTCTTCAAAGATCTCCCGATCCTGTTGTGATCCAAACGCGTTTAGACGGTTTGATCGTACTTTACCTCGCGTTTTTCATCATTTCCGCTACACAGACTCAAAATATTTACAAAACATCCGTTGAAGTGTTTAAAACCCTGTCTATGTTCTGTGTTTTCTACGCCACCTTATATTATTGCCGGGAAAGAAGGAATATCCAGTCGCTGGCCAGCGGCATGACTTTTTTAGGCGGAGCGATCTCTCTTTTTGGCATATTGCAGCTGCTCGGGGCGCTGCCGCATTACTGGTGGCGCAGGGAACATTTTTTATCATCCGTATATGTGAACCATAATCACTTTGCGGGGATCCTCGAAATTATTCTGCCTATTTCCGTAGGGCTTGCCCTTATCTTAGATCAGAAATCCAAGAAAATATTATTCGTTTTTTTACTCGGTCTTATGGGAGTGGCATTCATCCTTTCTTTGTCCCGCGGCGGATTTCTATCAATGGGTCTGGCATTTGGGTTTATGCTTTTACTGCTTGTGATCCGGCGCGCTGTCGGGAAGGCATTTTTGGTGATAGCGGCTTTGGTGCTTATGATTACTAGCGTGGCACTGCTGTTTGGGCTTGATCCGATTTTGAGCCGGATAGCAACTATGAAGAATATCGATTCAACCGATGACGTTTCGATGATCCAGCGTATTTTGATTTGGAAGGGAACAGCCCGCCTTATCTTTGGGCATTTCTGGTTTGGTACGGGTCCCGGCACTTTTGAGTCAACGTTTTTTAAATTTCGTCCGAAAGGATTTATCGATAGACCGGGTTTTGCCCACAATGATTATTTACAGCTTTGGGCAGATTGCGGGGTTTTTGTGTTCTTATCAGCGATGGCGCTTTTTGCGGCGCTGTTTTATAAAGGTCTGAGAATTGTTCAAAAACACCAAAGCATGTTGAGTCTCGGGATCGCCAGCGGCTGCCTTGCCTCGATCGCCGCTTGGGGCGTGCATAGTCTGGTCGACTTTAATTTTCATATTCCGGCGAATTGGATCTTTTTTACAGTTGCCTCGGGAATGCTTCTTTCGGTGGGCCGGCCTAAGGGTTATACCGCGTCTTTTTCTCGAAAGTCCATGCAAGTTCTGATATCGGCTTCTTGTATTTTGGTTCTTGCGGGTTGTATTTTTTTTGGGATTTCCGATTGGTTCCTATGGAAAGGCATGAAGGAATATAAAGCGGGTCACGCCGATGCCGCGGTTGTTTCTTTCGGCAAGAGCATTCAGATCAATCCGTTCAATCCCGAACCTTATTTTTTAAAAGCCCTTATCTTGAATTCAAGCGGGATCGACGCCGTCGATCTCGTTCAAGCCATCCGTATAGATCCTTCGGAGCCCTACTATGATTATGAATTAGGGAAAGCATATTTAAAATCTTCCAGACCGAAAGATATTCTCAACATTCTCCCGTATTTCACAAAAGCGATAGAGAAGGACCCGACAGATCCGCGGCTGCGTTATCTTTCAGCGAGATATCTTTTATCGGCCAATCGCATCAGGAATAAAACAATCGAAAATGAGGCCAAAGAGATGTTGAGAGTTTCCATTCGGCTTAATCCGCCATCAGCGCTTTCTGTCTATGAGGCTTTATGGGAATACGAAAATAATATCGAAATGCTCGAAGATTTTCACCGTTCAGTCCCCGAAGGTCTTAAGGGTTTTGTGGAATTTCTTGCGGAAAACGATCTATGGAAATATCATCGAAAATATTATCTGGAAAGCCAGGGCATCGACCCCGATAGAAAATATCAGCTTCGCGTCTCAACGCCTTGGAACAGCGAACCAATCGAAAGTTATTCTTTAAATGAGCTGGATGCGGTTAGCGGCGAAGCATTTTTTCAGGGTAATTTTGTTTATTCGAACGGTCGCTTCGAGAAGAGGATATCCTTTAAAAATTTACCCTATCGTTTAGAAATCAGGGCCAAAGGCAGTAAAGCCGGTAATTCTTATCCTGTTTTGATCGTTGGACTTGATGGCAAAACAGTCGATTCCATTTATATTGATAGTCCCGGTTTTGTAAATTTTTTCTCGATCTTGCAAACAAGCGCTGGTGAACATGTCTTGAGTATTGAGTATTCCAATGATTACCAAGGAGGTTCGCCGAAAAGGGATAGGAATGTTTGGATCGAAACGATCCGCTTGTATGAATCTCTAAGTTAAAAAATAACCCCCTTATCAGAAAATAAAGGGGGTTATTTTAAAGCTATTTACTTATTGATTATCGGATGTCATCAACCGATGATGGTTTTGGTGACGGCGAGGCAAAATCATCGGGATTTTCGGGCGTGCCGTTATTTTGTGTATTGGTCTGAGCCGGTTCTCCGGTCGCGATCTCAAGATTCACATCTTTGGATTCACCCGGGTTAAGTTTATAATTCACTCCTAAGATGGAGAATTCCACCGGACCGTTTGACGCGGGATCGTTTTGAATGCCGATAGCCCCCTTATCACGATCATAATCCACATGAATTTTCTTTCCATCGGTTAGATTGAGATCCATTTGCGCCTCATCATTGAACACTTGGACGGGTCCGCCATCTTTTAAGTCCACCGTCAATTTACCCTGGTCATTAAAATTAAACTCGACATCGGTGCCGCGTATAGCGCCGACGGCCGTGGGAGTAACTACCTGAAACGGTTTGAGAGCTTTCTTTTTATCGACCTGGGCTTTCAGGTTGCCTAGTACAAGCATGATATTCTGACTGTCAGCTTCCTCATGAAGCGTAACGGATGTATTGGAATCCATATGCACTTTTGCCTGATCAGTGTATATGAGATCGCATGAGCCGTTTTTGGTTTTTACTGAATCTCCAGTCTCAACATCAGTGTTTTGAGTGATCGGCGTCCATTGGTCGATAGCGGAGCCGGATTTATTAACAAAAACCTCGCCTTGGATCTGTTGGACGGACGCGATCGCTTGGGCAAATACGCTATTTGGTAAAGCGATCAAGACCAATGCGACGAACGTTAAAGTGATAAGCGACGAGTAACCGAAAAACTTTTTCATAACATACCTCTGTTTATTGATGATTTGGGGTTGATTTTTGAGCTATTATACTCGAATCGGGGCCTACGTAAAAGACTTATTTAAGCCCACAGCAACGGTATTTGTATTTCCGATTGAATGGGGTAAGTATACATGGCGATTTTATGGCTGACAAGAGGTATGCATGTGGAAATCAGCCAGTAGTCGTAGTGAAATTATCTATAGGCGAAGACGCCATTCTGTTACTGCTGTCCGACGCTACGACCTGGTAATAATACCTTGTGCCTGGTTTTAAAGCGGATATAATCACGGATCCTACGGTACCGCTGGAAGTCGTATAGGAGGTTGAGGTTAGGGAAGTCGAGCTTAACCCATATTTGACATATCCCGTTGTCGCCACGTTGGTTGTCCAATTAATAATAGCAGTGGTTGAAGTTAATGAACCCACCGAGTAGCTTGATACCGTAACTGTTTGGGGAACAAGCACTGTGACGGCATTGCTTAATGCGGATTTGTTATTGGAACCGTCATAGGATTGAACAGCGTAGACATAGGTTTGACCCGGGGTTAATGGTCCGTCCCAATAATTGGTTGTTCCAACCGTGGTTAAGTAATGAGAATTACGATAGATATTATAACCGTGCACCCCGTAACTGCCTCCAGTGGAAGGGCTCCAGGAAAGTCGCGCCTTATTGTTTGATGACAACGTGACCGTGAGATTTGTCGGCGTCGTGGGGCCGTTTGGAGATGAAGTAACCGTAGGGATCGTCGCTGTGACCACATTGCTTAATGGAGATTTATTATTTGAAGCATCGTAGGCCTGAACCGCGTAAGAATATATATTTCCGGCTGTAACGGCACTATCCGTGTAAGATGTGTTCGTTACGCTGGTAATGTAGCCATTATTCTTGTAAATATTGTAACCCAGTACAGCAATGTCATCCGTAGATGCCTGCCAGGACAATATTACCGTTCCATTCGATACCTTTGATGTCAAATTTTGAGGCGTAGTCGGTATCGGACTGGGAGTTGGAGAAGGGGATGTTGATGGCACTGTTATCGTTGCAGGCGTACTCAACGGAGACAGATTATTCGATGCGTCATATACCTGAATCGC
>CAZXLF010000001.1:247236-341594 GCA_964642015.1 uncultured Planctomycetia bacterium
ACGGAGCAGTAGTGTCGGGCGAAGGGCTTGGGCTTGGTGATGGGGAGGGGGAAGGTGTGGGGGTCGTACCTGTGGTGTATTGAGATAACAAATTTAAAAAGGTGGCAAGTGTCGGTGGATTGTTTGGATCCGCAACGGGTATTTGGCTCAATCTTAAATTAATAAATGCTGTCGGGTCGGATGCAACCAGAGGATCAGTAAGACTCGAAGATTTGTCGTGTCCGCGTGCCTGCCATTGAGCCAGCGTATATGACCCGACGGCGTAGATCTCAGCCACATTTGAAGACCCGTCATTGAACAGCACGTTGTTGTCCGAATCCAAACTATTCTCTGTGGTCGTATCATCCAAGAAAAGTGAGGAACGTGAGCTTACGGTTGTGTGAGTCACATTATTTTTGAACGTGATACTTGTTGCATAAAATTTAACAGTTCGTGTGAAATAACCCAAGCCGCTTGTTGCGGCGTCGCTGTTATCGTTGGAGATCGCTCGTTGAAAAGCCGAATTCAGCACTTTAACGTTACTTACGGCCCCTTCGGCAACGCTTTCATTGCCGATCGTCAAAGCTTCGCCGCGATTTCCATAAGATAAGCAGTTCACAATATTGATATTATTCGGCCTTTTGCCATTGCTATATCCCAAAGGTTCAACGGCTACCGCAATGCCCGGATTAGGATAATTTTGGACTTTGTTGGACGCCATACCGGTATTGTTCACCACGCAGTTGTAAAGGAGAATGTCTCTGCCACCATCGATATAAATACCGGGATCGTAATTATCGACTGTGGTTATGGATTGCCCGTTATTGATCGATGTACAATTGTAAGCTCCCGAGTGGTGCACGTCAGTGGATACATTCCAATCAAGAAAATCGATGCCAGCCATTCCGTTATCGATCGACGTGCAATTATAAAGCCATGTATAGGGAGTTTCGATCGTGATGCCTTGGCCATTGCCGCCACCGGCGATGATATTATTTTTTGAGGTGCAATTATAGGCCATGTTGTATTGAGCGCCGGGAGCCGAAACGAAATATTTGATGAAATAAAATCCGTCGCGTGCGTTGAAACTTGAATTGCAATTCCAGAATTCCTGATGCTCGCCTGAAGAAGTGAATCCTTGCGCGTTCGACATGCGCGCGTCCAGATTTTTAAAGATGATATAGCTCGATCCGCCGTCCTTTCCTACTTTGACGAGACCTCGGTAACCATCATCGGTCGGGTGCATACCTATATAGATCGTATGATTGGCGGGGCTGGCACCATCGGTTGTCCATACAAAAAGCTTGGATCCGTCGGAATAAAATGTGCCCTGCTTCATCGCGGATAGACCTGACCAGCTGGAGCTGGGATCTACGCTTCCCGCGCGCCAAAGAGCTTTTGTCCCATCTTCCACGACTACATTGCAATACCAATTAACGCTTCCGCCGACGTTGTACCAGATGTTCGGATTTCCTGAATATTGTGTCCATGTATTCGCGCCGTTACCGATCGCTGCCGCCGTGCGCGCTCCTGTAAACAGGGGATTAGATCCTGTTCCGTAAGCATCGAACGTAATAGGATTACCCACAGCACCTGTGGCGGTAACATCCCACTGAGCATCAGGCCCGATCCATTCATCTCCGCGTTTAAAGAAAACGCGGTCTCCCGGCTGCAATTTGTTGCCGGCGATCGGAGAAGGCGGAGTTGTCCACATTGAAACATTTTTAAAAGGCATAGCAAGGCTGCCTGGATTGAGATTGCTTCCCTCGCTGCTGCTGACGTAGTAATCTGCCGCGTGCAGATCCGATGCGATAGACGCAAGAAATAGGAAGGAGAACCCGATTTTCAGAATTTGATATTTTTTAGTCATAGCACACCGCCTTTAGCTTAGCATAAGTGAGTGGGGAATGAATAGATGCTAGGGAACGACCGTTTGGTTGGAGAGATAAATTAAGAAACTGCATATCGGTATTTGTTATCGCCGTTGAATGAATAGGCCGGCTTGTAGAAGCCGTCTTCCATGTCTTTTAATTCCCACACTTTTTTCTGGATCGTGGGATCGAGTAAATAAGTGATATTTGAATCATCTGTGTACCACAACCAAGCATGAAAAGATCTGTCAAAACTTCTATATTTGCCTACGACTAAACGGACATTCCAGTAACCGTTTTTTTTCAGCTCACTGTAAAGCCATAGCGCTTTGTCTTTGCAATCGCCGGCATGCTTGGATTCAGTATCCTTAGGGGATTGCCATTGACTTTCGTTCTTATCATGGATGTAACGGAACGATCTGGCAGTTAGGAATAGATCTTCCAGTGACTCACGTCCTGAATACCGCATGGAGTTCAGATCTTGTTTAAAGAAACCGGCTTGGGAAAGTTTATAGTCAAACGGTGTGGTTTGTATGCGCATGCCGCCCGAAGAACCTTCATAAGCAAGCGCGATCTTGGCGCAAAATATTAGAGGAAGGATCGCGGCAAATACTGCGAGGCGGAAGAATCGAAACTCTATTTTTATCTTTATGACCATTTTAAAACCTCACAACAAAAAAACCCTTTTCATGAGAAGAAAAGGGTTATAGGGAAAAAGAAAAATTTTTTTGGCAACCCAGCTGTCCTGCCCGGATCTTTATGGGCTGAGGACCTGTGGCTTTGCGCCCCATCTTCTCAGATTGCGCCGCGTAACCGCAACGCATCCGCCAAATTTTTTGGCGAAGGTTTACCTATGAGCTTTTATGAGCTCATAACCAGACGGATCAACGTCTGATTTTATCAAAATTCACTTTATGCGAAAGAACATGAGCAAATCTATTTGGAAGTATACATTATTATCCGAAAATATCAAGTTTTAATCGAAAATATTTCAAAATAATCTATTCATTTAAAAAATTTTATAAGTTTATTATTTAAAATGACTTACAGTAATTATGTTTAAGAACAATTTAAGAAAAAAGACATCGAAAAATAATCGAATTCGAAACCTTTAAAATTAAGAATTTTTCACGTATACTTTGCCTTTATTTGAGCCAAAATTACGGCTAAGTTTAACCACTTTTTTAATGATGAAAATATGAAAAAATGAGGTGTAGATGAGAGATCAGTTTTTAACATTCGGGGTGCCCAGAATTGAAGAAGCTGAGATCCGGGAAGTCATGGATACTTTGAGATCCGGATGGTTAGGCACCGGGCCCAAAGTCGCGAAGTTCGAAGAAATGTTTCGCAATTATAAAGACACGAAACACGCGCTGGCTCTCAATTCCTGCACGAGCGCGCTTCATCTTTCGCTCCTAGCAGTCGGTATTACGCCGGGCGATGAAGTGATCGTGCCTGTAATGACATTTGCCGCGACAGCCAATGCGGTGATCCATGCCGGCGCAAGGCCCGTGTTCGCTGACTGCGAAAAATTCAGCATGAACATCAGTCCTGAAGATATTGAAAGAAAGATCACGCCTCGCACCAAAGCGATCATTCCCGTGCATTTTGCAGGCCGTCCATGCGATATGGATGCGATCCTATTTATCGCTAAGAAGCATAATCTTAAGATCATAGAGGACTGCGCCCA
This sequence comes from uncultured Planctomycetia bacterium, assembly GCA_964642015.1. Lineage (GTDB taxonomy): Bacteria > Omnitrophota > Gorgyraeia > 2-02-FULL-51-18 > 2-02-FULL-51-18 > CAZXLF01. Next base: position 250,777 of record CAZXLF010000001.1, read on the forward strand.
TGCCATTGAAACGGAGTACTATGGAGAAAAGGCCGGAACTATGGGGGATTTGGGATGTTTTAGTTTTTATGTGACCAAAAATATCGTGACTGGCGAAGGTGGGATGGCTATCACGCTGAATGATGAGTACGCAAATTTCATAAAAATTTTAAGTCTTCACGGCATGTCCAAAGATGCATGGAAACGTTTTGGTAATGAAGGCTATGTCCATTATGCGATACAACATGCGGGTTTCAAGTACAACATGACTGATATCAACGCTTCGCTGGGGATTCATCAGCTTGGAAGGATAAACGAATATTGGAGACATCGCGAAGCGATCTGGAATCAGTACAACAGCGAATTTGCGGATCTGCCGGTGTATATTCCTGCGCCGATAGGACGGCAAATCAAACATGCCTATCATCTTTACACACTTCTTTTGGACATCGAAAGGACAAAATTGAACCGCGATCAATTTTTGCAACAGATGACCATGAGAAAATTGGGCGTCGGCGTTCACTACCTGGCCTTACATTTACACCCTTATTATCAACAGGCATTCGGTTATAGGCCCGGGGACTTTCCCAACGCTGAATGGGTATCAGAACGCACAGTGAGCATGCCATTGTCTGCGAAGATGACTCGCGAAGACACGCAGGACGTCATCGGAGCGGTAAAGAACATTCTGAATCCTTCACACCGATCATTCCAGATCATTATTTCGATCAACACGCCGGAAAGGATCAGAGGCTCTTTCGATCTGGCCAGTTCTGTCTGATCTCACGTTTAAACCATGAAGCTAAGCGAACCTATAGATATTTCAGAGCGATCAACTAAAATCGGGACTGGACCCAAAATAAGCGTGATCACCCCTGTTTATAACGGAGCTTTGTTTTTGGAAAAGGCGATCAATAGTGTGTTGGAGCAAAGTTATCCAGCCTATGAGATCATTGTTATTGATGACGGATCGACGGATGGCTCTCCGGTGATTTTAGATCGTTATGAAGACAAGATCATCAGAAAACGCATTCCAAATTCCGGAATTTCAAAAGCAAGGAACACCGGTATTAGTTTAGTCACGGGCGATTATGTGGCGTTCATTGATCAAGATGACATATGGTTCAAAAACAAACTGCAAAGGCATGCGGAAGCGATAACAAAATATCCCGGCGTCGGCTTCTTTTGTTCCGATTTCATCACAAGGAAAGGGCCTAATGCCAGATTGTTCAAACATTTTTCAAGTCTTGTAAATCCATACCCCGTTAATTTTGACCAGCCTCTCGAAACGGATCCTTTTGAATTATTACTGAGGGAACATTTCGTCGGAGGGCCGTCGGCCGTCGTGATCCAGAAGGATCTGATGGACAGGGTAGGATTTTTTAATACGAAGTATGTTTATACCCAGGATTATGATTATTTTATGCGCTGCGCGCTTGTAACAGATTTTGTCATTCTATCAGAACCTCTGCTTTATAAACGGACTCACAAGGATAACTTCTCCAGTGATGCGGTCCGTATGTATACCGAACATAGACAACTTTTGAAGGACACGGCCGCTGTCAGAAAGAGGGATATTAAACAAAGGAATTTATGGCCTGTTTATCAAATTTCTCTCGCCGATATCGATTATATGCTGGGAGACGCCAATTTTGAATCAGGTCATTGGGTCAAAGCGTTTCATTGCTACTGCAAAGCTTATTTTTCTAGGCCTACACCGCCAAATGCAGTTAAATTTTGCTATAAAACGCTTAAAAAATCGCTACGAGTTTTAGTTTCACTTTTCAAAGGAAGCAAGTTATCATAGTTAACCTAAACATAGTCAGCCAAATAAGATAACCGAGTTTATTCATGGAAAATTCGATCAAAACATATCAGCCGGATAATTCTATAAAAAAAGGCTACCTTTCTGTCTTTAGCGAGATCATCGCCGAGATCAAAGATAACCGGTGGCTTACGGTGCAGCTTTTTAAGCGAGACTTCTTTGCTTTGTACAAACAATCCTTCATAGGCGTTCTTTGGATATTTATTATTCCGGTCTGCAGTGTGGCCACTTTTATGGTGCTGAACCGCTCAGGCGTATTGAGCGTGGGCCGTATCGATGCGCCTTACCCGATCTTTGCGGTTCTGGGGGTCGCATTTTGGCAGTTCTTTTCGTCGGGGCTTATTGCGGCTTCCGGTTCACTTGTTGATGCTGGGGCGATGATCAAGATCATTAATTTTTCCAAAAAATCGCTTGTGATCGCTGCTACCGGGCGGGCAGTGGTATCTTTTCTTGTACAAATATTGTTCGTCGCTTTTTTATTCTTTTATTTTAAATGGACGCCGCATACCGGTATTTTATGGACGCCGGTTATGATGCTGCCTTTGCTATTTTTGACGATGGGTCTCGGGTTTATTTTTTCTTTGCTGAACGGCGTGATGCGTGACATCGCGAATGCTTTGAGCCTTTTGATGACGTTCCTTATGTTCCTGACGCCGGTGCTTTACGCGAAGCCGTCATCCGGTCTGCTGGCGAAGATCACGCATTACAACCCGCTTTATTATCTGATCAACGGCCCAAGAGATATGATCCTTAACGGTTTTATCGCCGAGCCCAAAGGATTTATTTGGTCTGCGGTATTTTCAGTTTTTTTATTCGCATTCAGTGTGATCGTGTTCCATTTGACCGAGACGCGGATCACGGAAAGAGTCTGATATGGATGATCTGATGGTCCAATTCGATGGCGTCTCAAAAAAATATTGCCAGTCCCTTAAACGGTCGATGCTTTACGGCGTGACAGACATCGGATGGAACATGTTGGGGATGAGCTCTCATCCGGAGAAATTGCGGGCGGGAGAGTTTTGGGCTGTTGATGATGTTTCGTTCACGATACGCCGTGGCGAAAGCATAGGGCTTATCGGTCCCAACGGTTCAGGTAAAACTTCTCTGCTCAAGCTGTTGAACGGGATCTTTTGGCCCGACAGAGGCAAGATCACCGTCAGAGGCAGGGTCGGCGCGTTGATCGCGGTGGGCGCAGGCTTCCATCCGCTTTTGACCGGCAGGGAAAATGTTTATGTGAACGGCGCGATCCTGGGGATGAGTAAAAGCCAGGTCAATGAGCAATTTGACCGCATCGTCGAATTTGCCGACATCGGTGATTTTTTGGATACGCCGGTCAAACATTACTCGAGCGGCATGTTCGTGCGTCTCGGTTTTGCGGTAGCGGTGCACTGCTCTCCGGATATTTTACTTGTGGATGAAGTGCTGGCCGTGGGTGACAGGGATTTTCAGATCAAGTGTTATCAAAAAATGCACGAGATCCGCAAGAATGGCACGACGATCATACTGGTATCACACAACGAATACACGATCCGTGAAACAACCGAAAGATGTGTCTATCTTCATCACGGACGCAAAAGGTTTGAAGGATCGAGCGAAGAGGCGATAAGTCTTTATATCAAGGACACACTCGAACATAAATCGGCTCATCAGGCCATTGAACAGAATGGCGGATCTGCGCAGCAATCCAAAGCCGAGATCCTGTCGCTTAAATTTTTTGACAAGGATCAAAAAGAGGTTTCTTTCATCGAATCAGGGCAGGAATTGAATTTAGTCATGGAATGCCTGATCAGGGAGAAGCTGAAGCACCCGATCTTCGGGGTGAATTTTTATGACAACAACGGTTTTATGTACTGTGCGAACAGCGATTATGAAAGCGTGGCTTTTGGCGATGTGCCGTTGAAGCGTTTGAAGATCATAGTGCGGGTTCCGGAATTTCATTTACCGATGAATAACTACCTGTGTTCTGCGGTGATCGCTGACCAGAATCCGGATAATTTAATGGATTGGCATAATATGACTTACCGCTTGACGGTAGGACGCGCTAAGAACTCGAGGGGGTCGGTTAAGCTGAAGACCCAATGGAGTGTGGAATGATCACGGGTACGGTCAAGAAAGCCGCTAAAAAAATATTGAAACCGTTCTTCCGACGGTTTCAGGATCCAATCCAATACACTTCAGATTCTCGCTGGGTAGAAGTAAATAAGAAATTAAGCCAATCCAAAACGATCGTTGATCTGGGATGCGGCAATAATCCGGTCAAAGGTGCTACGGTTGCCGTCGATCAATATGTGGAGCCCAAGGAAAGGATCTGCGGTTTCGGGCCTACGATCGATCTTAAGAAAATGGAACAGCAAAACATCAGATTTGTGAACACTCGAGTCGATGCGCCGCTGCCGTTCAAGGATAAGGAATTTGATTTCGCGTACAGCCATCATGCGTTCGAGCATTTTGAAAATCTTCGAACGGCGTGTGATGAAATGATGAGGATCGCGAAAGCAGGAGCTATTATTACGCCGTCTATATTTGCTGAATTTATTTTTGGACGTTCTTACCACCGGTGGATGGTCATGCAGCGTGAAGATATGCTGCTTTTCTTTAAAAAAAGAGCTTTTGAGGATCGGCCTTTCGGAGAACATCCCCGATGGGACGAGGATCATAAAAAATGGGTGCTTGAAGAGCAGACTAATCCTTTTGAGATCTTATTGAACGATGAAAATTGGTATCAAGGCAGGGAAGGCATGCCGCGTTTATCGAACACCATCCGCAAGCATTGGTACGGCAGAACGCCGTTGATGGAAGTCGTTTTTCTCTGGGAATCCAGTTTTAAATATCAAATTTATGAATAAGAAAAAATTAACATTAGCTGTGATCCCTACGGATCCGTTGGAATTTTATCTAGCCTCGGGTTATACAGACCCATGGCTTAGGTCTTATTTTAATCCCTGCGGATTTTTTGATAAGGTTTACATTCTTTCATCGCGCGAGAAAAGCAATTCAAACCTCTTAGGTTTTGAATCGATTTATACGGAGCCCGCAGAGTTGAAACAGCGTCTCAAAGACCTGAACGTCGACATGGTGCGTGCTTATGGCGGGCACTGGGCATGTGCGATGGCCTGTGATTTCAAAGCCGAAGATATTCCGGTCATGGTATCGGTGCATGATATGGATCCCGAACTACTTTGTGATTCTATCAAGCGGGCCGATTTTGTTCTTTGTGTATCCGAAGCGGTGAGAAACTTCGTGCTTACAAAATTCAAATATCCCGAGCGGGTCTGGGTTCTCCCGAATCGCGTGAACTTTGATGTTATGCGCCCTTACTCCAAAGAATCCTGCGGCGATCTGAGTGCCAAATATCCGTTCAAATTCAAGATTGTTCATGTCGGCAGAAAAAGACCGCAAAAGAACCTTGATAATCTGATCAAGGCCTTGAAGATCCTAGGGCCTGATTATTGTTTGTTGGCTTCCGGCAAAGGCGATACGGAATTTTACGCACAGATCGCGAAAAGCGAAGGAGTGTCGGACCGTTGTTTTTTGATCGATGCGATTTCCAATGACGAATTGGCCAGATATTATTCCTGGGCTGACTGCATGTGCAATCCAAGCCGCCATGAAGGCTTTGGGATCGTATTCATTGAAGCGCTGGCATGCGGAGCGGCGGTCGTTACTTCGGACATCGCTCCGATGAACGAATATATCACGAATTTGGAAAATGGCATCCTTGTCAAAGATTATGAAAATCCTGAAGCGCTTGCAAAAGCCGTTTCGGCCGCCTGTAATGACGTCAAAATCCGTGAAAAGATAAAAACCAATGCTAGATCCAGCGTTGGGCGTTTTGAAAAAAGCAAGGTCGATCAATTAGAGGCCGATTATTACCGGAAGGCGCTTGAGATGGGACCGAATCACCGGTCTTTTTTTGAAAAGCTGCCCGATTTTGTTTATTACAGGATGCTCGAAACGAAAAACCGTATTTTCAAGAAAGAAGTGTTGAAATGAAAAAGACAGATCTTAAGAAAGCGATCAAATCCGCCGGCAAGTCGGGGATCAATTTTATGTTTGAATTCCTGATGCGCCAGTCCAAAACCCATAAAGGCCGGGTTCTTTACGATGCGTGTGAACTGAAGCTCTTGCGTGAAGCATTGGCGACGCAAAATCTATTTGGCATGGACGGATATATGGTTTCAACATTCGAAAAGGAATTTGCTGAAAACTACGGAGTACCTTATGGCGTTGCTTCTACATCGGGAACAGCGGCGATCCACACGGCGCTTGGCGCGTTGGACTTGAATGCCGGAGATGAGGTGATCACGGCACCGATCACCGATCTGGGCACGATCATTCCTATTCTTTGTCAGAACGCGATCCCTGTATTTGCAGATACCGATGACACTTGCCAGATGGACCCCGAAGATATTGAGAGAAAGATCACTTCGCGCACCAAAGCGATCCTGGTGGTGCATCTTTTTGGAAACGCCTGCGACATGGACCGTATTGCAGCGATCGCGAAGCATCATCAGATCCCTCTGATCGAAGATTGTTCTCAAGCGCATTTGACCGAATACAAGGGAAAATATGTTGGCACGATCGGAGATATTGGCTGTTTTAGTTTTCAACAATCTAAGCACATGACTACCGGCGACGGCGGAATGACGATCACTTCAAATAAAGACTATTATGAGCGCATGAAACTTTTTGTCGACAAAGGCTATGCGCGAAAAGGATGGGGAACGCGTGCTTATTTGTTCCACGCGCCGAATTATCGAATGAATGAACTGACTGCCGCGGTCGGCCGCGCTCAGCTTCAAAAAGTGAAAGCTGTTGTTGAAAAGCGGCACAAGATGGGTTTAGAGATGACACAGCTTTTGAAAGGCATCCAGACGATCACACCGGTTCCGACAACAGAAGGCGCGAGTCATTCTTATTGGCTTTATCCGTTCAAAATCGAAGGAGTTGATCTTGAGCTTTTCTGTAAGGAGATGATCAAGCGCGGTGTTTATGCGATGGCCGGATACACCGGGAAAGCCATTTATCTTTGCACCGAGTCGCTCAGAGCAAAAAAAACTTATGGTGATTCGCAGCTGCCTTTTAGTTGGAGAAAGGATAAAAATTTTGAGTATAAGGAAGGGCTTTGCCCGAAAGCGGAAAAGGCTTTGGAGACTCTTGTTTGCGTTCCTTGGAACGAGAGTTGGGGAACTGTGGGTGTCGAAAAAGCTGCGCGTGTGATCAAAGAATCGCTGGAAAAGGTAAGTGGTAAGACGGTCTTAGTTGCCAAAGAAATTTTTCAGAAGGATTCAAATACTGCTTCTTCGGAAAAATCTCAAGCGCAGAAATTACGTATCGGATTGATCGGTTGCGGTCAGATCGGCCACGCGCATATGGAAGCTTACAGAACCAATCCAAACGCCAAGATCATTGCGGTTGTGGACACAGACATTGACCGCGCGGAAAAATTCGCCAATGAAATAGGTGCCAAAGCGTACAAGTCTCATCGCGAAATGATCCAGAATGAGAAACTGGACGGCGTTAGTCTCTGCACCGTACCGTCATCCCACCGGGATATTACGCTTGATCTCCTGGATGCCGGTATTCATGTTCTTTGCGAAAAACCGCTGGCATTATCGGTGGTTCAAGCCGAAGAGATGATCAACAAGGCAGCGCAAAAAAACCGCATTCTTTTGACGGCATTTAAACTGAGATTTTTTGAGGAAGTGATCAAAGCCAAAGAAATGATCTCGAAAGGGGAGCTCGGCAAGCCCCTTACTTTTCGTCTGATGTTCGGCGGTTACATGGATATGGCCGGTACTTGGTATTCGAAAAAAGAAATATCCGGCGGCGGCGTGATTATGGATAACGGTCCCCACGCGATAGATCTGATCCATTATTTATTCGGCGAGGTAGCTAATGTTTCGGTGGATGCTTCGGATGTCAAAAATTTGGGCGTGGAAGATACGGCTAAACTGAATCTCGTTTTAAAAAACGGGACCGTTGGCACGATCGATCTCAGCTGGCCGGCTTATGTCACACCGCAATCTTACTTAGAGATCATCGGAGACGAAGGGACGGCATTGCTTGATTTTTCAGGGATCACTTATAAATTAAAAACATGGGGCAATTGGAAAAGAGTGTTGAACCATTCCGGGCCTGATGAGGCATTCGCCAGACAGATCGAACATTTCCTGAATGCCATTGCCGGAAAGAAATATCCAGTGATCAATGCGCAGGCCGGTCTTCAGTCACAAAAAGTTTTGGAGGCAGCGTATCAGTCTATCAGCAAAGGAACACGAGTCAACATTGCTAATTAAGGGGGAATAATGAGTTTGTTGAATCTTTTCAGTTTCGAAAAAAAAGTGGATATGAGCAAACCTGTTGATGAAAAGGTGTGTGTGCAAAAAGCTATTCAATGGGTGAGAAATAACCGCGTGCCTAACTCCGGCGTCAGACAGAGCCACAATCGAGAACTTATTACGCCGGAAGTAACCGGCTATTTGATCGACAGTCTGTATCGCATTGGCGAAAAAGAATTGGCTTATGATCTGGCGCGTTGGGAAGTGTCCATTCAGAAACCAAACGGCGCTTTCGGGGCTCCCGATGGTGTTGCTTACACGTTTGATACGGCTCAGGTGGCTCGGGGGTTCTTGTCGCTATTGGACGGCAAGCCTGAATTTGAAGCGCCGCTTCGCCGCGCCTGTGATTATGTGGATAAAATGATCGCCGCGGACGGAAATGTGACTCACGAAACCTATGACATGTGGTATCTGCCGGACGGCACGGTATTGTCAGAGTATGGGAATTTATATGTGCTGCCACCGATGCTTCAAGCGGGAAAAAAATTGAATGAGCCCCGGTATACCGCTGCCGCCAAAAGAGGCATGGAATATTTCAGGAAAAAACCGGATCTTGTTGAGTTTAAATCCGAACTCGCGATGTTATCGCATTATTTCGGTTACATGATGGAAGCGCTCGTTGATCTGGGTGAGGTCGAGCTTGCGAAAAAAGGACTGAAGCAGGCGCTGGCTGTTCAGCGAAAAGACGGATCGATCCCGGCGTATCCCGGTGTCAACTGGGTGTGCTCGACCGGCATGGCACAGCTGGCGATCGCGTGGTACAAACTTGGCGATCGTGAACCCGCGGACAAAGCGATGAATTATCTTTTCCGTCTTCAAAACCCAAGCGGTGGTTTTTACGGCGGATACGGCAAAGGCGCTGCATATTTTCCTGATGCTGAGATCAGTTGGGCAGTTAAATTTTTTCTTGATGCGGTCATGTTGAGGAACAAGGCGAAGTAACATCATGGAAAACGATTCTTCCAAGGTCAGCATCATACTCCCGACTTACAACGGATCAAAACTGATCCGCCGGTCGATCGACAGCTGCCTTGCCCAGACACACAAGAATTTCGAATTGATCATTATTGACGATTGTTCGACTGATGATACGCCGTCGATCGTGAGATCTTATACGGATCCGCGTATCCATTATTTCCGTAATGAGAAAAATCAGCGCTTGCCGCGATCTCTTAACATCGGTTTTGCAAAAGCTACTGGAGAATATCTAACCTGGACTTCAGATGATAATGAATACATGCTGGAGGCGATCGAAAAAATGCTTCGCATGTTCAGATCTGATCCGGAACTGGGATTTGTTTACGCGGATTTTTGGGCTTATTACGAAGATTCGGGCAAGAAGGAAGTTATCTCGCTGGGCAGTCTCGACCTGAAAGTAAGGAACCGTATCGGCGGTGCTTTTATGTATACGAGAAAAGTTTATGAAGCTATCGGGGATTACAATCCTTATTACGAAATGGTGGAAGATTATGATTACTGGCTTAGGATCTTCAAAAGATTCAAAACAGCCAATCTCGCGGAGCCGGTCTATCTTTACCGTTATCATGCGCAGTCGCTGACAACGACGCGCCAGAATAACCAAGAACTTTTCGATATGATCTTGAAATACAGGAATGGTTATGTATCTTTGTCTAAACTGGGATGGACCGGTGCGTATTATCTTGAAAATATCACAAGATCCAACCGGCCGGCGGGAGAGAAAATAAAAATCCTTTTGCATGCTTGTTCGACGCTTTTTGGATTGTCCGTACCATTTTTTTTATTGTTCATTTTTTTAACCATTTATTATTCCATTTACAAGAGCATCCGTTCATTTTTTGTCAGTACTTCGATTTTAAAAACACATCATAGGAGTTTGTTATGAGGATATTGGTCGTCGGCGGGGCGGGATACATAGGGTCGAACATGGTGCGGATGCTTCTTGAGAAGAGACATAAGGTCGTCGTGTTCGACAATTTGAGCACAGGCCACAAGGAATTTGTGCCCAAGGAAGCCGTTTTTTTTAAAGGAGACCTGAGAAGTATCCGGGATGTCGAGTCGATCTTTAAATTGTACAAGATCGATGCTGTGATGCACTTTGCAGCCTCGGCGCTCGTCGGAGAATCGGTGGAAAATCCTTTGAAGTATTATGACAACAACGTTTCCGCCTGTATCAATCTGCTCAAGGCAATGGTCGCTCACAAGGTCAATTATTTTATCTTTTCATCCACATGCGCGACCTTCGGAGAACCGAAAAAAGTTCCCATGGATGAAACCCATGAACAGAATCCGGTAAACCCCTATGGGCGATCAAAGCTGATGATCGAAAAAATCCTGCAGGATCTTTCCCGTGCGGACCAGATGAATTATGTGGCTTTGCGTTATTTCAACGCTTGCGGAGCGCATCCTTCCGGGGAGATCGGGGAGCGCCATGATCCGGAAACGCATTTGATCCCGAATATTTTGAAAGTGGCTACCGGAGAAAAAAAAGAGCTGATGATCTTCGGGGACGATTATGATACTCCGGACGGCACCTGCATCCGGGATTATATCCATATCGAAGATCTGGCTACCGCGCATCTTCTGGCGCTTGAAGCGCTGAATAACGGCATGAAGAGCGATTTTTTTAATCTTGGCAGCGAAAAAGGGTATTCAGTGAAAGAGATCATCCGAGCCGTCGAGCGTGTCACGGGCAAAAAAATTAAGGCCAAAGTTTCTCCGCGAAGACCGGGCGATCCGGCGCGTTTGGTCGCGAAGTCGGATAAAGCAAAAAAAGTACTGGGCTGGAAGGCTACCTATGATCTTGAAGGTATTATCGAAACGGCGTGGAGATGGCATCGAAAAGAAGCGCATTCATGAAAGTAGCTTATCTTTTAAACATATTTCCCAAGATATCGGAAACGTTCATTTTGAACGAAATGCTCGAGATCCAATCCAAAGGGATCTCGATCGGCGTTTTTGCTTATCATGATTCAAAAGAAGAAAAGACCCAGCCGCGCGCGAAAGAGATCAAGGATGTTCAATATTTTTTCAAAGCCAATTTATTTCAGATCATTTACGCGCATTTGTTCTGGCTTTCGAGGAAACCCGTTTGCTATGTGAGAATGGTGTGGTTCATTTTGAGGCATGGCGACAGGGTCCGCAAACTTTTCCTGGTGCATTTGTATGATACGGTACGCGTCTATCAGTGGAAACCCGATCATCTGCATGCGTATTTCGGCGAAGCGCTGGGAGATGTGGCTTCTGCCAATTTGGCGATGGTGCTCCATCTTTTGTCGGGCATTCCTTATACGTTCACGACTTACGCGCATGACATCTTCGACATGCCGGCGACGAATTACCCGATCAAATCCAAATTGGCCGTGAAGCATGTCACCGTTTCCGACTACAACAAACGGTATCTCATAGAAAAATTGGGAGTCGATGAAAAAGATATCGAAGTGATCTTTAGCGGCATCGATTTCAGGCATATTAGCGCTTTTGCCAATAAAAAAATTCCGTCGGCAAAAAAGCCGCTTATCCTTTGCATCGCGAGACTTTCGAAGGAAAAAGGGCTCGATATTTTGGTCAAGGCCTGCAAACGTCTTGCCGATCAGGGAATGGAGTTTGAATGCATCATCGTCGGCGACGGAGCGGAAAGGGAATATCTAGCGCGTCTGATCAAAGAGAACGGTCTTTCGGAAAAAGTCATTTTGGCTGGTTATCAGACCCAACCGCAGGTTTTTGAATGGTTGAATCAGGCGACACTGATGGCATTGCCAAGTTATTCGGAGGGCATTCCTTTATCTTTAATGGAAGCGATGGCGTTCCGCGTTCCGGTGGTTTCAACCCGTATCTGCGGGATCCCTGAACTGATCGAAGACGGCGAAAGCGGTTTTTTGGTAAAGCCCGGAGATCCTGAAGGTCTGTCTGAAAGAATAAAGCAGCTTTTGTCGGATGAGGCGCTGCGTCAGAAATTCACGGAGACAGGTTATAAGAAAGTTTACGAAGATTTTAATCTTAAAACAGTGATGGACAAGCTTTTGAACATCTGGCCGGCCGCCGCAACCGGAGCCAATAGCCGATGAGAAAACAGATCTTGAGCAATCTTTCGAGCAATTATCTGCTGAGTTTTTTCGGCATGATTCTCGGTTTTTTTCTCGTGCCGTTCCTGATCGGGAAATTGGGGAAAGGTGTTTACGGTATCATTGTTCTCACCGAATCAACGATCGCTTTTTTTGAGATATTGACCGTTAGTGTGCGCATGGCATTGTCGCGCCACGCGACGTTTGCGCTGTCACAGGACAAACTTGATGAGTTTGCGGAATATCTTTCGACCGGGTTCAGGGTACTGTATTTTTCAGCGGCGCTTGTATTGATATCAGGCGTTACTCTGAGCTTGAATTTCCCGAATATTTTTAAGGTCCCCGAAGGTTATGTTTTTGAAAGTAAAGTGCATTTTTTGTTGATCGCGCTCGCTTTTACGGCCGCGATACCGAATATCATTTACTGGTCGGGTCTTTATGCGAAACAGCGTTTTGATTTGATCAATTTTTCGACGTCATTCGGGCTTATCATGCGCGCGATCTGTATTTTTCTATATTATTCCCTGGCCCCGAAAAGATACGCGACGCTGATGCCTTATGGGTTCATTTACCTTGTGATGACTCTAACGCAAAATAGCATGATCTATTTTTGGTTCAAGAAGATCATCCCTGGCATCAAGATCAGCATGCGGCGTTTCAATCCCGCGAAGGTCAGAGAGATCCTTTCTTTCAGCGCACATACGTCGCTTACGCGTGCCAGCGGACTCCTTTATGAGAACACCGCGAACATCATCATTAACATTTTGTGGGGACCTTCTTATAACGCGATCTATTCGGTGGCCCTGAAGCTGCCGAACATGCTGAGAAAGATCTTTGTGGAACCGACTTGGACTTTGACACCGACATTCACGGACCTGGCGGCCAAGCACGACACCAAAAAGATCGAGAACATGCTGTACATGTTCTCCAAGTCGCTGGCGATATTCACTTATCCTATCCTTCTGGGTCTGATGACATTATCAAGCTCCATCATTACTTTATGGGTTGGGCCCGATTTTTTGATGGCCGCTAAATTGCTCCGCATGTATATTGTGCCGCTTTTTGTTTTCATCCCATTCGCACTTTCGGGTTGCATCTTCAACGCTTACGCAAAGATCAAGGTGCCCAGCTTCGTCAGTTTTGGAATGGCGCTTTCCAATGTGGCCTGCTGCCTTATTTTTGGATATTTATTTTCTTGGAAACTCTACGGCATTGCGTTGTCAGCTGTCCTGTCGACCGCGGTATCGTCCACGGTTTACCCGTGGTATTGCTGCCGTATCGCCAAACTTTCGTTAAAAAAATATTGGCTGGGTTCGATCCTGGGCCCTTTAGCGCTGCTTGGTGCGGTGGCAATTGTTAATTTCTCCATTTTCGAATTATTTCATATCCCCTGGAAACTCAATCTTTTTGTTTTTGCCGAATTCTCTTTAACCGCTTTGGCATATTATGCGCTTGCTTATAAATTCCTTTTGACGCCGCATGAAAAGCGCCACATAGGCGATATACGGCAGGCGGTCATGGGAAGATTGAATCCCAGAGCGCTTAAACCTTCAGCGGTGGTGGTGGAGCCATGAATCCGAAGATCAGCGTTGTCATCCCGGTTTACAATGGCGAACGTTTTATCAAAAGGGCCGTTTGCAGCGTGCTGGGACAGGACTATAAAGCGCATGAGATCATTGTGATCGACGACGGTTCAGCCGATGGAACGTCCGCGATCTTAGAAGGTTTCAAAGACCGGGTCATCACCAAAAGGATCAAGAATGCCGGCGTTTCGAATGCAAGGAACGAAGGCATAAAACTTTCGACTGGAGATTATATTGCTTTTCTGGATGCGGATGATATCTGGTTCAGGCGTAAACTTAAGGCGCAAGTCGAGATGATGCAGAAATATCCCGAGATCGGGTTTTTTTGTTGTAATTATGTTCTGAGAGTTAAATACTTCGGCGATAGGCTGGTCAGGCATTTTTCAGGTCTGAAATATCAGAAGGACCTGAATTTCAACACACCGTCGGAAAAGCACCCTTTTCAGCTGCTTCTTCATGAACATTTTGTAGGCACTCCCTCAACCGTCGTTGTACGGCGAGATGTGATCGATAAGGTCGGGGGTTTTGATGTGCGGATCACGCATTGTGAAGATTACGATTTTTGGTTGCGATGCGCGACACAGACGAACTTTATTGTGATATCGGATGTCTTGCTTTATAAGAGAAAGCACGGACAGAATGCATCCAATGACATGATCCGATTGTACACTGCTTATAAAAAAGTGATCGTGGATACGATCGCCAATCACCGGGATTTTATTCAAGAGCACGTTTTTTGGCCATCCTGCCGTCGAGCGCTGGCCGAGATTACTTATTACTTAGGCGACCTCCATTTAGAAGCCGGGAAATATTCGGAGGCCTTTTCGTTGTATTTTAAAGGCTTTTTGGAAAAGAAAACGCCGTCCAATTTCTGTTTTTTTGTATGGCTTTCGTTTAAAAGATCGGTTCGAGCTTTGAAAGGAATGTTGACCAAAAATTCCTTACCTCAAACTTATCCGCTGAAGAATGGAGCGGTTCAATGAACAGCGCTTTGATAGATCCCAAGATCAGCGTGGTGATCCCGGTCTATAACGGCCAGACCTATATTCGGAAGACACTCGAGAGTGTGTTGGCTCAGGAATATCCAGCTCATGAGGTTATCGTGATCAACGACGGCTCTACGGACGGGACCCAAAGTGAACTTGATAGATTTGGAAGAAGAATAACCGTAAAGACCACGAGGAACGAAGGAGTTGCAGCCGCCAGAAATACCGGCATCGATCTGGCGACAGGAGAATATATTGCACTTCTGGATGCGGATGATATATGGTTCAAAATAAAATTAAAAAGTATCGTGGAGGCGATCAAGCGAAATCCTCAGGCAGGATTTATTTGTTCTGACTATTTTGTGCGTCATCCTGAATTTGGCAACAAGATGCAGCGTCAATTCTGGATCCAACCCGGCATCGACCATTTTAATTTCGATGCACCTCTCAAGCGAAATCCTTTTGAAATGCTGCTTTTGTACGGCAATTTCGTCGGCACGCCGTCAGCCGTAGTTTTTAAAAAGGCGATCGCCAAAGAGTTCGGTTATTTTAAATCGCTCTTCAAGATCGTGGAAGATCTCTATTTTTTTCTTGGAATGGCGATGCGGACGTCTTACTTGATCATTGGCGAGCCGTTGTTCTACAAAAGAACGCATCATATGAACATGTCGAACGACAAGCTGAACACATACCTTGGTCATCGGGGAGTGCTTCAGTCGATCTTTGTCACCGAGAAGGCTTATATAGAACGGCATCATCTGCAGCCGTCTTTCGGTGTGGCTTTGGCGAACATCAATTATGCCATTGGGAATATGTATTATGAATTCGGCGATAGGAACAGAGCTTTTGAGGCGTATCGTGAAGCACTTCGCAGCAGCGCGACACCAAAGAATATCCTGGATTATCTGTGGATCGTCTCCAAAAAATCGCTCAGGTCCGCGAGTCATAATAAAATAAGCCGAAGAAACTTTGGGTGGGATCGATTGAAAATGAAGCATAAGGCCTGACCCGGAAAAGGTATCCATGAAGAACGAGCGTATCGAGCTGAAAGAGCTTCGTGTAGAAGGAAATAAGATCATTTATGCTTTTGAGTCGACACTTCCTTTTTTTAAAAAGAAGAGCTTTTTTGTGGAATATGAAAAGGATATTGCGGCGCCCGAATCTATTGCCGTGATACCATTCGCGGCGGTCATGTCTCCGATCTCGTGGGCCACAGGCGCTGATCTTATATTGCCTTCATTGGACAGAAAGTATGCCGGATCGCTCGAACACGGGGAACAATATTTCAAACGCTGGCTTGCTCAACGATGGCCTTTCGATGGGAAATTGAAGGCTCCGCTTGCCGATAATCGTGCCGAAACATCCAAAAGCGGAGTGCTTTTTAGCGGAGGCCTGGATTCTTTAACGACTTATGTCCGCTATAAGAATGAAAGGCCGGACCTCTTCATCATTTTTGGGGCGGATATCCCGATAATGAATGCGCGCTTCATCCAGCTGTGCAAGGATACTTACAGTAAATTTGCCGAGGAACAGAATGTGCGCATGAATTGTGTATATACAGATGTGAGACAGACGTATCACGATAAAGACCTTAGAAGATATTCGTTCAACTGGTACGGACAGGTCGCTCACGGAATGATGCTGACATCGATGGTGGCGCCTCTGGCTTATAAGGACCTAAAGACGCTTTATATCGCCAGTTCTCACACGACGGCTGCCGGCATCCAACCATGGGGCAGCGATAAGCCGCTTGATGATGGTATTGCCTGGGTGAATACCGGTGTGATCCACGACAATGAAGACAGGAACAGATTCCAGAAGATCGCTTTTGATCTTAAAGGTCATCACGACGTTTATAAATACCTGCGCGTATGCTGGTCGCAGTTCCAGGAATTCAATTGCAGTCATTGCGAGAAATGCATGCGGACCATATCGGATCTTTTGCTGAATGACATCGACCCCAGCCTTTGTAATTTCCGAGTCTCCAAAGGCACTTTCGTCAGGCTCAAAGAGATCTTTTCAAAACGTTACAAGTTTTACGGTTATTTCCAGGGACGAGAAGGGGTCATGGACTACTGGCGCGAAATGCGCAGATCGATCGACGTCAGCAAGATCAATGATCGGTACGGCTCGAAAGAATTTTTTGAGTGGTTCCGGCATTTTGATGACATAGACCGCAAGCAAAACAAAGTTTTGGTATTCATCTTTCTTCGGCTGGCGAGACTGAAGCAGCGATTTTTCAAGAGTCAGAACAGCGGAGTATTGGCAAAGCCATGAACCAAGAACGGCCTTTATTCATTTTAGCGGGCAACGGGCCTTATGAGAATCGGGGATGCGAGGCGATTATTCGAGGGACCGTAAACGTGATCCGCCGGCAATATAAGGATCCTCAATTTGTCGTTTGCAGTCAGTTTAAGAATAAAGAAGGCCTCGTCAGGCAGCAGCGCTCCGAAGAAGATACCGCTATCCGCCATGTACGGATGCGTTTATTACCGTCGGCTCCTGCAGGAATCATCTTTGGCAGTTTTCTGAACAAGGTTTTATGGAAGATCTATTCCCTGGCGCCTGGGCCAAGGAGAGAATATGTTTATCAGGAGATAGCGCCTTTTATGGATCGTGCCGAAGCTGTTTTATCGGTCGGCGGCGACAATTATACCTCGGATTATAGTACGATCGGTTATTTCATCGACCTGGACGATTATGCCTTGAGCCGAAAAAAGAAATTGATCATCTGGGGGGCCTCGATCGGGCCGTTCTCAAAAGACTCCGACCGGGAATCGTCGATGGCAGAACATTTAAAGAAGCAAACGGCGTTATTTGTGCGTGAAAGTGTGTCACTCGAATACTTATCGACAATAGGTGTCAGGCACAATGTTTTTCGATGTATTGATCCTGCTTTCACGATGACCGCCAAAGAACCCAGGGACGCGTTTCAGTACGGCGAACTCGCGTCTTCTGTCGGGGTCAACTTAAGTCCGCTGATGTCCAGGTTCGTCTGCGCGGGAGATGATGCTCAATGGCTTGCATTGGCCTCAGATACTGTGCGGTCTATTTACGAAGCGTCTCATCGCCCGATCCTGCTTATCCCTCATGTATTCGAAGAAGGGAACGATGATCTATCGTTTTTGGATCAGATCTGTAAGCAGGTAAATTTGCCTGACGTTAAAGTTTTGTCCGGAGATCATGATGCTGCGGAGACTAAATGGTTCATTTCAAATTGTTCCGTTTTTGTGGGTGCCAGGACTCATTCCGCGATCGCGGCGTATTCAACCAATGTTCCCGCACTGACATTGAGTTACAGCGCGAAGGCAAAAGGTCTTAATGAAGATATTTATGGCGATCCAAGTTTTTGTATCCCTGCGTCCGAGTATTCGGCGGATAAAGTGACAACCAAGATTATGGAGTTGATCAACAAGCGGCAGCAGATCTGTGATTCTTTAAAGGATAAGATCAATAGAATGGTGCATCAAGCCTATGAAAGCGGGCGGACCCTTAAGGAGATCTGTGAAGGACAGATAGAAGACCTTAGTATTCAAGATGCCGGATCCCGAGTTCATAGTGAGGTTTTATCATGAAGATCAGCGTGATAATCCCGACCATGAATCGGCCACAGGATGTCCACGTCGTGTTGGAATCTATCGCAAAACAGACGCGCATACCCGAAGAAGTGCTTGTGATCGACCAGAGCATCGATGACAAGACAAAGAGTGAGGTGGATTCGATACAGAAAAGATTTCCCAAGCTCGCATCGGTCGTGCGTCATTATGTTCAGGAAGAGAAGAGTCTGGTGAAGGCGCGTAACCGCGGTCTTTCACTGGCCAAAGGGGAACTGATCAGTTTTTTGGACGATGATTCCGAAGTTTTTCCGGATTATTATCAACATATCGAGGCGTTCTTTGAAGCGGAGCCGCTGGTCGGCGGATTAAGCGGCAACACGATCCCTAAGGAGAAATTCGAGGGATTAGGTTGGCGCTTGAGACAGACGCTGATGCAGTTTTTTTTGTTAAGCGACTGGAACGGTCATATGACGGCATCCGGTTTTGGCCACCCGATCTATGAAAGGGAGATCGATCGCACAGTTTCCGTGGATCTTTTGCCCGGGTGCAATATGAATTTCCGCTCTGAATGCATTCAAGGCGAGAAATTCGATGAATGGTTCAGCGGTTATAGTTTTAGAGAAGACGTCGACTTTTGTTATAGAATATCCAGAAAAACGTTTCTTAAGATGATCCCCGATGCGAAGCTGTACCATCATTATTCGACAGGTAACCGGATGAATATCGGCAAGCTCCGGAAAATGGAGATGCGTAACAATCATTATCTGTTCAAAAAATACAAATATAAAAATATGTTCTCCAACCTCCTTTTTTGTTACTCGCTATGCGGCTCTATTAGTATTGACCTGATCGAGTTCTTGACCAGCTGGGATAAGTTAAAATTCGACAAGCTTTGCGGAGGAGTATCGGCTTCATTTGATATCTTGAGGAAACCGGCATCATGAGAAAAACAGAGCGCATCTTTTCAAGAATGCATTTTAATTTCTTACGAGCGTTTTGTGGATCGGGCAAAATAAAAACGTCGGGAAAGAATTATCTGTCCTGTGGGAAGGTGTGGATCGCGGGCGGAAGCCAATGGCATCTTGGTTCGGATAATGTGATCGAACGCGGAGTGGATATTGACTTGTCCGGCGGCAAGCTGATCATGGGATCCCATAATTATTTTAATCAAAACGTGAAGATCGCATCTTTGGGTGAAGTCAAGATCGGCAATGATTGTCTTCTTGCTGATTCCGTACAGATCTATGATCACAGCCACCGTTTTGATGACAATCAAAAGCTTATCCGCGAGCAGGGACATGAAGTGAAGCCTGTGGCGATAGGCGATAACGTTTGGATCGGCGCAAGGTCTATTATCCTTTCGGGTGTTCATATAGGAAGTAATTCCGTGATCGGGGCGGGTTCGGTGGTAACCAAAGACATTCCCGCCAATGCCATCGCAGCCGGAGTGCCCGCCAAAGTCATCCGGATGCGGACATAAGCGACCGGTATGTCTGAAAATACGCGCAAACCAACGCCCGTCTCGGTGATCGTCCTGAATTATAACCGGCGCTCAGAATTGAAAGATACTTTGAAAGATATTCTGGCGCAGGACTATCCGTCGCTCGAAGTGATCGTAGCTGATAACGCTTCGACGGACGGTTCGCGGGAAATGGTCCAAAAAGAATTTCCATCTGTCAAACTCGTAACATTTGCGGAAAATATAGGCACGCACGCGCGTCGTGTCGCGGCCGAAAGAGCCGCCGGGGATTATGTCGTCATGTACGATGATGACAGCGGCCCTTCAACGCCCACCACTATCCGCGGCATCGCAGATTTTTTTGACCGAAGATCCGAAGCCTCAGTGGTCTGCACCGCGATCTACCGCACGCGCTCCGGTTATTTTGAAACGTGGAATTGGGAATCTTTCGCGGTCGGTGGCGACGCCGAAAACGGTTTTGAGGGTCTTTTTCTTCACGGCTCAGGGACTGCATATCGCCGCGAGCATCTTCTCAAGACCAGCGCTTTTGACAATGACCTTTTCTGGGGTGACGAAGAATTTGACGCGGCGCTCAACCTGATCGCGCACGGATTCCGCATCTTTTATTTTCCGCGTGTCGTGACCAATCACCGCGCTTCATTCACCAACCGCAATAAAGCGAGGTTTTACAGGGTGGTGCCAAGGAATCACCTGGTGACTTTTTTTAAATATTTTGACACGACTCAAGCGCTCGGATTTTTTTTCAAAGAGATCTTTTATATGTCGCTTCTGGCACGTACTTATTTTCCCTATGTGCTTTTAGGAGTGTTCGATGCTTTACAACGCTTAGCAAGAACAAAAGGCGAGCGTGTGAGGATCCCTGAAGAGTTCAGACCTTATCTGCGCGAAGTCCGTGAACATCGTTATCCCGGTTTATTTGCCTGGTATCGTCAGCAGCAGGCGCTTAGAAAATACCGCAAGATGAAAGATTATTAAGATGAAGCAAAAGATACTGCATGTGATCAAAACTCTTGAGCTTGGCGGCGCGGAAACGAACCTTTGCAATCTGCTTCAGGCGTTCGATCCGGCCAAATTCGAACATCATGTGGCTTATTCATTCGGCGGTGAGATCGAAGAAAATTTGAAGAAAATTCCGCATGTGAAGCTTTATAAATACAGCCGGGGCAAACACAAGATCGCGAGTCTTCATACTTTATTTATCATCGCGCGGCTCCGGTCTTATATGAAACGTGAGCATATTTCTGTTGTCCATACGCATAATTTTAACGCACATTTTTGGGCAGTTTATGCCGCTAAGCTTGCCGGCGTCAAAGTTGTCGAGCATGTGCATGATTTTCGATATTTTGAAATTAAGGAATTAGAAAAACGCCGAGGCGTCGCGAATTTGAACCGGCATATAGGAAAATTCAAAGGGTTATCGGATATCGTGGTGGTGCTGACCGAACAGAATAGAGAATTTCTGGTCAAAAACGGATTTTACAAGCAAAATAAGGTGAGAATTATCCCGAATGGGATCTCTTTGCGAAACAACGTCCGCTCTGACAGGAAAGAAGTAATGTCAGAATTTAAGATAGACGAACATTCTCTTTTGGTTTTGACGGCTTCCAGGATGGCGCCGACCAAAAATATCGAATTGGTCGTACGCATTGCGCCCGAGGTGCTGCGCCAAGTTCCTGACGCGGTGTTTTTGATCGCCGGAAACGGGGAACTTCTGGACTCTTTAAAGAAAGAAGCCGCCGAAAAAAATGTGGCTGACCGCGTACGTTTCGTGGGTTTCCACGCGGATATTCATAGACTTCTCGGTGCATCAGACCTTTTTTTACTGCCGTCCTTCCTCGAGCTTCATTCGATATCGATCCTTGAAGCGATGAGTATGGGTGTTCCGTGCGTAGTCTCGTCCGGCGTGGGTTGCAATAACGAGACTTTCGATTCTTGGAAGAACGGCGTTCTAGCCGATCCGTACGACGCGCCCTCTTGGTCTAACGCGGTGGTAAAATTGCTGCAAGATGAAGCGCTGAGGAAGAATATGGGAAAGAGCGGCCTTGAGCTCTGCAAGGCAAGGTTCGATATCCGCAAGACTGCCGCGCAATTCGAAGCCCTTTACGAGGAACTTTGCGTTGAATAGGTTATTTTTGATCGTGTCATGTTTTGTTCTGGCATTCGGTACGGCGTTGGGGCTGCTTTATTTTTCTCCGATGCTGACAAAAAATGTGATGTTCGTTGCGCTGATACCGTTCGCGGCGCTGTATGTTTTGGTCATGTTCCTGGACGCCAAATGGATGATGCTGCTCCTGCTTTACACTCGGTCGCTGCTTGATCCGATCCTGAACATGACAAAGTTCGGCAGCGAGGGAGGCGGCGGCGCGGGAATGGGGGCCGTATTGAATCTTCTCGTCATAGCGCTTGTGGTCATTTTATTGTGCCGTTTCCCCGGGCAGATCACAGGTCACCGTGTATTCATTAGGACGTGGCTTTTTTTTCTTGGATTCTGTTTCTTGTCAGTGCTCTTGTCGCCGGACCGTATCAAATCGTTCAAGCTTTGGACCAATCTACTGACCTACCTTTGCATTGTGCTTATTCCGTTCATGATCGTTAAAAAACCGGAAGACAAAAAATTCTGGATCAAAACACTGCTTTATTCTTCTTATCTGCCGGTGGCCTTGGCTTATGTGGGTGTGGTGACCAAACATCCGTTCTTTTATGCGTTTGAGCGCCTTAAAGGCACGTTCACGCACTCAAATATTCTGGCTTTTTATCTGGCGCTTGTGATCGCGGTCGTTTTTTACATTCTGAAAACCAAACAATTCGGACTATCCTTTGAAAAAAGAGCGCTTCTTTGGATCTATCAGCTGCTTTTACTGGTATTGCTCATCATCACGCAGACCAGAAGCGCCTGGATCTCGTGTGCGGGACTTTTTGTGATCTATTCGGTATTCAAGGAGCGCAAATATCTCTTCATACTGATGATCATCGGCCCGCTTATATTTTTGATCCCGCAAGTTCAATCGCGTCTCAGCGATCTTTCCGAAGGTACGGGGACCAGAACGTATGAAAAGCTGAACTCAATGGCTTGGCGTCTCAAATTGTGGGAAAGCAGTCTTGATTCGATCAAGCGCCGGCCTGTCAGCGGATACGGCCTCGGGACTTTCGAGCAGATGTCGGTGGATTTCTTTTCTTTGGAGAAAAAGACAGGCGCTCCGGCTCACAATTCTTATTTGGAACTTTTATTCGAAACAGGGGTCATTGGTTTACTGAGTTATTTAGCCATCTACTGGGCGATACTCAAAGAGCTTTTTTCTAAAATGAAAAGCAAGGTCCGCCTGCTTTCTGTGGAAGCGACGGTCGTTTTCGCGTATACGATCGGCTACATTCTTGTCGGATTATCGGATAACACGCTGTATTATCTGGCGTTCAACTGGTATTTCTGGTTCTTCATCGGGCTCATTCTTCAGTCCTTTCTTCTGTCTGACCGAGAAAAGGAAGGTAATGCAGAGTCAAAAGCTCTACGTACCGCGAAAAAAGCATGAACAAGATCTCGGTCGTGATCCCTTCATACAATTCATTTCTGACGATACGTTACACCATCGACGCGCTTTTGGGGCAGGAAAAAGAGCTGTTGGAAGAAATCATTGTGGTTGATTCGTCGGATGACCAGAAGACGCGCGACCTTTTATCGTGTTATGACAACCCAAAGTTGAAAACCATTCTTCTGCCAAAAAAAACGGTTCCTGCGATAGGAAGAAATATTGGCGCGGAGAAGGCGAGGGCGCGTGTTATCGCGTTCATTGATTCGGACGCGTATCCCGCCGATGATTGGCTTAACAAGATATCCGAAGCGGCCGATGAGGGCGTTTTGGTCGGCGGAGGCTCGATCGCGCTTCCGACCTTTCAAAGGTGGTCGCTGATAGCGGGTGCGCAGTATCTGCTGCAGTTCAATGAATTCATCGATCATGGTGAAAAAAGGCAGAAATCGTTTGTGCCGTCCTGTAATCTTTTCTGTGAAAAAGCGCTGTTTCAGAGTATCGGAGGCTTTCCGGATATCCGCGCCTCGGAAGACGTGCTGTTCGGGTTCAAGGCCGGCGAGAAAACCAAATTGTATTTCATCCCGGACATAAAGGTGTATCATATATTCCGGAAGGAATTCGGGGGCTATCTCAGGAATCAAGAGTTGCTTGGGCGGTACATCCTGATATACCGCCGTCAGCGTTCTGATAGCTGGATATATAAAGGTTTGGCCGCGGCGGCCTTTTTACCTGCGTTCTTGGTGATCAAATTTTTGAGGATCAGCCAAAGAGTGTTGACCAGCTTCAATATGGAACTTTATACGCTTTTTGTTGTTTCGTTGCCGTTATTCCTTTTAGGACTTTGTTCGTGGGCGTGGGGGTTTTTTCAAGGCAGTATTTCTAAGGAAGAGCCGGTATGAGCCCAGATGGCAGAGTGAATATCTGTGGGGTCCAGATCGACAACTTGACGATGCGCGGGTCTTTGGAACGCATCGGCGATCTGGTGCGTCAGAGAAAGCCGTCATATGTGATCACGCCGAATGCTGATCACATTGTAAAAGTCCAGAATGACGCTCTGTTCAAGAAGATCTATGCGGAGGCGTCGCTTGTGCTAGCTGACGGCATGCCCTTGATCTGGGCTTCCTATTTTCTTGGGACCCCTCTTAAGGAAAAAGTTTCCGGGTCTGATCTTGTTCCTGAGCTTTGCCGGGAAGCCGCAAAAAAAGGATACCGCCTTTTTTTTCTCGGAGGCCGTCCGGGAGCGGCGGACCGGGCCAAAGAGTTTCTGGAAAAAGAGTTCCCTAAGATCAACATCGTGGGAACGGATTGCCCGCCGCTTGGTTTTGAAAAGGATGCCGCTGAAATGCGCAGGATCTCTGAAAAGATCAAGCGGTCCGCACCGGATATTTTACTGGTGGGCCTCGGAGCTCCTAAACAGGAAAAATGGATCTATGATTCCCACAATGATGTGCAGGTTCCTGTCAGCGTCGGCGTCGGCGTTACATTCGAATTTATCGCAAAGATAGTCAAGCGCGCGCCGAAGTGGATGCAAAAAGCCGGATTGGAATGGTCCTGGCGGCTTGTCATGGAACCCAAAAGGTTGTGGCGAAGATATCTTTTAGACGACCCTGTCTTTTTTGTTCTCGTATTGAAACAAAAGTTCTCAAAGAAAAAATAAATCCCATGCGCATTCCGTTGTTCCTCATGAGAAGTGTTTTTCTCCCTATTTTTATTCTTTTTTCATCTTCTATTTTTGCTGAAGAGCCCAAAGCGATAAGGCCTCAGTGGGAATTTGCCGGCTGGTATGGTGGAGGCTGTTATCCGGACATCCAGTTCGACCCGATGCACAAAAACAGAGTTTATCTGACCTCCGATGTTGCAGGTATATGGCGCAGCGATGATCGGGGAGAGAGCTGGCGCTTTATCAATAACGGCATTGAAGATTTTACCGTGGCATTTATTGTTCCGGCTCCGTCAAATTCCGATGTGTTGTACGCAGGCACCAAAAGCGGGCTTTTTCGGTCGATAGACGCCGGCGCAAACTGGGAACGCTGCGATCGCTATAGGAATAAGATCGCTTTCAAACGGCCTGAAAATTACAAAAGCGCGGTGATCTCGCGTTCTAATGCCGCAAAATTAGTTATAGGAACCGCTGACGGCGATGTTTTGTATTCTGAGGATAGCGGAGACCATTGGAAACCGCTCGGATATATTGAAAGATCATTTTTCAAAGGTTCAGCGATCACGGCGATGGCATGGAGCTCTGATGAAAATTTTCTTTACGCCGCATCTTCCAAAGGGCTGGCAATGTATTCGTTTGAAAAAAAGCGGTGGAAATTTTTTGCCGATGGTCCTAAAAACATTTCAGATCTTGTGATCTCAAAGAACGATCCCAACGCTTTTTATGTAGCCGGCGCGAGATCACTTTGGATATCCGATGATTCCGGAAAGTCCTGGAGACAGACATCCCCCATATCACGCGGACTTACTTACCGCATAGCGCTTTTGAGTCCCGATAGTTCAAATAAAATTCCGATAATGACGGTCGCGTGGAATGACGGTTGGCGCGGAGGGGTCTTGTTCAGTGATGATGAAGGTAAGTCGTGGCGGAGAGGCGAGCAGAAAATGTTTCCGGATAACCTCTCCGATCCGACTCGACTTTGGGCAGGCACGGAATTCAGGATCAATGCGTTAAAAGCAGACCCTTTCAATGATCAGACTTTATTTTTCACCGAATGGTGGGGAATATGGCGTAGTGACGATGGGGGATCGAGTTGGCATGAGAAGATCAAAGGAGCTCCGAACACGGTGGCTGAAGATATTCTTGCGCAACGGGATGGCACGCTATATGTCGCGACGATGGACAACGGGCTCCTCAAAAGTCTGGACGGAGGAAAAAGTTTTACACCGATCTATCCCGTAGGCGCGTACGACAACAGGGTCAACGGCCATGTTTGGAGAGTTTGCAACGCCGACGCTTCCAATTCCAAGCTCATCGCGACGGCTTCGCCCTGGTTCGATAAATTAAATCAGGTGGTATTGATAGATGCTATCGATGAGCATTTTGAGATCGTGCGTCATGGATTGCCCGGAAAAAGGCCGGCGGTGAATACGATGTGGGAGGCCGGATATCCGAGAGCATTGGCGGTGGACCCGAAAGATCCGAAAAGGGTCTATCTGGGTATCGACGGCGATGATGGCGGAGGGCTTTTTATTTCTGATGACGGAGGGAAAAGTTGGGAATATTCAAAAGGTCAGCCGGCTTGCAAGCGTGTGTTTAACGCTTTGGCCGTTGATCCATCGGATACGAACAGGATCTATTGGGGCGCGTACAGTGAAAATGGAAACGCCGGAGGCATCTATCTTTCAGAAGATCGGGGCATGACATGGAAACAGGTATTCGATCAAGTGAACAAAGTTTTTAATCTCGCGATAGCTAAGGATGGGACGGTTTATGTCGCCGGAGATGAAAAAGGGCCTGTTTTGTATGTTTCACAGGATCACGGAAAAACTTGGAAGCTCTTGAACCGATTCGGTGACGAGGGTGCAGTCACTGGCATTTGCTTGAATGGAAAAGATGAAAAAAAGATCGCGATAGGCACCGCTAAATGGAACGCAAAAAAGAACGCCCATCTGGTCTATATCAGCGAAGACAGCGGTGTTCATTGGGAAGATTATACAAGCGACCTGCCTTTTAGCTCAGGCATCAATACTATTACTTATAGTTCTAAGGATGGTTACCTGTATGTGGCGGAGTCCGGAAGCTCTATATATAAGGTAAAGTGGCCTTAAATTCGAGGAGTTTTAGGGGCTTATTCTAGATATTTTTTCGATTAACAATAGATTTGTAAAACAGATAGGTATTAGGTAAACTATACGGAATAAACCAGGAAAAATGAAATGACGGATATCGAGTTTTTCAAAGAAAACGGTTATTTATTTCTTCAAAATTTCTTCTCCGAAGAGGAGATGTACACGCTTGAAGCATCGCTCAAAGAAGCCAAACCGCGTTTTCCGACCACACTCAATAAGAGCGGACTTGTGTTCTGTGAATTTGTCCATTTTCACAGCAAAGCACTTCAATCATTCATTGCAAGCGAAAAGATGGTGAATTTTTTGAAAGATTATATCGGGGATGATTTCTGGCTCCGCAAAGACCAGACCGTCACGAAATATCCGGGCGGCGAGGAATTTCCGTGGCATCAAGACAATGCTTATAACAAATTGAAAGATGCGTATAACCAGTTTTGGGTCGCTTTGACCGACATGAGCCCTGAGAATGGCGGCTTGCGTCTTTTGGCCGGCACTCATAAAAGCGGCATATTACCTCACAAGCTTGTTGATAATCACTTGGCTTGGCAGGGGGATGATAAAAAAGAGATCATTATCCGGGCCAAGCGCGGAGATGTGCTCTTTTTTTCGTCGATGCTTCTGCATCGCACGGGCCCGAATCATACGCAGAATAACCGCGTCGCTTACGTGCTCGAATTCATGTCCAGCGAACATTTCGATCCTTATGTCCATCCGCCTTATTTTCAGGTCGTGAGGAACGGCCGGTCCGATCCAAAATTCATTAATTTCTACAAAGGCAACCTCTCGATCAAAAATCAATGGGATTATCTGGGTCCCAGGATCAAACGCAAGAGCTGGCTGATCGAGACGGGTTTGAAGGATCGATTGAAAAAACTGCGGGCTAAGACGTGAAAACATCAGCTGATCTTTTTTTGAGTTTGGAAAATGGTGATGGCGGTTTTCGTTTCTCGCCGGGATCTCCGGCTACGCTGGTGGCCACTTCTTACTGTGTGCTGGGTCTTGAATTCTCCGGAGCACTTGAGAAAATGGACCATTCAAAAAAGTCAAAGATAGCTTCTTTTATTCTCTCAGGCGCTACAAAGGACGGCTATTTCCGCGATAAACTTTTTAACCAGAAAGATGTGATGAGTTCCGAGCACGATCCGGCTTATTTCGAAGACGAAACTACCGCGTTTTGTTTACAGGCGCTCGATGCGCTGAAATCGGGGCCGGTATCTGCACTTGAACTGCCCGCGCGATGGGCAAACGCCGAAGCGCTGGTCTCATATTTAAATTCGCTGCCTTGGAAGAATCCATGGCTTGATTCCAACCGCGTGATGTTCGCGCTGAGCCGTCTTTGTTATGAAGCCGAAAAAGGCCAAACTCAGCACTTAGCAAGTGTAGATAAAGCGCTTGATTGGCTGGATACACAGCAGGACAAGATCACAGGATTATGGCGCGGCCGAGAAAACGCGGAACTGAACAATGCGATGGCCGCTACAGTGCACTTCACTTTTTTTTATGCTTACCGTAAAAGATCAATACAGTTCGCCGATAAGATAATCGACAGCTGTCTTTCTCTGCAGGCTTCGCATGGTTTGTTCGACAAATGGACCGTGGGGCATACGTGTTTTGATTACGATGCGGTCCAGCTTCTGGATACGGCAAGCAGGCAGTCTGACCATCGCAAAAAAGAAGTTCATGATGCTTTGAGCCGGGCCGCCAGAGCGACACGTGCGCTTCAAAATGAGGATGGAGGATTTGCCGATGCCAAAATGAGGGTGCGGCGTTTTCTTGGCAGACCGTTACCGCTTTTTTTGTCCCAAAAGATCGTTGATGAGCGTTATAATAATTGCTGGAAACATCTGTCATGCCGGTCAGTTGAAAGCAATGCCTATTCGACGTGGCTGCGATCGATTATTCTTTTTTTAGCGGATGGCCGACCAAAGAACGGACATTCATTCCGGCGATTACCGTTCTTGGGATATATACCTCCATGAGCGAACCTAAGATCAGTGTTGTGATACCGGTTTATAACAGCGCCGATTTTTTTGCACGTACGCTGGAGTGTGTCCTGAGGCAGACGAGTCCCGCACACGAGATCGTCGTGATCAACGACGGTTCCACGGACAATACTCAGGAGCTCTTGGACCGATACAAGGGCAGGATCGTCACAAAGACCATTAAAAATTCCGGCTGTGCCGCCGCGCGCAATGAAGGTGTCCGTATCGCGACGGGGGATGTCATCGCGTTCCTGGATGGCGATGATCTTTGGTTCCGCAAAAAACTGAAAGTGGTCATGAAATATCTTAAACGCTATCCTGACATCGACTTTTTCTGCAGTAATTACCTGGTTTATTCGGAATATCACGGCCGCATTGTCCGCCATTATGAAAATTTAGCGAATGCGGATGATTTTAATTTCGATGAACCGCTGCGTAGGTTGCCTTTTAAATTGCTATTAGAAAGTAACTTTGTCGGCACTCCTTCGACCGTCGTGGTGAGGAAGAGATTTTTTGAAAAGACGGGGGGTTTTGATCCCAGCTGCAAGATCGTGGAGGATCTGGATTATTTTTTCCGAGCCGCCGCCCGGTCGAATTTCGTGCTGATCCATGATGTACTGCTCTACAAGCACAACCATGCCGAGAACATGTCCCACAATAAGATCAAATTGTACGAAGGCCACAAGCGTGTTTTTAACCGATGCATCACCGGCGAACGTGAATTCATTTCAAACCGTCATCTAAAAAGAGACGTTGATCTGGGCTTGGCGAATATCAATTACATCCTTGGGAGATTGTATTTTGAAACAGGACAAAGGAAACACGCTTATAAATTGTTCTGGGAGGCTTTCAAAGCGGCGATCTATCCGTCCAATTTTTTTCAGTTCATTTGGGAGACTTCAAAAAAAACAGCCCGAGTCCTCACCGGCAACGCGATCAGCAAAAAGAATCTGAAGCGGGCCCTGCATAGCGCCCATTGACCGCGTTTTTTGCCGCCAGAAGAAATGAATTCACCCCTGCTGTCATAAATCCTGTATCATAAGACAATGATCCTCCGGACGGAATATTTACGGGAGTTATTATTTTGAAAAAACAGATCTTATTGAATATCTTGAGTAATTACGCCGGCCGCGCGGTCGGCATGGTCTTGGGATTTTTTCTCGTGCCTTTCCTCATTTACAAGCTGGGCGTGGAAGTGTTCGGTCTGGTGATCGTGTTTGAATCCATGATGAAATTCATGGAAGCGGTCAGTACGAGCGTGCGCGTGGCTTTGTCGAGGTACGCGACTTATTCGTTGTCTCAAGAAAGGGAAGGCGATTTTGTGTCCTATCTTTCCACGGGACGCGGGCTCTTTCTGATGATTTCCGTGCTGATATTCGCGGTAGGTTTTATGTTAAGTTTTTGGATCCCGGGCATCTTCCGCATCCCCGAAGGGCGCTACCATGAATGCCAGCAGTATTTTGCTCTGATCACGGCGGCGTTCGCGGTGACGGTGCCGAATATAGTTTTCTGGGCCGGCTTATACGCGAAACAGCGTTTCGATCTGATCAATCTGGCGAGCTCCACGGGCATGACGCTGAGGGCGATAGCGATATTCGTGATCTTTTCGATCGTGCCCAAGCAGTATGTGTCGCTCGTTACTTACGGCTGGATCTATCTGATTATGACCTGGTCGCAGAATTATGCGGTTTACTTCGCGTTCAAGAAACTGATGCCTCACATCAAGGTGAGTCTCAAATATTTTCAGATGCATAAAGTAAAAGAGATATTGTCTTTCAGCGTCTACACTTTGTCGGGACACATGAGTTCGATCATCAACGAAAATGCGACGAATTTCATCATCAATTTTTTCTGGGGCCCGGCCGCGAACGCCGTTTACGGCATCGGCACCAAATTTTCTTCTCTGATCGAGAATATCGTGCTTGAGCCGACGTGGACGCTGACACCCACATTCACGGACCTTGTGGCGAAAGGGGAGCATCAGAAATTAAAGACGCTGATCTTTGTGTTCACGAAGGCGATGACGATCCTTTGCTTTCCGGCGTTTTTGGCGCTGATGATATTCGCTAAGCCCATCCTGACCCAGTGGGTCGGCGGGAGGTTCAATGACGCGCCATGGATCATGGTTTTAAGCATTCTTCCGCAATGTTTTTACATCCCGATCGCATCAACACATAACCTTCCGAATGCCTACGGCCATGTCAAAGTGCCCGGTATCGTGAACCCGATCTATGACCTTTTATCGGTGCTGACTTGCTATATTTTTGCGGTGCCTTTGAAGTTCGGTCTTATTGGTATGGCGATGGGCTCGTGTGTGTGTGCGATCTCGATGGCGTTCCTGTTCGCTGTGCCTTACGGATGCTATTTGGCCGGTTTTTCGGCGACTGAATACTGGCTCCGCGCTTACTTCAAACCGGTGGCTTGGGCTGCTGTTCTTTGGATGCCGACGCTTTTATTTCTCGTTAAATGGAAACCTTTTTTATGGATGAGTGTTTCCGGTATGGCTGTCTTGTCCGGGGTCTCCATTGTCTATATCGTAGGGGTCTACTTTATGGTCTTGAACACCAAAGACAAGGGTTATGTTGACCAATTTTTAAAGGTTATAAAAACAAAAACCGGCTTTTCCAAGCCTTTGATCGCCGGCTAAGTTCTGAGAGTTTTCGAATATTTCCGTCAAATCCCAATTATTTGTATTCCTCTATTTTGCAGTGTACACTATAGGTTCATTATCAATCGGATAGCAGGCTCTATCAGCGCTTATATCGTAAATAGGATCTCTAGGAAGTTGACTTATGCTTAAAGAACACAACGCAGTATTTAGACGTATCATGATCATGGCTGACCTCTGCGTGATCGCGGTCTCGTTCGTGTTGGCTTATCCGCTGGCTTGCAAACTGAACCCGAGCATGAACCCGTTCAAGATTCACATCGCGTTCTTACCGGTGATCCTGATGCTTTGGGGGTTCCTGCTTTATTTTTCCCGGATGTACCAGTCTTTTCGCGTGAAACCTCTTTTTGAGATGTTCTATATTGTGTTCAAGACCGCTTTGGCCGGTTTCATCATCTTTGGAAGCATCACTTACATTCTGAAGATCACCTATGTTTCCCGCGCATTCATCGTTTTTGCTTTCTTGATCTCGTCGGTACTTTTGTGCGCTGAAAAGGCGTTCGTGGTGATGTTTTTCCGCTTCACTCGCAGGAAAGGTTTTAATTTCAGGAGCGTGCTGATCATCGGCACCAATAAACGCGCCCAGCGTTTCGAGGAACTTCTGTACAACCATAGGGAATGGGGATTCCATGTGCTCGGCTTTATTGATGAAGATCCCAAAAAGAAAGGCGAGGCGTTCGGCAAATCCAAAGTTCTTGGTTCATTCGACGATCTGCCTGATGTGATCCATAGCAACGTCGTTGATGAGGTCGTGTTCATCGTGCCGAGGTCGTGGCTCACGAAGATCGAGGAGATCGTTCATTTCTGCGAGACCGAAGGTTTAAAGATCCATCTGGCTGTCGACCATTTTGAGCTGCAATTCGCCAAAGCAAAACAAACGGATTTCCACGGATTTCCGCTGATCACTTTTGAAAGCGCGCCGGACAAGATCTGGCATCTTTTATTCAAACGGCTTTTTGACCTTGTCCTATCGGGTGTGGCGCTTGTCGTGCTGTCGCCGTTCTTGCTCATCATCGCGATATGCATCAAAGCAACGTCCAAAGGACCGATATTTTTCAAGCAAACCCGCTGCGGTTTGAATAGCAGGCGCTTCACGCTGCTCAAGTTCAGAACGATGGTCGTGGATGCGGAGAAAAAATTGGCGGAACTTGAGAAGCATAATCAAATGAAAGGACCGGCTTTCAAGATGGATAATGACCCGCGTGTCACGCCGATCGGCCGGTTCTTAAGAAAGCTTAGTTTGGATGAATTGCCCCAGCTCTGGAATGTTCTCGCCGGCGATATGAGCCTCGTGGGCCCGAGACCTCCGATCCCCAAAGAGGTCGAGCGGTATGATAATTGGCATCGCCGCCGCTTAAGCATGCGCCCCGGCCTTACGTGTTTGTGGCAGGTGAACGGCCGCAATAAGATCACGGATTTTGACGATTGGATGAAGCTTGACCTCGAATATATTGACAACTGGTCCTTGTGGCTTGATCTTAAGATCGTGTTCAAAACAGTCCCTGTGGTCCTGATTGGTCACGGCGCCAAATAATCATTTCTCATCAGTGAAGATCGCGATCATCACGCCGCTTTATTATCCTTCGGTCGGCGGCACCCAAACGTCCCTTGGTTTTTTAGGAAAGTTCTTATCGGCACAAGGTCACGAGGTCCGTGTCTATACGAGCCAGCTAGGCAGGATGGACGAGCTTAAGATCCCGAGTTCAAAAAGGATCCAAAATTTTCCGGATACCGAGACCAAAGACGGCGTGCTGATCAAGCGTTACTCGTGCGGCGGCGTTTTGGATTTTTGCTTGGGATTCGCGTATGCGGTCTCATTCAAACTAAAACTTCCTTTTACGGAGGCGCTGTTCGACCTTTACCGGTTAAGGGTAGCGAGAGTTTCACGCTTGCTGAAGGACTTGAGGACCTTTGCGCCTGACGTTGTCTTAGCCGATCCTTATATTGGATATCAGGCCGAGATCCTGTTCCGCGCACAGAAAACCACCGGCGCAAAGATCATGATGCGTACCGCCCTGCATATCGATTTTCCCGGTTCCGATTATTCTCCGAAGAAACTCAAGCGGTTGGCAGGCTTGGATGCAGTGATGACTAATACCGAATATGAACGCCGCTTTCTGATCGATTGCGGAGTGAGTGCGGAGCGGATCCATGTTACGGGTGTCGGGATCGACTCACAAGAATGGAGCGCAGCTTCCGCGGATGATGGCGCTGATATCTCTTTGCAGAAAAAATTGTCAGGCAAAAAATACGTGCTTTATTTAGGCAGAAAACAGGAAGGCAAGGGGATCGAGACATTGATCGAGGCGATGCAGAAAGTCGCAACGCGTTTTCCGGACGCCGTGCTTGTGCTCGCCGGAGAGTCGACGCCTTATTTTGATCAGAAGGTAGCGCCTCTGATCAAGAGGCACAGTTTTATTGAGAATGTGGGCCGGGTGCAGGGTGCCGTGAAACGATGGCTTTTGCAGAACGCTTATATTTTTTCGATGGTGTCAAATGCCGACAGTTTCGGCATTGTTTATTTGGAGGCATGGTTGTGTAAAAAACCGGTGATCGGCGCGGACCTTGGCGCGATGCGCTGCGTGATCGATGAAGGGAAGGACGGTTTTCTTGTCCCTTACGGCTCTGCGGATATCCTTGCGGAAAAGATCAGCGCGCTTCTTCAAGATGCTTCGCTTGCGAAAAGTATGGGCGAGCGGGGATGTGAAAAGGCCGTAGGCCTGTATGATCATCGCGTGATTGGAAAAAAGATCGAAGATCTGATGCTGGAAATCTCGCGGAAAAGACCCTGAAATAATCTTAATTTTATGTCGTTTTACATCTATTGATTTTACTGATTTATTAGGTTATAATATGACTCTTTATGGTTGGTCTGCTCTATGATTTTCCCTTCGATGATCCGTAGACTCGCAAAGTCTTAAGAGTTATTTTTAGGGTGATTTAGATGATTTGGGGGCAATTAGTGTCGCAAAAATATTTACGTTCAACAATTTTGTTTATTCTTCTTCTTTTGATCAGCGTCTACTCTTACGCTGCTGAAAATGGTACGCCAGCGGTTTCGAGCCCTACCTCGGTATCATTGCAATACCAGATCGGCGTGGATGATATTATAGAGATAGACGTTCTTCAGCCTCAGCAGCTTGCATCAACGCTGACGGTTGCGCCGGATGGCACGATCACTTTTCCGTATATAGGGAGCGTTCAGGTTAAAGGCTGTACGCTTGCAGATGTCCAGCAAAAGATCCAGGCCGGGCTGATGGATTATATGAAATATCCTGTGGTCAGCGTGTCGTTAACGCAATCGCGCAGCCGTATGTTTTATGTGTACGGTGAGGTGAATCATCCCGATTCTTACGTGATCCAGGAAAATATGACGGTAGTGCAGGCGATCTCAGTTGCCGGCGGATTCACAAAGGTAGCTTCGACCAACGACGTCAAAATACTACGGCACAATCATGACGGATCAGGAAGTAACACGATCACCGTGCGGGTATCCGATGTGATGAGCGGCAAATCGCAGGATGTGAAAGTCGAGCCCGGTGATGTGATCACGGTGCCGCAGAAATTTTTCTAAAATGAGCCAACAACTGATGAACCAGATGAACGGTGCGAACAACACGACTCCCATTACACCCGTGATCGCTGAGCGTCCGATCAAGACGACCCGTGATTACGTGAAGGTGGTTTTTCGTCAAAAAAGATTCATTATCCTGACCGTCATCGTCGTCACATTGATGACTTATTTCGGGCTTAAATTTTTTACACCGGTATA
Organism: uncultured Planctomycetia bacterium; assembly: GCA_964642015.1. GTDB lineage: Bacteria > Omnitrophota > Gorgyraeia > 2-02-FULL-51-18 > 2-02-FULL-51-18 > CAZXLF01. Next base: position 286,309 of record CAZXLF010000001.1, read on the forward strand.
TGAATCGGAAGTAAAGATGCTTGTCTCAGCCGAAAAGGAAACTGACGCGCCGTACCAGCGTGATTTTTCTATCTATAGCGGCAATGACTCCGGTCAGACGCTCACTCAAAGCGAGATCGTGACCTCCAAGCCCGTGCTTGAGCGCGCGGTGCTGGCTTTGGGTTTGAACGAGCGCCCTCTTGATTATGAAAATCACTTCGCGTCGCCTTTGAAGCAAAAATTTGTGAATTGGCAGAACAAGCAAACCGGTGCTCGGCTTGAAACCATGGCGCTCCAGCAGAAAGAAGGGCTCAAATTCTACATGGCGATGGAAGACTTGAAAAGTCGCGTGAAAGTGACACCGGTCCGCGACACGCACTTATTTTCGATCGTCGTGACGGATTTCAGCCCGATCGCCGCGGCGGTGACGGCCAATGCGGTGAGCCGCTCTTACGTGATGTTCGATCTGGAGCAGCAGTATGTCGATCTTCAAGCCAAGTATACTGAAAAAAATCCCGTTGTTATCCAGATGAAGGAAAATATCGCGAATATCAGAAAAGGGCTTTCCGGCCAGCCTCTGCCAAGTATTGAGGCGATAGGCCCGGCCTCGGTCAAGATCATCGAACAGGCGACGCCGGCTTTAAAACCCGTTGGCCTTCCGCGAAAATTGATTCTTCTGATCGGCTTCGTGATGAGTATTTTTCTCGGCGCATTTTTGGCATTCAGCTTTGAGTATCTCGACCAAACATTTCACTCCAAGCAGGACCTTGAGGTATTTTTGGGCGCTCCGGTGATCGCCTGCATCAATAAGAAAAAAGGGTTGGGCGACCGCCAGCTGGTCCATGATGTGTCCGATACCAACAAATCGCCTCGCGCGGTGTCCTATCGTATCTTGGCCCAGCAGATCCTTTTCATGGTGAAGACGAAGAATCTAAAGCACATGCTTTTTGCATCCGTGAATCCCGCAGATGATTCGGCGACTATTCTTTCGAATTCAGCTGTTTTTATATCCAGTCGTTTGGGACTGCGCACTCTTGTGATCGATGCGAACTTAAGAAATCCTTCGCTTCATAAATTTTTCAAAGGCAAGGTCAATCAGGGTCTTGCGGAGATCTTGGAGGGAAGCCTTAAGTCTGAAGAAGCGGTCCGGCCAGTGAATGAAAAGCTTCATTATATTTCCGCCGGCCATAGCGTCGCGGATCCCGGCATTCTACTAGGCAAGGAATCTTTTTCTCGTATCCTATTGACCTTAAGCCCATCTTATGACCTGCTTCTGATTAACGGCGCGAATGTACGTGATTTCCGCGACACACCGCTTATTGCTTCATCCACGGATGGTGTTATCCTGATCATCGGCGAAAGCACCGTACGCCGTCAGGTCGTTCAGTATTCGATGAAGCACCTGAATGACAACCACTGCCGTATCCTCGGCGCGGTCATGCCCAATCGGGAATACATGATCCCGAAATTCCTCTACGAAAGCGTTTGATCGCCGTTTGTTATCCCAATCAAGCCTGCTTATTTAAAGAGAGATCTTTAAAAAATTAATCAAGAAAACAAAGGGCTAGGCCGAATTTCTTCGACCTAGCCCAAGCGTTCTATTTGTTGATCGCCAATATTACTTAAGCACTTTGTGCAATTCAGCCAGAGATTTATCAATATATTGGATTGCTAAATCTCGGTTAGTGCCACCAAAATTAGAAGAAGTATTCGATAATTCATGTCTGGCTCTTTCCAGAGAAGAGATTGCAATATACCATGCATCTTCTCGCTCTTTATTGGGGTCTTTATGAGCTGGCTTGCTGGAAACTGCTGCTGGTTTAGTAGGTGTGTTTGTGTCAGCAAAAACATGAATTGATTGGAAGCCAAATAAAATAACAAATATTGCGCACAACATTAATCTACGACTCTTCATTTATTCCCCCTTATTTAACGTTAATCACCTTAAATGTTCTTTCTTTTACCTAAAGATTTATTATACCTCATTTGAGAAAAATATCGATCTTTTACTGAAGAAAATTATTTAATTTTTCTCAAAATAATCCTAGTGCAACCTAGTTAGAACCATATTTTGCACGAACTTTAAGCTTCCATAAACCAAAGGGGTTAAGATCTATATTGCAAGACCATCTGCGTACACCATGAAGTATTATTTCCACTTCATACAAGTTCCCTTTTGGGGTTAAAACTATAGCTTTAAGCTCTTTTATTGGAGTTGGATTAGAAAGCCGAGTCCTTAGGAGATTACAAGTGAGTGTTATTGATCGGAATAACAGCTATTCTGTGTAATGATAGCCAGCGTCGGGATGAATGTTGACGTCATCCGGAGTGCCGTCTTTTCGGGCGCTGCCGTCGATAGGAACCGGCTTACCGATGGCTTTCTTGACCCAATCGGGGAGCGTCGAGTACCAGGATGTCGTTCCCAGATCGATGGCAGGGGAGTCGGGAGACAGATGAGCATCGTAATCGGCGCTTTTGTCATTTGAAAGAAGCGCATTGGCAGCGACAGAATGTTTGTCCTGGCCTGAGATAGACTGCCATTCAGAAAGACCGATCGATTTATCATGTACTTTGAATAATTTCGTTATTTCCGAAGACTTGCTCCAGACGTTATAATCGGAATCCATACGCAGATAATTGTCAGCGCCAATGCTTCCTATTGCGGCTCCCGCATTGGCGTTTTGATTGAATATGCAATTTTTTATTGTTAGTTTCCCATCAGAAGAAAAATGGTAGACACCAAAGGTCCGGTAGGCATCTTTAATACCTTGCCCAATGTTAAAAGTATCGTTGTAAAGATAAACTTTCCCCATTTTATCAGTATTATCGTTGATGCTGATCGTGATTGCATCGCCTTTGTTGCTATAAGAAAGAGTATTGATCACATACAGCTCATCCGGAGTCCTGATGGACGAGTGTTCCGAAGACAGGGAAATTCCTGATGTAATGCTCGAGTTGTTTCTGGTGCCCGCGCCGTGCGTTTTGCAGGAGTAAATCAGGATATGGTCGGCACCGTCGCTGTAAAAACCGGCATCAAAATTGCCTTTAGCATTCCATTCCTGTGCATTAGTATCCGCTTCGCAGCGTATGGCACCCGAATACTGGACCTTAGTATTGGCGTTATAATCCAAAAAATCAAAACCGGCGCGTCCGCCGTATTGCGCGAAACAATCGATCCACCAGGAATAAGAGGACTCCATTGTGAAATTCTGCCCGTGCCCGTTGCCTCCGGAGTTACTAAAACGTCCTGTACACCGCACACAGGAATTGTAATCCGCCCCGTTTTCAGGAGGATTTATTCCGTTTCGGACAAAATAAAAAGATTCTTTACCGTTGTACTCGGCCCAGCAATCGATGAACTGAACATGCTGGCTTTGTGAGCGGAAAGCTTCGCCGTTCGACCATCTTACATGAAGGTTTTTTGCGACGACCCACGGCGCACTGCCTGTTTTATCGCCGATCTTGATCAGTGCATCGTATTGTTCTTTGGGATATTGCCCCAACCGTATTGTGTGAGCCGATGGATCAGAGCCATCCAGCAGTTTTAAAAAGACAAGATGACTACTCCATGAAAGCATATAAGCTGATGCTACATCAGATGCGGTGGTTACTCCTCCAAATCCATCCAATTGATGCTTAAGATAAGCCACTTCATTGTCATCTACTGAAAGTAGATATAAAAAGTCGCCCAAATATTTGGCATTTGTTTGATAAGTGTGTCCGCTAGAATCATTAGGATAAACGGTCCAGCCGCCTTTGTAGATCTCGCTCCCTATAAAAAGGGGATCGTTATCGTGATATTTAAGTTTCCCAAAAACTACTTTACTTTGGGGTTCGCCATAAGCGTCCAAAACAATAGGGTTATTTTCAGCTCCCGAGGAGTTAAGCGTCCAATACGCGTCTTTACCGACCCAGGTGTCTCCGCGTTTGAATGACACTTCGTCGCCCGGTTTTAGAAAATTGTGCCCTGTGACGGCTGAGGGAGTTTTGAAAGCATAGGCGGGATCGGTACCGTTATTGGAATTATTACCATCGGAATTACTGATGTAATAATGAGTAGCCCATGCTTTGGTAGTTAGCAAAAGAAATAAAAGTATAAAGTAAGAAGTTTTCTTCATGGGTTTATTCTAGCATATTGTCGGCCAACTCCCCCAACCCCTCTTTAAGTAGAGAGGGGAGAATTTTAGACTAGCTGTTTCCCCCTCTTCATTTGAAGAGGGGGAAAGGGGGAGTTCAGATTGACTCACGCCAGCGCTTGAAGCTTATCCCACGGGAACTGTTTCATGACGTCCCAAAGCTGGAGTCCACCGAAATAGGGTGCATAGGCGTCTTCTCCTTTGCCGTACTGCGTTGGGTCCTCAGCAGTGAAGACGACCGAGCTTGCCTGGTCGCGCACGATCATGCCATAGTCCCGGATCGCGATCACCATCATTTTGACGATGGGGGACCAGTTGGGATCGATCGTGATATTAGCGGGGAAGCGGAAGCGGGTCCCTTCGGGGATCGCATTGGGGCCTGTGTACCAGCCGTCGCTTCGCTGGGCAGGCCACACATAATTGGTCCAGGTCGCGGGACGTACGATCGCGACGGCGAGTTCATGCGGGATCACACCGGCCTGAACTTCTTTAAGAAGCATTGTGCCTCCGATCGTCGGAAGCCCTGTGGCGGTGGCGCCCCATTGCTCATCACCTCCGAGAGTATTTTTCACAGTGGGCATGATGCCGCTTGAAGTGCTTGCGTTATCAATGATCCCTCCCCAGCTTGCCTGCCACTGGCCGTTCACTTTCTTGAACTGCCAGAACTCATACAGTTTATCGGCACTCTTATCATAAATAGTGATCTCGCCATCGAGACCCCCTGATGCGGCCACGTTCGCGGGGATCGGGATGCCTTGCTGACAGACCTGGTAAAGCGCGGTCCAGGTCAGCGTCTGTCCGTTTTGGACGATCGAGACAGGAGCTTTTGTGGCGCTTGAGTCCACGATATAGTACGGTGTGCTGTACTGTGTGATATTGATCCACGGACCGGCAAGCTGAGTATTCGCGACGAATTCATTCACATAATTCGCTGAGTTGGCATTCAGCGCTTGATTTGCGGACAAGGGCTGATTCCAGAATGAAGTTGGACTGAAAAGCTCCCCTGTTGGCGGAGGCGGGGGAGGCGGCTGCGTCGGCAATGTTGTGAGTGAATTTAGGAAACTTGCTAAATCAAAGTTCGAAGCGCCGGTTATGACAAAAAGAACGTTGCGATCGTTGGCCGAGGGGGATCCCGATGTTGGTAATTGTGTGAAATAGCGTGTGTTGAAAACGGAGCATTTGTCCGAATCTGCCAAAAGCGCGTTGTATAGATCCGTGACTTTTTGCAACTTTGTTAAAAAGGTTGTCTGATTAAAAGCCGGATCACTCACAACACTTAGGATTTCAGCACGGTCGGTAGAGTTTGGGTAACCTGTTGTGAGTAGAGAAGTTTTATAAATTAGATTAAAGTTTGATAGGTTGGCGATATTAGCTTGCATAAAATGATAAAAACCAGACGCTTTTAATATGGAAGTCAAAAAATTTGCTTGGGTATAAGCAGGGTCACTAACAACGAGCAATAGAGGAGAATAATCGGAAGCGCCCCCAAAAATGTTGTTATAGTACCAAGTGTAGGATGTGTTGCTTTTTATTGCTTTATAAAGATCCGCAGCTTTCTGGAGTATGGCCAGAAAGCTTGTTTGATTAAAATTAGAGGTGCCTGCAACATTTAAGAGTGTAGCCCTGTCTGTAACGCTCGGATAACCCGTTGTTGGAAGAGAAGTTTTATAAATCAGATTAAAATTAGATAAATTAACAGAGTTGGACTGCATATATCTATACAAATTTGAAGCGAGTTGCACCGTCTTTATGAATGTCGTTTGATTATAAGAGGGATCGCTAGCGGCATTTACCAAAGGGGAATAGTCGGAAGTACTCCCGAAGACATTTCCGTAATACCAGAGATAACCCCCTGTCTTCATTGTATTGTACGTGTCCGCAGCTTTCTGGAGTATGGCCAGAAAGCTTGTTTGATTAAAATTAGAGGTGCCTGCAACATTTAAGAGTGTAGCCCTGTCTGTAACGCTCGGATAACCCGTTGTTGGAAGAGAAGTTTTATAAATCAGATTAAAATTAGATAAATTAACAGAGTTGGACTGCATATATCTATACAAATTTGAAGCGAGTTGCACCGTCTTTATGAATGTCGTTTGATTATAAGAGGGATCGCTAGCGGCATTTACCAAAGGGGAATAGTCGGAAGTACTCCCGAAGACATTTCCGTAATACCAGAGATAACCCCCTGTCTTCATTGTATTGTACGTGTCCGCAGCTTTCTGGAGCGACGACAGGAATTTAACCTGATTAAAGCTAGAAGGGCTTGTAACGTTTAACAGGACCGAACTGTCAGATGCCGTGGGAGCTCCGGAAGTTGTGAGAACAGTCTTATAGATAAGATTGAAATTTGAAAGTTCTCCGGAATTTGATTGTAATTCACTAAGAAGAAGATTTGCCGCCGTTTGGTTCAAAAGTTGCGCAGGCGTCAGAGGCGCTGTTGACGGAATGGTAATGATTGTATTTTTGGAATCGATCAAGTTTTGGCTGGTCTGAGCTGCCTGTTGAGTTTGGGCCGGAGTAAATCCGCTGGGCGTTGTGGTCTGAGTCGTCGGATCAGCCGCAAGTAAGACTTTGCCGTCGGTTAAAAAAAAGCTTAAAAGAACTAGGTAAAAAAACACCGCTCTATTTTTCATTACAAAACCCCCTTGCCCAAACTCGCAGTAATCACCTTAGATATTTTTGAATCCTTTTTAAATTAAAATTTGATTAATAAATCTTACAAAACGATCATTAAAATTTGATGAAAATAAGATTAATTTTTCTTAATGGCCTATTTTATACCATATTCCGCTATGAATTAGCGAATGTTTTCTCTTATAATATTTAAGATCCAAATGAGAGAAAAAAATATTTTTTTGGAAGATCCGAGTCAAAACTGAAAAATCAAAAGTCAAAACCGCAACTTAAAACGCAAAATGTTTTTGTTTGTTTTGACTTTTGATCTTTAACTTTTGAGTTTTTAGTCACCGTATTATAGTTGTATATACAAAAGTATTATGCTACAATGACCCCTTTCGATTTAATCCCAAACCGGGTTTTCGTAGGGCTATCTGATCAGAGAAGTGTTAAAAAACAAAAAGGACCATGAGATGGAAGATAAATTGAAAAAGGAGGCGTTCTTGACAGTCGACCTTAAAGAAGTAGACAGCATCGCTCAGGACATCGTCTCAAGAAAAAAGGATGCTGTCTTGAACATCCGCATGAATAGCAGGGATCTGCGCAGTATCAAGCAAAAGGCGAGGAAGATGGGCGTTAAGTATCAGACGTTCATCTCTGAGCTTCTGCATCGCATCGCGCATAGCTGATCTTTATGGAAAAGATCAAGCGCTCATTCCACTGCTTCCTATATTACGGTTTTGCTAGGCATTTACCTATCTCGTATTTGCCGGGTGGCAAGATTGCTAAAGCGATCCGCGCTTTTATCTGTAGGCGTCTTTTCAAAAAATGCGGTAAGGACGTGAATGTCGAAGCTAAGGCCTTTTTTAACACCGGTCGCGAGATAGAGCTTGGAGATCATTCGGACATAGGGGTCAATGCCAAGGTATTTGGTCCGGTCGTGATCGGGAAGGATGTGATGATGGGGCCTGATGTGGTGTTCGTTGGCGGAGCACACGAATTTGGCCGTATTGACATTCCGATGAGGAAACAAGGATTTAAAACACCTATGCCAACGATTGTATCGGATGATGTTTGGATTGGAACGAGGGCGTTGATTTTGGCAGGGGTCAAGATCGGCCGCGGGGCGATCATCGGGGCCGGCGCAGTTGTTACCAAAGATATTCCCGATTGGGCGGTTGTTGTGGGAAATCCAGCTCAAGTCATTCGGTTAAGAAAATGAACCCTAATTTTCAATCAACCACTTTATGGTTCACCGGTAGACCGTGTTCGGGAAAAAGCACGATAGCAGCTCACCTTGTCAAAGAAATGGAAAAGAGGCAAATTCGTATTGCAAGACTTGACGGTGATGATGTACGCGGTCGATTAAATTCGGATTTGGGTTTTACTGACAAAGATCGGCGTGAAAATTTACGCAGAATAGCGCACGTGGCACAGCTATTTAATGAGAACAATAATTTTGTGATCGCTACGTTTGTATCGCCCACCAATGATATGAGAGCGTTGGTTCGGAGAATCATAAAGAATTTCAAATTATGTTACATCCGCTGTGCTCCCGAAGTATGCGAAAGCCGGGACGTAAAAGGCATGTATAAAAAAGCCAGAGCGGGTCAGATCAAAGATTTTACCGGTATTTCGGCACCTTTCGAAGAACCGATCGGGCCTGAGATTATTGTAGACACTGATCACGCTGGTATAGATCAGTGTGTGAATCATATATTGAAAGAGATGGGGATCGGATAGTGTCATTGACTGATATTGATAAAGCGATTTTACCTGAAATTATCAACATCGCCGAAGATGCGGGCCGATCGATCTTAAGGATCTATTCGCTTAGCGATTTTGGTATCGTGATGAAAATCAATGATTCTCCTTTAACTTTGGCAGATACAGCGGCGCATGAAGCGATCGTGAGATCCTTGAACCGGTTGACGCCGGATTGGCCGGTGTTGTCGGAAGAATCGAAATCCGTTCCTTATAATATAAGGAAGGAGTGGAAAACTTTTTGGATGGTCGATCCTTTGGACGGAACGAAGGAATTCATTAAAAGGAACGGAGAGTTTACCGTAAACATTGCATTGATCAAAGGCAATGTTCCCGTGATGGGGGTCGTGCATGCGCCGGTGAAGCAGCTGACTTATTTTGCAGAAGATCGCCAAGGCGCTTTTAAAAGTATCGCCGGCGCTAAAGCGGAACGGATACAAACGGATAAAAAGCCTAAAGGGGTTTTGAAAGTCGTCATTAGTCGTGATCATATCGGCGGCGAAATGGAAGCATTTCTAAAAACTCTCGAACATTATGAAGCGGTGCACGTGGGAAGTTCGTTGAAATTTTGTTTGGTGGCCGAAGGTCAGGCGCATCTTTATCCTCGTTTTTGGCCCTGCATGGAGTGGGACACCGCAGCGGCGGAGTGTGTGGTGCGCGAAGCTGGAGGTAGCGTGAAAGATCTTTCGGGAAATAACTTGAAATACAATAAACCTGATCTTCTAAACCCATATTTTATCGTCAAAGCATAAAAGAAAGGGAGCAACATGGAAGAAATTATGGAGCTGGATCTGAACAAGCCGGGAAGTATAGGGGAAAAGTCTTTCAATATTTTATGGGAAAAAATAAAAAGTTTAGCGGCAAAAAATATATTGGAATTCGGAAGCGGTGTAAGCTCGATCAGAATGGCTAGAGCTTTCCCGGAGACGAACATCGTCTCGATCGACCATGACCTTAAGTATTATAGGAAGACGCATACCTTGAAACGGAAATATTGTCCCGGTTCCAATTTGAACATCCTGTTTTCACCGCTTCGATATCAATGGTCGAGCGGAAGTCTGTTCTTGAGTTATGCCAAAAATAAATTTAGCGGGATCTTTGATTGTGTGATCATCGATGGCCCTCAAAGCTGGCTAACCCTTAGGGGCAGGGAAGTTTGTTTGTATAAGGTCTACGAAAATTTAAGGATTGGTGCAGTGGTGGTACTGGACGATTATTCAAGAGAGGAAGAAAAGACCGTTCTCAAAAACTGGCTTTTGACCTATCCCGGCAGTTTTAGAGTGGACGTTGTCGAGGAAGGTCATCATCTGGTTTTTTTGACAAAGGTAAAGCAGGTAAAGCCGCGTTATTTTTGCTGGTCGAAGTTTATCGACAACCTGCAGACAAATATACATTTGTTTTTAAGATCATTTAAAAGAAGGTTTATTCCAGCGCATTAACAAACTATGGATCTAAAACAAAAAACGATAAAAGGCTTGAGCTGGTCATTTGCCTCTCAAGCAGCCAGACAGGTCAGCCAATTTGCGGTGACCGTCATCCTGGCGCGCTTATTGATGCCCGACGATTTTGGACTGGTGGGAATGGCGACCGTTTTCACCGGATTCATTTCAGCGGTCAATGAGATCGGTGTAAGCGGAGCTCTAATCCAAAGGCAGCAAGTGGACGAAAGCCATTATAGTTCGGTTTTTTGGCTGAACATTTTTCTGGGAACGGCATTTACAGCCTTATTCATTGCCGTGTCTCCGGCGATCGCGGCATTTTACAACAAACCCGAACTCATCTCTATTTTAAGGATCAGCGCTTTTAATTTTATTTTGGCAGCATTTTCCATCGTGCAAAGAGCTATTTTCCAAAAACATATGGAATTTAAAAAGCTTGCCGTGATCGAAACTTTGGCGATCGTTATAGGGGGTGTCGTCGGAATCGTCATGGCTTACCGCGGATTTGGTGCATGGAGTTTGGTCTACCAAATGATCGCATTCACGCTGGCCAATACGGTTTTGTTGTGGCTGTTTTCCCACTGGAGACCACGGTTTATTTTTTCCATCTCTTCGATCAAAGATATATTCGGTTTCAGCGCGCATGTGACGGGATTTACTGTCATGAATTACTTCGCCAGGAACGTGGATTATCTTTTGATTGGTAAATTTTTGGGCGCAGAATCGCTAGGTTATTACACCTTGGCCTATAAACTAATGCTCTATCCTTTGCAGAACGTTACTTGGACCATACAAAAAGTAATGTTTCCGGCGTTTTCAGTTATCCAAAATGACATCGCGAAGGTCAAGAACGCCTATTTAAAGATGATAAAAAGCATATCGATCACAGTGTTTCCGATGATGTTCGGTCTTTTTGCGCTGGCGCCTGAATTGATCGACGCCGTTTACGGAGCCAAATGGCTGCCTTCGGTGATCGTTATCAGGATTTTTTGTTTTTGCGGAATGATCCAGTGCCTTTCGAGTACGGCGGGCACTATTTATCAATCTCAAGGCCGTTCGGATATCCAATTTAAGATAGGTTTTCTCGGATCTTTGGGGGCTGTTTTATCTATTATTTTAGGACTTCGCTGGGGCATTGAAGGAGTAGCGGCCTGTTATACTGCCTATTCCATTCTGTGGGGATTTTATTCACTGTACATCGTAGAAAGATTGATCAGTTTAAAGAAAAAAGATTTTTATTTATTATTCGCCAAGATATTCCTGATCTCATCGGGCATGTTCCTTTTTACGTTGTATCTCAAGAGTATTTTAAGAATTCATGGCTGGCCGGAATTAATGATTGTCATGACAGCGGCAGCCACTGTTTATGTTTTTTTGTTGCTTGTTTTTAAACAAATCGGTTATCAAAATATGGATCATGTTTTGAATGGTAAGAAACAAAATACCAAAGTTGCGCCCAATTTCTTTTGTGTAGGCACAAAGAAAGGTGGCACGACGACTTTGCAGGATATTTTAGTACAGCACCCAGATATTTATTTGCCCAAGGTAAAAGAGACAAAATTTTTTGCAATCGAAGAAAAATACTCCAAAGGAATTGAGTATTACAAAAAAGAGTATTTCTCAAGATGTAATGGTCAAAAAGCGGTAGGAGAAATTGATCCCGCTTATATGTTCGTCCCTTATGCCCCTTCAAGGATCCACAAAGCTTTAGGAGATGAGATAAAGATTATTTTCCTTCTGCGAAATCCGGTTGACCGAGCTTATTCTCATTATCTGATGAATTACCGTTGGGGTATCGAGAGTAGATTATTCGAAGAAGCGATAGAAGCTCCCGAGATCGTGCCAAGCGAAGGATTGTCGTTGGACGATTTTTCAAACAAATATAATTTCTGTTATAGGGAAACTGGTTATTATGCAAAACAGATATCCGCCTATTTAAAGTTCCTCAAAAGATCCAATATGATCTTTTTTGTTTTTGAAGAGGATATTAAATCAAATATCCGATCGACTATTGAGTCTATAGAGAAGTTTCTTGGGATCAGGCACGTTGAATTGAACTTTAATAAAATAAGCAACCCTGCAAGTATGCCTAGATTTAGGATCATCAGGGATTTTACGAGAAAAACAAATATCGTAAGAAAAATAGGCAAACACTTTTTCCCATCTCAATCCTTACGATATAGGATCCTTATGAGAATAGATGAAATGAATCAAGTTGAAATCAAGCCAAAACCTTTGGATAGTTCATTCAAAAAATATCTACTAGACAAATATTACAAAGAAGAGGTCAAGGCATTGGAAGTCATTTTGAACAGAAATTTAAGCGTTTGGATGGAATAAGAACCCAAGAAATTTAGAACATGAATATGAATGTGCTGATGCTCACGAGATATTTTCCGCCGGAGTTTGGTGGAGCTGCTATCCAGGCGACGTATCTGGCAGACGAATTGAGAAAACAAGGGGCGAATATCGAATTCTATGTGGACAACGGTAGCCGTAAGACAGCTGTTGACTTGTATAATGGCACCAAAGTCTATAGGGACAGGACCTATGCGGATAAAGGTTTTTTGCGCAATTGGATTTACTATTTCAAACTGTTTTTATTTATAGCCCGTAATCCAAAATACAAAATATTGCATTTTCATTCAATGAACGGTATTGAGTCTATCTGGTTCCCATTTTTCAGGCTCATGAAAAGAAAGATTATATTCAAGTTAACGCTTGTAGGCATTGATGATCCTCAGAGTTTCAGAAAAAGAAAGATGGGATTTTTTATTTGTTGGGCGCTTGGTTTTGTCGATAAATTCGTGGCTATATCCAAAGCACTTTTTGAAAAATCTACGTCGGCTGGGATCAAAAAGGACAAAATAGTTTATATTCCAAATGGGGTCAACGTTGAAAAATTCAACCGGATCGAAACCTTAAAAAAGAATGTGCTGAAGGCGAAACTTGGATTAAGCAGTTTTTCAAAGATCTTTTTTTCTGTCGGAAAAATTGAACTGCGCAAGGGTTATGATTTTTTGTTAAATGCCTGGATCAAAATTTGCGACACTTTTCCGGCATCGGTGCTTATCATAGGAGGCCCCGGCAATGTGCCGGAAAATGAGTATTATCTGAAACTTCAAAACATGATAAAGGAAAATGGATTAAAAAATATCATCTTCCTTGGTCAGATTGATAACGTGGATGAGTATATGAAGATATCGGACGCGTTCTTGTTTTGCTCGCTTCGAGAAGGTTTTGGGAATGTTCTGATCGAAGCTATGTCCACCGGTGTTCCGGTCGTATCGCGCTATCTTCACGGGATAACCGACGATATTATAATTGATCCTGAAATCGGCCGGGTTGTTAAAGAAGATTCATTTGAAAAATACGCTGATGAAGTCATTTCATTTATTCAAAATATCAACCAAGAGAAATCACTAAAGGCGTCAGAAAAAATAAGATCGAAGTTTGATATTAAAATCATTAGCAGACAATATACAGAGCTTTACCAGGCGCTGAGCATATGAGTCAACATAAAATACTTCATGTCATTAAGACATTAAATCTTGGTGGAGCAGAGACAAATCTCTTAAATCTTCTTAGGGAAAGCAAAGACTCAGAAGATTATTATTTGGCTTATTCTTATGGCGGAAAATTTGAAGAAGAATTTCGGAATCTTGGGATAAGTTTTTATAAATATGCCGGCTGCGAACATAAGGTTAAAAGTTTCGCATCTTTGGCCATTATTCTTAAATTGGCGCTATTTATCAGACGAAATAAGATTCAGATCGTGCATACTCATAATTACAACAGCCATGTTTGGGGAGCGTTGGCCGGGAAGCTTGCCGGAGCAAAGGTCGTCGAGCATGTCCACGATTTTCGTTATGAAAAAGCCGATTATCTAAAGGAAAGGGGATTGAATCCGAAACAGTTCAAGACGGCTGTTTTTTTCAGCAGATTTTCGGACCGCATCCTTGTGCTGACCAAGAATAATCAAAGATACTTGATCGAGAACGGAGTCCCCGCTGAAAAGATCGTTCTTATACCGAACGGTGTCCCGCTTGGCTTTGATTTGAACGGCGGCCGTCCAGGTCTTTTGGACTCTTTATCGATCCCAAGCGGCAAAAAGATCTTATTATCAGCGGCAAGGATATCCGTTGAAAAAAATATAGGATTTCTTTTGGATATTGCCTCACAGTTGAAGCGCGAAGATATTCTTTTTTTGATCGCGGGAGATGGGTCTCTTAAAAAAGAGCTGGAAGAGCGCACTATAAAAGAGGGCCTTGAAGAAAAGGTAAAATTCATCGGTTTTTATCCTGATGTCAAAAGATTGCTCGGAGTTTCAACTTTATTTCTTCAGCCCACTTTACTTGAACTTCATTCGATCACGATGCTTGAGGCGATGAGCATGGGCGTGCCGGCGCTTGTCTCCAAAGGTGTCGGTTGTAATGATGATTTTATCGAAAACGGTAAGAACGGGTTTCTGCTTGATCCTTGCGATGCCAAAGCATGGGCGAAAATAGTAGGGACTCTGCTGGATGACGAGAAGCTCTCCGCTAAAGTGGCCGGTGAAGGGCAGAGACTGATTGAGAACCAATACGATATTGAAAAGACAGTCAAAGCGATTGAGGGGATTTATAGGGAACTTGTGAGGGAAGAATAGTGATAAAAAGTATTTTTGATTATAGGATCTATCTGACCATTGGGGTAGGGTGTCTCCTCTCGTTCGTTCTGGTCAGCGGACTGCCGTGGTATTACGCCGTAGGATTTATGTTTGTGTGGGTGATTACTCTGATCGCCATCAATAATCCGCTCCATTTTTTATTCGCACTTTTTTTGATAAGACCAGCTCTTGATTCCGTGCTTTCGGGAATGCGTTTCGGCGATACCGGTGGTTTCGGTTTTGGGGGAGCCGTGTCATTATTTTTGATCGTATTGACAGGTTTTTATATGCTGACCTCTCCGAATAGTCTTAGAGGGTTCAGTCAACCGATCGTGAAAATGTATCTTGTTTTTATCGCAATCAGTGCGTGTTCCTATTTTTTTCCTCAGGATAAAGTGACTATATCAAAAACCCTTATCAATTATGTGGCAATCTTATCTATTACATTGCTCACTTTCCTTTTATCCAAAACGGAAAAAGAAACACGCGTGATCATCCGTTCTATCGTGTTGTCCCCGATGCTATGTCTCAGCTTAGGCATTTTTACGAATAAGCGCAGTGTAGACGGAAGATTTGCCGCGACGTTCGCGCATCCTAATATTCTGGCTTTTTATCTTCTGATCATCATCGGCTGTCTTTTGCTGAATATAGAGAGTTATAAACGAGAAAAGAAATTTTCGACTATAAAGAAATTTTATTTCCTGATATTGGTCACCGCACTGGCGTTCACTCAAACTAGAAGCGGATGGGGTGCTTTCGTGGTCATGCTGGGAATCTACTCACTTTTTTTCAACAGAAAGTTCATTTTACCGGGCATTATCATGTTGTTAGTTCTTTTATGCGTACCATTCGTGAAAGAGCATATTGCGAATATTTTTCATTCCCATGGAAAATTAATACAGGTCAACGAACAGAGTTCGTTGGGATGGCGTTTTGAGAAATGGAGTTATTTATGGACGCCCATTACCAAAAAACCCTTGACCGGATATGGGATAGGCGCAGCAACCGAATATGGCAAAGATAAGCTGGGCGCGCATAATGATTATCTTCGTTTTCTGATAGAGTCAGGGATATTCGGCCTTATTTCTTATTTTCTGCCGTTCTGGTACATGCTCTACCGGGCTATTAAAGATAGGAAGGGATTAAATGAACAAAGTATCACTTACCGGCTTGCGCAATTTTTCATCATTTTTATTCCCGCGTTTCTTGTCATGAGCATCACTGAGAATCTTGGAAATTATGTCATTATTCAATGGTATATTTGGGCGCTTTTCGGGATCTATTTTGGCTTGATATCCGCACGCTCTGAACACATTTCCAACCATGCAAAACGCTGAATTAGAACTTAAAAACGAGAACATCATTTGCTTTGCCGGTGAAGATTGGTGGTATCACAATCCGCATTCCAATTTTCACATCATGAAATCCTTCGCCAAAGAGAACCGTGTACTTTTTGTGAATTCGATCGGTGTAAGTGCGCCCAACATGAATGATAAGTATGTCTGGAAAAGGATAGGGAATAAGATCAAGAGTCTTGCACGTTATTTAAAAAAAGTCGAAAAAAATATCTATGTGCTTTCGCCGATAGCCTTGCCTCTTATTAAAGGTCATGAAAAAATAGTCCAGCGGTTCAATAAATTTTTGATTTTGCTTCAAATGAAAGTTATTTTAAAAATAATTCGATTTGAAAAACCTATTCTTTGGGTATGTGCTCCTTCATTTGCTGATGTTGCCCTGGCTTTAAAAAAACGGGCGAAGTGCTTGATCTATTATTGTGTCGATAACATTACTTTTTATAGCGGAGAAATGAATCCATACATTTTGGATCTCGAGATCAAATTGCATTCTAATGCGGATGCCGCTTTGTTTGTCAACCATCGGCTTGTGGAAGAAAGAAAGAAATTTAACCCTAAAACTTACCATATAGGACATGGAGTGGATTATGACCATTATGCGGTATGCCAAAATGGCCATCTGTCTATACCTTCTGATATGGAGGAGATAAAGGCTCCGATCGTGGGATATATAGGTGTTATTCGCGGAGTGAACCTTGAGCTGGTAAAGTTTTTGGCGGACAAAAATCAAGACGTCTCATTTGTATTCATTGGCGACATTCAACAGGACATTTCAAGTCTTAAAGATATCGGGAATGTCCATTTTTTAGGCCGAAGAGAATACAGGTTATTACCGCAATATATGCAAAAAATGTCTTGTTTCGGGATTTTTTATCAGATCAATGATGTATTTAACAATTACAGAAATCCGAAGAAGCTTCTGGAATATTTTGCATCCGGAAAGCCTATTGTATCAGTTCCGATATTGGAGCTAGAGTATTTTAAAGAACTTGTTTACATCGCTGAGAATTATGAGGCGTTCGACCATTTTATAAAAAAAGCATTGTACAACGATAGCCCGGAATTAAGGAAAATGCGCATTCAATTTGCCAAAGAGCATACCTGGGATGTTATTTCGAGCGAGTCCTCACAATATATTTTTCAAGCGATAAAGGGGACATGATGGAACGGCTGGAGAGCGTCAAGAGTTTTTGGAATTCAAATCCATGTGGGAGTCGGTCATCGGATGACCAGAACAGATCAAATTATTTCAAGGAGGTCGCTTCTAAGAGATATGACGCAGAATTTCATATTCCTGAAATAGCTAAATTTGAGAATTTTAAGGATCGCGATGTTTTAGAAATAGGTTGCGGATTAGGGACTGACGGCCTTCAATTTGCGAAAGCGGGAGCCCGCTATGTAGGCGTGGATCTGACCCCGGCAGCTGTCAGCTTATCCAAAGAGCATTTCAGTCTTTTTAATATTAACGGAATATTTTTTGAGGTTAATGCTGAAAAGCTGCCTTTTCCAGATAATAATTTTGATCATGTTTACAGTTTTGGCGTTATACATCATTCCCCCGATATTGAAGCGATCGTCAGAGAGATATACCGTGTTCTCAAGCCAAACGGGACGTTTTGCATTATGATTTATAACAAATCATCTATTAATTATTACCTGGAAATAATGTTCTTTAGAAAGATCTTTAAGCGCCTGCTTTATCCCGCATTTATGCCTTCATTCTTGTCAAAATGTTTCGGCTTTAGCAAGGATAAATTGGAAGAACATAGGAAAATTCTGTGGAATGCTAAGAAAATCTCAAAGGAAAAATGGATCAGCATCAATACCGATGGGCCTAATTGTCCGTTGGCAAGAGTGTACAACAAGGAGGAAGCGTTTGAGCTTTTTAGAAAATTTGAAGACATAAGAAGCGAAGTCCGTTTCTTTGACAAATCTCACTGGCCTCTCTTGAGGAACTTGTTGCCAAAATCCGCGGTATCATGGCTCGGAAATCGCTGGGGATGGCACAGAATGGTGTATGGAAAAAAACCTTCTTATTGATAAAGACTTTAAGGTCGATATAACCGATCAAAGTTATTTACGGCCTATGATCGATTCTTTCTTGGGATGGCTTGATAAAAACGGCTATGCCGGCTATGACGCGTATGATCTGTGGGCTACGCGATACGGAATTTTTTCAAGGAAGATCTATTACAAGAACAAATTTTTATCCGCGCCTTTTGTTGCGCCGGTCGTATTGGCGGAGATGCTTTGCCCTGGCTTGAGCCGTTTGTTTTTACGGAGGCACCGCTTTGCGATCGCTGACGCGCATTTTATCTTGGGTTATCTAAATCTTTTTTCGGCGACGAAAGAAGAGCGATATCTTAAAGAAGCGACCAAGCTTTCGGATGAATTATTGGGCCAAAGCGTCAGCGGGTATTCCGGCATATGCTGGGGCTATCCATTTGACTGGCAAAATAACCGCGGGCTCTGGAAAAAGGGAACGCCTTTTGTCACCGTAACGCCTTATGGCATGGAAGCGATGCTTGCGCTATATGATGCGACAAAGGATAAAAAATATCTGGATCAAGCGCTTTCAAGCGCACAGTTCATTTTGAAAGATATCCGTGATACCAAAACCTCGGATGACGCGTCGGCATGCTCTTATTCGCCGCTGGATGAAAGCAAAGTCGTGAACGCGAGCGCTTACCGCGCTTTTGCGCTTACGGAAGCGTTCCATAGATCCCAGCAAAAAGAATTTCAGGAAAAAGCGCTGAGGAATCTCAATTTTGTGCTTCAAAGTCAAAAACCCGACGGTTCATGGCTTTATGCCGAAGGCAATTCGCAGGATGCTTTCATAGATAATTTTCATACTTGTTTTGTGCTGAAAAATCTCTGCAAGCTGAACCGGCATCTAAAAAGCGCGGATGTAGAAGGTGCGATCATTAAGGGTTATGGATATTATAGGAAGCAGCTGTTCGATAAGAGCGGGGAGCCCAAACCTTTTGCTGGAACAAAGAGCGGCCAATTCGTGAGGTATGAGTTGTACGATTTTGCCGAAGCGATCACATTGGGGACTCTATTAAAAGAAAAAGTATTAGGAGCTTTTGAATTGTCAAAAACGTTAGCAGAAAAGGTGATGAAAAATTACCAGCTTCGTGACGGACATTTTGTCACGCGTGTTTATAAGTCGGGCACCAAAAACTCCGTACCTTATATCCGCTGGCCTCAAGCGCAGATGTTTTATGCACTGACCAGCCTTTTAAAGGAAGTGAGCGGCTGATATGTGCGGCATAGCGGGTGTATTTAATTTCCAAAGTCAAGACACGGTCTCAGAGGAGCTTCTTAAACGGATGTGCGACGCGATCAAGCACCGCGGGCCGGATGACGAAGGATTCTTTATCGACCCGGTTTCGCGCGTCGGGTTTGGTCATCGACGGCTCAGCATTATCGACCTGTCCGGCGGAAAACAGCCGATGCCGAACGATGCGGAAGATGTCTGGATCGTATTCAACGGTGAGATCTATAATTTTCCGGAACTAAAAAAAGAACTATTGGACAAAGGATATGTTTTCAGAAATAGATCCGATACCGAAGTGATCGTGAATCTTTATAAAGAATACGGCGTCGAAGCTTTTGACCGGTTGAATGGCATTTTTGCTTTCGCGATCTATGATAAAAAAGATCGCTCAGTGATCCTGGCAAGAGATCGTTTTGGTGTAAAACCGCTTTATTATTGGCTCAATAAAGGGAAGGTCGTCTTCGCCTCGGAAATGAAGGCAATATTTCAAGATGAGTCTGTCCCGAAAGAGTTGGATACGGAATCGCTGGATAGCTTCCTAACTTTTCGTTATAACCCTTCCCCGCAAACGATGTTCAAGGGTGTTAAAAAATTGTACCCGGGACATTATCTGAAGATCGAACTGGACAAAGGATGGGAACTTAAAAGTTTTACTCAAGACAGCCCGAGGATCGACGTGCGTATCAGCGAGCAAGATGCTGTCGCGGAATATAGAAGACTTCTCGAAGCGGCGGTCAAGCGTCAAATGATCAGCGATGTGCCGGTAGGCCTTTTCTTAAGCGGGGGCGTGGACTCGGCGGTGCTTGGAGTGCTGATGCAGAAGCACTATAAGGAAAAAATAAACACGTTCACGATCGGCTTTGAAGGGCAGGGTGATTACAACGAGCTGGAAGACGCGAGAGTGTCCGCAAAGCTGATCGGCTCCGATCATCATGAGATGACGCTGTCGCAGGCGGATTATATGAAATTTTTTTATGAATCATTCACCGTCACGGAGGAACCGATCGCTGAGACGACGATCCCGGCGCTTTACTATGTATCCAAGCTTGCGGCCAAGCACCTTAAGGTGGTGCTGGCAGGCCAAGGGGCAGATGAGCCGATGGCGGGTTATCACCGGTATCTGGGAGCGCATTTTATAGGGAAGTACGGAAATATTTTGAAAGCATTGCCGCTTGGACTTGCGTCAAAATTCATCCCCCGGAATGAGCGCTTCAAAAGAGCTGTCTATGTGAGTCGTTTTTCCGGGGAGCTCGAAAAGATCCTTGCGATCTATACGATCTTTGATCCCGAACAGAAAAAACTCCTTTATAACGGCCGGGCGCACACGAATGGAAATAATGTTAATGAAACCATAACGAACCGGCTGTATGCCGAAGCCAAAGATCTGCCGGATATGCTTTCAAAAATTCTATACATAGATACGCGAATGAGCTTACCGGACGATCTTTTGCTTTTCAACGACAAGATCACAATGGCCAATTCTCTGGAAATGCGCGTACCTTTTCTGGATATAGAACTTGTAAAATTTCTGGAATCTCTGCCTTCGTCGATGAAATTGAAGGGCACGCAGCGCAAGTATATCCATAAAAAAGCTGTCGAGGCGTGGCTGCCGAATGAGATCATTTATAGGAAGAAAAGGGGATTTATGACACCGATGGATGAATGGCTGCAGAATGATATGGCATTGACGGTAAAAAAGATCGTTAATGATAAAGCATCGGCTTCCAGGAAGTTTTTTGATGTGGGATATATCGACAGAATGATCGATCTTCACAGAGCTAGGAAGGAAAATTATCAGCGCCACATTTTCGCGCTTTTGTCATTCGAGCTTTGGTATAAAACTTTTTTTGAAAATAAAACTTTTGTAGTGCCCCAGCTTATAGGTCAATAAGTTCAATAACTAGTGTCGATATCATCAATAATTAATAAAAATTAATCCTATTTTAATATTTTTTTAATCATACATTTTATATGATAAGCACGTATTACTTATACGCAAAGATCGTAAAAGTCTGTTGCACTTGACCCATTGAATTAGTATAATGCTACCCGCTATGGAAGCTGTAATGGAAGCCAACAACTTATATCTGGACCACACCGAAAAGAAGAAAAGGGCGCTTATTTTCGGCTCTTTGGTCGATCCCTTGACGATGGAAGAGACGCTGCAAAGCGTCGAGCGGATCGTTGACTCCCGCCAGACCGTCCAGCATGTTGTGATCAATGTCGCGAAGCTCGTGTTGATGCAGAAGGACGAACATCTCAGGCAGATCGTGAACTCTTGCGGACTTATCAATTGCGACGGGCAGGGCGTGATCATGGGTGCCAAATTTTTGGGCATGCGGATCCCCGAGCGTGTGACCGGCATCGATCTTTTTTTGAATCTCGTCGAACGTTCCGAGCAGAAGGGCTATAAGCTGTATTTCTTCGGTGCGACAGAGCAAGTTGTTCAAAAAACGATCCGCGAGCTCCGGTCACAATACCCTGATCTAAAGATCGCCGGTTATCATAATGGTTATTACTCTCGCGAGCAGGAAGCGGAGATCGTTCAGGACATCAAAGCATCCGGTGCCGATATTTTGTTTGTCGCGATGAGCTCGCCTCAGAAAGAAATTTTTTTGAACAAATATATTCATGAAATGAACGTGCCTTTTGTAATGGGCGTCGGCGGCAGTTTTGATATTGTAGCCGGAGTGACTTTTAGAGCGCCTCTTTGGATGCAGAAAGCAGGGCTTGAATGGTTCCACCGCCTTTTGAATGAGCCCGCACGTATGTGGAAAAGATATCTTACTTCGAACAGTATCTTTTTGTGGATGCTGATCAAGGCGAAGCTTTTTGGCAAGGAAAGATACGGCTGTTTCCAGGAAGACCGCCGCCAGAACTGGCAGAGAACAGAGCCGGTTGAGGCCTATTTCACGGGCCAGGCCGCCGAAAATCTTTAGTCCGAATAATCCCCCTCTTATAATATAATATTTCCCCATGAAGCAGGTTTTACGCGCTCAACAAAAGAGCTTTGATATTTTCGATATTCTTGTCGCTGTCTCGGCAGGGATCATGTTCGGCCCGACATTTTGCCGTCTCGCGACGCTGGGCTGGATCCAGGCCGATTATACGCACGCTTATTTTATATTTCCCATATTCATTTGGCTTGTCGCCAGAAAAAAGAAACTGCTTGCCAAAAGCGAAGACCTCTCTTTATTTGGGGCGGTGCTTTTTACCGCGGGGCTTACGGTCTACGTCTTTTCTGCGCTGAGCCGCTTCATGTTCCTTGAAGGCGTATCGCTTGTCGTCGTGGTGTGGGGCTTATTCAAACTTAAGTTTACGCGCGAGTCATACAAAAAAATACTATTTCCTCTGGCGTATCTGATATTTCTTATCCCGCCGCCGAAGCTTGTTATCGACACTGTTACGTCACCGCTTAAGATCATCAGCACGGACGGGAGCTATTTTCTTTTGAAACTGGTGCATCTGCCCGTATCAGTCCACGGCGCTATTCTTAAAGTAGGGGAATATGAGCTTTTCGTGGCGGACGCATGCAGCGGGTTCCGTTCGATGGTGACGCTTCTGGCGCTCGGCGCGTTGTACTCTTATCTTCAGCCGCTTTCTGCGAAAAAGAAATGGACTCTTTTTTTGTCAACGATCCCATTGGGCATTGCCGGCAATACGCTGAGACTTTTTTTGACCGGATGCATCGCTCATTTTGCCGGCATCCGCTATGCCGAAGGATTCTTTCATGAATTATCGGGCGCCGTGATGTTCATATTTACGGTACTCGGCTTGATGTTCATTTCGACAAAACTCACCAGCAAGCCCAGCTTCAAAACGTGACGCTGAATCGATCTGCTTTTAGGGATTTGACACTCGCCGTTTTGATGATCGCCGCTTTCTTTCTGGTGATCAGTCATCCCGCCAAAAAGATCAACACGCAAAAAAAACTTTATATCGCTTCGCAGATACCGGAAAAATTCTCGGCATGGGACAGCCGTACCTATGATACGTCCGACTATTCGGATAAATGGCACTCGATCAATGAGCTTTTGATCAGGAATTATTTCAAGGCCACGCCATTTTCATTCAGAAGCCCAGCGGTCAATATCGGATTCATCACTGAGTTCAGCAGCGATATCCGGCAGAATTTCAGTTTTCATTTTCCGGAGAATTGTCACCGCGCGGGCGGAAATGATGTCGAGTTTTTGAAGCCGCTCCAAGTGGATCTGGGCAGCGGAAAGCATTTGCTGGCGAAGCGTATTTTCATCAAAGGCCGTCTGGCATCCGAAGAAAAAGATGACAAGATCGTGACTTATTGGATCGTCATGGACGGAAAGCAATATTACAGGACGTTCTTTATCAAACTTGACCAAATGCTTTCAGGACTTCTCACGCACGCGAAACAGGGTATCTTGGTCAGGATCGATTATCAGCAGGATTTTGAATATTCTCCAGAAGGTATCGAGAAGGCCTCAAAAGTGACAGGGGATTTTATCAAAGACCTGTACGGTTCTCTGGATACCGAAAAAAGACGATTGATCTTCGGTAAAGAACTCGCTTAAGAAGGCCCGCCGGCTAAATTTGAATTTCATAAATTCATACTGTACACTTTGATTGAAGCCGAAGTGAGGACTGTCGGCTTCCAGTTTTTTTGGATGCATTTGAAAAACTTTTATAATAAGAGGACACTATGAAGAAGTCACGATATGGAAAAAAGCGCGCATTGCGCATCAAGACATGCCGCGCTGTCAAATTTCTAGCGGCTTACACGCTGATCTACATCGTCGCGTCGTTTTGCTTTCATCTGTCCATGGACCTTAGAAGCAGTAATTTCACACTATGGGAATATGGTTGGCTGGCTGTGAAAATACCTGTTTTTGGTTTCTGCCTGATGATGCTTTTCCGCCGCGTGATCATTGATTCCGTGATACGCGTCCGCCGGACGAAATCCTACCGCTTTAATCCAAACCGCTCTTCGGCGCTTGCCTCGTAATCCGAGCTATCGTATACTGACCCCACGATCAAGGAGGGCGTATGCGCATAGCAAGATCTTACGGATGGGTACCGGATGTTCCCGATCACCGCGATTATCTTTATAAAAATATTCGCCGTAAATTACGTCCGCCGAAAAAAATCGACCTGAGGATTTTTTGTTCACCGGTAGAAGATCAGGGGCAGCTGGGAAGCTGCACGGCGAATGCGTTGGCAGGCAATATGGAATTTGTGGATGTAAAAACCCCGCCGAGCGGATATGTCGATGTGAGCCGACTTTTCATTTACTACAATGAACGCGTGCTGATCCATACGGTCAAGAACGACTCGGGCGCGATGCTGCGTGACGGCATCAAGACGTTGACGAAGCAGGGTGTTTGCACAGAAAAGAGCTGGCCTTATCTGATAAGTAAATTTACGGATAAACCTCCCCAGACTTGTTTTGATGAAGCCAAGAAGCGCCGCATAATTTCTTATCACCGAATCCTCACCCATGAAGAACGCCTATCATGCCTGACTGAAGGGTATCCGTTCGTTTTCGGGTTCACGGTCTATGAAAGCTTTGAGTCCCAAACGGTAGCAAAAACAGGGGTGGTGCCGATGCCGTCAAAAGCAGAGCGTACCGTAGGCGGCCACGCGGTCATGGCGGTCGGATATGATGATAAAAGCAAGCGCTTTTTGGTGCGGAATTCATGGGGAAACGGATGGGGAATGAGCGGATATTTCACAATACCCTATAAATACCTCGATACACTCGCGGATGATTTCTGGACGATCAGAAAATAGTTTCTAAACCTTGCAAAGATTCAATTTATGTGAAAATTGATTCAATGTAGCATATTCCAATCCTGTTATTTAAGCTTTAACAATCCTATTAATTTTTACACATTGGGGCTTTTTTTAGCAAAGTATGGCTTGACTGTATTTTTGCCGTTTGGTAAATTAACCACAGTCGATTTTTAAAAATTAGTCACATTAAAATTTTTTTTGAAGGGAACACAATGAAAAAAACATTCCGCGCGATTTTAGCAGTTACAATTTTATCGATCCTCGTGATGCCGAGCGCATTCGCGCAATTCAATGTGAATTGGGGCACAAGCCAGGATGATGGGAATTTTGGATACCAGGATCTCGGTACTTGGTTCAAGAACAACGGCTATGCGCCAGACCAAGCCTCCGGTGAAAATTTCGCGAAGACCGGTTATATCGGCTTCAACGGCGGCGATGCGGATCCTTATTATTTCGGACCGACGACCTCAGCGACTCTTCAGGTGGTTCAGCGTATAGCGGGTAATGCGGATCTGACGACGTTGGGTTACTATACGGGTTCCGGTGCGGGCAAGACACTCACTCAGGTGCTAGGCCTCAATCAGAATGGCCCAGCAACAGTAAATAATTTATCAAATCCATTTGGCTTGTATTTTAGCTCGCCTGATAACTATAGGAGCAGCACATATAACACTTGGTATACGAACAGAGCGGAGAATTCTCAAGCGGGTGTTCCCAATAATGCAGGCGGAGATCCTCAGGCGCTGATCTATTCGTTAGGCAAGGGTCAGTGGCTTATCGCATGGGATGATATGGACGTGACCACGGGGCTTTCTGACAGAGATTATAACGATGCTTATGTCAAATTGACCACGACCGTGAACCCCGAGCCTGTCAGCTCGCTTCTTTTTGCTTTGGGCGGTTTGGTGTTGGCTGCGGGTATCTTCATGCAGCAGAGAAAGGCCGTTGCGGTTAGGTAATATTTCATAAATTTATTTTAAAGAACGGGAGTCTTCGGACTCCCGTTTTTTTATGTCTAAAAAATACTGAAAGATTTCTTATGAGTCTGGTATGATGGTGCGCATGAAAAAAAGAAAAGTAGCGATCGTGTTCGGTACAAGGCCCGAGGCGATCAAAATGGCGCCGATCGTCAAAACGCTTGAAAAAGACCGCGCCCGCATTCAGCCTGTCGTAGTGGTCACTGCCCAGCACCGCCACATGCTTGATCAAATCCTCCATATATTTCGCATCAAGGCGGACCATGATCTGAACGTGATGTCGAATAATCAGACTCTCGCCGATATCGTGTCCGTCTCGGTAACGCGTATCAGCCATGTTTTTGCTCAAGAAAAACCGGACCTTGTTCTGGTCCAGGGCGATACCACGACGAGCTTTATCGCGGCGCTCGCCGCTTACTTTCATAAGATCCCTATCGGGCATGTCGAAGCGGGTCTGAGGACCTATAATAAATACGAACCATTCCCCGAAGAGATGAATCGCCGCCTTGCCGGAGTTTTGACCGACTTGCATTTTGCGCCTACAAAGACTTCCTATAATCATCTTGTCAGAGAGGGAGTGGATAAGAAAAATATTTTCATCACCGGCAATACGGTCATCGATGCGCTTCTGATGACCGTGAAAAAAAAGTTTGATCTCCGCAAGATCCGGGACGCACATCTTGCGGAAAAATTGTCGAAAGTGGATTTTAAACGGCGCCGCATTATTTTGGTAACCGCGCACCGCAGGGAAAGTTTCGGCAAACCTTTTCTCAGTATCTGCGGGTCCATCAAAGAGATCGTCGAAAAGAACAAAGACGTCGAAGTGATATACCCGGTGCATCTGAATCCTAACGTGCAGGAGCCGGTGAACAAGATCCTCGGAGGGCTTGATCGTGTGCATCTGATCCCGCCGCTGGATTATGAAGTGTTTACTCAGCTGATGAAAAGAAGTTACCTGATCCTCACGGATTCAGGCGGTGTGCAGGAAGAGGCACCGTCGCTGGGTAAGCCGGTTTTGGTGATGAGAAATGTTACCGAGCGCCCTGAGGCGGTGAAAGCCGGTACCGTACGTCTGGTCGGAACCGACAAGCGCGTGATCCTGCGCGAAGTCCAACGGCTTCTTGATAGTAAAAAAGCATATCGGGCCATGTCCCGCAGCCATAATCCCTATGGCGACGGCAAGTCCGCGGCCCGCATTCATAAGATTATTCTCCGATATCTGTCTAATAAATAATTAGTACATGTCATCCCGAGCGTAGTCGAGGGATCTAAAGAAGTTTTTTGCATGACAAGAAATTCTGTAGATTCCTCGATTCGCTAAATTGAAAAAATTAGGCTCACTCGGAATGACAATTTAGTCTGTCATGACGAGCCAATCCCATTGACATTAAAATCTAACTGTGGATAATTGTAAGCTTAAATAAGTACACGAGTTGTTTTCCGTTCATAGAGGACTGATCGTTGCAGCCAAAATATTACGGATGGGGGCTTCCCATCGATATTTCAACGACCGGAGCGCAGATCGATCAACTGATCAATCTGCTCCATATTTTTATGCTCGTTCTTTTCGTGGGTTGGGGAGCATTTTTCATCTATGTGCTGATCCGCTTCCGCAAAAGAGACGGTCACAAGGCCGAATATCATATCCAGCATTTCAAAACACCGACCTATCTTGAGGCCGGTGTGGCGGTCACCGAATTCGTGCTTCTGTTCGTTTTCGCGATCCCTATTTGGCATGCACAGAAGAACGAGATGCCGCCGCGTGACAAATCGCTGGTTTTGCATGTCGTGGCGGAACAATTCGCCTGGAACATCCACTATCCCGGTAAGGACGGTATCTTTGGCAAAACAGATCCCAAACTTATTTCTTCGACAAATCCGATCGGCGCCGATCCGAATGACCCCAATGGCAAGGATGATGTCATCACCTTGAATCAACTGCATATTCCGGTCGACACACCGGTCATCGTCGATCTTATGTCAAAGGACGTGATCCACAGCTTTACCTTGCCGGTGATGCGTGTGAAGCAGGACGTGATCCCCGGTCAGAAGATCCCGATCTGGTTTCAGGCCAAACAGACGGGGAATTTCGAGATCGCTTGTGCTCAGCTTTGCGGGCTAGGGCATTACCGCATGCGGGGATTTTTTGTCGTGGACTCCAAAGAAGATTTTGCGAAGTGGTTTGCCGAACAGACCGCGGAAAAGGCCAAACAATGAGCGATAAACATCATTCTGATCACTCCAAAGAACTGCCATTCTGGCGTAAATATATATTTTCAACGGATCATAAAGTGATCGGCATTCAATATGCGGTCACAGGGCTTTTATTTTTGCTGTTTGGATTCTCCCTGATGATGCTGATGAGATGGCAGCTGGCGTATCCCGGAAAACCGCTGCCGTTCTTGGCGAATTGGCTGGCTGAAAGTCCGGTGATGCCGGGAGGCATCATGCTGCCTGAGTTTTACAATCAGCTCGGCGCGATGCACGGTACGATCATGGTTTTCTTGGGTGTCGTGCCTTTAGCTGTCGGCGGGTTCGGTAATTTTGTGCTGCCGCTTCAGATCGGCGCTCCGGATATGGCATTTCCGAAGCTTAACATGCTGAGCTACTGGCTTTATTTTACGGGCGGTGTCATTATGATCACAAGCTTCTTCGTGCCGGGAGGTGCCGCGCAATCAGGATGGACTTCTTATCCGCCACTTTCCAATATCGCGTCCGTCGGACAGACTTTCTGGCTGATCGGCATGGCGTTTTTGATCAACTCCTCGCTTTTGGGTTCAGTGAATTTTATCGTAACGACGGTCCAGCTCCGCGCGGACGGGCTGACGTTTTTCCGTTTGCCGTTCTTTGTGTGGGCGCAGTTCGTCACGTCTTTCCTTTTATTATTAGCGTTCCCACCGCTCATGGCGGCGGCTGTGCTGCAGCTGATGGATCGCATCGCCGGATCGAGTTTCTTTATGCCATCGGGTCTCGTCGTCAACGGCGCCACGACGCAATGGGTGGGAGGCGGTAGTCCGGTGCTTTGGCAGCATCTTTTCTGGTTTTTGGCGCATCCGGAGGTTTATGTGCTGATCCTTCCGGCAATGGGCATCGTGGCTGAGGTGATCGCGTGCAATACGAGAAAGCCGCTTTATGGATATAAGGCGCTCGTATATTCAGTGATATTCTTGGGATTTTTATCTTTCATTGTTTGGGCGCATCATATGTTCCTGACGGGAATGGGCACGCAGATGAACACATTTTTCCAGATAACTACGATGATCATCTCGATCCCATCGGTGGTCGTGCTGACAACAATGATCCTGAGTTTATGGGGAGGGTCGATACGCTTTACAGTGCCGATGCTTTTCGCGCTGGCTTTTTTACCCATGTTTGGGATAGGCGGATTAACGGGTTTACCTCTTGGCTTGGCCGCGGCAGACATACATCTGCATGACACCTATTATGTGATCGGGCACTTTCATTATGTGGTAGCTCCGGGCACGATCTTTGCGTTGTTCGCCGGCGTGTATCACTGGTTCCCCAAAGCCACGGGCCGGAAAATGTCGGATATACTGGGCAAGATCCATTTTTGGCTGTCATTCGTATTTATCAACGGCGTTTTCATGCCGATGTTTATCATGGGGTTGGCCGGAGTCTCGCGTCGTCTTTATGACCCGATACAATACGCTCACGCGCAGCCCGTGCAGCCGCTGAATGTCTTTATTTCCATTTGCGCTTGGTGCCTTGGATTGGCGCAGATCCCTTTCATCATCAACTTTTTCGGCAGCATCTTTTTCGGCAAGAAAGTGGATAATAATCCTTGGGAAGCGACGACGCTTGAATGGACCGCGCCGTCTCCGCCGCCTCATGGTAATTTTGAAAAAGCACCGGTAGTTTATCGCGATCCTTATGAATACAGTGTGCCGGGATGCAAGAAGGATTTTCTGCCGCAAACCGCATCGGAGGTAAGATAATGTCAGAAGCGATGATCCGATACATATCGAAACCTCATCCGATTACTGGCGTAACGAACTCAAAGCTCGGTATCTGGTGTTTTTTGGCTTCTGAAGTAATGCTTTTCGGCGGACTTTTTTCGGCCTACATCATGCTGCGGGTGGGTGCAGATACATGGCCGCATGGCTGGGAACTTTTGAATGTGCCTCTGGCAACAATGAACACACTTTTTCTTATTACTTCAAGCGTGACAATGGTGATGTCGTGGGCATCGCTTGCGCTGAAGGACATCAAAAAATACCGGATGTACATGGCCGCGACGATTTTGCTGGGCATCTGTTTTTTGATCGTCAAAGGTTTTGAGTATCATCACAAATTCGAGGATCATCATTTTCCGTCAACGAACAATTTTTACGCGATCTATTTCACGCTGACAGGCCTTCACGGTCTGCACGTCCTGGGGGGCATTTTGATCAACACGTATTTTCTTTTTCCAGGCAGCGCGCTTTGGAAAAAGGACCCGGATCAATTCATGGGAAGGGTGGAGGCGGCGGGGCTTTATTGGCACTTTGTCGACTTGGTCTGGATCTTCCTTTTCCCGGTGCTGTATCTATTATAGGAGAAGCCGATGAGCGATCTTACTCCCGAAGCGGTCAAACATCACGTAAAAATCTACGTACGTGTGTTCATCGCGCTGGCCGTCATGACCGCGGTGACCGTCGCAGTTTCTTATCTCCATCTGCCTTTGCTGGCCGCTGTGATCGTAGCACTTTGCATAGCGACTTTTAAATCTTCGCTGGTGGCCGGGTTTTTCATGCATCTGACCTCTGAGAAAAAGATCATTTTTGCAATCCTCATGCTGGCCGCTTTCTTTTTCTTGGCGCTCCTATTTTTTCCGTTACTTTCGCATCACCACTAATTACGCAGGCGGTGACCCATGTCGCTTAGAGCCATTCATGTGATGGTGATCATATTCTCGATAGCACTTCTATTTTTCTTCGGTATTTGGGCTTTCTCCGCATTTCAAGCTCAGGCCGGCAGGCCGTATTTCTATTGGGGCATCGCGTCGGTGTCGGCGGGAATCCTATTGGTGCCGTATCTGGTTTGGTTTATAATGAAGATGCGGAGGCCAAGTAACTGATGAAGTTAAAGCATTTGCTGTTGTTGACAGTTTGGGCAGCTTTTTTGACTCTATCAAAGAGCGCATTTGCGTGCTCGGTCTGCTTTGGAGACCCGAATTCTAAATCGACCCAAGGGATCTTTGCTGCGGTCTATCTTTTGTTGGGGGTCGTGGTCTTTGTGCTGGGCGGCATCGCTTTTACCGCTATGAGCTGGGCGAAGCGGGCCAGAAGCATTGCGGCGCAGAATGGGAGTTTTTGATCATGTTGGCGCAGGTCAGTATTTTTCCGATGGACAAAGGCGAAAGTATCGGTAAATTCGTAGCGGATGCCGTCAGCGAGATCGACAAGAGCGGTCTGGATTATCGCATCACAGCGATGGGAACTATCATAGAAGGCGAATGGGATGCCGTTATGAAAGTTCTCAAGAAAATACGAGAGAAGCTTCTTAAAAATTCCAGAAGGGTTTATATGACCATTTCGATTGATGACCGCCAGGGTGATCGACGTCGCCGCATCGAAACAAAAGTCAGATCTGTCGAGGAGATCCTCGGCAAGACCTTGAGAAAATGAATGTCGCTGTCGTTGGCGCTTCCGATAATCCAGAAAAATATTCCTACCAAGCCGTGATGCTTTTGAGGGAAAAAGGCCACACAGTATTTCCGGTGCACAATTCGATCCGCGAGATAGGGGGAGTAAAAGTTTATCCTTCGGTGAAGGATATCAAGGAACCGCTGGATACGATCTCTCTGTATGTGAACCAAGAGATCTCTTCGCGCTTGGCGCAGGAGTTTTTTGATAAAAAACCGCGCAGAATGATATTCAATCCGGGCGCTGAGAATCCGGAACTGGAATCGAAGGCGACCGCAAAAGGCATAAAGACTTTGAACGCATGCACGCTGGTGATGCTTCGCACGAACCAGTTCGAGAAAAATTAAACTTATGAAAATTTTTGAAGATATCAGAGCCAGAAAGGCGAAGATCGCCGTTGTGGGACTGGGATATGTTGGTTTACCGCTGGCGGTGGAGTTCGGAAAATCTTTTAAGACCATAGGTTTTGATGTCAATGGTCAAAGGATCGCTGACCTTAAGAAATCTGTCGACCGCAACGGCGAATCATCAAAAGAAGAGATCCGATCAGCTAAGTTTTTGGAATTCACCACCGATCCAAAACGTTTAAGGGAAGCGCGCTTTTTTGCGGTAGCGGTGCCCACCCCCGTCACGGATTCAAAACAGCCGGATCTCTCATATGTTGTCAGCGCATCGGAAATGGTCGGCCGTAATTTGTCCAAGGGCAGCATCGTGGTGTTTGAGCCGACGGTATATCCGGGTGTCACGGAAGATATCTGCGTACCGATCCTTGAGAAACTATCGGAACTTAAATACAAAAGAGATTTCAAGGTCGGTTATTCGCCGGAACGTATGAATCCGGGAGACAAAAATCGTACAGTGGTCAATATCGTCAAAGTCGTATCCGGTTGCGATGAGGAATCTCTGGAGGAGATCGCAAAGCTTTACGGTTCGATCGTCAAGGCGGGTATTTTTAAGGCGCGTTCGATCAAGACTGCGGAAGCGGCGAAGGTGATCGAGAACACTCAAAGAGACCTGAATATTGCTTTGATGAATGAGCTTGCGCTCATTTTCCATAAAATGGACATCGACACGAAGTCGGTGATCGAGGCGGCTTCGACGAAATGGAACTTTGTGAAATCGACGCCGGGCCTTGTCGGTGGGCATTGCATCGGTGTCGACCCCTATTATCTGACCTATAAAGCTGAGGAGCTGGGATACCATCCTCAGGTGATCCTCTCGGGCCGCAGGATCAACGATAATATGGGCAAATATGTCGCTGAAGAAACGATGAGGCACCTGATACGGGTCGGCCGGGCTGTCAAAGGATCAAAAGTTGCTGTTTTGGGTGTTACATTCAAAGAAAATGTCAGCGATATCCGCAACTCCAGGGTATTTGACCTGATCAATGAATTGAAAAATTTCGGAATGGATGTGATCGTCTGTGATCCGATGGTGGATAAGAAAGAAGTCCTTAGAAAGCACGGCGTGAAGCTGGTCGAATACAACTCCAAGCTCAAAGCCCATGCTTTGGTTGTGGCGGTCTCTCATGAGGTTTTTCGAAAAAATCTTTCGATGGGCACCTTAAAAAAACATCTTATATTTACAAAGGGCAAAGCTGTTTTGATTGATGTCAAAGGAATGTTTGATCTGGATGCTTTTAAGAATTCCGGAATACTCTATTGGAGGCTTTGATCGAGATTGGGGAATGCGTTGGCGACCGGCAAATTCAAAGAGCGGCTTGAGCATGTGCAGGGGCTGATCGGCCAGGCGGCCCAAAAATCAGGCCGTTCGTTGAAAGATATTACTCTCATTGCCGTGACAAAAGGCGTGAAGCCCGAATTGATCCGCGGAGCTTTGGAAGCGGGCGTGGTTCTATTTGGCGAGAACCGCATCCAAGAGGCGGTCGAAAAAATACCTCAAGTCCAAAATACCGATATCCAATGGCATTTGATCGGACATCTGCAATCCAATAAAGTAAAAACGGCTATTTCTTTGTTTCAACTCATTCAATCGGTGGATACGGTGCGTTTGGCTGATAAAATAAATCAGGAATCCTTAGCCGAAAACCGTATTACTTCTGTACTGCTTGAGGTCAATATCTCGGGAGAGGAACAGAAGTATGGATTTAAAACGGAAGAAGTATACTCTGCGATCGATCTGATAGCAAAAATGCCGGGCGTGCGCGTATTGGGACTAATGGGCATAGGGCCCAATGAAGTCGATGACAGCGTGAAACGTGAAACGTTTAAAAAGCTGCGCGGCATTTTCAGTGTCTGCAAGTCGTTAAAATACGAAAATGTGCAGATGAAGTATCTCTCGATGGGCATGAGCGATGATTTTGTGATCGCCGTGGAAGAAGGGTCGAATATGGTGCGTATAGGGAGAGCGCTTTTTCAATGAAAGAGAAATCCATCCTTTCAGGCTTAAAAATAGGCGTGATCGGCTCCGGCAATATGGGAAAAGCTTTGATCAAGGGGCTTGTGGAAAGCTCGGTTTATCCGCAAAATATTTCTGTTTTTGATCTGGACAAGAAAAAAGTCGACGCCGTAAGAAAAGAAACGCATGTGAAGATAGCGAAATCCAACCGGAATTGCGCTTCTTTATCAGACGTATTGATCCTTGCCGTAAAACCCAAAGATCTGCAGGGCGTTGCCGAGGATATTGCAAGCGTGATCGACCGGGACTGTCTGGTGATCTCGATCGCGGCAGGCATGCCTCTTGCTAAGATCGGGGCTTATTTCAAAAAACCCCTGCCGCTCGTGCGTGTGATGCCGAATATGCCGGCGCTTGTCGGGTCAGGCATGTCGGCACTGAGTCTAGGGAAATACGCGACACAGAAGCATAAAAAAATAGCCGAGGCGATATTCAGCGCTATCGGTGACGTGGTAGAGACGCAGGAAAAGATGCTTGATCTTGTAACGGCTGTCAGCGGATCCGGCCCCGCATATTTCTTTTTGCTGGCCGAGAAGCTGATCGAGGCGGCTTATGAGATGGGTATGAAAGTGGATGTGGCCAAGCGCCTCGTTTATCAAACGGCTTTAGGCAGCGGCAAGGTGTTGGTTCAAAGCGGCGAAGATCCTGAGGTGCTGATCGACAGGGTTGCGTCAAAAGGCGGTACGACTGAAGCTGCGTTAAAGATATTCCAGAAACAAGGCATCGGAAAGATCATTCAAGATGCGGTCAAATCCGCTTATCAAAGGTCCAAAGCTATCAGCCGAGGGGAGTGATTATGTTCGTTTTGGGGAATTTTGTTCAAGCACTCGCTCAAGTTTTATCGTTCGTGATCAATATTCTTTTGTGGCTCATCATTATCCGCGCGCTTTTGAGCTGGGTAAGTCCTGATCCGTATAATCCGATCGTGCAATTCATCGAAAGGACCACTGAACCTATCCTCTTCCCTCTGAGACAGCTTATTCCCGCCTACAAGATCGGCATCGACATCTCACCGATGCTGGCTATTTTGATCCTATATTTTCTCAAGAGCTTTGTAGTGCAGACCTTGCTCGGGGTCGCCGTACGGCTTCAGTGATCATAGAAGTGACCGTCAAGCCCGGCGCAAAAAAGAACGAAGTGTCGCGTGTCCGGGATGGTTCTTTTAAAGTTTTTGTGAAAGAAAAAGCTATGGAAGGAAGGGCGAATGAAGCGGTGAGAGAAGTTTTAGCAGAGCATTTTGGTATTTCAAGATCAAAGGTTGCGATCCTGCGCGGATTAAAAAGCAGAACAAAACAAATAGAGATCATTCAAAGTTAATGACTGAGAAAAAAGATTTTAAACAAACTCTAAATCTGCCATCAACAGATTTTCCGATGAAAGCGGACCTTCCTCAACGCGAGCCGGCATTCATCAAAAAGTGGGAAGAAGGGGATCTTTATTCCAAGATCCGCGAGGCCGGAAAAGGCCGCAAAAAATTCGTCCTGCATGATGGCCCGCCTTACGCGAACGGCGATATTCACATCGGCCATGCGTTGAACAAAATATTGAAAGACATATTTGTCAAATACAAGACTATGAAAGGCTTTGACGCGCCGTATGTGCCCGGTTGGGATTGCCACGGTTTGCCGGTCGAACATCAGCTTTTTAAAGAGCTCAAGATCACCAAGCATGAGATCGACGCTTTGAG
The DNA here is from genome assembly GCA_964642015.1 of uncultured Planctomycetia bacterium. Taxonomy (GTDB): domain Bacteria; phylum Omnitrophota; class Gorgyraeia; order 2-02-FULL-51-18; family 2-02-FULL-51-18; genus CAZXLF01. The sequence continues at coordinate 322,013 of CAZXLF010000001.1, forward strand.
TTTCCGTAAAAAAGCGCATGACTACGCGATGAAATTTGTCGATAAGCAAAGAGAGCAGTTCAAGCGTCTGGGCGTTTTTGGGGATTGGGGCCGCCCTTATCTGACGCTCGATCCTAATTTTGAAGCCGGAGTGATCGACGCGTTTGGAAAACTGACCGAAAAAGGTTTCATTTATCAAAGCTTAAAACCTGTCCATTGGTGTGTCTCTTGCGAAACGGCGCTTGCAGAAGCCGAACTCGAGTATGACGAAGAGCATATCTCGCCTTCGATATATATCAAATTCCCGATCGATCTTGACCAGCTGAGCAAGTTCAATTTGAAGATCTCAAGAGGCGAGTCCGTATCTTTCGCGGTCTGGACCACGACACCTTGGACGCTTTTGGCCAATGTCGCGATCGCGCTCAACCCGAATTTTAATTATCAGATCATCCGTTCTAAATCTCAAGGTGTCTTGATCGGTCTTGAGCCTTTATTGGCGGAATTGCTTAAAAAAATAGACACAGCCGGAGCAGGTGAATACGAGGTTTTGCAAAGCGTATCCGGAGCTAAATTAGAAGGCCTTTTGGCCAAGCATCCTTTTTTGGAAAGGAACTCTCAGATTGTTCTTGCCGACTATGTGTCGAATACCGACGGCACCGGCTGTGTCCACACAGCTCCGGGACACGGTGTGGATGATTACCGCACAGGACTTAAATATAAACTGCCGGTCCTGATGCCGGTCAATGAAAAAGGCCTTTTTAAAGAAGAAGCCGGAGAATTCAAGGGCCTGCATATTTTGAAGTCCAATGAAAAGATCGTAACTGCATTATTTGAAAAAGGGAATTTGATCCATTCGGGCCAGATCAAACACTCTTATCCGAAATGTTGGCGGTGCAAAACACCCGTGATCACGCGCGCGACAAAGCAGTGGTTCATGGGCGTGGACAGGATGGATCTCAGAAAAAAACTTCTGGAAGCGATACGAAAAGTGAAATGGATACCGGAAGCGGGGCAGAACCGGATCTCGGGCATGATCGAGCTTCGTCCGGACTGGTGTTTGTCCAGACAGCGTTATTGGGGGATCCCGATCCCCGTTTTTTACTGCACCAGCTGCGATGAAGCGCTTTTAGAGCCTGCGTTGATACGTCATGTTCGTGATATTTTCCAGAAAGAAGGATCGGATGCGTGGTTCTCGAAATCTGCGATGGACCTCACCGAAGGAAAATTTCCTTGCCCCAAGTGCGGAAGAAAAGACCTTAAGAAAGGTGATGATATCCTCGATGTGTGGTTTGAATCCGGCGCGAGCCACGTTTCAGTCTTGTTGGAATCAAAGGACGATCTTTTGTCGTTTCCGGCCGATATGTATTTGGAAGGCAGCGACCAGCACCGCGGATGGTTTCAAAGTTCACTGATGGTTTCCTGCGGCATCATGGGCAAAGCGCCCTATCAGTCTGTTTTTACTCATGGCTTCATTGTGGATGGGGAAGGACGAAAGATGTCCAAGTCGCTCGGCAATGTGATCTCGCCGATCGATGTGATGAAGCAATATGGCGCCGATATTTTACGTCTTTGGGTCGTTTCGAGTGATACCTCCGATGATATTCGCATCTCGACCGACAGTTTGGCGCGTCTTTCCGAAGGTTATCGCAAGATACGAAATACTTTCAAATATCTTTTGGGGAATTTGCACGGCTTCGACCCCAAGACTGAATCGCTTTCAGATGATAAACTTCTCGAAGTGGATCGCTGGGCGCTTTCAAAACTTGAGGCATTGGCCGAGGAAGTCACCAACGCTTATGAGAGCGGCCATCTGCACCGCATCTATCATGCGGTTTATAATTTCTGTGTGCGTGAGATGTCCTCGTTCTATCTTGATGTTTTGAAAGACAGGCTTTACACGGATTCAAAAAGATCGGTTTCCGGAAGATCTTGCCGCACAGTGCTTTATGAGATCCTGACAGTGGTCACCAAATTAATGGCGCCCGTTTTGTCATTCACATGTGAGGAAGTTTGGCAAAATTTGGGGATGCAGTCGAGCGTGCATCTAGAGAATTGGCCGAAGCTTTCCTCGAAAAGGCGGGACGTGTCTTTGGAGGAGAAATGGGAGCGTTTTCTTCTGATCCGCGAAAAAGTGCTCAAAGCGCTTGAGGAAAAACGTGAAAAAAAAGAGATTGGCAATTCGCTGGAAGCTGAGGTAGAATTAACTCTCTCAAAAAACGAGGATACTGCATTTTTAAAGAGTTTTAAGGATGATCTTGCAGGGCTCTTTTTGGTGTCTCACGTTGGGATATCACTCGATCCGTCGGTTTCCGGCGAAGAAATGAGAGTGACGGTCGCTAAGGCACGCGGACAGAAATGCGAACGCTGCTGGAATTACCGCGAGACCGTCGGCAAAGATAAAAATTATGAGACGTTGTGCCATCGCTGCGTGGCCGTGTTAAAGGGAGCATAATTCATGAATAAGAAAGACCTTAAGTTTTTCAAAGAGCTTCTGATCAAGAAAAAGATAGAGCTCGCCAAAGGCATCGATCATATTGCCAATGACGCTCTTAAAACTTCCCAGCGCGATGCAGCGGGAGACTTGTCGGCATACAGCTTGCATATGGCTGACATGGCTACCGACAATTATGACAGAGAATTTTCTTTGGGTCTGGCCGATAACGAAAGAAAGATCCTGAATCGCATCAATGAGGCGTTGGAAAAGATCGAAGAAGATACTTTCGGCCTCTGCGAGCTTTGCGATAAAAAAATATCCAAAGTGCGCCTGAAGGCCGTGCCTTACGCTGAGCTTTGTGTTCCCTGCCAGGAAAAACAAGAGAAGAAAAAATAGAACACGGGCGGTGCGCGCTCGATGAAAAAGTTTTTTCCGTTTTTTATCATTCCATCAGTCCTTATTCTGGACCGGTTCTCCAAGATCTTCATAATGCGTCATTTCAGTGAAGGCCGCGGGCTCGCCATGTGGCCTTTCTTTTATCTGACGCGGGTGAATAACACCGGAGCGGCATTTGGAATGCTGAAAGGCAATAGTTCCGCGCTGGCTTTGGTTTCAATCGTCTGCATTATTGGCGTTGCCGTGGTTCTCGCCAGAGATTTTCGTCATGAAACACATTATTTAAGGAACACAGCTTTATCGTTGATCGCAGCGGGAGCTGCGGGGAATTTGTACGACAGACTGCATTATGGATATGTGGTCGATTTTTTGGATTTTAGGGTATGGCCGGTTTTTAATCTCGCTGACAGCGTTATCTGTGTCGGCATTTTTATGCTGATCTTGGGTCTCTTCATGACCGCAAAGAACGGGTAATATGCATCCGATCTTATTTCAGTTCCGCTCGATCACGATATACACTTATGGTTTTTTTGTGGCTTTGGCGGTGCTCGCCGCTTATTTTTTTGCCGGCATGAGAGCCAAGCAGATGAAATTAGACCCTTCGCTCGCGATGGACCTGGTGTTCTATTTATTCGTGTCCGGAGTGGTCGGCGCCAGATTGTTTTATGTGATACAGCATTTTGAAGATTATCAGGGCCATCTTTTGCGCGCTATATCTATCCCTGAAGGCGGCCTTGTGTGGTACGGGGGATTCATTGTAGCGGCTTTGACCGGTCTTGCACTGGCCGCGTGGAATAAGTGGCCGTTTTTAAAGCTATGCGATCTTTTGGCGCCGATCCTGCCTCTGGCTCATGCGATCGGGAGGGTCGGGTGTTTTTTTAACGGTTGCTGCTATGGGCGGCAAACCTCTTCTTTTCTGGGTGTCAGACTTCCCGGCGATGATGTGGCCCGTTTACCGGTCCAGCTTTTTGAATCGACAGCGCTTTTTCTTTTATCGATAGGGCTCCTTCGTTTGTCCGAAAAGAAGAGGGTTGATGGACAGCTTTTTGTGATCTATCTTTTATTTTATAGTGTTTTTCGTTTTTTGATCGAATTCTTGAGGGGAGATCAGAAACCCATATCCTCTCTCACAGAACCGCAATGGACGTCCATTCTTTTATTTTTAGGCGCTGTTTTTCTGCTGGCGGTGATAAACAAGAAGCGCAAAACTTAAAAATCCATGCCTGAAATCCAGCATAAAGTACCCGCGCTTTATTTTCCAAAAAGGATCGATGCTTATTTGGTCGATCTGCTGAAAGGGGAGTTCTCAAGACAGGAATTGAAGACGGTTTTTAAGAGCGGCGGGATTTTGTTGAATGGTAAACCGGCCAAACCCGATATCCTTCTTAAAGAAGGCGATAGGATCGACGGATCTTTACCGGTCTTGAAATCGGCACGGATCGAGCCGGAGAATCTTCCTTTAAAAGTGATCTATGAGGATAAAGATCTTTTGGTGGTAGACAAACCCGTCGGCATGGTCGTGCATCCCGGCGCCGGAAATAAAAAAGGAACGCTTGTGAATGCGCTTTTGGGACGAGGTTCATCGCTTTCTTCTGTGAGCGGGGATCAAAGGCCTGGTATCGTGCACCGTCTTGATAAAGAGACATCGGGGCTTTTGCTTGTGGCCAAGAATAACCGCGCGCACCGTTATCTTCAATCTCAATTTGAATCAAGGACGCTTTCTAAAACGTATACGGCACTCGTCAAAGGCAGGGTGGAATTTGAACAAGGCCATATTTCCGAACCGATAGACCGGCACAGCAAAATGCGGAATAAAATGGCGGTCTCGCGCTCGGAAAAAGCTCGGGAAGCTGAGACGCGTTACCGCGTGTTAAAGAGATTTAAATATTCGACGCTGCTTGAGGTAAAGATATTGACCGGTCGCACGCATCAGATCCGTGTGCATATGGCGCATCTTGGGTATCCGGTGATCGGTGACGAGCTCTATGGCACAAAATATCCCGGGGAGCGTTTGGGGCTTCATGCGTCAAAAATTGAATTTGCGCACCCGTCAACCGAGGCTATAATGAGTTTCAACAGTGAGTTGCCGGAGGATTTTAAGACAATGATCCGGAAAGCGGAGAGCGCTTAAGTAAAGTCCATGAATATTAAGATAAAGAAAATAACCAAAGGCCTTTCCGGAAGACTTTCGTTTCCCGGAGACAAATCTCTTTCGCATCGCGCGATCATTTTCGGGTCGCTTGCGGAAGGAGAGTCGCGTTTTACGAATGTGCTTTCTGGCGAGGATTGCGTCTGCACGCGAAAAGCGTTTGAAGCGATGGGTATTGAAATTAAATCATTTAAAAATGGCACAGAGCTTCGCATTAAGGGCAAAGGGCTTCATGGTCTCAAAGCGCCGAAACATGACCTTTATTTGGGAAATTCAGGAACTTCCATGCGGCTTCTTTTGGGGATTTTGGCGGGGCAGTCTTTTGAAGCAACATTGACAGGAGATCCTTCGCTATCTTCGAGGCCCATGCGGCGCGTAACGGATCATATCAAAGAAATGGGCGCTTCATTCGAAGGAAAAGATAATGCTAACTTCGCTCCGATCAAAGTTAAAGGCGGCAAACTGAAAAGCATTCACGCCCAGCTCCCTATTGCTAGCGCACAGGTGAAATCTGCGATTCTTTTGGCCGGTTTATATGCCAAGGGAAAGACAAGCGTCACAGAACCCGAAAAGTCGAGGGACCATACGGAACAATTTTTAAGATACTTTGGTGCAAAAATCGAAGAAAAAGGACTTACGGTTTCAATGAAAGGCGAACAAAAACTCAAAGCAAAAAAATTCGGTATCGCCGGTGATATTTCGAGCGCCGCATTTTTTATGGCAATGGCTTTGTTGATTCCAGAATCCGGAGTTCAGTTTTCAACAGTGCTTGATAATCCAACGCGGACAGGGATCTGGGACGTGTTAATTAGAATGGGTGTTAATGATAACCGACATGGGGGGCAATTAGGAGGTCCGGAAATGATAGCCGATTTTTCGTTGCATTCTCAACCGCTAAAAGCCTTTGAGATAAGAAAAGCGGAGCTCCCGGCATTGATCGATGAAATTCCTATACTTTGTGTTTTGGCCACTCAAGCTGAAGGCAGGAGCGTTATTCATGATGCAGACGAGCTTCGTGTGAAGGAAACAGACCGGATCAACTCCATGGTCAGCCAGTTATCCAAAATGGGCGCTAAGATCAAGGCGGAGGGTAATACGCTTATTATCCAAGGGCCGACGGCGTTACATGGAGCCAAGGTAAATTCCTTCAAAGACCATCGAACCGCGATGTCTCTGATCGTAGCCGGAATGGTGGCTAAAGGGGAAACGGTCGTCGAAGATCTGGAGTGTATTAACACCTCATTTCCGAACTTTTTTGAATTGTTAAAGAAGGTCGGGGTGCGGTATGAGTTATATTGACACCCTGAAAGTCGATTGTTATAATTAACCGTCCCAGGATAGCTTATCTTTCCTTTTTTTACGGACACCCGGTTTTGACGGTTCAAAATAATAGATTTTTATTTAAAATTAAGAGCAATTCTTGAAGCAGTTTCTGGAATACGTAAGAAAATTAAGCAATTGGATCCTTGGGTTTTTCTCCAATGATATGGGGATCGACCTCGGTACCGCAAATACCCTGGTCAATGTGAAAGGTCAAGGCATCGTTCTTTGCGAACCCTCCGTAGTAGCTATCCGAAAAGGCACCAGTGAAGTGTTGGCCGTGGGCGACGAAGCCAAGCGTATGCTGGGTAGAACGCCAGGTTCGATAGTCGCGATCCGTCCGATGAAAGACGGTGTGATAGCCGACTTTGAGATCACCGAAAGCATGCTCCGTTATTTCATTAATAAAGTGCATAACCGCAGGCGCTTTGTGCGTCCCCGCATGGTTATCGCGATCCCTTCGGGTATTACGGAAGTCGAGAAAAGAGCTGTCAGAGATTCTGCGCTTCATGCAGGCGCGCGGGAAGTCTATCTTGTTGAAGAGCCGATGGCTGCGGCGATCGGTGTCGGATTGCCGATCCAGGAACCTGCCGGCAGCATGATCATTGATATCGGAGGCGGTACCAGCGAAATGGCGGTCATTTCTTTGGCGGGCGTGGTATTTTCGAAAAGCATCCGTATTGGCGGAGATGAAATGGATGATGCGATCGTAGAGCACGTCAAAAAGACCTATAACCTGATGATTGGCGAAAGAACTGCTGAAGAAATTAAGATAAAAATAGGGTCCGCTTATCCTTTAGAAGAAGAACTTTCGATGGAAATTCGCGGTCGCGACTTGGTTTCTGGTCTGCCAAAGATGGTAAAGATCACTTCCGAAGAAGTCCGCGAGGCGCTGGCTGAGCCGGTGCAATATATTATCGAGGCGGTTCGTGTGACGCTTGAAAGGACTTCGCCTGAGCTTTGTGCGGATCTCATCGACCGCGGTATCGTGATGGCGGGAGGCAGTTCGCTGCTTAGAGGTCTCGATAAACTGATCTCGGAAGAAACGGGATTACCGGTTCATGTAGCCGAGAACCCTCTGATAGCTGTCGCAACGGGAACCGGAAAAATTTTAAGCGAGCTTCATTATCTCCGCAGAGTCACGGTCTCTGCCAATCGAACGATCGAAAGCTGATCCAATAAAAAAAGACATCGGAAAATGTGAAGCCGATCCGCGTATTTCTTGGTATTGGAATATTCCTTTTAATCCTTGTCGCAATACCCCTCTCTCTCACGGCTCAGATCAGAAACTCGGCCTATTCGTTTCTTAGATATCCTGTTACTTTGTCCAAAGATGCAGCCAAGCTTGTTGTGGACCTCTATTTTTTCCGGAAAAATGCCGATGAAAATCACAAACTGAGGAATGTTTTGGCTGACCGGCGTTCGCAGGAAATACAGTTGCAGGAATTGAGGCTTGAAAACGCCCGCCTGACAAAACTTCTGGATCTTCGCACAGACATCCCGCCATCCGTTCATCGTATTTTGTATGCCCACGTTATTTTAAGATCGGCTTTGGGCTGGAACCGGATCGTTCTGATCGATAAGGGGACGCATCAAGGTATCAAGCCCAATATGCTTGTTTTGTCGGAATCATCTGTGATTGGCAAGGTTATTTTGGCAGGACCTGTCATCTCTCAGGTGCTTTTGATCGCCGATCCAAAATCGCGTCTTGGTGCAGTGATCCAGAGGACCAGGCAGGAGGGGCTTTTATTTGGCACTTCTTCCGGTGAGTGTCATATGAAATATATTTCGATCGATACAGAAATCAAGATGGGCGATCAAGTCGAAACGGCGGGATTCGGCGGTTTTTTCCCGAAAGGGATCCCTATCGGTATTGTAAAACGCGTTTGGAAAGAGCCGGGGCAGATCTATCAGGTCGCGGAAGTAAAACCGTTCATGGACTTGGACCGTATTGAAGAGGTGGCAGCGATTGAGTAGCCGGCGGCTCTCTGCCTTTTTTTTGATCCTTTTGTTTTTTTTAGCGCAAGTAGCGATCGCATACATTTTTCCCGGCTGGGTACCGCCGTTTGTCCTGATAACTGTGATATTTTACGCTTTGACCGAAGGACCGACTTTTGGCGCTTTGCTGGGATGTTTTGCCGGTTTTTTGTTGGATATCATTGGAACAGGAAAATTAGGCTCATCCATGGCGATTTATTCGGGTATCGGGGTCTTTACAGGTTTTTCCGCATCAAAGATTTTTTATGACAGTTTTTTAACACAGCTGCTGTTACCAATGATGGGCAATTTTTCGGCATGTTTTTTTAGTCTTTTGATTTATAAATATTTGCCACCCTATGAAAAGCTTTCTTTCCATATTTTTAGAGAGTCATTTATTTTATCTCAGCCGATATTAACTGTTTTGGTATCGCCGTTGATGTTTAATTTTCTCAAGAAAGTGGCCGGTAGGCGATGAAGGCGAACCGTCTTTCTATCGTTGTGCTTGCGGGTTTTCTGGCTGTATTCGCAAACCTTATAAGGATGCAGATCTTTCAGCAGGAATATTACAGTTCTCTTTCGGAAAAAAACCGGCTCCGGGTTATCTATCTTGAAGGACCTAGAGGCAAGATCCTTGACCGCAAAGGACAGGCGCTTGCTTCGAGCCGCCTCAGTTTTAATTGTTCCGTGATCCCGCGGGAAGCCAGGGATCATATTCACGAAAGCTGCAGGATCGTAGCTGAAATATTAGGAGAGGATCCCGATGATTTGGAGAGACGATATCAAAAAAAGAAACCGGGATTTTTTAATACGGTCATTTTGGCCGAAGATATCGATGCTTCGCGGGCGATAGCTATCGAAGAAAAATTGGACCTCTTGCCCGGGTTTTTGATCGAGACCAGACCTCAAAGAGAATATCCTTACGGTGAAGCCGCGGCACATCTGACAGGTTTTTTGGGGCCAATGGTGGAGTCAGAAATTGATACTCTGGAATCATATGGTTATCGGCAAGCGGACTGGTTGGGCCGAGAAGGGCTCGAGAAAAGCTATGAAAGTTATTTAAAGGGACAATCGGGCGGACTCCAGATTGAGGTTGATAGCCGTGGTCGATTGATAAAAGCGTTGGGAGTTAAAGAGCCGAAGGAAGGCAGGGATCTCGAATTGACCATTGACGCCAAGCTGCAGTCCTACGTGCAAAATCTTTTAAAAGGACAAAAAGGCGCTGTTCTTATAATGGAATTATCCGAGGGAGGGATCTTATCGGTCAATAGCTCGCCTTCTTTCGATCCGAACCTGTTCGCATCAGTGAATGGTAGGAAGGATGTAGGCAAATATCTTCATGACAGTGATGCGCCGATGGTGAACCGTGGTATCCGCGGCCAGTTCCCGCCCGGATCGACATTCAAGATCATCACGGCCCTTGCGGCACTTGAGGGCCATAAAATATCTTCGGCGACCTTTTTCCGATGCCCGGGTTTCATGACGATCGGCGGCAACCGCTTTCGCTGTTGGTCGGACGACGGCCATGGAGTGCAGTCGTTGACGGAAGCGTTCGCGCATTCATGCGACGTGTTTTTTTATAACACAGGTTTGTTGGCCGGAGCTGATGCGTTGTATGAAAAAAGTCTCGCATTTGGACTTTCCAAAATAACGGGCATCGATCTTCCTTCTGAAAAAAGCGGTATCGTGCCGTCAAAAGAATGGAAACGGAATGTCTACCATAAACCGTGGTACGATGGCGATACGGCTAATTTTTCGATTGGTCAGGGGTATCTTCAGGTCACGCCTGTTCAAGCGCTAGTAATGATCGGTGCAGTGGCAACCGAGGGGCAGCTTCTGAAGCCGCATATTGTTGACAAGATCGATGGCGTCAAAGTAGCCGAACGAAACACTAAGCCTGTACCGATTCAACCCGAAAATTGGAAATTAGTAAAAGAAGGTCTTGATCAAGTTGTGAATTCCAGTTCGGGGACTGGGCGCCTTGCCAGAGTTTCGGGGCTGCGTATTGCGGGTAAGACAGGCACCGCCGAGTCAGGGCAGGAGAAAACCCACGCCTGGTTTGTGGGCTATGCGCCTATTGAAGACCCAAAGATCGCGATGGTGGTTTTCATCGAACACGGTGGGCATGGAGGAGTTTCGGCAGCCAAACTGGCAAGTTCGGTGTTTGCATGGCTTAAGGAGTCGGCTTATTTATGAGTCCCGCCGTCCCAAAATGGGCCATAAACATCAATAATCCTAGTGTCGGAAGGGCGGGATGAGAAAGCGGGCCAGTTTTCAAAATTTCGATAAAACATTATTTCTGATGCCCATCCTGATATTCCTGATAGGGATCTTGAGCATTTACAGCGCTTCGTTCAAATCGGGGCAATCCATTGATCAAACATTGGCTATGCGTCAATTCATATGGATGGCGATAGGCGCTTTGTTCGTGCTTTTGATTGTCCGCATCGATTATTTCAAACTTCAGGATTTTGTCTGGCCGCTTTATTATTTCAGCGTATTTCTTCTGATGGTGGTGTTATTCATGCCGGCCCACTTGGGCGGTCACCGATGGATTCCTCTCGGAGGATTCAATTTCCAGCCGTCGGAACTCGCGAAATTCTCGGTCATTCTGGCGTTAAGCCAGTTTTTTTCGGATCACCGGCCCGAATTTTTATCTAAGGCAAAATGGACTGGGCTTTTTCTGATGGTGATCATTCCTTTTCTTCTGATCTTAAAAGAGCCGGATCTCGGTACGGGACTTATTCTGATCCCCGTTTTTCTCAGCATGCTTTATCTGTGGGGATTCCGATTGAAATATATTATCGTGTTCATTTTGGCGGTCTGCCTTGTAAGTCCTGTGTTCTTTCATTTTTTAAAAGACTATCAAAAAGACAGATTGATGGTCTTCATTAATCCTAATGCTGACCCACTTGGAGCAGGATATACGATCATACAATCCAAGATCGCGATAGGTTCTGGAGGATTGTTTGGTAAGGGGTTTATGGGCGGAACACAGAATCAGTTGAAATTTATCCCCGAAAGGCATACGGATTTTATTTTTGCGGTCATCGCCGAAGAAGGCGGGCTCATCCTATCCATGATCGTTTTAGTGCTGTTTTGGTTTATTGTTAAAAAAGGTTACACTATATCTTCTCAAGTGCCGGACCGTTTTGGCAGCCAATTGGCCTGCGGCATTTCTACCATGATAGGCCTTCAAACAATAATCAATCTCGGAATGACCATGGGTCTGTTTCCTGTGGTAGGAGTGCCTTTGCCTCTTGTGAGCTATGGAGGCTCCTCAGTTGTGATCACGATGCTGTCTATAGGCATACTGCTTAATTTAAAAATGCATCGACCCTTGTTTTAACATCTTTATAGTTCCATAAGCCTATTTATAACAATGTATTATGTTGTATTTGATTAAAAAATATAAATCCAATCAATCCATCCAAATACCAATTTAATTAATCACTATTGACTAAAATTAATATATAGTATATTATTTTAATCAACAATACATACTAGAGAGGCAAATTTAACCACTTTCTAAGTTTATGTAAGTTTTTGATGGATGGCAAATAAGATTATTTGAAAAGGAGTTATTGATGTCTGCTGTTCCGAAAATGAAAGTTATGCCGTCGAAGATCAGATATAAGCTTCTGGTATCCTTTTGCTTAATGTCTCTTTTACCTATTTTAGCAGGAGTTTATGTCGCGTCGCTTTTTGTAAAATTTCCTTTTGAAGTTAACGGCACCAACCTGGTGACCATCTCTTTGATCACCGTTTTTAGTATAACCTTATCGTTTCTAGGGTATTTGATCACCAAGCAGATCTTTGCGCCCATTTCCAATATCGCCGCGAAGGCTCATCAGATCGCAGAAGGAAAGCTGGAGGAGGAGAAGGCGATCGAATCGGACGGGTCGGATGAGGTCGAGGATCTCGTCAAAAGCCTAAAGACGATATCCAAGAACGCGCGTGAACTTTTGGATAAGGTTGAAAAACTGTCCTTGAACGATAAGCTGACCGGACTTTACAACGCAACTTATATCCGCGAGCGCTTAAATGAGGAGATCAAAAGGGCCATTCATTATCAATGCCCCTGCTCTTTTGCCTATTTTAATATAGATGGATTCAAGAATTACGTGATGAAATATGGCATGGAAGCGTCAGATGAGGTTTTAAAATCTGTAGCAAGGATACTCGAAAAAAATCTTTCTGAATTTGACCGCGCGGCTAGGCTTACGAAAGATGAATTTGTGATCATCTTCCCCGATAAAAACAAGAAAAAGGCCATACAGGCAGTTGAAAATATCAGTAAAGATATCGCAGCATTTGCATTCGGCACGAAGACCGGTGAAGAAGCGGAGCATTTGACGGTTTCCGTAGGCATCAGTGAAAATCCGATCGACGGCGTGTCATCGGATGAGCTCTATGTCAAAGCCAGGGATCGGATGACGATTGCAAAAAAGAAAGGCAAGAACACTATCGAAGCATTTATTTAAAAAGAACGGTTGTGGCTTCAGCTCAAAACAAAGGAGTGGCATGATGATCAAAGTAGAAACATTGGATGGTTTATTGCAATACGTTGTGTCTAAAAAGGCATCGGATCTTCATATTTCATCGGGCATGTGCCCAATGATCAGAGTGGACGGAGATCTGCAACCGGTTTCTGACGCTCTGTTGAGCCACGATCAAATGAACAAATTATTGAGAGAGCATTTGTCCGAAGAACGTTTTAAGATTTTCGAAAAAGAAAGAGAACTGGATTATTCGTTCGGCGTCCAAAATCTGGGCAGATTCAGGGCCAATCTTTTTTATCATAAAAACAACATCGGCTGCGCAATCCGCGCTTTACCTTTTGATCCGATGGAATTCGATCAGATAGGTTTTCCTGCGATGGTGGCTGAGAATTTGACTTCCAAACCCAGTGGTTTGGTCCTGGTGACCGGCGCCACCGGAAGCGGTAAAACGACCACGCTTGCGGCCATGGTTGATCATATCAATAAAAATCAGAACTGTCATATTGTAACGATAGAGGATCCGATAGAATTTGTATTCAAAAACAAACAATCGATCATTCACCAAAGAGAAGTCGGTTCGGACAGCCATTCGTTTAACGAGGCTCTGAAACATGTGTTGCGTCAGGATCCGGACGTGATATTGATCGGAGAAATGCGAGACCTTGAGACCATTGAGATCGCCTTAACGGTGGCTGAAACGGGACATTTAGTTTTTGCAACGCTGCATACACCGGATGCGGTTCAATCGGTGAACCGTATCATCGACGTTTTTCCCGCTCACCAGCAGCAGCAGGTACGTGTTCAGTTCTCTTTCGTCCTTCAGGCGGTGATCTGTCAACAACTGCTTCCCAGGGTCGGAGGCGGTTTGGCCTTAGCTTCAGAAATCATGTTGGCTAATCAAGCGATAAGGAATCTGATCAGAGAATCTAAATCGCATCAGATCTATTCTTCGATCCAAATGGGCCAAAAAGAAGGTATGAGGACTCTGAACATGAGTCTTGCCGAGCTGGTTAAAACCAATAAGGTCACTCGGGAATCTGCTATTAGCCGATCTTCCGATGTGCCTGAGTTGGAGAGATTGCTGGCAGGTAAATAAGTTTTGATGATTAAGACCTTGGGAAAGCATGAGAAAAATAATCCAGAAACAGCTAGGCCAGATCCTGATAGATGCAAAACTGATCACGACCCAAAATCTTGAGCAGGCGCTGAAAGTTCAATCGGAAAAAGGGGGATTGATAGGACAAATTCTCGTGAGCTTGGGTTTTACCACAGAAGAAGCTATCGCTCAAGCGCTGACGGCTCAATATGGGTTTCCATTTCTTCCATTGGGAGGTTATGAGATAGACAAAGAGGTGGCAAAGATCATTCCAGAAAATGTCGCGAAGCAATATGGCCTTGTAGCCGTTGACCGGGTCGGCAATGTGCTTACAGTTGCTATGTCGAACCCGCTTAATGAACAGGCCGTGGAAGATATTGAAATGATATCACATTTTAAGATACAGCTTTTCGTGTCCACAAGCACAGATATCAACAATGCGATCAAACGGTGTTATACACCGTAGTCAACCAGAGAAAGTAAAGAACGATGCCTGCTAGCATAAAAGATCGTCTTGGACCGCTTCTCGTTGAAAATAATATTATCACCCAAGACAAGCTGGATGAGGCGTTAAAAATCCAGAGAGAAAAAAAAGAGAATCTTGCGGATATATTGATCCGATTGGGATATGTCTCTCGCGACAATCTGCTTGAGGTTACAAGTGTCGATCTAGGCATCCCCGCCATCCATCTCTCGCGTTATAAGATCCCTTCCGATATTACTAAAGTCGTTCCTAAAAAGATGGCTCTGCTTTACTTGGTGATGCCCGTTTCTATTTTCGGCAAAACGCTTACGGTTGCCATGGTCGATCCGTTGAATATAAACGCTCAAGATGATCTCCGTCGAATGACGGGCATGGAGATCCGACCTTTAATTGCCAGTGAAAAGGATATTAAGGACACGATTGAATTTTATTACGGAGAAAAAGCGTCGGATGCCGCGAAAGGCGTGGCTGGCAAGACGGTGCCTGCCACAGCAGGACTTTCTACTCAGATCAGTCCAGCGTCCGGCGCGCAGCAGACCCTTGGCGACGATGCTTTGAGTTTGGTCGAAAATGAACCAGTTGTGAAACTGACGAATTCCATTTTGTCCGAATCTTTGCGTCTAAGGTCCAGTGACGTGTTTATCGAGCCGGAAGAGAAAACTTTTAGAGTGCGGTACCGTGTGGATGGAATGTTACAGGAAGGTATCAATTCGACTCGGGAAATGCATCTGGGCGTCATATCCAGAATAAAAGTGATGTCGAATCTTGACATTGCCGAACACCGTATACCTCAGGATGGCCGGTTCAAGATCAAGGCCAACGATAAAGAAGTCGATTTTCGTGTATCGGTGTTGCCGAGCTATTTTGGAGAGAAGATCGTGTTGCGTGTGCTAGACAAAACGCAGAATGTTTTGGACATCAACAAACTGGGTTTTGAACCCGAACCTCTTGAAGATCTGAAAAAAGCGTCGATCCATCCCCATGGAATGATCATTATTTGTGGACCGACGGGGTCAGGAAAGACCACCACGCTTTATGCGGTTCTAAAACTTATTGACCGTCCAGAGAAAAATATCGTCACCGTTGAAGACCCGGTCGAATTTCAGATCGAGGGTATCAATCAGGTTTCGATCCGTCCTGAAATCAAGCTTACTTTTGCTGCCGCTCTGCGATCCATCTTGAGACAGGATCCGGATATTGTGATGGTCGGTGAGATGCGTGATGCTGAGACCGGCGATATTGCGATCAAAGCGGCTCTTACAGGCCACTTGGTCTTAAGCACGTTGCATTCAACGACGGCGCCTGGCGCGATCACTCGTCTGCTGAATATGGGGATCGAGCCATTCATGGTGACTTCGAGTTTGCTTTTGGCGGGCTCGCAAAGATTGGTTCGAAAGATCTGTCTGCAATGCAAAGAAAGTTATGAACCCGGCAAAGAACTCCTAAATCAAATAGGTATTACGGAGAAAATGCTTAAATCCCAAAAACCTTTATTCTATCGAGCAAAGGGTTGCGAAGCGTGTAAGAAAAGCGGTTATTCCGGCCGTGCAGTTCTTTTAGAAGCCATGACAATGACACCGCAGATAAAGGCAATGGTCTTGAAAGGCGCTCAGGAATACGAAATTAAAGCCGTGGCGCGCAAAGAAGGGATGAAAACTCTCAGAGAGAATGGTATTGCCAAGATATTGAACGGGACGACAACGCCTGAAGAGGTCATGCGCGTTACGATCAGGGACCAGGATTACGACAAATGAAGAATTTAAGCCAAAAGATCAAAGATGTATTAAAAGACACTAAGCGCATTACTGAAGCGGATGTTCAGAACGCTTTGACGATGTATGCCAAAGAGGAAAAAGGAAGGTTGAGGGATGTTTTTGTCCGTATGGGTTTTTTGACCGAAAAGGAAATCCTTTCCTTATTGAACGTGGAGCTCAAGATCCCCTTATATAATTTAGCTGAGAATAAGATCAATCCTTTTATTGCCAAAACGATCCCGGAAAAACAAGCCAGAAAATACCAGATCATACCCATTGCTCAGAGCGGCGAAACATTAACGTTGGCCATGTCGGATCCGTTCAATATTCTTGCAATAGACGACCAGGTGCTGTTCAAGAAAAAACAACTGGAATGCGTGATCGCGGATGAAAAAGATATTATGGATGCCTTGGATAGGTTATACAAAGCGCCAGCAAAGGATCCTAATGCTGCCCTGAAAACAGCTGCTGCTTTGTCCGGCGGCGCGAAACGCGAAGATGATCTAGACGCGGCTTATTTGATAGGCGATCCGGCTGCAGCGCCGATTGTTAAATTGTTAGACGGCATCTTAAACGAAGCGCTAAACAGAAGGGCGAGCGACATTCATATTGAACCATTTGAAAATACTGTGCGGGTTCGTTATCGGATCGATGGAAATCTGGAAGAAGCTACTTCTGTGATTAAAAAAAATCAGAACGCGCTTCTTACGCGTATTAAGATCATGTCGCGTATGGATATTACCGAGAACCGCATTCCGCAGGATGGGAGGTTCAAGATAAAACTTAAAGAAAAAGAGGTTGACCTGCGTGTATCTATTCTTCCGGTGCATTTCGGCAATAAAGTAGTCATGCGTATCTTAGATAAAAGCGCGCTAACGGTAGGATTAGATCACCTTGGTTTTTTGCCAGAAACGTTGGATGCTTTCAAATCGGCGATCGTTAAACCTTTCGGTATGATTCTGATCACAGGGCCTACGGGAAGCGGAAAATCAACGACCTTATATTCGATCTTGAATCAATTGAATACCCCTGAAAAAAACATCATCACGATCGAAGATCCGATCGAGTACCAGGTCAAAGGGATCACGCAGATCCAGACGAAGCCCGAAGTCGGCATGGATTTTGCCAGTGGATTACGGGCGATTCTGAGACAAAGCCCCGATGTCGTCATGATCGGAGAAATAAGAGATTCTGAAACAGCCGATATCGCTATCAAAGCATCACTTACAGGGCAGATGGTGCTAAGCACACTGCACACGAACGACGCAGCGGGAGCAATGACCCGATTGATCGATATGGGTATCGAGCCGTTTTTGATCGCGTCAAGCGTTGTTTTAGTAGCCGCGCAACGGCTTTGCAGGCGCGTTTGCCCTAATTGCAAAGAGCAAATCGATATTCCCAAAGAGGTTTTTGAGCGGATGAATGTGAATCTTGGAAAATTGGTGCCTAATGCATCAGAGCGAACCTTTTTAAAAGGTAAGGGATGCCAAAAATGCAATAATACCGGCTACTACGGGCGGATGGGCATTTTGGAAACCTTGGTTATTGATGATAGAATCAGGGATTTAGTGGTCAAAAAGGCGTCTTCGTTCGAGATTAAGGAATATGCGACGAAGAATGCTCATATGTCCACATTGAGAGATGATGCTTTGAAAAAATTCTGCCGCGGAGATACGACGCTTGACGAAGTGATCCGCGTGACCGCTGAGGACGAATAAGATGCCTAACTACCGATACGCAGCAAAGGATAAGACGGGTCGCGAGGTCACCGGCGTAGAAGAGGCACCGGATGAACGGTCGCTGATCAATTTGTTAAGAAAACGTGAGTTGATCATTGTTTCTGTAAAGCAGGAACAAAGCAAAAACGCGAAAAAGGCCGGCACTTTTAAAGGGGCCAAAATAAAACTTTCGGAGCTTGTGCTTTTTTCGAGACAATTGGCTACGATGATCGATAGCGGTATTCCTTTAGTACAGGGTCTTGAGATCTTGACTGAACAAACCGAAGATGGCAATTTTAGGGCCGTCATTGGCGATGTCAAAAAACAAGTTTCGACAGGCACTACTTTTTACGAGGCGCTATCCAAACATCCCAAGGCTTTTTCAGCACTTTTTGTCAATATGGTCAAAGCGGGAGAATCCAGCGGTGCGCTTGACGATATCATGGAACGGTTGGCTTTGTATCTTGAAAAGACGGATTCCTTGGTCAGAAAGGTCAAATCCGCCATGACGTATCCGATCGTTGTCAGTATCATGGCGATTTTGATCACGCTTGTTTTGATGATCAAGGTGGTCCCTGTTTTTGAATCGATTTTTTCTGATTTTGGCGGCAAGCTCCCGCTCCCCACTTTGATCCTTGTATCCATTAGTCATTTTCTGATCAATTTCTTTATCCTGTGGGTCGGCGGGATCAGTATAGGCATTTTTCTATTGGTGCGATTTATCAAGACCAATCAAGGTGCGCTAATGTTCGATCGTTTCAAACTGAATATGCCGGTATTCGGCGTGATATTTAAAAAAGTGGCTGTGAGTAAATTTTCGCGAACGCTTTCAACATTGGTAAAAAGCGGTGTGCCGATATTAACAGCCCTTGAAATTGTAGGTAAGACAGCGGGTAATCGTGTAATTGAAGATGCTGTCGAAAAGGTTAGGACTAGTATACGGGAAGGAGAAAATATTACCAACCCCTTAATGGAAAGCAAGGTATTTCCGCCGCTAGTGACACGCATGATATCTGTTGGAGAGCAAACAGGTGAGCTGGAAAAGATGCTTTCCAAAATAGCCGACTTCTACGACGATCAGGTTGATGCGGCAGTTTCCGGTATCACCAGCCTTATTGAGCCATTAGTCATAGCCTTTTTAGGTATAGTTATTGGAACCATAGTCATTTGTATGTTCCTGCCTATATTTAAACTATCCAGCCTGGCGACGAACTAGAGGCTATTTGACAAGCACCTATGCTTATGTTATACTTTGATTAACTAAGAAGAAATCTGATAATAGGTAGTTAAATTATTATAGGTTTTGAGGAAAAGAATAAAACGCCATCATAAATACCATACCGAGCGCTTCCTCTTAACGAACTACTGTTTGTCAGGTAAAAATTCACGAGTACCCGGATTTTGTCCGGAAAAAATGAGGAGCATTCCTATGAAGCTAACCAAGAACAGCAAGGGTTTTACTCTTGTAGAAATCATGATCGTTGTCGCGATCATCGGTCTCTTAGCCGCGATCGCGGTTCCGAACTTCGTTCAGGCGAGAACCACTGCCCGCCGGAACGCTTGTATCAATAATCTAAGGTTGATCTCAGCAGCGAAAGATCAATCCGCATTGGAAAATGGTTATGCGGAAACATCCGTGCTGACGTCAGCTGAAATTACGGCATATCTGAAAGCGAATGCGATGCCTGCATGTCCGGCTAACGGCTCATACACTGTCAACGCGGTCAGCGTTGCTCCTGTGTGCAGTTTGTCGGCGACACTGTCGCATACGAT
>CAZXLF010000001.1:341694-509194 GCA_964642015.1 uncultured Planctomycetia bacterium
AAATAAAAACCATTGATGCCCCTCAACAATCATTCTACGAGATCCACGAGCTCATCTTTTATTCGTTTGAACCACCCTTATTTGACAGGTAGTTTTTTTATCTGTGTAGTGATCTTTTTATTATATAGCGTTGCGTTTGGCCACAATTTCTTTTTTGACGAGGAAAGTATCATAGTTAAAAATCCGTTGATCCGCGATTTGTCGCAATTTGCGGAAATTTTTAAACAACCCTATTTTTACGAAGGATTGCCCCAAATATCCTGGACCCAATATTACCGGCCTTTAACGACCCTTACATTTGCTCTGGATTTTCATTTTTGGAACGTAAATCCGCTTGGTTACAACATCACGAACACGTTGCTTCAATGCGGTGTATGCCTGCTTTTGTTTAAGCTGCTGTCCATGATGATCAACGATATATTTGCGGCTTTTTTGTCAGTTCTTTTATTTGCGGTGCACCCGATCCATACGGAAGCGGTTACTTATATCGCTAGCCGTGGAGATGTATTAGGGGCTCTGTTGATATTGATGACCATTTATTTGTATTGGCGATCCCAAATCGTATTGGCTTTGATAACGCATGCCTTAGCTCTCTTGGCCAAGGAAAGCGCGATCCTTATACCGGTTTATCTTTCTTTATTGGAGTTTGGTTTTATAAAAGATAAATCTGGGAAGACGTTCAAAAAATTGCTCCCATCCGTTTTGATAACTTTGTTATTTCTGCTTTTTAGAAAATATATTTGTCCCGTGCCCCTAGGCCCCTCATCCAACGATTCGAAAGAAGCGCTTTTGAGATTTTTTTCCATGGGTCATCCTTTCCTGAGCTATTTGCAGACCCTTCTATTGCCTGAAGTTTATACATTCAGCCTTGCCGTGCGATTTGCAAAAAGCTTCAAAGAGCCACAAGTTTTTCTTTCGTTATTTATCGTGTGTCTCATGCTTGTCGGTCTTGTTTTGGCAGCTCGGAGGCGGGGCGCCGCTTTTTTCGGCATGGGGATTTTTTTAGCCAGTTTTTTGCCTTACTTGCAGATTGTGCATTTTTATCCAGAATGGGCTGAACATTACCTTTATATGCCGGCTATCGGATTGACAATATTGTTGGGTAGTTTTTTCAAGAGCCTTAGGCATTCGGGTTCCAGGACGGCTTTTCTTGTTTTTGCGGTCTGCTATGTTTCGCTTTTTTCATTTTTTTGTTATCGCACATGGGAAAGAAACAAGATTTACAACGACACCGAAGCGTATTTCGAATATCTGTCAAAAAGCGGGGCACGGTACGCTCATTTTGGATACCAAAATCTCGGGAGAATGGCATTGGAAGGCGGGGAACTGAAGAAGGCGGCGGTTTTTTTGAGGACAGCGGCTGCTATCGAACCAAATTCGGATGTGACTCAGAATTTACTGGGACTCTATTATCTTCAGAAAGGCAATCTTCAGGAATCGCTGAATCATTTTGACCGTGCTTTCAAATACAATAACGAGAATCAAATTTACAGGATCAATTCTTGTTTCATTCTGATGCGTATGGGCCGGTACAGAGAAGTGATCGATACGTTGGAAAAGGTCCAAAAGATTGTACCCGAATATTCTTCCGTTTATGTGAACCTCTTGGCGGCAAATGAATTGTTGGGGAATATCGTTGCCGCAAAAAAATGGAGTGAAGAAGGTTTGGCTCAGACCAAGAAAAATGAATGGGAACAGGCGACCATGTTGATGGGCGCGATCCGTTTGGCCTACCGCGAGGGGTGGGACGATCAGGCAAGATCTTATCTGACGGAGATCGCCGAGAAACACTCCAAACTATTTTGGTATAGCGATATTGCGCGCATGATGTTGGGGAAGATCAGTCCGGATGAGCTATCCCATATGACCAACACAAGATATTTTGGTTTTGAGAATAGCATCCAAAGTTACGTATTAATGTCCTATGTTTTGCAAAAAAAATGGACAAACGCGGAGGAGTATTTAAAGAAAAATAAGGACTTATTCGATAAACAAATGTCTAAACAACCCTTGTTAAAGAAGGAAATAGACAGGGCGAAGGACGGCATAGCACTTTCGAAAACTAAAACGGTACTGGCTCATTGAGCATCTTTTTGACAAGATTGATTTTTTAAGATATAATCTGCCCAATATTAGCAACTTTTGATAAATTTCGATTAAACTTATCTAAGGAACCACTTGTTCAAATCAAAGTTTATTTCTTCGATTGGAATCGATATCGGAACCCACTCCATTAAGTGTGTTGAAATCACCTATGGCAAGGGGACCATCAAGCTTAAACGAGCAACTCTCTTGCCGATCACCCCGGGAACTTCTCAGTCGGATATCCTTAAAAAATTTCTTGAAGTCTATCCTGCAATGCCAAAAAGCGTGAGAATTTCTATTTCCGGACCCTCCGTTGTTATTCGCCGTATTACTTTACCGATCATGACTCATTCAGATCTTAAAGGCGCTATTCGCTTTGAGGCTGAAAACCATTTACCGTTTTCGATAGACGAATGTGTGTTGGATTTTCAGATCTTGGATCAAGTTCCCAATCAGACCATGATGAATGTTCTGCTTGTTGCGGCAAAGAGAGACTTTATACAGGAACGATTGGATATGTTGATGCAGGCGAATGTTCAGCCCGAGATTATTGATCTAGATGTATTTTGCGTGGCGAATGCCTTTGAGGCTTTGAGCATGGCCGCAGAAAACAAAGTTTATGGTTTGTTGGACATTGGACATCAGACAACTTCTTTTGTTGTTATGCGTGATAAATTCCCTTTTTTTGTGCGGGAAATACCTTTTGGCGGTGTGAGCGTGACGAACGTTTTGGCCGAATTGAAATCTATCGGTATATCCGAAGCGGAGACGCTTAAGCTGAGCCGAGAACCAGAGGTGCTTGCAGATTTAAAAACCGCGACACAGAAAGCGTTCGAAGTCCTTATCGAAGAACTGAAAACCTCTCTTGATTTTTGCGAAGGCGAGATCGGAGAATCGATACCTTCTCTGTGGCTGAGCGGTGGCGGCGGAGCTTCTCATGAGGCTGACAAAGTTTTATCAGAAGCACTCGGCAAACCCGTATCGCCATGGGACAACACCAAGAAAATGGAGATATTCAAGGACGTTGACCACAAATTTCTCGAAGAACATGCTTCCGAGTTCAATGTGGCATTTGGGATGACGTTAAGAGGGGCTCGAGCTTCAAGATGATCGAGATCAACCTTCTGCCTGAAGAGCTGAGAAAAAAAGAAGAGCGCGTCAATCCTTTCGCTGAACTTCCTGTCAAACGCGGCGCGATTATGTTCGTGATAGGTTTTTTTGGGATTCAATTATTGGCGACAGTCGGCGCATTTTACCTGAAAACTCACTACACCTGGGTGAAGGCTGAAGTGGTTAAGTTGCGGGAAACCAATAAGGAGATCCTTGCGCAAAAAGCGGAAACCGCATCGATCAAAAAGAAAACAGAGAAAGGGGATTTATGCGCCAAAAGGTCTTTTTACTGGTCGATGCTTTTGAATGCTTTGTCTGATTCCGCGACCAAAGGCGTTTGGCTAAGAAATTTTTCTGTCGACCGCGAAAGTAAAGTGCATCATTTATTACTGGAAGGCAGCGTTGTTGGAAAAGGTGAAGAGACGGCCTTAGCGGGCAAATTCATCAAAGAGCTAAAATCAAATCCGATGTTCGACGAAATGTTCGACGAGATCGAGCTTTCTACGTTCAATCAGACCAGGATCAAGGACGTTGACGTCTATAATTTTAGGATCGTCTGCAACTCCAAAAAAGGGAAATTCTGAAGATCATGGCCGCATCGTTTAAGGATTTCAGTAAGAGCATCGAAGACAAGCTTAAATTATGGCTCGCACTGCTTAATAAATTCATAAATGAAAGGAACCCTCGGGAAAAACAGCTGATCATTGCGCTCGGATTGATAGGGATTATCTTTTTTGATTATTGGATCCTGATCAATCCGGTGATAAAGACCTATATGCATATCAACACGGAATCAGAGCCGTTGGAAGCGGAATATAAGATGCTACATAATGATCAAAAGAATAAAAAATTTATTGAGAAGAACTGGAATCAGGCAAAGAGCAATCTGGAAATTTCGGAAAAACGGTTTATTGCCCCCAATGAAATGCCCACATTTCTTGAAAATTTATCGAAGCTAGCTTTTGATTCAGGCGTGAAAGTGATTTCGCTTGAGCCTATCGAAAAACCCCAAAAGAGTTCGAAGAAAGCCGCCGCAGAGCTTTATGCCAGCGTGCCTATCCGCATGAGCGCCATCGGCGGAACGCATGAGTTCGGAAAATTTTTGTCTTTACTGGAAAATAACCCGACTTTTATCAAAGTAACCGATATGAAGATCTCTCATAATACGTCAGAAGACCGCAAACACAACTTCGAACTGGATATAGAAGTATATCGCAAGGAAGGTGTTGTGTGAAGAATCGCGGCCGATTTCGATTGTTTTTGTGGAATCTTTCAGTTTGTTTTGGTATGATTCTTCTTGTAAATGCAGTTGTAAGTGCTGATGAGCAAAAGATGTATGATGCTCACGGTAAGCGGGATCCGTTCATCCCGTTGGTGACGACGACCATGAAGTCAGCGTCATCAGGTATTTTGAGCGTGGAAAATCCTGAAGATTTGTCGGTCGAGGGCGTGGTTTATGATCCGTCACACGGCTCGATCGTGATCGTGAACGGCGTTATATTAAAAGAAGGCGAAGAATTGGGGCCTGTCAAGGTGTTGCAGATCAAGCCTGAAGGAGCAAGATTTCAGGTGAATGGCGCAGAGGCTTTTAAACCCATATATCAGGATGATTCAGCCAATAAAAAAAATGCAAACAAATAATCGAAAATCTCTGTTTTGGTTTTGTATATTTCTTTTTGCCCAGATATTTTTCCTGCATCAAGTTTTGGTTGTCAATGTGTTTGCCGATGATGATCCGAAAGATGAAAAACCGGCATCCGTCAGCTCTCCGGCAATAACAGCATCTACGAGTTCTCATACTGAGATGCCGACACAATCCCAGGATTCGAATAAATCCGCTGTAAATTCTCAAGGATCAATCAGTGCTGCGCAGACCCAGGTTTCGAGTTCGGAGAACAGCGCTCCAGCGGCATCCGTTTCGTCTTCTCCGGGCAATGTAACGATCGATTTCAAGGATGCGGATATTCAGAATGTGCTGCGGATTTTATCCTACAAGTCGGGTGTCAACATCGTTGCCGGAAAAGATGTCACCGGGATCGTGACCATAAGACTTGTGGATGTGCCGTGGGAAAAGGCTTTGGATGTGGTGTTGAAGACTTACGGCTATGCATATGATCGCGACGGTGACATTATACGTGTTACCACGATCGAAAACCTAAAAAAGGAGGAACTATCAACAGAAGTGTTTGTTCTCAACTATTCTCAGGCGAGTGATGTTGAGAAGTCATTGAAAGATGTTTTGAGCGAGCGCGGTAAAGTCCGTTCGGATGTAAGATCCAATACGATCATTGTGACCGACATGCCGACTTCGCTGCAGCAAGTCAAAAAAGTTATCGAACGTTTGGATAAAATGACCCCGCAAGTGGTTATCGAAGCGAAAGTTATCGAGACGACGCTTGGCAGTTCTGAGCAGTTGGGGATCAAATGGAATGTTCAGGCAAGCGTTGCGGGTTCTCAAAGGCCAACAACAGCCCCTTTTCCAGCCAGACAATCTACTTACTTTTCCAGATTTCTGCCTGAAGGCCGCGCACCTACGGATTCATTCACAGCCGATTCGGCTGGCGTTCTGCATGAAACCGTAACGAGCGATTTTCCTGTTAAGGCTCCTGGCAGCATTTCGAATTTTCCTGTTGCCGACAAAGCGGATTTTAAATTCGGGACCATTGATTTCAGCCAATTTCAAGCTTTGTTGCAAATGATCCAAAACCGATCAGATGCCAAGATTCTTTCCGAGCCTCATATCACGACGCTGAATAACCAAGAAGCTAAGGTGCTGGTAGGAGAGGTGATCGCGATACCGACTTTTGAAAGGAATCAGCAGACAGGACATATGGAAATAACAGGATACAAGGACAAAGAACTTGGAATCAGGCTGAGTGTGACGCCTCATATCAACGATCAGAACGAGATCGTTGTGTCCGTTATGCCAGAAATAACCTCTCTTTTAGGTTATGATACGCTGACAGCGGATATCAAGGCGCCACATTACGCAACCAGAAGTGCGAATACTCAAGTTCGCATCAAGAATGGAGAAACTATTGCAATTGGAGGATTGATCAAAGAGAACGTAGTGGATTCAAAAACGAAAGTGCCCATTTTGGGCGATCTCCCGCTTTTAGATAAAGTTTTTGGTCATAAAGACAAGACGGTGCAAAAGACGGATCTTTTATTCTTTATGACGGTGAATATTGTTTCTGAAAGTACCGATTGGTCCAGAGGTCACGCGACCAAGCTTTGATCGGTATTAGCGCGATGAACTTGCTGCGCGCTATTATTTGTATTTAAGATCAATAAACACGAGTTGAATTTGCCTAAAAAGGGAGGCAAAATACGGCTCGTGTTATTTTTTTGTGAGGATATGATGAAAAAAGAGATATTGGTTTCAGTGGAATTTCATGAAAAGAAAGTGGCGATCACTGAAGATGGTCATTTAGAAGAGTATTATGTGGAGCGGCTCAGCGACCGGCAATTGGTAGGGTCGATATTCAAAGGTAAGGTGAGCTCGATCGTTCCGGGAATAGGCGCTGCTTTTATCGATCTTGGTCTGGAAAAGAATGGTTTTCTTTATGTGAGCGATGTGGTGGGTCAAGGGGGCATTGATGTCGAAGAGGCGGTGTTTATTGAAAATGGAGATAAACCCGAAAAGCCCGAAAAACCTGAAAAGCCTGAAAGGCATGATCACCGCTCATCCCATCATCATGGCGGCCGGCGCGATAAACATGAACCGATGGCTCAGATACAGGATGTCTTAAAAAAAGATCAGGAGGTTTTGGTCCAGGTTGTGAAAGAGCCTTTCGGCACAAAAGGCGCCAGACTCACCTGCCAAATATCTTTGGCGGGTAGATTCGTTGTTTTTATGCCGTTCCATCCGCATGTCGGTATATCAAAAAGGATAGATGACAGAAAGGAACGTGAGCGTATCCGTCAGATTATCAAAGGTGTTGCTTTGCCTAAAGAATCGGGGTTGATTGTCCGAACGGCAGCTGCGGGATGCGATCCCAAGGTGCTTGAAAGAGATATCCGCTTCTTGGTGCATCAGTGGAAACTGATCCAACGGCGCTGCGCGATGCGCAAGGCGCCGTCGATCGTGCATGAAGAATATGGTTTGGTGCTTCGAATGGTACGCGACGTGCTTACGGAGAATTTCGACCGCATTATTGTCAATGACCGGGATGAGGTCAAGCGTGTAGATCGTTTTATGCGGGCAGCGGTACCGAATCTTCGCAATAAGCTGACCTTTTACAATGGCGAAGCTCCGCTTTTTGTAGCGCACGGCATTCAAAAGGAAATAGAACGTATTTATGAGCCGAAGGCGAGTCTAAAAAGCGGCGGTCATATTGTTATTGAACAGACCGAAGCGCTTGTCGCGATCGATGTGAATACGGGAAAATTCACTGGCACAAGAAATCTAGAGGAAACTGCATTCAGGACTAATTGCGATGCGGCTCGCGAGATCGCCAAGCAGATCCGTTTGCGCGATCTAGGCGGGATCATCATCATTGATTTCATTGACATGGAAACACATGATCATCGCCGGACGGTTTTGAGGATATTAGAAGAAGCGCTAAGGCGAGACCGCGCAAAAACAAGTGTTTTGAATCTTTCTCAGCTTGGCTTGGTTGAGATGACCAGACAGCGCATGAGAAAAAGTCTCGAAAGCGCGTCTACCCAGCAATGCCCTTATTGCCAAGGGAAAGGTATCGTCAAGTCGAAAGAAACGGTGACTGCCGAAGCGCTTCAGAAATTATCGCAGTTCCTCAAACCTTTAAAGAGAGAACAAGTTGAATTGACGGCCTCTCCCGATGTTATTGAGGTGTTGAACCGTGATAACCGAAAGCTTATACGACCGATCGAAAGCCAGACCCAGAACCGTGTTAGTCTGGTTGGAGATACGCACCTTCATGTGGAGGAGATCCGTATCAAGAGAGTCCTTGACAAGCGAAAAAAGCTATGGTAGCTTCTTACCCTTATGTTCGCTATCATTCAAACGGGTGGAAAACAATATAAGGTCAAGGCCGGCGATGAGTTGGAGATCGAGCGGATGGATCATGGAAAGTCCAAGTCTATCAAGCTGGATAAGGTCCTACTTTGCTCTAAAGACGGCTCTGTTGAAGTAGGCAATCCTTATCTCAAGGGCGCTTATTGCGAGGCGGAGCTTCTAAAGGAAGTGAAAGCGCCTAAAGTGATTTCCTTCAAATACATCCGTCGTGAAAAATCAGCAACGAAGATCGGGCATCGCCAACAGTATCTAAAAGTAAAGATCAAGAGTATTCATCATGGCACATAAAAAAGGTCTGGGTAGTTCAAAAAACGGGCGTGACTCTAATTCACAGCGTTTAGGCGTCAAGCGTTTTGCAGGTCAAGTAGTGACTGCCGGAAGCATCATCGTGCGCCAAAAGGGTTCCCAATTTGAACCAGGGCTTTTTGTCGGCCAGGGCCGTGATTTTACATTGTTCGCTCTCAGGGATGGTATCGTCGAGTTCAACCCATCCTACCGCGTTAATATTATCCCCCCAAAGAAATAACTCTGTTTGGCTACTTTGATCTTGAAAGATCGTTCAAGAGATCAATTTTATTTCCATTGGTGTAAGATATTTTTATATGAAAACATTTCTCAGATTTTTTAATCTTATCCATGTTTGTTGACGAAGCTGTTATTGAGTGCATCGCCGGACGAGGTGGAAAAGGCTGCCAAAGCTTGGATCGCAGCCGTCCGCGTCATTTCAGGCCCACCGGAGGGGACGGGGGCAAAGGCGGTTCCGTGATTATTGAGGCAAGGCAAAATATCCAAACACTGCTTGATTTCCAATTAAACCGCCATTATGTGGCCGAACACGGCGGAAACGGCTCCAGCAATAATAAGACAGGATATTGCGGTAATGATCTGGTGCTTGGTGTCCCGCCGGGTACGGAGGTGTTTGATAGCCGTACGGGCGAATTTTTAAAAGACCTTGATCAGGTCGGCGCTCATGTTGTTGTTTGTAAAGGCGGTGCCGGCGGCCGCGGTAATGACAAAAAAAACGACGCCACCCCCGGAGATCCTGGTGAAGAAAAAGAGATCCTCCTTAAATTAAAACTGATCGCCGATATTGGCCTCGTCGGGTTTCCTAACGCTGGCAAATCCACGCTGATCTCGCGTGTTTCCAATGCGAAATCAAAGATCGCGGCATATCCTTTTACCACTAAAAATCCTATCTTGGGTGTGGTAAAATTCAGCGATGGCGATACCAAAGTTGTCGCGGATATTCCGGGCATCATTGAAGGCGCGCATCAAGGGCGTGGAATGGGGATCGAGTTTTTGAAGCACGTGGAACGGACGCGCGCACTGCTTCACATTATTGATTTCGCCGCGGTTGATGGGCGCGATCCGCTTTCGGATTATCAAAAATTGAATCAGGAGCTTTCAATGTATTCTCGGACTCTCATGGAAAAAGAACATTTGATCGCGGCCAACAAAATGGATATTCCGGAAGCGAAAGAAAATTTAAAAAAGTTCAAGCGCAAAGTGAAAAAAGAAATATTCCCCATTTCCGCGGTGACGGGTGAAGGTATAGACGCTTTGTTAAATCGTCTAAGGAACGTAAGATGAGGCAGCAATTCACAAAAGATATTCGGAGCATGGTTGTCAAAATAGGCACATCGGTTTTGACGAAAAACGGCCGATTCGACCGCAGCATTATTGACAGATTAACGAACCAGATCGCCGCGTTCTTAAAAAGAGGCATTCGCGTTTCAATCGTCAGTTCAGGGGCTATCGGCGGAGGGATGACGATATTGAAATTTAAAAACCGTCCCAAAACCATGGAAGGGCTTCAAGGCGCTGCAGCTGTGGGGCAGCGGTATCTGATGCAGTGTTATGAAGAAGCTTTTTCGAAAAGAGGTTTTTCGACAGCGCAGATCCTTTTGACGTGGGATGATCTTGCCGAAAAAAAACGCTTTTTGAACGCGAAACGTACTTTGAAAGAAATACAGAAATGGGGTTTAGTGCCCGTTATTAATGAAAATGATACCGTAGCCACAGACGAAATCCGTTTCGGCGATAATGACCGGCTTTCCAGTTTATTGGCTATCCTTGTTGAAGCCGATGTCCAAGTGATCTTGTCGGATACTAACGGGCTATTTACTAGTGATCCGCATGTTCCTGAAAACCGCATCAAGATCGTGGAAAAAATGAGTCAGTCTATTTTTTCCCATGCGAAGGATAATAGAAATCCCTACACGGTAGGCGGCATGCGGTCTAAGTTGGGCGCGATCCACATGAGCGTGACCTCAGGGATACCGGTATTTTTAGCGGACGGCCGGCAGAAAATGGTGCTTTCACGGATATTTAACGGAGAAGATATTGGTACTCTGTTTCTCCCTGACCTTAAAAGGGGTCACTCAAAACAGGATTGGCTCAGGCATTTTTTGAAACACATTAAAAACGGGAAAAATTAATGAGCTCAAGTTCCGTAAAAAATATTGCACTTCACGCAAAAGAAGCAAGCATTCCTTTATCTCAACTTTCTACGCAGAAAAAGAACGACGCGCTTTGCGCAATGGCCCAGACGCTGCTTAAGCATCAGGATCTTATCCTCAAGGAGAACGCAAAAGATGTCAAAGTTGCCAAAGACGGTGGTTTTTCGTCGAGCCTTATAAATCGTCTGACTTTGGATGAATCCAAGCTTAAGAAAATGTCGGATTCTCTAGAATCGATCTCAAAACTGCCTGATCCGGTAGGCCGTGTTATTTCAACAGCTGTCCGGCCGAACGGCCTTGTGATAAAAAAAGTAGGCGTGCCGATAGGCGTTATCCTGATCATCTACGAATCACGGCCGAATGTGACCGTTGATTGCATGGCGCTCTGTCTGAAGTCAGGCAATAGCGTGATCTTGAAAGGCGGCAGCGAGGCCGCACATTCGAATCAGGCGTTATTTAAAGTTCTAAATCAAGCTGCTGTTGGGCAAGGTATTCCTCAAGGCGCATTTCAATTAGTTTCCTCAGGGGGGCGGGCTGCTGTAAAAGAACTTTTGAGTCTTAATGAGTTGATCGATCTTGTGATACCAAGAGGCGGCGAAGGTCTGATACGCCAAGTGGCGAAAATCTCGAAGATCCCTGTGATCAAACATTACAAAGGCGTTTGCCATGTATTTATAGATAAAGACGCTGAATTGGAGAAATCTTTAGCGATCGTTTTGAACGCAAAAGTCCAGAATCCAAGTGTTTGTAACGCAATGGAAACTCTTTTGGTGCATCGAGCGGTTGCGAAACAGTTCCTGCCCAGGATCGGCATGGCGTTGAAGGAAAGGGGCGTTGAATTGCGCGGCGACAGTGAAACAAAAAAATCGATCCCGGGGATTAAAAAAGCGACGAAGCAGGATTGGTATTCAGAATATCTGGACCTGATCCTGTCCATCAGAGTGGTTAAAGATCTGAATGAGGCGGTGAGTCATATCCGGAAATATGGCTCACAGCATTCAGACGCGATCGTGACGGAAAACAAAAGCGCGGCGGATGAGTTTACGAGCGCCGTTGACAGCGCATGCGTGTTTGTGAACGCCTCGACGCGTTTCAATGACGGCGGGGAATTCGGGATGGGAGCCGAAATGGGGATCTCAACTGACAAGCTTCATGTGCGTGGCCCAATGGGTCTCGAAGAACTCACTTCCTATAAATATATCGTAACAGGGGACGGTCAAACGAGAAACTGATGAGGGTCGGAATATTCGGCGGAAGTTTTAACCCTGTGCATCGCGGTCACATTCATTTGGCGGATGCGGCAGCATCCGAGCTTAATCTTGACCGGATCATTTTTGTCCCGTCATCTCAAAATCCTCTGAAGAAAAAAGAAGACCTGCTCCCAGTATCTGTTCGATTAAGAGCATTGAAGATCGCGACAAAATGCCGTCCGAGTTTTTCTGTTTCGATCCGCGAAATCACGAAAAAGGGCCCCTCATACACGGTCGATACCTTAAGGTTCTTTAAACGCAAATACGGCAAGGCCGCTACTCTTTATTTTTTGACAGGCGCGGACGTATTAGAGACGATCAATCGTTGGAGATCGGTCGATGAGATCTTTGGGCTTTGCCGGTTCGTTGTGATGACGAGGCCCGGTTATCCGATAAGGAATTTGCCAAAAGCGGCTTTGCGGATGCCGTTCAACGCACTACCTTTATCGTCATCGGATATAAGACAGCGTTTGAAATTAGGCCAGGATATTAAGGGATTGGTTCCCGAAGGCACCGAAAAGATATTAAAACAACACCGCAAAAATAAATAAGGAGGTTTGAAATTAAATCTCATCAAAAAATAGATCTGATCTGTGAATCGGCGCATGAAAAAAAAGCCGAGGATATCGTGGTGATGGAAATGAACGGCAGGTCGTCGCTGTGCGATTTCTTTGTCGTGATGAGCGCTCCTTCAACGGTGCGCGTGCGCGCGATCGTGGATTTCATCGAAGAGACCATGAAAAAGCAGGGGATGGCCCTGAAGCACAAAGAAGGTTACGGAGAATCTACATGGGTTCTGCTGGATTACGGCGAGGTGATCGCCCATGTGTTTCATTATGAGATGCGCCGGTTTTATGCGCTGGAAAATCTATGGGGTGATGCCCCGAAAAGGAATTTTGTTAAATAATTCTCTATGGCCGATAAAGTAATTTTTATTAAAAAAGATATCGCTGAGGCTCTTTCAAATGCCTTGAATAAGGCTTTAGGTGGGACATTCTCACCCGAAGAGCTGGAGGCTTCTTTGGAGGTTCCTCGCGAAGAAAAATTCGGCGATCTCACAACATCCATTGCGCTTAAACTCGCTAAAGAAAATAAGAAATCCCCACGGTCAACGGCTGAATCGATCGTGAAGCACTTGGAAGCGGGGCTCGCGGATTCATCGCTCGGTAAACGGGTCTCACGGATAGCCGTAGAAGGGCCGGGGTTCATTAATTTTTATTATTCGAATTTAGAGATTGCATCGGTGATTCTTCGCATCAATAACGAAGGCGTTTTATACGGCAAGCCGCGTGTTCATAAGAAGAAGATACTGTTGGAATTTGTCAGCGCGAATCCTACCGGGCCTCTGACCGTCGCACACGGAAGACAAGCGGCGTTGGGCGATTCATTGGCAAGAATCCTCAAATTTTGCGGCCATGACGTGACAAGGGAGTACTATAACAACGATGAGGGTGTTCAGATCAACACACTCGGAGCATCGACTGTCATGAGGCTAAAGCAGCTCACCGATAAGAACGTCTCGGCTGAGCTCCCTGAGAATTTTTATCAGGGTCAATATCTTGTCGAGATTGCTGAAAAACTGCTAAAACAACAACCTGGAATAGTAAAACTCTCCGAAAAAGAACAGTTAATGATCTGCACAAAATTCTCTCGTGACGACATCATGGAAGGCATCAAAAAAGATCTTGCCGATTTCGACGTCAATTTTGACAGTTATTACAGCCAGGAGGCGCTTGCTAAATCGGGTAAAGTCGAAAAAACGATCGAAGAGCTGAAAAAGAAGGGCGTGCTCTATGAGGGTGAAGGCGCTTTGTGGTTTCGCTCCACGGATTTTGGCGATGACAAGGACCGTGTGCTGATCAAAAGCGACAAAACTTACACTTATTTCACGCCTGATATTGCTTATCATCAGGATAAATTTAAAAGAGGATATGATGAGCTGATAAATATTTTAGGTCCCGATCATCACGGCTATATTGCAAGGCTCAAAGCGTCACAGGTAGCGCTCGGGCATTCGGCGGAGCAGATCCATGTGCTGATCGCACAACTTGTAACTCTATTTGAAGGCACCAAACAAGTCCGTATGTCAACTCGGGCGGGAGAATTCGTGACGCTCAGACAGATCTTGGATGAAGTGGGCAAAGATGCCGGCAGATTTTTCTTTGTGATGAGAAAATTCGACGCGCATCTTGATTTTGATCTGGAATTGGCAAAAAGCCAAACACCTGAAAACCCTGTTTTCTATATCCAATACGCTCACGCACGTGTGGAAAGCATTAAAAATCAAGCGAAGGAAAAGAGTGTGAAAATTTCTTGGGAAAATACCACCTGTCTTTCGAAGCTTGGCAATCCGATGGAGATCCGTGTTTTGAGACTGCTTTCTCAATTTGAAGATGCTGTTTCCGGAGCTGAAAAGACGCTCGAGCCTTACCGTATCGTGCCATATTTGATGGATCTGGCCGGCGCGTTCCATGGTTTTTATGCAGAAAACAGAGTGATCGGCGATGATGCCGG
Source organism: uncultured Planctomycetia bacterium (assembly GCA_964642015.1). Classification (GTDB taxonomy): domain Bacteria; phylum Omnitrophota; class Gorgyraeia; order 2-02-FULL-51-18; family 2-02-FULL-51-18; genus CAZXLF01. The sequence continues at coordinate 356,112 of CAZXLF010000001.1, forward strand.
TCTCATGCAGGCGAGAATGATGATGGCCATTTCCGTGCAGACCGTCATCAAATCCGGTCTTGAACTTTTAGGAGTCACTGCTCCGCTTAAAATGTAAAACTGATGTTCGAAACCCTCGAATTCTATTCCGGCAAGCAGATCGATTTTGATTCTTTGTCCAAGCGTTTGTCGGAGTTCGGTTATCAACGCCATCAGATGGTGAGCGCCCAAGCTGAATACAGTATACGAGGCGGCGTCATCGATGTCTTTCCTTTGCATTTTTCCATGCCTGTGCGTCTTGAACTTTCCAATGAAACGGTAGAAAGCATTCACACCTTTGACCCGGCGACCGGACAGAGACTCGAACCTCATCGCATGGTCGTTCTTCTGCCTGTAAAAGAAGGCCGCGCTATTAAAGCGCCGCGGTGGCACAAACAGCTTTCTGAAAAACAGGAAGAGTACGAATCTCCGCTTGATCCGTTCGTGGATATCGAGCCCGGAGATCTTGTCGTTCATGTAGCTCACGGCATCGCCCGCTACCGAGGTATCAAATCCTTGGTCAATAAAGATGGGCAAAATGAAGACCATTTTACGCTTGAGTTTGAAGGCAAGAATATTCTGTATGTTCCAAGCCGGGATCTTCACCTTGTTCAACGGTACGTGGCTTTTGGGAAGATCAGGCCTAAACTTTCAAAGCTGGGTTCTAAAAATTGGCAGCGGCTAAAAGATAGGACCAAAAAAGGCGTTTTTTCTTTTGCAAGCGAACTTCTCGAAATGCAGGCCAAACGGAAATCATTAAAAGGCTTGGTATTTCCAAAGGATCACGATTGGCAAAAACAGTTGGAAGAAGAATTTCCATACGAAGAGACCGAAGACCAGGTCCACGCGATCGAAGCCGTAAAAAAAGATCTGGAATCCAGTATACCGATGGATCGCCTGATCTGCGGCGACGTCGGTTATGGCAAAACGGAAGTTGCGCTGCGCGCTGCGTTCAAAGTGGTCATGAACGGCAAGCAGGTCGCGATCTTAGTCCCCACCACGATCCTCGCCGAACAGCACTTTAATACTTTTCAGGAACGGATGAAAAGTTTTCCTGTGAAGATCGGTATGCTATCCCGTTTTCAAACCGCGACGGAACAAAGAAATATAGTGCAGGGCATACAGAACGGCAGCTGCGATATTGTGATCGGCACGCACCGACTTTTGTCGAAGGATATTTCTTTCAAGGACCTGGGTTTGGTGATCATCGATGAAGAGCAGCGTTTCGGTGTAAGACACAAAGAACATCTGAAGCGTTTGCGTCTATTGGTCGATGTTTTGACGCTCACCGCGACACCGATTCCCCGGACCCTCTACCTATCTTTGGTCGGCACCAAAGATATGTCCTCGATCAATACACCGCCCAGAAATAGAAAAGCTATTCAAACGATGGTTGTTGAGAGTGATGATCATATCATTCGTGAAGCGATATTGCGTGAAATGGAAAGGAAAGGTCAGACTTTTTTTATCCATAATCGGGTTAAAGGTATTGAGAAGGTGGCAAAAAAAATAACCGAACTGGTCCCGGATGCAAGAATAACCATCGGCCACGGACAAATGCCGCCAAAAGCGCTTGAAAGCGCAATGATGAAGCTTATTCACGGAGAGATCGATGTGCTGATCAGTACGACGATCATTGAATCGGGCATTGATATTCCGAACGCGAATACGTTGATCGTCAACCGCGCGGATCTTTTCGGCCTTTCTGAGCTCTATCAGTTAAGAGGTCGCGTGGGACGTTTTGATCGGAATGCCTACGCTTATTTTCTGATACCCAAGGGCTCGATATTGACCGCGGAGTCCAAGCAGAGATTGAGCGCGATCGAGCGTTTTACTTATCTAGGTTCAGGGTTTCACGTTGCGATGGAGGATCTCGAGATACGGGGCGCAGGCAACATCTTAGGCACTGAACAAAGCGGGTACATTTCAAGTATCGGGTTTGATCTTTATTGCCGGATGCTAAAGGAAACCATCAATCAGTTGAAAAAATCGAAATGACTTCGGTTGATCGTCGCAGAGTTCGTTGCAAGCCCACTTGGGATGTGGTATAGTCTACGGATAATTTAACAGGAGAATCATGACTCGATACAAGAATATTCTGCCGTTTTTTCCGATTGTTCTGGCATTGGCTGTAATTGGTTGCCATACCAAAAAAGAAGGCACACCTTTGGCAAAATTCGATACGGAAGTTATTACTAAAGAAGAATTTATTGAAAAACTGCAGACCCTTCCTCGAGAGATCCAAAGCGTTGCCTATCGCCGCAAGAAAGATTTTGTCGAAGAAATGATCAACGAGCGGTTTTTAGCTGAGGAAGCCGAAAAAAGGCATATCAGCGACTTACCCGATGTGAAGGAACTGCTTGATGCGGCCCATCAAAAGATTATTGTCGCGAAATTACTAGAGATCGAAGTGGATAAGAATATCAAGTTAGAACCCGATGAGGCTTCAAAATATTATGAGGCGCACAAGGATGAGTTTATGGCGCCGCTTCTTTTGAGGGCGTCGCATATTTTGATGTCCAGCCAAGAGGATGCCAATGCTGTCAAAGCTCAGCTGGACGCTGGCGCCGACTTCGAAGCGCTCGCCAAATCGCGCTCAACGGACAACACAGCGACACGCGGAGGGGATATCGGATATTTTCAGAAGGGTCAATTGATCCCCGAATTTGAAGAGCAGGCGTTTAAACTGAAGAAAGGCGAGATGAGCCCGGTATTCAAAAGTCAATTCGGGTATCATATTCTAAAACTGACAGACCGTGTGGAGCCGACACTGAAAGATTTTAAAGTGGTGAAGAGCCAGCTTGAAAGACGTTTGCTGAACGAGAAGAGATCCAGACTTCTGAAGTCGTTCCTTGAGAAGATCAAGGGCAACGCAAAAGTAGAGATAGATCAGAAAGTTTTAGACTCGATCAACGCGCCTTCTTCTTCGAAAATTTCCTAAAGCTTCTATATACGGCACGAATGATGAAAAAGACACGATCTTCCCTATTTATGGCGCTCGCTGTTGCGTTGTTGGTGTTTTTACCGGCGACTCAGAAAGTTTTTGCAGCGGAGGTGCTTGAACGCATTCTCGCCGTTGTCAATGACGAGTTGGTTACCGAGCAAGACCTTCAGATGGTTATGGCGCCGGTCATCGCACAGTATCGTACAACGTATACTGGCAATGAATTTGATGAGAAAGTCAAAGAAGCGCGTCGTCAATTTTTAGATAAAGTCATCGAAGACAAACTTATTTTAAGTGAAGCCAAGAGAAAGCAAGTGATCGTCAAAGACCCTGAGGTCGACGATATGATGAACGAAGTCCGCAATAAATTTCCAAGCCGCGAGGTTTTTTTGAAATCTATCGAAGAGCAGGGATATACAGAGAAGAAGCTTTGGGACCGTTTTCATGACCAGGTCATGATGCAGAAACTTGTGGCATTTGAGGTACGATCCAAAGTTTCCGTTTCTCCCGGAGAGGTCAATGAATATTACAAGCTGCATTCTGAGGATTTTACGCAAGGCGACAGGATCAAGCTGCAGCATATTTTGATACGCGTGGGCACACGCTCTGAATCGGAAGCCGAAAGTTTTGCACAGTCTTTGTATGATAAGATCAAAGCCGGCGCCTCCTTTACTGATATAGCCACGGCCAGTTCGGAAGGCGCGGAAGCCAAGGATGGCGGCGATATGGGGTGGGTCGAAAAAGGCCAATTAATGGGTGAGATCGATGATAAAATATTCGCGCTGAATGAAGGTGAAATCACCCAACCGATTCCCACGGCATTGGGTTACCATATTTTTAAAGTGGTCGAAAGACAAAGATCTTCTGTAAAGCCGCTTTCCGAGGTCAGGACGCAGATCCAGGACATCATCTTCAAAAATAAAATGAAAGAACGTCTTGAGGAGTGGCTTAAGAATCTCAAGAAAAATGCCTACATCTCCATCAGGTAGAATCAAGGTCGCGATCACGCTTGGTGATCCGGCAGGCATTGGCCCTGAAGTGGCCTTAAAAGCCGTTGATCGTCTAAAAAAAAATCACTCCGCTGATTTCTTGTTATTAGGTAAAGCCGCTCTCTTTGCGGATCTTGCCAAGAAATTAAAGCTTAAACTTAAGTTTGAAGATCTCGATTCTTTTCAGAAATGGAATAGGCGCTCTAATGTCATCTCTTGTTACTTTCCGTATTATTTTCCAAAGAAAATCTGTTTGGGAAGCTATGACAGATCGCTGACCGAAGCGGCAGTTCTCTCGATACGGCTTGCCGTGAAATTGGCCATGAGCAAAAAAGTGGATACGATCGTCACGCCGCCGATCAATAAGGCGGGTCTCAAAAAGGCCGGATTTAATATACCCGGTCACACTGAATATCTAGCAAAACTTTCAAAAACCAAAAGCTTTGAAATGATGCTTGTTGGTGGAAAACTCAGAGTTGTACTTGTGACGCGCCACACGGCTTTAAAAAATGTTCCTGCTAAAGTTACGATTCAAAGAGTGAAAGAAGCAATCCTGCTTACGGATGCCGAACTGAAAGAAAGTTTTGGTATCAAGCACCCGCGTTTAGTGATCTGTGGTTTGAATCCGCATGCCGGTGAGCAAGGGAATATAGGGAAGGAAGAGATCGCCAAGATAAAACCAGGAGTCCTAGAAGCTAAAAAAAAGACATCTTCAACCATCATTGGGCCATTGTCTCCTGACACCATCTTTTATGATGCTTACAAAGGCGCATACGATGCCGAGATCTGCATGTATCACGACCAGGGTCTTATTCCGCTTAAAATGATCTCGCGCGGGTCAGGTGTTAACGTTACTTTAGGCCTCCCGTTCATCAGAACCTCTCCGGATCACGGCACAGGTTATGATATCGCTCGAAAATTCACCGCTGACCCCGGTTCAATGTTTGAAGCGCTGAAGCTGGCATGCGTTTTGTCGCGTAACCGTAAAATTTATGCCCACACTCACCGAAGAGGCTAAAATTTTTCTTGAAAGCCTCGGCGTTTCCGCTCGAAAAAAACTCGGCCAGAATTTCATGGTCCGCGAAGCGGAAACCGCATATATCGCCGATCTAATCCTGGTTGACAAAGATGTTCTTGAGATCGGTCCCGGCCTCGGATTCCTTACAAGACGCTTATTAGAAAAAAATGCCAAAGTGCTTGCTGTGGAGAAAGATAAAGCTTATGTGAAATTCCTAAATAAATATTTCCAAGACCAGCCATTGAAAGTCATTGAACATGATGTTTTGGAAGTTGATCTAAAAAAAGATCTCAAAATTGAGAAACCGATCCAAGTTGTCGGGAACATCCCCTTTAATATTACGACCCCGATATTGGAGTGGATGGTCCGTCAAAAACGATATATCACGAAGGCGGTGCTTACGGTTCAGCTTGAGGTCGCGCAGCGCTTGGCTGCCGGCCCGGGCACTAAATCTTGGGGGTCGCTTTCTGTTTTTCTGCAGATGAACGCCGACGTTATTTTCAAAAAAAAGATAGGCAGGGAAAGTTTTTATCCTTCGCCGCGCGTGGATTCGGCGGTGATTGAGATCCGTTTTCTTGACAAACCGCGTTTTGAAGTAAAGGATGAGGAGAGATTTTTTGAGATTGTCAGGATTGCTTTTCAAAAAAGACGCAAAACGCTTTTAAATGCGCTGTCAGGCGGAAAACCGCCTCATTTAACCAAAGCTTCTCTCGCCGATGCTTTTCAGAACGCCCGGATCGATGCCAAACGCCGTCCGGAAACGCTGACGCTTGAAGAATGGGCCCGGTTTTATAAGTTCGTCGCATGATTTAAACCACCATTCCTTGCGTTTAGTCTCACCGCGGTGCTATCATAAACCCCTATTATGAATCCCTTGGGCGCCTTATGGACATTTCCCGCCATCATTTTGGCCGCGATGCTGATAACCTGGGCTGCAGAGTGCGGGCAATTCTATGTATCTCAAGGACTTGCGCTGGCGATCCTGGCATGGATCCAGACTCTGCCGGAATTTGCGGTTGAGGCGGTGATCGCTCTGGATGCCGCAAAAGATCCGGCAAAAATGCATCTGATCACAGCAAATTTTACAGGATCTTTGCGGCTTTTTGTCGGGCTCGGTTGGCCGATGGTGTATTTTGTCTCGTTTTTTTTCTCACGAGGCAAGCTATATTCCAAAAAAGGCGGTTTTTGGACGATCCGTATGGAAGATAATCAAAGTGTGACGGTCATTTCGCTTTTGCCGGCGCTTATTTATTTTTTGATCATTTATTTTAAGGGCACGCTCAGTATCGTGGATGGCGGTGTTTTGGCTCTGATCTACGGAGTGTATCTTTATTTGCTTTCGAAATTGCCGGCACAGGATTCAGAAGAGATAGAAGATCTGGGCAGGATCCCGCGATATCTGATGGCGCTTGAGAAAGGAAAAAGTTATGTCGGTATATTTTTGTTCTTTTTAATAGGAGGATTGATTCTGTGGTTGGCGGCGCATCCATTCCTTGAATCCATGATCGCTTTGGCGGCAACGCTGGGTATTTCACAGTTTGTTTTTGTGCAGTGGGTGGCGCCGTTCTTAAGTGAATTTCCGGAGAAACTGTCCGCTTTTCACTGGGCAAAGAAGGTATCCAAAGCGCCGATGGCTTTGACGAATTTTGTCTCATCGTCGATCAATCAATGGACTATTTTAGTTGCGACCGTGCCTTTTATTTATTCATTCGGAATGGGAAGGGCTTCAACTGTGATCTTCGATGCGCATCAGAAAGAAGAAATACTTTTGACGATCGTTCAATCATATCTTGGATTTTTATTTTTGGTCAGTATGGATTTTTCATTTTTGGAAGCGTTGGGACTTTTTGTGCTTTGGATGATCCAATTTTTTGTGCCCGAAATACGCCGAGAGATCACTATTGTCTATGGCGTTTGGGCGCTGGTCATGACATTGAGAATAGCGATCTATTACGGACGTAGAAATGCTTTTCACGTTTTTGCGGATATTTTGAAGAACCATCATTTGGTCAAGAGGGCTTGATGTTTAAAGGGATAAAAAAAGCGCTGCAACGCCTCATCATTCTTACGGTGCTTTTCTTTGTGTTCGTCGGCGCATTCAAGTTCGTACAAGAGTATATGACATTTCGCAGGATCATTCAGAACTTAAAGGCGGAATCACGTATTGCTGAGGTATTGGTTACGGATTCGAGCGTGGATGAATACGCCAGAGAGTACACGACAACGATTAAATTTTTAGAATATGATGTGAAAGGCAGGCCGCTTAAACCTAAATATTTTACGTTCAAAGGCAACCAGATCCAATTCCAGACACTCGTCGTGCGGTTCGACGATAAATATATCGAAGAAGGTCATCGCATGAAAGGTAAGAGCATTTATCTTTTCATGAAAGCATTTGTGCTGAATGGCAAGAAAACGCAGGAATTTGAGATCACGCCGCGTGAAGCGATCCCCGACGGTTACCGTGTCAGTGATGCGCCGAACCGGTTCGAGAAGGAGATCTGGCAGCGCTTCTGGAAATATGCGCTTGATCCGACCGAGCGGGAGAGGATCGGGATTAAAAATGCGCAACTTGAAGCGCCAGGATCGGTTTTTGTTCCCGGCACGATCTACACTTTGATCATTGAGCATCATGGCGGGATTCGGATCGATACAAGGCCTATTCCTCTCATATTGAAGGATGAAAATTTAAAGAGTAAAGCATTTACTTCTACACCTTAAAGAGATTTATGGAAAAAGACCATATTTTTATCAAGAACGCGCGTGAACACAATCTTCAAGGCATTGACCTTAAGATCCCCAGGAATGCGATGGTGGTGTTCACAGGCTTAAGCGGTTCAGGCAAGTCTTCGCTGGCTTTCGACACAATTTACGCCGAAGGACAACGGCGCTATGTAGAAAGTCTCTCCGCTTACGCCAGGCAGTTTCTTGATCAAATGCAGAAACCCAATGTTGAATACATCGAAGGACTTTCTCCGGCGATCAGCATTGAGCAGCGCATTGCCGGATCGAATCCCAGATCTACGGTCGGTACGACGACAGAAATATATGATTACCTCAGACTTTTGTTTGCGAAGGTCGGCGTTCCCCATTGTTATAAATGCGGCCGGCAAATTACAAGGCAAAGCGCTCAGGAAATAGTCGAGCAGATCTTGAAAACGCCTGACGAGTCCAAGCTTTTAATTCTTGCGCCGATCGTGGAAGGGCGGAAAGGGGAATACCAAAAAATTTTCAAAGATATTCAGAAGGAAGGTTTTGTGCGTGTCCGCGTGGACGGAACGATACGTGAGATCTCGGATAAGATCGATTTGGATAAGAAAAAAAAGCACACGATCGATATCGTGGTCGATCGGCTTGTTCTCAAAGAAGGGATCAAAAAAAGACTGACGGATTCAGTGGAGACAGGTCTCAAGGTTGGAAAAGGCACCGTGAAAGTGGAATTCGATACCGGCATAAAAAAAGAGCAGATATTTTCCGAGCTTTACGCTTGCGTGCATTGCGGCATAAGTTTTCAGCCGCTCGAACCCAGACTTTTTTCTTTCAACAGTCCTTACGGCGCATGCCCTTCCTGTGACGGTTTGAGTAACTGTCTGGAGATCGACCCGGACCTTGTGGTGCCTGACAAATCAAAATCCATCCGTGAAGGCGCGATCGCCGGCTGGAAAAGAGGCGGAAAATCTTTGGTGATCTATCTCAGGCGTCTTCTGCGCCATGTGGCGGAGGATTACGGTTTCAGCATTGACACGCCGTTCAAACAATTAAAAAAAGAGCATCAGGATATCGTTCTTTATGGTAGTGAGGATGGCGACAAATGGCATGGTTTCGAAGGTGTGATCCCGAATCTTGAACGCCGGTTCAAAGAGACTGAATCCGAATTCATGAAAGAAGAGATCAATAAATACATGAGCCTGAAGCCTTGTGAAGTTTGCCATGGAGCTCGGCTTAAACCCGAAGCGCTTGCGGTAAAATTTTACGGGAGAAATATCGTCGAACTCACAGCACTTTCGATTGAAGCTGCGGATGAGTTTTTCAGGAATTTAAAATTGACCAAAAAAGAGGAAGCAGTCGCGTTCCAGATATTAAAGGAAGTGCGGGCGCGCCTGGTGTTCATGAAAAACGTCGGATTGGGCTATCTTTCGCTTGACCGCATGAGCGGCACACTTTCGGGCGGAGAGGCTCAGCGCATCCGTCTGGCAACTCAGATCGGTGCCGGACTTATGGGAGTTTTGTACGTTTTGGATGAGCCTTCTATCGGCCTTCACCAAAGAGATAATGAAAAACTTTTAGATGCGCTGATCGCATTGAGGGATCTTGGGAACACGCTGATCGTTGTTGAGCACGACGAAGCGACAATGAAACGGGCGGATTTTCTCGTAGACATGGGTCCCGGTGCCGGCAAACATGGCGGTAGGATCGTCGCGGCAGGGACGCCTGATGAGGTAATGAAGCATCCTGATTCTCTGACGGGAAAATATTTAAGCGGCAAGGTTGGGATCCACACTCCCGAAAAAAGGAGAGACTATCGCGGCCGCAAAAGGATCGTGATAAAAAAAGCCGCGGAAAACAATTTAAAAGGCATTGATGTTGAAATACCTTTGGGATTGTTAGTCTGTGTCACCGGAGTTTCCGGATCGGGGAAAAGCACTCTTGTGGATGAGATTTTATTTAAAAGTTTGTCCAGAAAGATCTATGGATCCAAAGATAATCCGGGGAAACATTCGGCCATCGTCGGTGCCGAGTCGATCGACAAGATCATAGAGATCGATCAGTCGCCTATCGGACGCACACCCCGTTCAAATCCGGCTACTTATACCGGAGTCTTTGGTCCTATCAGGGATATTTTTGCAAAACTACCGGATGCCAGGATGCGCGGTTATCAGCCGGGGCGTTTTAGTTTCAATGTCAAAGGCGGCCGTTGCGAGGCCTGCGAAGGCGACGGTGTTAAGACGATCGAGATGCATTTTTTGCCCGATGTTTACGTGACCTGCGAGGTCTGTAAAGGGAAGCGTTTCAACGAACAAACGCTCGAGGTCAGATATAAAGGAAAGTCTATTGCCGATGTTCTGGAAATGAGCGTCGAAGAAGCGTTGAATTTGTTCAATAATGTGCCGATGGTGAAATCAAAACTTCAAACTCTGCATGATGTCGGCTTGGATTATATTGAGCTGGGACAATCGGCGACGACTTTATCCGGCGGAGAAGCTCAGCGTGTGAAGCTTTCCACCGAATTGTCAAAGAGGGCGACAGGCCGTACTTTTTATATTTTGGATGAACCGACAACCGGACTGCATTTTGCGGACATCGACCGGCTTTTGAAAGTGCTTCAAACATTGGTCACTCAGGGCAATAGCGTTCTTGTGATCGAACACAATTTGGATGTGATCAAAACATCTGATTATATCATTGATCTGGGACCTGAGGGCGGCGACAAAGGCGGGGAATTGGTGGCTTGCGGATCACCGGAAGAGATCTGTAAAACCCCAAAATCTTATACCGGGAAATTTTTGAAAACGGTATTGAAGTAAAATGGCGTATAATAACTCACTTATGACGAAGCTTATATTTCGGACCTTATGGATATTGATCGTCGCTATGAGCATAACGGTCGCTTGCCGCGCCGAAGAATCCATGGACGAGAAGAAGGACTTTGTGCCGATCCAACAGGCATTCAAAGATAACTTTTTCGACATGGTAACGACACAATCGGCACAGTTTCTTGAAAAATACCCGTCTTCAATTTATAGCGGCGAAGTCCGCTTATTGCTAGGGCAGGCGTATCTTAAATTAGATAATTTCCCTAAAGCGCTTGAAATATTGGAATCTTTGGCGAACGACTCCTCCCAAAGCTCTAACCGCGAAGAAGCATTTTATTGGATCGCCGAGACTTATTTCAAATCCAAAGATTACGCTTCTGCGGTCAAAAGCTATACGGAATTTATTGAAAAATATCCTTCTTCAAAGTTTCTCGTTTATTCAAGATACTCAAGAGCCTGGTGTTATTACGAACTGACTGACTATGATAAAGCGATATCGGAATTTGAAGGCGTGATTCAGGATTTCGAAAATGATCCTTTGGCTATTGAATCTCGCTACAAGATCGGCGAATGTTATTATCAGCAAAAAAAATACGACTCAGCAGTGAAAACCCTCAGCGATTTTGTGAAGGCATATTCTCTGAACGCCAAAGTGCCCAACGCTCACTATATTTTAGGAGAATGTTATTACGATACTGGAGAATACGGCGCGGCGCTTGAAGCTTTCAAAAAAAGCGTGGAAACAGGCGGAAAAAGCGATATCAGACCTTACGCGTTGCATGGTATCGGATGGTCTTATTTTCAATTAGGCAAATATCAGGAAAGTTTGGAGAGTTTCACGCCGTTCGAAGAAGAGATCAAAGGCGCGCCTATCCAGGATTCTTTTCTCTTAGGGAAAGCCAGGTCTCTTGGGAAGCTTGACCGCTATCAGGAGGCGCTTGATATTTATAACCAGATGATCCAACGGATGTCCGAATCGGAACTTTTGGATGATGTGTATTTCTGGAAAGGAGAAATGTTATACGATCTTGGACGATTCCAGGAAGCGGCTGACTGGTATGAGGATATGCTTTTAAAATTCCCTCATTCTGAATTTATGGACGACATGCAGTACAATCTAGGATGGATCTATGTGGCGCTGAAAAAACCGGACCTCGCGATCGAGCATTTCTCGATCGTCGCTTATTATAGCCACAATGAGGTATTGAAAGTGGGAGCCATTTGCCGGATCGGAGACACCTATCTCGAAGATAATCAGCCGGAGCGAGCGTTGAACCAATATGATAAGGTTCTCAACGAATATCCGATGAGCTTTTATTCTGATTACGCGCAGTATCAGGTCGGCAGCACTCTGTTACGTTTGGGTCATTTGAATGCGGCGATCTTCAGTTTTCAGATGCTTCTTGTCAATTTTCCTCAGAGCCACTTCCGGGCCGAGGCGCTTTACCGGCTTGGCGCGGCGCTGATGCAGAAACATGATTATCTTGAGGCGTCGGAGCAATTCAAAAAGCTGGTCTCAGTTTATCCTGAAAGCTCGCTCAAGGAAAAGGCTTATTACCAGATAGGGAATTGTTATTTTAATCTCTATGATTATGACAAAGCATTGACGATTTTTAAAGATATCAACTCCAGAGCGCCGAATGATGAGGTTGGTCGCCTGTCAAAATATCAGATCGGATGGTGTTACTTTAAGACCAACCGTGAAAGTGAGGCGATCAAGGAGTTTGAGAGTTATCTGGAACATTATCCGCAAAGCGACATCAGCGCTGATGTGCTTTATGGGCTCGGTGAATATTATTTCAATCGCGGACAATACGAAAAAGCCAGGCAGTACCTTGTGGCGATCCCTCAAAAGTTCGCGACAAGCACTGCGGTGCCCAATGCGCGCTATTTGATGGCCTCCGCTTATGAAAGAGAAGGAGATCTTCGCGCCAGTATCAATCAGCTGAAGTCATTGTCGCATGATTATCCAAAGAGTGAGCTTGCCGCTAAAGGAATTCTTAAAGTCGCGGAATTTTTAGTTTCCCAGGGAAAGTCGGATGAGGCAAAGAATGAGCTTGTCAGATTCATCGATTCAGCTGGTTCGACCGCAGAGAAAAGCCTTGTCCAGAAAAAACTGGCCGAGATCCTAAAGGCGCAAAGTCATTGGAAAGAATCTGTTTTTTATTTTGGAGAAGCTTTAAAAGGTGCGGTGGGTGACATGGCTTGCGAAACCCAGTTTGAGCTGGCTGAGACTTTAGAGGCCCAAGGCGAAGCGGAAAAGGCGGCCGGTGAGTTTTTAAAAGTAGCGTACCTTTATCCGAACAACATGATCTATCCGGCGCGCGCACAGTTGCGTGCGGCTAAGATTTATGAAGATTTGAGTAAGTACAAAGATGCCGTGCAGGTCTATGAGAAAATAGCCAATTCATCGTCAAATCAGGCGGATTTTGCCAAAGAAAGGATCCGTAAATTGTCAGCGATTTTAGAACAGGGGAGGTGATCGTATGTGGGGTATCGGGATGTGGGATTTTATGGTCAAGGGCGGTCCAATCATGTGGCCCATTTTGGTTTGTTCCGTGCTAGCTTTCGGAATATTGATCGAACGTTTAATCAGTTTGCGGCAAGAGCAGATCGATACAAGGTCCTTTATGGAGCAGATTTCAAAATCGATCAAGCGAAACAAAATCAAGGAAGCGCTGGACCTTTGCGACAAAACGCAAGGCCCTATTGCCAATATTCTGAAAGCAGGTATTTTGAAACATGACCGCGCCAGAAATGAGGTTAGAGAAGCGATAGAGGACGCCGCTATACATGAAGTGCCACGCCTTGAAAAAAATCTTCCGGTTCTGGCAACGCTTTCACACATTGCACCTTTATTAGGTCTTTTAGGAACGGTTACCGGCATGGTCAATGCGTTTCAGGTCATTGAAAACAAGGCTTCAGCAATGAACCCCGTGAATCCGGGAGACTTGGCAGGCGGGATCTGGGAGGCTCTTTTGACGATGGTGTTCGGATTGTGTGTGGCCATCCCTGCTTATGTTGCATATAATTATCTTGTTAGCCGGGTGGACGGTTTTGTGTTGGATATGGAGCGCAGCGCGACGGATCTTTTGAATATCTTGGGTGAAAAACGGGACGAAGATGCGATTTAGCCGTTTAAAACGCAGGACCCAAATAGAAAAAAGGCAGATAGATATCGCGCCGCTTGTCAGCGGTGTATTCTTGCTTTTTATTTTTTTCGTTCTTTCTTCTAATTTTGTCGCCCAACCGGGAATGAAGGTGGATTTGCCTCGCGCGATCACTAGTGAGATCGTTAGCAGTGAAAATCTTGTGGTGACGCTGACAGGCCAGAATTTGATCTTTCTCAACGACCAGCCAGTCACGGTCAATGAACTTGCCGCTCAGCTGAAAGAAGCGGCCGGCGAGAACAAATCTTTACTTTTGAAGGCGGATGCCGGCGCTTCGCTCGGACGAATGGTGGAAATTTGGGATTTATGCAGGGAGTTGGGTATTTCGCAAGTGAATATCGCAACGGACCAGAAATCTAGCACCGCAGCTACAACAGCTTAGAAAGGGTTCATGTGAAAGGATATGAAGGTTGGTCTTTCAGCGATAAATCGTTTGCGGTGGCGCTAAGCCTATCCATTGCCTGGCATCTTTTTTGGTTTTCGCTAGTTACAATCGGCGTGACTCCTGAAAAAGGGGTTCACAGGCCTGGATCCAAGATCGTTTTTTTAGGTTCGGTACTTGATGATAAGATCTTTAGAGTGTTGATGCAAAGCAAGCCTGATCTTCCGCAAGGCATGTCGCGCAAGCTTTCGGAGTTCACGGCGCCTATTGATATTGGTACGAGGACCATAGAACGGGTCGCTCCCGGATCCGTTGTTAGTTTGCCATTAGGTAAAAGAAGTAAGACCACGGCGCGTTTGATCATTACTGGAGCAAAGCCTTCCGCTCAACATGAATCTGCATTTCAGATTGAGATGAAGCCCGTTTTTGATACGCCGATCATAGAGGGGGAGTTGATGGGCCGGCCTCTGATAAGTCGGCCCGGAGAACCATTACAGCCGGTTGGGATGGATCCAGCGTTCAAGGATTCCGCGGTCACGATCGATTTTACCGTAGATCCATCAGGGACAGTCAAACAGGCTCAAGTCAGTCTTTCAAGCGGCGATCCCGAAATAGATCTTTTATGGATGAGGTATTTGAGGGGTTGGCAATTTGCAGCATTAGGTCCTGAAAAAAAGATAACCGATCAAAAGGGCAAGATCAGGTTTCGTTTTCAACATTAAGGAAAGAATAGATCATGTTCCGTCTGGATATTTCAACGGCTGTATTGATTTACGTGATGTCGTCGCTGATCGTAATATTCTTTCTGTGGATCTTTTTTGAAAAAAAATCTATCCTTCCCAAATTTATCCGTGAGGAAGCAGATGTTTGGGAATGTTCGATCTGCACCTATATTTATGTGGATTCCACGCATCATGAGATATCCCAATGTCCTCAGTGTAAAAGTTACAATAAAAGGTCATCGGAAGAACGTTTGATTTGATACTAAAGAAGTTTTGCACAGATAGTTCATTAATAGTATTGATTTATTGGTCCGGTATGTTTATGATAGTAAACAGTTAAATTTAATCAAAAAAATTTTATTCGGAGGAATGAATGATCACGGAAATCGGAATTGTCGCAGGAGATATTTGGCATTATTTAGATCAGCATAAAAGCACCACTCTTACCCAGCTTGCAAGCGGTATCGATAAAAATAGAAATGTGGTATTGATGAGTCTCGGCTGGCTCGCCCGCGAAGGCCATGTGATCATGGAGGATATGGGAAGCGATTATAGGATCACACTGCGTTTTTAATGACAGCAGTTTTGATCTTGACCACCGCGCCTGATCTTGGGGCTGCAAGGCGGATCGCGAAAGCGCTCGTGCAGAAAAAACTAGCTGCGTGCGTTTCGCTAAAAGAGGGCTTTCTCTCTTTTTACAGGTGGAAGGGTAGGGTCGAGCGTTCGCGGGAAGTCGTTTTATTCATTAAATCCTCAAAGACCAAATTTGTTCCCATCAAACGTTTGTTGGGTAAAATTCACCCTTACGAAATACCCGAACTTATTGCGCTTTCAATACATCAAGGATCCCCCGAATATTTGGCTTGGATCGCTGATTCGCTCAGTTAAGATCGGAAAATGTTTTTGAATAAAATAAAAAATAAGCGGGGACGGTTTTCTAAAAGTGGTGGACCTGAGCGGGATCGAACCGCTGGCCTCCTCATTGCGAACGAGGCGCTCTACCAGCTGAGCTACAGGCCCTTAACTTTTAAAATAGCGGTCTAATCTTATCGAACTGTATGGATTCTGTCAATCAACGATAGAATGCTCTTAAGGTCGATTATAAAATTTTTTGACAATATTTTTTATGCGCCGATTCCAAATTAACTCTGATTTTATCCGGAATGGTCAGATTATTTTGGATAAGAAAGAAAGTCATCACGCGGCGTCGGTTCTCAGGCTGAAACCAGGAAATGAAGTGGCGTTGATGGATGGAAAAGGCGCCAGTTTTCATGGGATCATCTCAGGGATTGAGAATGGCTTGGTGCGTGTTAATTTAAAACGCGATCAAACGTCTCATGATATTCCAAAGTCGTATCAGGGCATTCAGATCGATATTGCTGTTTCTGTGATCAAACCCGAGCGGATGGAGTTTATCATCGAAAAAGCTTGCGAGCTTGGAGTTCGCGGTATTTTTCCTATCCGAACGGAAAGAAGTGTCGTGAAGTTATCTCCTGAGCGTTGGCAAATGAAGATTAAGCGCTGGCAGAAAATAGCCGCAGAAAGCTGCAAACAATGCGGCTTAAAGATCGTTCCTGATGTTCACGACGTCTTGAATTTGAAAGATATTTTATCGGGTCCGCTGGAGTACGATATGATATTGATACCGACTTTGGCAGTGCCGACCCGACCTCTTTACGGAGTATTGACAAGCAAGTCGTGCTCTAAGCTTTTATCCTTGATCGGTCCGGAAGGCGATTTTACGGCAAAAGAAGTAGAATTGGCGGCATCGCGCGGAGCGATACCCGTCAGTCTTGGTCGATTGGTGCTTAGGGCGGAGACTGCGTCTATCAATTTGATTTCGAATTTGAATTTTTTTTACAGGGAAATTGCACAAAAGGATTGAGATGAAAAAAAGCAAAGCATTAAATGTGAATATCGCCGCGGTCATCCTATTTTTGATGATGCCATCAATAGTGGTATCAGCCAAGGACGGAAATAATATAGTAAAAACATCGGATAGCAATGGTGATGGCAAGATCGATACATGGTCGACTTATGATTCATCAGGCGAACTAATAGAGGTGGCTCAGGATAAACACAGGGATGGAAGGCCGCATTCATGGAAATATTATCGCAACGGGAAAGTTTACAAAAGAGAATGGGATAGGAATTTTGACGGAAAGCCGGACATTCGCGTTTTTGAAGAGAACGGTCGCACGATCAAGACGGAATATGACAATAATTTTGACGGTAAGTTCGAAAAAGTTGTCAAAGCTCCTGAGGCAGGAACAATGCCTAAAATAAAAACGTCAAATGAAAAGTGAAGTTTATTTGAATCAAGGGTTAATCTAAATATTTATATCGTTTAACCGTTTGACAAACACAGTTTCCGATGTTATACTTCCACAGTTGTCTGACGCATTCATAAACTCTACTTTTATACAAAACTCTTTAATAGACTAGGTCAACTTATTTAGATAAGCGAGGCCTTTTGAGCGATTTTATTTCGCGGCTTACGTGGGTCGATTATATTGCATTTGTGGCCGTGCTTTGGGGATTTTACGTCGGGTACAAAAGCGGATTATTCCCTGAGGTCTTGAGGATCGCAGCGTATTTAGCTACTGTAATTTTGACGCTTCGTTTCCGTGAGCCGCTTGCACAGTACCTGACTCTAAAGACTTTTTTGAATAGTGCCACAGCAGCTGCGCTTTCGTTTTTTGTTCTGCTGCTTGGTACGTTTTTTTTACTGCGTTTAGTCACGGTGATCTTGCTTAAGCTTTTAAAGATCGGAGAAGGCGGAATTTTTTATCGGATCTTGGGAGCTTTGATCGGAGGATGCCGTTGGATCATTCTGCTAAGTTTGGTTTTTATGCTCATTGACAATTCACCGCTAGTGCCGCTTAAGACCGATGTTCATCAACGATCACTATTCGGGCCGAAAGTTTCAAAAATAGCGCCGACACTGTTTGATTTTCTCTCGACGCTTTCACCACAGCTGGCAGTTGCAGCCAAGAAGGCTACATGATACCTGACGCGATACTTAATCAAATCCAGGACCGCGTGGATATTGTTGAGGTGATATCGGCAACGGTGCCATTAAAAAAAGCGGGAAGCAATTTTAAGGCGCCGTGCCCATTTCATCATGAAAAAACGCCTTCGTTCATCGTGAGCCCTGAGAAACAGATCTTTCATTGTTTTGGATGCGGGGCAGGAGGGAATGTTTTTAGTTTCCTGATGAAACAGGAACAAAAAGATTTTCTTGAAGTGGTGGAAATGCTCGCTGAGCAAGTGGGTGTCGAGATTCCGAAGGATTCAAAGTTCAGTTCACAAACGTCAGAAAAGAATGAGCAACTTACAAGCATCAATCATATCGCACAGGATTTTTATCACGAATTCCTTTTGACCAAAAGAGAAGCAGAAGGGGCAAGGCAATACCTCAAACACCGCGGGATCGAGGAAGCGGCGATAAAAAATTTTAAGCTTGGTTACGCTTCCGAATCCTGGGACCTTTTGATACGCCATATCAAAGGCAAGGCATCTGAAAAATTAATCGAGAAAAGCGGCCTTGCGATCAAAAGGAAAGATGCGGAAGGCTATTACGACAGGTTTCGCCATCGGATCATGTTCCCGATCTTGGATGTAAAAGGCGTTTGCCTGGCTTTCGGCGGCAGGGTCATGGATGATTCTTTGCCGAAATATGTCAATTCGCCGGAAACAGAAGTTTATTCGAAGAGCCGAAATCTTTACGGTCTTTTTCAGGCGCGTAAAGCGATACGCGAGCAGGATTCCGCGATCGTTGTAGAAGGTTACATGGACCTGATCGCGTGTCATCAGGCGGGTGTCGAAAATGCGGTCGCTTCGCTTGGCACGGCTTTGACGGTTGAGCAGGTCAAGCTGATCAAGCGGAATACGCACAACGTTTTTATTCTGTACGATGCGGACCAGGCGGGTGAGCTGGCAACGCTCCGGGGCCTTGAGCTTTTTCTTGAGGAGGGTTTGGAGGTCAAGATCGTGCGGCTTCCGGAAGGTCACGACCCGGATTCTTTTCTTAAAGAATTCGGTGTCGATAAATTTAGAAAAGAATTGAGCAATGCCAAGACGCTGTTCGATTATCGCCTGGAACTGCTCAAGCAAAAATATGATTCAGGCGTTCTGGAGGGAAGGGTTAAGATAGCCAATGAAATGACGGCGTTGCTGACCAAGGTGCAGAATGAGATCCTTCGGTCGGCCTGGACCAGAGAGCTGGCCCATACGCTGAAACTTTCGGAAGATTCGCTTTTGGCAGAAATGCGGAAAAGCGGATCGCACGCCAGAAGTTTTAAAGAAGAACCGCAGGTTCTGAAACAGCAGCAGGATGAATTTCATGCGGTTGAAAAACTTTTGATAGGTCTTTTGGTGGACAATCCTGATTTTGTTTCTCAAGCCAAAGGACAGATTAGCGAGGAAGATTTTCAAAGTATTCAGGCTCGCGCTGTGGCTAAACGATTGTTTGCGACACAGGGATCGTTTGCTAGCGCTGCGCAGTGGATAAATATTTTTAAGGACGACCCCGATTTTGTGCGGCTTATTTCAATGACATCCGCCGAAATGAGCGCGGTGGTCGATAAAAAAAAGACATTTGAAGATTGCATCTTGTGGGTCAGGCGTTCAAGGATCAAGACCGAACGTGAAAATTTGAAGATACAGATCGAAGCGGCAGAGCGCGCGGGCGATAAGAACCGCATCAGCCGTCTCATGGTCGATTTTAATGAATTAAACAAGGGGATAAAAAAAATCAATGAAAAAAAATAAAAGATCGAAGAAAAAGGCTTCTATACGAGTTAAGCGCAAGAAGAAAACCATTTTGAAGCGTTCGGCGAATAAAAAATCAAAGCTGAAGCCGCAAGTTTCCAAGGGTCAGGCTGTGCTGGTGGAGGACGCGTCGTCTGAGTCTGAAAAGCTGAAGCAAAAGGCAAAAGGCGTCGAGCAGCTGATTGTTTTGGGCAAGGAAAAAGGCTTTTTAACCTATGACGATATTAATCGCATCCTTCCGAGCCACGTCACTTCTTCGGAAGAGATCGATGATGTACTTGTTGCGCTGACAGGTCAGCAGATCGACGTTGTGGATTCCGAAGATGGTTTGAGCAAAGACGTGAACTCCGACGCCGATTCTGAAAAGGATACTGAGAGCGAGGAGCCGGCCGAACAAGATTCAGAATCAAAGAAAGAAGAGCCTGAAACGGCGTCTGTTCCTGTCGCTCGGCTTGAACAAATGGACGATCCCGTCAGGATGTATTTGAGGCAGATGGGCCAGATCTCGCTTTTGACGCGTGAGCAAGAATTGGAGTTGGCTAAGCGCATCGAGGCCGATGAACTCGAATTCAGAAAAGCCGTGTTCGAATGTTTTTATTCCCGCCAGTTCATCCTGGATTTCACGAACAAGCTTTTAAAACATGAATACACGATCGAAGAATATATCAACGAAGAGCTGAAGTTCCGCGAAAATGCTTCACGCACTCTGAAGCGCCTGAAAGTTCTTGCGAGACGTCTCAGGGGCGCAAAAAAGAATACGAATACGTTAGACCTTTTGCTCGAATTCCGTGTGAGCGCCCACATTGTCGAAGATATTTTTCATGACATCCGAGAAGCGGTGACACGTCTTGACCGCATTGAAAAGGAAATAGAAAGGCACCGCCGGAAGAAGGAAAGGACCCAGATCAGTAAGCTCTTGAAAGAAAAACGGTCCATACTTCAGAAATTTGGAGAAAAAAGCCAAGAGAACCTAAAAGACAGGTTTCTTGCCATCAAAAGGAAAGAAAATAAATATCAGCGCGCCAAGAAGGAGCTTGTCGAGGCGAACCTGCGTCTTGTGGTCAGCATCGCGAAAAAATACACCAATCGCGGGCTTTCATTCCTCGATCTCATCCAAGAGGGCAACATTGGTCTTATGAAAGCTGTAGATAAGTTTGAATACCGTCGAGGGTATAAGTTCAGTACTTATGCCACTTGGTGGATCAGGCAGGCCGTGACTCGTTCGATCGCCGATCAAGCCAGAACGATCCGTATCCCGGTCCATATGACCGAGACGATCAATAAATTGATCCGCGTTTCACGTACTTTAGTGCAGGAAACCGGTAAAGAACCTACACCCGAAGAGATCGGTCAACGCATGAGAATGGGGGTTGAAAAGGTAAGAGAGATCTTGAAGATTGCTCAAGAACCTATTTCACTTCAGACCCCGATCGGAGACGAAGGCGACACTCATTTTGGTGATTTTATCGAAGACAAACGCGCTGTTTCGCCTTCAAGCGCTACCACCTATGCAATGCTAAAAGAGCAGATGGATGATGTGTTGTCCACGCTGACTGAGCGTGAGAGAAAAGTCCTCAAACTCCGTTTTGGCATTAACGATGGCTATCCGCGCACGCTGGAAGAAGTCGGTTCGATATTCAATGTGACTCGCGAAAGAGTGCGGCAGATCGAAGCCAAGGCGCTTCGCAAGCTGCGCCATCCGACCCGCTCAAGAAAGCTCAAGACTTTCTTAGAGCTTGGTGTGGGGGAAGAGTTGGAATTCTAGCTTCTTCCTTTACGCTATAGCTACATCTGTGCTACAATCCTTACCCAGTTTTTGCGCTTAAATTTTCAGCGAAATCGGCCGTATTTTGGGCTCGTAGCTCAGTCGGTTAGAGCAGCTGACTCATAATCAGCGGGTCCCTGGTTCGAGTCCAGGCGGGCCCAGTTGGGCAATTAGCTCAGTTGGTTAGAGCGTTCGCTTCACATGCGAAAGGTCATAGGTTCGAGTCCTATATTGCCCACCATACGTTTTATGTTTTGGCTTAAGTAATTTTAAAGAAAGAATTTATGCCAACAGTTATTCAGGAACAGATAAAGATTTTGGTAGAATTGCAGAAGATAGATTCCGAAATCTACCATTTAAAAAAAGAATTGGAAACGCACCCGTTGCTTAAGCAAAAGGTCGAAGCAGATTTTGAAAAAAAGAAATCTCGTTTGAAAACAGCGGAAGAAGAACTCAAAGCGGCGCAGTTGAAGCAAAAGCAGAAAGAAGTTGACCTTCAGGCTCAGGAAGAAAAAATAAAAAAATTGCAATCCCAACTTTATCAGTTGAAAACAAATAAAGAATATTCGGCAATGGATATGGAAATCAAGGGTCTCAAGGCTGATAATTCTGTGCTTGAAGAAGATATATTAAAGCTTCTGGATGCGGTCGATCAAGCCAAGATCAAATGCACTCAGGAAAAAGAAGCTTTGGCTAGCGAGGAAAAGAAATCAAAGGAAGAACTTGCAAGAGTCGCTCAGAGAGCGACGGAGATCCAGTCGGATCTGGCGGCGCATGAGGAAAAAAGAAAAAGTTATGTCCCCAACGTTGATACCAAACTTGTCGCTCAATACGAGAAGATTTTGAAAGGCCGGGAAGGTTTGGCGCTGGTGCCGGTGAGAAATAATTCGTGCAGCGGCTGCCATTTGGAACTGCCGCCTCAAGTCGTGAATGAAATACAGATGCAGGACAAGTTGATCGTCTGTGAATCCTGCGCACGGATCCTTTATTGGTCACCGTGAAGTCGGTTAAAAAAACGAAGCTGATCGCGTATATTGACGGTGCTTCACGCGGCAACCCCGGTCCGGCCGCTGCAGGCGTTGTGTTTCAGGATACCGCCGGACAGGTAATAAGGACTCTTTCGATCAGGATTGGTGTTTCGACGAATAATATTGCTGAGTATTCGGCATTGATCTTTGCGTTGCAGGAAGCGGTAGCGATGCGCGCCAAAGAGATCGATATTTTTACTGATAGCGAACTCCTTGCCAAACAGGTCAACGGAGAGTATAAGATAAAAGATGATGCGATCAGAGTGCTGTATAGTTTTGTAGCGCATCTGAAGCGGAATTTTAGTAAAATAAGCGTAACGCATGTGCCCCGCGAGCGGAATAAGCTCGCTGATCAGCAAGCGAATAAGGCTTTAGACCAAGGTTTTTTATTGTAGATCGGATGATCGCGCCGCAAGGCGAGGAAAGTCCGGGCTCCACAAGCAGCGTGATGGGTAACACCCATCGCCGCCCAACGGCGGCAGGATCAGAGCAGCAGAGACGAGTTCCATTGCTGTAAAGTGATGGAAGTGAAACGGGCAATCTCCGCGCGGAGCAAGGTCAAATAGGGGAAGAACTCTTTAACTAGAGTGCGAGTGCTTACTCGCTGATTCCCGGGTAGACCGCTAGATCTTGCTAGTAATGGCAAGGCAAGATGAATGATCGTCACTTATGTCAATGATTCAAAGCGTTCACATAAGACAGAACCCGGCTTATAGATCTACAGTGAACCAGCCCTTGGAATTTATTTTTCAAGGGCTGGGTAATTTCAAAAGAAACAAATATATGAAAACCAGATCCCGATATATTTTGACCTTTTCTTTATTTCTCGCTACGCTGTGCGCTTTAGCGCCGAATGCGTTTTCTACAGACGATGCTTCGACGCCAGCTGTTTCGACCGAACAGAAGAATAAGATGGCAGATACCACTGTTTCCACCACAAACTTGATGTCCAGCGGATACAGCTTAGAAACTGATGACCAAAGTGCGTCGGAGAGCTTAGAACGCGTCTCTGGAAAGGTGGACATGGGTTTTTCATCCCCAGAGAATAGTTTTAAATCGCCTGATCATTATGCTCCGGGGCCTTTTGGCAAGGAAAAATCTGAAGAGCAAAAGCAAAACGGCGATCTTACCTACTAGTAGTCTCGGTATATTTATTCCACCAGCACCCCAACTGTTATAACCTTTTTAAGAATCCTTAGCGTTTTTAATTAAAAATTGTTGCGTAGTGGTATCTTTTTTGTTACCATACCACATATAGTATCTCCTAGAATCATCTAATTTTAACTAGGAGAGATATTGTTTTTGTATCTTATTTCACGTAGATCTAAGTCGGGGGATATGGGTCATCGGAGATTTGCGTTTTTTATCTTATTTGCTTCAACGGGGGGGTGTCTATTCACCCCCTTTTTTATTATGCCAATGGCGGAAGCGGACACTATTATTTTGAAAAATGGAAAAGATCTGAAAGGACTTGTGGTTGAAAAGCATGTGGATCGAATCATTCTGAGCACTGAGAAAGGCGAGATTCCTATTCTGCTCAGCGGCATCAAGGATATTCAATACGATACACCTGAGCAGAATTTTTTCAAAGTAGGAAAAGCTTATGAGGCTGAAAATAAATTAGGGCAAGCACTAGCGTTCTATGAAAAAGCGTTGGAAGAAAATCCTAATTTTGAAGAAGCTAAGGTTGCGGCGTTGGGAGTGAGAAATCGTTTCTGGGCCAATTCAACCGAGGGTCCGGTAGACGAAGTTGAAAAACAACAGGCTGTTTATGACGCGTGGCAAAGAGGCTCTTCCGCGGAAGACGTCATCAAGAAAAAAGAAAAAGAACAAACAAGTCTTCTAAAAGAGCGTTTGGGTCTCACGATCGAGAAAAAAGGGGATTGGGTCCGTATTGCGAATCTGGATTCAAAGAAAGCTGTGGCATTGGCTGGTCTTAAACGGAACGACCGATTGGTTTCGGTCGACGGCGATTCTCTGCGTTATTTGAATCTCGAAGCAGTAGCAAAGTACCTTCTTGTCCCCCGTTACTCTAATTTTAATCTCGAATTCGACCGCGATTGTCTTGTTGTCAAAGAGAGCGCTTTAAAGAGCATGAAAGATATGGGTTTTCAATTGAAACTGAAATATCAGGGTTTGATTATTTCGTCGGTCAAAGATCAGAGCGCAGCCTCTGCAGCCGGCCTGAAAGATGAGGACCTGCTTACGCACGTTAATGCTTCCCCGACTCGATATATGCCCATGAAGGATGCAGTGCGTTTGATAGAAGATCCAAAGCAGCAAAAAATTATTTTAACGATCAGACGTTCAGCTTTGCTGGCAAGGACTTAAATGGCTTCAACTTTCCGCAGAAAGAAATATCTTATCGATCGCGGCATACAGTTCCGTTTTGCGCGCTTTGTCATACTTTTTGTTTTCATGTCCTCACTTTTGACCGGCCTAACGATTTTTTTTACGACATTCATGATGCTTGGAGAAAAACTCGCGGCGGTTTATCCGCAGGGAAGACTTATTGAAATTTTCCGTTCGGTTTATTTGGCTTTTTTTATTGATATGCTGGTCGTTGCACCGATTATTTTTGTAGGATCGATCGTGTTCTCGCATCGCATCGCAGGACCTTTGCCCAAAATTTATCAGGCATTGAAACATATCGGTAATGGAAATTTTGAACAGCATTTAGTTTTGAGAAAACATGACGAGCTGAAAGAATTAGCGTCCACCATTAATGAAATGGCCCTTAACTTAAAAAACAGAGAAGCGGCAAAATGACAAGCCGTGCCCAACGGGATCGATGATCCGCTGGGAAAAAGATCTAACGTTAGCATGTAAAATGAGAGAGAACTTCTCGCATAGGGAGGTTCTCTCTCTGTGTTTACGTGTTAAAGATGTTAAATCTTAAGTAAAAAATGATGATAAAAAATATTTATATTAATAATGTTGACAAGGTGGTGCCAGAGATGTACAATCAACCCATAACAACCCAGAAAGTGGGGGAAAGTGGGGAGGTTGGTAGATGTTCTACGGAGAACATGAACATAGCGTCGATCGCAAGGGCCGACTCATCATTCCCTCAAAATTTAGAGAGGTTTTTAAAGAAAACTATGTGGAGCGATTTTTTATCACTCGAGGTCTTGATTCGTGTCTCTTTGTATTCACGGAAGATGAATGGAAGAAACAGGAATCCAAGTTCAAATCGCTTTCGTTCACGAATAGCGAGGCAAGACAGTTCAACCGGCTCTATTTTTCCGGAGCCTGCGAGGTTAATTGCGACCGACAGGGAAGGATTTTAGTGCCTCAATACCTGAAAGATTACGCAAAGATCAAGCGGGATGTGGTGATCGTCGGAGTTTCAAATCGCATGGAAATTTGGAGCAAGGAAGCGTGGCAGGAATTTTTTAAGAATACGAAGGATTCGTTCGAGAAGATCGCCGAGAATATTTTTGGGAACGGCGACAACTCATCAGCATTAACCCCATGAGGAGGCCCTGATGAAAAGAGAATACGTCAGAGGGCATTCGAAACACAGCTTTGAAGATATTTTTGAGGACGGCATCTCGAACATTGAAAGCTTCAAGAGACGCCGGGCATTGCATTCGTTTTGGTCTCTGGATTTGAGTTCTAAGTTGTTCTTTGAGCGGGTCCTTCATGTCAAACGGGGCAGTGAAGTTGTGTTCGTGACCAAAAGTCAGGGTAGAGGCCGTTAAAAATTTTTTAAACGTCGCGATTGTTTAAAAATGTTCTCGCACGTCAGCGTTCTTTTTAATGAAGCAATTGAAGGGTTGAATCTGAAATCAGGCAGTGTGATTGTGGATGGCACGCTTGGAGCAGGTGGACACGCGAAAGGTATTCTGGAGCAACTTGGATCCGCTGGGCGCTTGTTAGGTTTTGATAAAGACCCGGTAGCAATAGATAAGGCCAAAGAGCTTTTCAAGGAATTTGGAGATCGCGTTATGATTTTTCATGACGATTTTAGAAATATAGAATCCAAGCTGAGGTCTTTGAATCTTGAGGTCAATGGCATTTTGCTGGATTTGGGTGTTTCATCTCCGCAGTTTGATCAAGCCGAAAGAGGTTTCAGCTTCAAAACGAATGGTCCGCTGGATATGAGGATGAATCCGGAAGAAACGCTAACCGCCAAAGACGTGATCGGGAATTACTCAAAGAGACAGCTTGAGGATATTTTTTGGCAATTTGGGGAAGAGCGTTATTCCAGAAGAATTGCGGATAGGATCGTAGAAGAGCGTCAAAAAAGGCGTATCAACACGACAGCGGAACTGGAGTCTATTATATGGCGCGCGGTTCCGGATAATTATCGTCATGGCCGCATACATCCGGCAACAAGGGTTTTTCAGGCGCTTCGGATCGAAGTCAACAAGGAAATAGAGTCGCTAGAGATCTTTTTATCCAGGTTCATGAATGTATTGGCCCCGGACGGCAGGGTGGTTATTATTTCTTTTCATTCGTTAGAAGATCGGCTTGTGAAAAATTGTTTTAGAGATTTGGCTCGGCAAAAAAGAGGACAAGTTTTGACAAAGAAACCAATGACCGCAAGCGCTTCTGAGGTTCAGAGAAACCCAAGATCCCGAAGCGCAAAAATGCGGATCTTCCGAAGGTTTTAAGGAGATAGGATGCGCCGTTTCACCGCTTTCATCGTTTGTATGACCTTGGCCGGCCTTGTTTATGTTTACGCCGAAGTCGAAGCGGTCGAGATCGGTTATACGATCCAAAAGCAAGAGCAAATGAAGGTTCAAGCGCTTGACCGGGCTAGGGCGTTAAAGTACAATATTGCTCGTTTAGAAGCGCCGCATAACCTTGAACGTAAATTGCTGGCGCAAAAGATTCAGTTGGAAGCCCCGAAACAGTGGCAGACGCTGGTGCTTGCCGCACCAGGAGGGGTCAAGACAGGGCCGTTAACTCGAGAGCCGTTCTTTCAAGGCCCGCATTTTTTTGATAGGTTTTTTGTAGGTACTGCTCAGGCCGAAGCCAAGGAATCAGGGCGCAGTTAATTCAGTTTTACAACTATTGTGACCGATACTCGATTATCCAAAACTCGGCTGTTCTTTATTTTTTGTTTTTTTCTGCTGGTCTTGGGTTGTCTCTTTGTTCGCCTAGGCTTTATTCAGATCCTCAAATCCTCTAAATATCTTCAAATCGCTCAAAGCCAATCACGTTCTGTTGTGGACATGCAGCCTGCGCGCGGTCGCGTTGTAGATCGTAAGGGTGAAGAATTGGCTCTTGATGTGCGATTGGATTCTCTTTATGCAGTTCCGCGGGATATCCCCAACAAAAGGCAGGTTGCCGATAGATTGTCCCCTATCTTGGGCATTGATCGCGAAGAAATTTTCAGAAGGCTGGATCGCGACAAGATGTTCGTGTGGATCGCAAGAAAGATCTCAGGCGTCAAAGCTGATGCGATCAAAAAATTGAAAATCAATACGCTCGGTTTCGTTAAAGAATCAATGAGGGTTTATCCAAAGGGAGATACGGCCTGCCAATTGATTGGCTTTACGAACATAGACAACGATGGCTTGGAGGGGATCGAGCTCCGCTATAATAGTTTTCTCAAAGGGGTGCCGGGATGGCGGCTGGCACAGCATGACGCCAAGCAGCGTGAACTGGTATCCAAAGAGCTTGAAATGGTACCGCCGGTGGATGGTTACAACATTCACATGACCATTGATGAGGTGATACAGTCGATCGCCGAGAAGGAACTTGCTGAAACCTGTAAAAAATTCAATGCATTAGGCGGATCCGTTGTTGTGTTAGAGCCTAAAAGCGGGGATATCCTTGCGATGGCGACTTACCCTTCCTATGATCTAAATAATTCCAAATCTTCGAATCCTGATAACCGCAGAAACAGGGCGATCACAGATCTTTATGAGCCGGGGTCGGTATTCAAATCCGTCACACTGTCTTCCATTTTGGAAAATAAGGTGTTTGGCCTTGATGAAAAATTTAATTGCGAGAACGGCGCATGGGCTGTTGCCGGCAAAGTGCTTCATGATCATACAGGACACGGTATGCTGACTTTCCGGGAAGTCATTGAAAAATCCAGCAATAT
Source organism: uncultured Planctomycetia bacterium (assembly GCA_964642015.1). Classification (GTDB taxonomy): domain Bacteria; phylum Omnitrophota; class Gorgyraeia; order 2-02-FULL-51-18; family 2-02-FULL-51-18; genus CAZXLF01. Next base: position 384,516 of record CAZXLF010000001.1, read on the forward strand.
CGGGACCGTAAAAGGTGCAATGCGTTTAGGCGGGACCAAGTTGTATAAGACAATCCTTGATTTTGGTTTTGGAAAAAGAACAGGCGTCGGGTTAGCCGGAGAAGTGGGTGGATTGGTCCCTAATCCCAAGAATTGGTCTGGCAGCTCGATCATTAATATTCCGATCGGACAAGGTGTCGCGGTGACACCTCTGCAATTGGCAATGGCGATGGGTGCGATCGCAAATGACGGATGGCTCATGAAACCCCGCATCATTTCGAGTATCGATGATCAAGATGGTAAAGTGATCCAGAGTTTTGAGGCGGAAACTGTCAGAAGAGTTATTTCCAAAGACACTTGTTTGCAGGTGCGTTCTGTGCTCGAGGGTGTCGTGAGTCGTGGTACGGGCAAGAAGGCTGCAGTTCCCGGATTTAAAGCGGCCGGTAAGACGGGTACAGCTCAGAAACTGCTACCCGATGGGCATTATTCGCATGATCAATTTTTTGCGTCGTTCGTTGGTTTTGTCCCTTACGACGAACCGAAAGTAGTCATAGCGGTGAGCATAGACCAGCCTCACCCGGTTTATTATGGCGGTGACGTTGCGGCGCCCGCGTTCTCAAGGATCGCTTCCAGTATCCTGGCCTATTGGCAGATCTCGCAAAATACCGCTCCCCCTGAAGTAGTTTCTTCTTCCGCAAAAAATTTGGAAAGAAAAGGCAGAAAAGCTTCTTATAAGAAAGTAATGGCCCCGCCGATCGATATCAAATCCCAATCAGGGATCGCCAGTCAATGACCTCTCTTAAAAAATTAATTAGCGAGGCATGCCCCGAATATTTGCGCACGTTCGAATTACCTGATATTGCTGTCCGGGGTATTGAATGCGACTCAAGAAAGATAGAAAAAGATTTTTTGTTTGTCATGATCCGCGGGGAAAAGTTGGATGGCAGGCAATTTGCCGAGGAAGCCATCCGGCGTGGAGCGGCGGCGCTGGTGGGTGATAGACAAATATTTTTATCAACAACCGTACCGTTCATCCTGGTGCCCGATAGTCGGCTTACCGCCGCGAGGCTTGCTTCCGTTTTTCATAATTATCCTGACAAAAAAATCTGCACGATAGGGATCACCGGAACGAACGGAAAAACTACCTGCAGTTATTTGATCGAACATTTGCTTCAAAGTTTAAATAAAAAGGCGGGTGTGCTGGGAACCGTTAACTATCGTTATGCCGGAAAAATGATTCCGGCCGTTGAAACGACACCTGGGCCTTTGCGGATCCAATCGATGCTTTCGGAAATGGTTGATCATGACTGCGAATACGCGGTGATGGAAGTTTCTTCGCACGCTTTGAGTCAGAACCGGGTAGGCGGGATTGATTTTGAGACTGCGCTCTTCACGAATCTTACGCAGGATCATTTGGATTATCACAAAACTATGGAAGCGTATTTTGAATGTAAATCCAGACTATTCACGCATCTTTCACCGGGCAAGACTTCTGTGATTAATATTGATGATGAATGGGGGTCAAGGCTTATTCAGATGGTTAGTTCGAACGTTATCAGCTATGCGGTCAATCACGGAGATGCAGACCTCTGTGCCTGCAACATAAAATTCAATATTGACGGTACATATTTTGATCTTGTGGACGGTGAAGGGAAAATAAAGGTCACCTCTCCTCTTATCGGATTACACAACGTTTATAATGTTCTAGGGACTTTTGGAGTGATCAAGGCGCTTGGTTTTGATCTTAAGAAAGCGGCGGATTCTTTGAACGGGTTCCAAGGGGTGCCGGGACGTCTTGAAGCTTTGAATATGGGTCAGGATTTCCATCTCTTTGTGGATTACGCGCATACGCCAGATGGTTTAGAAAATGTGCTTTTAAGTCTGCGGCCGTATAAAAAGAAAAAACTTTTTGTTGTTTTCGGATGCGGCGGCGAACGCGACAAGGATAAGCGACCGAAGATGGGCCGCATCGCCAGTGAACATTCAGACCATGTTTTTGTGACTTCGGATAATCCCCGCTCGGAGGATCCTCATACGATCGCCAAGGAAATTCAATCAGGTTTCACCTCTGATTTTAAAGAATTTACGATCATGCTGGACCGCAGAAAAGCGATCCGTCAGGCATTGCTGACCGCGCGGGCAGGGGATATCGTATTATTGGCCGGCAAAGGTCATGAGACCACTCAGGTTATCGGGAATCAATCGCTGCCGTTCAATGATAAGGAAGAAGCGGAAAGAGTTTTGAGTGGACGTTAAGCTGAAAAATATCATTCAGGCGATCGGCGCCGAAGTCATCGGTGATATTGATCAAGGCCAATCTATCCACGAAATATCTACGGATACACGAGCATTAGACAAAGCGGACCTTTTTATTGCTTTGATCGGAAAACAATTCAACGGCCATGATTTTATCAAGGAAGCCGCTGAGAAGAAAGTCCGATACTTTGTCATCTCGGATACAAAAATAATTACGCCCGATCTTAAAAAATCGGCTGTATTTTTTATTGTCCAAGACACTTTAAAGGCTTACGGAGATCTGGCAAGTTTTTATAGAAGGCAATTCAAAATACCGGCCGTTGCGATCACCGGAAGTTCCGGGAAGACAACCGTTAAGGAATTAAGCACCCATGTCATTTCACAGTCCTATAGTGTTCTAAAAAATAGAGGCACTGAGAACAATTTAGTCGGTGTGCCTAAGACAATTTTTCAGTTGAACGAAGCTCATCAGGTCATGGTGCTAGAGATGGGTACGAGTTTTCCGGGCGAAATCGAGCGGCTTTCATCGATTATCGGGCCTCAAGTAGGGCTCGTGACGCAGATTGGCTTGGCACATCTCGAAGGTTTCGGCAGCCAGGAAAAAATAAAGGAGGAAAAGCTTAAAGTATTGAACCATTTAGAACGAGGAGGCACTCTGGTCCTGAATGGCCAAGACCCTTTGCTTAAGGATGTTAAAAGCGGGGTTCATAAAGTAGTGCGCGTAGCGCTTGAGAAGAATGGTAATGATTTCTGGGCTGAACAGATATGGTGCCATGAGACCGGATCTTCATTTTATCTGAACGGCAAAGATCTCTTCGAGACTCAGCTTATAGGTAGGCACAATGTGCTGAACTGTCTGTTTGCGATCGCTGTGGCGATCGCCTTGGGAGTGGAGTTATCATTGATCCAAAAGGCGCTCACCTCTTTTAAACCTGTCAACGGGCGCATGTTCCCGAAATCGTTTGACGGCATACAATTTTTGGACGACACTTACAATTCTAACCCGAATTCTTTCAAAGCTTCGCTTGAAACGTTGAAAGAATTCAAAATGCGCGGTCGCAAAGGCGTCGTTTGCGGAGACATGCTTGAACTAGGCGGTCAGTCTGAGACGCTTCACCGTCAGATCGGAGCTCTTATCGCGGATTGGCTTTTTGACTATGTGATAGCCGTTGGACCGATGTCGAAATTTCTTGTGGATGAAGCGATCCAGAAAGGGTTTGATCCTAAAAGGGTGCATCATGTTGCGGATAGCGTGGAAGCAGGAAGGCTTTGCCGCGAGATCGCTCAAACCGGGGATATGATCCTGGTTAAAGGATCGCGTGGAATGAAAATGGAAAAGGTTTTCGAATGCTTTATCACCTCCTCTATCCGCTAAGGGATTATTTCTTCGGGTTCAACGTTTTTCGCTACATCACTTTTCGCGCAGCGATGGCAAGCATCACGGCATTTCTTGTCAGTCTGTTGATCGGGCCTTTTGTCATCCGGTTTTTGCATCAATTAGAGCTTAAACAAACGATCCATCGCGAAGGATTCTCAAAGCTGTATAAGGCTCACGAGGGCAAGGAAAAAGTGCCGACGATGGGCGGCTTATTGATCTTAGGATCGCTTGTGATCTCGACGGTCTTATGGGCCGATCTGGCCAACCGTTATGTATTGATATGTCTTTTGGTGGTGATATGGCTTGGTTTTGTCGGTTTTTTGGATGACTATATAAAATTTTTAAAAAAAGATTCCAAGGGATTAAAAGCAGCGACGAAATTTTTCGGACAGATATCGATCAGTTTAGCATTGGGCCTTTTTTTATATTTTGACTCAACTTTTTGGCAGAATTTAAACGTCCCTTTTCTTAAAAATTTGGTTTTGACATTGGGCCCGCTTTATATTTTGTTCGTTATTTTAGTCATAACAGGCGCTTCAAATGCGGTGAATCTTACCGACGGGCTTGATGGTTTGGCGATCGGGTGCACCGCAATGATAGCGTTGACTTACGGTTTGCTCAGTTATCTTGTTGGAAATATCAAGATCAGCGGTTATCTGCATATTCCTTATGTTCCGGGTTCTGGTGAACTGGCTATTTTTTGTTTGGCGTTATTTGGAGCCGGAATGGGTTTTCTCTGGTTCAATTCTCATCCCGCAAGCGTATTCATGGGAGATACAGGATCTCTCAGTATAGGAGGCGCTCTTGGAACCGTGGCGCTTCTGACCAAGAAAGAGCTTTTACTTTTGATCATCGGCGGTGTATTTGTTATGGAAGCGCTTTCGGTGATTATACAAGTAGCCAGTTACAAGTCTCGGAAGAAAAGAGTGTTCTTGATGGCGCCAATCCATCACCATTTTCAGCTGAAGGGTCTATCAGAATCTAAGGTTGTGATCCGATTTTGGATCGTGTCTTTTATTTTGACTCTGATCGGCCTGGCATCGCTTAAATTGCAATGAGAAAAGAATGAATTTCAAGAACAAACACATCTGTGTCATCGGTCTTGGTAAAAGCGGGTTTGCCGCGTCGAGGTTTTTGCATCATCATGGCGCCAATGTAAGAGTGACCGATTCTTCGGATAAAAAAGAGGTTCTTGAAAACGCCGATTTTTTAAAAAACTTGGGCGTTCTGGTCGAGACCGGTGGCCATTCAGAGACTTTTGTCAAAAAAAGCGATTTGATCATAACAAGCCCAGGGGTGTCGAAAAGCAGTTTGCCTCTGCAAATCGCCGCAAAAATAAAAATTCCCGTGATCAGCGAAATTGAACTTGCATCCTATTTTTGTAAAGGTCGTAAAGTGGCTGTGACAGGGTCTAACGGAAAGACGACGACATGCCACTTGATCGATCGGATTATCCGTGATGCTGGAAGAAAGAGCGCTCTCTGCGGCAATGTTGGTTATTCATTTTTGGAAGCGGTTCCTTCCATTGATAAGAAAACGACAGCAGTGATCGAGCTGAGCTCGTTTCAATTGGAAGACAGCCCGACTTTCAGACCGCAAGTCGCTGTGGTCCTGAACGTCAGCCGCAACCATTTGGACCGTCATGGGAGCATGGAGGCATATATCAAGGCAAAGGAAGCTATTTTTAGGAATCAGAGAAAAACAGATTGCCTTATTTTAAATTATAATGATGCCATTGTTAATCAGATGGCTCAAAAAACACGTTCGCAAGTTATCTTCTTCAGTAAACAGCCGATTTCCAATGGTGTTTTTGCAAGGAATGGGCAAATTGTTTTCCGCAAAAATAATCAGGAGAAGATACTGTTAAATTACGGCAGGTTAAAATTAAAAGGCGATCATAATCTTGAGAACGTTCTTGCGGCAGTCACTGTCGCTATAGTTTTGAAGTTACCGATGCGTAGCGTCCAGAAGACCATCAATTCCTTTGAAACGCTTGAGCACAGGATCGAATCGATCGGTACGCTCGGCGATGTCCATTTTATCAACGATTCCAAATCGACGACTGTTGAGAGTACGGTTGCAGCGATCAAAGCGATCGATGGCCCTGTCATCCTGATCGCCGGAGGGCGGAATAAAGGTGCGCTGTTTAATGAGATCGAACCGTTGTTAAACCAGAAAGTGAAACAGGCGGTGCTTTATGGTGAATCCCGTGAAGCGATCGCTTCATCATGGAAGTCTTATAAAAAGTATCATATGGAATCCGATTTTAGAAAAGCGGTCAGGACGGCTTATAGCCTGGCCGAAAAAGGGGATTCAATTTTATTGTCTCCTATGTGCACTAGCTTTGACCAATTCAGCTGTTTTGAGGAGCGCGGAGAAGTTTTTAAAGACGAATTTGCCAATCTAAAACGTTTATTTGATTCGCTCCATTCCGACCACCTTAACGAAGCATCTGTAACGATCGCTGCTCGTTCAAGCATGCGTTGAAATTCATGGAACCCTTAGCAAAGGCCAGAAATCTTCTGGTAGGATCCGCACTTGTTCTCTTATCGACAGGCATTGTGATGATATACAGCGCCAGCGCGATTTACTCGTTCGATCGCATGGGAGACAGCTGTTATTTCATCAAGCGTCATTTGGCTTATCTGGCCGTGGGTACTTTTCTGGCTTTTTGGGCGGCATCGGTCGATTACCAGGCAATGAGAAAGCGCGCGTTACCAATTCTGGGGACAGCGGTGGCTCTTTTAGTATTTGTGCTAATTCCTCACGTTGGACATTCTACAGGCGGAGCCAGAAGATGGTTCAAAGTGTTGGGTTTCAGTTTCCAGCCTTCGGAATTCTTGAAGCTCGCGCTTATTTTCTATATGGCGGATTATTTGCAACGAAAGAAGGACTCTCTTAAAGACATTAAACACACACTGTTACCAGCTCTTTTTGTGTTGGGAGCTAGCGCAGGCCTGATATTAAAGCAGCCGGACCTAGGCACAGCTGTTACCATAGCGCTTGTGACCTTGATTATGTTTTTTGCGGCGGGGATCGATATCAAATATCTTTTGGTGATCGTAACGGGCGCAGTTCCCATGCTCGCATATTTGATGCTCGCAAAACCTTATCGCCGTAAAAGAATCCTTGCATTTTTTCATCCGTGGGATGACCCGCGGGGAGTGGGATTTCAGATCATCCAGTCATTTTTGGCTTTGGGTTCAGGAGGACTTTTTGGAGTGGGGTTGGGCAAGTCTCAGCAAAAATTATTTTATCTTCCTGAATCTCACACAGATTTTATTTTTTCGATCATCGGTGAAGAATTGGGTTTTATCGGCGCAAGCGCGGTGGTCATTCTGTTCATTATATTCATTTTCGCGGGCATGGTAATTGTATTTCGCGCACGCGATCATTTCTCTCAGCTCATGAGCCTTGGCCTGATCAGTCTTATCGCGATAGAAGCGATCATCAATATCGGAGTCAGCATCGGCGCATTACCTACCAAAGGGCTGTCTTTGCCTTTCATTAGTTACGGCGGTTCGGCGCTTTTAGCGAATATGGTCGCTCTGGGATTATTGGTAAATGTTTCGAAGCGATTGCCCGATCAAGAACAGCAAGCATAATCATTGATGTCTGGAGACGTGTTATGAAAATAATGATGGCCTGCGGAGGTACAGGCGGGCATATTTTTCCGGCATTCAGCGTTGCGGAAGAGATTAAAGAAAGAGATATCTCCGCAGAGATCGTATACGTCTGCGGGAAATTGGATATCGAAAACGCGATTTTTAAGATCGTTTCTGATGAGAAAGTGGTATCGGTGGAAAGTGCCCCTTTTCGGGGCGCTCGTTCTTTATTCAGTCCCATTTTTTTGATAAAATTGATCCAAGGGTTATGGCAATCGTTCAGGATATTGCAGAATGAAAAGCCGGATCTTGTGACTGGATTCGGCGGTTATTTTGCTTTTCCGATCGTGCTTGTGGCCAGTTGGATGCGAATCCCAACGCTTATACACGAACAAAATGTGATACCCGGCAAGGCGAATAAGGCGCTTGCCGGGATCGTTGATGGCGTTGCGCTTAGTTTTCCCGAGACGCGTCAATGGCTGGACCCTAAAGGCGAATGTCGGGTAACGGGGAACCCGGTCAGGTTGGCTATTGAAAGGGATTGTCGGCCTGAGGCTTTAAGATTTTTTGGTTTTGATGATCATCGGGTGACTTTGTTGGTGCTGGGTGGAAGTCAGGGCGCCGAATCTATCAATGTTCTTTTTCTAGGCGCGCTGCCTTTGATGGCGGATTCAGTTAAAAATAAGATTCAGGTCGTGCATCTTTGCGGGCGCATGGCCGCGACCACTGCAGAAGAAGCTCTAAAGAAACACGGCGTCTTGGGTAAAGCTTACTCATTTTTTGAGCGTATGGATTTGATTTACAGCGTTTCTGATCTGGCGCTCGGAAGGGCCGGAGCTACTTTTTTATCGGAAATAAGCGTAAAAAAGATACCGGCCATTTTAATTCCATATCCTTCGGCCGATGAGCATCAACTGGCCAATGCAAAAGCTTTCTGTCGTGGAAAAGATTCGGTGTATCGCGAACAGAAAGACTTGACGAGTGGAAAATTGGCAGAGGAACTCGTTCATTTTATCAACAAGGTGTTTGCAGAGAAAAGCGGGCAAACGGATATTAGACAGAATGGGCATGCGGAACAAGTTAATTCCAGGAGTTTGCTTGCAGATTATATGGTAGAGAAATTGAGAAAAAATGAGCGATAAACAAACCGTTCACTTTATAGGTATTGGTGGCGTTGGGATGAGCGGTATCGCAAAATTCCTGCTGTCTCAAGGCTTTAAGGTGCAGGGAACCGATGCGAAAGCCAATGACATCCTTATGTCTTTAAAGGAACTGGGCGCAAAAATTCAGGTTGGACATGATCCCTCATTTGTTGAAGGTGCGGATCTTGTTATTTATTCATCGTCGATTCCCGTATCTCATCCCGAGAGAGCGTTTGCTGAGAAACGAGGTATTAAAATAATCCATCGTGCCGAGGCGTTGGCTGAACTGTGTCACGATAAGTTTACCATTGCAGTAACCGGTACACATGGGAAAACGACAACGACCGCGCTGATCGGTACGATCTTGGAGAGCGCTCAACGCGACCCCTCGATCGTCGTGGGAGGGTGGGTAACTGCGTTGGGCGGAAATGCCCGTATTGGCAGAGGTAAGGAGATCGTGATCGAAGCAGACGAAAGTGATTCTTCCTTTTTGAAATTTTCCCCAGACATTGAAGTGATTACCAATATTGAAGAAGAACACATGGATCATTTTAATTCGATCAAAGAAGTGGAAAATGCTTACTATAATTTTTTGGATCGACTGCCGGTAAATGGGGAATGGTTCGGTTGCGGTGAAGACTCTAGAATTCTGGATTTTGCGCGACGTGGGATTAGGAATTCAACGCTTTACGGTTTTGACCCAACCATCAACTCGATCTATGCGACCGATATCGATGAATGTCCGGGCGGTTTGCGTGGCGTTTCTTTCAAAGTTTGGGATCGAAACGCGCTTTTGGGCAAAGTCGAAATGAAGATCATCGGCAGACACAACGTGTTGAACGCACTGGCGGCTGCGGCGGTAGGGTTAAAGTTGGGGATAACGTTTTCTACGATTCAAAAAGCGCTCGGCACCTATCAAGGTGCCGGCAGGAGATTCGACGTAAAGTATGAAGATCCCGAATTTTTAGTTGTGGATGATTATGCGCATCATCCGACGGAAATCCAAAAGACCCTTATGGCTGCGAAAGCATTGCATAAAAAGCGGATCATTGCGTTATTTCAGCCTCATCGTTATACCCGCACTGAAACTTTTTTGGAACAATTTGCCTCGAGTTTTTTTGACGCGGACAAACTGGTGGTCACGGACATTTATGCTGCAAGCGAAATGCCCCGACCCAATGTTTCGGGTGATCGTGTTTGCCGTGCGATCCAGACATCCGGTCATCGCGATGCAGTTTTTATAGAAAGATCGCGTCTTACGGAATATGTGCAGGAACAGATCGTGTCCGGCGATCTTGTGATCACCTTGGGCGCCGGGGATATTGGGCAAGTTGCGACGCAATTATCGGATTATCTTAGATCATCACATAAAGATCATGTCTCAAATCCATTCGGAATGCTCAAAGGAAAAGTGTGTCTTAACGAACCGCTTTCACAGCACACTTCACTTAAAGTGGGCGGGCCGGCGGATTTTTGGATCGAGCCGGAGGATGAAGAAGACTTAAGGCGCGCTTTACTGATTTGCAAAGAGCGTCATTTGAACGTCCATATTTTTGGCGCCGGCAGCAATCTGCTTGTTTCAGATAAAGGATTGAGAGGCGCTGTTTTTTCTTTCTCATCGGCTTATTTCCGGGCAATTCGCCTTGAGAATGGTATGGTTGTTGCCCGCGCGGGCGTGTTGAATACCTCTTTTATTCAGCATGCGATGGAAAATGGATATGGTGGTTTTGAATTTTTGCTTGGGATTCCTGGCTGTATCGGAGGAGCGATCGCAATGAACGCTGGTAGCCATGGTCAATCGGTGGACGCGCTAGTTTCTTCAGTTAAGGTAATGGATTTCAATGGAAATCAAAAGGTGTTGAAAAAAGGCGAAATACCTTTTAACTACCGTTCCTCGGGGATTCAAGATAACATTATTTTGGAAGGAGTTTTTTTGTTGCCGCGAAGCGATCGATCTCAAGTGCAGAAAAGGTTGGATGAGTATCACACCTATCGGCAATCGACGCAGGACCTCAGGCATCCCAGCGCAGGTTGCATGTTCAAAAACCCGAAAGTTATTAACTGTTCCAGCGGTAAATTGATCGAAGACGCCGGACTCAAAGGGCGAAGGATCGGCAACGCCCAAATCTCTTTGAAGCACGCTAATTTCATAATCAATCTTGGTGGTGCCTCATCAAAAGATGTCATCAGTTTGATCGAAGAGGTTAGAAAAACGGTTAAGCAAAAATTTCAAGTTGAGCTTGAAACCGAGGTAAAGCTGCTATGATCGATTGGACGCAGGAGAAAGTTGTGGTGCTTGCCGGCGGTATGTCATGCGAAAAAGAAATTTCTCTGATTTCTGGCCAGGCAGTGCTCGATGCATTGTTAAGCAAAAATATTCCAACAGTATTGATCGATCCAGCCGCGGATTTTACGGCTAGATTGAAAAAGGAATCTCCGACCATCGTTTTTTTGGCCTTGCACGGGACTTTCGGCGAAGATGGTTCTGTGCAAAAAATTCTTGAGGATCAGGGCATGGTTTACACAGGCTCAGGCATAGAGACGAGTCGAAACGCTTTTGACAAATCCAAGGCGCAAAAGATCTTTCAGAATGCAGGCATAAAAGTCCCGGAATTTGCCGTCATTTTAAAAAAAGAGATCTCTGTTTTGCCAAAAAATCTTTCTTTTCCGGTGGTGGTAAAACCTGCAAGTGCGGGGTCAAGTGTCGGGATCAGCATAGTTTTTGATAGGTCCAATTTTCTGCCGGCTGTGAAAGAGGCGTTCCGCTATTCGGATACGGTTCTTGTGGATCGGTATATTTCTGGTCGGGAACTGACTGTGGGGTTTCTAGGGAATGCGCCTCTTCCGATAGTCGAAGTCATTCCGCAAAGAAAATTTTATGATTATCAGGCTAAGTATAAGGATGGCGGCACGCGATATGAATTTCCGGCGAAGTTAACACCCCAAGAGACTAAAAAAGTCGCTGACCTGGCAACGTCGGCGGTTAAGGTGGCTGGCTGCGAAGTTATGGCGCGCGTTGACCTGATCTTAGCGGACGACGGTCAGCCTTATGTGCTTGAGGTAAATACTATCCCTGGTCTTACAGGGAAAAGCCTGCTCCCTAAGGCGGCCAGCGCTGCGGGAATCGACTTTTCAACTCTTTGTGTTAGAATCTTAGACTTGTCCTTGGAAGCAAGACGGTATCGGGGATCAAGACTGCTGCCAAATGAAAAAGTGAAAATTTAATATTCATGAAACCGATCAAGGCAAAGACAAAAAAGAAGCCGAACAGCTCTAGATTTTCTGTAAAATTAGCGGTTGGCGCTCAGAAATTTCTTCTGGCGTCCGCGCCCTATATCATTTCTTTGGCTGTCATTGGGATCTTTTTCGGCGGTGTCATTGCCTATGCGTTAAATTCGCCGGCATTTCAATTGCAAGAGGTCAAGATCCTCAATATTGGGACCATGACGCCCGAGCAATCTTTTAGATTCTGCGGGTTGAATCCGGGTGAAAATTTGATTACGCTTGATCTGGTGAGCGTTCAACAGATGATCAAAAGGAGCCACCAGGAATATAAAGAGGTTTTGGTCCGTAGAGTGCTTCCGAACCGCATCGAGGTGGTGCTGAAACGCCGTACGCCGGTTGCCCAGGTGCAATACGCGCGCTTTGTGCAGGTAGATAAGGATCTTGTGATTCTGCCCGGCTCAAGTACGACGCCGTTCAAAAACCTTACGAGCATTGAGGGAGCTGCTTTGCCGGGTGAGGGGCTTTATGTGGGTGCGTCAATATCAGATGCAAACGCAAAAAAAGCTATTAAACTTGTCGAAATGATCAAACAATCCAACATCTTAAGGAATCATGCACTGACAAAGATCGACATAGGCGATCCCAAGAATATTTCACTCTTTGTAGATTCGGATATTGAGATCCGCATTGGAAACAGTCATATCATCGAGCGGCTCAAAATACTGAATCAGACATTAAAGACTGTGACGCTGGACCGCTCGAAAGTCCGTTATATCGATCTGCGATTTGATGATGTCGTAATCGGCCCGCGATGAATCTGGTCAAAAAAATCTATTCCAAGAATATCGTATCAATCCTGGATTATGGCGCCGAGTCGGTGATCGTTTTAGTGGGTGAAAAAGAGGAAGGCGGCAATTTCACGATCATCGGGGCCGGGAACGCTGCCTCGCAAGGAATAAGAGAGGGAGAGATTGTCCATAGGAGCGACGCCGCCGAATCTATCGTTGAAGCCTTAAAAAAAGCCGAAAGATCTTCAGGGCTTAAAATAGAAAAGTTGTATTATAATTTCGATGACGGTCAGATGCAGTCTGTTTTCATGAAAGGCTCAAAAGTTTTAGATGGAGAAGGGGAGATCCGCTCTCTTGACATAGAGGCGGCCAGAAAGCTTGGTGAACGTCTTGCCGGCGATTTTGAAAGAAGCGCGATCTATTCAGCCGAGGTGCGGTATATTATCGATGACCGTGATGATGTCGTTGATCCCATCGGAGTTTATGGTAAAAAGCTGGATGTTCTAGTTCACATCCTTCAAGCGCGTTCGGGTTACTTAGATGAATGGAATTGTCTGATACAACGCGCCCAGCTTTTTGGATATACCCCGGTGTTCTCTTGCTGGTCCACGGCGTACGGTATTTTGGGCAAAGACGACCGGTTAAAGCGGAGATTGATCGTAGATATGGGTAGGGATTATTTAAATGTTTTTATTTTTTGCAATGGTAAAATAACCGCTCACAGGATCAAAACAGTATTTGGAGAAAATCCTGCGTCGATCGCTCAACAAGCCGTTTTACTAGCGAATGAGCTTATTCCATTAAATCCTGTCGTAGAAGAGACGCTGGTGACGGGAGACTGCGCCCAGGAACCGTCTGTTTTTAATGAATTTGAGGGTAAGATGCCTATGCCGCTCAAAGTCGCGGTTCCGACGAATATTCCAAAGCTCAGTCATCCAAAATACGCATCTGCCATTGGGCTCTTGTCTGTGGCAGAGGAAATTGAATCGAAAATGCCGATCTTACGTACCGAACGAGGTATTTTGTCAAACGCAAAACAGAAGGCATTATCGTTCATTAACGAGTATTTTTAGAATTTCAAGAAAGGATTCATCTTGCATCGCAGTTCTATCCCTGAAATACTTTCTGACTTGAGAAAAGGAAGGCTTATCATCGTCATTGATGATGAAGATCGCGAGAATGAGGGTGATCTTGTCGTCGCAGCGGAGTTTGCCACGCCAAGTCATGTTAATTTTATGGCCAAACATGGACGCGGCATCATCTGTGTACCGATGGAATCCAAGCGTTTGCAGGAACTAGGTATTGACCTGATGGTGTCCACAAATGAAGACGAAATGAAGACTGCGTGGACTGTTTCCATTGATGTCAAACGCGGGATCACAACAGGTGTTTCTGCTTATGACAGATCAAAAACAATCAAGGCTTTGATCAATCCAAAAACCGGGAAGAACGATCTGGCGAGACCGGGGCATATATTTCCTCTGCGAGCCAGAAGCGGGGGCGTACTTGTGAGAGCCGGTCACACGGAGGCTTGTGTGGACCTAATGAAGCTCGCAGGTCTTTATCCGTCAGGGGCCATTTGCGAGATCATGAATGATGACGGCAGTATGGCCCGTACGCCTGAGCTGATATCTTTTGCGAAACAGCACAAGCTCAAAATTTGCACGATCCGCGACTTGATTGAATATCGCCGGAAAAAAGAAAAACTTATCTTCAAAGCGGTCGAAACAAAGATCCTGAATGAATATGGCGAATTCAAACTTGTGGCCTACGAATCCAGCGTGGATAAAGATTATCACGTTGCTTTAGTCATGGGTGCCTTGGATCCGCATAAAGAGATTCTAGTGCGTGTGCATTCTGAATGTTTTACGGGCGATGTGCTCGGATCGAAGCGCTGTGATTGCGGCGAGCAGCTTCACAATGCGTTGAAAATGATCGCAAAAGAAAGAACGGGCGTTCTTCTTTATATGAGGCAGGAGGGGCGGGGCATCGGGCTTATCAATAAGTTGAAAGCGTATCAATTACAGGACAAAGGCCTGGATACGGTCGAGGCAAATCAGAAATTGGGTTTTCCGGCGGATCTGCGTCATTATGGTGTCGGAGCACAGATCTTGGCCGATCTGGGTATCAAAAAAATAAGACTTTTAACGAATAATCCTAAAAAAATCGTAGGGTTGGAAGGTTACGGTCTTAAAGTGACGGAGCGTGTCCCCATTCAGATCAAGCCGACCACCCACAATAAAAAATATCTCCATGCAAAGAAGAAAAAATTGGGCCACTTTTTGGATATCATCAACCGTGGATAAAAAAAGAGCGATGAAAAACGGTTCTGTTAAACATGTGAAAGGAAGTTTTCTTGCGAAGGGAAGGAAATTCGCGATCATTGTTGCCAGATTCAATGAATATTTGACTCGCCAGCTTTTGGATGCGGCATTGGACACACTTTTAAGACACGGTACAGCAGAAAAGGATATTCAAGTTATCCACGTGCCGGGTGCGTTCGAGATTCCGTTGGTCGCAAAAAAAGTCACCAATAAGAAGAAAGTGCATGCGGTGATCGCGCTGGCGGTAATTATCCGTGGTCAGACCCGCCATTTTGAACAAGTTGCCACTCAAACCGCAAGAGGTTTGAGGGAAGTCTCTTTGCATAGCGAAATCCCGGTGATTTTGGGAGTCATTCCGGCTGAATCTGAGGCGGATGCGATCGCAAGAGTTGGCATTAAACAGGCGAATAAAGGGCGCGAATATGCTTTATCGGCGATCGAAATGGCCAATCTGATGCGTCATCCTTCCTTGTTGAAAGGACGATGATGAGAAAACGTACGCGTAGCAGGGAATTCGCGCTCCAGATCCTGTATCAGATCGATATCAACCACCTTGATGTTTCCGATGTGTTGGATGACTTTTGGAAAGATCGGTCGGATCTGGCATTGTCCGATAAGGAGAAAGAGGTGATCGAGCTTGATAAAAAAGATCCCGAGATACGGCAATATGCTGAAAAATTAGTGCGAGGTACCTTAGAGAAATTGGAAATGCTGGACAAAATCATCGAACGCTTTGCCGAGCATTGGGAGATCGGCCGTATGGCCTATGTGGATAGGAACATCATGAGATTATCGGCTTATGAATTGTTGTGTATTGATGATATCCCTGTCAAAGTCGCCATCAATGAGGCTGTTGAGCTTGCCAAGCGATATGGCGAGCCAGATTCCTCCAAGTTTGTCAACGGCATCCTGGACCGGATCGCCAAGACCGAGTGCCATAAATAGATTTTCCTCATTCTGAGATTCTATGAATAAAAATTTAGATTTATATTTTATGAAACAGGCTTTTGAGTTAGCCAAAAAAGGTGTGGGCAGTGTGCATCCAAATCCCTTGGTTGGCGCTGTTGTTGTAAAAGAAAAGAAGATTATTGGTCGGGGATTTCATGCGAAATATGGCGGGCCACATGCAGAAGTCAACGCTATTTTATCTTCCAAAAGCAAGGTTAACGGAGCTACGCTTTATGTGACGCTTGAACCATGCTCGCATTTCGGAAAGACGCCGCCTTGCGACGAATTTATTATTCAAAATAATATCAAAGAGGTCGTCATAGGCGCAAATGATCCCAATCCGCTTGTTTCAGGAAAAGGCGTCAGTCGTTTAAGAAAAGCCGGAGTACGGATAAGATACGGGATTTTGAAGGAAGAATGTATCTCATTGAACAGGGACTACAACCACTGGATAAAACATAAGATGCCGTACGCGATCATCAAGGTCGCTCAGAGCATTGACGGTAAGATAGCAACCAAAAGCGGGGAGTCTCAGTGGATCAGCGGTGAAGCGTCACGGCGCTTTTCGCAGAAATTGAGGGCCGGATCCGATGCGATCCTCGTCGGCGCAAATACCGTACTGAAAGATGATCCGGCTCTCAGTGTTAGGCTCGGCAAAAGAGTTCGCCAACCGTTAAAAGTCATTCTAGATAGTTATCTGCGAATTTCACCTAACGCTAAAATCTTTTCCGCAAAATCCAAGGGATCGGTTCTGATTGCTGTGAGTAAAAAAGCAAGCAGATTGAGGATAAAAAAATTTCAAAACAAAGCAGAGGTTGTACTGCTAAAAGAAAAAAAAGGCAGGGTCGACTTGCGATCGTTGATGATGATTTTGGGAAAGAAGGGAATAGTTCGTGTTTTAATTGAAGGCGGTGGAGAGGTTGTTGCATCGGCGATAGAGGGGAGGCTGGTACAAGAAGTGTATTTTTTTCTTTCTCCAAAGATCATTGGCGGTAAAGAAGCTGTCAGCTCAGTTGCCGGACCCGGTATTAGGTTTTTAAGGGATGCTCCGAAGATCAAGGAGAGCAAAGTTATACGCATTGGTGATGATTATTTGATTCAGGGAAGGATATAGCGTGTTTACGGGTCTTGTTGAAGCGAAAGGAATTGTGAATTCGTGCAAAGCGTTACCAGGACGAAGATCATTGCGTCTCGAAGTCAATGTTTCTGAGCTATCCAAAGGAATTAGGATCGGAGGCAGTCTTTGTGTGAACGGTGTCTGCTTGACTGTGATCAGAAAGTCCGGAAATAATATTTGTTTTGATCTGCTGAGCGAAACAAAAAAAAAGAGTAATTTACCCTATTTGAAGAAGGGCGACATAGTCAATCTGGAACTTCCTTTAAAAGCCGGCAGCCGTTTGGAAGGACACTTGGTGCAGGGGCATGTTGAGGGTGTAGGGATGATCAGGCAGATCAGGCCGAACGAAAGAGAAAAGAGCTTTCTTGTGTCTTTCCCGATCGCGCTCAGATCATTCATTTTTGAAAAAGGCTCGATAGCGTTAAATGGGGTCAGTTTAACGATAGGGAAGGTTCGTCGGAATAATTTCTGGGTCCATTGTGTCTCACACACGCTTAAGTCCACCAATTTTAAAGACTTCCAAAAAGGAACGAAAGTCAATCTAGAAACGGATATCTTAGCAAAAATGGCGGCGCGGGGAAGGGCCAAAGTCCATTGACAACGGCAGTTCAAGCATTATAAGCTATAACAATTCGAATAGGTCCATAAAACGAATAAAAATGAGAAAAATCCTATCTACAATTTTCATCGTTTCTTTTATTTTTGTTTCCGCTGGGGAATCTTACGCTTCTTGGATATGGAGTCCTGATATAGGAAAATGGATCAATCCCAAAAAGGCCGCCAAAGATACGCCGGAAGAGCAGTTTAACTGGGCACTAGAATTCTACAATATTAATAATCTGGATAGGGCCATTGAAGAATTTGAGAAACTCCCAGCCAACTTCCCTAATTCTCGTCTTTCCGCTGAAGGAGTTTATTATATTGGGCTCTGTTGGCAGCAAAAAGGGGATCTTGCCAAAGCAGCCGACGCATATCAAAGAATGATAGACCATTATCCTTATAGCGACCGCATCAAAGATGCGGTCAAACGGGAATTTGATATTGCGAATGAATTTGCCAATGGCAGCAAAGTCAAAGTGTTGGGCGTGCCTGCGCTTCCGGGGCAGGATAAAGCGCTTGAGCTTTACAAGCACATTGTGAAAAATGCGCCGTTCGGCACTTATGGTGATCAGGCCCAATTTAAAATTGGCGATCTATATAAATCTCAAGGCGAATATGAAGATGCTCAGAAAGCCTATCAGATGGTCGTTGATGATTATCCCAATTCGGACCTTGTGACCAAAGCGCGTTATGAAATAGCGGATTGCTCTATGGAGGCGTCCAAGAAAGCTCAGTATGACGAGAAAGCCGCTCAGCGTGCGATCGAGGAATATCAGGGTTTCAAGCAGAATTTCCCTGAGAACAAGCAGGCAGTCGAAGCTGATGAGGCGATCAAGGCTCTGAGAGAGAAGAACGCGATGACAAATCTTGAGACAGCCGCATTTTATGAAAAACAAAAAAAGTATAAAAGCGCCGAGGTTTATTATGAGGAGATCGTCCGTCAATATCCTGAAACACCTGCGGCGGAACAGGCAAAAAAACGTATGGAAGAAATTGTTAAGAACGACAATGAATCTGCGAAACCTTCCAAGCCATGGTATCGAATATGGTAAAACATTTTAAACGTCCGGCAATATTTTTCACATCAGCTCTTCTGTTATTCATTTCGTTCTATATTTCCGGATGCGGGTATACAACAAAGACCGTTTTACCTGACAATATAAAAACGATCCATGTCGCGCCTATAAAAAATGCGATCGATCTGTCAGGTGAGATCAGCGATAAGAGCCGTTTCAGGGTTTATCGTCCCGGCGTGGAGGTCGATGTCACTAATGCGATCATTAATCGTTTTATTTTCGACGGAAACTTGAAGGTTGTGGCCAAACCGAAAGCCGACGCGGTGCTCGAAGCGAAACTGGTGGATTATCGTCGCGATCCGCTGCGTTACAGCGACTCTGATGATATCCAAGAGTACCGGCTCAGCGTGACTATTGATGCCATTGTTTATCTTGCCAAGGATCATAAAGTACTTTGGCATGAGACTGTATTGACTGGGGACACCAGTTTCTTTCTGTCAGGCCCGCGTGCGTTAAGCGAAGATGAAGCAGTCGCAAAAGCGGTGGATGATCTTGCTCGCCGTGTGGTAGACAAGACGATCGAAGCATGGTGAGTGTTGCGCCGGATTCCAAAGGTGGCGCTTATCTTCTGTACGGCCGGGAAGAATTCCTCAAAAGAGAATTTATTCAGCAGTTGCGTGCAAGTCTTTTCACAAATCCCCAAGATCTTGATATGGGATTCAGGCGTTTTGAAGCCCCCGATGATTCTGCGCATGCATTGATCGATTTTGCGGGGTCAGTCTCTTTTTTTAGCACAAGAAAATTGGCCGTATTTTGGGGAATTGATGAACTGGAAGAGCAAGACAAAGAACTTCTTCTGAATTACGCGAAACAGGTTCCCTCAAACACTTTCCTTGTATTTGTATCCGAAGAATCGAGCATTAAGAAGGATCATTTTTTAAAGGTCCTGTCAGAAAATGCCAAAGCGACGCCATGCCATCTCCCTTTTGATAAAGATTTGCCTCAATGGATTGAAGCTCGTTTTAGAAGGTCCAAGAAAACGGTGAGCCGCGAGGCTATACCGCTGGTTCTTGAAAGGGCCGGAAAAGATGCCGCATTGCTGAGTTCGGCGATAGAGCAGTTGATCATTTATGTCAATGAACGTACGCATGTCACGTTTTCGGATGTTGAGAAACTATTGGGCAGATCGGTGCAATCTGACGTTTTTGAACTGATCGATAGATTGTTTGATAAAAAACTCAAATCTTCTTTGGAAATTTTGGATGATCTGCTTCGTGAAGGGACCAAGATTTACGAGATTGTCGGTGCGCTAGCGGGGCAGTTTGAACGCATCGCAAGGATTCGCGCTTTAATGGATGAAGGTTTTTCTCAGGAAACGATCATCGAGGATCTGAGGCTTCACCCGTTTTTCGCTGCCAAGATTCTGAAACAGGCGGGGCAGGTCTCTCAAGAACGAATTCGCAAATTCAGATCAGATCTGCTCGAGTGCGACAGAGACGTAAAAACCGGCAGACTGTCCGATCGCATGGCCTTACAGAGATTCCTGCTTAAGACATACCTTGCATGAAGCGAGCCGGGGTCTTTTATTTGATCTTGGAGTTCTGAGGTTTAAGCGAGTTGATCTTGAGGCTGATCCGTGATTTCCGGCGTGAGGCCAGATTTTTGTGGATGATGCCTTTTTTAACCGCTTTATCCAGCTTAGAAAACAGCAGTCTCGATTCTTTGACGGCCTCATCGGCCTTTTTTTCCAGGATCAAGCTGTTGACCCTGCGGTTGACTGTTTTCAGTTCTGAAATGATCCGCACATTGACGGCCCGGCGTCGTTTATCGATGCGGATTTTTTTTATGGATGATCTGCGATGTGCCATGGAATCCTTAGTTATAAGTTATGTTTGTGTTGAACCAAGCGCCACATTCTACAGAAAATAGTATTTGATGTCAACACATCGCCGTTTGGCCAAATCAGCTGGAACCATAGGAGCTTTGACCGGCGTAAGTCGGATACTTGGTTTTGTCCGGGATTTAGTGATCGCCTCAGCTTTCGGTACTAGCGTCAATGCCGAAGCATTCGTAGTCAGCTTCAAAATTCCTAACCTTTTAAGAGATTTGGTCGGTGAAGGTGCGACGAATGCGGCATTCGTGCCTGTTCTGACCGAATGTTATGAGAAAAAAAGAGCAGAGTTTTGGGGTCTGGTTTCCACGCTCTTTTATATCATGACAGCTATCCTCATAATGCTTTCTGTGTTGGGCATTGTTTTTAGTCCTCAGATCGTGGCGCTCATCGCTCCGGGCTTTGTCCATTCTCAGGATCCTGAGAAGTTTCCTTTAGCGGTAAAACTTACAAGGGTGATTTTTCCATATATTTTGCTGATCGGCTTGTCCGCATTTGCGATGGGAGTTCTCAATTCGCTCAAAGAATTCACAAGCTCCGCTTTTGGCCCCATCCTCTTAAACCTTTCCATGATCGTGTCGGGATTTTATTTTGAAAATAAATACGGCCCCATGGCACTGGTGATCGGGGTTCTTGCAGGCGGTGCCTTACAATTAGGTTGCCAGATCCCGCCGCTTTTGAGAAGCGGTTTTCACATCACAACTCCTACGTTTAATCATTCATCGGCGAAAAGGATCGGCAAGCTATTGATCCCGCGCGCATTAGGCTCGGCATTGTACCAGATCAATGTTTTTGTTGATTCAATACTCGCTTCTTTTGAAAATATCGTGGGTCCGGGCGGGCAGTCGGCGCTCTATTATTCGAATCGCCTGTTCCAATTGCCTCTGGCGATATTCGGTGTGGCACTGTCGCAGGCGATTCTGCCGACTTTTTCAACGCAGATCGTGCGCAAAGACATGCAAGGTTTCAAACAGACGTTTTCATTAGCCATTCGCTCGTTGATGCTTGTGGTCCTACCGGCTTCGGTAGGGCTTGTGGTTTTATCCAGGCCAATCGTCAGGATCATATTCGAGCACGGGCGTTTCAATGCCTATTCGACGATGATCACTTCCAACGCGCTGTTTTTTTATGCTTTTGGATTGCTATCCTGTTGTTTTATTAAGATTCTTGTGAACGCTTTTTACGCAATGCAGGATACAAAAACGCCTGTCAAAACCATGGCGTTTGCGGTGACATTGAATGTGATCCTAAGTGTTATTTTTATGATGCGGTTTAAAATAGGCGGTTTGGCACTTGCATCCAGTCTTTCAGCAACAGTCAATGCAAGTACACTCTATTATCATTTGAGAAAAAGAGTTGGATCGCTCGGTGGACTCCATATTGCCTCTAGTTTTTTTAAGATACTGACGGCTTCGCTTGTGATGGGAATAGCAGCGTTTTTTTATGACCGGCATGTGTTGAGCGGTTTGACGGCTTCTCATACTCATGTGCAAGCGCTTTGTCTGGCACTAGGCATCGCATTGAGCATCTTGATATATCTTGCTGTCGTATGGATATTGAAGATCGAAGAGATGAGGAAACTTTTGAAATGGCGTCGCTAACACAATCTTTGAAAGAGAGGATCGCCAGTCTGCCTGACCGGCCGGGCGTTTATCTTTTCAAGAATCGCGATAAAGTCGCGGTCTATATCGGAAAGGCACTTTCATTAAAAAAAAGGGTGGTCTCTCATTTTAGATATTTCGGCGAGCGTTTTTCCAGGGAAGGGCGCATGCTCGGCGAAGTGGCGACCATTGATTTTATTGAAACACCGTCCGAAGAAGAAGCGCTTCTGCTCGAAGCCTCGCTCGTCAAAGAAAATCTCCCTAAGTATAATCAGCAGCTTAAGGATGATAAAAGTTATCCTTTCTTGAAGATCACGGACGAAGAATTTCCTAGACTGCTTGTTGTTCGCGGCAGAAAACCGGACGGCGGTAAATATTTTGGGCCCTATACAAGCGCAAAACTATTGAGGCAGGCCGTTTCGATGCTTCGCCGTATTTTTCCGATGCGCACTTGTAATCCGATGCCGGAAAAGGTGTGTCTGATGTACTATATCCGCCAATGCCATGGGCCGTGTATCAAAGAGATAGACCCGATCCAGTATGGACGGATCGTCAGGGAACTTGAGCTTTTTTTGAATGGCCGAAGGGATATTCTGGTAAAAAGTTTGCTCAAGCGTATGAAAGAGCATTCCGCCAGGCGCGAATACGAACAGGCTCAAAGTATTTTTGGAGAGATCAAAGCATTGTCGGCGGTGCCGAAATCTGCTCCCGAAACCAGCGGAGACGCAAATCCTGTCAAGATGCTCCGTGATGCGCTGTCGCTGCCGCGCCTTCCGATTCGGATGGAAGGTTTTGATATTTCGAATATTTCAGGGAAAGAGGCGGTCGGTTCTATGGTTGTATTTCATGATGCGAAGCCACTGCGAAGCGCTTACAGGCGCTTTCGTATCAAAACGGTCAAAGGCATTGATGATTACGAGATGATGCGCGAAGTGATCAGTCGCCGTTACACCCGATTGCTTAATGAAAAAGAAACGATGCCCGATCTCGTTGTGATCGACGGCGGAAAAGGCCATCTTGGTGCGGCAAAATCAGTTTTGGATTCCTTGAATCTGGGCGATCTTCCTATTATATCGATTGCCAAACAGCACGAATATCTTTTTACGCCTGAACGGGACAGACCGCATATTTTGTCGCCTGCTTCTCCGGCTTTGCAGATGATACAGCATTTGAGAGACGAGGCGCATCGTTTCGCGATCACGTATCATCGCAAGCTTCATAAAAAGGAAGCGCTTGTTTCCCGATTTGACAGGATACCTGGAGTCGGACCAAAAACGAAAGCAAAAATTTTCAGAAAATTTGGTACAATATCGAAGATAAGGACTTTATCTGAAAACGATCTAGTGATAAAATTAGGACTGAGCGAAAAGATCGCCAGAGAAATCCTGAGGACAGTCAAAGAGGGGATATGAGATGAAACGTGCGACGAAACCAAGTTCAAAAGCGATTTTGGCAGGCGCGTTTTTACTTTTAACAATTTCTTCGGCTGCCGCAGAAGGGGATAAATCGCTCAAGATGCTTCAAGAAACTGTTGCCGTCAAACCCGAGGATAGCGACGCGCATTATAATCTGGCCAACGGTCTTTTGAACCGCGGTTATTTGGATCAAGCGATCGAAGAGTATCGCCAGACAATCCGATTGAATCCTAATGACGCGGATGCCCATAATAATTTAGGCGTCATTTTTTATCAAAGAGGTTCTTTAGATGACGCGGCTGAACAGCTGAATGAAGCGGTCAAATTGAATCCGGATTCGTCCGCCGCTCATACAAATCTCGGTAACGTGCTCTATGCAAAAGGCCAGGTCGATGAGGCGGTTAGGGAATATAAAAAGGCGCTCAAGATCCAACCGAAGAATTCAGAAGCCAAGGATAATTTGGATCAGATCACCGAAGAGCGAAAATCATCGATCCGTAAAGTGGATCAAGGTAAAAAAAGAAGAGAGGTTCAGGAAGCCAAAAAAGCCAAAGCATTGGAAAAGGCTGAAAAGGACAAAAAATTAGCAGAAGAAAAACAGCGTAAAAAAGAAGAGGCTGAGCTTGCTAAAAAAGCCAAAAAAGAACAGGAAGAAAAGAAAAAAGAAGAGCGTAAGCAGGCGAAATTAGCGGAAAAAGCCAAGAGAGAGGAAGACGCCCGATTACGCAAAGAAGCTAAAAAATTGGCTGATCAAAAAGCGCAGGAAGCCAGAGAACAGCGGGCTGAAGATATAAGGAAGGCGAGGGAAGAGAAGGTGCGTGAAGAAGCCGAGCATATGAGCAAGAAAAAAGCGGAAGAGGAAGCCGCTACGTTTGAGGCAGAACGAGCGGCCGAGTCTAAAAAAGCCCAGGCAGCGCAAGAGGAAGAAAGCAGGAAGGCTGAGGAAGCCAAAAAAATAGAGCAGACAAAAGCCGAACAACCCGAAGCGCAAGTACAGTCTGAGATCTCAAAAAAAGCGGAGGCGACCGAGGCGCCGCAAGTCGAAGAAAAAAAAGCCGAAGAACCTCAAGCGCCGACAAATGCCGAGGAGGCTAAAGTTGGGCAGACAAAAGCATCGCCGCAGGATGAAACGTCGCGGAAGGCCCGCGAGGCCCAGGAAGCGCGAAATGCAGAAGCTGGCGAGCGATATAAACAAGGTTTGACGTTTTACAATGAAGGCCGTTCAGAAGATGCGATAAGGAAATATAAGGAAGCCCTGATCATTAAACCGGACTATATTGACGCTCATTATAGTTTGGGCATTGCGTATGATGAACAAGGAAATCTGAGTGACGCGATACGTGAGTATCAAAAATTTTTGAGATTAGCTCCGGGGAACGTGGACGTGATGTACGATCTCGGCCTGGCGCTGTACCATAAAAAAGATTCTCACCGGGCCGTAGCTGTTTTGACCCGTTTTATTGATACCGCCCCCGCTGATTACGCGAAAAAGATCGAGCTATCTAAGAACATCATCAATGAACTCTCATTGAACCAGAATAGATGAAATCAGGATTTTTGTATCTTCCTACGCGAATTCAATGTTAGAATCTACCCTTTATTAAAATTCAGAGGAATCAAAACCTGATGAAAAAAGAATTGTTGGAAAAAGTAAAGGCTTCTGCGGAACGATTGGATGCCTTAGGGAGGTTTCTTTGATGTTCCGAAAATGCAAGCCAGGATCGAGGAACTTGAAAAAGAGATTTCAAGCCCCGATTTTTGGGCGAATCCTGAAATTAAAAATTCCGTCATCCAAGAGCTCAAAAAGCTGAAAAGTCAGTCGGGCCCATACCTTGTGTTGCAGAAAGAGCAGCATGACGTCGAAGGCTTGCTGGATATTGTGGAGGATGCTGATTCCGACGGTTTAAAGCATCTTGAAGAAGAGATCGAGAAACTGGCCAAAAAGATAGAGCTTCTTGAATTTCAAAAGCTTTTGAGCGGGCCGAACGACAGGAACAGCGCGATCTTAAGTATTAACGCCGGAGCGGGAGGCACTGAGTCTTGCGATTGGGCCTCGATGTTACTTAGGATGTATCACCGCTGGTCAGAAGACCAAGGCTACAAGGTCGAAATGATCGATGCGCTTGCAGGCGAGGAAGCCGGGATTAAGAATACGACCGTGCTAATCGAAGGGGACTTTGCTTACGGTTATTTGAAAGCAGAGAATGGTGTTCACCGGTTAGTGCGCATTTCGCCGTTTGATGCGAATAAACGACGGCACACCTCTTTTGCTTCGGTGGAAGTGATCCCTGAGGTGGAGGATGATATTAAGATAGAGATAAAAGATCAGGATGTCCGGGTCGATGTGTTCCGATCAGGCGGCAAAGGCGGACAGGGCGTCAACACGACGGATTCGGCAGTAAGGATCACACATATTTCTTCGGGGATCGTGGTTCAGTGCCAAAATGAAAGATCGCAGATCAAGAACAAGGCTACGGCAATGAAAGTGCTGAAAAGCCGCTTGTATGAAAGAGAAATGAATAAGAGGCAGGAATCCCAGCAAAATAGCTATAACCAGAAGCAAGAGATCGCCTGGGGCAGTCAGATCCGTTCCTACGTGTTGCATCCTTATAATATGGTCAAAGATCACCGGACGAATTGCGAAACCTCGAACGCGACCGGTGTTCTCAACGGCGACATCACCGAATTTTTGGAAGCTTATTTGAAACAGCAGAAAAATGATTAATTGGATCTTATCTAAAACGATCGGCACACAGAACGACCGCATGCTCAGGCGTTTTACACCCGTTGTTCAAAAGATCAATGCGCTTGAGCCGGAAATATCCAGACTGAGCGATCCCGAGTTACAAGCAAAAACGAATATTTTTAGAGAACGCATCAGTAAAGGCGAGACGCTTGATAACTTACTTCCTGAGGCGTTCGCCGTCGTGCGTGAAGCAGGTCGCCGTGTTCTCAAAATGAGACATTTTGACGTTCAGCTTATTGGCGGCATGGCACTTCATTCAGGCAAGATCGCCGAAATGGCTACCGGCGAAGGAAAGACGCTCGTTGCGACACTGGCAGTTTATTTGAATGCGTTGACAGGAAAAGGTGTGCATGTCATTACAGTGAATGATTACCTCGCCAAGCGCGATCGGGAGTGGATGGGTCCGATCTATGAATTTCTGGGATTGACGATCGGTGTGATCCAGCACAACTCTTCTCAAGAAGAACGCCAAAGAGCCTACCGAAGTGACATTACTTACGGTACGAATAATGAATTCGGGTTCGATTATCTAAGAGACAACATGGTGCGCCATGTCAGCCAACGGGTGCAGCGCCCGCTTCATTATGCGATCGTCGACGAAGTTGACAGCATTTTGGTCGATGAAGCAAGGACACCGCTTATCATCTCGGGTCCCAGCGAAGAATCGACCGACAAATATGTTCGTATCGATAAAATCATTCCGAGTCTAAAGAAAGATGAAGATTATCAGATCGAGGAAAAAACCAGGACCGTTGCATTGACGGACAAAGGAAATAAGAAGGCGGAAGACGCGCTTGGCGTCGAGAATCTTTATGATCCGACGAATGTTGAACTTGTGCACCATGTGAACCAAGCGCTCAGGGCGCATGCATTATTCAAAAAAGACGTCGATTATGTCGTTAAAGACAATGAAGTCATTATTGTGGACGAATTCACCGGACGTTTGATGCCAGGCCGGCGCTATTCCGACGGCCTTCATCAAGCGCTTGAAGCAAAAGAAGAAGTGAAGGTCGAAGAAGAAAACCAGACTTTGGCGACGGTGACGTTCCAGAATTATTTTAGGATGTATGAGAAGTTAAGCGGTATGACCGGCACCGCTTTGACCGAAGCGCAGGAATTTCATGAAATTTATAAACTCGGAGTTCTTGTGATTCCCACTAATAGGCCGTTGTCTCGGCAAAATTATGCCGACCAGATATACCGGACCGAAAGCGAAAAATTCAATGCCGTTGTGAACGAGATCGCCGCTTTGCATGTGAAAGGCAGACCCGTGCTTGTCGGCACAGTCTCGATAGAAAAATCGGAGCATTTAAGCTCGCTTCTTAAAAAGCGCCATGTTTTGCACAATGTTTTGAATGCTAAATATCATGAAATGGAAGCCGAGATCATCAAACAAGCGGGTCAGAAAAGCGCCGTGACGATCGCGACGAACATGGCCGGCCGCGGAACAGACATCGTTCTTGGCGATGGCGTAAAGGATCTCGGCGGTCTGCACGTGATCGGTACTGAGCGGCATGAAGCCAGACGCATTGATAATCAGTTGCGCGGACGCTCAGGCCGTCAAGGCGATCCGGGATCGTCAAGGTTTTATCTATCATTGGAAGATGATTTGATGAGAATATTCGGCTCCGAAAGGATTTCGGGTTTGATGCAGCGCCTGGGCATGGAAGAAGGCCAGGAGATCGAGCACCCGTTTATCACAAAGGCGGTTGAAAATGCGCAGAAACGTGTCGAAGGGCGGAATTTTGAAATCCGAAAACAATTGCTGGAATATGACAATGTCATGAATCGCCAACGCGAGGTTATTTATGAGGAACGCCGCAAGGTGCTCGAAGGCGAGAATTTGAGGGAACATTTTTTCGGGATGATCGAGGAGGTGGTCGATGAGATCGCGGCTGGCTATTCTCCGAGCCATGAGGATGGTTTTAAAGGTCTGTCGGAGAGGGTCAGGAAAATTTTCCCGATTCATTTGGATGGATTAGAGGAGAGCGCAGGAGATATCTTGGTTGAGGAGCTGATCAAAAGAGCCAAGACGGCTTATGAGGCCAAAGAAAAAGAAGTCGGCGAAGAACCGCTAAGACATCTTGAACGTATGATCTTATTGGACGTGGTGGATTCTAAATGGAAAGATCATCTGAGGAATACGGACAATCTGCGGGAAGGGATCGGTCTGAGAGCCTATGGACAAAAGGACCCTCTGGTTGAATATCGTCGTGAAGCCTTCGAAGCATTTCAAGAGATGATCTACGCGATCAAAGAAGATTCACTCCAGTTTATTTTCCGAGTACAACCAGTGATGCCTGAAAAAGTGGCTCAAATACAAGCGAAAAAAGCGGTGCCGATGAATTTTATCCATCCCGATCCGGAAAAAATAAAACCTGCGGCACTTTCTCCTGAACCGGTAACCGACGACACCGAGAATGGCCGCATGAACGGTATGGAACTGCCTTTGGGCCATACCCCCAAACCTCAAGCGACAG
The DNA here is from genome assembly GCA_964642015.1 of uncultured Planctomycetia bacterium. Lineage (GTDB taxonomy): Bacteria > Omnitrophota > Gorgyraeia > 2-02-FULL-51-18 > 2-02-FULL-51-18 > CAZXLF01. The sequence continues at coordinate 413,027 of CAZXLF010000001.1, forward strand.
TCCACGCTGAAAATAAGGTTGGTCGCAACGACCCTTGTCCCTGCGGGAGCGGCAAAAAGTATAAGAAGTGCCATGGTCAATAGGGCATCGCTTGACTGACAATCGATGCTGCGCCGATTAAAAAACTTACTATTTACCGCTATTTCCGCAGTTCTTTTGACGCTTCCGTATCATTTTCCCAGTCTGGGGTTTACTGCCTTTTTTGCTTTTATTCCTTTTTTCTTTGTGCTTGATTCCAAAGCTTCTGCGTTCAAGTATTCTTACGTCTTCGGTTTTTTGTTTTTTAGTTTATCCGGCTATTGGCTGACGAACGTGAATGTGTTGGGTTATGTGCTTTTGGCTATGTACCTGGCGATTTATTTTGTTTTTTTTAGTCTGTTCGCCGCTAAATTTATTGATCCCCCCGCTGATTTTAACAAGACCAATATGGCGTTTTTGGTCAAGGCCTCGTTTTATTTGCCTGCTTTCTGGGTCGCGATGGAGATGTTGCGCGCATGGGCGATAGGCGGTTTACCGTGGGCACTTTTAGGATACAGTCAATGGAAAAACATCGTCTTCATCCAGATCGCTGATATCACCAGTGTTTATGGTGTCTCATTCTTCGTTATGGCCGTTAATATCATTCTGTTTCAGATCTTCCGCATAGTTTTGATGAAAAATGATCAGCTGGCGTTCAGAGGCGTCTCGCCAGACAGGCGTAGAAAGATTGCGGTCCTGCTTGCTGAAGTACTTTTGGGTCTTTTTTTTGTGGTCTGCGGATATGGAATATGGACTCTAAAGTCGTGGGAAGCTTTTTATTCGTCGCCGGCCCAGAAAGCAATGATACGGATCTCGGTGCTTCAGGGGAATATCCCGCAGGATGAAAAATGGGACGCGAAGATAAAAAATATCATTTTTGAAAAATACAAACGATTGACACTGATGAGCGCTATTGAGAAATCAGATCTGATCGTTTGGCCTGAAACATCATTCCCGGGGTATTTAGAAGATGAAGCGGCGATGGCGGCTCAGTTAAGGAATGTGGTTCGCGAATCTAAGACGAACGTGCTTGTCGGCGCGCCGACTTTCGGCGACCTTGAAAAGGGATTACGTTTTTATAACAGTGCGGTTTTGTACGGCGCTGATGGCGAAGAGAAAAAAAGGTACAGCAAGTTGCACCTGGTCCCTTTCGGTGAATACGTGCCTTTTGAGCCATTCACCAGTTTTATCAGGAATTTTGTACAGATAGGACATTTTACGGCCGGTACTGAAAAAACGATCTTCACGATCAATACGCGCTATCAAGACCCGAATATCAAAGCAAAATTCGCCACACTTATCTGCTATGAAGATATTTTTCCCGGGCTCGTGAGAGATTTTTGTAAAGGCGGAGCCGATTTCCTGATCAATATGACTAACGATGCATGGTTCGGAAAAACATCAGCACCTTATCAACATGCTGAAGCGTCTGTCTTTCGCGCGGTGGAAAATAGAGTGAACGTCGTGCGAGCCACCAATACCGGATTTTCCTGTTTTATTTCTCCCGAGGGGAAGGTGCTGGGTTCAGTAAAAGAGAATGGTGAAGAGATCTTTGTGACTGGTCACAAAGCTTGCGAGCTTATCCTGAGAAAAGGGAGGAGTTTTTACACCCGCTTCGGCGATGTTTTTGCGTTTTTTTGCATCCTCCTATGTTTTGTGGCCTATAAAGACCTGTCCAAACACAGGACCTACGCCAGACTTTAAGCAATCTAAGTAAGTTTTAGTTCTGTTTGATTGACTTCCCCCATGCCAGCCGATATAATGACGACTTAATATAATTTCCTAACAATACTGAAATAAATAGGTTACGAAGGGTTGCATGCACGAGATCAATGAGTTGATTAAAGAGCGCTTTAAAAAGCTCGAATCTATTAAAACAATGGGTGTTGACCCTTTTGGCGGCAGGTTCGCCAAGGAAGTGCCTATTTCTGAGCTTGTCAAAGGGTTCGAAGATCATCGGCAAGTAGTGACGGCCGGAAGATTGTCCGCAATACGTCTGATGGGCAAGACAACTTTCTGCGACTTGAAAGATGACAGCGGTCTGGTACAGCTATACATTAAAGAAGCCAATCTAGACGCGGAACAATTCCGGCTATTTCAAAGTCTCGATATTGGTGACATTATCGGAGTGGAGGGAGAATTTTTTAAAACAAAGACAGGGGAGATTTCCATCCGTGTGCATCGGCTTTGCCTTTTGTCGAAAAGTCTGAGGTCCATGCCGGAAAAATGGCACGGTCTAAAAGATGTCGAAATCCGTTATCGGCAGCGGTATCTTGACCTGATTTCGAATGACCAGACCAAAGAGATCTTCAAAAAACGCTCATTGATCATTCGTTCCATTCGGCGAGTGCTGGATGATAGCGGATACCTGGAGGTTGAGACGCCAATGATGCATCCGATACCGGGCGGTGCGGCCGGCAAGCCTTTTAAGACGCATCACGAGGCGCTTGGCATCAATCTGTATCTGCGGGTCGCTCCGGAACTTTACTTGAAAAAATTATTAGTAGGCGGTTTCGAAAAAGTTTACGAGATCAACAAAAGCTTTAGGAACGAAGGTATTTCGACGCGGCATAATCCTGAATTCACGATGCTCGAAGTTTATACGGCCTATCAAGACGTTAATGACGTGATGGCATTGACTGAAAAGATCGTCAAAAAGGCGGCGCAGGATGTCGTGGGTTCTCAAGTCTTGACTTTTGAAGACTACACGCTTGACCTCCGTGAATGGCGGAGGGTTTCATTCGCTGATATTATGAAGGAAAAATTCGGCATATCCCCGGAAGATCCCGTATCAGTTTGGATCGAAAAACTGAAAAAGAGTGGCGTCAAAATTTCTGGAAAGGACCTTTCAAGATCGCAGCTCGTGAATCTCGTAGGAGAAATGCTAGAACCCGGCTCTGATTTTTCAAAAAAAGACAATAAGCCTGTGTTTGTTACCGATTATTTTACCGAGCTTTGTCCGCTGGCCAAGAAAAGCAAAAAAAACCCGTTTATTAGCGATCGTTTTGAGCTTTATATTGGTGGAATGGAGATCGCTAATGGTTACTCTGAGCTGAACGACCCTATCGAACAGCGTGAACGGCTCACGGAGGAATTGAGGGAAAAGGGCAAAGAGAGCACTTATGACACGTTGGATGAGGATTTTTTGACCGCCTTGGAGTATGGCATGCCTCCGGCGGGCGGCCTTGGCATCGGAATAGACCGTTTGGTGATGGTGTTGACACACCAGCCGTCGATACGTGAAGTTATTTTATTTCCTCAGATGAAACCGGAGAAAGATTCATGAGTTATGAATGGATGATCGCCAAACGGTATATCTGGTCGAAACGCCGGCATCCATTTGTCGGTGTTTTGAGCACGGTCTCTGTTTTGGGGATCACGGTCGGTGTGGCGGCATTGATCGTGGTGTTGGCCGTGATGAACGGATTTGATCAGGATCTGAAAAATAGGATTATTGGTACGCATGCGCATCTAGTCATAGAGAAAGAAGGATTTTTCGATAATTATCAGGCCGTATTGGCGGATCTTGGGAAGATCTACCCGATCAAAGGAGCCTCGCCGTTCGTGGAAGCGCAGGCACTGGTCCAAAAAGATGAATGGGCAACGGGTGTTTTAGTGAGAGGTCTTGACCGGCAGAAAGAAAAAAATGTCACCCAGTTCAGCAATTATCTGAAAGAAGGGGCTCTAACGGACCGCGAGGACAGTGTAGTTGTCGGGTCCGAACTGGCGAAAAGATTCCGTATCGGAAAAGGCGATATGATATCCGTTCTTTCTCAGGATTCCAAAAAACCTGTGAAATTGCATGTAGACGGATTTTTTAATTCCGGCATGTATGAATACGATGCAAATCTTATTTTTATGAACCTAGGCGCTTCACAGCGTCTTTTTGGATTGGGGAATACGGTCAGCGGAATTTCAGTGTCTTTGGATAATGCGGAAAAAGCCGATGAGGCAAAAAGAAAGCTGCAAACATCCCTGAAGTTCCCTTATTACGTCCGGACTTGGATGGACATGAATAAAACGCTTTTTGGGGCGCTTAAGCTCGAAAAGATAGTGATGTTCCTTATTTTGGCACTTATCGTGCTGGTAGCTTGCTTGAATATTGCGGGGAGCTTGACGATCCTTGTGATGGATAAAACAAAGGATATCGGGGTATTGAGGTCGTTGGGGGCGGCACCGGTAAATTTGGTACGGATCTTTGCGTTTGATGGACTTCTTGTTGGATTTACGGGCTCTACAGCCGGTCTTTTGATAGGAACAGGGTTGTGTTTGCTGTTGCGTCGGTATTCTTTTGTGGATCTTCCTAAGGAAATATACTACATGGACAAATTACCGGTTCAGATGAACCTTTGGGACACGCTTTCGATTCTTTCGGTTGCTTTGCTGCTCAGCTTTTTATCAGCACTTTATCCAGCGGCCATGGCGGGGCGTTTGGAGCCTGTGAAGGCGCTGCGTTATGAATGAATCGAAGTTATGCGAGGCTTCTCCAAAGTTAATTTCGCAGAAAAATGATGAAACAAGTATTGAAGCTGTTGGTCTAAGCAAGGTATACTGGGATGGGGACCGAAGTTTAGAGATATTCAATGACATAAGATTTTCAGTAAAGGCGGGCGAAGGTGTCGCGATCCTTGGTCCATCGGGTTCTGGCAAGACGACTTTGTTGAACATTTTGTCTTGTTTGGATAAACCGAATACCGGAGAAGTAAGGCTGAACGGTGTTTTAGTGAACCGTCTCAGCGAAAAAGAAAAGGCTGAATTCCGCAATAAAAACATAGGATTTGTTTTCCAGTTTTATCATTTATTGTCGGAATTAACAGCGCTAGAAAATGTGATGCTGCCGGCGCTGATCAAAAAAAAGAACAGCTCGGCTTCGACGCTTCAGAGTAGGGCTGAGATTCTATTAAAAAGGGTCGGTCTCAGCGAGCGCATGCGGCATTTTCCGAGTGAATTATCCGGCGGAGAACAACAGCGTGTCGCCATTGCGCGCTCACTGATGAATGATCCTAAAATACTTTTTTGTGACGAGCCGACTGGAAATCTTGATGCGCGGATAGGTTCCGAGATAGCCGAGCTTCTGCAGACGCTTTTTCGCGAAGAGGGTAAAACAGTATTGGTCGTGACGCATGATGAAAGAATTGCTAGAATAGCTGATCGCGTGTGGGATATCGAAAAACGCGATTGGCGGTAACAGGAGACAAAATGGGCCTCAAAATATATTTAGACGGCAAATTGGTCGATAAAAATGAAGCGGTGGTCAGTGTATTCGATCACGGTCTATTGTATGGTGATGGCGTGTTCGAAGGCATCCGTTCTTATGACGGGCTTGTCTTCAAACTCAGCGAACATTTGGATAGGCTGTTTGAATCCGCACGCACATTGAAACTAGATATCCCCCTGACCAAAAAAGCTCTGCAGGAAGCTGTTGTTGAAACCCTAAAAGTCAATGGTCTCAAAGACGCTTATGTGCGCCTGGTTGTAACGCGCGGTGTGGGCGATCTTGGCCTAGACCCTAGAAAATGCGAAAAGGCATCGCTTTTTATTATCGCCGACAAAATAAGCCTGTATCCCAAGGAATATTATGAAAAGGGTCTTGAACTTGTGACAGTTGCCACGATCCGCAATCATCCGGAAGCTTTGAATCCGCAGCTTAAAACTTTGAATTATTTGAATAATATTCTGGCAAAGATCGAAGCGACGAATGCCGGTGTTAATGAGGCGGTCCTTTTGAATGTGCAAGGTTATGTGACTGAATGCACCGGAGAGAATATTTTTTATGTGAAAGGTCAGTCGGTTGTGACGCCACCGACTTACGTCGGAATACTGAAAGGCATTACTCGTGATGTGGTGATGCGTTTGTCGGCGGAACTTGGTCTCGGCGTGGAAGAGCGTCCGTTCACACGGCATGATCTTTATATCGCTGACGAAGTTTTTCTGACCGGTACTGCGGCAGAGATCGTGCCTGTGGTCAATATTGATAAAAGGATCATTGGTTTAGGGCGTCCCGGAAAGATCACGCATAAACTGATGACCGAATTTAAAAAACTGACGTCAAAAGAAGGTGTTAGATACGAGGTGACTGCCGCTCATGCTGTGCGATGAATGTGGGAAGAATAAGGCTACGGTGCATTTGACGGAGATCGTCAACGAACAGATCACCAAGCTGAACCTTTGCGAATCCTGCGCAAAGGAAAAAGGTTCGGATGTTGAACAGCACTTTGGCATATCAGACCTTTTAACCGCGTTGTCGGATGTTGAAACGCCTCCGCAGACCACTGTCGCAGGCGCTTCTTCGGTCAAGAGCAAGTGCCCGCATTGCGGATTAACATACGAGGATTTTAAGAAGATCGGAAGACTTGGCTGCAGCGAATGCTACACGGTTTTTAAGGCGAGCCTTGCGCCGCTGCTAAAAAGAATACACGGATCCAACCAGCATTTAGGTAAAGTGCCTAACCCTGTTGTTGTGAAAGAGCAGAAAGTGCTGTCTAAGATCCACGAGGAACTCGAGGTAGCAAAGGCTGAACTGCAAAAGTCCATTAAGAAGGAAGAATTTGAAGAAGCGGCTGCGCTTCGTGACAAGATAAAATTTTTAGAGAAAAAGATCAAAGATACTAAATGAAAGTCGATCATCTTTTGAAGCAGACCTGTGAATGGCTGAAGGGCACAGGACCTAATTCCGATATCGTGATGAGTTCACGAATCAGATTGGCGAGGAACCTTGAGAAACTCCCTTTCTCCCATTGGGCGACTAAAAAACAGGAAAAAGACACGCTTGAGAATCTTGAACGGATCGTGTCGGGAGCGGAAATGCTTGTCAGCGGTCTTAATGTCCGCATGAACGAAGTTGACGACGTGGATAAACAGTTCTTGCTGGAAAGACATCTGGTCAGCCGGGAACATATCGTTCATCCGGATTTCAAGTCGGTTCTGATCGGCGAGAAAGAAGTCATTAGTGTGATGATTAACGAAGAAGATCATTTGCGGATCCAGGTCATGCAATCTGGTTTCAATCTTCAGGAATGCTGGAGGATCGCCAGCCGTTTGGATGATTCGCTTCATAAGAGAGCAAAATTTGCGTTCAGCTCTGAATGGGGTTATCTGACGGCTTGTCCGACAAACACAGGGACCGGTCTTCGCGCTTCGGTAATGTTGCACCTGCCGGCACTTGTGATGACAAAACAGATCAGCCGCGTGCTTCATGCGATCACAAAACTCGGCATGACCGCGCGCGGGCTTTACGGCGAGGGCACCGAAGCGGAGGGGAATTTTTTTCAGATATCGAATCAGATCACAATGGGATCCGCCGAAGAAGATATCATTGATAATCTTGAACGCATCATCCGTCAGGTAACAGGGCACGAAGAGAACGCGCGCAAGACGTTGATGAAGCAGAACCGTGAAGTGCTTCAAGATAAGATCTGGCGCGCGAATGGCACTCTCCGCAGCGCGCATATCATCAACACCAAGGAAACGATGGGGCTTTTATCGATGGTCCGGCTCGGTGTGGATATCGGGCTCATCAATGACATCGACCGCCGCGCGGTCAATGAACTTTTTATATTGACTCAACCCGCGCATCTTCAAAAGATCGAAGGGCGTCTTTTGAGTTCAGCACAACGGGATGTGAAAAGAGCAAATTTGATCCGCCGGCGTTTGGAAGGCCGGTAAAAATTTTAGACATAATTAACGGAGACAAAAACCATGTTCAATAAATTTACCGAACGCGCTCGCAAAGTTATTTTATTGGCAAAGCAGGAAGCCAAACGTTTCAATCATGATTATATCGGTACCGAACATATTTTGTTGGGGCTTTTGAGGGAAGGCGAAGGGGTTGCAGCCGCGGTTTTACAAAGTCTCGGCATGAATTTGAATAATATCCGCCTCGAAGTGGAAAAACTTGTCCAGATCGGCCCAACGACGGTTGTTTCCGGGGACTTGCCTTTTACGCCAAAAGCAAAAAAAGTCATGGAACTTGCGATGGAAGAGGCGAGAACGCTTGGGCATAATTATATCGGCACGGAACACCTTTTGCTCGGTTTGATACGCGAAGGCGAGGGCGTCGCGAGTCAGGTTTTTATGAATATGGGTTTGGACCTTGAAAAAGTCCGCGAAGAAGTCATCAAGCTTCTGGGTTCCACTACTCCCGGATCTCAATTTAGTCAACCGCCGGCATCGGGCGGCGGAAGCGGCCCGGTTTCAAAGACCAAAACGCCGGCATTGGATGCATTTGGCCGCGATCTGACAAAATTGGCTAAGGAAGGCAAACTTGATCCCGTGATCGGCCGCGAAGACGAAATAGACCGCGTGATGCAGACGCTGTCACGCCGCAGAAAAAATAATCCTGTTCTTTTAGGGGAAGCCGGTGTCGGCAAGTCCGCGATCGTTGAAGGTTTGGCTCAGAAGATCATCAGCGGTGACGTGCCTGAGATCCTGAAGAATAAACGTGTGATCACGCTTGATCTTGCGCTGATGGTGGCGGGAACAAAATACCGCGGTCAGTTCGAAGAAAGGATCAAGGCGGTGATGGATGAGATCAAGCGCACCGAAAATATCATCATGTTCGTCGATGAGCTTCACACGCTTGTAGGAGCGGGCGGAGCCGAGGGCGCGATCGACGCCTCGAATATTTTAAAACCGGCACTTGCGCGAGGAGAGATCCAATGCATTGGAGCGACAACGCTAGACGAGTACCGCAAATACATTGAAAAAGATTCAGCGCTTGAACGCCGCTTCCAGACGATCATGGTCGATCCGCCTTCGGTGGAAGAGACGATCCTGATCTTGCGCGGCCTGCGGGATAAATATGAGGCTCACCATAAGATAAAGATCCTAGATGCAGCGTTAGAAGCTGCGGCGAAACTGTCGGACCGATACATTGCCGGACGCTTTTTGCCTGACAAGGCGATCGATGTGATCGATGAGGCCGGTGCGCACGCACGCCTGTCCACACACACGGCTCCGGCGGAAGTAAAAGAGCTTGAGAAAAAATTGGAACTTCTGAAACGCGAGAAGGAAGATACGATCAAGGATCAAGATTTTGAAAAAGCAGCGGCTTTAAGGGATCAGGAAAGGGAGTTGAGGCGTTTGGTCGATAAAACCAAAAAAGAATGGATGGAGTCAAGATCCTCTGTTGAGCTTGAGATCGGAGAAGATGAGATCGCCAAGATCATTTCCAAATCAACGGGCATTCCCATTTCCCGGCTTGAAGAAAAGGAAACGTCGCGTTTATTAAGGATAGAAGATGAACTGCGAAATCGTGTGGTTGGCCAGGAAGAAGCGATCGCGACGATTGCACAGGCAGTTCGACGATCTCGCGCAGGCTTAAAGGATCCGCGCCGTCCGATCGGGTCATTCATCTTCTTGGGTCCCACCGGTGTAGGAAAAACGCTTTTGGCGCGTGCGTTAGCTGAATTTATGTTCAATGACGAAAACGCACTGATCACATTTGATATGTCGGAATATATGGAGAAATTCAATGTTTCACGTTTAGTCGGCGCTCCTCCGGGCTATGTGGGCTACGAAGAGGGTGGTCAGCTGACAGAGCGGGTAAGGCGTCGACCTTATTGCATTGTGCTTTTGGATGAGATCGAAAAAGCGCATCCGGATGTGTTTAATATGCTGCTTCAAGTTCTCGAAGAAGGGCGTCTTACGGATTCGTTGGGACGAAAAGTCGATTTCAGGAACGTGCTGTTGATTATGACCTCCAATATCGGAGCTGATCTTTTGAAAAAGCAGGGCAGTATCGGATTCAAAGCGCAGGAATTTTCAACCGATTACAAAGATATGAAATACCGGCTTCTTGAAGAGGTCAAAAAGACGTTCAAACCGGAATTCATCAATCGCGTTGACGACATTGTTGTCTTCCAGAAATTGACAAAGGAAGATCTGTACAAGATCATTGACATCGAGATCGATCATCTGAGAAAGCGGTTGAGCGAGAGAGATATTGAGATACAACTCGATCAAAAAGCCAAAGATTTCTTGATCACCAAGGGTTTTGATCTGATGTACGGAGCGCGTCCATTGAGACGCACGCTTCAGAGATATTTGGAAGACCCGCTTGCCGAAGAAATAATCTCAAAAAAGATCAAACCTAACGAAATTATTCACGTTTCAGTGAAGGACGATGATCATTTGATCTTTGAACAGGGTGCGAATATCAGGTCTTAAGCTTTTGCGCTAAAGACCATTTGAGAGCTTCTCAATGAAGATCGCCTTGGATATTAAGAAGGTCAAGCTTCGCACGGCCATCAGGATACTACTGGTCGCCCTGCTGATTGGTACGATATTTTTGGTCAATCACCGCAAGGATGTTTTTCTGAAAGATTGCACGCAGTTACTGGAATCATCTTTGAGCCATGGGACCGATTACAAAGTTCATATTGGTAAGATCAGCGGCCGGTTACTGGGATCTGTCAGTTTCAGGGATATTTATGTTGAGGCGCCTTGGATGCCAGAAGGTGATGAATCCGTATTTCGCGCCGATGAGATCAGGTTCAATTATTATTGGCTCGATTTTTTCGCCAAAAATCCCAATTCCAAAATCGAGATTGTTGTGACCAAACCGGTGGTTTATTGGCATCCGAGCGTTGGGTTAAAGAAACCGGAATTTGCTGTATTCCGATGGGTCCGTGAATGGGCTGTTTCGCAGAGAAACCGATTTGTAATACGGCTTAAATCGATGACGTTGGTGCTTGGTTACCAGAAAAAGGAATTCAAAGGCATCAATATCAGTTATGCCGATAAAGTTTTACAGGCTGAGATCCCTTTTAGTCATCTCAAGATCGGCAGCTCGGATCTTTCTTCAGTGGTGAAGCTTGAGGGACGTTTTAAATCCGGGCATTCCATGGCGGAAGATATCATCGTGGGTGAGATTACTACCGAAGGTACGGTGGTTAATTGGAAGCCGGTGGCTGAAGAAGCAAAGCTCGATTTTGAATTGTCCAGCGATAAATTTCGTGTGAGCAGTGTGAGCTTTTTGGGTGGCGCTGACGTTGCCGGCACGATCGAAACCGGAAATGACTATAATATGGACTTTACTTTGAAAGCGCAAAATTATCCTTTGGCAAATGTTGCCGTTTTTTTTGGGTTTGAGAAGGCTGCCATGTCGCACGGCCGTATGGATACCGTCACTCATCTTCATGGGAATATTTTGGCGCCCAGCATCGAAAGCCGGTGGAGAATTTACGAAGGGTGGTTGGGTAAACAGGCTTTCAAGGCTATGGATGTGAGCGTTGAAGGCGTTTATCCCACTGTGCGTATTACGGATTCCAGAATACTTTTGGATGACGGATCGTCGATGCGCATTGCCGACAAGACTTTGGAAGTCAATGAGCTTTTTAAGGAAAAGACTTACAAAGCACTTGTTTCCGAAGCCGAACAGGATAAGGTGGTGTGGGGAGATTGGGAACTGAGCCGCCAGAATGGTAACGATGAGCGTCCCGAATTTATGATGCAAAGAAGTTTGGGAGACAATGCCAATGTTCATTTTACAAAATACAGCACAACTGACAAACCGCTTGAGAGCCGGGAAGGAAAGAACATGGAAGTAGGTTTTGAGTACAGACTTCGCGCGAAAGACTCGCTTAAATTCGAATTAAAAGACGACGAAGAATTCGTGGGGGTTGAAAGGAAGATGAAGTTCTAATGAAGAATGTGATTACCGGCTTCGGAAATTATTCGGTTCGGTTCGCCGAGTACCTCGGCGGCGCATTTTCTTTGTTCATTCAGACATTATTTTGGATTGCGGTCCCACCGTTCAAAGCCAAGCATATTTATGAGCAGATGACGAAGATCGGTGTTGACTCCTTACCCATTTCCACGCTGACAAGCTTCTTCATAGGTGTCGTGCTGGCATTTCAGAGCGCGTATCAGATGAAGAAGGTCGGAGCGCTGATGTATATTCCAAGCCTTGTTTCGGTTTCCATGGCTCGCGAGATCGGTCCGGTGATTACGGCGTTGGTCGTTGCTGGCCGCGTCGGCGCGTCGATCGCCGCCGAACTTGGCAGTATGAAAGTGACGGAACAAATAGACGCTTTGGAAGCGCTGGCAACGAATCCCGTGAAGTATCTTGTAGCACCGCGATTCTTAGCATTATTTACGATGTTGCCGCTTTTGACGGTATATGCGGATATTGTAGGGATTTTTGGAGGGTATTGTGTATCAGTATACAAATTAGGATTATCCCATACACTGTATCTCAAGATGAGCTTTGATCCGCTGGTTTTAAAGGATATTTTTACAGGTCTTTTTAAGACGCTGATTTTTGCCTCGATCATCTGTATTATTTCGTGTTTCGAGGGAATGAAGGTTTCCGGTGGTGCTGAGGGCGTGGGTGCGGCCACGACAAAAGCGGTCGTGACCTCATTTATTTTGATCATCGCATCCGACGCGCTGTTCACTATGATATTTTATTTTATTACTTGATGTGGATATGATCGAAGCTCGTCGCCTTGTAAAAGCGTTCAACAGCCATGTGGTTTTGGATAAATTGACTTTGAGCGTCAACAAAGGCGAAACACTTGTGATCATCGGCCGGTCGGGCTGCGGAAAGAGCGTTTTTTTGAAACATTTGATGGGTATTGTTAAACCGGATAGCGGGGAAATATTGATCGATGGTGTAGATGTATCCGCTTTGTCTGCAAAACAGCTAAATGAGCTTCGGTTGCGTTTTGGGATGTTGTTCCAGGGTTCGGCGTTATTCGATTCGATGACGATCGGAGAGAATGTCGGCTTTTCTCTCATAGAACATACAAATATGAGCCAGGCTGCGATAAACGAGCGCGCTGAAGAATCGTTGGATCTTGTCGGTTTGAAAGGTATTTCTGCTTTGAAACCTTCGGAGCTTTCGGGAGGAATGAAAAAACGCGCTGCTCTTGCGCGTGCGATATGCATGCGTCCCGAGATTTTGTTGTATGACGAACCGACGACTGGACTTGATCCGATCATGGCCGATGCGATCAACGATCTGATCATCGAGATGCACGACAAACTGAACGTCACATCGATCGTTGTGACGCACGACATGACGAGCGCCTACAAGATCGCGACACGCATCGCGATGATGTATCTCGGGAAGATTATTCAGATCGGGTCTCCGGAGGAGATCCGTAATTCGAAGGATCCTGTGGTTCAGCAATTCATTACTGGCTCTGCTTCGGGTCCGATCACGGATGCCCAATTCAAGAGTTTTGATCAAATACAAGGAGAAAGTTGATCATGAAGAAGGTAAGCCTTGAATTCAAGTTGGGCATTTTTGTTTTTTTTGCTCTGTGTATATTGATTTTTATGGTTTTCAAGGCCGGAGACTTTTATATGAAGCCGGGCTATACGGTACGTTTGGTATTTGATTTTGTAAGCGGTGTTGACAAAGGTTCGGTCGTGCGCTTAGCTGGCGTCAATGTCGGTGAAGTGACAGAAATCCATATTTTCCGTAACGCTCAAGGGGTTACGCAAGCTGAGGTGATGGCTCGTATCGATCAGGGTATTACGATCGAAGAAGACGCGGATGTTCGTATTAACACTTTGGGATTACTGGGTGAAAAATATGTGGAGATCCTTCCCGGTTCGGTGGGCGCTAAACACCTGACCGATAAAAGCACGCTTGTCGGAAAAACGCCGGTGCTTTTGGAAAAAATAACCGAATCAGGCAATCGCCTTATTAACAAAATCGAGCGTACGGTCGATAATATCAACGAAGTCGTCGGCGACCCAAAATTCAAGGAGTCGGTGAAAAATACTTTTGGCAACGCCGAAAAAGTGACGTCAAATCTGGAATCGACAACCGATGATCTCAAAGATGCCGCAAAGTCTGCCCGGATCGTTTTGGCTCGCTTGCGTGACGGAGAGGGAAGCATTGGCAGGCTTTTGAAGAGCGATCAAGCGGCCAAGGATCTGGAAGATTTTGTGAAAGAGATCAAGGCTCATCCGTGGAAATTGCTGAAAAGAGATTGATTTGACGGCTGTATTTTTTAAAACGGGGATTGAGGAATAACCGAAATGACATTCTCATTCATTAGAGCTTTATTTATTTTGTTAAGCACTGTAGTTGGATTTCAGCTTGGAAGCGCATTCCAAGGCATCGGAAGCTCAGGAAGTTTGATCGGCGCCGGTGTCGGCGCCGGTGTTGCGCTTGTTGTGATCGGAATAGAACAGACCATCGGTAAAGTATCCATGCGCGGCTTATCCGCAGCGGTTTTTGGCTTGATCCTTGCGTTTATCGTTTCCAAGTTTTTGTCCAGCGCCATTGATCTTGTGCCGGAGCTAGGAATAGAGGCTGCTTCGGTTATCAAGCTTGTTATCGTTTTAGTGCTGTCGTATGTCGGTATGGTCTTTTCAATGAGAGGCAGGGATGAATTCAACATCATCATTCCTTATGTGAAATTTGAACGGCAGGATCAAAAAGATAATGTTCTGCTTCTGGATACCAGCGTTATCATTGACGGCAGGATCCTGGATATATGCCAAACAAAATTTGTCGAAGGGCGGTTTGTCGTGCCGAAATTCGTACTGAAAGAGCTTCAGCAAGTAGCCGATTCACAAGACGCCTTAAAACGTAACCGCGGCCGCCGTGGTTTGGATATTTTGAATAAATTAAAAAAAACCCCCAGTGTCAGCGTCAGGATCCATGAGGAAGATTTTCCGGAAATATCATCGGTAGACGAAAAACTTGTCAAGCTCGCTAAACTGCTCGGCGCGGAAGTCTTGACGACAGATTTTAATTTAAATAAAGTGGCCGAGTTCCAGGGCGTTACGATATTGAATATCAACGACCTGGCCAATGCGCTTCGTCCGGTGGTTTTGCCGGGTGAGATGCTTGAGGTAAAGCTTATCAAAGAGGGCAAGGAACATAATCAAGCCATTGGGTATCTGAATGATGGAACAATGGTGGTAGTGGACAACGCCAGGCGTGTCATGGGAAACACCCAGCGTGTTGTTGTCACTTCTGTTCTGCAGACAGCAGCTGGCCGCATGATCTTCGGGCGGCTTGAATCTGACAAACCGGAAGGTAAACAGACGGAATGAAGATAGCCGCTGTTATCCCTGCGGCAGGGCAAGGCAAGCGGCTTGGGTCTAAAATGCCGAAAGCGCTTGTGCCTATATTGGGCAGGCCTCTTTTAGTGCATACGCTTACGAATCTTAAGGGATCGTTTCGATTTCATGAAATGATCGTTGCGGTCCCGGCGCAGCAGATTAAGAATTTTAAGGAGACCTTGAAGCGTCATAAACTGGGTGGCGTGCATGTGATCGCGGGAGGTCTTACACGAGCCGGATCAGTGAAAAACGGGCTCAAGAATGTTTCAAAAAACTGTGAATGGGTGCTTATTCATGACGCAGCGAGACCGTTAGTGAGCAGTCGCTTGGTTCAAAATTTGATCCGTTCCGCAAAAAAGACCGGCGCGGCGATCGTCGCGATGCCGGTAACTTCGACCGTCAAGAGAGTGAAGCGAAGCAGAATTTTAAAAACTGAAGACCGTGGCTCTTTGTATTTGGCGCAAACTCCGCAGCTTTTCAGAAAAAAATTGCTTGTCAGTAGGTATCGCGCTTTGCGGTCCGAAGCATTTTTAGCGACGGATGAAGCCGCATTGTTCGATCGTTCGAGAATAAAAGTCATGGTCACTGTTGGTGATCAGAGAAATATTAAGATAACAACTCCGCAAGATATTGATCTTTTTAAATTTTATATGGGAAAGAAGTAAATTTTGATGCGCGTCGGATTGGGTTATGACATTCATGCGTTGAAAAAGGGCCGCAAGCTTACTTTGGGAGGAATCCATATACCTTATCCGAAGGGTCTTGTCGGGCATTCTGACGGCGATGCAGCGCTTCACGCAATTGTTGACGCAGTGATTGGCGCTATGGGTGAAGGCGATATCGGCGAGCATTTTTCGGACAAAGATGCTCGGTATAAAAACGCTGACAGCGCGGTGTTCGTCGAAAAGGTCAGCGCGATCTTGAAAAGAAAGAAAATGAAGATTGGTAACATCGACCTGACGGTGATCGCCGAAGGGCCGAAGCTTTATCCATATAAAATGAAGATGGCAAAAAAAATATCCGATCTTTTTGGGATCTTAGCTTCTCAAGTTAATGTAAAAGCCAAGACCAATGAGGGTTTTGGCCCGATAGGGCAAAAAAAAGCGGTCGCTTGTTTTTCCGTAGTTAATCTTATTAAAGGATGATTCCCATGGTTTTTCTTCAGCAAGTAGCGGTCATAATTTTCGCGCTTGTCGTCTTTAAAGTCTTTGTTTACAAAGTCTTTTTTAGAGATGAGATCAAGGCGACGCTTGAGCGCGATCCTGCCGCGACAAGCGAAATGGTGGTTATTCTCACTTATCCGGGGCTTCATGCGCTTTTTTATCATCGTGTTGCGCACACACTTTATGAATGGAAGGTGCCATTTTTTCCTCGTTTGGTGTCGCAGCTTGGGAGATGGCTCACAGGGATCGAGATCCACGCTGGTGCTACAATCGGGAAAGGATTGTTCATCGATCATGGGATGGGTGTTGTTGTCGGTGAAACAGCGGTTATTGGTGATAATGTGACTTTGTTTCAGGGTGTTACGCTCGGCGGCACCGGAAAACAGAAGGGCAAGCGCCACCCGACGCTTGGGAAAAACGTCGTTGTTGGCGCCGGCGCTTGCGTTTTGGGCGATATTCATGTTGGTGACAATGTGAGCATAGGAGCAAACGCGGTCGTGGTGAGGGATGTGCCTTCCAATTCAACAGTGGTCGGCGTGCCGGGCCGGATCGCAAGCCGTGAAGGCAAAAAAATCCCCGGCATTAATCTGGATCACACGAGTCTACCGGACCCGTTGACGCAGGCACTTTCAAAGCTTCAGCACGAGATCGATAAGATCGAGAATGAATTGAAAGATTTCGGCGTTTCAGGTAAAGACAAAGAGCATAAAGAGCACAAAAAGTAATTCATTTTTCAAGAAGACCAGCCTCTTCTCGGCCTTGTAGCAGTAAAAAGCCCCGAAGAGGCAAATCTTTTTAATCAATACCAAATAGCATATAATATCCGCTTATGGCGCTGAAAATTTATAACTCATTAACGAAGCAAAAAGAAGAATTCAAGCCCCTGAAAGAGGGTGAGGTCAAGATGTACGTCTGCGGCCCGACGGTTTACGATGAGCCGCATATCGGACATTTGCGTTCTGCTTATGTATTTGACGTGATGAGGCGATACCTTGAATACAGCGGTTATAAGGTGACTTTTGTCCGCAATGTCACCGATGTGGATGACAAGATCATCGAAAAAGCGCGGCAGAATGAGCCCGCCGATCTTTTGGCTGAGGTCAAAAGCGTTTCGGAGAAATATTTCCTGGCTTACAAAGCGGACCTTAAGGCGCTTGGTATCCAGGAGCCGACGAAAGAACCCAAAGCGACCGAGCACATCAAGGATATGATCTGGCTGATCGAGCGGCTTTTGAAAAACGGTTTTGCTTATGAAAGTCAGAGCGATGTTTATTTTGATGTGAACGCCTTCAAGCTCTATGGAAAACTTTCTCATCAGAAAAAAGATGAGATGCTTGAACATGCGCGTATCGACCCTAATGAAAAAAAGAGAAATCCTCTGGATTTTGCCTTATGGAAAAAAGCGAAAGAGGGAGAACCTTTTTGGGAAAGCCCTTGGGGAAAAGGCCGGCCGGGCTGGCACATTGAATGTTCGGCAATGAGCATGAAATATCTGGGAGAAACTTTTGATATTCACGGCGGCGGGCGCGACTTGATCTTTCCGCATCATGAAAATGAGATCGCGCAGAGCGAGGGCGTGACCAGCTCGCCGTTCGCGCGTTATTGGGTGCATCATGGATTGGTTACTATCAATCATCAAAAAATGTCCAAATCTTTGAATAACTTTGTTACTTTGAAGAGTCTAATTGAGGAAAAAAAGCAAACATGGTCAAGAGAGTTGAAATTTCTTTTTGTTAGTACACATTATAATTCGCCCCTCGATTTTTCGGATGCTTCAATGCTAGACGCTTATAGGCAATGGGCAAGATTTTCAAATTTTTTTATCGAATGTGGAAACGCCCCTATATCCGACAAATTCATATCTACTGATATTTTCAAGCGTTTTGATACTTTATTCCGTAACGCAATGGATGATGATTTTAATACTCCAAATGCATTAGCAGCTATGCACGAAGTAATTGATATTGCCCGAAAATCAGATACAACAACTAAGTATATTGCGAGAGAATTTTTATTTAGATGCAGTAAAGTATTAGGGGGATTATTTGAATGGTCCGAACTTGAACATTATTTAACTCATAGAATTGAAGAGGATGGTGGCATTTCTTTTGAAGAACCCAAAATAATGTTTTTAATCAAACAACGCGAGGAAGCTAGAAAGAATAAAAATTTTAAATTAGCGGATGATATAAGAAAAGAACTTCTTGAGAAGTATAAAATTGAATTAGTTGAAACAAAGAATGGAACAGTTTGGAAATGGGTAATATGAAAACTACAAAAGGAATTCTAATTACTCTGGAAGGCGGAGAAGGCTGCGGAAAGTCAACGCAGATCAAACTGCTCAACGACTATCTTAAAAAAGAGGGCTATATCGTTTATGTGACTCGTGAGCCTGGTGGTACTCCAATAGGAAACAAGATCCGGCAGATACTTTTGGACGGCAAAAATAAAAAAATGTCGGCAATCACTGAAACGCTTCTGTACATGGCTTCAAGGGCTCAATTAATCGAAGAAGTCATAAAAAAGAAACTCAAAGAAGGCAAAATAGTGCTTTGCGACCGATGGCTTGATGCAACGCTGGCCTATCAGGGATACGGAGCCGGTGTTGATATTAAGTGGATACGCGAACTTGGGCGAATTGTCACAGCCGGAGTAGAGTCGAAAGTAACTGTTTTCATGGATCTACCGGTCCGTGTAGGTTTAGCGCGCGCTACCAGCTTTAAGAAGGCCGATCGGATGGAGCAGAAAAAAGTTTTGTTCCACGAAAAGGTTCATGCGGGCTATATCGCGATCGCCCGACGTGAACCCCGAAGGGTGCGGCATCTGAAAATAAAAAAAGAAGATACGATCCAAGATGTGCATAAAAAGATCAGGGCGATAATCAAAAATGTCATTTAAAAAAATAAAAGATCAGCCGCTTGTGGCGGCTGCCTTAAAAAACGCTTTGGAAAAAGAGCGGCTTCCGCATGGGCTTTTGTTCCAAGGCCCGGTCAATTCCGGCCAGCATGAGATGGCCATGGAGCTTGCGAAAGCGGTGTTTTGTGAAAATAAAAAAGGTTTTGAGTCTTGCGATAGCTGTTACCACTGCCGGCAAATCGACCAAAACACGCATCCTGATTTTTTCACATTTGGACTAGAAGAAGACGCTCGCGATATTAAGGTTGAAGCCATACGCGATCTGATCGCGCGAGCCAATCTAAAACCTTTCAGCGCAAGCGCGAAAGTTTTTGTTATCGATCCCGCTGAGCGCATGAATGACGTTGCGCAGAATGCTTTTTTGAAGATCCTTGAAGAACCGATGGGGCGGACCATATTCGTTCTGATCAGTTCGAGTCCTCAGCAGCTTCTGCCGACGATCCGTTCGCGTGTGCAGACACTTCATTTTACTCCGGTCACGCAGATGGAGGAAAAGGATCCGGAAAAGGAAAAGCTTCAAAAGGGAGTGGTTGAATATGTTTTCTACCATGCAGACCAACCCCTGAAGTCGCCGGATATTTCAAAACTTAAACGGGAGGATCTTTCAAAAATATTTGACCGCTTGGTGAATTTTCACAGAGACCTACTGCTTTTAAAGGTCGATGCTGAGGAGATCATTGGCAATGAAGAAGGTCTGTTAGAAAAAAAGAAGCTCGCCAAAGATTTTAGCGAGGAAGAGATCATGCAAAGAATAGAGTTATTCGGAGACGCGAAAGAAAAAGTAAGCGAAAATCTGAATGTGAAACTCGTCTTATCTTCTCTCTGGGAATCTCTCGCATCCGGCGTTTCTGCCAGGAAATAGACCATGGATCAAAAATATTATCTAACGACGCCACTTTACTATGTGAACTCTAAGCCGCATATCGGGCATTCATACACGGAGATCGCTGCCGATACTTTGGCTCGATGGCACAGGCTCACGGGAAAAGAAGTGTTTTTTCTTACCGGTACGGACGAACACGGCCAGAAAGTAGCCAAAGCTGCCGAGGTAGCAGGGATGACGCCCAAAGAATTCACGGATAAGATCTCTCTCACATTCCGCGAACTTTGGAAAACGCTCAACATTTCCGAGCATGATTTTATCCGCACGACCGAAGAACGCCACAAAAAGTGCGTAGAATTCGTATGGAACAAGATCAAAGGCACAAAGATCAACAGCGAAGACGTGCTTTATCGCCACACGTATGATGGTTTTTACTGTGTCTCTTGCGAAACTTTCATTACCGAGGGACTTTTGGATCCCAATAATCCTGCGATTTGCCCTGATTGCAAAAAACCGCTGGAACGCATGAAGGAAGACACTTACTTCTTCCGCATGTCCGCTTATCAGGGCCGCCTGATAAGGGAGATTAAGGAAGGTACGTTCAAGATCCTGCCTGAGTCGCGCCGTAATGAAGTTTTAGGGTTCCTTGAGCACAACAAGCTTTCGGATCTCAGCGTATCGCGTCCAAAAAGCCGTTTATCGTGGGGCATTCCGATCCCGTTCGATCCGGAGCATGTGACTTATGTCTGGTTTGACGCATTGATCAACTATGTCTCGGCAGTAGGTTATGGAAATAATGAAAATTTGTTTAAAAAATGGTGGCCCGCCGATGTCCATATCATCGGCAAGGACATTATCCGGCATCATGCGGTCATTTGGCCGACACTTCTTTATGCGCTTGAAGTGCCGTTGCCTAAGCTGATCTTTGCGCATGGCTGGTGGACTGTTGACGGCGAAAAGATGTCGAAATCACTCGGTAATGCCGTTGATCCGACGGATATTGTGAAACAATATGGTGTTGACTCTTACCGTTATTTTTTATTGAGAGAGACGCCTTTCGGCGAGGATGGCACTTTTAGTGAAGAGGCGCTGATCAAGCGATTTAACATGGATTTGGCGAATGATCTGGGAAATTTATTGAGTCGCTCTCTTACTATGTGCGAAAAATATTACGATGGAAACATTCCGGAAGGTGGCACTGATTCTTATGCCCCATTGAAGGTAGATATTAATGAGTTAGCTCCGAAACTTAAAATGCTTATGGACCATTTAGCATTTTCGGAGGCGTTGGGAGAAATTTGGAGTCTTGTTAATCAAGCTAACAAATACATTGAAGAATCTGCGCCATGGAAACTATCAAAAGAGGGCAAATTGGACGATCTTAGAATTGTTATGATAGTTCTTCATGAGACATTGAAAGCGGTGGCACAAGCTGTGTGGCCATTTATGCCTGTCACAGGCGAAGCAATTTGGACTCAGCTTGGTTTGCAAGGTAAACCTTGCGATCAACCGTTTAGAGAAAATATGTGGGGATTTTTTAAAAATGGCGGAAAGATCGCCAAAGGATCGCCGCTTTTTCCCAGGATTGAGGTAAAAAAATAATGGAAGCCTATCTCGATTATAATGCGACAACACCGGTTGATCCGCGCGTGTTCGAAGAGATGAGGCCGTATTTATCGGTGGAATATGGAAATGCCTCTAGTTTTCATAAAAAAGGGCAGTCCGGCCGCAATGCTATCGAATTAGCCCGCGAAAGGATCGCCAATCATCTTGAAGTCGAGCCGGGAGATATTATTTTCACTTCGGGCGGCACCGAAGCCGATAATCTGGCCGTCAAAGGTGTTATGGAATTATTCAGAGGAAAAAAAGATCATCTTGTCGTCTCAACGATCGAACATCAAGCGGTTTTATATCCGGCGCAGTATTTGGAAAAGCAGGGCGTGAAAGTGACTTTTATTCCGGTCGATAAAAGCGGCATCGTGGATCTGGATGCCTTGAAGAAAAGCGTGACCGAAAACACAGCACTTGTCAGCATCATGCATGTGAATAATGAAGTCGGCACGATACAACCAATTAAAGAGATCTCAGAAATAGCGCACGCGAAAGGCGCTTTATTTCATACGGATGCGGTTCAGTCTTTCGGTAAGATTTCCATTGATATCGAAGATGTAAAGCCGGACATGGTTTCTATATCGAGCCATAAAATTTGCGGTCCAAAAGGTGCCGGCGCGCTTTATCTGAAAAAAGGTGTCAAGATTAAACCAATGCTTCACGGAGGCCATCAGGAAAAAAATATACGTCCCGGTACTGAAAATGTGGCGGCGATCGTCGGTTTTGGAAAGGCGACGGAGCTTTTGTCCGAAAGCAGGGAATCTGAACATGTGCTTAAATTGAAAAACAAACTTGAGGCGGGTCTAAGGAAGAAAGTGCCGAACATTCATCTTAATGGCCATGAGATCCAGAGGATTTATAACACGCTGAACCTTTCATTTGAAGGTCTGGACGGGGAGACGCTTTTGATGAATCTGGACCTCAAAAATATTTATGCCTCAACCGGTTCTGCCTGCACCGCCGGGTCAGTGGAATCATCTCACGTCTTGCTTGCGATGGGCATTGGCGAAAAACTTGCACAGTCGGCGATCCGTTTTTCTTTGGGGCGGTTCACGACGGAGCAGGAAATCGATTACGCGCTCGTCGAAATCCCGCCTATTATTGAACGCTTAAGGAAGGGTTCAACCAGTGCTCGTTGATACACATTGCCATTTGCATTTTGATGCATTCGATGCCGATCGCGAGAAGGTGATCGAGCGTGCGCGTGAGTTTGGCTTAAAGTATTTGGTCAATGTTGGTACCGATCCCGAAACAAATCAGGCGGCATTCGAACTAGCCAGCAAACACGACGATATGTTTCATACGGCGGGCCTTCATCCGCATCATTCACATCAGATCACTGAAGAAGGGATAAAAGAGTTGAAGGAATTTGTCTTGAAGAATAAACCTTATGCGATCGGTGAAATCGGGCTTGATTATTTCAAGAGCGAAGCGGATCCCGAAACTCAGAAAACAGTTTTTGCCAAAATGTTACGTTTAGCTATGGAAGTAAATTTGCCGGTGATCGTGCACTCGCGCAACGCTTTTGAAGACACGATGAAAATTATCAAAGAAGAGACGGGTGGGAAGATCAAAGGCGTCATGCATTGTTTTTCTTATGATGAGGCGGCTTTGGAGGAATTGTTGAAAATAGGATTTCTTGCTTCGTTTACGTGCAATCTTACTTTTAAAAACACTGGTCCGCTCTTGGAAGTCGCTAAGAAAGCACCGCTTGACCGAATAATGCTCGAGACAGATTCTCCGTATCTTGCGCCTCAAATATATCGCGGAAAACGCAATGAGCCGTCCTGTTTGGTTAATTTGTCGCAATTTTTGTCCGAACAGAGAGGGATCGATCAGGAGAAGCTTGAATCAGTTACCACGGAAACCGCCATCCGTTTCTTCGATCTGAAAAATAAAAAATGAACCGAATTGTGAGCGTTATCAAGGAGAACCGTCCGGCGTTTTTGATGGTTCTTTTTGTCGCGGTGTTCTATTTATTTGTTTTTTACGCGGATCGCGCCGAAAAAAAAGATCTTAAAAACAGTCATGCTGAGAATTCCTATTCGATCGTTAGCGATAAAGAGATCAAAGCTAAAGAGGATCTTTTTGAAAAGAATATCCGCACTCACCATGTGTTCATCGCATTAGCTGCATTAATATTTCTTTTGGTGGTCATAAGCGGTTTTGCGCTTGATGGATATTTGATTGGAAAGAAAATCAAAGGCCAGCCCCTGATCCAACCAACTTTATCTCACGACACTGTTTTATGGGGACTGAAGGATGTTGCTGAAGTGTTCGCTTTTTTATTTTTTATCGAATCGGTCATTTTGATCGTTGAACTTTTGGTGTCATATTTTTTAGATTTCAAAGGCCTGGAAAAACATTCGATCCTGATGCTGAATAGTTTGATCCGTGACGTTTCTGCAGCTACGTTTGTGATCTATCTTGTGGCCAAGCGTTTTAAGCACGAACTTTGGACGGTAGGGTTGACGACAAAAAATTTCTTTAAAAACGTAAAAATAGGCGTTATCGGGTATTTATCAATAATTCCGGCGATCCTGGCGGTGCTTTTTATTTTATCGGTGATAGCCAAAAAATTTTCCTACGAACCTCCGGTACAACCGGTGGTACAGATCTATCTTAAGGAATCGGAGAAGAACTATCTTTTATTTTTTACCTTATTTGTGGCGATTGTCGGCCCGATCATAGAAGAGGTATTCTTCAGAGGTTTTACCTATAAGGCGTTTCGCCAGAAATGGGGTGTCTGGCGGGCGCTTACACTCTCCTCCGGCATTTTTGCGGCGCTGCATATGAGTCTGATCGGTTTTTTGCCTATTTTTATGCTCGGGTTTTTTCTGGCTTATCTATACGAAGCCACCGGGTCGCTTGTACCGTCGATGATGGTGCATATGATCCATAATTTGATCATGGTATCGATGACCTTGATCTTTAAGAATTATTCGGGTTAGGAATTGTATGGTATCTAAAAATTTGAGATCCTTCGGTGAATTCGGCTTGATCGATAAGATCGCCAAGATGACGCGCACGGATCGCTCGGTTCTTCTAGGAATAGGCGATGATACGGCTGTTCTTAAGATAGGCGGCGCAAATATTCTTTTTACAACGGACATGCTGATCGAAGACAAGCATTTCAGATTGTCGGAGGCGACCGGCTTTGAGATCGGATGGAAAGCGCTGGCTGTAAATATAAGCGATATTGCGGCGATGGGCGGGTTACCGCTTCATGCGGTGGTGGCGGTAGGCCTGCCTCAGAGTTTGAATGTTCAATTTGTGATGAAAATATATGAAGGATTGCGCGCGGCGGCTAGACAATTTCACGTGAATATCGTCGGCGGCGATACGAACGCCTCAGAAAAATTAGTGATCTCTGTTGCGCTGATTGGAAGCTGCGGCAAGCGCCGACCGGTCATGCGGTCCGGCGCCAGGTCAGGGGACGTCGTCTTTGTGAGCGGTGCTCTGGGCGGTTCGTATGGATCAGGAAAACATTTGAATTTTATGCCGAGGATCGCTGAATCCCAGTATTTGATCAAAAATTTCAAGATTAATTCCATGATAGATATTTCTGATGGTTTGTCGTCGGACATCCATCGGTTGGCCAATGCAAGCCGTGTCGGTGCAGCGCTCACGCAGAGAGTGATCCCGGTTGCGCGGTCAACGGGAAAGATCGAAGAGGCTTTTACGGATGGCGAAGATTTTGAGCTTCTTTTCACCATGTCTTCAAAAGAAGCGGCGCGTTTGATGCTTGCCAAAAAACCGAAAACGCTGGCCGATTTCCACGCGATAGGAAAAATAGTGCCCAGAAAATTTGGCATCAAACTTTTAAAAAATAACGGCAAGGAAGAGCCGCTTTTGGAAAAAGGATTTGATCATTTTCGTGATAAAAGTTGAGACCAATTCCGCGAAAGAAACCCAAAAGATCGGTAAAAAGATCGGTGCTTCGCTAAAGGCGGGCGATGTGGTAGCGCTCGAAGGGCCGCTCGGCGCTGGTAAGACGACTTTGGTCAAAGGGATCGCCGAAGGTCTTGGCGTGAAGGACAAAAAAGAGGTTGTGAGCCCTACATTTGTTCTCGTCCACGAATATGAGGCTCGCGAGAAGATCTATCATATCGACTGGTATCGCCTGAAGAACGTTGAAGGGCAGGACAGAATGTTGGCGGAAGAATGTTTTGACTCGAAAGCCGTCACGCTGGTCGAATGGGCGGAGCGCGGCAAAGAGATTTTTCCTAAAAAACATATCAGGATATCATTGAAATATAAAGGACCCGAGAAGCGCTTGATCCAAGTGAGCGGATTGAAGAATGAAAATATTGGCGTATGATACTTCCAGCGAGGTTTTGACCGCCGCCATTTTTGACGGTCAAAAAAAAGTAGCGGAGCTTGAATCCGGTTCATTTGCAAGGCACTCCAGTGTTTTGGTGCCGGTGCTGGACAAATTATTGAGATCAAGCCGGATCGATCTGTCTCAGATAGAGGTTATTGCGGTGGGTTTGGGTCCGGGTTCTTTCACCGGACTGCGAGTGGGCGTCACGACTGCAAAGATACTTGCATATACCCGGCAGATAAAGCTTATTGGCGTTTCAAGTCTTGAATCGATCGCGCTTCAAGGTAAAGGCTTTGAGGGAGATATTGCGGTGATCCTGGACGCGAAAAAGGAAATGCTTTATGCGGGTTTATATGAAATCAGTGAAGGCCGATTTAAGATCATTCAAGATCCCAAGCTTGTCACAATAAATTCTTTGGTAAAAAATCTTAAAAAACCTCGGCTTTTTCTGGGGGACGGCGTCAAGATCCATCATGATAAAATATCGGCCTCAGACCGATGCCGGATCATCGAGAAGGCTGATTCGGTTTATCCACGCGCGTCTTGCATTGTTCAGCGCGCAACGGATCTGGTCCAAAAAAAGCGCTGGGCAGATCCTTTTAAATTGGAACCTCTGTACCTTCATCCGCGTGATTGCAATGTAAATAAAAAATGAACAATGGCTCATTAAAATTCAGATCTGTTTCTTTTCCGCTTGTTTGGGCTGAAGTGGATCTCTCGGCGCTGAAGAATAATCTAAAGGTTATACGTGCCCGGCTTTCGGGCAGGAATACGAAAATTCTTTGCATCGTAAAGGCGGACGCTTATGGGCATGGCATGAAGGAAGTGGCCAAAGCACTAAGCAAGGAAGGAGTCGATTTTTTTGGTGTGGCCACGATCGATGAAGCAGTTGATCTGAGGAGCGTGTGCCCAAAAGAAAAGATCTTGGTCTTAGGAAGTTTTCATCCAAGTCAGGTTCCGATTTATCAGCGGTACCGCATCATTCCGACTGTATCTTCTATAGAAGATCTTGATATGATCGAAAAAAGGCTGTTGGGCAGTAAAAAGATCAGCGTGCATGTAAAGATCGATACCGGAATGGGGCGTCTAGGAGTCTGGCATAAAGATGTGGAAAAATTTTTTACTGAATTAAAAAAAAGAAAGAGGATCGATCTGGACGGAGTGTACACTCATTTTGCGAACGCCGATCAAAAAAACAAGGCTTTAACGCATCAGCAGATGGCGTTTTTTGAAGAAGCGCTGAAGAAGATCGCGAAGATCGGGTTTTATCCCCGATTTATTCACGCCGCGAACAGCATGGGACTCATGCGGTTCAGGCGTGCTCATTTGAATTTGGTGCGGCCGGGAATCGTTCTATACGGCATGAATCCGCTGAAGGACAAAAAGTTTCCAAAACTAAAAGCGGTGTTGTCGCTTAAAACGCGGATCTCATTCTTAAAAGAGGTTGAGCGCGGGAGGGCGATCAGTTATGGTTCTACTCACAAAACATCGAAGAGCACTTTGATCGCGACATTACCGATCGGATACAGTCACGGCTACAGGGTCGGTTTTTCAAATAAAGCTCACGTTCTCATCAGAGGCCACAAATGTCCCGTGGTAGGCCGGGTCACAATGGACCAGACACTTGTTGATGTGGGGCATGTTCCCGGTGTTAAGCGATGGGATGAAGTTACCTTAATAGGCAAAGACAAAGGCACAGAAGTGCAGGCCAGCGATTTAGCGGAATTGATAGAAAGCATCCCTTATGAAATTTCATGCGCGATTCAGCGCTCTATCCCAAGGATTTACAAGGGCTTCTAGCTTACACGCCAGTTTTCTTTGGACACTCTTTTAATTCGTGCTATAATACAAAATTTACTAAAATGGCTTAATATTGACTCCAAGAAAGGTTTGAGAGGATATTTTAATGTCTAAGATGACAGGCGCGCAAGCGGTTGTTGAAGCGTTCATGAAAGAGAATGTCGAATATGTGTTCGGTTTACCGGGCGGAGCCTGTTTACCGCTTTATGACGCTTTGTATGACGCCAAATTTAAAGTGATTTTAGTCCGCCACGAACAGGGTGCGGTCCACATGGCCGAAGGTTATGCGCGTTCCACCGGCCGGCCGGGCGTTGTTGTAGTCACTTCAGGTCCAGGCGCTACCAATACAGTGACAGGCATTGCGGACGCTTATATGGATTCTATTCCGCTGGTGGTCATTACAGGCCAAGTGAAATCTTTTTTGATCGGTAACGATGCATTCCAAGAAGCTGATGTTACCGGCATCACGCGTCCGATCACTAAACACAATTATCTCGTTAAAAAAGTGGAAGATCTGCCGCGCGTTTTGAAAGAAGCTTTTTATATCGCCACTCACGGACGTCCGGGACCGGTGCTTGTTGATTTTCCATCTGATGTGAGCTTGATGAGCTTTGATTTTGATTACCCTGAATCTGTTAACATTCGTGGCTTTAAACCGACCGTGCAAGGGCATGTGGGCCAGATTAAGAAAGCCGCCAAAATGATCGAGGAATCCAAGCGTCCAGTGGTTTATACCGGAGGCGGCGTGATTATTTCTGGTGCTTCAAAAGAATTGATCGAATTTGTCGAAAAAACGAAAACGCCGTGCACCAATACGCTGATGGGTTTGGGTGGCGTGCCCGGAACGCATCCTCAGTTCATGGGAATGCTCGGTATGCACGGGACTGTATACGCCAATCATGCGGTGAATGAGTGTGATCTTTTGATCGCGATCGGTGCGCGTTTTGATGACCGTGTGACGGGAGATCTTAAAAAATTCGCTCCGCATGCGAAGATCATCCACATCGACGTGGATCCCTCAGCGATCTCGAAGAACGTGAAAGTGGATATCCCGATCGTCGGGGATGTCAGGCATGTGCTTCAGGAACTGAATAAGATCGTTGAGCCTGCCGACACAAAAGAGTGGCTTCAGTTGATCGAGCAGTGGAAAAAGGAAAGCCCTTTGCGTTACCGCGATGAAGGAGATGAGCTTCGTCCTCAATATGCGATTCAGAAGCTTTGCGATATTTTGGGAAGTGACGCGATCGTGACAACAGATGTCGGACAGCATCAAATGTGGGCGGCGCAGTATTACAAGGTGAACGGTCCCAATCAATTTTTGACAAGCGGCGGCCTGGGCACGA
Organism: uncultured Planctomycetia bacterium; assembly: GCA_964642015.1. Classification (GTDB taxonomy): domain Bacteria; phylum Omnitrophota; class Gorgyraeia; order 2-02-FULL-51-18; family 2-02-FULL-51-18; genus CAZXLF01. The sequence continues at coordinate 442,055 of CAZXLF010000001.1, forward strand.
TGGGCTATGGTTTTCCGGCGGCGATCGGCGCGCAGTTTGCGTTTCCCAAGAAGACGGTTGTTTGCATATCGGGCGACGGATCGATCCAGATGAATATTCAGGAGATGGCCACGGCTGTCGTGAATAAATTGCCGGTAAAGATCGCGATCATCAACAATAACTATTTGGGCATGGTGCGCCAATGGCAGGAAGCGTTTTACAATCATCGCTATTCCAGCTCGACAATGAGCGGGAATCCGGATTTTGTCAAACTTTCCGAGGCTTATGGCGGGGCGGGGATTCGAGTGGATAAAAAACAAGACGTGGAAAAAGCGATCCGCTGGTCTCAATCGATCACGGACAGGCCTTGTATTCTCGACTTTGTCGTGAAAGAAGAGGAAAATGTTTATCCGATGATTCCCGCGGGTAGATCTTTCGAAGAAATCATGGATATGGCGTAAAAAATGGCCATTCACGAACCTACGCCCGTCAAGCTTTGCATTTTATCCGTGCTCGTTGAGAACCGATCGGGTGTGTTGTCGCACGTTGTCGGACTTTTTTCGGCGCGTGGATTCAATATTGATTCGCTGGCAGTGGGCGAAACGGAAGACGCGACGGCTTCGCGGATCACGCTTGTTGCGCGTGGCGATCAAAAAACTCTCGAGCAGATCAAAAAGCAGCTTAATAAGCTCATTGATGTGATCAAAGTGCTGGATCTGACGGATCAGGAGTTTGTCGACCGTGAATTGATGCTGGTAAAACTTCATACCTCACAGAAGGTTAAAGAAGGGTTGAAGACGCTGTTGCCAAAATATCGCATGGCAGTGATCGAAGAGAATCCGCAGCTCACGATCGTGGAATGCACCGAGACGAGAGAGAATACCAAAAAACTTTTTGAAGTTTTGAAAGAAATGGGTATCGCCGAAATAGCGCAAACGGGCGCTGTGGCTTTATCGAAAAAAGTTTAAACAAGGAGAACGAAATGGCAAAAATTTATTATGATAATGACGCAGATCTGTCTTACATCAAAAATAAAACTGTCGGTGTGATCGGTTACGGTATCCAAGGACGCGGTCAAGCGCTCAATTTAAGGGATAGCGGCGTCAAAGTGCTTGTCTCGCAGAGGCCCGGCGGACCCAATTACGATATGGCCAAAAAAGACGGTTTTGATCCCATTGATGCAGGGGAGCTGGCAAGGCGTTCGGATATTATCATTATTTTGGCTCAGGATCCGCTACAGTCGCAGATCTACAAGCAGTCGGTGGAGCCATATTTAACGAAAGGTAAAGCACTCGCGTTCTCTCATGGCTTCAACATCCATTTTAAGCAGATCGTTCCGCCGAAATTTGTGGATGTTTTTATGATCGCGCCCAAAGGTCCGGGAAGTCTGGTGCGCCGTCTTTACGAAGAAAACAAAGGCGTGCCGTGTCTCATGGCGATCTATCAGGATGCATCCAAGAATTGCAAGAAGATCGCATTGGCCTATGCCAAGGGTTTGGGCGGTACAAGGGCTGGAGTCATTGAGACCACATTCAAAGAAGAAACTGAGACAGATCTTTTCGGCGAACAAACCGTACTTTGCGGTGGTGTCAGTGCGCTGATCAAAGCCGGTTTCGAGACACTCGTGAAAGCGGGCTATCAGCCGGAGATCGCTTATTTTGAATGCTTGCATGAGCTCAAGCTCATTACGGACATGATCTATGCTACTGGCATTCAGGGTATGAGAAAAAGAGTGTCCGATACGGCTGAGTACGGCGATGTTACGCGCGGTCCGCGTGTCGTGAATGAAAAGACGCGTAATGAAATGAAAAAGATCCTGAAAGAGATCCAGTCCGGAAAATTTGCGAAAGAATTTGTCTCGGACTACCACAAGGGGAAAAAGAATTTTGAAAAATGGCGTCATGCGGATGACAAGCATCCAATCGAGCAGGTCGGTACCAAATTGCGCAGCATGATGAAATGGATGTAAATGAGCGATCTGAATAGAATATACATATTTGACACGACACTTCGCGACGGCGAACAATCTCCGGGAGCGAGCCTCGATGAGAATGGTAAGCTCGAGATCGCCAGGCAATTGGCTGCGCTTCGCGTGGATATCATCGAAGCCGGATTTCCGATAACATCACCGGGCGATGCGGCGGCCGTCAAACGGATCGCAAAAGAAGTGAAGGGTCCGACGATCTGTGCTTTGGCGCGCGCGGTTCAAAAAGATATCGACGTGGCCTTGGATAGCTTAAAGCCCGCTAAGAATAGTCGTCTGCATATTTTCATCGCGACTTCGGAGATCCATCGTAAGTTCAAGCTGAATAAAGCCAAAGACGAGATCATTCGTATTGCGACTTCCTCAATCAAACACGCCAAACAAAGGATCGGTGAGGTAGAATTCTCGCCCGAAGACGCTTCTCGCACAGAACCGCCTTTCTTGTATGAGGTGCTCGAAGCCGTGATTGATGCGGGCGCCACAATTTTGAATATTCCTGATACGGTCGGTTACACGACGCCTTTTGAGTTTGGAAATCTGATCAAAGGCATTTTTGAAAATGTCCCGAATATCAACAAAGCGATTATCAGCGTACATTGCCACAACGATCTGGGGCTTGCTGTAGCCAATTCTTTATCCGCGATCAAATTCGGAGCGCGTCAGGTGGAATGTACTGTCAACGGGATCGGTGAAAGAGCAGGCAATGCCGCGATGGAAGAGATTGTCATGGCGCTGGATACGCGCAAAGATATTTTTCAGGGGAAATTCACGAATATCAATCGTCCCGAGATCGTGAAAACGAGCCGTCTGGTAAGTTCATTGACCGGTATTTTGGTTCAGCCGAATAAAGCGGTTGTCGGCAAAAATGCCTTTACGCATGAATCAGGCATCCATCAGGATGGTCTTTTAAAATTGAGAAAGACCTATGAGATCATGCGGCCGGAGGATGTCGGCTTTGGTGAGACGCAGCTGGTGCTCGGCAAGCATTCCGGAAGACATGCTCTCGAGAGCCGTCTTTCCAAGCTGGGGTATAAATTGAACGCCAAGGAACTGGATGACGCGTTCAAGAATTTCAAACTTTTAGCTGATAAAAAGAAAGAAGTATTCGATGATGATCTCGCGGCGCTCATGGATACCGAGATCGCCACTGTGCCCAAGACGTACGAGCTTTTGTTTTTGAGCGTATTGACGCAGAGCAGCGAAGATCCCAAAGTCACTTTGAAGATAAAATCCAAAGGCAAGGTATTGACCGCCTCTGGGACAGGCAGCGGTCCGGTGGATGCTGCCTACAAACTGATCGATAAAATGATCAATCGCAAGACCCGTTTATTGGATTATCAGATCCATTCTGTCACTGTCGGAAAAGATGCGCAAGGCGAGGTCACCGTGAAAGTGGAAGGCGAAGATAAAGAGGTGATCCTTGGCCAGGGACTCAGCACCGATGTCATTGAGGCCAGCGTCAAAGCTTACCTCAATGCGATCAATAAAATTGTTTATCGGCCTCACGGTTCCAAAAAAGGGCGACTATCGTACGGAGTTTAAGCGGGACGATCAGAAAAGATTTGTCATGGAGTATAGTGCAAGTTTTGCTGCCAGCATGCCGGCGGCAGCTTTGCATTTTAGAAAAATGACTTTGATCGATGCTTAGAATTTCGTACGTTTTATTTTTTAAGGGAGATGTCATTGAATAATCTTCAATACACAGTCAACGCCGAAACCAGACTTTACGGCATTCTTGGAAATCCGGTCCATCATTCTTTGTCGCCGCTGATACACAACACCCTTTTTCGGCAGTTCCAGATCAACGCAGTCTATCTGGCGTTTGAAATAGAAAAAAGTTCTCTCGGATTGGCATTCGAAGCGATCAGATCCTTTGGAATGAATGGCGCGAACATCACGATCCCTTTCAAGGAAGAAGCGATTGATTTCATTGACGAGATCCCTGAGGATGTAGACCGCTGCATGGGTGCCATCAACACGATTGTGAACCACAAAGGTCAGCTTTACGGTTATAACACGGACGGCGTCGGGTTTCTCGTGGCATTGAAGGAAGACCTTGGCTTCAATCCCGAGGGTAAAAAAGTAGCGGTCCTGGGCGCCGGCGGCGCTGCGCGAGGCGTCATATTTGCGCTGGCGCGCGCGCATGCGGATAGCATCATGATCCATAACCGGACTTTGGAAAGAGCCGAAGGTTTGACTGAGCTTGTTTCTAGACATTTTCCCGAATCCGATATTGAGACCATCGATGATCCGCAAACGATCAGCGCCAGTAAACCGGATCTTGTGATCAATGCTACATCCGTCGGAATGAATTCTAAACAGTCACCGCTGGATTTAAAAACACTTTCTCATAAAGCAAGTGTTTATGATCTTGTGTATTCACCCGCGGAAACGCCATTCTTAAAGCAGGCCAAACAGCTTCAACTGCCTCATGCTAACGGTTTGGGAATGCTTGCGGCGCAGGCGGCATTAAGTTTTGAATTGTGGACCGGTGAAAAGGCGGGAGTGCGTGAAGCGATGCTTGAGGTGCTGAAAAAATGTATTACATCATAGCCACTGCTCTCGGTCTGATCGTGGGGAGTTTTTTGAATGTCTGCATTTTTAGGATCCCTAAAGAAGAGTCGATTGTTTTTCCCGCATCTCATTGCCAATCGTGCAACAAACCGATCGCGCCGACGGACAATATTCCTGTGATCAGTTTCTTGCTATTGAAAGGCCAGTGCCGGCATTGCCATGCAAAGATCGATTGGCAATATCCGATGGTTGAAATTTTGTCGGCTTGTTTTTTTGTTCTTTTTTATCATTCCTTCGGATTGACGGTTAAAGGAGTCTTATATCTCATATTTGCTCTGGCTCTTTTGGTCCAAACCTTTATTGATCTGAGACATCAGATCATTCCTGACAGCATCACATTGCCGGGGATGCTCATAGGTTTGGTTGCTTCGAGTGTGTGGCCGGATCTTCATGGAGCAAATGTTTGGTGGTTGGGTGTTTTTAGATCATCGATCGGTTTGCTTGTGGGCGGAGGATTTTTTTATGTGACCGGCACGATCGCAGAATGGGTCTTGAAAAAAGAAGCGATCGGCGGAGGCGATGTCAAACTTTTAGCGATGATCGGTGCGTTGCTAGGTTGGCGCGGAGTTGCCTGCACGATATTCCTTTCATCTTTATCGGGTGCCATCATCGGGCTTTATTTGAAATTCGCTCACGGAGAAGAAAGGATCCCGTTCGGGCCTTACATTGCGCTCGGCGCGGTTTTGTACATTTTTTTCGGGCAGAAAATGATCTGGTGGTATGCCCATGCGGTAGGGATTTACAGATAATTAACGGAGAACACTCATGTTGAGATTTTTAACTAGCGGCGAATCACATGGAAAATCATTGATAGCGATATTGGAAGGAATGGTGGCGGGGCTTGCGATCGACACCGATGAAATAAACCGCGATCTGATGCGTCGTCAGCAAGGTTACGGCCGTGGCGGGCGCATGGCGATCGAGAAAGATCAAGTTGAGATCCTTTCGGGTGTCCGACAGAAACGGAGCATTGGCGGACCGATCGCGCTTTTGATCCCGAATAAAGATTTTAAGATCAATGAATTGCCTGTTGTCAAACGCCCGCGTCCCGGCCACGCTGATCTTGTGGGTGTCATGAAATATGGGCAAGAAGATGTGCGCGACGTGCTGGAACGTGCCAGTGCGCGCGAAACGACAGCGCGTGTTGCAGTCGGAGCGGTATGCAAGATCTTTCTGAAGGAATTCGGTGTCGAGATATTGAGTCATGTTGTTTCCATTGGGGGTGTTACTTTTGATGCCAAAGGTATGACGTTCGATCAGATCAAAAAAGAAGCAGAAGGATCTCCAATGAGATGCGCCAGCCAGGCCGTTACCAAAAAAATGATGGCGCGCGTCGATGAAGCGAGAAATTCGAAAGATACCATCGGCGGAATATTTGAGGTGATAGTCAAAGGAGTACCGCCGGGATTAGGAAGTTTTGTGCATTATGACAGACGCTTGAGTGCCAAGCTTTGCGCAAGCCTTATGTCAATTCAGGCCGTGAAAGGTGTTGAGGTCGGCATGGGCTTCGGAGTTTCCGAAACGCTTGGTAAACACGTGCATGACGAGATCTTTCACGATAAAAAGCGCGGCTTTTACCGCAAGACCAACAATGCGGGCGGGTTTGAGGGCGGAGTCACCAACGGCGAGAACTTGGTCCTAAGGGCCGCGACGAAGCCTTATTCTACGCTGATGAATCCGATGCAGTCGGTGAATATTGAAACAAAAGAAAAAGAGGTTGCTACAATAGAGCGTTCTGATGTCACCGCTGTGCCAGCTTGCGGCGTGGTCGGCGAAGCGATGGCGGCGTTCGAAGTCGCGAACAGTTATTTTGAAAAATTCGGGGGAGACAGCCTTAAAGAAATATTGAGAAATTACAAAGGTTATCTTAAACAGCTCGAGGAATTTTAAATTTTGCTTTCGAAGAATATCGCGCTGATAGGGTTTATGGGTACCGGCAAGACTAGTGTCGGAAAGATTTTGGCGAAACGGCTCAATCGGCCAGTCGTAGATGTTGACCAATATATCGAAGAACGGGAAAAAAGAAAGATCAGTGAGATCTTTGAGAAGCAGGGCGAGGCGCATTTCAGGGCTCTTGAAAAGGACGCGATCTTGAAAATATGTTCGCAGCAAGGCATTGTTATCACAACCGGCGGGGGAGCGGTGCTTGATCCGGAGAATTTTCAGGCGCTAAGATCATCCGGCTGGGTGATAGGGCTTTTAGCGAAACCTGAAACGGTCTTTAAGAGAGTAAAAGATTCCCGTCATCGTCCTCTTCTGGAAGGCAAAGACAAGCTACAGGAGATAGAAAAGCTTTTAGAGGTAAGAACGCCAATTTATGAGAGAGCGGACTTTCACTTTTATACTGATGGACAAACCGCCGCTCAGGTGGCGGAGGCTATATTGAAAACATTGGATCAAAAAGCATGAAACAAGACAGCGATCAGCTGAAATATATGGTCGGTCTTAGTCTGGCGATGAATGTCGGCGCAGTGACCTTTAGGAAATTGATAGAGGAATTTGGTAGCGTCGAGTCGATCTTTCAGGCCTCGCCAAAAGATCTATCGTTTATCAAAAGATTGCCTAAAACTTTATGCGACGAATTAAAGAGCGGCATTCTTATTGAAAAAGCACAAAAGGAGATCGGGGAGGCTGAGAAAAATAAAATTGATATCATCAGCATTTTAGATGCTCGATACCCAGATGCGCTAAAATCAATATATGATGCACCGATGGTCCTTTATGTACGAGGCTCATTTCCTGATGAGAAGATGCCAATAGTGGCTGTTGTCGGCTCAAGAAATGCGTCGTATTATGGAATTCGTATGGCCAAAAAGATCGCTGCCGATCTTTCGAAGTCCGGTGTTATTGTGGTAAGCGGTATGGCAATCGGTGTCGACAGCGCTGCGCATGAGGGGGCATTATCCGAAGATGGCATTACACTTGCCGTTCTCGGTGGAGGTCTGGCAAGGATCTACCCGTCAGAAAATAAAAAGATCGCGGATCAAATCATCAAAAGAGGCGCGCTGATCTCAGAATATCCTTTGAACATGCCCCCTCAGCCTCAATTTTTTCCTATGAGAAACCGGATTATCAGCGGTTTATCTCAGGCAGTTTTGGTCGTGGAAGCTGGTGAAAAAAGCGGCGCGCTGATTACAGTTGATACAGCATTAGAACAAGGACGCGAAGTTTTTGCGGTACCCGGCAATGCTGACTCCAAGCATTCAAGCGGAACCAATGCATTGATCAAGCAAGGAGCCAAGTTGATCACTTGCGCCGAGGATATTTTGGAAGAACTGGAATTAAAAAATCCGACGAACACGTGCAAAAATGATTCGTCCGATGTAAAAGTCTCCATGAATGAGGAAGAAAACCGGCTTTTTTCTTTATTGAATAATGAACCGCTCAACATTGATACGCTGATCGAGCAAAGCGGGACCGCGCCCGGCAAAACGATTTCGAACTTGTCTGGTTTGCAATTAAAGGGCATCGTAAAAGAATTGCCAGGAAAAAATTTTACAAGAAACATCTAAAGGAAAACAAAATGTCTGAAACGGCACAATACATTTCAATACAGCTCAACGGTGAAAAGCGGCAGCTGCAGGAAAATAAAACTTTACTGACTCTTTTGGCCGACCTTTCTATTCCCAAGGAAAAGGTGGTCATCGAGGTGAATCTTGAGATCATTTCCAGAGATCAATGGGCGGACCATATTTTAAAGGAAGGCGATCAGGTTGAGATCGTACATTTTGTGGGCGGCGGCGCAGAAACCGCGAAGGCCCTTGTGATCGTAGAGTCGCCGGCAAAGTGCAAGACCATCCATAAATATTTAGGGAACAATTTTGAGGTTGCGGCGTCAATGGGGCATCTTATTGATTTGCCGAGAAGCAAAATGGGCATCGATATTGAAAACAATTTTGAACCCCAGTATATCGTTGTTAAAGACAGAAAAAAAACGCTTTCTGAACTTAAGAAAAAAGCCAAAAACAAAAAAGAGATCTTCCTAGCCTGCGATCCCGACCGTGAAGGAGAGGCGATCAGCTGGCATTTAAAAAACGAACTCGGTAAAGGGAAAAAGGTCTCTCGAGTCGTGTTCAATGAAATCACAAAGGATGCCGTGCTTGAAGCTTTCAAACACCCGTCGCATATCGACATGTGTCTGGTGGGTGCTCAGCAGGCCAGGCGTGTGCTGGACAGGCTTGTGGGTTATTCGTTGAGCCCGCTTTTATGGCAAAAGGTGGGCCGCGGTTTGTCAGCGGGCCGTGTTCAATCCGTGGCGCTTCGTCTGATTGTTGATCGCGAGAGAGAGATACGCGCTTTCGTGCCGGAAGAATATTGGAGCATCGAAGCCGAGCTTAAAAAAAAGAAAGGCCATTCCCATTCATTTATTGCGAAACTTGAGAAAATTAATGACATCAAGGCGGAGATCAAGAATGAGTCTGAAGCCAAAAGACTTTATGAAAAAATAAAAACGAATGCTTTTGTCGTCAAAGAAGTCAAACAGCAGAAGAAAAAAAGGAATCCATATCCACCGTACACAACGAGCAAACTTCAGCAAGCTGCTTACAATGTTCTGCGTTTCCCTGCTTCTAAAACGATGAAGATCGCTCAGATGCTTTATGAAGGCGTTGAGATTGGGGATGAAGGCAGCGTGGGACTCATCACCTATATGAGAACGGACTCGGTGAGGATATCCGAATCCGCGCTCAAGGAGACGCGTGAGCTGATATTAAAAAATTACGGAAAAGAATATCTGCCCGAAAAACCCAATTTTTATAAGGCCAAAAAAGAGGCGCAGCAGGCGCATGAAGCCATTCGTCCGACCTCTGTGAAACGCCGTCCGAAGGACATCGAAGAATATCTTACGCCGGACCAGTTTAAACTTTACTCTTTGATCTGGCAGCAGGCCGTATCAAGCCAGATGACGCCTGCGGTGATTGCGCAAGAAACTGCTGACATTGCCGCCGGAGAACACCTATTCCGTTCGACCGGAAGCCGTTTGGAGTTCAAAGGTTGTCTTGTGGTTCAGGAAAAATCCGAGGAGCAGGACAATCCGTTGCCCCCTCTTGCTGTTGGCGAAGTTCTTGATCTCTTAAAGCTGGAGAATCATCAGCATTTTACAAAACCGCCGGCGCGTTTCACCGATGCATCGCTTGTCAAAGCGCTTGAAGAAAGGGGGATCGGCAGGCCCTCGACTTATGCGCCCATCATCCAGACTCTGACCGGAAGAGATTATATCCGCAGAGAAGGCGGAAGCTTGGTGCCTACTGATCTGGGGATATTGGTGACGGATCTTCTGGTCCAGTATTTTTCGAAGATCCTTGATTTTGAATTTACTGCGAAGATGGAAGAAGAGCTCGATGAAGTGGAAGAGGGTAAAGCCGAATGGGTGGGCGTCGTGAAAGAGTTTTACGGTGTGTTTAGCGGTCAAATGGACCACGCAAAGACCACGATGCAGACTGTGAAGCGCCAAGAAGAGCCGACAGACGAAATCTGTGATCTTTGCGGAAAGCCGATGGTCATCAAATGGGGCCGGCGGGGAAAATTCATGAGTTGCTCAGGATGGCCCGGGTGCCGAAATGCGAAGTCTATTCCGACAGCCGTGGTTTGTCCACAGTGTCAGATTGGCAAGCTTGTTGCGCGTCGCGCGAAATCCGGCCGAGGACGCACATTTTTTGGCTGCACCAAATACCCCGATTGCACTTTTATGACCAACCGGTTGCCAAAAGCTGAGGGGGACGCAAAAGACGCAGGGGCAGACTCGCAAGAATCGCCGGCAGCGGAGTGACCATGGACAGTTATGCCGATAAGTTTCTTACTTATCTGAAGGTGGAAAAAAATTATTCTAGGCACACGCTGATTAATTATTCCCACGATCTTAAGGAATTTTATGGATTTCTTGGTGAAAATTCTTTACCCGGTGTTGATATTGCTTTTTTTAGACGATATCTCGCGAGTCTTAAGGAAAAAAATCTTTCGAAGCGTAGTATCGCCAGAAAAATGGCGACGCTTAGAACGTTCTCGAAGTTTTTGACGCGAGAAGGTTATTTGAGGAAAAATCCGATGAGTGCCTTGAGGACGCCGAAACTGGAAAAGAAGCTCCCCATGGTCTTGGATGAAAGTGAAATAAGCCGGCTCATGGATTCCACCGGAAACGACCTGATCGGTCGCCGCGATCGGGCGATCTTAGAAACGCTTTATTCGACAGGAATGCGTGTGTCAGAGATCGTCCAATTGAATTTAGAACGCGTCGATTTTATCGGCGGTGTGTGCCGTGTCATAGGAAAAGGCTCTAAAGAACGTTTATGCCCGATCGGTGACCGCGCTCTCAGAAGCATCCGACATTATCTTGAGCTTCGGGAAGCTGAAGGGTCTAAAGGTTCTAAATCGAAACGGAATAAGAAAATAGCAAACGGCCAGGATGCTCTTTTTCTGAATCATTCTCCGAATCAGATGGGATCGCGGATCACCGATCGAAGTGTGCGCCGAGTGATGGACCGCTATATCGAAAAGACTTGCCGACGAGAAAATATTTCGCCGCATACGCTGAGACATTCATTTGCGACGCATCTTTTGAATCGAGGAGCTGATCTAAGATCGGTGCAGGAGCTTTTGGGTCATGAAAATCTGTCGACGACACAAATCTACACGCACGTTTCCACGCAGAGGCTCAAAGAGGCCTATGACAAAGCTCATCCAAGGGCATAAGCTGTAAATGCGTTTAGTTTATGACATTGTTTTTTTTATTTTTTGCATATTTTATTTACCTATATTTTTTATTAAAGGTAAGCATCGAGACGGTTTTTTATCACGCTTCGGCGTAGTACCAAAAGATGTTCGGGAAAAGTTATTTGGGAAAAAAGTGATCTGGATCCATGCGGTGTCGGTCGGAGAGATGGCGCAGGCTGTTAAGCTCACCGGCGCTTTAAGGAACAAGTATCAGGATCTTTGCTTTGTTTTGACCGCGACAACGGCTGCAGGTAAAGCGTTCGCGGAAAAGCACAAGGATCCGCGGGATTTCGCGATTTATTTTCCGGTGGATTTTCGTTCATCCGTGAATGCTTTTCTCCTAGCAGTCGATCCGAAAGCAATGATCATTCTTGAAACAGAGATATGGCCGAATCTGTTGTATGCGCTTTCGAAAAGAGGGGTGCCGGTATTCATCATGAATGCGAGGATCTCGGACCGCGCGATAGGGAGATACCGGCTGTTAAAACCGTTATTGGGATCGGTGATGGATCAAATCGCTTGGGTCGGCGCGCAGGATGACAAAATGCGCTCCAGATTCATGGAACTTGGCATGAAACCGGAGAAAGTGATGGTGACAGGGAATATGAAATTCGATTGGCAGCCTTCGACGACGAAGAAGAACGAAGTTGAGATGATCCAGCAATACCTTAAGATGCCAGGAATGTTTTTATTGATTGCCGGAAGCACTCATCAGGGCGAAGAGAAGATAATGTTCGATCTTTTTAAAAAAATGAGGGCCGAATTTCCATTTTTTAAACTTTTGATTGCCCCTAGGCATTTAGACAGGATAGCGTCGATTGAAGAAGAAGCTCAGAAAAGCGGTGTGAAGCTTGAATCTTTTTCGTCTTTAGCTGGAAACGGAAACCGACCTGAAGCAAGAGAGGCAGTTTTTTTGCTGGATAAGATAGGCATCTTGGCGGATTTGTATCAAATCGCGGATGTTGTGTATGTGGGAGGGAGTCTTGTGCCGAAAGGAGGACATAATCTCGTTGAGCCGGCCTATTATGAAAAGCCCGTTGTGTTCGGGCCGTATATGAATAATTTCGCAGAAATGGTCTCCGAGTTCAAAGAAACCGCAGCAGCCGTTCAAGTGAGAGATCTGCAATCTTTGGAGGCGGAGATCAGAAAATTGATTCAGGATAGTGCATATAGGAATAAGATCGGGGCTGCGGCAAAAAAGGTTGTAGAAACTAATCGCGGAGCAACAGAGCAAAATATCAACGCATTTCTCAACGCAGTTCATATTTAAAGGAGTTGTAAGCTGTGAAAAAAGTCCTTGGTTCAGCATTATCATCGATCTATCGGGTCGCGCTTGTTACTAGTCAGGCAAGTTATCGCACGGTTCCTTTCAGCATCCATAAGGTGCCGGCGCGGGTGATCAGCATAGGAAATATCACATGGGGCGGCACTGGAAAAACACCTCTTGTGGCCATGCTTGCCCGTGAAATCTCGGCCTCCGGAAAAAAAGTGGTCGTGTTGACGCGTGGCTACGGCAAAGACGAGGTAGCCGAGCTTAAGAAAAAATTACCAAATATACCTATTTTAGTTGGACGCGACAGAATTAAGACCGCCCAAGAGGCCGTTAAAAAACATCAAGCCGAAGTGATCATCTTGGATGATGGGTTTCAGCACATTCGGCTCCACAGGGATGTTGATGTTGTGACGATCAACGCTACGGAACCTTTTGGTCCCGGGGGGCTTATACCGATCGGCACTCTGAGAGAGCCGTTAGAGCATCTTTCGCGCGCACATATTTTCGTGCTTACCAAAACCAATATCGGTTCGAAAAACGTGCATTGGATTAAGCAGAAACTTGTATCGATCAAACCGGAAGCTGTTATTTATGAAGCTGTGCATCAGCCGATCCAATTAATGGATTTTCGGCGGAACCGTTATGTGCCGCTTCACGAGATTAAAAACAAAAAAATCGGAGTTATCTCCGCCATCGGCGATCCTTATTCTTTTGAAAAAAGCTTAGAAAATCTCGGCGCCGAGATCCTTTTTACCGCTCGTTATGACGACCATCATTTGGTAAGCGAAGCGGAGTTTTCAGATTTTCTCAAACGGTGCAAAGAAGTGGGAGTAAAAGACGTTGTAACAACGGAGAAGGATTTCTACAGAATGGAACCGTTTTTTAAGAAAAAGAGACCCAAAGATATACATAACTTCAATTTTTTGGTCCTGCAGATAGAATTTCAGGTGGACGATGAAGAAGATTTTATTCGAAGATGCCTTAATCCTTAATACGGTCAAGTTTCTTCGCGCTCTTGTCCGTGTCCTTCCTTTAAGGGTCGCTTTCGCCGCCGCAAGTTTTATAGGGTCGGCCATCTATATTTTTAGCAAGCGCCGGAAAATTGCGTATAAAAACCTTCGTGCTGCATTCTCGAAAGAAATGGAACGTGCCGAGATGAAGAAGATTGCGCGTTCATCGATGAGGAATCTGGCGATGTGCGGTGTTGAACTGCTGAAATTCCCGGAAATGAACCGGCGATACATCGAAGAAAACGTTCGGATCATCGGCACGGAAAAGATTAATGAAAAGCTAAAAGAAGGGAGAGGCGCGATATTTTTGACTGCGCATTTCGGTTGCTGGGAGCTTCTGAATTTGGCTTCAAATCTTGTCGGTTATCCGATGGTCGCTTTGGCCCGTACACAAAAGCATCCGAGGTCTGATGAATTTTTAAATTCCCTTCGCACATCCAAAGGAAACCAGGTCATCCGCAAAGGCATGCCGGTGCGCGAAATCCTTAAAGCATTGAAAAGCGGTAAGATCGTCGGCATGTTGAGCGACCAGGATGGGGGAAAGAACGGGACTTTTGTGAAGTTCTTTGGCAGGCAGTCCTCGAGCCCGAGCGGTGTGGCAACCTTCGCCTTGCGTACCCATGCCCCAATATTCCCTGTTTTTATATTCCGTGAAAAGCTAGGTAAACACCGCGTTGAAGTGGGTGATCCGCTCATCCGGCCCTCAGATGAGTTGCCTCCCGAGGAAGCGGAACGCAATATCCTTCAACAGTTTGCCAAGATTCTTGAGTCAAAAATAAGAAAAGCGCCTGACCAATGGCTCTGGGCGCATCGGCGATGGAAATCCACGCCAAATCGCTCAATAGTTATTTTGAGCGACGGAAAGCAAGGGCATCTTAACCAGTCGCTGGCGGTCTTGAATGGTGTCTGCAGAGAACGTGAGTCGCAGTCTGTTCCGCCAGAGTACACGAACTCGAAGATCATCAACGTGCATTTTAAAAATGATTTTTCCAAGCATCTGCTGAACATCATGTCCATTTTATTTTTTGGGCATATACCATTCAAACCATGGGTAATGAAAAATTTTTTAAGTCAGGATTGTTACGCTGAAATTATGAAAAGCTATGCGGATATCGTTATTTCATGCGGTTCGTCTATTTGTGCTGTGAACCTGCTTGTCAAACATGAGAATCTTGCAAAATCGATCGTGATCATGAAACCGGCCGTGCCTTCCTATCATTTTGATGCCGTAATCGTGCCTAGGCATGATAAAATAAAAGGAAAAAATAATATTTTTTTTACCCAGACAACTTTATCGAATATCACTGAGGAAATTTTAAGCACTGAATCCGATAAGCTGCTTGACCGACTTTCAATATCGCGTGACCGCAAGCGTATCGGTTTTTTGGTCGGGGGAGACACGTTGAAGGTCAGATTCTCGCAGAGTTATTTCACAAAACTTCTGCAGGAATTGAAGCGTTTCAGCGTGGACACCGGCGCTTATCTTTTGGCTACATCATCGAGACGCACGCCTCGATGGGCGGACGAACTCTTAAAAAAGACGTTGAACGAAAAAAAACAATGTCCACTTTTGGTGATAGCAAATGAGTCCAACCAAAAAGGCGTTGTGTCGGGGATATTGGGTCTTAGTGATCTACTGGTAGTATCCGGCGAATCCATGTCGATGGTTTCCGAAGCGATCGCTTCACACAAACCGGTTGTGGTATTTTTACCTTCGCAGAAAGGGCGTCTTAAGCCGAAACATGAGGATTTTTTGAATAGAATGTTCGATCAAAAACTCATCGCAAAAGCCACGCCTGAAAACCTTTATCAAATTATCAACGAACAAATGTTATCGAATAACGGACGGCATGCCGAATCGTTGATCTCGCAAGATCGTGAAGCAGTGTCGAATGCCGTAAGGCGGGCCATCTAATGAATGTTCTTCAAATGTTACCTGAACTGAAATCAGGCGGTGTTGAACGAGGCACGATAGACCTCGCTAAATATCTTCAAAAAAATGGGCATAAGGCCGTTGTTGTTTCGGCAGGAGGTCCGTTGACCGGAGATCTGACTTCGGCCGGAGTGACGCATTATGCATTGCCGGTGCACAAAAAATCCCCGTTTTCAGTGTTCCATTCGGTGCGTGCGATCTCAAAGATCGTCAAAATAGAGAATATAGACATTATCCATGCCCGCAGCCGTGTTCCGGGGTTGATAGCTTTTTTTGTCAGTCGCAAAACTCACGTGCCATTCGTGACCACTTGCCATGGATTTTATAGCAAGCATATTTTAAGCCGGATCATGGGTTGGGGAAAACTGGTGATTGTCGCAAGCCACATTATCGGCAAGAGAATGAGGGACGATTTCGGCGTGCCCTATCATAAGATAAGGTTCATTCCCAGGGGAGTGAATCTGGAAGAATTTAAATGGCGTCCCATTGACCCGGAAAGTTTTAAAAAACAGATCGTGATAGGTCTTATCGGCAGGATCACTCCGATCAAAGGCCACCCGCTTTTTTTGAAAGCTATGGCAAGGGTGACGCGCGTATACCCGAATATCAAGATCCAGATAGTCGGAGATTCTCCTAAGCCTCAGTATCGAGAAGAGCTTTTGATGTTAACTCGGCGTCTCGGGATTGCTCATGCTGTGGAGTTTTTGGGGACCAGATACGATATTCCGGAGCTCCTGAGCCGTATGAGCTTATTGGTTGTGCCATCTGTTGGAGAAGAGGCATTCGGACGCGTGGCGATCGAGGCAGGCGCTTGCGGTGTCCCCGTTGTAGCGACGCGGATGGGCGGGTTGGTCGACATCATTGAGAATGAAAAGGATGGTTTATTGGTCCAGCCTGATGATCCGTCCGCACTGGCGGAAGCGGTCATAAAACTGTTGAGAGATCCGGAGCTTGCATCAAAACTTGCTTTGTCGCTTCGTCAAAAGGTTGAGCGGGAATTCAACCTTGAAAACATGTTTGAAAAAACGATAGCGGTTTACCAGGAAGCGATTTCAACAAAAAGAATATTGGTGATTAAATTAAGTGCGGTCGGCGATGTGATTTTGAGCATTCCATCGATTCGCGCATTAAGAGCGAAATTTCCCGGCGCCTGGATTTCAGTGCTTGTCGGAAGAAAATCCAGGAAGATCATCCGCAACTGCCCCTATGTGAACGATACGATCGTCTACGAGGATTCGCCAGGTCAGAAGAATTATACCGGAACATTCAGGATGGCGCGCCTTCTAGCGAAGGAGGATTTTGATATTGTTGTGGATCTTCAGAATAATAAGGTCAGCCATTTGCTTTCTTATCTTTGCGGGGCCAGGGTCCGCGTCGGACATGATAACCGCAAATGGTCTTTTCTTTTGAATAAGAAAGCAAAGAATTCTAATAACGGTTCTTTGCCGCCTCTTGAGCATCAGTTCAAGGTGCTGAAGCTTTTAGGGCTTGAAACTTTTGACAAGCGTCTTGAGCTTTGGACCGAAAAAGAAGAGGACCGTGCTGTCGCTGAATTTTTACAGTCCCAATGGGTTTCTCCCAGCCAGACGCTTGTAGGGATCAATCCGGGATCATCATTACGCTGGCCGACAAAACAATGGCCGATCGAGAACTTTGCCAAACTTTGCGATGAATTGGCCAAAAGAAATATTCGTGTGGTGATTACGGGTTCCGCGGAAGATTCAAAAATTGCTGCAGAATTGTTCCGTTTGACAAGAAATAAGCCCATCAATGCCATTGGTAAAACTTCAATCACAGAGCTTGTGTCTTTGATCCGGCGCTGCCAGGTTTTCATTAGTTCTGATTCGGCGCCAATGCATATTGCATCCAGTGTTGATGCCCCTCTCATCGCAATATTCGGTCCTACGGACCCTAAACGGCATTTGGTTCCTCCGTCGCGTTATCAAGTATTCTGGAAAGAAGTGCAATGCAGTCCATGTTACTTGCGTAGCTGCCCCATAGGTCTCTTGTGTATGAAGCGCATCGGTGTTCAAGAAATACTCGACTCCGTGCTTTATTTCATAAAAGAGAAGCGGCCAACAAAGCTTGGCGAAGAAAATCTAGCCGCGCAGCTTTTCTAGGAAGAAGAAATTTTTATGAAAAGAATTGTGTTCGTTTTCGCGGTTTTGTTCGCACTTTATGCGTTTGGCAGATCGATTTATCAAGTCCCGGTGCTGATGTATCATCATGTGGGGGACGTTGCTGAGAACTCGAAGCTTAACGTAAGCCCTGAGACTTTCGAGCGCCAGATGGAATTTTTGAAGCTCCACCATTATCGCGTCATGTCGTTCGAAGATTTGATCGGGCATATCCGGATAGGCCAAGGGGTCCCGCGAAACACGGTTGCGATCACGTTTGACGACGGCTACCTTGATAATTTTGTCAACGCATTCCCGATTTTAAAGAAAATGGATTTTCCGGCGACGATTTTCATGATCACCGGGAACATCGGAAAAAAAGGATGGCTGAGTGAAGAGGATCTTAGGATATTGGACTCGTCGGGGATCTCGATCGGCAGTCACACTGTCAATCATGTTTTTTTACCTCATCTTAAAAGAGAAGACGCCATTTTTGAGATCAGCCAGTCACGCAACCAATTAGAAAAGATCCTGGGTCATCCGGTATTTTTATTCAGTTATCCTGCCGGAGGCGTGACGGAGGATATCAAAAAACTTGTCATGCAGGAAGGCTATCACGGCGCTGTTACGACGAATTACGGTGATTCCAAAGATGATCTTTATGCATTTCGTCGTGTGAAGATCACGGAAAATGACGGAAATCTTTTTAGCCTTTGGGCTAAAGTGAGCGGCCTCTATTCTTTCGGTCGACGCCGTGTCAAAATGGAAACGGAAGGGATGGTCGTTTAGGTTTGGGACCCCGTATCTTGATCGTGAACGTGAATTGGATCGGCGATGTTTTATTCTCTACACCGGCGATCCGCGCGATCAAAAAAAGATATCCTAAAAGTTTTTTAGCCTGTCTGGTCCCAAAACGTTGCGTGAATATTTTGAACAATAATCCGTACCTTGACGAGATCATCGTAGGGGAGGATCGGGCGCCGTTTTACGCGCTGTTCAAGCATATGCGGATGATCTCCGCTCTCAGGCAAAGGCGATTTGACAGCGCTATATTTTTTCACCGCTCAAAAACAAGGGTCTTGTGGGCTTGGTTGGCCGGTGTACGCGAAAGAGTCGGTTACCAAGACCCGGGTAAAAAGCGGCTTTTGACCAAGTCGTGCCCCCGACCCGGAACAGAAATCCACAAAACAGATTATTTTTTGCGTCTTTTAGAATTTTTGGGCATACCTGCTGATGGACGGGAACCCGATTTTTATCCACGTAAGGAAGCGCTGCCTGAACTTGCGGAGCTTCTGAGGGGTCACGGAATCCTGCCCGAGGATAAATATATCGTTGTTCATCCCGGAGGGAATTGGGATCTTAAACGCTGGCCATCGTCCTATTTTTCGGAGTGGATAAGACTTTTCATAAAAAGATCGAATTGGAAAGTCATTCTTTGCGGAACGATCAGTGAAGAATCGCTTTGTAAGAAGATCTTGTCGGAAGTTCAAAATCCGAAAGTCATTTCTTTTTGCGGAAAAACTTCAATTGATACTTTAGCGCTTTTGTTAAAAAACGCCGAGTTGCTTGTCTCCAATGATTCTGGTCCGATCCATTTGGCCGCCAGTCAGGGGACCGAGATCATCGGTCTTTTTGGGCCAACGACGCCGGCACTTACGGGCCCCATATCTCGAGGCCGGTCGTTGATATTAAGAAAAGATGTGGGCTGTGAAATCCCTTGTTATTTCCGTTCCTGCGACCATCGTGTCTGCATGGAATGGCTTAAGCCAGAAGAAGTCCATGAGAATACTTTGAAATTTTTGGATCAGAGATCATGACGCCGGACGCTAAAGAGATCCGCAGGATCCTTGTTGTGACGCTTTCCAATCTTGGGGACGTGATCCTAACGTTGCCTGTGCTCCAAAGCCTCCATGCTAATTTTCCCAAAGCGGAATTGCATGTCGTGGTCAGCGCCTCAGCTGCGGAAGTTTTTCAAGGCGATGGACGGATCGCAAAAGTTATTCTGTACGATAAAAGATCCGACTGGCGCAAAAAGATCGATTTCATCAAAGGAATCCGCCGAGAAAAGTATTCTTTGATCGTTGATCTCAGACGTTCATTGATAGGGTTATTGGGCGGATCAAGGTTCAGAAATTCTTATTTTAATTTTTCGCAGCGCACAATACACAGAACAAAGAAGCACTTAAGTGCACTTGACAATATTCTTGGAAGGAATACCGCTGATATCTCATTTCTTAAGGTCTCGTCACCGGAGACCCTCGCGAAGAACGCGTATATTAGAAACGATCAGAAACTTGTTGTAGCGTCCGTTGGCTCCAAAAGTGATGTCAAAAAATGGCCCGCTGAATATTTTGCGGGACTGCTGGATCGATTAGCTGTGAATGATCATTGTCAGATCGTGTTGATCGGCGATAAGCACGACGTGCCGGATGCGCAAAAGGTGAGAAGTTTGATGCAAAGCTCGGTCATTGATCTTTGTGGGCGCACAAACTTTAAAGAATTATGCGGGGTTTTGAAGATGGCGTCGCTTGTGATCACGAACGACAGTGCACCGCTTCATATTGCGGATTCCTTAAAAATACCTGTCTTAGCCATTTTTGGACCAACCGATCCCAGAAAGTATGGACCCCGTCACGCTGGAAGCATGGCTGTCCGTAAAGATCTTTTTTGTTCGCCTTGCGAGAAGGCACAGTGCCGCTATGACCATGAATGCATGAAGGATTTGGGTATTGAGGAGGTTTACCAGAAGTGTTTGCAGATATTAAACGATGAATTTCAGCCGAAAAATCTAAAGATCCTGATGATCCGGTTGGACAGGATCGGTGACGTGGTCCTGTCGCTGCCGGCCGTTCAAGCGGTCCGCGACCGCTTTCCCAACGCGACTATTTCGATGATGGTGCGCCCCTATACGCGTGCGATCGTGGACGGTCATCCGGCGATTGACGAAGTGATCGAATACGATTATGAAAAAAATGGAAGACACGGAGGCTTGATCGGTAATATAAGGTTCTTGCGCGAGATCATCAAAAGGCATTTTGATATCGCGTTCATTTTGAATCCAAGCAACCGTTCTTACAATCTGCCCTTTTTAGCGGGCATCCCTTACAGAATAGGCTTTAGGTCAAGATTTCCTTTTCTTTTGACCCAGAGCATTTCTGACAGAAGGCATGAGGGGTCGAAGCAGGAATCCGAGTATACATTGGATATCGTAAAAGCTTTTGGTATCGATCAGCCGGCAACTCTTCCAAAATTAAATATAACTCCTTATGACAATCTTTTACTGTCTAAGCTCTTGGAAAGGCGCGGCTGCACATCGACAGCCGAGCTTATTGCTTTGCATCCAGGCGCCAGCTGTGCGTCAAAAAGATGGCCCGTGAAGTATTTTGCCGAACTGGGAAAAAAAATCCTTGATGAAACATCTTATCAAATCGTGGTGATCGGCGGACCTTATGAAAAATCGACAGGCGAAGTCTTAAAAAAAGAACTTGGCGAGCGATCGACTGATTTGACCGGAGCACTTGATCTAAAAATGCTCTCGACGCTTTTAAGTCGCTGCAGACTTTTAATTTCGAACGACTCGGGGCCCGTGCATATTGCCGCAGCCGTTGGCACCAAGACGCTGACGATTTTCGGAAGAAATCAAGCCGGCTTGAGCCCGGTCCGTTGGCGCGCGTTGGGTAAGGGGCATGCTGTGATCCAAAAAGATGTGGGTTGCGTCGTATGTCTTGCGCATCGTTGCGCGATAAACTTTGAATGTCTTCGGGCCATTGAACCTGAAGAAGTTTATAAGATTTTTAGTCAAATGATCTCGGGCAGTGACCGGAAGTTTTTGGATTTGGAACAGACGGCCACGGCCGGGTTTTAGACAGAAATGCCGAAGGACTCTCCGCTGTTTCGTCAAAGAATATTGCGGTTATTTTTGATCGTTTTTCTGTTGTCCACCGCAGGTTTTTTTCAAACCGCATCATCCTCGAAAAATTTTTCCTCCAAGAAAAAAGAGGCAGCCGAGCCGAGCAGCCTCGGAGCGCCTCTAAAAACTTTCGAAGTGGGCGAAGCGCTTGTATTCGACGTGTCTTGGATGGGCATACCGGTAGGTTCCGGCACTCTCCAAGTGAAAGAAAAGGTAAAAATTCATGGACGCGAGGCTTTTCATGTCGTGGCGATCGCACAGACCAACGATTTTTTGACGAAGATCTACCCGATCTATGATGAGATCCACAGTTTTATAGACACGCAGGAGTTTTATTCGCTGGAATTCCGAAAAAATCTGAAAGAAGGGCGTTACCGGGCGGATGAAGTGGTTGTTTATGATCACGAGAATAAAATAGCTCATTACGAATCTTTTCGCAGCCACGATAAGAAAGAGATCCAAATTCCCCCAAAAGTCCACGATCTGATCAGTGCCTTTTTTTGGTTTAGACTCCAACCCTGGGAAGTTGGTAAAAGTCTCCATACGGTCGTGAATAGCGAAGAGCAGAACTGGGATCTTGAAGTAGATGTTTTAAAGCAGGAGACAAAGAATCTCAGAGGCGGTCGGGTAATAGAAACCGTGCTGGTCGAGCCCAAAACGCGCTTAAAAGGCGTCTTTTACGATCGCGGGAGGGCATGGGTCAACTTCACAATCGATTCAAAGAGGGCCCCGATTTGGATCAAGCTTCAGACTCCATTCGGGCCGATGATCGGCGCGTTGCGTGCGAAAGGCTTAAGCGATTGACACTCGTTGCGAAGGGGTGTTAAAATGCGAAGTCTTTCATAAAATTATGATCATGAAATCCTTAAAATTTTCTCGTCTGAAGAGCGTTATCTCCAGCTTTAATCAAGCCAAAGTCCTTGTTGTCGGGGATCTGATCCTTGATGAGTTTATTTGGGGTAAAGTGACCCGGATTTCCCCCGAAGCGCCGGTACCGGTAGTGTGGGTAGACTCAGAAAATTATATGCCTGGAGGAGCCAGTAATGTCGCGAGCAACATTCGTTCTTTGGGCGGTGAGGTGTTTTTGGCGGGAGTAGTCGGTGAGGACGATCGGGCGGAGCTCTTAAGAGGGGCGCTAAGAAAAAAAGGCGTTAATTGTGAAGGCGTATTCACTGACAAACAGCGACCCACGACCCAGAAAACCAGGGTTATCGCCCATCATCAGCAGGTCGTGCGCATCGACCGCGAAGTGGTGCGCCCGATCTCAGATCAGGTCTTGAACGATATTATCGATTATATCGGCGAGCGCATCAAAACAGTGGATGCGCTTATCATTGAGGATTACGGTAAAGGGGTGATCGTGCCGAGATTGGTGAGAGAGGCCGTACGGATCGCGAAAAAATTTGGTAAAATAATCACCGTGGATCCCAAGGAAACACACTTTTCCTATTATCGGGGCGTGACCACGATCACTCCGAATCATCATGAAGCGGGTTCGGCTGTGGGTTTTCAGATCAGGGATGACGCTTCGCTTGAAAAAGCGGGCCGCAAGCTTCTTGAAAAGTTAAAGTGTGAGACAGTGTTGATTACGCTCGGCGAGAATGGAATGAGTTTGTTCCAAAAAGGCAAAGCCACGATAAAAATACCGACGGTCGCGCAGGATGTTTTTGATGTTTCCGGTGCGGGCGATACGGTGATCAGCACTTACACGACCGCGCGCGCGAGAAAAGCGACAGCAGTTGAAGCTGCGCATATTTCAAATTGCGCAGCAGGTATCGTTGTCGGAAAAGTAGGTGTTGCGGTGACGACGGCGGAAGAACTTCTGGGCCGGATCAAAAAAGAGATAGGAAAATAGATGGACGCGATAGGGATCATCCCTGCCAGATACGGATCTACCCGTTTTGAAGGAAAGGTACTGAAAGACCTTTGTGGAAAACCGGTCATTCAGCATGTCTATGAGCGCGCCAAAAAAGCAAAGACACTGGATGATCTTATCATTGCGGCCGATGATGACAGGATCATTAAGGTCGTCGAGGGTTTTGGCGGGAAAGTGGTGTTTACCTCTAAATCTCATTCGACCGGCACGGACCGCTTGACCGAGGTCGTCAATGAGATCGATGTGCGCATCGTTGTGAACATCCAGGGCGATGAACCTCTGATCAATCCTTTGGTGATCGATGATCTTGTGAGAACCATGCAAGATGATTCAGAGATCGTCATGGCGACCGTCGTGAAGAAAAGTCATTCGGAGGAAGAATTTAGAAGCCCGGATGTTGTGAAGGCGATCGTCAGCGATCAGAATTACGCGCTTTATTTTTCTCGTTCGCCGATTCCCATTTTTTTGAAACCAGGGCCCGAAAATTATTTCTATAAACACATCGGGATTTATGCTTACAACAAGGATTTTTTATTCACGTTCAAAAAATTGCCCGTTTCTTATCTTGAGGCAAATGAAAGATTGGAACAACTTCGTGCGCTAGAAAATGGTTACCGTATCAAGGCCATCGAAACAAAATTTGAGACGGTCGGCGTCGATACTCCACAGGACCTTGAGCTGGCAAAAGAAATTTTAGAGAAAGAGCAAAATGGCTAGATATATTTTTATTACAGGAGGAGTGGTTTCAAGTTTAGGCAAAGGGATCGTATCGGCATCGATCGGGAAATTGCTTGAATCCAAAGGGCTCAAAGTGATCATGATGAAGTGCGATCCTTATCTGAATGTGGATCCGGGGACGATGAGCCCATATCAGCACGGCGAGGTTTATGTGACCGAAGACGGAGCTGAGACAGATCTTGATCTGGGGCACTATGAGCGTTTCACAAATGCAGAACCCAGTAAGCTCAACAATGTTACAACCGGAAAGATCTATTACTCCGTTATCACCAAAGAACGTCACGGCGATTATTTAGGTGCCACGGTCCAAGTTGTTCCGCACATAACAGATGAAATTAAAGCTGCCATTAAGAACGCTTCTCATAATAAAACAGCGGACGTTGTGATCTGCGAGATCGGCGGGACAGTGGGTGATATTGAAAGTCTGCCGTTCTTGGAAGCGATCAGACAATTCAGACAGGATATCGGCCGGGATCATGCGATCAATATCCATTTGACTCTGATTCCTTATATCCGCGTGGCGGATGAGATCAAAACCAAGCCTACGCAGCACAGCGTCGGCAAAATGCGTGAGATCGGTATCCAGCCGGATATTTTGATGTGCCGTACCGAAAAACGTCTTTCAAAAGATGTGCGCGAGAAGATCGCTCTTTTCTGCAATGTGGAACCTGATCAAGTGATCCAGGCGCTTGACGTGAGCGAAATATACGAAGTTCCTTTGGCTCTAAAAGAAGAAGGTCTTGATGCGATCATCATCCGGTTATTGAAGTTAAATTGTGATGACGGCGATGAAAAACTGAAGGCATGGAAGACCAATGTTGTCGATAAAGTTTTAAGTCCGTCGAGGCACGTCGTCATCGGTTTTGTCGGAAAATATATCGAGCTTCAGGATGCTTATAAATCCGTTTATGAGGCGCTGAAACACGGCGGGATCGCCAATGATGCAAAGGTCGAGATACGGAAAGTCGATGCCGAAGATCTGATCGTACACGGGTCCGAGAAATATTTGAAAGAAGTCAACGGCATTTTGGTTCCCGGCGGATTCGGCGATCGCGGGATCGAAGGAAAGATCAAAGCTATCAAGTACGCAAGAGAAAACAAGATCCCATTTTTTGGTATTTGTCTTGGCATGCAATGCGCGGTGATCGAGTTCTCGAGAAATGTCTGCGGAATGGGCCGCGCGAATTCCACCGAGTTCAATAAGACCACGCCCTTTCCGGTGAT
Organism: uncultured Planctomycetia bacterium; assembly: GCA_964642015.1. Classification (GTDB taxonomy): domain Bacteria; phylum Omnitrophota; class Gorgyraeia; order 2-02-FULL-51-18; family 2-02-FULL-51-18; genus CAZXLF01. The sequence goes on from CAZXLF010000001.1 coordinate 467,381, forward strand.
CAGTCTTCTCGAGGAGCAAAAACGCGTGAATGACTTGGGCGGCACGATGCGTCTCGGCTCTTATCCCTGCACGATCAAGAAAGGCACAAAGACGCATAAAGCTTATGGAAAAGATTCTATACATGAACGTCATCGTCATCGCTATGAGTTCAATAACAAATATAAAGTAAAGATGGAAACCAGCGGATTAATTGTCTCCGGCACAAGCCCTAATGGAAGGCTAGTGGAGATTATTGAACTAGTAGATCATCCCTGGTTCATCGGCTGCCAATTTCATCCGGAATTCAAATCCAAACCCGATCAAGCTCACCCATTGTTCCGCGAATTCGTGAGGGCATCGCTCGCTCACAAGGTGGATTAGTTGTGAAAACCGCCGAAATGAAATCTCGCAGCGTGCAAATAGGAAAAATAACAGTTGGTCTCGGTAAGCCGTTGGTCCTTATTGCCGGACCCTGTGTCATTGAGAATGAGAAAAGCGCGCTTCGCCATGCTTTTGCGATCAAAAAGATCGCCGATCGTTTGAAAATCCCGTATATTTACAAATCGAGTTATGACAAAGCCAATCGGAGCTCATCTGATTCCTTCCGCGGTTTGGGAATGAGGGAAGGTTTACAAATTTTGAATAAGATAAAACAAGAAACAGGGCTCCCGATCCTGACCGATATTCACGGCGTTGAGGATGCCTATAAAGCTTCTGCAGTAGCGGACATACTGCAGATCCCGGCTTTTCTTTGCCGTCAAACGGACCTCGTCGTTGCAGCCGCGAAGACCGGTAGAGTTGTGAATGTGAAAAAAGGACAATTTTTGGCTCCGTGGGACATGAAGAACATCGTTCATAAAATAGAGAAAGCAGGAAGTCACAAGATCCTTTTAACCGAGCGCGGGACATCGTTCGGATACAACACGCTTGTCAGTGATTTTCGCGCCATTCCCATCATGAAAGAACTGGGTTATCCGGTCATTTTTGACGCGACGCATTCGGTGCAGCAGCCCGGAGGGCGCGGAACAAGCTCCGGCGGAGAAAGGCGTTTTGTGCCGATTTTAGCCCAGGCGGCCGTTGCGGTGGGTGTGGATGGAGTATTCATGGAAGTGCATGAGGATCCCGATCACGCGCCAAGCGATGGCCCCAACATGGTCCCTTTAAAGGATCTCGAAGCGCTTTTAGAACGTCTTCTTAAATTGAATCGGGCGGTGAAAAATGCCGATTAAGATAGCAAGAAAGATCATCAAGGTAGAGCGTGACGCGTTATCGGAGTTGATCTTAAAGATCGACCGGAATTTCGAGAAGGCCTGCGAACTTATTTTAAAATCCAAAGGCCGCGTGGTTGTGACCGGAATGGGTAAGCCGGGATTTATCGCTCAGAAGATCTCGGCAACGTTATCTTCGACCGGAACACCCTCTCTTTTTCTCCATCCGGCGGAGGCGCTTCATGGCGACCTTGGCCGCGTTGTAAAAGAGGATGTGGTCATCGCTTTTTCCAACAGCGGTCAAACTGAAGAGATATTGAAATTTTTGCCGGTCGTTAAGAAGATCGGCGCCAAACTGATCGCCGTGACAGGTAATACCAAGTCACTTTTGGCGCGGTTCAGCGATATTACGCTGGATGTGAGCGTTAAAAAAGAAGCGTGCCCGCTTAATTTAGCTCCAACGGCTTCGACGACCGCGATGCTGGCTCTGGGAGATGCGCTGGCTTTGACTTTATCGGAGAAAAAAGGCTTCAAACAGGAGGATTTTGCTTTTTATCACCCTGGCGGGAATATCGGAAAAAAACTTTTATTGAAAGTTTCCGATATTATGCGCACCGGCAAGGACCATCCGGTAGTAAAGGAAACTATGAAGGTGAAAGAAGTTCTTTACAGGATCACTAAAGCCAGAGCCGGATCCGCTTCGGTGATCGATAAAAAAGGACGCTTGGTCGGGATTTTTACTGACGGAGATCTGAGAAGAAATCTTAAATCCGGTGAGCGTATTCTTGAAAGTCCTTTAAAAAATGTGATGACAAAAAATCCTATCACAGTCTCGGCGGATAAACTCGCTGTTGAGGCTTCAAGCGTTCTGCGAGGAAAAAAGATCGATGAATTGCCGGTTGTTGACCGGCATTACCGGCCGGTGGGTCTTTTGGATGTTCAGGATCTGCTTAAAGCAGGTATCGTTTAGATAAGGTTTTGATGATGTCGGATGATCTTAAAGAACGGATTTTGAAGGTCAAACTTCTGATGTTGGACGTTGACGGTGTCTTGACCGACGGGCGGATCATTTACGGTGATTATGGAGATGAACTCAAATTTTTTAATGTTCAGGACGGCTTCGGTCTTGTGATGTTGCGCCGTGCGGGCATTCCGATCGTGGCGATCACTTCGAAAAAATCCCGCGTGAACCAACGCCGCGCCAAGGAACTTAAGATCTCCAAGCTCTATCAGAACGTGCGCGACAAACGGAAACTTTTTGAGAAGATCGTGAAAAAAATGAAATTGAAGCATGAGGAAGTTTGTTTTATAGGGGACGACCTGATGGATATTCCGGTTCTTTCCAGGGTCGGTTTTGCCGTGGCTGTGCATAATGCCGTGGAAGACGTGAAAGAATCGGTGCATTATATTACGCTGAAAAGCGGGGGACACGGTGCGGTGCGTGAAGTGACGGACCTTATCATGAAGACCCAGCATAAATGGCATGACGCAACAGAAAGGTATTTTCAATAAATGGCCGGAGGATTTCAGCGTAACCGTTTCATTAATTTTTTTCTTGTCGGCTGTTTGGCCGCCGCGGCCTTATCGATCTTTCTTTTGACACATGAAAGAAAGCTTAAGGAAGAAGCGGCCGAGGCACGTAAAAAAAGAGAGCCCACTGCGGCGAGCGTCGATCAAAGTTTGCAAAAATTCAGTCTTACCGGTTTTGACGACAAGGGAAAGAAATTTTGGAATCTGGAAGGCGATAAGGCCCGCATTGATCCGGGACAGGTCGTATTTTTGGACCAAAATGTAACGCTCAAACTGCAGGACACGACTGTGATCAAGACGGATCACGTGCAGTGGTCACAGGACGGCGGTGTTTTAAGGACCCCCTCACAGGTTTTTGTGACCCATCAGAACGCCGATGTGAAAGGCCGTGGCGCTGTGGGCAGATTGAATGATAGCTTTATACAGCTGAACCGCGATATTCAAATGCTGATCAACAAATCAACGCTTTTGACCTGCACGGGCCCGCTTAAGATCTATTACAAGCAAAATAAGATGATATTTTATCGTAAGGTGAAAGTGGTCGATGACAGAGGAGTTTTGAAAGCCAACCGCATGGACGTGATCTTCGATCCTGATCAGAAAAAAGTAACGCAGATCATTGCGATCGGGAATGTCACGATCGAACGAGGCACCGATACTACGCATTCTCAACGCGCGATCTATTCTTTGGCCACCGGTTCTGTGCGCTTGGAAGGCAATCCGGAGATCACGCTGCATAAAGAAAGCTCTAAACTGCTAGATGCCCCTCTTAGAAACTAAATTATTAAGGAAGTCTTACAATGGCCGCGCGGTCGTGAATGGCGTCGATATTTTCATCAATCCCGGCGAGATCGTAGGGCTTCTGGGGCCCAATGGCGCAGGAAAAACGACCACTTTTTATATGGTCACAGGCATTGTCAAAGCTGACAGCGGAAGCATTATGTTTGATCACCGCGATGTAAGCAAATATCCGATCCATAAAAGGGCCCAGTTGGGAATAGGATACCTTTCTCAGGAACCGTCTATCTTCAGAAAATTGACCGTCGAGGAAAATATTTTAGCGATCCTTGAAACACTGGACCTTCCCAGGCGCGAGCGTGCTAAACGGCTCGAGCAACTTTTGAATGAATTAGGCATCGCGCATCTGAGAAAATCAAAAGCGCTTACGCTTTCAGGCGGAGAGCGCCGTCGCCTGGAGATCACGCGCGCTTTAGTGACTCATCCTTTGTGCATTTTGTTGGATGAGCCGTTTTCGGGGATCGATCCGATCGCCGTCTCCGATTGCCAAAACCTTATCCGCGAACTGAAAAACAAAGGTCTTGGGATCCTTTTGACGGATCACAATGTCAGAGAAACTCTGGCAATTACGGACCGCGCCTATATTATGTCGGAAGGCAAGATATTGATCTCAGGCACGAAAGACGACCTTTTAACGAACAAGGAGGCAAGGCGTATTTACCTAGGCGAAAAGTTTACGATGTAGCTGAAATGTGGTAACATGACACGTTTATTGTAGGGGCGCTTGGCCGATCCGGCCTGTCGGAAGGCAGGCGCCCCTGCGTATGATTAATTGAACGTATTTTTCAGGAGATGGGGATGGAAATAGATATCAGCGGGCGTCATTTTCATGTAACAGAGGCGTTAAAAGATTATATTACGGCGAAGATCGGCAAACTTGATAAGTATTCGCTAAAGATCGAGACTGTCCATGTCGTGCTTGAGGTCCAAAAATTTCATCATATTGCTGAAATCACTATTGCCGGAAAGAATCTAAGATTAACGGCCAAAGAGGAAAGTTCGGACATGTATGCTGCCTTTGACAATAGTCTGGGCAATATCCAGCTTCAGTTGGGCCGTCAGCACGACCGCGTGAAAGATCATAAAGGAAGACGCTACAAAAAAGTCGCCCGGGTCTCTGAAAGCGAAGAATAAAAGGTTTGATCGGAAATGAAAGCTACTTTGAAAAAAATAAAGGAATGCCGCGTTAAACTGTTGATCGAAGTGAATGCGGACCAGGTTGAAAACCGTTTTCAGGATGTTTTCAGGGATTTTCAGAAAGCGGCGACGCTTCCGGGTTTTCGTACCGGAAAAGCACCGCTTGAGTTGATCGAGAAAAAATTTTCTAAAGAAGCTCATGAAGAAGTCCTGAAGTCCTTGGTTCCGGAAGCGTATCATCAGTCCGTGATATCTCAGAAGGTATCACCGGTATCACTTCCTTCCATATCGGATATTCAGATGGAGCGCGGGAAGAAACTGACGTTCTCTGCCGAGTTCGACAGGTTCCCTGAATTCTCTCTGAAAAATTATAAAGGCATCAAGATCGTCAAGCCCTCGATGGAAGTTTCTGACGAAGACACAGAGAAAGGAATGGCTTCTTTGATGGATTCGCGCGCTGAACTGACAGAACTTATTTCTCTGAGAGCGGTGGCAAAGGGTGATTATGTGATCGCCGATGTGGAAATTTGGAAAGACGGCAGTTTTATCCCGGGGCAGAAGGGGATTTTGCTTTTTGTTGAAGCGCACGAATCGGATGATTTTTACGATAAGATCGTGGGTGCGCAAGTCGGAGAAGCTCGGGAGATCTCTGTGGACCTTGATGAAGAAGAAAAAAAGCGCGGCTTGATCGGCAGAAAGCCCGCTTATAAGATCTGGGTACGCGGAATAAAAGAAAAAAAGCTCCCTGTTTTGGATGAAGATTTCGCTAAAAGTTTTGGCAAGGCCTCCGTGGATGAGTTAAAGGAAGCTGTACGCAAAGATATCGCCAGTTACAAAAAATCGGAAGCTTTTGAGAAGATGAAGCATGAGCTTTTTGAGAGACTTTTAGCCATGGCCGATTTTGTGGTGCCCGAAGCGCTTGTCGAGAAACAGAAGGAAAAATTGATGGAGCAGGCCAAGCTTCAATACGAGCGCAGAGGGATGGTTAACGGTCAACTCGCAGACCAACTTAAGAAAACCGAAAGCGAGGCGGTTTCGAAAGCGGCTGAACAGGTCAAACTTTATTTTATTCTGCAAAAGGTAGCGGAGCTTGAGCAGATCGAACCTGATGAAATAGAGCTTGAGCGCAGGCTTCAGGTGCTGGCGGATGAGTCCAAACGCCCGCTTGACGAGGCCAGGCAAGTCTTTGGAGAGGATCTGCGTGAAAGCATGCGCGAGCGGCAGACAATCGACTTTTTACTGGCGAACGCGAATTTGAAAGAAGAGGAATTGAAAGCAACGGCATGATCATTCACATCACCTTAAATAGTTAAAGCAAAGGACACACGATGAGCATACTTATCCCGATGGTTATTGAGCAGACCGGCAGATCCGAGCGCGCCTATGATATTTACTCCAGACTTCTCAAAGACCGTGTGATATTCATCGGAACTCCGATCGATGACAATGTGGCCAACCTCGTGGTGGCCCAGCTTTTATTCCTTCAGATGGAAGACCAGGATAAGGATATCAGCATCTACATTAATTCACCCGGTGGGTCTATTACAAGCGGCTTGGCTATTTACGATACGATCCAATTTTTGAAACCGGACGTTTGCACTTATTGCGTAGGACAGGCAGCAAGCATGGGCGCGGTGCTTTTGGCAGCCGGCACGAAGGGTAAGCGTTATTCATTGCCAAATGCGCGCGTGATGATCCATCAGCCTTGGGGCGGCGTGCAGGGCGTCGCGGCGGATATCAATATCCAAGCCCGCGAGATACAGAATTTGAAAGATAAACTGAACGGGATCCTTTCGCGTCACACGGGCCAACCCGTTGAAAAGATAGAGAAGGACACGGATCGCGATTATTTCATGGCGGCGAATGAAGCCAAGGATTATGGGTTGGTCGATGAAGTGGTCGTTAATATCCGTTCATTGAAAAAGTAAAGGGCCGATCTGTGAAAGATACTTTGTTATTAACTCCCGGACCCACCGCGGTACCGAAGCGGATTCTGGACAAGACCGCTGTTCCGATGATCCATCACCGGACGAAGGCGTATCAGACGATCCTTGAGCGCGTTAACGCGGATCTGCAGAAGGTTTTTTTTACGAAACACCCGGTACTTACTTTTGCGTCGTCAGGCACCGGCGCCATGGAAGGTTCGATCGTCAATTGTTTGTCTAAAGGTGATATAGTTTTATCGTTTTCTGCGGGAAAATGGGGTGAGCGTTATCGTGACATTGCCAGGACCTACGGGTTGGATGTTAAAAGTTTTGAGAAACAATATGGTGAGGCGGTAAAACCGGAAGAAGTAGCTGACGCTATCAAAAAACATCCAGGAGTCAAAGCGGTGTTGATCACGCTTTGCGAGACTTCCACGGCGGTCCTTCATCCGGTCGAAGCGATCGCAAAATTGACGCGAGGCACCGATATTATTTTAATGGTCGACGCGATCAGCGGATTGATGTGTGATCCTCTAAAAATGGATGAATGGGGAATCGATCTTGTAGTTTGCGGAAGCCAAAAGGGTTTTATGTTGCCGCCGGGGCTCAGTTTCGTCGCATTGAATGAAAAAGCGCAAAAAGCGCTCACAACATCCAATTTGCCGAAATATTATTTCAATTTTACCGACACGATCAAAGCGCTTAAAAAAAATGATACACCGTTTACGCCGGCTGTTAGTTTGGTGAGAGGGCTTGAGGAGTCGCTTTTAATGCTGCTCGAAGAAGGCGTGGAAAATGTATGGAAAAGGCATGCGGATGTTGCTCGTTTTGTCAGGCAGCAGATATCGGACCTTGGTCTTGAGCTTTTCGCGAAGTCGCCTTCCAATGCATTGACGGCGATCAAGATGCCTGACGGGATCTCCTCGGGTGATATGATCAAACATATGCGTGATGTTCATCAGGTTGTGATGGCTGACGGGCAAGGAGAGCTTCAGGGGAAAATGGTCCGCTTCGCTCATATGGGAGCCGCATGCACGATGAATGATGCCAAGCGTGGTTTGGAAGCTTTTGTCGATGCTTTGAAAACCGTGCGTAGCGCAAGTCAATCTGCCCAGAAAGCAAAGGTGTAGATCAATGCCGACAGCGACCATAGCTAAAACCCAATTTAAGATCCTGATCTGCGATGACATTGCGGAAGAGGGTCTAAATCTTTTCCATCACGAAAAGAATTTTACAACGGTCGTGAAGACCAAGCTCCCTTTGGATCAGTTAAAAAAAGAGATCGTTGACTGCGATGCTTGTGTCGTGCGTTCCGGCACGCAGATCACCAAGGAAGTTATTAATGCTTCTCAAAAATTGAAAGTCATAGGCCGCGCCGGTGTAGGGCTTGATAATGTAGATGTGGAAGCGGCTTCCAAAAAAGGTATCGTTGTGATCAATACTCCCGGAGGCAACACGATCTCGGCTGCGGAACACACATTTTGTCTTTTGATGGCTTTGGCCCGCAACATACCGCAGGCAAATGCTTCGATCAAGAAAGGTGAGTGGGAAAGGAAAAAATTTACGGGCGTTCAGCTTTTAGAAAAAACGCTCGGCGTGGTTGGTCTTGGAAGGATCGGCAGCGAAGTGGCTAAAAGGGCGCAGAGCTTTGGAATGAAGGTTATCGCCTATGATCCTTTCTTACGGGCAGAAAAAGCTCTGCAGATTGGCGTGGAGTTGATGTCGATGGATGAGCTCTTAACTCGTTCAGATTTTTTAACGCTTCATATGCCTTTAAGCTCCGACAGCAAATATATGATCGGCGAGAAAGAGCTGAGCAAGATGAAAAAAAGTGCCCGCATCATCAATTGCGCGCGCGGCGGCTTGATCGATGAGAAAGCGCTGGCCAAAGCGATCGAAAGCGGACACATTGCCGGCGCCGCGCTTGATGTATTTGAATCGGAACCTCCTAAGGACAGTGCGCTTCTGGCTTTGCCGTCTGTTGTAGCTACACCGCATTTGGGAGCCTCAACTGAAGAGGCGCAGATAGCGGTATCGGTGGATGTCGCACAGAGCATTGCGGATTTTCTGCAGGGCCGCGGGATCAAGAACGCGGTCAATGTGCCGGTGATGGATCCGGAGGTTTTTGAGCAGCTACGCCCTTACATTCAATTGGCTGAAAAATTAGGTGCGTTGGAGACGCAGTTGATCGACGGCCAGATCCAGCAAGTGGATATTCATTATAATGGCCAAGTAGCCGAGCTTGATACGACATCTATAACGTTGGCTGTGATCAAGGGGCTACTTACACCTATTCTTGCCGAAAGCGTCAATTACGTGAACGCGTCGGTATTGGCGAAAGAGCGAGGTATTAAGATCACCGAGTCCAAATCCTCATCCGATTCTCATTACACTAATTTGATTCATGTGGAAGTAAAGACCGATAAGAAAAAAAGCGCCGCTGCTGGGACTCTTTTTACGCGTGAAGATACGCGTATCGTGATGATCGATGAATTTGATGTCGAGGCAGTCCCTGAGGGTTATATTCTTTTGATCTCCAATAATGATGTGCCGGGGATCGTCGGTCAGATCGGCACATTTCTCGGGAACAATAAAATAAACATTGCGGGCATGACTCTGGGGCGTGACAAGCCGGGAGGTCGTGCCACGACACTTCTTAAAGTCGACAGCCCGATCTCCGATCAGGTGATGCAGGGGATACGCAAGGCCAAAAATATTCTGGATGCGAAACTGATCAAGTTGTAAAGAAGGATGAGTTTTAGAGAGCACCAGCGCATCAGTCACCAGCCACCAGAAATTCCGGTGTTGGTGCTCTGGTGTTCTGGTGCTCAGTTTTGAAAGAGAGATCTTATAAAATGTCTAATACGGTAGTCGTTGGTGCCCAGTGGGGCGATGAAGGAAAAGGCAAGATCATCGATATCTTGTCCAAGGACGCGGATTATGTGGTCCGCTATCAAGGCGGAAACAATGCCGGTCACACGGTCGTCAAGGATAGCGGAGAATTCATACTGCATCTTATCCCGTCAGGGATCTTGCATCCCAAGACGCGATGCGTGATCGGTAACGGTGTTGTGGTGGATCCCAAAGCGCTGATCGAAGAGATCGACCAATTAAAACAAAAAGGCATCTCTGTGGACGGAAGATTATTTGTCAGCGACCGCGCCCATCTGATCATGCCGTACCACCGTATTTATGACAAACTGCGGGAAGAAAAAAAAGGCTTCATCAAGATCGGCACGACGGGCCGCGGCATTGGCCCCAGTTATGGAGACAAGGCTTTGAGGTCGGGGATCCGAGTCGTGGATCTTTTTGATGAAGATATATTCAGGGAAAAGCTTGAAAAAGCTCTTTTGGAAAAGAACGAGATCTTTCAGAAGATCTACCAGTCGGACGGTTTTGAATTCGATAAGGTTTATTCCGAGTATCAAAAATTCGCAGAGAAAATTAGACCCTATGTCTGCAATACGGCGGTCTTTTTGCAAGAGGCTATCAAGAAGAAAAAAACCATTTTATTCGAAGGTGCCCAAGGCACGCATTTGGATGTTGACCACGGCACTTATCCTTTTGTTACTTCGAGTTATGTGACTGCCGGAGGGGCATCGGTAGGCACTGGCGTGCCGCCGACTCAGTTGCATAGGGTTATTGGGGTTGTGAAGGCGTATACGACGCGTGTGGGCGAAGGGCCTTTTCCGACAGAATTCGACCCCAAGCTCATGGATGAAATCCGTAAGAAAGGAAAAGAATTCGGCGCTACGACCGGAAGGCCGAGGCGGTGCGGCTGGTTTGACGCGGTGCTCGTTAAATATTCCTGTATGATAAACGGTATTCAAGAGATCGCCGTCACAAAGCTTGATGTGTTGGACGCGCTTAAAGAGATCAAGATCTGCGTGGGCTACCGGTATAAAGGGAAAATTCACAAAGATTTTCCCGCTTCGCTTGCGATGTTAAAAGAAGGTGAGCCGATCTATGAGAGTCATAAGGGTTGGCTCAGCGATACCACGCAGGTGAAAAAATACGCAGCGTTGCCCAAAAACGCCATTAAATACTTGGATAGACTTTCCCGGTTGGTCGGTGCGCCGATCACGATTTTGTCCGTTGGCTCGCATGAAAATCAGACGCTTTCGATTAAAAAGCGCAGAACATAATTTTTGAGGCACGATGTTATGAATCGTATTCCCCAGCATGTAGCGATTATTATGGACGGCAATGGCCGTTGGGCTCAGTCTCGCGGACTGCCTCGTGTTGCCGGACATCGTGCAGGCATGCAATCGGTGCGCGAGATCGTCAAAGCCGCTATCGAATTCGAAGTGCCTGTCTTGACCTTGTATGCGTTTAGCCAGGAGAATTGGAAAAGACCCAAAGAAGAAGTTTCGATGTTGATGGAGCTCTTGGACTATTTTTTAGATCTGGAGATCAAAAATCTAGTCAAAGAGGGGGTTCAGGTGAAAACGATCGGAAAGATTGAAGCGCTGCCCGAACAAACATTGGCCAAGGTCAGAGAAGCGATCCAATCTACGGCCCACAACCGGAAACTGATCCTTAACATCGCGTTGAATTACGGCGCAAGGACTGAGATTCTCGATGCCGTAGCCAAGATCGTCAAGAAAGCGCAGGCGGATCCCGAATTTTCAAAAAAAACTCAGTCATTGACCGAAGAGGAATTTTCCAGTTTTCTTTATACCTCAGGCCTGCCTGACCCTGATCTTCTGATCCGCACAAGCGGAGAGATGAGGCTGAGCAATTTTTTATTGTGGCAGTTGTCCTACGCGGAGATCTATATCACGAAAAAATACTGGCCTGATTTCCGCCGAGATGATTTCTTGAGCGCGCTCAAGGAATACGAAAAACGTGAACGGCGTTTTGGCGATGTCCACGCTCAAGTCTAACCCCAATAGGATACGTCGTGAAATGTCTAATGGTGATTTGAACCCTGTTTTGGAAAGAGAAACTGGTGAGATTAAAAGCGCCGGTGTTAAACTGATCAAACGTATTTTCACAAGCGCTATTCTGATCGGGATCAGTGCTGCGATCCTTTTTTATGCGAAACCGCTTTATTTTTGCCTCGAAGTCATTTTTTTTATCGCGTTAGCTCTCGTTGAGTTTTTCGACCTTCTCCGCAATAATCATATCATGGTTTACAGGCTTTTTGGCGTGGCGATGGGTATTGTGATCCCGTTGATCGTCTATATGGAATTGGGGCTGGCGCAGTCGGGGGAGATCCTTTTTCTTGTGCTGGGCTGTCTTTTTTTGTTCCTGCTGCAATTTTTTCATAAGGATAATTCACAGGCGCTTGTCGGAATTTCGTTGACGCTGTTCGGCATTTTGTATATCAGCTGGTTTTTGAGCTTCCTGATCAAGATCAGATTCTTAGAGGGAGGCGTGCTTTGGGTCGCCTATCTTTTGACAGTTACCAAGGCAGGTGACATAGGCGCATATCTGGTTGGCACGCTTTGCGGACGTCACAGTTTGATCCCTCACATCAGCCCTAAAAAATCGGTGGAAGGCATGTTTGGAGGATTGGCCGGAAGCGTTTTAGCTTCATATCTTTTGCGTCATTTTTTACCGCTGCATTTTGCGCCTTTTCATGTTTTGGTCTTAGGGCTTTTGATCGGCGCGGTTGGCCAGATCGGCGATCTTTCAGAGTCGCTGATGAAACGTTTTTGTAACGCCAAAGATTCTGGCAGACTTCTGCCTGGCATGGGCGGTTTTCTGGATGCGGTGGACAGCATTCTTTTTACGGCGCCGATCTTTTATTTTCATCTGAGGATCTATTTATGAAAAAAAGCGTCACGATCCTTGGTTCCACCGGGTCTGTTGGGTTGAATGCTCTGCGTGTTATCAAGGAGCATCCCCAGCATTTTGAGGTCGCAGGTCTTGCTGCCGGATCCAAGCTTGACATTTTGAAAGAACAGATCGAAGAATTTTCGCCGAAAAGTGTTTATCTGAAAGATGTTGCTGCATGCGCAGAATTGGCTAAGGCCTATGGAAAGCAGCTGCGCGTTTTTTCTGAAAAAGAAGGTCTTAGAGAGTTTTCATCATCGCTGAATAGCGACATACTCTTGGCTGCGACAAGCGGCACCAGCGCTTTATTACCTGTTCTTGATGCGCTAGAACGCGGAAAGCGTGTTGCACTTGCCAATAAAGAGATCCTTGTGATGGCCGGGGCGCTTGTGGTCAGGAAATTGAAAGAAAATTCCAACGCTTCGCTAATACCTGTGGACAGCGAACATAATGCGATATTCCAGTGCCTTGAAGGAAACGATAAAGAAAGTATTGAAAAAATTATTCTGACAGGTTCCGGAGGGCCGCTTAGGGAATTATCCGAAGAATCTTTTGCAAAACTTACTAAGGAAGTGGTCGTCAATCATCCGCGGTGGAAAATGGGTAAAAAAATATCCGTGGATTCGGCGACGCTGATGAACAAGGGGCTTGAGATCATCGAGGCGGCGTGGCTTTTTGACGTCCCGATAGACAAGATACAGGTATTGATACATCCGGAGGCGGTCATTCATTCCATGGTCGAATTTAAGGACGGTTCGATTTTAGCGCAGTTGGGCGTGACGGATATGCGTTTACCGATACAGCACGCGCTTAGCTTTCCAAAGAGGTTTTCGGCTCCGACGTCGATGAAACTGGATTTTTCTAATATTTCAAGCCTCACATTTTCCGCGCCCAACCGTAAAAAATTTCCTTGCCTTGAGATCGCTTACCAGGCCGCCGTGCGCTCAGGAAGCGCGCCGTGTGTGCTCAGCGCGGCCGATGAAGTGGCTGTGGACGCTTATTTGGGAGACCGGATAGGGTTTCAGCAGATCCCCAGGATCATAGAAAAAGTCCTATCGAATCATCATCATGTGGCGGATCCGGATCTCTCCGAGATCCAATCGATCCATCGCTGGGCTATTGAGGAGACGAGAAAATTATGTCAAGCGGGCTGATCTTTCTTTTTGTATTGGGCGTACTGGTAGTGGTGCATGAATTCGGTCATTTCATTGCCGCGAAAGCGGTCGGCGTGCGTGTGGAAAAATTTTCGATAGGATTCGGTCCCGTGATCTTCGGTAAAAAATTCGGGGAAACGGACTTTTGCGTCTCACTTTTGCCTTTGGGCGGATTCGTGAAACTCGCGGGCGAAAGCCCTGAAGAATCCAAGGGTCACGCGTGGGAATTCAATTCGAAGAATCTGTTGCAGAAGTTCGTGATCGTTTTTGCCGGCCCGTTCATGAACGCATTTTTATCGTTCGTTATTTTTTCATCGATTTATCTCGTCGGACAGCCGACTCTTTCGAATAAAATTGGAAAAATATTGGACGGGGCTCCGGCGCAATCGGCGGGTTTGATGGAAAACGACCGTGTGCTTTCAGTGAATGGGCAGACCGTGACCTATTGGGAGGATATCCTGAAAGAGATCCACAAGAACCCGGAAAAGGTTTTTTTCAGCGTGCAAAGAGCGGATAAAGTAGTCAATGTTTTAGTGACACCGAAGAAACAAGTCACAAAGAGCCTTTTTGGAAAAAAACTTGAAGTTTCATTTGTGGGCATTGCTCCATCGAGCGAAATGCTTTACATTAAGAGCAGTCCGCTTCAGGCGATTATTTTGGGCGCTGACCGTGTTTGGAAGCTCACGTCAATGATCTTTTATTCATTGGGTCTGATGATTACGGGTGCGATGGCGTTCAAAGACTCCATGACCGGGCCGATAGGAATATTTTTTATGACCAAAGAGGCCGCTCAAATGGGCTTGATTTATCTTTTTTATTTCATGGGCTCATTGAGCGTCAGCCTTTTTGTCCTCAATCTTTTGCCGATCCCGGTGCTCGACGGGGGGCACGTGCTTTTTATTTTGATCGAAAAGATCAAAGGCTCGCCGCTTAAAGATTCCATAAAAGAAAAAATGACGCAGGGCGGGATGGCCCTCCTTCTCTTGCTTATGGTTTTTGTAATATTTCAAGACATGCACCGGTTTTCCATTATTGACAACGCGATGAAACTTTTTAAAGGAAACTAAATGCGCTGGACAAGAACTTTAATTCCCACGTTAAAGGAAAACCCGCAGGAAGCGCAGATCAAAAGTCACCGTTACATGCTGAGAGCGGGACTGATCCGAAAATTGGCCAGCGGGACCTACAGCTATCTTCCTTTAGGTCTTCGCGCACTGCAAAAAGCGACGGAGATCGTGCGTGAGGAAATGGACAGGACCGGAGCGCTCGAAGTGCTTTTGCCGGCGATACATCCGGCTGAGCTTTGGAAGGAATCAGGCCGTTTCGAGATCTTGGGGGAAGACATGGTTCATTTCAAGGACAGGCACGGAAAAGAGAATGTGCTGGGACCCACACACGAGGAAGTGATCACGGACCTTGCGCGACGGGAAATTCACTCCTACAAGCAGCTGCCGGTGACGCTTTATCAGATCCAGACAAAATTCCGCGATGAGATGCGTCCGAGGTCGGGGATCATCCGGAGCCGTGAATTTCTTATGAAAGATGCTTATAGTTTTCACACAAGCGATCAGAGTCTTGATGAAACTTACAATGCAATGAAAGAGGCCTATAAAAAGATCTTCACGCGTTGCGGTTTGGAGTTTTACATTGTTCAAGCGGATCCGGGTGCTATGGGCGGCTCGGGCTCTCAGGAATTTGTTTTATTTTCCGATGCAGGGGAAGATTGGATGGTGCAGTATGGAAATTCTGAGACAGTCGTCAGCGTCGAAATGGCGGAAAGAAAAACAAAGAATGGCGCCTTTCCTAAAAATGCGCTCTCGGGAAAATTTTCTAAAGAACACACACCTGGTCACAGCAGCGTAGAAGGAGTTGCCCAGTTTCTGAAGAAAATGCCGAAAGATTTGGTCAAAACGATGATCTATCAGCGCCCCGACGGGTCGTTCTTCGAAGTGTTGGTGAGGGGTGACCATGAAGTCAGTGAATTTAAATTAAAGAAAATCGAGCCCGGCTCTTTCATGGCTTCGCGTGACGCTATTGAAAAGCTCGGTTTTGCATTTGGTTTTAGCGGGCCATTTGGCACAAAACTCAAATCTTATATAGACGAAGACATTTTGGACATGCAGAATTTTGTAGTTGGAGCTAATATCCGTGATCATCATTTGGTAAATTTTAATTTAGGGGATATTCGTAGTGACGATATTCAAATAGGCGATTTCAGGCAAGTTGTGGAAGGTGATTTTTCTAAAGACGGCAAAAAGTTAAATTTTAAGACCGCCATTGAGCTTGGCCACATTTTTAAATTGAATCTTCGTTACTCAGTCCCACTCAAAGCCCATTATCTGGATGCCGAAGGAAAAGATAATCCAATGATCATGGGTTGCTACGGGATCGGCGTGAATCGTATCCTAGCCGCTGCTATTGAACAACATTCTGATGACAAAGGCATTGTTTGGCCGAAAAATATCAGTCCGTTTCAGGTTTTAGTGGTCATGATCGATCCAAAAGACGAAACTTCCATTAAGATCGTTGAGGAGCTTGAGGCTTCCAACGAATTCAAGGCAAAAGGCGTGGATATTTTGATCGACGACCGCACAGAGACGGCGGGGGTCAAATTTAACGATGCCGACTTGATCGGGATCCCTTTACGCGTCATCTTGGGCCCCAAGAACTTAAAGCAGGGGAAAGTCGAGCTAAAAGTCAGAAAAACCGGCGAGATAACCCTGGTTTCCATATCTGAGCTTTTTTCGAGCATTCTTAAGATTCTTGACAAACTAGCGTAGCTTTGCTAAATTAAACCATCAATTAGAGTTACCTTTTTTGAAAGTGGGTGAATACCCACTTTTTTTATTATATGGGATTTTGACCTTATTTGGGCTTTTAAAGTTAGGTTTGAAATGTCATTGCCCTTTGAAATAGAGAAACTTCGCGAAGAAATCAGAAGCCAGATCGAAAAACTAGGCGCAGAGCTGATAGATATCCATTTCCGCAAAAGCAGCGGCAGGAGCGCCTTGGTTTTGATGGTGGATAAACCAAGCGGCATCACGCTTGACGATTGCGCTGACATCAACCGGCGTCTCGGCGAGTATTTGGACGGATTATCGGAAGAAAGCAGTTTTCTTAATACGCCTTACTATTTGGAAGTTAACAGTCCGGGTTTGGATCGCCCGTTAAAGACAAAGGCGGATTTTGAACGAGCGGCGGGACAAAAAGTGCGTGTGGCATACAAGAGTGAACAAGGTGCCGGACTTGTTTGTGTGGGTAAAGTTTTGGGATTTGAGGGTGAACTGCTGAATCTTCAGTCCGGCGGAGATAAGAAAGTTTCTATCCCGTTGAATGCAATCACGAAGGCGTCACGGGAAATACAGATAGGAAAATAAGAAAAAATGAGCACAGAGCTTTTGACAGTATTAGAAAATATCGAGCGTGAAAAGGGGATAAGCCGACAAGTTTTGATCGAGTCGGTCGAAGCGGCATTGGTCTCTGCTGCAAAAAAAGTGATCCATGATAAGGATAAGGAGGTCGAGGTCAAGATCGACCTTGAGACCGGAAAGATCAAAGTTTTTTCTGAGGGCAAGGAGATCGTTTCCAATGAATTTGGCCGTATTGCCGCTCAGACCGCCAAACAGGTTATTTTTCAAAAGATCCGCGAAGCCGAACGCGATGTTATTTTTAATGAGTTCAATCAAAAGGCGGATTCGATCACGACGGGTACGGTTTATCGTTTTGAAAAGGGCGCTTTGCTTGTGGATCTTGGAAAGACCGAGGGAGTTCTGCCGAAACGCGAAATGTCGCCAAGGGACAGTTACCGCCAGGGCGATACGATCCGGGCTTATATCCTGGAGGTCAGCAAGACATCAAAAGGTCCCCAGATCATCCTTTCGAGAAGCCATCCCGGATTTGTGAAATGTTTGTTTGAACTCGAGGTTCCCGAAGTCGCCGAAGGTATGGTCGAGATCATGTCGGTGTCACGCGAAGCGGGGGACCGCACTAAGATCGCTGTTTGGTCAAAAAATGAAAAAGTTGACTGCGTCGGCGCATGCGTCGGGATCCGCGGGTCAAGGGTCAAGGGCGTTGTGAAAGAATTGCAAGGCGAGAAGATCGATATCGTTCGCTGGAGCGAAAATATTGACGAATATGTGCAAGCGGCGCTTAGCCCGGCCGAAATATCTTCGGTGAAAGTGATCAACCATGAAGACAAAAAAGTCGAAGTTATAGTCAGCGACGATCAACTGTCGTTAGCGATCGGAAAGAATGGTCAGAATGTGCGTCTTGCTTCTAAATTGACCGGATGGTCCATTGATATCCGTTCTAAGAAAGAGATCGTGAAAGAAAAGCTTGAAGCTAGCATGACACCCGAAACTGCAGAGACTCAAGCTGTTCAACCTCAAATGATCGAGTCGATCGAAGGGATTGGTCCCAAAACCGCCGAGACTCTGGCAGGCGCGGGATACAAAACCCTGGATGACCTAAAGAACGCAAGCGATGAAGCGCTTCTTTCGATCAAAGGCGTCGGGAAAAAAGCCCTCGAAAAGATCCGAAAAGCGACTCACGGGATCGTTGAAGGAGAAAGCGCGGCCCAATCCCAAGAGGCTGAAGGTGTAGAAGAAAATCCCAAACAAAGCGTCGAGGAAGAGTCGAACAAAGAGGGCGAAAAAGAATCTTAAAATGTCCATCCGCGTGCATGAATTAGCGAAAGAATTAAAGCTTACGTCCAAAGAGCTTATCGATAAATTCAAAGCTCTCAAGATCGATGCCAAGAGCCACATGAGCGTCCTAACAGATGCGGATGTCAAGGCTGTAAAGAATTCCTTGTCAAAATCTGCGTTGCCCGCGAAACAAGCTTCAGCTTCCCAGGCGGCTGTCAAATCAGCTCCGGTTGCGTCAAAGGTAGAGCCTAAAACGTCGCAAACGGCGTCGATAGAAAATGTAAAAAAAGAATTCCTGCTTCAGCGAAGCGGAATGAAAAGCGCTGCACCGGTTCAAGAGGTTAAAAAACCCCGTGTTACGCCGGCGCCGGTTTCGCATGTGATGGCTCCGCGTCCAGCGGCTTCTCCCAAGCCAAAGCCAGCCGCGCCGGATATTAAAAAGCCGATCAAACACATTGCCCATGAAGTCCCTCAGCACAAAGAAATTCCATCGGTGAGCACTGTCACCGTTCCGGTCGAACCCGAAGTCAAGCGTATCCGCAAGATAGAAGTTGAAACCCCGATTAGCGTGAAAGATCTTGCCGCGAAATTTTTCGTTAAGCCCAGCGATCTTATCCAAAAACTTATCAAACTGAATATTTTTGCGACGATCAATCAATCGCTTAATTTTGAAGTTGCTGCCAAAGTCGCTCAAGAATTCAGTTTTGAGATCGAAAAACCGACCAAGACAGAAGAATCCAAGGTTGAAATAAAGCAAGCATCGGTTGACGCCTCTCTTTTGAAGCCAAGGGCTCCGATCGTGACTTTTATGGGTCATGTTGACCACGGAAAAACATCGCTTCTTGACGCAATAAGAAACACCAAGGTCGCCGCAAAAGAAGCGGGCGGTATTACGCAGCATATCGGTGCTTATGAAGTTTTCCTTCCGAAAGGCGCTGTAACATTTTTAGATACGCCTGGCCATGAGGCTTTCACTGCGATGAGGGCTCGCGGTGCCCGCGCTACGGATGTTGTGGTCCTTGTCGTTGCCGCTGATGATGGCGTCATGCCTCAAACGATTGAGGCTATTGATCACGCAAAGGCAGCCAACGTACCAATTATCGTGGCTATCAATAAGACCGATCTGCCGGCCGCCAATCCAGATCGCGTCAAAAAAGCTTTGATGGAGCATGGACTTATGTCCGAAGATTGGGGCGGCAAGACGATTATGATCCCGGTTTCGGCTAAGACCGGCAAGGGGATCGACGATCTTCTTGAGATGCTAGCTTTAGAATCTGACCTTCTGGAACTTAGAGCGAATCCATCGGGTTCGGCGACAGGTGTTGTTGTAGAAGCCGAGCTTTCGAAAGAAAGCGGCGTTTTGGCAACGGTTTTGGTGCAGGACGGAACATTGAATGTCGGTGATGTGGCGATCGTGGGAAATTTTTACTGCAAAGTGCGCGCGATGATCAATGACCGAGGTCAGAGGATCAAAGAAGCGCTGCCTTCGATGCCGGTAGAAATTCTCGGGTTACCGGGTGTGCCAAAGGCCGGAGATCGTTTTTATGTAGTGAAGGACGAACGGGTGGCCAAAGAAATCATGGAACAGAAACAAAGCACCGCCACAGATAAGAGTGCTTCGGGCGGCCACATTACTTTGGAACAGCTTTTTGAAGGCATCAAATCCGGCAAAGTTGAGCAATTGAAGTTGATCATTAAATCGGACGTTCAGGGCTCTGTTGAAGCATTGCGATCTACGCTCGATAAAATCCAGTCAAAGAACGTGAAGCTTAATATCATTCACTCAGGAATCGGGGATATTACCGAATCCGATGTGATGCTGGCTGCTGCGTCGGACGCCGTCGTGATTGGTTTTCATGTCGGCATCGTCGGTACGGCGAAAGAGATCGCCGAAACAGAGCAAGTCGACGTACGTTTTTACGAGATCATTTATGAAGTAAAGTCGGCCATTGAGAAAGCCATGGAAGGCCTTTTGATGCCTGAATTAAAAGAGATCTTCGTGGGTGTTGCCGAAGTGCGTCAGGTGTTCAAGGTTTCTAAAGTGGGTTCGATCGCCGGTTGTACCGTGCAAAAGGGGAAGATCGTCAGGAATTTTCCATGCCGCGTCATGCGCAATGGAGCGAAGATTCATGAAGGCAAAGTCGAGTCTTTGAAGCGTTTCAAAGACGATGCCCGCGAAGTGCTCGAAGGTTTTGAGTGCGGTATCGGGGTTTCCAATTTCGATGAGATCGTCTCAGGCGACCGCATCGAGGTTTATGAGATCCAGAAGAAAGCAAGGAAGCTGGAGTAATATCAATCTATGAGCCGGATCCTTTCCGGAATGAGACCGACCGGTCCTTTGCATTTGGGCCATTTGCTCGGGGCGCTTGAAAGCTGGATCAAGCTTCAAGAAAGCCACGAGTGTTTTTTTATGGTCGCCGATCTTCATGCGCTGATGGGCGAATATGAAAATCCGGCTGATATCCGGAAAAATTCGATCGAAATGGTGATCGACTGGCTGGCGTGTGGCATTGATCCAAAGAAAAGCACGATCTTTATTCAATCGCAAGTACCCGAACATTCTGAATTAGCTTTGATGCTGGGAATGCTGACACCGCTCGGGTGGCTCGAAAGAAACCCGACTTACAAGGAACAATTGAGAGAAATTCAAGGCCGCGATCTGACAACTTTCGGATTTTTAGGTTATCCGGTTCTGCAAACGGCGGATATATTGCTTTATAAAGCGGACCGCGTCCCCGTAGGCGAAGACCAGCTGGCGCATTTAGAGTTGGCTCGAGAAATTGTCAGGCGTTTTAAACATTTTTATAAGAAAGAGACGTTCCCTGAGCCGCAAGCGATGCTGACGAACGAGCCTCGTATATTGGGAACGGACCGACGGAAGATGTCGAAAAGTTATGGGAACGCGATCAATTTTTCAGACTCTGATGAAACTGTGAGAAAAAAAGTGCAGTCCATGATCACAGATCCTGATCGTGTCAAGTCGTCCGATCCCGGTCATCCGGATATTTGCAATGTTTATTCTTATTACAAGATCTTTTCCGATGCGGCCGTTGTCAAGGATGTTCATGAATGGTGTACAAAGGCCAAAAAAGGCTGCACGGATTGCAAAAAGGAATTCGGTGCTATTTTGGCCAAAAAGATGGACCCTATTCGGCAGCGGCGCGAAGAGATCGCCAAAGACCAGCACCGTCTGATCCAGATAATTTCGGAAGGATGTGAGAAGGCGCGCAAAGTTGCTCAGAACACGATGAACGATGTCCGTGAGGTCTTTCATTTGATGAATTTTGAGGCAAGCGGTGTCAAATAACTATAAAGTACGTTTGGATATTTTCGAGGGGCCGCTCGATCTGCTTTTGTATCTGATCAAAAAGGACGAGTTGAATATTTATGATATTCCGATCACACAGATCACTGAGCAATATTTGGAATACTTGAATTTGATGGATCTCTTGGACCTGGATATTGCCGGAGAATTTTTGGTGATGGCAGCAACTTTGATGCAGATCAAGTCAAAGATGCTTTTGCCTCCCGATCCGACGGAAACAGCGCTTGAAGAACTGGATCCTCGCGCAGAACTGGTGAGAAGACTGCTCGAATACAAGGCGTTCAAAGAAGCCGCAGAAAGACTGAGGGATTTCGAGGATAAGCGCACAGAGATCTTTACACGTTATGGCGCAGAGCCTGAATTGGACGGAGGAGACAGTCCGTTTCTTGAGGTTTCGCTTTTTGACCTGATCTCGGCATTTTCTGTGGTATTAAAAAATCTGCCGAAAAGCGATACGCATGAAGTAGTCAAAGATGAATTTACAGTTGCTGAAAAAGTTCATGAGATATTCCATCGACTCGTAAAAGAGCCGGTGATCTATTTCAGCGACCTCTTTAAGACCTCTAAGAACAAGTTCGAGGTCATCACCATATTTTTAGCGGTGCTTGAGCTGATCCGACTTAAGGAAGTGACGATCAGGCAGGACCGTCATTTTTCGGAGATCGAAATAGCGAGAAACGTGCGTGTACCGGAGTGAATCATGGAAAAAAATAATGAACTAAAATACATCGTTGAAGCGCTGCTTTTTGCCAGCGACAGGCCGTTATCCGCCGAAGAAATGAAGGAGGCGTTCGAGGAAAAGATCACCTCGGCAGATATTGCCTCGAGTTTAGACGCTTTGAAAGCCGACTATGAGGAACAAGGGCGCGGCTTCCGGCTTTTTGAGATAGCCGGCGGTTTTCAGCTTGTAACAGACTCGCGTTTAGCGCCTTATCTCAAAAGATTTTATGAGGAACGCGAGAAAAAGCGCCTTTCTCAAGCGAGTCTCGAAACGCTTTCGGTGATCGCGTACCGGCAGCCGGTCACACGCGCGGACATTGAGTTCATCCGGGGTGTTAATGTCGACGGAGCGATCAAAACTCTTTTGGAAAAAGGGCTCGTGAAGATCGTTGGCCGCAAAGAAGTGCCGGGGCGTCCGATGCTTTACGGTACGACAAAGATTTTTCTCGATCATTTCGGCTTGAAATCTACCAAGGAACTTCCGGCGTTATCGGAGTATTCCTTGAAAGATATTGAACCGCATCTTTTACCACCGGAACTCAAAGGATCCGCAGAAGGCGAGACCGAAATGGCCGAACAAACTGACCAGAAAACAGGCGGTGAAGAATGAGCGTTGATGGAGCCCGCAAACTGATCGATTCGATCGATGAGAAAATACTCAAGCTATTGAATGAGCGGGCCGAAGCGTCCAAGAGGATCGGCAAGATCAAACTGAAAGAAGGCCAGGGCATTTATGCTCCTCATCGCGAGAAAGAAGTGCTCGATCGTTTGAAGGTTATCAATAAAGGCCCTTTGACGCCTGCTGCGATCGAGGCGATCTATCGCGAGATCATGTCAAGTTCCATCAGTCTCGAGAAAGAAGTGCGGATCGCTTATTTAGGTCCCGAATCAACATTCACCCATCAGGCTGCGCAGAAAAAATTCGGTGCGTCGGTCCAATATTTTCCGTGCACCAATATTTCGGATGTGTTCGCTGAAGTTGAGCGGGGACGGAGCGACTATGGTGTAGTGCCCGTCGAGAATTCAACAGAGGGTGCCGTCAATTATACGCTCGATATGTTCATTGAATCGGGTCTCAAAATATGCGCCGAGCTTTATCTGCCGATCAATCATAATTTATTGTCCAACGCCGCTTCACTCAAGAAGATCAATCAGATCTACTCGATCCCGCAGGCGCTGGCGCAGTGCCGCCTTTGGCTCGAATCCAATATCCCCGGCGCGCGTTTGATGCCGGCAGCGAGCACCGCGGATGCGGCGCGTTACGTAGCCGAACATCCTCAGTTCAAAAATGAGATCGCCTGCATCGCAAGCGTTCTGGCGGCGAAAGAGTACCATCTGCGCGTCTTAGCGCCTTCGATCGAGGATAGCGCGAATAACACCACGCGTTTTATCGTTATTGCGCGCAATGATGCCAAGCCGACAGGCAAGGACAGAACATCGATCGTTTTTTCGGTGAAAGACCGTGTAGGCGCATTGCATGATATTTTACTTCATTTCCAGAAGGCGAACATCAATCTGACAAAGATCGAATCTCGTCCGTCCAAAAAGAAGATCTGGAGTTATTTCTTTTTCGTCGATTTTGAGGGTCATGTGCAGGACCCGAAGATCACGCAAGCGCTGGCCAATCTCGAAAAAAACTGCACGTTGTTCAAGATCCTCGGTTCTTATCCGAAAGCGGATTTTTAATGGACCCTGCTCTTGATAGACCCGTGCAAAAGTCTCACGTCAAAAGCACAACGGACTTTTTTTCTTCGGCTAAAAAAAATCTCGCAAAGGTCAAGGTCTATCAGCCCGGCAAACCGATCGAAGAGGTGGAGCGTGAATACGGCTTAAAGAATGCCGTGAAGATGGCTTCCAATGAGAATGCCCTCGGCCCGTCTCCTAAAGCGCTGGCCGCGCTCAAAAGAAATCTTCCCAGGATCCATCGTTATCCGGACGGCAACTGTTTTTACCTGAGGAATAAGCTTGCGAAAACGCTCGGTGTTTCTCCCGAAGCTCTGGTATTCGGAAACGGCTCTGACGAGATCCTTGTTTTTGCGGTCAGGACATTCGTGAGCCATGGAGACGAGGTGATCATCGCTGATCCCACGTTCATGATCTATGAGATCGCGACACAAGTAGAGAGCGGCGCGATCGTAAAGGTGCCTATGAAGGATTTTCACTACGATCTGGATGTGATGAGATCACGCATCAGTGAAAGGACAAAGCTTATTTTTATCGCGAATCCCGATAATCCGGTTGGAACGTATATTTCCGAAAAAGATATTTTAAAATTCCTTAAAGCGGTACCTCCGCACATTGTCGTCGTTTTGGACGAGGCTTATTACGAATTCGCCAAAGAGAAGAAAGATTATCCGGACTCCATCGGTTTTTTATTGGGATCATTCAGCAATCTCATCGTGGTGAGGACTTTTTCCAAGGCTTACGGTTTGAGCGGTCTGCGGATAGGGTACGGCGTCACAAGCCCCAATATCGCATACGCTTTGAATAAAGTGAGGGAGCCGTTCAATGTGAACCTTCTCGCGCAAAGCGCGGCTATCGCGGCGCTGGATGACAAAGTGCATTTAAAAAAATCTCTCGCGATGGTTTCCGAAGGCCGAAAATTCTTATCGCGCGGTTTAAGAAGTCTCGGGGCGAACGTCGTGGATACAGCGACGAATTTTATTTTGGCTGATCTGGGCAGAGATTCAGGTGTTGTGCACGAAAAACTTTTGAGAAAAGGCATCATCATCCGGCCGATGGGCAGCTGGGGTCTGAAGACATTTATCCGTGTGACGATCGGCAAACCCGCCGAAAACAAACGATTCATGCGGACATTGGGCCAGGTGCTTAAAAATTAAAGCTAGAAAGAACATTCAAAATAACAGGAGTTCAAGATGATTATTGTTTTAAAACCTGACGTAACAAAAAAAGAGATCAAGCACATCGAAGATAAGATCCGGGAACTGGGTTTAAAGCCCATGTTGTCCGAAGGAAAAGAGAGGACGATCATCGGCGTGATCGGCGAGGAAGATCGCGCGCGCATCCAGCCGTTCGAGGCGTTCCCCGGTGTGGAAAGTGTGATGCCGATCCAGAAGCCGTACAAATTCGTTTCACGCGAATTCAAGAAAGAAAACAGCATCGTCAAGATCGCTCCGGGGCTTGAGATCGGCGGAGAAAGGATCGTGATCATGGCCGGTCCCTGCACCGTGGAAAACCGCGAACGGCTGATCCATATCGCTGAAACGGTCAAAAAAAGCGGAGCGAAAGTGCTTCGCGGAGGCGCTTTTAAACCGCGCACATCGCCTTATTCGTTCCAAGGTTTGAAAGATAAAGGAATGAAATTCCTTTATGAAGCGAAGAAAAAAGCAGGGCTTCCGATCGTCACCGAGCTCATGGATCCGCGCGATCTGCCGCTTTTCCTGAAATACGCCGACATCATCCAGATCGGGGCCCGAAATATGCAGAACTTTGAGCTTTTAAAGGAAGTGGGGAAGACAAAGAAGCCGGTGCTTTTAAAAAGGGGCATGGCCAATACGATCAAAGATTTTTTGCTTTCCGCTGAGTACATCATATCCGAAGGAAATCACAATTGTATCCTTTGCGAGCGCGGCATTCGGACATTTGAAGACGCGACACGTTTCACGCTTGATATCAGCGCGGTGCCGGTGATCAAAAAATTAAGTCATTTGCCGGTTGTGATCGATCCTTCGCATTGCTCAGGGATCTGGGATTATGTGGCGCCTTTATCGAAGGCGGCGATCGCTGTCGGCGCGGATGGGCTTCTGATCGAAGTGCATGATGATCCCGAGCAAGCGCTTTGCGACGGGCCTCAGGCCTTGAAACCGCACAAATTCGATGTGCTGATGAATGAGATGCGCCAGATCGCCAAAGCTATCGGGAGAACTATTTGAAAAAACCTTTGTTTAACAAGGTTTGTATCGTTGGCGTCGGATTGATCGGCGGATCTTTAGGCCTTGCCATCAAGAAAAAAAAGATCGCGAATTTTATTGTCGGTGTTGCTCGGCGCAAAACTTCCGCGATCGGGGCTGTTCAGGCCAAAGCTGTGGATATGGCGACGCTTGATCTAAAAGAAGGTATAAGCGGAGCCGATCTCGTCATATTGGCCGGCCCTATCCCTGCGATTATTTCGCAAATTCAAAGATTATCCAAATATCTCAATAAAAATACCATTATTATCGATGTAGGCAGTTCTAAGAACAGTGTGGGCCTCGCCGCTAAAAAATATTTGCCTAAAAATCTGTTTGTCGGATGTCACCCGATGGCCGGCTCGGAAAAGACCGGTGTGAAATATGCGCACAGCGGTCTTTTTGAGGGAAGTGCGTGTTTTGTCACGAAAAACAATTCAAAAGTAAATCAACTTTGGGAGCGATTAGGTTCAAAGCCTATTTTGATCGAAGCAATCCAACATGATAAATGGGTCGCTCATGCAAGCCATTTACCGCATATTCTTTCATTTTGTCTTTTTCAGGATATCGAACGTAAATATCCGCTGAATCCGAGTATCAAGGAGTTTGAGCGTTTAGCGACGTCAAGCCCGGACCTGTGGGCCGATATTTTTTTGTCCAACGCCAAGGAGATTTTGAAAACTTCCGCGGATTTCAGAAAAAATCTCATGCAGTTCGAAAAAAACTTAAGCTTGAAAAATAAATCCAAGCTTGTCCAGCTTATTCAAAATGCCAATAAAAAAGCGTCGGCATAGACTTATTGTTGCGATCGATGGCCCCGCCGGCAGCGGGAAATCATCCACGGCCAAGGCGCTGGCAAAACGCATCAAAACACCTTACATCGACACCGGCGCGATGTACCGCGCGCTGACGCTCAAAGCCATGAAAGAAAAAGTTCCGTTCGAGAATAAAAAAACGCTTGTTGGTCTATTGAAAAAAGCACGCATCGAGCTTCTTGGAAAAGACCCTTTCAAACAAAAAGTGAGATTGGACGGCAAGGATGTCACGAAAGCGATCCGCTTACCCGAGCTTACCAAAAATGTTTTTCATGTTGCGCAGGAACCTTTGATACGCCGCGCAATGGTTAAAAAACAGCGCGAAATGGGGATAAAGAACGGTGCCGTGATGGAGGGTCGGGACATTGGAACAAAAGTTTTTCCGGACGCTGATTTTAAATTTTATTTTGAAGCCAGTGACGAGATCCGCGCCAGGCGCCGTTACCGCGAACTTATCGCAAACGGACAGAAGGTGACTTTAGAGCAAGTGTTAAGAGACCAAAAGAAGAGAGATGCCACCGATTATAATCGTAAAGAAGGTCCTCTCAAGGCGGCAAAAGACGCAATAGTCATAGATACAAGTTCGTTGACAATCGATGAGACTATTGATAAAATCCTTCCGATCATTGGATCCCGTTCAAATAAGCGGGGTTAGTGTATCCTGTGCCAGATAAAAAGGTTATAAAACCAAGCCCTTTATTTTACAAGCTGACGCAGATCGTTCTTTATAGATTCTATCGTATTTGCTTCGACTTTAAGCATTACGGGACAAAAAGGGTCCCGAATGATTCGCGCGGAGTGATATTTGCGCCGAATCATGCAAGTTATCTCGACCCGCCGATCCTCGGAATTTCGCTTGAGAAGCCGATCCATTATCTCGCCAAAGATTACCTTTTCAAAGTTTTTGCATTAAGAAGGATGCTTTATTGGCTGGGATCTTTGCCGATCAAAAGCGCAAATGACTTTCACAGCATGCGAGAGCTTTTGCGCGCTTTGAAAGAGGGCAAGCGTCTCGTGATATTTCCGGAAGGCACAAGGACGCTTGACGGTAAATTTCAGGATGTCGAAGGCGGCGCCGGATTTTTGGCCGTGAAAAGCAAAACGTACGTAGTGCCTGTTTATATTAGCGGGACTTTTGAGGCTTTCCCGAAAGGGGTGAAGCGGTTCCGTTGCAGGCCGGTGCGGGTTTATTTCGGCACGGCGTTCATTCCTTGCGAAGACAAAGAGTTGATGGCCAAAGAGGATCCGTATCTGGCTGTCAGCCAAAAGATCATGAGCGAGATAAAAAAGATCAAAGACGAAGTTGACCAAGGTATCTATAAAGGTTAAAGTTCAAAAATTTTTTCGGGAAGAAATAGGATAGTCCGCTCAAAACAAGTTCGTTTGTGGTCATCTTATCCCGATAGAGCCTGTCAGAACGACAGCTCAGGAAGGAAGTAAGCATGTTGCAGGGTATCGAAAAATTCTCATCGCTCGATGAGGAAAATAACTCTAAAGGCGATGGTTTTGAAATAGATTATAACCAAACGTTCCGGCGTTTTGGTCAGGGGCATGTTGTTAAAGGCCGTATCATCTCGGTCGGGACGAAGGACGTGATCGTCGACATCGGATATAAATCCGAAGGCGTGATCCCGGCGCACGAATTTGATTCTCCCGAATCTTTGAAAATCGGCGATGAGATCGAGGTCCTGCTCGAGGAAACGGAAAATGACAAAGGGCGTATCGTTCTTTCACGCCGCCGCGCTGAGAAGAGCCAGGGCTGGGACCGTATCGTCGAGCAATACGGCGAAGGCGATAACGTTGAGGGTAAGGTCGTCCGCAAGGTGAAAGGCGGTCTCATGATGGATATCGGCGTCGAGGCGTTTTTGCCGGCGTCGCTTGCGTTCCTCAAAGGTTTCGGCAGTCTGAATTCTTTGTTGGGCCAGTCCATTCAGGTCAAGATCGTGAAGATCAACCCGAGCCGCAAGAACATCATTGTGTCCCGCAAAGATCTGCTTGAAAAAGAAAAACAGGAATCAAAGGCCAAGGTTCTCGAAGAGCTTGAGGCCGGTTCGATCCGTAAAGGCACCGTGAAAAATATCACGGATTTCGGCGCGTTCGTGAACCTCGGAGGCATCGACGGCCTGCTTCATATCACGGACATGAGCTGGGGCCGTATCAATCATCCTTCGGAGCTTCTGAAGGTCGGCGACAAGATCGATGTGAAGATCCTTTCTTTCGATAAGGACAGCATGAAAGTTTCGTTGGGTCTCAAGCAAAAGGACGCGAGCCCATGGGTCGACGTGGAGCAGAGATTTCCTGTCGGTTCAAAAGCCAAAGGTCGCATCGTGAACGTCGTTCCTTACGGCGTTTTTGTTGAGCTTGCGCGGGGCATCGAAGGCCTTGTGCACGTTTCAGAGATCTCGTGGTCCAAACGCGTCACAAATCCTGCTGAGATATTCAAGGTCGGCGACAGCGTAGACGTGATGGTTTTGAACGTCGACAAAGAACACGAAAAAATATCGCTGGGAATCAAACAGACCGAATCCAATCCCTGGGTCGGCGTCGAAGACCGCTATCAGGTCGGCATGAAGGTGAAGGGCATCGTGAGAAATCTCACGGAGTTCGGCGCGTTCGTTGAGCTTGAGGAAGGTATCGACGGATTGATCCACGTTTCCGATATGTCTTGGACGCGGAAAGTGAATCACCCGAAAGATGTGCTGAAAAAGGGCCAGGAAGTCGAAGCCGCGGTGCTGATGGTCGATCAGGTGAATCGCAAGCTCTCTTTGGGCTTGAAACAGCTGATCACCGATCCTTGGGAAGAGATCGCATCCAAACTTTCCACCGGATCGCTCGTGATGGGTACCGTGACGAAAGTCGCCAGTTTCGGTGTGTTCGTCGAGATCGAGAAGGATGTTGAGGGACTGCTCCACATTTCGGAGACAGACCTCGCTTCCGCTCAAGCGCTCGAGACGACCTATCCGGCAGGCAAAAAAATACAGGCCAAGATCGTGAAAATCGATCTTCCGGCAAGAAAGATCGCTCTCTCGACCAAAGGCGTTTCTCAGAACTAAGTGACCGGCAGGGAAAGCGCCCTTTCAACGCTTTGCCGCAATGCCGTTGACGTCATAGAGAAAGAAGATTTAAAAGCCCGTCTTGACGAAGGAAAACCTCTTCGTATCAAGGCGGGCTTTGATCCATCCGCTCCCGACATTCATCTCGGGCACACCGTCCTCTTAAGAAAACTCCGCGAATTCCAGGACCTTGGCCACAAGGTCATCTTCATCGTCGGCGATTTTACCGCGATGATCGGCGACCCGACAGGCCGAAGCCAAACGCGTCCCGCGCTATCTGAGAAAGAAGTGGAGAAGAATGCCAAGACCTACCAAGACCAAGCATTCAAAATTCTGGACAAAAAGAAAACAGAAGT
Source organism: uncultured Planctomycetia bacterium (assembly GCA_964642015.1). GTDB lineage: Bacteria > Omnitrophota > Gorgyraeia > 2-02-FULL-51-18 > 2-02-FULL-51-18 > CAZXLF01. The sequence continues at coordinate 497,717 of CAZXLF010000001.1, forward strand.
GGTTCATAATAGCGATTGGTTTGGCAAAATGTTGTTCCACGAATTTCTAGGCAAAATAGCCCCTCAAGAGACCGTGGCGCGCATTATCGAACGGGATGATTTCCAGATGCGCATGTCCGAAAGCCACCCTATTACCATCAAAGAATTTCTATATCCGCTTGTCCAAGGATACGATTCAGTTCAGGTCAGAGCCGACGTTGAGCTTGGCGGGACGGATCAAAAATTCAATTTGCTTGTGGGGCGCGACCTTCAGAGAGCTTTTGGGCAGAAGCCGCAAATTGTTATGACCATGCCTCTTCTCGTTGGTCTGGATGGGAAGCAGAAGATGTCAAAGTCATATGGGAATTATATCGGTGTCACTGATTCACCGAAGGACGTTTTTGGTAAGGCGATGTCTATTCCGGATGTATTAATGAAATCTTACTTTGACCTTTTAACCGATCTGAAGGATTCGGATCTGGATACCTTGATAAAAGATAAACCGCGAGACGCCAAAATTAAATTAGCCAAAACGCTTACTGGTAATCTATGCGGAGTTCCGGCAGCGGAAAAAGAAGCGGCTGAGTTTATAAGAGTATTTTCAAATAAAGAAGCTCCTGAGAATCCTGACGAGCTCAAAATTTCAGAGAAAGAAATATGGATCGCGGAGCTTCTGAAACGCGCCGGCGCTGTCTCTTCCACAAGCGAAGCCAAAAGATTAATCGAGCAGGGCGCGGTGTCGATCGATGGGCAGAAGGTCACGGATTTCAATCTTAAGGTGCCTACCGGCAAGGGGAGTTTGCTCAAGGCGGGGAAGAAAAAGTTTGTGAAGATTGTTTGATGGTGCCAATCTTCTCTCCGCTGGTGAAGGGGGAGATAGAGATCTAGGGCGGGGGAAATTAAAGGGGCTCCAAGGATGGTAACCAGTATATTAATAGAAATTTGATAGAAGAATCTCTCGCTATGGCCGAAAAATATGCTCTTATTTTACACGATCTCGCTGAAAAAGAATTCGCAAAGGAATTCAAAGCGTTTCTAGAGGAATTACTTGGTTTTGCCTGGACTCTTATTGCTTATGAGCCAAATCGAGGCATGACGCTTCAAGACAAGCAGGATGAGTTCATAAATAATGCTCGCATGGCAATTTTTCTGTTTACAGCCGGGGCTACTTCAAAAAAGGATGGCAAAGAACAACCTTCTGGGAGCGTTTTATTAGAATATGGTAGGCTTAGTAAAATACTTCCATCAGAAAAAGTTATCTGTCTATTAGAGCCCGGTTGTGTTCTACCTGTTATTGAGAACAAAGCGTGTATTCCTCTGAATCGTTCTAATACCCATGATTTTTTAGAAAGTTTAGTTTCTTTGATTAAAGAACTAAAAGGCGTTAATCTTTACAAGGTTCCGTCAAATGCACAGAATAAAATTGACTTAAAAACGACAGCTCAACCTAAAATCGATCAGGAATATGTAAACAAGATAGATGTAAAAGTTCAAAGCGTTATTCATTATTTAAGCACGCTTAAAAATGGATACGCTACTGACACTGCATTAGATTCCTATCTTTCCCAGACTCTTAAACTTAATGGACAAGATATTAATTTCTTAACTAACAATATAAAGACTCATTACGCTCATCTTATTCATTACATGGTTTCAGCCGTTGGTATTTGCTGGGAGTTATATCCAAATGGTTTTGAGGTTGCTGAGTTAATTGCCGAAAGACTTCGAGTAAACCGCTCAAATAGGTTAGCAGAATATGCTAAACGCAAATCTCTCAGTTAATATACTAGACCTTGTCCCAAACAACCAAAAGGGACACGTTAAAATCACTCAATTGGCCACTATCTGCTAAATCAAATTTGCTGACCCGCCTCAACCATTGGCTTGTGAGTCATAGGCAGATTAATAAAGCTATGGATTCATCCTTGAATAGTCGTAATTTATAGTGTACACTAATAATACATAAGTAGGTACATATTGGAGGATAGAAAATGAGCATAGCGACTACGTTGCTACGTGCCAATCACATGGGGGTTAAAGATTTTAGAGACCATCTTGCTGAGCATCTTAAAAGGGAAGAGATGCTTGTTGTGACACAACATGGACAGCCATCAAAGGTCGTAATCGATTATGAAGATATGTTAGAGCTCATTGATATTCTTGATGAATTACAGGACGTTGATACTATGAACGAAGTAGTGGAAGGTAAAAAAGCAATTACTGATCAGACTGTAGGTATACCTGTTTCAAAACTTTTCAAAAAAATACGCTTTCGTTTATCAAAACGAAAAAAATAAAAGGGCATGGCTTACAAGGTTCTTTTTCCGTCCGCGTCTACTCAGCGAAAATTTGAAAAATCATTAGAGGATGTTTTCCCTTATTCATGTAGATCTGATATTTTGGATAAGATACAAAAACTCTCTATTGATCCTCGTCCTAACGGCAATCCAAAGATTAGGCCACCTGTTTATATCTACCAGTTTATAGCCCAATATCGGTTAAGAATAGGTGAGTACCGTGTATTATATGACGTAGATGATTCAAGAAAGAAAGTATGGATTTTAGCTTTAAGAAGGCGGAGAGAAAACACTTATTTATAAATGAATTATCGCTGTACTCCGTTCCACGAGGACACGTTAAAATCACTCAATGGCAACGAAACTGCCAAACAACATTAGCACTTCTTCCACAGCAGAGGAAAAAGGATAATTAAAGGAAAAGAAGTGATCGCCGTCAATAACATGTATCCGAATACTAAAGGCGCCCGGTTTGATATGGATTATTATCTTTCCGTCCATATCCCGCTTGCTAAAAAACTTTTTGGGAGTGCGTTGAAAGAAGTCACGATCGAGCGCGGGGTGAATGCCGGGCCACCGGATACTCAGCCGCAATATCTGGTGACCGCGCGAATGGTGTTTGATTCCGTAGAAGCTTTTTACGCGGCATTCATGCCTCATATGGTGACGCTTCGGAGCGACGTTCCTAAATATACCGATATCATGCCGCTGATCCAGATCAGCGAAATCGTCGGCTCTAAATAAGTAAAATATGTTTATAATATTGACGATTGAGCAGCCGATCGGTGGTACAATATATCTGTGTAATGGTAGTAAAGTGACAGCATAGAAACGGTACAAGTCGGAAGTGAAGCCGAAAGGGGGCTTTATGGAAAACGAGTACATCTCTATCTGCGCTGTCTTGGGGTTAAAATACTGTCAGAGACCGAGTAAGTTCTGCCAGCCGCGAAAGGAAAGCCGGGAGCCGATGAATCGTTTAGTAAAAAAGCATGAGAGATTGGCCAAGGACGAATTCGTGGATTACTCCGGGAGAGTACAGAAATACCTTTTGAACTAAACGCCGCAAATTTTGATCTGATAATTTGAGCCGGAATTTTTGAAGACATTCGGAAAGGATTAAAAAGGGCCTTGAGATAGTTTTGAATAAAGGCAAAATGCAACACCCGGGAAAGCCTCCCGGGTTTTTTATTGGGCAGATGAGAGATTTCGTGCGAAGCCCAATATGATATTATTAAATCCAAAATGAAGCCGTATAATCGGAGACAGGCCAATTTAATTCTATGACCACGCGAAGAAAATCAAATCGGCCTTCAATATGGATAGGGATAATGTGCATACTATTCGGTTTGGTCCCTATGTTCTTTGAAAAACCCGACGAAGGGATCCCGTTGTGGGTGGGACAGCTTGCCGCTTTTACTTTTATTGTGGCAGGCATCGCCTGCATCTATGGGTCCATCGGGAATAAAAAAATGGCCGGCATGTCAATGCTGATGATGGGGATCGCTTTACTTGTACTCTTTAACTGGGTCGCATTTGGCCCCGGAGAGCGCATGGGGTTATCCAGTTTCGGCATCCCCGGGCTGATGAAAACAAGTGTTACCAAAACTAATACTCGACCGGGATTTATCGTGATGGTATCTTCGATAGATCTAGTCGCGCTTATTTTTATAGTAAGCGCGATAAGAGATAGCCGTAAAAATGAAGGAGATGGATCGTGAAGGAAACCGCATGTTTCTCGGGACATGCTAAGACCGCATCGTTGGTCCATATCGGCGAGATCGTCCCGGCCGCCGAACTTTAAGCGGTTTTTGCTCCCCATTTTTTATCTTCAGTTTACGGACTATCCTTTTTTTGCTATAGTCTTCCTATAATTTCTTTAATGCACGCAAGGAAGCGGCTATCAGGCGCAGGTCAATTTAACCCCAAAAAAGGGAGGAATCGGAGATGAAACTATCTGTCAAGGGCATGGGGTTGGCATCGATGATAACCTGGGCGGGTGCCATTTTCTTTGTGGGAGCGATCAACCGTTGCTCTCCCAGGTACGGGGTACCCTTCTTGCAAATGGCGCATTCGCTGTATCCGGCATACCATCCAATGACCGGCGGCCGATCTGTGCTGATTGTTACCGGATACGCGATGATCGATGGGGTTCTGGTCGGTGTGCTTTTTGCGTTGGTCTATAATATTTTTGCAAAAGAAAAATAGGCTTTTCTGACGAATTCATCTTTTTAAGGAGACGAGAAATGAAAAAGACCGCTATTTTATTTGCCCTGATATTTACCGCCGCTTGCTCATTCGCGGCAGCCGAAGAACAGCAGGACGCGCAGCAGCCGGATGCGCAAAGATCCGAGATGCCGCAGGACGGCCCGGGCATGATGGGCGGCGGGCGTATGGGCATGAAAGGCGGTCCGATGATGAGCATACATCCGACGCTTGTCGCGACGAGTGACGGCGGAGTGGTCGTGCTGATGGGCAAAAAGCTTGTGAAATATGATCGAGATCTTGAGCTGGTCAAAGAAGTGGAGCTTAAGGGAGGTCTGATGCCGATGAGCAAAAGACCTGAGCAGATGCCTGATGAATCCTCAAGCGGCTCTGAGTCAAAATCAAATAACGCGGAAACGCCGCAAAACTGACCGCTGCCAGAGAATGTGTGAAAAATAAGCTGATCCGTGATTCGTTCATAGGTGAAGCGATCAGACCGGTAGCCGGATCCTATGATACTGCGGGAATGTCCCGCGGTGAGCCGGGCGTTCCAAAAGAGTTTATATGGAGGCGGCACCGTTTTCATATCAAAAAAGTGCTGAATCAATGGCGCGAAACCGGCCCGTGTACGCACGGAAGTGCTGAAAGGTATGTGCGCCAGCATTGGTATGAAGTGATAACTGATTCGGCGGAGCAGATGAAGATATATTTTGAGAGACAATCGCGACTTGGAGTAAAAGACCAAAGATGGCGTTTGTTCAGTATTAAAGGAAGGTCAGAATAGTTTATAAGTGCTTTTGAGTATCTGCTTGTCTATTAATTTAATGGGGTTAGCGAATATTTACCGATTATTGTTAATAGACACAATATGTTATTAAGTTTATGCAATTATATTGTAATTCAACACAACCTAATGTATTATTTAACTGTAAGCAATGAGAGTAAGTGGAGGGTAAGAAAATGAAGCAAATCAAAGCACCCACAAATTTAATTCTTATGATAGGCTTTATCGGAATGATGCTAACACCGAGCATTGCGTTTGCGGGTGTGACGAGCAAAGCAAAAGTTTTGGAGTTGAAAGGCCAAGCCAGTTACATGAAATCGGGTACTTCGGATTGGGAAAAACTTGATGAGAATGTCATATTGGAAGAGAATGACTCCATTAAAACGGGCCCCGATTCCTCGGTCAAACTCGAACTTACGGGTATGGCCAAAACTGCCGAGATCAATGTTGGAGCTGATACCTTGTTTCATTTTGATACATTCCAGCATAATGATGCTACTAATGTGGAAAATACATTGTTGAGCGTGGATGTCGGGCGCGTGCTTGTGAAGGCAGAGAAACTGGTCGGCGATTCCAAGTTTGAAGTGAAAACACCGACATCGATCGTGGGTATCCGCGGAACCGTATTCGAGGTTAATGTTCCTAAAGCACAATAAACGCGGAGAGAAATCCAAAGAATTTTACGGAAAGGGCAATAATTTTTATTGCCCTTCTTTTTTTAATACGGCTGGTAGGTTGAATGGTAATCCCCAAATTTAATCTGAAATTCTCCGCGTTATTCGAAAATGAAAACCAGAGCGTGACACGTGTCCTGATCACGTTCGTGGTGTTCTTGTCGGTGTTCTTTTTGTTCCATTTCGATCTTCTGAAGCGCTTTGAACTGGTAACTTACGATTACCGTGTGATGTTGAGAGGTCAGAGAGCCGCAGATCCAAAGATCGTTGTGATCGAAATATCGGATGACAGTGTCGCGAAGATCGGCCGATGGCCGTGGGACCGTGATTGGCATGCCACATTGATCAAGGCGCTTAAAGAGATCGGCGCCGAGAGAGTGGTGTTCGATGTGATCTTCAGCGAAAAGAGCGATCCTCAAAAAGACGCTATCCTGTCACAGTCCATCAAAGAAGCCGGCAATGTGTATTTGGCTCAGATCATCGACGATTCCGCAAAACAAAATAAACTCTTAACTTCATTGCCTGAATTTTCCGATCAGGCGGCCGGAGGTGGCCATATCAATTTGCAGCCGGATCCGGATGGCGTGATGCGCCGTATCCCGCTCATGATCGATGTGAACGGCAAACAGATCCCCCAGCTTTCATTTCAGGTGGCGCTCGATGAAATGGGCATAAAGCGCGAGCAGGTGAAATTAAAGAACGGCAGCGTCTCTTTCGATCTAGACGGCAAAAATGTTTCGATCCCTCTCGATAAGAACCAGGACTTGATCATTAATTGGCTGGGCCCGTGGAAACGGACTTTCACGCATTACTCATACATTGATGTGATCACATCCTACGCCATGCTAAAAAAAGGCCAGCTTCCATCGGTTTCGTTGACCGATTTTAAAGGTAAGATATGTTATATCGGCACAACCGCGACCGGCCTTTTTGATATTCGTCCAACGCCATTCGAACCGTCTTATCCCGCCGTGGGCGTGAACCTCACCGTTCTGGACAATATCCTTTCGCACCGATTCATCGTGGAAATGAATTATTTGGAAAATCTTTTAGTGTTGATCGCGCTTTCGTTCCTGCTTTTTTGGATCACAAAAATGAGCAGTTATTTCAAGACAGCCGTGTGGACGGTGGTCGTTCTGTTTATTTACGTCGCCATTGCTTCTGTGCTTTTTGTTTATTTCAGCGTTTGGATCAAGATCATTTATCCTTTAACGCTTGTGCTCGCGACGTATTTTTTTGTAACGCTGCACAATCAGCTTTCGGTGACGATCGAGCGCGCCAAACTTTTCAAACTCGCGACACGCGATTCGTTAACAGGTCTTTTTAATGTCGGACATTTCAAACTTTTGCTTAAAGCGGAGCTGACCACGCTGGCCATGAGGCCGAACCGAAATCTTTCGATCGTGATGAGCGACGTGGATCATTTTAAACACACGAATGATACCTACGGGCATGTGATGGGTGACGTGGTATTGAAAGAGATCGCGTCGATCGTGAAGAGCACCTGCCGTGCGCTGGACGTGGCTGCGCGTTACGGAGGAGAAGAATTTATCCTGATGCTGCCCGGCGCCAATGACCAGGAAGCTTTTAAAGTCGCGGACAAGATCCGCGAAACGGTAAGCCAAAAGGTTTTTTATCATGTCACCGGCGATTTCAACAAGACGATCAGTCTGGGAGTGACCCAAGTGAGCCCGGACGAAAAGAATATGGACGCGGTGATCGCCAGGGCAGATAAAGCGCTTTACGAAGCTAAGCAAACCGGTCGTAATAAGGTCGTTATTGCCGCGGATTCTCCGGGGGCGAACCTCCGCTCCTAGGCCGGCAAATCCCCCCTAGTCTTATATATATAAAATTGCTCTTGACAATATTTTTATAGGCATGGTATAACTTCAACCAGTCAAGATGCCCGCTTGGAGAGGGGCGGCCCAAAAGAGGAATTCGTTTGAGTCTATTGACATAAAATTTTAATAGTAATTAGATGAACTGATGAAGAAAGGCGTCATCGGACGCCTTTTTTGTTGTCTGGTTCAAAATTTTTTTAGTCTTTTTGATCTTTGAAAATTAAATAGCCTATATTAAAAGTGCGGAATTTCCGTTCTAGTTTTTTGAGCAGAACGATATTCCTGGTTTTTTGGTCAGCTCAAACAATTTCAAGGTCGACCAGACCTTGAACCAATAATGTAGTACCAATTGGAGAGTTTGATTCTGGCTCAGAACGAACGCTGGCGGCGTGGTTCAGGCATGCAAGTCGAACGATCTCGCAAGAGATAGTGGCAGAAGGGTTAGTAACACGTGGGTAATCTACCCTCGAATTGGGGATAACTCCGCGAAAGCGGGGCTAATACCCAATTACATTTCCGGGTCGCATGATTCGGAAATCAAAGGTGGCTCGCAAGAGCTGCCGTTTGAGGAGGAGCCCGCGGCCTATCAGCTAGTTGGTGAGGTAACGGCCCACCAAGGCAATTGACGGGTAGCTGGTCTAAGAGGACGATCAGCAACATTGGGACTGAGACACTGCCCAGACTCCTACGGGAGGCTGCAGTCGAGGATCTTTAGCAATGCCCGAAAGGGTGACTATGCGACGCCGCGTGCAGGATGAAGGCCTTCGGGTTGTAAACTGCTGTCAGGGGGGAAGAAACCTTACGTGTTAATAGCGCGTAAGCTGACATCACCCCCAAAGGAAGCCACGGCTAACTCTGTGCCAGCAGCCGCGGTAAGACAGAGGTGGCAAGCGTTGTTCGGATTTATTGGGTGTAAAGGGTAGGTAGGTGGTCATGCAAGTCCGGTGTGAAATCCCAGAGCTCAACTCTGGAACTGCATTGGAAACTGCATGACTTGAATACTGGAGAGGTGAGGGGAATTCTCGGTGTAAGGGTGAAATCTGTAGATATCGAGAGGAACACCAGTGGCGAAGGCGTCTTACTGGCCGATTATTGACACTGAGCTGCGAAAGCAAGGGGAGCAAACAGGATTAGATACCCTGGTAGTCCTTGCCGTAAACGATGTGGATTAGGTGTTAGGGGTGTCGATCCCTCTAGCGCCGACGCTAACGCATTAAATCCACCACCTGGGGAGTACGGTCGCAAGACTGAAACTCAAAGGAATTGACGGGGACCCGCACAAGCGGTGGAGCATGTGGTTTAATTCGAGGCTACGCGAAGAACCTTACCCAGGCTTGACATGTATTTGAAAGCCCATGAAAGTGGGTCCTCTCGCAAGAGACGATTACACAGGTGCTGCATGGCTGTCGTCAGCTCGTGCTGTGAAGTGTTGGGTTAAGTCCCGCAACGAGCGCAACCTTTATTCTTAGTTGCCATCACGTCATGGTGGGCACTCTAGGAAGACTGCCGGTGATAAACTGGAGGAAGGAGGAGATGACGTCAAGTCAGTATGGCCCTTATGCCTGGGGCTACACACGTGCTACAATGGCCGCTACAAAGGGCAGCTAACCCGCGAGGGGGCGCTAATCCCAAAAAAACGGCCTCAGTTCAGATTGAAGGCTGCAATTCGCCTTCATGAAGTCGGAATCGCTAGTAACGGTAGATCAGCTACGCTACCGTGAATACGTTCCCGGGTCTTGTACACACCGCCCGTCAAGCCACCTGAGTTGGGAGCACCCAAAATCGTTTATCTAACCGCAAGGAAGAAAACGCTTAAGGTGAGACCAGTAAGGAGGGCTAAGTCGTAACAAGGTAACCGTATCGGAAGGTGCGGTTGGATCACCTCCTTTCTAAGGAGAATACTTCTCGATTACTTCGGTAATTGGGAGTATATTGACGACCCAAAAAATCATTTAGCACTTTTAGTATAGGCTATTTAACAAAAATTTTTTACTGGGGCTCGCACTCGCTTGAGGGCCAATAGCTCAGTTAGCAGAGCACAGTGCTGATAACGCTGGGGTCAGAGGTGCAATTCCTCTTTGGCCCACCATTTTTATGTCAGCTCAGGGCCTGTAGCTCAGCTGGTAGAGCGCCTGCTTTGCAAGCAGGAGGTCAGCGGTTCGAGACCGCTCAGGTCCACATTTTACGGTGGGCTCGTAGCGGAGAGTCTCTCAAAATTTTTTCTAAAAAGTTTTTGTTCTTTGACAATTTCATAGAGGGTAAGACGTAACATCTTCAAAATGCCATTACAGTCTGATCAACATTTCAATGTTGATTAAGACGGTTTGGCTCGAGAAAAAGACAATAAGGTCAAGCTACGTAGGGTTTGTGGTGGATGACTAGGTGTCAACAGGCGATGAAGGACGTGGTAAGCCGCGATAGGCTTCGGGGAGTCGCAAACAGACTTTGATCCGGAGATTTCCGAATGGGACAACCCCTTACGGGTAATACCGTAAGATTTGTCACTGAATTCATAGGTGACAAAAGCGATACCGAGGGAAGTGAAACATCTCAGTACCTCGAGGAACAGAAAACGAAGATATTCCCCCAGTAGCGGCGAGCGAAAAGGGAAGAGCCCAAACTCATTAAGGTTATAGCCTGCAAGCGTTCTTTAATGAGGGTTGCGGGGCCGCATTAGATCTCCTTGCAGGGAGGTCGCTCTGTTACAAAATTATTGCATAGCTGAACACTCTGGAAAGTGTGACAATATAAGGTGATAGTCCTGTAAGCCAAATGCAATGATCAGAGTTGATGAGGTACCCAAGTATCACCTGACACGTGAAACCAGGTGAAAATTCGGCCAGACCACTGGCCAAGGCTAAATACTCGTTGGCAACCGATAGTGCACAAGTACTGTGAAGGAAAGTTGAAAAGAACCCAGGAATGGGAGTGAAATAGGACCTGAAACCGCAAACTTGCAAGCTGTGGGAGACCTATGCCCCGCAAGGGGAATGGTTGACCGCGTGCCTTTTGCATAATGATCCGGCGAGTCAATCTCTAAGGCAAGGTTAAGAACATATTGTTCGAAGCCGTAGCGAAAGCGAGTCCTAACTAGGGCGATTAAGTCTAAGGGATTGGACCCGAAGCTGAGTGATCTACCCATGGCCAGGGTGAAGCCTGAGTAAAATCAGGTGGAGGCCCGAACGTGTGATCGTTGAAAAGGTCTATGATGAGCTGTGGGTCGGAGTGAAAGGCTAATCAAACTCAGTAATAGCTGGTTCTCCTCGAAACATCTTTAGGGATGGCCTCGCATAATTAAATAATGGGGGTAGAGTACTCAATGGGCTAGGGGCCCCACCAGGCTACCGAACCCAATGAAACTCCGAATACCGTTATTTTTACTGCGGGAGTCAGAACGCGGGGGCTAAGCTTCGCGCTCAAAAGGGAAAAAGCCCAGACCGCCAGATAAGGTCCCTAATATAAGCTAAGTGGTAAAGGATGTGAGATCGCGTTAACAACCAGGATGTTGGCTTAGAGGCAGCCATCATTTAAAGAGTGCGTAACAGCTCACTGGTCGATTGTGATTTCGCGCCGACAATGATCGGGGCTCAAGCTTATAACCGAATCTGCGGATTTGATCTCTTCGGAGATCAAGTGGTAGAGGAGTGTTCTATTCTAGATCGAAGGCATACCGTAAGGAGTGCTGGACGAAATAGAAGTAA
>CAZXLF010000002.1:0-351750 GCA_964642015.1 uncultured Planctomycetia bacterium
CCAACCCCAATTTCATGCAATTGGTCGTACTTTTTTAATGAGGGTTTTTTGTATGGAGACTTCTTGGACCGCGATATCCGATGAAAAGTCTTTTTGACAGTCAGCCCTGTCTTAAAACGGCTTTCGCGTATCAAGCCTTGGTTTTTGAGATTCTTCAGCATGTTCGCTGTGTCTTTTTTGCAAGTGGCTAAAGAGACATTGTATCCTTTGGATAATTCAGAAGCTATTTGATCCGTATCCGTTTGGCTGACCACCATCTCCCAGATGAATCCACCCACTTCATTCAGGACATAATAGAAACCGGTTGCAATGTTGAGAATAACGGTTTCATTGCCTACTTTTTTCCATGAGATGTCTTTGGTGTTGAGGGTATGACTATTATGATTTGATTTCAACAGTATCTCCTTTTAGCACATCTAACGCAAAAATGTGCCACAAAAAGTATAACCCATAAGCTCATCTATATCAAGAGCTTGCTGAAGTTCCGACTCAATAGTAATAAGCCTTAAGCCTGTTAAAGGAATAAGGGTCGGTAATTTTTTGAGCCAAAGCAAATTGAGCATTTTAACCTGGTTGCGGATATAATATATTTCAATGAAAAACGTCCCTAAAATGAAATTTCGAACAGAGATCTGGAAGCGATTTATTGACCCTCGCGATTGGAATAAAGCATCCAGACGCTTTCCCGATTCTCCATGGAAGTTATATTTAAAACCTAGCGGCTTTTTTCCGCACTGGTCCTGGACGAATTATAAACGTGCTGTTCGTTGGGTCTTAGAAAGGTCGAGTTTGGGCGGAATTCGGCCAAAGCAAAATAAACTGACAGTTCAGTCGATCATGAACCTCAACTCCTTGGTTTTGGAAGGCGCGCCAAAAAAAGCCGGTCAAATTTTTCGCGGAAGAGGAATACTTTCGGTTTGCAGAACACAGATAGAGGTTCGCTCAGCATTTTCAGATGGGCTGTATTATAAGAATCCGGACGGCCTTTTGTTGAGAGTAGAGGGGTTTTGGCCTTTAAGAGAAAAATCATTGGATTTTTTCTGTGCTTTTCGATCATTAGAAAAGAGCGGAGATCATAAGCCGGTTCCGTTAAAAAAATTTCGGAATATGTTATATAAAACAGTGGACCAAAAAGATGATTACTGGAGGGTCTATTTTTTAATTTGCCCTGATGATGTTCAGAATCAGTTGGATAGGATAGTCAAGTGGTACGACAAAGAAGTGGACCGCATTCTTCTTCATTATACGCCGAACGACCCTGTGCGGCTTGATGAGATCGTGAAGCTGGCCGTTAAGATGCAGAGATATATTGATATTACTCACGTTGCCCGAGATGGCTCTGCAAGGACGAGTAAACTGGTTCAAGACTATGTGTGTCTTCAATTCGGCGTCCAACCGCCTGAGCCGGTATTGATGGATCATGGTGACGCATATATTTTGGCAGGCTCTGCTTATTTACCGCTTGAGAAAGCGATCCAAATGGCGAAAAGAGGTTTGAATTAAATAATCGACTGATAGGATCATCACTACAAATTTTCAAAGATCGCTGGTATTTGCCCAACATCTTGCGCGCCATATTGGATCCGGAAGCATTTTGTAGAAGCAGCCAGCTCTGAATATAGATCGAAGTGGTTTCGGCTCATCTCCTTTGTTTTCTCGTTCTTGAGATCGCGGCTAAAGTATTCATCCCTGACCATTAGATTCAAAGACTCCGAATAATCCAGTTTCTTTACCAGCAGTTTTTTATTGATGCCAAACTCAGGAAAAATGACTTTATTGATCTTACAGGATTTTCCAAGACACCCCTGCCGTATCCGTTCAGCGTCTATTTCATATTTTTTTCTTCTCGCGTTCCAATGGACTTTTGTTTTTAAATCAGGGAAATGGATCATAGATTCCGACGGAAGCGCAATGCGATTTAAAAAACTTTTGCCTTGAACGATATTGTTTTTGAATTCCAGTATCGGATGCTCATCGGAATAATAATTGAAACCATTCTCAATACAGATCGCAGATAAAGTGCTTTTTCCAGCGCCTTTTTGCCCCATGATTAAAATCCCTGAACCTTCTTTATCCAACAGGGCGCCATGGGCCAGCGTAGCACCAAACTTTCTGAGGTATAGCGAAAGAGGCATCAAAAATCCTCCATGGTAAACCCAGTTAGCCGTATCATAAAGTTTTTTATGTAAGGACACGCAGATGCGGTTTTTTGCGTATTCGATATCCCAATACATGTTTTTTAGAGGCTGATAGCGACTTTGACGAGGAAAGGGAAGAGGCTTCATGCGTTTATCCCCCAGAAATTTTCTATGAATATTGAGTTCTATCTTTTTTGTCGGGACATTTCCGCTCCGTTTTTCAGCGCGCCAATAATAAGGCAAAAAAACCTTAAGGATTTTCAAAAAATCTTGATTGTAAGAAGATATATCGATTTGCCATTCATGGAGGTTTATCGAGAAGCAATTGGATGGCACGGACGTCAAAGGAGTTTTTTTTAGAGTATTTTTATTCATTTACCTTAACCAAGATCGGTGAGGAGAGCACATGGTTTTTGGTGTTAGATATTCCAGGGCGTTATCGGCTAGCTGTTTGGCATGTCTTTCCAAGCCTAGTTTATGAAAATAAATACTCAAAAGACGATTAACTGTCGCCCGTTCGCGGTTTGAAATTTGTGTGTTATTTTTCACAAGACGAGCCGCATGCTTCAATTCTGATCTTGATCGGTTTCTTTGTCCCCTGTCCAAAAGCGCAATAGCTCTATAAAGAGACGGAGGATAGAATTGATTTAGACGGGAAACGGCCCCGATACCTTCTATCTTAGGGCAAAAAGGTTCAGAAGACAAAAGCTTCGCACCTTTTTTTAAAAGCCGGTCATCTGAATTGGCGACTAATGTCATCGAACTCAGTTGATGCTTCCACTTTTTGAAGAAGCGTACGCGGTTTTTTAAAAGATAATCTGCGTCCCCAAAACGATATAAATGATGATGAACGACCCGTATCCTACCATTATAAATAATTTGGTATCCTGCAAGCCTGGCTCGGACACAATAGTCAATGTCCTCATACTGACATGGAAAATATCTTTCATCGAAAGGACCGATTTTTTTTATTGCGTCGCGGCGCATCAGCCAGCATGGTCCTGGTAGCGCATCACACTCGCGAATATAATCTCTTTGCCCTTGATCCCTTTCATATTTACCGACCATACCGAACGGCTCAAATTTAAACTCAGCTGAGAATATGAGGCCATTGGGCCAGACGACTTTGCCGCCTACAATACCTATCTGAGGGTTCAGTTGCGCGCACTGAAGCAACTTTTCAAGCCATTGGGGTGTTACTTCAATATCATCGTCTAATAAAGCGACCCAGGGGTTTCTACCGGCAAACAGCGCTTTATTCGCTGCTCCTGAAAAACCCAGATTTTTGGGAAGCAGCAGTAAGGAGTCTATGGAATTTCGTTGTTTACGCAGAGATTCGCGTGTGCCATCCGTGCTATGGTTATCGATGATCGTTAACGTGTAAGGAACTGATCGGGTGTGTTCACGGATAGATCTTAAGCATCGTAAGATCTTTGCACGCGCATTATAGGTGACTATGATAATGTCAACCATCCATTCAACCTTATCTTATTCTTATTTTGTGAATCTTTGGTATACTGACGAATAGACGCTCAAAGAATATCATTTTCAGAGTAAATAGTACACTGGGACTATGGAAGAATAAAAATGAGAGCGGCTGCAGAAGTGTGCGTTGTTTTGTGCCGATCTATGGGCGCAGTAGGCATTATGGTATACGTTATTTTAACGTCAATTCTTATTTAACATCTTTTTTAATCAACCCACTTTTTATCCTTTATTTGGCCATTTTGAATAAATTCAATTCGATGCATCAGGATGGAAGACAGGTTCTATTTTTTTAGACAACGATCGGATTGATGAATTACCGGATCAAATCGGATCGGCATAGAGAACAACTAGCGTTGGGCATACGGAGAAACGGGTATTCAGACGTTCCATGATCAGCAAAAAATCGTTCTTAAAGCATGGACAGCTTTTTCGTTATTCCTTTTAGCATATTCATATGCTTGAAGAGATAGTTGTTTGGCAAGATCGTGGTCATCTAAAACATCCAATACTTTATTTGCGAAGTCTCTGGGCGATCTGGAAATAAGAAAAGCCTTGGCTGCTCCGTTTTCCATACCCCTCGCTCCTATTGGCGTCGTAACGAGAGGTTTAGAATGACTTAGAGCCGTCAGATTTTTCGTACTTGACCCAGTCGCAAAAACCTCCGCATTGATCACGACATCCGAGTTGCCATAAATTTTTTCAAGATTTTTCAAAGGACCTATCTTGAAGCAAGGACTTTTCACTTTGCTGATGAGGGGGCACACTTTTCCGGCAATAATAAATTGGGCTTTTGGATTTTTAACCCTGATCAATGGAAATATATCGTGCATAAAAAATTCCACGCTCTTTCTACTGCTTTGCGTATCGCCTCCGATAAAAAGAATATTGTGACGGGAAGTTCTTTTTATGACAGGAGCGTATAACGGGAGCCAATGTCTCACTGTGACTACTCGTTTGGCGGTCAGTTTTGAAAAATAAGCTTTATCATCATCCTGAATGGCCATAACGATATCCGCTCTGTCGAGCGCTTTCTTTTCTTGGCTTGTTTTCAGAGAAGCAGTGTTCAGTGGAAAAATACCATGAGCTAAGAGTTTTTTATTTCTATCGGCAAACACATCGATGGTATCTAGCAGTTTGAGGATATTGGGTCCAAAACATTCCAAAGATCGTGAAGTGACGGCGTATTCCGCTATTACGGCATCGGGCCTTATAGATTTAGAAAACGAATGGAGAAATCTATCCAGACGGGTATCATACCAGTCATCCAGATGCTTTAATTCGCCGCTGATCGTTTTAGAGAGCCTGTCCGGATGCTTGATATTATAAAACTCTTCAAAATCAGGCATATAAAATCCACTTTTCCAGCATCGCTTCATTTCAGAAATATCATCATCTTTTCTTTGGTTTTTGGCTCTCAAGTAAACAAAATGGACCTGATGTCTCAATCTTTGCAACGTTTTAAGCAAATAATAGATTCGTATTCGATTGCCAGCGTTTTGCGGATGCGTGGCGATCGGAGAAATCACCAGTATTTTTTTTGTTTTGCTGTTAGAACGCATAGCGGCAGATCGATGAACTAGCCTGGTGTAATGGTAAAATTTTGTAGAAGATGTCACTCAAAGGCGGAAAGGATTCAAGCAAGTAAAAATCGCAATAACAGGGAAGAAGGCGCGGGTGAAAAAAGCGGATTAACTACCGACCCCGATCTCGTGAAGCTGCTCGTATCTTTTCATGGTCGGTTTTTTATATAAAGCTTTGCCTTTTTTCATGGGCTCTTTGTTGTTATGCTGAGGTTTCGACTCGGCCATATCTTGGCTTTTTTCGATCAAACTTTGGCTTTCCATTTCCTTCAATAAATTTCTAACGTCCTTTTGACAGGTAGAAAAGTCTACATTGTATTCTTCTATGATTTTCGATATTATTTGATCGAATCCTTTTTGATCGACAATCATTTTCCATATGTATCCGCTGATCTTATCGAATACAAAGTAGAAACCTCTCTCCATATTTAGTACGACCGTTTGGTCTTCAACCTTCTTCCAGGAAATCTTGTCTTTATCTACGAAATATTTTGTATGAGCCATATCTTTGCCCTCGTTTTTGTATAGATGATGTTGACCCGTAAATCACCATATTTCAAAGTATAATAGTTTTTATAGAAACTTACAAGCCTAGCTTAGGGTCACCCTGCTGTCAGTCTCTGTAAAAAATAAGCTTCAGTTTCTCAGAATGTTCTCGTCAGGAATATGGCGTATATTGCTATAAGGCTCAAAACTATAAAAGAGGACATCTTTTGAAGGGATAAATCCTGGAATTTACGCTCGGTCAGCGATTTTTTTCATAATCGTTTTTGGAGTTAAGTATTTTAGAAAATTCCGAGCCTCATGCTGGGCACTCCTCAGCATCCCAGCTCTGCGGAAATAAATGCATAGAAGGTGGTTGATGTTGGCACGTTCTCCTTTCGTGATACCTGTGTTTTTTTTGAGCCAACGCGAAGTGTGTGTTAATTCTGTTATTGCTTGTCTTTTTTGTCCCGCATGAAGATGCACGATGGCGCGGTACAGCGATAACGGGTAGTATTCGCTTAATCGCGAAACACCGGCGACGCCGGGCGTGCGAGGACAGAAGGGCTCTGTCGAAAGAAGCTTGGCGCCTTTTTTTAAAATGCGGTCATCCGGACGTGTGATCAACGTCATTGGGCCCAGCAGGCGTTCCCATTTTCTGAAAAAAAACTCGGCGTTTTTTATCAGATCGCGGTTTTTGCCAAAACGATAAAGATGATGATGGATAATTTGAACTCGACCGTTATAATAGATCTTATAGCCTGCCCGACGCACTCGAATACAATAATCAATGTCCTCATATTGGTTTGGAAAATATCTTTCATCGAAAGGACCGATTTTTTTTATTGCGTCGCGGCGCATCAGCCAGCATGGTCCTGGTAGCGCATCACACTCGCGAATATAATCTCTTTGCCCTTGATCCCTTTCATATTTACCGACCATACCGAACGGCTCAAATTTAAACTCAGCTGAGAATATGAGGCCATTGGGCCAGACGACTTTGCCGCCTACAATACCTATCTGAGGGTTCAGTTGCGCGCACTGAAGCAACTTTTCAAGCCATTGGGGTGTTACTTCAATATCATCGTCTAATAAAGCGACCCAGGGGTTTCTACCGGCAAACAGCGCTTTATTCGCTGCTCCTGAAAAACCCAGATTTTTGGGAAGCAGCAGTAAGGAGTCTATGGAATTTCGTTGTTTACGCAGAGATTCGCGTGTGCCATCCGTGCTATGGTTATCGATGATCGTTAACGTGTAAGGAACTGATCGGGTGTGTTCACGGATAGATCTTAAGCATCGTAAGATCTTTGCACGCGCATTATAGGTGACTATGATAATGTCAACCATCCATTCAACCTTATCTTATTCTTATTTTGTGAATCTTTGGTATACTGACGAATAGACGCTCAAAGAATATCATTTTCAGAGTAAATAGTACACTGGGACTATGGAAGAACATAGAAAAGAAAAGCTTTTTCTGTTGAATTGCCTGTTGGAGTTAGCGCAGCCGGATCGTTTCGATACCCAGTCTTCCGCAGATCTTGATTGGGACTGGATCTTCCATTTTGCTTTTTATAATCGTGTGCTGGGTTTTGTCGGTTCTGTGCTCGAGAAAAAAAAGATCTTGGAAACATTAGGCAAAGAAGGGCGCTATAAGATCTTTTTCGCGATTCAAAGCGATTTACGGAATAATGAGATCAGACGCTCCGAATTCATTGAGCTAAGTTCGATGCTAAATGTTCATTCGATTTCCGTGATTCCATTGAAAGGCATCGCACTGTCCTACCTGGTTTACGACAAACTTCCTTGCAGACAGATGGTGGATCTGGACATTTTAGTGCAAAAGGAAGACGTTGAGCGTGTGCTGAAGATATTGGTCGAAAATGAGTTTGATCCGAACAAAGGGCGCACAAGGAACCGTTGGCATGATGAAATGAATAAAGATCGAGTTATCTCTCATGCATTGGCATTGCAGGCGAATAGCTTGGGACGATTTGCGATGAGTAACGGAAGATATCAAGTAGACGTTCATTATGATCCTATTTATGCCAAGGTGAAAATGGATTTAGAACGTGTTTGGAAGCGGTCAACGGCGTATCCATCGATCTCTCCTAACGTACGCATGCTTGACCCTGTGGATCAATTTTTTCATGTACTTATTCATACCGCTCATTCTCCGTCGATCCGGGGGCTTTTAGACTTGCTCATGATGATGTCAAAATACAGACTGGATCCGTCCCAGATAGCGGCGGATAAGGATGCCTCCAATATTCATTGGAAAAAATCGGAAAACCTTTTAAGATCCGTGTTGCAATTGCTCGATGTAGCAGATGCAGATCATCTTCCAGACCATCTCCTAAATAATTTGGACATCTTTTTTGAGATGACCCAAACAAATGATATGAGCTCAACTCCTGATCTCGGACGGTTGCGCCGGATCAGGTCGGTTAAGGATTTTTTTCTTTATTTTCTTGGTTACATTGTTCCGAACCCTTATTTTTATAATCGACGCAAAGGGCGCTGGGCGATGTACAAGCAGCATTGGAAATCTTTGTATTTCAGGTTTTGCGCGCTTTTTCTAAAAAAAGCCAAGAAATAAAACTTACGGATTGAGCGAGAGCCGTTATTCAGTACGTAAAAAATTGTGGCGGGTCAAAGTTCTTTGCTTTTTTACGATCAATGGACGCTTTGACGATCTTGAGAGCGTGCGGCTTTAATTTTTCGCTCACATTTTCCCAATTTTTTTCATTCAATTTTTTTCCAGATTTCTGACAAACAAGGGAAGAAGAACATAAGAGTTTTGTTCAAATTTATTTTCCATTTCCAATGAAGATGATGGGCGGGAATAGAGTTCCCAGTCTCTGAATGCGTTTTCGCCCGTCAAAAGCGACGCCCGGAAAAGATATTTTTGCTTTGCAGTAAAGCGTTGGTTTAAAGGAAAGATTGCTGTTTTGCATAAATCCAATAATATTTATACTAACAAGCAAAGCATATATCAGATACTGTTTTATTTTGAATAGGATGATATCATGTTGCCAAAGGGCTTATCTTATGTCGGAAGTTGATGAGAGCGTTATCGCGGGCAAGGACAGGCTGCAGCTTAATTTTCTTTATCTGACCGAGCTCTTAGCAAATCATTTGAAGATCGGACGCAGGTATCATGATGGCATCCGGAAGAAATTTGAAGCGGCATTTTACGAGCGTTTATTGTCGGCCGGTACAACCGTGAATCCCCCCGCTCTTCCCGTAGACCGTGTTCGGAAAATATCAGCTGTTGATTTCGCGAATAGCTACCTAAAAAAATACAAACCTGTGGTACTGGAGGGTTTTTGTGGCTCCTGGCCGGCGTCGAAGAAGTGGAATTTTGACTATTTACTGAATAACTATGGAAATATCCGCATACAGGTCCCTAATAGCTCTGAGAGCGTAACATTAAGTTCGATCTTGGAATCGATCTTGAATGGATCGGAGCCGCGTTATGTTAATTTTTTACCGCTACTTTTTGCGGCGTCCGACATGAAATCCTCGGTCGATTATAATGAATTTAAAAGGATCGCAGGACTGCCTGACAAAACCATATTTGTTTCAAAACCCTATATCGGTCAAAAGACATATAAATGCAGCGTTCACAATGATATTAGCCACAATTTTTTGACGCAATTTCAAGGAGAGAAGACCGTGACACTTTTTCCGCTTTCGCAGACCCCTTTTCTTTATTCCAAGGCGGAGTGTCCGGCGCCCAGCACTTTTTCCATCCGGACGAGATTTGATAAAGGCACATTACTGGATTCGGAGTTCGAAGCGTTTCCGCTGGCGCGTTTTGCTCAGCCATTTCAAACCAAACTTTTCCCGGGCGATATCCTTTTTATACCCGCTTTTACTTGGCATCAAGTCTATTACGATACACCGACGATTGGTCTGGGGAATTGGTGGGTGGATTTTAAAGATAATTTCCGGATCAGTCCGCTTTTTACTTTGATGAGCCTGCCCCGCTACATTGAGGGCTACCGAATGTATCGCCGTGATTCTTTTAATACAAAGTGATTTGATATATCTTTTGAATTATTTTCAGATCCGTATTTTTATCTTTTGATCAAACGTAAAGAGATATTTTTATATTAGGCTTGAGTTTTTGTTTAATTGACGCTCTTGGGAAATCTTTGTATTTCAGGTTTTGCGCGCTTTTTCTAAAAAAAGCCAAGAAATAAAACTTACGGATTGAGCGAGAGCTGTTATTCAGTACGTAAAAAATTGTGGCGGGTCAAAGTTCTTTGCTTTTTTTGCGGTCAATTGACGCTTTGACGATCTTGAGAACATTTTGTACCGTCCAGCGCGAATCATTCATTAAATGAGACAGGTTGGAATCATGGATGCGGCGAAGCGTAAGCTTATCGGGAAGAATAGCCATTGGAACGGAAGCTTCCCTCGCGCGTAAGAACCAATCAGTGTCATCTCCCATTTTAAAAGAAATATTGAAATCGCCTATTTTTTCAAATACCGACCTTCGAGACATCAGTGCACTCGGTATGAACGACGCGGCATTGATGTCAGCCATATTTCTTTTAGTTTTTTCATCGAGCCATGATGGGATATCGGAGCCCGTTTCGATAAAATTCTTGATATGGCATAGCACAAGTCCTTTATCGGGATTTGCCAAAAGATAATTGACCTGAAGGCGCGTTTTTTGGGGAAGCCACATATCATCCGAATCCAGGAACGAAATAAATTCTCCCTTAGATTCCCGAAGCCCTAAATTGCGTGCTTGTGCCGGACCGATCCCTTGATGAGCCTGATAAAAATACCTGACTTTTTTGAAAGAACGGACGACCTCGGCTGTTCGATCCGTTGAGCCGTCGTCAACAACGATAACTTCTAACGCTTCATAATCCTGTTTAAACACGCTTTTAAGAGCATCTTGAATGAATTTTTCGCGATTGTGGACAGGAATGATAACGCTTACTAGCGGTTGGCCGTTGTTCATTTGTGCCTACAGTCTGCCTAGCAGTTTCTCAATGCTATTTGGTATTTCGGTTAAAAGTTTGCCTGTATTCAGGCGGTAACAAGGCAATGACTTGATGATCTTTTTCAAACGCTCGAATTCAGTGGCACCCGAGTCGGGCAGTTGAAGCAAAGTGTTCGGGGCGACGGCCGAAATCGCTGAGATCGGCGAGATCTCTTCAACTGTTGTGTTTTCATTTTGCGTGTAGTGAGCGATCGTCACGGCTTTTAACGGAAACCGGTCGATCATTTTATTTTTGAAATGTTGATGCAGAAAGAATAATGATTTTTCGTCTTCCTGCCATTTCGGATCTGTAACAGCCGATATTCCGATATCAGGAAATTTATGTACGAATTGTTTGAGGAGTTTGGCGGAACTGTAAAGCGGAGAGGCGAAAGGAATATCGTTGTTGAAATAAACGTCAACAAAATCATCGGCCATCAAACTGAGCGCCGATGAGAGACAGGAAAGGGCTGTGGTTGATTTGCCCGAGCCTGATTTTCCTGCTATCAAGATGCCTCCTGACCGGTTGCCCACGGCAGCTGCGTGGACTATTTGATGCCCTTTGCTTCTAAGCCACCAGTGAAAAACTGTTTTTAAAGGAGAAGCGATCTCATACAGAGGGATTGCATTTGGATCTTTTATAAATACAAAAGCTGTTTTTTCGCGGGAATCGACAAAATAAAAATAGTTGGAGCTGCGCAGTCCGATCAGATCTTTACCTTTAAGGTAGGCGTCGTTCTCCGATATGGACTCCGGCGGTTCGATTTCGGTCGACCCGTCCCATAGATGGAACGTGAATTCGGCCCTGTCAAAAGGTTTGACTTCGGCGTGCGCGAGCGCAGCCGAAAAAAACGATTTTAAATTTGGACCTGCCGATCTAAAGATCAAATTCTGTCCGGCTATCGTGTAGTAGTATCGCTGTGCGCCCGATCTTTCAACTGCTTTCTCGAATTGCCGGCGGAAAACTTCCGTCAAAGAATTACTTGGGATTTTGATCGTGTCCAAGATCGGGATTTGGTTTGCGGTTAGGCCAGCCTTTATCGTCCACATCATGAATGGGGTCGGCTTGGAAGAAGTCTTGCATGTCCGTGTATTTGTGCATCACGGGCGTTTGGAATTTCGCGTTACGAAGCTCAGCGGGAATATTTTTTTTGGAGGACTCCGTGGAAGGAGAGGGGTCGGCCGTGATCAGCTCTTCTTTTTTAAGCTCATCAAGGAATTTGTTTACCGCGCCGCTGATTTGGCTCGATTCCGAATGGGTTTCTTTGGAAATGATCTCAATGATTTCATTTTCGGAACTGCCTTGGGAGATGAGATGCCATATCGCAGCGCCTGTTTTTTCGAGATTATAATAAAATCCGGCTCCCAAATGAATGATTACAGCCTCGCCGTCGATAAGTTCATGAACTACCATGGGTTGAATTTTAAAATGCATATTTTAATTTTTTATATTTTTCCGAGTCTCTCTGAATGGTGACTCTAACAAATTTCATATGCTGTGTCAACGCTTCTAGACGGTTTTTTTATTTTTGGGATGATTTTTTTTTCTGTCCAAGGAGGCCTTCAGCGCTTTCGCGAACTCGGCTGAAAGATATTGGCGCTGTCTGAGCGTGTTATTTTCATCGTGGAGGCGCCTGAATAACACAAGCTCTTTGACAGAGGTCATTTTTAGTCCAAGATCTTTGGCTTGCAGATGCCAGTTCAAAAATTCAGTGACCTTCCATTCCGGTTCAAAGAAACCGACTTTTAAAAAAGAAGCTTTTTTGATGAGTAAAGCGCCCGGGCAAATACCGCTCATGGGTTCTGTCGGGCGCTTGAGAGCTTTTTCCTTTTCAACGGTGAGTTCGGGAGAAAGAAAATTCCGGATCTGCCCAAATACCATATCCAAAGATTTATCATTGCTGAAAGGCGCCATCATTAATTCAAGACGATTCTCGGGCCAAACGTCATCGGCATCGAGAAAGGCGATATATTCTCCTTGGGCTAAAGTCACGCCGCGATTTTTCGGCGAAGCAAGCCCTTGATGTTCTTGATAAAAATAGCGGATCTTCGCGCCGTAGCTTTGCGCTATTTTTTCGGTATCATCCGTCGAGCCGTCATTGATAACGATGATTTCGGTTGAAGGATAAGTTTGGACAATCGCGCTGTCTATAGCTTCTCGCAGATATCGACCGTAGTTGTAAGCTGCAATGATGACGCTGATCAGAGGGGATCGTTTCAATAGATTCTCCGCGTTTCGAAAAAGCCCAACGATTTATTCAGATCTTATCCTAACATGATGAGAATTAATTAGGCGTTTTCTTTTTTAGAAGTTTATTCACCGCTGCCATGGGTAATTTCCACCATTTTTTTACATGCCATCGGTACATCAGATAAACGCGGAATCCCGATATTTTGGTAAACCAATTTTCAGATCGCATGCCGCGGTAAAATTGAGACCAAATATCCAGAGCTTTTCTAAATCTAGATCGACCGTTGCCGATAAAAGGAGAAGTATTTAATACCAAGCAGACACGCTCATCGATGGATATTTCCAGCGCATCGAGTTCTTTCAAGACCGTTTTAGGAGCAGAGGTTCCGAGCGTTTCCATTAAATAATGAAGGCCGATGCGTAAAGCCAGACAACGGTTTTGCCGTTTTGATCTTTCGATCACTGTGTTCCAATCAACCGGAAAGGCAGTGCTATTGACCAGCACGAACATATCCGAGACCCAACGAAGATTCCACGCTTTCGGCTCCTGCATGAAGTGTAAAAGATCTGTTGGGCTGAGCGCCGGTACACTGATATCGTCCAAAGAAACGGCGATGGCATTTTCCCAATTTTTTTCATTGGCGAACCAATGCACGTCAATTCTTGCACCTTCTTTGTTTTCGAACTCTTTGGCGAATGAATAATCACTCACGCGGTTCCATCCGGACTCTTCCAATATCCTCAAAGCATCGTTCAGATTTTCGGGTTTGACGATAATATCCACGTCTTTCATATAACGGACACCCATGTCGCAATAGTGAGTCGTCGCTATAGATGCTCCTTTGAAGATCATGACTTTTATGCCGCATTCGTTCATTTTTTTGATCGCCGATGCAGCCGAATGCAAAAGGATCTGATTTTTCGTCCATGTATGGCGGTAAACACCACGGTATTTGGCTGGAAGCAGTTCGCTGCGCCCATGTTTTTCCAGATTTCGAAAGAACAAAGGCAGAAGGGTATATGCTGCTTGTTCGAATTCTGCTTCTATCTCTTGCGGAGACAGTGGGCGAGAGAATTGTTCCCAACTTTTGAGAGCTTCATCGCCCTGCAGAAGGGACGCGCGTAAAAGCTGTTCATGTTCCGCCGTGAAGAGTTTTTTTAAAGGATAAATTTCGGTTTTTGTTTTTTTCATGACATCTTTTCAATATGCTAACAAACGCGCCGCAAGAACGCAAAACCTTCGCTTTTTTCATTAATGCCGAAAAACTTTATCAGACTGACGAATTTGGTATTAAATATAAGACCGGATATGGTCTGTAAATTTATTTAGATCCGCCGAGCCCTAAAAGGGTCTTCCCAGCCTCTAGGATCTCATGGTAACATAAAAAAATGCAGGATATTTCGGCCCCATCAAATAATGCTTCGGGCGATCTTATAAGCGTGATCATTCCTGCTTGGAACAGAGCTGCGTTCCTGGCGGATGCGATCGAGAGCGTGAATCAACAAAGACACGAAGCGCTCGAGATCATTGTCATAGACGATGGGTCAACCGACGATACCCGAAAGATAGCGGAACAATTGAAGGGGAATATCCGCTATATTTTGCAACCTCACCGCGGTGTTGCGGCTGCGCGCAACGCCGGCATAAAAGCCGCGCGCGGAAACATCATCGCGTTTCTCGACACAGATGACCTCTGGCCTCCCTACAAATTGAACATCCAGCTCGATGCGTTGAAAAATGGCGCGTTTGAAATGGTTCTGGGCGCGTCTCGCATAGTAAAGCTTTGTGAAAATAGGCAAGAGCCGTTTGTGAGAAATAATTTATCGCCTACATTTTCATATCATTTATCGAGCGGACTTTATCAACGAAGTGTTTTTGACAAGATCGGCTTGTTTGACGAGCGTTTGACGCCGAGCGATGATGTTGATTGGTTTCTTCGGGCACAAGAAGCGGAAGTCCGCGCTTTGATTTTAAGTCAGGAAACGGTGATATGGAGACAGCATGACAACAACATCAGCGTGGGCAAATCGATCAAAGAGCTGAACCTTTTTAAAGTTTTGAAGGGATCTGTCGACCGGCGCTCGAACGTCAAAAAGAATTTCACTGCGTTTCGTACGTTTGAATATCAAAAGCCGGATCTTATGGAGGAGCCGCTTATAAGTGTTGTCGTGCCCGTTTGCAATGGCGCGCGCTTTCTGGCAATGGCGCTCAGAAGTATTTTTGATCAATTCTACCGTAATTTCGAAGTGATCGTTGTTGATGACGGGTCCGATGATAACAGCGCGGAGATCATAGGCTCGTTCCCAAAAATTACCGCGATCCGCCAAAAAAGAAAAGGTGTCGCAACCGCTCGCAACACCGGCATCGATGCCGCTCGGGGTGAATTCATCGCTTTTTTAGACCAAGACGATCTTTGGATGCCCAGTAAACTGTGTTTGCAGATAGCCTGCCATTTAAAGAACTCTAACATCGGTTATTCGCTGACAGGTGAAAAAATTTTTATCGAACCCGGTTCGCCGAGCCCGGCGTGGCTTAGGAGAGAGATGTTCGATGATCATATTGGTCATGTTCTAGGGGCGATCATGATTAAAAAAAATATTTTTGAACGCGTCGGACTTTTTGATCCAGCGTACGAGATCGTTAGTGACGCAGATTGGCTTTTCCGCGCAAAGGATGCCGGAATAACCGCTTATCAATTGACAGACACATTACTTTTGAGAAGGATCCACCAGAATAATGTTACTCACCGGCAGTCAGAAATGCGCGCTGAGCTTATGAGATCGCTCAAGGCGTCTGTGGACAGGCAAAATGCGGCTAAAGGTCGTCCATTGAAACCTTACGCGGGTTGAACGAAAGATCCCTTTTTAAGATTTGTCGGCAAAAAGCAAAGGAAGCGAAACGCTTCTCACGGAAGGATCGGCAAATCGAAATATCGCTCTATCGATAACGAAATGCATATAAACCGAAGCTGAATTAAAGGCGATGAAAAAGCTTGCTATCCATGGAATAGAGAACGCAGGTTGTAGTAAGGAAAATAAGATAGGCAAGTTTTTGAACCTATTGGGATTGAACGCAGAATAGATCAGGGGTGTCAGAAAAATGGACACCGCGCACAAGACGAGAACTGTGAGCCAGAAACGCCGGCTTATGCCACCGATCCATTTGTACCATAGCGAAACCGATTGAGTGTTGCTCCTGTCATTTTGGGCCATGTGGGCGGCGAGGGCTACCGAAACGATCCAATGTTGGGCTATCCAAAGTATGAAAAAAGATAATGGCTGCAGGAAATAAGCAAGCACGCCCTGAGCCGAAAGGCCTGTCACATAAAGTATTTTCGGCAGTGAGATCTTTTTAGATCTAAATTCAAAGATGTAAAAAATAACGGTCAGACAAATGATCGAAACCGGCGCGATAATTTTTAGGAAATGAAATAGAGCGGTAAACGATGTTTGGGGCCACCATCGGTATAAAATGGAATCTTTTACAACTTTTGCGCCGTGCCCCACTTGAGCCAAAGCGACAAGTACGGATCCTACGGCCAGGCAGAATAATTTTTCGTACTTTTTGAAACCACCGCTCAAATCCTGGCGTGATCGCATGCGATAAATGCTGATAACTCCATAATGCTGAATTCCTACATGAAAAGTATTATAGAGAAAAAAGATAGTGGCTAATATCTGAGCCTTGACCATTAAACCCAAAGGGATCACGGATAGCGGCATGAATACAAAAGCGAAGACCGCAAGAAAAATAGCGATCGGCAACAGAACAAAACGCGGATATTGCCGGAGCAAAAGTGGCCGATAAGCCGGATTGCAGAAAGCGTTAAACGAAGTCGCGAAGCGGTGAGCGATTCCCAGAATTAAAGTAAGGATGATAAAAATTAATCTAAGAATTCTCGGCGCGGAATTATAAACGGCCAATATAACCAATAGCCATATTCCTGATAGCATCCAAAATCCATCCCAATAAGCCGACCTTAGCCAGGGATTGGGGTTTTTCATTGGGTGTCGGCACGGGATTTAGAATATATTTATTATTATGGACTTTAATTTGATTGTCAAGCGAACTGAATCCGAATTTGAAACGTGCTGCTGCAATTTTGTCCTCAATTCTGCAGAGATATTTTCGGGTTTATTCAAAATCTTCGTAATTGCGTCAGTTGAAGCGATATATGCTGGTGTAATTTCATTTTTTTTATTATGATAATCATGTCTATACAATAGGAAACGCTAAAATCACTAAGAAAATCCCTCTCTTAAACTTCTTGCTCGATATTTTTGGATCTCCAAAATCCGTAAAACCAAAAATTTTGGTAATAGGCGGTTCTGGTCATGTTGGCCGATTGATCCTGCCGTTGATGTCAAATGAATTTGATATTACTGTCTATGATCTCGTTAAACCGCCTAAAGGTTCATGGAAATTTGTCCACGGCGATGTCCTCAATTTTTTGTCGCTTTGCAAAGCTTGTCAAAATCAAGCGGCGATAGTTTATCTGGCCATGGGAAAGCCGGATGATGATATTCATGCTGCTTATGATGTGAACGTAAAAGGTCTGCATCTTGCGCTTGAAGCGGCTTGGAAGGCTAAAGTTCCGCGAGCTGTTTATGCTAGCACGTTGTCGATTTATGAAGACCTTCCCCGGTTCGATGAAGGCGGTGCCGATGATGAAGCGATGGCACCAAGGCCAAGCAGGGTATATGGTTTAAGTAAATTTTTCGGTGAAGAAGTCTGCCGATTTGTTTCCCGAAAACGCGGAATGACAATATTCGCATTGAGGCTTTTTTTACCTGTTTCTCAGGAAGAACGGCGTGAAAAAAGTATCGCAAGACCCGTTGATTGCCGAACCAGCGCTCCCGATGTTGCGCGTGCGTTTATCGCAGCGCTTAATACCAGGTATCAAGGCTTCGAAGTTTTTCATATCACCGGCGATAGAACGGGCAAAGCATTCTCGCATAGCAAAGCCAAAAAGATCCTGAATTGGTCTCTCTAGCTTTTCCATATAAATTGATATGATTCTGCTGTCAACGGATCTAAAGAAGTAAGTTTCGAATTTAGTTTGAGTTTTTGTTTAATTGACGCTCTTGGTCGGGCAGGATAGAATACGTTTTTTCTATGGTGGGCGCCTGCCTGCCGGCAGGCAGGTAGCTCAGCTGGGTTAGAGCGTCTGACTGTGGCTCTTATCAAGGGCTTTAACACCGTTTCGTTTGGTTTCATTTCTTTTTACAATCCCTCTACTTAGCGATTTACATGATTTACATGGTGTATGTGACTTAGCTTTGTTTTGGTTGGTGTTTGTCACAATTTTTTCGCATTAAAAATAACCGCGATCAGAACAACGCGATTCGTTTGAAATAGTTAAACCTCCAGAATATGTAGTCCACGACTATTTAAATTTGACCTCGCAATCAATTGCTTGAAGTCCCAGTTGAAACTGTTTTTACTAACTATTTATTATTAAAAGCGATAAGATACTACCCAAATTATGCCGAAAATTTTTAAACGAATATTAAACACCTGCTATATATTATAAAAAAAAGTACTATAATAATAGGAGAAGGATATCTTTGTGAAAGCCATCGCCGTTTTTCCGTCTAAAAAAGAGATCAAGCTTATAGATTATGCTCTTCCCGAGATAACCAAGCCGACCGACGTCAAAGTCCGTGTTCTCGAAGTCGGTATTTGCGGAACCGATAAAGATATCTGTACATTTCAGTACGGTACTTCGCCGGTAGGCTCCGAATATTTGGTGATCGGCCATGAGTGTTTGGCCCAGGTGGTCAAGGTCGGTTCGAAAGTATCAGGTCTATCCGTCGGCGATCTGGTGGTGCCGATGGTCCGGCGGCCGTGCCATCACCGGAGCTGTTTTGCCTGCCGGGCCGACCGCCAGGATTTTTGCTTCACGGGTGATTTCACCGAGAGAGGCATCAAAGAGGCGCACGGCTTTATGACGGAGTTTGTCGTCGACGATGAAAAATATTTTAATCGCGTGCCGAAGGAATTACGCGATGTCGCTATTCTTACGGAACCTCTGACGATCGCTGAGAAAGCGCTGATACAGATCTGGCAGGTGCAGCAGAGACTTCCCTGGGGACCGGGACCGAAAGGGCAAAAGCCGGGTTACTGTCACAAAGCGGTTGTTTTAGGAGCGGGGCCTGTGGGGCTTTTAGGAGCGATGGCGCTCTTGAATGCGCGTTTTGAAACCACTGTTTATTCGCGCGAATCGATCTCAAGTCCCGAAGCTTCTTTTATCCAGTCTGTAGGAGGATCTTATGTTTCCTCCGAGGCCGAAACGTTGGATGATTTTGCAAAGCGCATAGGCAATATGGATCTTGTGTATGAAGCCACGGGAGCCGCGCAGATCTCTTTTGACATGATGAAAGTGTTGGGCACGAATGGTGTCATGGTTTTCACGGGAATCCCCGGAATAAAAGGCCCGATAGAGGTCGAAGCGGATCAGATCATGAGGAATATGGTGCTGAAGAATCAGGTTTTTTTTGGGACAGTCAATGCGGGCCGCCAAGCGTTTAAGTCAGCTATTAAGGATCTGGCAATTTTTGAAAAGCGCTGGCCGAAAGCCGTTCGTTCGCTGATCACCGGCCGTTACGAGATGGAGAACTACCGTGATCTTCTTTTAGGGCCCAAGAAAGGGATAAAAAATATTTTAGTGCTGGATAAAAATCCTACGATAAAAAAGGCGAAAAAATAATTTTAATGGTCTCTCATTTGATTGATATTTCCGTAACGTTAAAATCCGGAATGGTCCATTGGCCCGGCGACCCGCCGGTTAAGATCACCGGCACGCACTCTATTTCAAAAGGAGATGCTGCGAATGTATCGAAGATCGATATGGGCTCTCACACCGGGACTCATATGGACGCGCCGTATCATTTTATTCCGGCCGGAAAAAAAATAGATCAGATGCCGCTTGACGCGGTTGTCGGCGAGGCGAGAGTCATAGAAATTCGTGATAAAAAGTCCGTCAAGCCGGAAGAGTTGAGGCGTCATAATATTCGACGCGGTGAAAGAATTTTAATTAAGACCGTCAATTCATCCCGATGCTGGAAAAAAAATTCGTTCGCGGAAGATTTTGTATATATTTCTCTTGAAGCAGCAAAGTTTTTGGCCGAACGCCGCATCCGAGCGGTCGGCGTCGATTATCTTTCTGTCGGAGGCTATAAAGAGGATGGTTCTGCCACACACCGCGCGCTTTTAAAAAGCGGGATCTGGATCATCGAAGGTTTAAATCTATCGGGTGTAAAAGCCGGAAAGTATGAGCTTATTTGTCTTCCGCTGAAATTTTGGCATGGAGACGGAGCGCCGGCCCGCGCGATTTTGAGGAAAAAGTAAAAGGAGAAAAGTTATGGCCAGTAAAATGGAATGGGGACTTGTGGGCATGGGAAAAATGGGAGCGAATCTGGCTCTCCAAGCGCTTGAAAAAGGCATGAACGTCGTAGGTTTTGATTTGAAAAAAGCGCCGGATGAATATTTGAAAGCGGGCCTTGTTCAGATCCCGCGCATTGAAGATTTTAAACAGAAGCTTTCGAAACCGCGCGCTATCTTTGTTTATATTCCCGCAGGACCTGCGGTTGACAAAGTTCTCGATGATCTGGCTTCAAAGCTGGAGGTGGGAGATATTTTGGTGGACGGAGGAAATTCTTACTGGGGAGATTCGATACGGCGTCACCGGAGATTCAAATCAAAAGGAATTCATTTTGTTGATCTCGGGACCAGCGGAGGAGTTGACGGTGCGCGTCACGGAGCCTGCTTCATGGCCGGAGGCGAAAAAGAAGCGATAGCCAGGATCGAGCCAATATTAAAAGAGTTGGCGATCAAAGACGGCTATGTTCACGCGGGCCCTCCGGGCGCGGGACATTTCACGAAATTGGTTCACAACGGCATTGAATTTGGAATGCTTCAAGCGATCGGCGAAGGAATAGACCTTTTGGAACATTATCGCGATAAATTGGATGTCGCCGAAGTTTTGCGTTGTTGGCGCCATGGTTCGGTGATCCGTTCGTGGCTTGTGGATCTTATGGAAGCGGCTTACCGTTCCGACGGCGGTCTTGAAAAAATCCCGCCGTATGTTGAAGATACGGGCGAGGTCAATTGGCTCGTAGACGACGCGATGCATATGGAAGTGCCGGTGCCGGTCATCGCACAGTCGGTGATGCAGCTGTTGGCTTCAAGGGACCAAAAAAAATATTGGGCGCGCGCGATCGCAATGATGCGTCATGGTTTTGGCGGGCATCCTTTCAGCGCGGATCAGGGGATAGTCCGCGAGCGCCGCGAAGGCCGTATCGGAGGATTTTTGAAAGAGGGCCAAGATGCCTAGAAATATTCCGGTCGGTAACGGTTCACTGCTCGTGATGTTCGATGAAAATTATTTGATCAGGGACCTGTATTTCCCGCACGTCGGTTCGGAAAATCACACGATAGGACATCCTTTCAGATTTGCCGTGTGGGTAGACGGCCAATTCAGCGAAATGGGCCCCGAATGGCAAAAAGAATTGCGTTATTTGGACGACGGCTTGACGACCGAGGTGAAGGCTAAAAACGACAGACTCGGCATTGAGCTTGTTTGCTCCGACGCGGTGGATTTTCATCTGAATGTTTATATCAAGAAAATTACCGTAAAAAATCTAAGGAACCAGGCTAGGGATCTACGCTTATTTTTCAGCCACGATTTTCATATTTCAGGAAACGAAGTCGGCGATACGGCCAATTATGACCCCAGAAATCAGGCGCTGATCCATTACAAAGACAAACGGTATTTTTTGATCAATTGTTGTAATGAAAAAAAATACGGCGTCGAGCATTTCGCCTGCGGGCTTAAAGAAACTCAGGGGTTGGAAGGGACTTGGAGAGATGCCGAGGACGGCGTACTTTCCGGTAGCGCCGTGGCTCAGGGTTCCGTGGACTCGACGGCAGGAATAAATGTACCGTTGGCCGCCAACTCATCGGCAACCGCTTATTATTGGATATGCGCCGGAAAAAATTATCAGGAAGTGATAGCGTTGAATAAAACTGTCCAAGAAAAAACGCCTGAACTCCTGCTGAGCCGCACGTCGAATTATTGGAAACTCTGGATCAGCAAAGAATTGTGCCCCGACGGTGAAATGCTTTCACAGAAAATTTTTCAGCTTCTCAAAAGAAGCCTTCTCATCATACGTACTCAAATAGACAACGACGGCGCGGTCATTGCCGCCAATGACACAGATATCCTGGCTTTTTCCAGAGATACATACTCTTATATGTGGCCGAGAGACGGCGCTTTTGTGACGGCCTCGCTGATCGAAGCCGGCTATTCGGAAGCCTCCAGAAAATTTTTTAATTTTTGTAACAATCTCATCGATCCGGATGGTTTTTTCCTCCACAAATTCAGT
The DNA here is from genome assembly GCA_964642015.1 of uncultured Planctomycetia bacterium. GTDB lineage: Bacteria > Omnitrophota > Gorgyraeia > 2-02-FULL-51-18 > 2-02-FULL-51-18 > CAZXLF01. Next base: position 22,270 of record CAZXLF010000002.1, read on the forward strand.
CCTGACGGTTCTGTAGGCAGCACTTGGCACGCTTGGTGGAGGGACGGGCATCATGAACTTGCGATCCAGGAAGATGAGACCGCGCTCGTGCTATGGGCGCTTTGGCGCCATTTTGACCGTTTTCATGATGTGGAATTTATCAAACCGCTTTATCGCAATATGATCATACGCGCAGCGGAGTTCATGGTGCGTTATCGTGACGAGAAAACAAAACTTCCGCAGCCTTCCTACGATTTATGGGAAGAACGCCGCGGTGTGCACACTTTTACGGTTTCAACGGTTTTTGCCGGCCTCACGGCCGCGGCGAATTTTGCCGAGGCCTTCGGAGAAAATGATCTGTCCGCCAAATATCGCGCGGCGGCGCAGGAGATAAAGCAATCAATGAAACAGTATATGTTTCATAAAGACTTGAACCGCTTTGCCAAGATAGCTAACCCAAATCAGGCCAACGGAAAATATGATCTTGATATGACGATTGACGCGAGCCTTATCGGCTTGTGGTACTTTGGCGTTTTTGCTCCGGAGGATCCGTTGGTGGCGTCTACCATGAAAGCCGTTTATGATAGGCTTTGGGTAAAAATAGGCGCGGGAGGCATGGCCCGGTACGAAAATGACGCTTATTATCAGGTCGAGAAGAATGACATTCAGAACGTCCCGGGAAATCCTTGGTTTATCTGCACGCTTTGGTGGGCGCAGTATTTAATCGCAAAGGCCAAAACAAAAGAAGATTTAAAAGAACCTTTCCGAATTCTTGAATGGGCCGCGGATCATGCGATGCCTTCGGGTGTGTTGGCTGAACAGGTCCATCCGCGAACGGATGCGCCTCTTTCGGTCTCTCCTCTAACCTGGAGTCACGCGGCATATGTGCTCGCTGTGTTTGAATATGTCGATCGTACGAATTGTATCAACGCTAAATAAAAGGAAATTATCTAAAAACCTAAAAAATCCATTAGTTTAGTGAAAAATATTTTATCGCGACCTTTTAACGTATATGTTATTGATTCATACCCAACCTCAGCTATCCATATAGTGAAATTCTGATCTTTTTGTTTAATTGAAGTTCTTTGCTGGGCAGGATAGAATACGGTTTTTCTATGGTGGGCGCCTGCCTGCCGGCTGGCAGGTAAAGCGTCGGCGGACTTCACAGCGCGTGTCGATTTTGAAAGAATTTGGTGGGCGTAGCTCAGCTTGGTTTGAGCGTCTGACTGCGGCTCTGCCCAGAGCTTTATCACCATTTCATTTAGTTTGATTTTCATTCACAATCTCTCGAAACACGACTCCGCCATTTACCACCAATTACGTGGTTTGATACACTGTTTGCTACTATAGTGCCACTGGTTTATAACTTGCAGTTAGCGCAGGGCGAGATGAGGATATACAATAGGAGTTCGATTTGATAAAATCTATTTTCATCAAAATATTTTTTAAGGGGTATATTTGATCTATTAAATCCATGAAATTAAAATATCCCTTTTTTCTCACAGTACCTTTTCTCTTAATATCCAATACTATTTATGCTGAAAAACAAAACACACAGGAGGATTTGTATTCTGGGATAAAAAAGGATATCGGCGATCCTGACCGCCCTTTTCAGGTAAAGTTGAACGAATATAATGCCTATTTTTCTACGGGTGAAGAGGCGAATGCGGATCAAGATGATTCAGAGGAAATTGCAATAAAAGACCCAGATAAAACGTCCCCTTATTTTGAAGTAGGTCTCAGGAAAAAATATTAGATAATTAAAAACAAGATAAATGTTAACCAAATTTATTGATAGTATAACTTCCAAGGCATCACCTCAAAAGGTTGGCCAGCGTCTCAGGAGTACTCCGCGTAGCTATTTTGATTGGAGAAAAGAAAAGAGCTTTAAAGCCGTCGTGAAATATGCCTATAAAAACTCGCCGTTCTATAAACGTAAATTTGAAGAGTTTAAGATTGATCCTAATAAAGTAAAAAAACCGGAAGATTTGGGTAATTTTTACACTGTTCCGGAAGATATCATTAACTTTGCCGAGGAATTTTTATGTCAAAAACCTCATATTGTTTTCGAATCTTCGGGAACCACAGGAAAGAATAAAAGGATTTATTTCACACAAGAAGAGCTGAATAACATCGGTAAATACAATGCCATCGGTTTATACGGTTTGGGTCTTTCCCCGGAAGATCGCATTGTCAATGCTTTTGATTTTTGTGTTTGGATTCCAGGAATGGTTACCCATAAAGGCATAGAGAGAGCTAAGATTTTCTGCATGGCCGCCGGAAAGATCGAACCGATGGAAGTATATAAACGAATACCCATTTACAAATTTAATGTCGTAATGGGAGAACCGACCTGGCTTATCAAACTGACCGAGTTAGCGGAAAAGCACGGTTCTCATCCTTTAAAAATGATCATCGGCGGTGCAGAGGCGATGCCGGAAGCGGCCAGGCCCTGGATGGAGAAAGTGTGGCAGGGAGCTAAAGTTCGTATGGCTTATGGAACAGTCGAGTCGGGCGGTACCCTTGCATTTGAACTTGATCCCGTATGCAAGGCCTATCACGTTAATGAAAACAATTTTTATGTGGAAATATTCAATCCTGATGAGAACGGTTTTGGAGAAGTCGTCTTTACGACATTAGACAGGACAACAATGCCACTCATTCGGTATAGAAATCGCGATATCAGCAAGATCATAGAAGAAAAATGCTACTGCGGACTGTCTTACCGAAAACTGGAGAAGATTCGCGGGCGTACCGATGAGATGGTTGTTGCGTCCGGTGGCAACTTGTATCCGCTCATGTTTCAAGAGATTTTAAAAGATATTCCAGGAATATCGAATGATTGGCAAGTCATTTTTATGCTGAAAGGGATCAAAGAAGTCATGCAGTTTCATTTAGAAACCCACACAATGAATGGTGCCAATAAGATCCTGGAAGAAAAGATTTTTGAGAATATCCAAAGGCTTTACCCCGATCTTTGGAAGAATTATATGTTAGGGATTTTTAAGATCGATTTTGCTTACCATTTGCCAAACAGTATTCGCACTCAAAGAAAAATGGTTCGTTTGGTCGATAGACGATATGTCGACTGAAAAAGATTTATTTATATTCTATCCAGTATTTTTTTTGATGCTGTGAATGAGAGTGACATTTGTCATCCGAATCAGAGTCAGACGACGCTCTAAAGACTGTTTTATATTTTACCGTAACTCGTTCTAAACTCAGAAAGAGAATGCGTTAAGTAGTTTGGTCTAACTCTCGCCTAACACAATAAGCCCCACCAAATAGGTAATTGACCTTCAAAGGCAAAATCAATAGAATACCAATGCTACCCGAACACTTTTTTCAACATTCTTTTTTAGTTTAGGTTTTTTGGTGGGCGCCTGCCTGCCGGCAGGCAGGCAGTTCAGCCCGCCACTAAAGCGTCGGCGGACTTCGCAGCGCGTGTCGATTTTGAAAGAATTTGGTGGGCGTAGCTCAGCTTGGTTAGAGCGTCTGACTGTGGCTCAGAAGGTCGCGAGTTCAAATCTCGTCGCCCACCCCAGATTTTGAAGCTGATTTTTTATTTCTACCCCAAAATCCATAGTGGGTTTTAGGATTTGAAGAGAGCGCCAAAATTAGCGAACGGTCCTGACCCAGCCCGCCTGCCGGAAGACGGGGAGCCGAGGTGCACTGCCTGAATTGTAAATAGTGAAGGCAGAGAATAAAAAAGATCTCACCCGAGGTCTTGCGGCTGTGATTATAATGCGAGGCTCTAAGTCGGCGGCAATCAGTTCTTTTTATCGAGAATTTCGCGGATGATAAGCAGAAGTTCGGCGTGTGTATAAGGTTTTTGTATAAAGCGACAGCCTTTATCCAGCCATTTTTGCACGACGCTCTGGTCGGAATAACCCGAAGTGAAGAGGATCTTCATTTCGGGGTATTTTTTGAACACATTTTCTGCCAGTTCGTTTCCGCCCATTTGAGGCATCACCATATCGGTGAAGATCAGTTTTGGCGCAGACACGTGGCCGCTCAATATTTTTAACGCTTCGAGCCCGGTAGAAGCTTCTTCCACTTGAAAACCCTGATGAGTGAGGATTTGAAAAGCCAGCGTGCGGACAAGCTCTTCATCCTCTACGATAAGGATAGACTCAATGCCGCGTGGCAACGGCGAAGAAGCCGTAGTTTCTTTTTTATCTATTTTTTCATCGGAAGGCGGTAGATAGACAAGGAACGCAGTGCCTTTACCGACCTCGCTTTCGGCATAGATGTAACCTCTTGACTGTTTGACGATACCGTATACGGTCGCAAGACCCAAACCGGTGCCTTTACCTTTTTCCTTTGTCGTAAAAAAAGGCTCGAACAAATGTGATTTGACCTCGGAAGGAATGCCGCAACCCGTATCTTTTATTTTCAATAAAACATAATCTCCAGGGATCATGCCCATGTAGTGTGCAGCGGTTTTAGAGTCGACCGCCGTTTCCGAAGTCTCAATGATAAGCTTCCCTCCGTTCGGCATCGCATCTCGGGCGTTCACGACTAAGTTCATCAGAACTTGTTCGATCTGAGCGGGGTCCACTTTGATCGGTTTCAAATTCTCATTCAGAATAACGACCATCTCAATATCTTCGCGTAATAACCGGCGGAGGAGTTTATCGGTATTTCGAATGATCTCGTTCAAATCCATCACTTTGATCTGGAAGATCTGTTTACGGCTGAACGCCAGAAGCTGGCGCGTGAGGTTCGCGGCACGATCCCCGGTCTTCCGTATTTCTTGAACATAGTTCAGAATAGGACTTTCAGGAGTTATTTTGGAAAGCAAAAGGTCGCAGTTGCCGAGAACAATTGTCAAAAGATTATTGAAATCGTGGGCAACCCCGCCGGCCAACCGTCCGACCGCCTCCATTTTTTGCGCTTGTCTGAATTGAGCCTCCAGCTTTTTATCGGATGAAATGTCCTGCTTGATCGCTATGAAATGCGTAATTTTATTCTCGGCGTCTTTAACAGGAGTAATCGTTTGTTTTTCAAAATAAAGCGAGCTATCTTTTCGGCGATTGATCAACTCGCCGGTCCATGTATTTCCGGCAAGGATCGTTGCCCATAATTGTTTGTACAGCTCAGGTGATTGCTCTCCGGATTTCAGGATGCGCGGTGTTTTTCCGACAGCTTCCTCAAAAGAGTAGCCCGTCATATTTGTGAAAGAGATATTTACCCATAGGATCACGCCATGCACGTCCGTGATCACGATCCCGTTCGATGCCGCTTCGAGCGTTTTCGATTGAAGGGCCATCTTCTCTTCATTTGTTTTGCGCTCGGTGATGTCGCGCGCGATGCCTGTGATGCTTTCAACTTCGCCGTTTGGATCTAAAATGGGGATCAATTTGGTGCTGAGCCATCTCTCACCGGTAGGGAACAAAAGTTTTTCTTCTAAGTGATATGATTTCTTGGATTGTATTACGGTCTCAAAATTTTTCTTTATCCATAGATAATCTTTTTCAGAGAAGATCTCACTTAAATATTTTCCGATCACCTGATCCGGAGGCGCCTTGAACAAGCTTGCGGAAAAAGTGTTGGCGTAGATTATACGGCAATCTTTTCTGCATTGAAAGATCGCATCTTCGGCCGATTCGGTTAGTGTTTTATACCGTTGCTCGCTTTCTGATAAAGCATTTTGCATTTTTTTTCTGTGTTCTATATCTCTGAGTACGATCAGTATTTCTGAATCGCCATCATCATATTTGATCAGCTGGGAATGGACTTCATAGGGATGTCGGGAACCATCTTTAAATATAAACTCCATTTCATACGGAGGCCTTTCTTTCTGGACCAATGTCAGCGCAAATTCACTCATTGCTTTTGGAAGTGACAATGCTGAAATGACACCGGCTGTGGCAAACGAGTGTCCAACCAGCTCAGAGGAGGAGTAGCCGGAAATTTTTTCAGCCTGGTGATTTAGACTTTTTATGGACCCGTTAGAAGCGAGCACTACGATGGGGTCCGGCGCTGAAAATAGCAGTTTTTCGTACCGATCGTTTTTATTCATACAAATTTTCAGATAGAACGGCGATTATTGTATTATGAATTATAAATGCTATACTATATTAATATATTTTAACAAAAAGCAAAAGATAGCATATTATACTACATTATAATAAGTAAACAGAGCTAAATCAACAGCCAAACTATTATTCAAATGGTAGAGACTGACCCAAAAAAAGATCTGTTAACCGACGAATCAGAAAAAACCAAAATATTGTGGTTTTTGGGCCTGTTATCAATTTGCACGACACCGATCTTTATCTATGGATATTCCAAATGGGGGGCGCCGGCTGCGAGCTTCGCCGTCCTTTTGTCGGTACCGTTTTTTTTACTCAATTATATTATATGGCGTATTTTTCATTCTTCGGCTTTTGCCGGTAATTTTATCATTGCGATAGGTTATTTTTTATTTTTGGCCATCTCTATCTATACCGGAGGTGTGGATTCACCGGCAATCATATGGACAGTCGCTATACCCATGGTCGCGACGACTATTTGCGGTCTAAGATCGGGATTTGTCTGGTTTGTGCTGGTGGTTCTAAAGATCGGTATTTTAGAATGGATGGATTTTCACGGGAACCATTTTATACATGAGATCCCCGAAGGAAGGGAGTTAGATATAGCTTTTTGCGTTAATACGATAGCGGTCGTATTTTTTACTTTTTTTATTTCCGCAAGTTCCGAATTTTATAAAGAAAAATATCTTAAGAGGATCAGAGAAAGCAATGAACAGCTCCAAAAAGCGTTGGATAGCATCCGCACTTTAAAAGGCCTTTTGCCGATCTGCGCCTGGTGTAAAAAGATCCGCAATGACAAGGGTTATTGGGACAAATTGGAAACGTATGTGTCCGCGAATACGGAAGCCGAATTCACGCATGGCATTTGCCCTGAGTGTTTGTCCAAGCAGATAAAGAAAGTTAATCCTGCGCTGTGAAAATCAAGGCTGAGTTCTAATGGACAAAAGCGTTATGAACGGAGAGGCGGTGTTATTGGCGCGGTGGCAGAGTGAAGACGACCCTGCCGCGCTGAGGTCATTGTTGCAGCGTTACCTGAAATCAAGTTACGCGTTAATATTGAATCTCACCGGCTGTGACCGGAATACAGCTTATGAATTTACCGCCTCAATTCTCGCCAAAAGCATAGAATCCCTCAATAGTTCTTCTCATGCCTTTTTTCTGCCGGCGTTGCAACTGCTGGTGGATGAATGTTCTCGGATCAGTCCGGCCGCTTTTTTCGATTCCTCACAGTTTTTGAGTTTACCGCCAGAAAAACGCGAGTCTGCCAAAGTATTAAAAGAAGCGCTTTTTGCGCTGCCGTACGGATCGAGAACAATGATCTTGTTAAGAGATCAATTGAATTTGTCTTACAAAGAGATCTCGGACGTATTAGCCATAACGGAAAGGGAAGCGCGCTCGACGACTTTTCGCATCCGCGGTGAACTGAGAGATAAGATCGAGGAAGCTTTAAATCGTCATCGAGGAAAGCCATGACTTGCCAGGAGACGCGTCAGAAACTGACGTCTTATTTGGAAGACCTTTTGCAGGAAAATGAGTATCAAGAGGTCAGAGAGCATTTAAGCGAATGTTCAAAATGCAAATCATATGCAGACGCAACCGGTTCTTTATCCTACAAGATCTGGGAATTGGGTGAGGTCCCGGTACCGGAAGACCTTCTTTCGACGATCCTTTTTCGGTTAAAACATCCCGAACCCGGAAAGGTCGCACGAACAGAAATAGATCATCCGCCTCAAGCCAAGGCCAAAGCAAACCCGGTTTTGATCGGCACGTTGCTTATTTTGGGAGCTTCGACGTTTTTTTTCGCAGGAATGCATTTGAAATCGGCCACTTCTTTGGGCCGTCAATCATCCGAGACATCGCCGCCTAATATAAACATGGGTCGGTCCGCGATCTCACCACTTGAAACCACAACGGAAATGATCAAAACTATTCTTTATGGGATGAAAGGCGCTTCAAGCGACGAGAAGATTGCCAAATTAGAAAGCATGCTGGCTGAATCAAATAAACGACCGACCTCATTAAAAGACTGGAGGCCGGTGCATTGGCACTATCATGTATCTAGTTCGAGCCAGGCGGAACTGTTGCAATTGATCCGCGATCAAGGTTTAACGATCGATTATGAGTCGTCAAAATTTTTATTATTGTATGTTCCCAAGTCCAAATTAGGGGCGTTCGACCGCGGAATGAGCGGTCTCAGCGGAATCACGACTGAGTTTAACAAATCGGAAATAAAGAACGTGACGGACGAATCCGTGCAAGTTTCTGTTTTTATGATCGATAAATAACCATGTCGCATATACTTGTCGTTGATGATGATCTTCAGATCCGTGAATTGGCTCGCAATGTTTTAAGCGACGCAGGGCATAAGATCGTCACGGTGCCGAGTGCCGAGCAGGCGTTTGAGGAAGTTAACTCGCGTATCTTCGATCTTATTTTGCTGGATGTCAATATGTCCGGGGAATCCGGAGTCTCATTTTTAAAGAAGATCCGAGCGGCGAAAAATGCCACTCCCATCGTGGTCTATTCGGGCATGATCACAACAGACGATGAAAAAGAACTTCGGATGGCAGGCGCAAATGAGATCATCCGAAAAGGCGAAAGCGTCGGCAAATTAACGGCACAGATCGAAAAGGTCTTGAAGGCCTCGGGACATCTGTTTCAAGAGCCGTTAAAAACTTCGGATCGAGCGATCCTGATCGTGGATGATGAACACGCGATCCGCATGCTTTTGACGAGTTTTTTCAGATCGAAAAATTTCCGGACGGTGGAGGCTGAGAACGGGCAAAAAGCCATCGAGGCGGCCCAGCGTGAAAAACCTTTGGCGGTGTTATTGGATATTCAGATGCCTGTCATGGACGGTTTGACCACTTTGCAGAAACTTCTCCAAATTTATCCAAAATTGGGTGTGGTGATGGTTACTGCGGAACAGGATGACGAAAAAGTTCATCGCGCGATAGATCTCGGTGCTTACGGTTACGTGATCAAACCATTTGATTTTGTTTATTTGGACCTGGTGGTCATGTCCAAACTCATTATTGCCGGAAGTTATTGAGCGAGGAGATGTGATATGGATCAATTTTTGTTAAAGAAACAACAAGTGTTCCATTCCATGGAATCGATCACTTTTACTTGGTTTGTTGTGGTTACTACCATCGTGATCATCATTTATGGGTATAATAAATATAGACAGTTAGAAAGAGAGATCTCGCTGGGCATCCACATGTTCAATGCCAAGATCTTTATGCCCGATAGAGCGATGTTCGATCAATACAAGAATAAAAAAATGCTGCTCGGCAACGATTTTATTAAAATGTATAAAGACGATGCTTTGAGGGAACACTTGTTGAAAAAGGAAGTCAGCTATTATCAGGAGCTATTAAAAATAGTCGATAACTTAAATACCCTTAAATTTTACAAACGTCTAGCAGTGATTATTCTGGTCGGTACGGCTTCCATCGAGATTTTTTTTGTATGGTCTGCTTTTTCTCTGTGATTTAAATGACAGGTCTAAAGGTTATATTGAAATTTTGAAAGGAGGTAATGCAATGTCGATCGATGTGCATCATTTACGTTTCGCAGTGGTGGATGATGACCACCTGATTTTGGAAGTGTTTGCTTCGCTTATGCATCAATCAAATTATCATGCCGATTTTTTTTCCACGTTCGATCAGGCTTACAAAGCTATAACGGCCCACCCGGGACGATATGATCTTCTGATCACCGACATTTTTATGCCTGACGGTAACGGCATTGATTTTGCAAAAAAGATCAGGGTTGTTTTCCCCGACATTCCGATTTTGTTCATGACAGGGAGCGGGACGGACGAGCTCAAACAGCAGGCGTTAAATCTTGGCCGTGTTAGTTTTTTGGAAAAACCGTTTCATTTATCAAGCGTTTTAGAGGGAACGATAGTCAAATTTTTATCTGATAAATGACCTATCTGTATAATATTTTGAATCTCTAGGTTTGATTTAACCTATCGAAGTGAGCAGCTCGAAGAAGCCATTGGTTAACTGTTTCTGACTCAGCCTGCCGGCAGGAAGGGAATTGAGGGCGGGGTCTGCTTTGTTCTAAATTTAACTATTTTGTATATGGCTGGACAGTATTTGGTTTTTTTGGTAGAATTGTCGTTACTTATTGGGTGACCAGCGCTCATTGCCAATTGTATTATAAAGGCGGTAGTGAAGGATGATGTCTAAACAGGCGATAGAAGAAAAGAGATCGTCTCGTAGAGCCAGTTGCCAAGCTTATTCTCAATTCAAAAACCTGGACTCTAAAATCCCGTCAGCCTATAATGAAACCTTTATAAGTGACATATCTGAAGGTGGTTTGCGCTTTCGTTCCCCCCAATTTATTCCGGTACATCATCGGTTATCGCTGAAAATTGATATTCCCAAAGCTCCTAGTATCGAAGTTATCGCAAAACCTGCCTGGATCAAAGAGCTCCCGAACCTCGAGCAATACGATGTCGGCGTACAATTTCTTACGCTGTCAGACACCGATAAATTTCTTCTTAAAAAATTCTTCGGCGTTTCCGCGATCTAAACCGCCGGTCAATCCATTATTAAATGTCGGCCTCGTTTTATCGATCATGCTAAGTATGATTTTAACTCCAAGTGTGACTCAGGCGGACGAAGCCCCTAAAGAATTGCCGGGCGGATGGCGGCTTGTGTGGCATGACGAATTTAACGGTGGTCAGCTGGATACTTCAAAATGGACGGCCGGAGATCTAGCTCTCAATACCGGCACAGTCGAATACTACACGCCCGAAGATATTTATGTACACGATGGTGTTTTAACGATTCGCAGCCAAAAACGTCCCATGGGAGGACGCCAGTATACCTCAGGATTGGTGTCAACTTACGGTAAATTCGCAATAACCTACGGTCGATTCGAGATATGCACGAGACTTTCCAAGGGCCAGGGTATTTTGTCGGCACAAACGCTTATGCCCATTAATAAAAGTGGAAGTTGGTCTCCTCAGATCGATATTGCGGAACTTCTTGGTCATGAACCCAATAAGATCCATATGCTGCACCAGTATGGCACCGTTGATAAACACAAACATTATGGCGGCGTCTATGTAGGTCCCGATTTTTCAAATGATTTCCACATTTTTGCGGTGGAATGGGAACCGGACGAGATAAGGTGGTATGTCGATGGGGCCATGCGTTTTTCGACTAAGGACAACATCCCACATATGCCTATGAATATTATTTTAATTACAGAGGTGGGCGGTGAATGGGCAGGTTCTCCGACAAAAAAGACCGTGTTTCCTCAATACCATGACATTGATTATGTGCGTGTGTACGCCAAAGCCAACACTAATATTGAGATCGCGGGTTCCAAAATCTCTAAAAATGCTATATAAAAAAGATAAAATGAATGATAACCTATGCAATTACTATACTGCTCAAATGCCGATTTTTAAATATAGGGTCCAAAGGTTGCTTGTTCCCGTGATGATATTGTGTTGTTTATCATTTTCCGATGCCGTCAAAGCGGATGTTCCGAAAGAGCTCGCCGGAGGATGGCGGCTTGTGTGGCATGACGAATTTGATGGAAATAAGTTGGATAGCTCAAAGTGGGTCGCTGAAGACGCGGCGCTTGAGAAAAATAATGAGGGCGAATATTATACGCCGGAAGACGTTTCCGTTCATGATGGGTTTCTGACTCTGCGCAGCGAAAAACGTGATATGGGCGGCCGTCATTATACGTCAGGTTTGGTTGAGACTCGCGGTAAGTTTGCAAGAGTTTATGGCCGCTTCGAGATCCGCGCCAAATTACCGAAAGGTCAAGGCATCTGGCCGGCACATTGGTTGATGCCGGATGATGATAGTTGGCCGCCTGAGATCGACATCATGGAGCTTATCGGGCACTATCCGAATAGGATCTATATGACGAATCATTTCACGAGCGCTGAAGGCGGGCCCACGTGGCACGGCGACAGTTTTACGGGTTCGGATTTTTCCAAGGATTTCCATGTTTTTGCGGTGGAGTGGGAACCGGATGAAATAAGATGGTACATTGACGGCGTTGAGAGATTCTCGACGAAAGAAAATATCCCCAATGTCCCTATGAGGATCATTTTAAATACCGCCGTGGGAGGTGATTGGCCGGGTTATCCCACAAAGAAGACAGTTTTCCCGCAATTTCATGACATTGATTATGTGCGTGTGTACGCCAAGATCAATACCAGCATCGAATTTGCCGATCCCAAAGACTCTGCCTAAAAAACATTAGAAAGACCACTAAGACCGAGAGAGGCAGTTCTATAAAAACTCGATCCTTTTCTTTTGGTTTAGGCAAACGCTGTGATAGAATTAACTTTCAAAATCATGACGATGCGCCAAGATCCCATCAAAGTTTTGGTCGTTGAGGCTCCTGCAAAAGATACGCAGCAGATCAGACAGATCCTTTCCGGCAAAAAAGACCCGTCGTACTCCGTCGAATCGGAAACAAACCAGAGAGTGGCGCTCGAGCGTGTTTTGAAAAGTGATATTCATGTCGTTCTGATGGATGAGTCGGCACTGAGGTCCCCAGGTTCACAAGTTATCGATCATTGGGCGGATAAGTCATCTTCAACACCTATTATTATCATCGCTGACGGCGAGAACCAGGAATATGTTCAAAAAGCCATTGAAAAAGGCGCGCAAGATTTTTTATTAAGATCGGATATCGATGAGCGGATCCTGCCGCGCGTGATCAAATACGCGATGGAGCGTAAAGTTTCCGAGGAAAGAACAAGGTCGCTTGCGAATAGAGGCCTGGCTTTTGTGTCGCTGGTCTCGCATGAACTTCGTGCGCCTCTGGCGATAGTGAAAGAAGGTGTGAATCTGGTTTTGGACAAGATCCTTGGAAAGACCAATCAAAAACAGCACCAAGTTCTGACGGCCACCCGCCGCAATATTAATCGGCTTGATCAGATCATCACGAATATGCTGGATATTTCTAAGATCGAAGCAGGCGACATCAGGCTGCAAAAACAATGGTTCGATCTGGTCGATGTCGTGAAAAAGGTCATCGGTTCATATGACCTTCAGATCAGGGAAAAGAAACTCAATTTGCGTGTCACTTTTTCGGGCCAGACCGTGGAAGTTTACGCCGACAAATACAGGATTTTTCAAATTTTATCTAATTTGATCGGCAATGCCATTAAATTTTCCGAGAAAGGCACCATCACGATTGCGGCTTTCGAAAAGTCGGGTCATATAGAATGTTCTATTTCGGACAATGGTGTCGGTATCGCGAAAGATGATCTGGCGAAAGTGTTTTGCAAATTCCAGCCGTTTGGATGGACGCCCGGCGGAGGCGAAAAAGGCATGGGGTTGGGGCTTGCGATTTCTAAGTCTCTTGTCGAGCTTCACAGCGGCACGATCCAAGTTGAAAGCCAATTGGGCAAAGGATCTTGTTTCACGTTCTCTTTGCCCAAAGAGCCGACTTCAAAATTCGGCAGGGTGTAGCTATGTCCGAAAAAAAGAAAATATTGATCATTGATGACGAGATTGAATTTGTCGACATGATCTCAATGAGGCTTCAAGCCTCCGGTTATAATGTAGTGGCTGTGTACGATGGCGACAGCGTGTTGAACAAAGTTCGGTCGGAAAAGCCGGATCTTATCATATTAGACGTCATGCTTCCGAAGGCGGATGGTTATCAGGTCTGTGAGCTGATTAAAAAGGATCCTATCGTTTCAAAGATCCCTATTGTCGTGCTGACTGCAAAGGACCCATCCCGCGAAGTGGATGATATCCGGAAGACCGGCGTCGAAGATTGTTTCATAAAACCATTTGACCCTAAACAACTTCTGGCTAAGATCAAACAACTTATTAAAAATCCTTCCCAAGACTAGAATTTGTGCCCATAGCTCAATTGGATAGAGCGCTTCCCTCCGAAGGAAGAGGTTGCTGGTTCAACTCCAGTTGGGCACGAATTTCATTAAAAAATTTTAATCTTAAGATTAATTTTTAACTGGACTAAGCGTTTTCAAGTGCTAGAATATGCTCCCTATCTAAAGGAGGTCTTATGGTTAAACACAAGAATAAAAACTTTATATTTGCTAAGTATTTTATAGCAGTATTGGCTTTGGCGTTGGGATTTTCGTATTCGAGCGCTTGGGCCGGTTATACCGATAAAAGTTATCACGAGGGAGAATTGCATACCTATAAACACCCCGGACAGGCGTCTTTCACGGGCCCTTTTGATTACGGCTCTAAGGAAACTCCTTCGCCAGCAGTTGAGCCTTCGGCTCCCGAAGGAAAATGCAATTGTTTCACTTTTGATGGCACAAAATCCTATGATCCTGATCGCGAAAAATTGACCTATGCTTGGAATTTCGGAGATGGCAATACAAGTGACCAACCGGTTGTCAAGCATTGCTACGACAAGGCAGGTGAATATAACGTTACGCTTACGGTAACAGATTCCTCAGGGCATGTTTGCGGCAACGGTGTTACTTCAACAAAAGTAAATGCCAATTATCCTCCTGTTGCGAAAGCGGGCGAAAACAAGGAAGCTTGCTTAGGCGAAGCGATCTCTTTCGACGGTTCAGGTTCTACGGCTTCTTCAGCGACACCGAAGTACAGCTGGGATTTTGGTGATGGTGAAACGGGCGATGGAGTTCGTGTCAGCCATAATTATCAAAAGCCTGGTACTTACCGTGTTCGTTTGACTGTGGATGACGGAAAAGGGACAGAATGTTCCGTGGCCACGGATTCTATCAATGCTGTAGTCACTGAAAGAGCGTCTGTTAAACTTGAGGGTCCGAAAGCCACATGTGTCGGCAACTCTGCGCATTTTGAAGCCAATGGTTCCGGTGTATCCAAGTATACTTGGGATTTCGGCGATGGCACTACCGCTGAAGGCGGTTCCAGCGCAACGCATACCTATGAGAAAGGCGGTACTTATACGGTGAGAGTGACTGGGGATTCCGGTCACGGCGGAAGCTGCGCGGTTGCTTCGGATAGCACGACCATTAAAGTTAATTCTTCTCCGATCGCAAAGGCAGGACAAAATCTTGCTTGCTGCGTGGACAAGGATACTACTTTTGATGGCTCAGGTTCCAGCTCTCCGGACGGCAGACAGTTAAGCTATCACTGGGATTTTGGTGACGGCGAAAGTGCTGACGGTGCAAAGGTCACACACGCTTATAAGAAGAATGGCCAATATCGTGTGATCTTGACGGTCAAAGATGATTCCGGGAGCGATTGCAGCTCAGCCAGCGATTCTTTCACGGCTGATGTGAATGGAAAACCGGAAGCGGTCATTGAAGTCAGGTAATTTGTAGTTTTTCAAGATCATGGGCAGCTCATTTTAAAAATGGGCTGCCCATTTTTTTGTCGAGTCGGTCACCATTTAATTTTATATCTGAAGAAGGAGATTAGATGATCAACAATCCTAATGATTTACTTAATCCTGTGTTGAAAATAGGCGAAAATAAAATACTAAATGAATTCAAAGCTTTTATCATGCGCGGCAATGTGCTTGATATGGCGATTGGTGTGATCATCGGCGGAGCGTTCGGTAAAATAGTCTCATCGCTTGTGAGTGATGTTTTAATGCCGCCGATCGGCCGGTTGATGGGAGGCGTGGATTTTTCGAATCTTTTTATCAATCTCGGAAAAACATCCTACGCTACCCTGAAAGATGCGCAAACCGCAGGAGCTCCCACACTTAATTATGGTTTGTTCTTGAATGCGATATTGAATTTTATGATTGTTGCCGCGACTATATTCATTCTCGTCAGGCAAGTCAGCAAACTCTATCCGAAGCCGGCGGAAGCGCCCGCAGTGCCAACGACCAAAGAATGCCGGTATTGTCTTTCGGCGGTACCCATCAAGGCGACACGTTGCGCGCACTGCACTTCTGAAAATATATGATAATTTTGTATGATCAAAAGCCTGTTTAATCGGAAAAACCCGCACATTATCGCGTGGCTGGCCGTTTTTCTCGTTTGCAGTCAAGTTCCTGTATTCAGTGAATCCGGTCTGGTGCATACAAAGAAATTCGGCGGGCTGAATGATGACGAAGTCATTTCGATGCGGGAGCTCAGACAAAGACAGCTAAGGCATGATCATCTGATTTTAATCGACGCGCGCGGTAAAAAAAGTTACGAAGAAGGTCATCTAGAAAACGCCATCCTTTCTTTGCCCGAAGACTACTACAAGAAAGAAGCGCTCTTTAAACAGGGCATTATTGCGCAATCCCCAAGCGTGGACCAGGCGCTTTCGGATGCGATGGCATCTTATCCGAAAGGCACCCCAATCGTTACATATTGCAATGATGGTTGCCAAGCCAGTGCTGTTTTGCTGCTTAAGATCAAGCGTCTTGGATTTCAAAATGTGCGTGCGATGGAAGGTGGTTTTCAATCTTGGCAATCTAAAGGCTATCCTATTATTATGGGCAAGTCTTGATTGGCGTAAACTTCGCATTGCAAAAAAGAAACGGTCTTTTGCCTGTGGCCGGCATTGTTTTGATATGGGCCATCCTCACCTTACCGCTTATCGGCCATATTCAAGAGTTTAAATGGGAAGAAGGCAGGCATTTTTTTGCGGCCCAATCCATTTTAAGGAGCGGTAATTTTTTTTCTTACACCGTTCAAGGAGAGCGATTCATCATCAGGCCTCCGTTTTATATTTGGGTCGTTACGGTTTTTGCCAAGTTGTTCGGCTCGCTAAACTCAATTTCACTTCGATTGCCGTCAGCCCTGTCCAGTCTCATTATGGGATTGTCGATCTATATGTTCTTAAAGGGCCGCAGTTCTCCAGAGGCGGCGTTTTTTGCAAGCCTGTGTTTTTTTACTTTTCCCAATACATTTCAGCAGTCTACCGTTGGGGAGATCGACATGTTCTTAGCCATGACTTTGTTTTTGGCTATTCTTTTATGGGTGCGGATCTATTCGGTGAAATTATTCCGTATCAGAGATGCGTTATGGTTCACATTCTGCTTGATGATCGCAAATTTAGTTAAGTGGCCTACTTTTTCGATCATCCTGTCGGCCTCGCTATTGATGACGATGTTCTTAGAGCAAAAGACCGCTACTGTGAGAATATTGGTTCTCTCGACAGCGATAGCCATTCTTCCTGTCCTAATCTGGTGTGTTCATAATTATCGACCCGGCGATTCGAGCCTGTTTTTTTATTTGATGACCAAATTAGGAAGTCCTATCAGTCTCCGGGCTTATGTGGGTCATAAATGGCAGCTTTTGGGTGAGATCCTAGAAGATTTTTCCCCATGGATTTTTATTGCGCCAATTTTTATTTTAATGAACGTCTTTGGTAAAAAAAGAATACGCGAAAATTCTTTGTTTTTAATGTTTGTTATTTATGTTTTGGTGAGCGTTTTAATAGTTTTGGTAAGTCCGAATACCAGACCATATTATTTGACCCCTGTATCGCCGGTTCTGGCAATCATGATGGGGTATTTGTATTTTGATTTCAAGGAAAAGGGATCGCGCAGATTTTTATCGGCACTCCGCCTTTTAGTGCTTTGTTTGGTTTCATACGGTATTTTTTATAATATAAATTTCATCGCGACAGCAAAAGAAAAGCATTCTTATAACCAGAAAAACGCGCAGATCATTGATCAATATGTGAAAGACAATATAATTTACTTACCGGATGTATATTTTATGAACCAGGTAATTTATTTAAAGTCCAGGTACAAATTTATATCGTTAAAACCGGATTTTTTCGTTGGGAAAGATAGGCTCTTTATGATCAGGGAGCGGGATTATGTTCAGCTGTTGTCGCAGCCTTTTGTGCGCAAGGACAAGTTGTTGACGGTCGCTTCATTGGATTATGGGAACGCTGGAAAGGCTTTTTTGATAAGGACCGTATAATGAATAATGAACCGGATAAAAAATAAAAAGGTCTTATGTCAAAAACCTTATCTATGGTATTGTGGGATCCCTCGGATTTTCGCGCCCATAGCTCAGCCGGATAGAGCGACTGGCTTCGAACCAGTAGGCCGCAGGTTCGAGTCCTGCTGGGCGCATATTTTTTTGTAGGAATTGGCACAGGACTCGAAGAGAGTGCCAAGTTTATGAACTGCGACGGCTAGGAGCAGTGCCCGCCGCAGAGCGTAGGCGGGTCCGCCAATCAGTTTGGCGGAAATGCGGCGAGTGGCCGACCTGAAGCGAACGTAAGTGAGCGGAAGGCGCCGAGTCCTGCTGGGCGCATATTTTTTCGATATAAATCCAGAAATTCATAGATAAAACTAAATAACACTAGGCATTTCCGATATTTAAGCAGCTTAATTTAAGTTTGTCATAATGACGGTTTTTAGCTAGAATAGCACGTTCATGTAAAGCGGTATTTTTGGATGAGTGCGGGTCGATTTTTGCGCCGCTAGCTCAGTTGGTAGAGCAGCTGACTCTTAATCAGCGGGTCGCAGGTTCGATCCCTGCGCGGCGCACGGTTTTTTGGAATAGCAATAGGGATCGAAGTGAGCCGCACGTTTTTGAGTTGCGATGGTAGGAGCAACGAATGCGGCAAGTGGTCGACCCGAAGCGAAAGCAGAGGGCTCCGATCCCTGCGCGGCACATAGTTTTTTATATATGTAAATTTTTCCGGGCGGATGGCGAAACTGGCAGACGCGTCAGCCTTAGGAGCTGATGGGGCAACCCTTGGAGGTTCGAGTCCTCTTCCGCCCAAGATTTAATGGGTGAGAAAGAGTTAAGGCGACTCTAAAAGATTTCGCGCGGGAGTAACTCAGTGGTAGAGTGCAACCTTGCCAAGGTTGAGGTCGAGGGTTCGAATCCCTTCTCCCGCTCCATTTTATGATAAAAGCGGTTTAGGATTCGAAGTGAGCCGCAGTTTATGAGCTGCGACGGGTAGAAGCAGCGAGTGCGGCGAGTGGCCGACCCGTAGCGAGCGTAAGCGAGCGAAGGGCGCCGAATCCCTTCTCTCGCTCCATACTTTGTAGTCGATAGGAGAAACGAAACAACATGAAAATCGTTGATTTCTTGAACGAAAAAGCGGTTACAGCGGATATTAAGGCCTCCAACAAAGAAGGAGTGATCAGAGAGTTGGTGGATCTTTTGGCGAAGGCGGAAGGTATAAAAAGCAAAGAAGATCTTGTCAAAACATTATTGAATCGCGAGGCGCTTGGCAGCACCGGAATCGGTCAAGGGGTCGGGATCCCTCATGGCAAAACCAATACGGTCAAGAAGCTTGTCGCTGCGTTCGGTATCTGCCACGAAGGTGTGAATTTTGATGCTTTAGACGGCGAACCGGTTTATATATTTTTCTTGTTGGTCGCTCCCGAAGATTCAGCTGGACCGCATTTGAAGGCGTTGGCGCGGATATCCCGACTACTTAAAGATAAATTTTTCAGGGAATCTCTAAAATCTCTAACTGACGAAAAAGCCATTCTCAAGCTTCTCCGCGAAGAAGACGCTAAAAAGCCCTAATCCTGCTTTCAAGGGAGCGTTCAATGATTTTAAGATTAATCGCGGGGTGAGGTGTGTTTATGATTTTGAAACTCTAATAAAGGTATTAAAGATCTATGGGGTTATTTAAGTGGTTATATCCGGGCATGCGGGTGAAGCGTTGGGTGTTTTTGTGCTGCTTCGGTATTATTTTGTGTTCGATGGGTTTTGTCCTGACAGTCATGGAAGCTCAAAAGACAAGCGGAAGTTTGATAGTTCTGCTGGGTGTAGGTCTTGTCGCGATCAGCATTCGCAAGATCATTAAATCTGTGGTGACGGTACTTTTGCCTCAAAGGGAGAACGAGCTTGTCAACATTATGTATCAGAAGAGGTATCTGGAAAGAGGGGCGAAGGTCGTCGCGATCGGAGGAGGTTCGGGGCTATCCGTACTTTTGCACGGCTTAAAACAATTCACCTCGAACATCACAGCGGTGGTCACTGTTGCTGATGATGGAGGCTCTTCCGGACGATTAAGAAGCCAATTCAATATGCCTCCTCCGGGAGATATAAGAAATTGCCTGGTTGCTTTGGCTGATGCGGAACCCATGATGAGCGACCTGTTTCAATTCCGTTTTCAGGAATCCGGCGAACTTGAAGGACATAATTTTGGCAATCTCTTTATTTTGGCTATGCTCAAAGTCACAGGCGATTTTGAAAAGGCGATCAAAGAATCCAGTAAGATCCTTGCGATCCGCGGCCGTGTGGTGCCATCGACGCTGAAGAAAGTAACACTTTTGGCACAGCATAAGGACGGCACGCAAACCAAAGGCGAAAGCAACATTTCCAAAGTAAAGAATCCTATCGAGCGCTTATATTTAAAACCGGAAGGATGCAGCGCGACTGAAGATGCGCTTCAAGCGATACAAAATGCTGATGCCATTGTTATTGGTCCCGGCAGTTTGTATACGAGCATCTTGCCGAATCTTTTGATCGAAGATCTTGCTGCGGCTTTGGCGCGGACCAGCGCGCCTAAAATTTATATATGCAACGTCATGACTCAGCCGCATGAAACAGATCATTTCAGTGTTTTTGATCACGTGAATACGATCATTGAACATACTCGGCCGGATATTTTGAGCCATGTGTTGGTGAACACCGGCCATTTGCCTCAGAGTATTTTAAAAAAATATGAGGCGGAGGAAGCGTTTCCTGTTGTCGTGGATGTTCCGAAGGTGAAGAGCCTGGGCTATTCGATCATCGAAGCAAATATCGTCAACTGCGTGGACACGATCAGACATAATCCTAGAAGAGTGTCGAAAGTGATCATCGATATTATTAATTCTACAAAAAAGAAAATCACCGACGAAAAGAGAAAAAAAGAGAATCATTGATGGTAAAACCATACAAGAATCTGATCATTTGCGTGCACTCGCATCAGCCGGTAGGCAATTTCGATAATGTTTTCGAAGAAGCGTACCAAAAATCTTATAAGCCCTTTTTTGAGGCATTTGAAAGACACGCTTCCATTCCTTTGTCTTGCCATTTTTCAGGCAGTTTGATCGATTGGCTTGAGAAACATAGGCCTGAATTCATACAGCTTCTCAAGAAAATGTCCGATCGGGGGCAGATCGAATTTGTCGGCGGCGGATATTACGAGCCGATCTATGGATTGATCCCTAAAAAAGATTTGCAGGGCCAGATCAGTATGATGTCCGAAAAGATCCGGGAGTTGTTCGGAAAAAAATTCGAAGGCGTGTGGCTGACCGAACGCGTGTGGGACCCGGATTTGGTAACGCCTCTCAAAAAAGCAGGCATTCAATTCACTATTCTTGATGATCTGCATTTTGAAAAGGCGGGGTTGGCTGCGCCGATCAAAGGATATTATCAGACCAAACAAGGTAAAGATTCTTTAGATCTTTTTGCCTCGATGAAACAATTGAGATATTTAATGCCCTTTAGGAAAGCCGAAGAAACTTTTCATTTTATTCATGCGACTGAAGCCGGACCTCAGGATGTTTTTGTTTTCGCCGATGACTGCGAAAAATTCGGCATGTGGCCAGGCACCTATGATTGGGTTTATAAAGAGGAATGGCTGGACAAATTTTTAAAACTTCTTGAAAAAGATGAAGTAGTTAAAGCGTGCTCGTTCAAGGATTGCCGCCAAAGTTTCGGTCCAAAAAGTGTTGTAAAGATCCCCCACGCGAGTTACAGCGAAATGATGGAATGGTCTGACGGAAATTTTTACAATTTTATGAAAAAATATCCGGAAAGCCGGTATATGCGTGATCGGATGTGGGCGGTCAGCGAAGCTGTTGGGAGCATATCTTCGAGCAACGGTTCATTTGAGAAAGCGCGTTCCGCCAAAGCGGCTCTTTACCGCGCGCAGTGCAATTGTTCTTACTGGCATGGTGTGTTTGGTGGCCTTTATCTGCATCATTTGCGGTCAGCCGTGTTCGAAAATCTTATTCAGGCGGAACATTACCTTTGCCAGATCGATAAAAAACGCTTTAAAAAAGAGTCCGCTCTTATTTATCCTGAAAAACTTGAATCCGGTCAGCGATGGAAGATAGCGCAGAAAGATCTTGTGAGTTTTTTTAACGGTGCATACGGCGGAGCGCTTGAGGAATTGGATACTATCCCAAAACATGTGAACTTGATGTGTAATCTTCAGCGGCGTAAAGAAAAGTATCACGAAGTGGCTATGAAAAAAAGTTCTGAAGGCACTAGCGGGTCAGAACCTCTTTCGATCCATGAATTGCTCGGAAACAAAGAGAGTGGACTTGAACAGCACCTTCATTACGATCTTTTCCGACGGCTTTCGTTCATGGATCATTTCTTTCGCGAAGCGTTGATACCGGATGAGTTCGCAAAGTCCTCTTATTCCGAAGCCGGTGATTTTATAGCAGCTTCGTATAGAGCCGCCATTCATTCCCGAAAAGGAGTCAAAGAACTGAGTTTCGAGAAAACTGGCCAAGTATTTCTGGATCGTAAAAAATATCCTGTAACTGTGAATAAAATTATTTCTCCCAAAGGATCTTCGGCGTTAAAAGCACATTATTTAATCACTAATCGCGGCACCGCTGTGCTAAGGTGCGCATTCGGAGTGGAATTCAATTTTTCTATAGGCGACAGCCAGGCGATGAAAGGACTCGACCAGAAGGGGATCAGGGAATGGATTTTTAACGATTCGTGGCGGGACATACGGATCGAACTTCACTCTAAGGAACCCATGGATCTTATCGCGGTCCCCGTGGACACGGTGTCGGAATCTGAATCAGGTTTGGAGAAGACCTACCAAGAATTAGGTGTTTTGCTTCAAAAAAATATTGTTTTAGATCCCAAACAAACCTTAGAACAGGTTTTGGAGCTAAGCGTCGTTTGATGTTTATCAAAAAAAAAATTAAAATAAGCAGTACCCAAGGCTTGCACGCCAGGCCTGCATCCATATTTGTGCGTATTGCAAATAAATTCGAATCGGATATTGTGGTAAAAAAAGGTTCTGAAAGTGTCAACGGAAAATCGATCATGGGACTTTTAGTGTTGGCCGCCAATCAGGGCAGCACGATCGAGATCGAGATCAGCGGGCCCGATGCCCAGCAGGCCATGGATGAGCTTGAATATTTTTTGTTGCATGACCCGGAAAACGATGGCAAAGAATTGGATAGTGGACAGAAAGATTAAACAATGAAAACGATCAAAGGTATCGCCGCATCACCAGGAGTTGCGATCGGCAAGGCTTTCTTGCTGGACAGCGAAGACATGGTGATCTCCAAAAAGATCATCAAGGAGTCTATGATCCCCAGGGAGATCGCGCGTTTTGAAGAAGCGCTCACTAAAACCCGGGCGGAAATCTTGGGCATCCGAGACAAAATTTCTCA
The DNA here is from genome assembly GCA_964642015.1 of uncultured Planctomycetia bacterium. Taxonomy (GTDB): domain Bacteria; phylum Omnitrophota; class Gorgyraeia; order 2-02-FULL-51-18; family 2-02-FULL-51-18; genus CAZXLF01. The sequence continues at coordinate 45,534 of CAZXLF010000002.1, forward strand.
GGAAATAGGTCAGGAACACGGCAATATTTTTAACGCCCATCTTTTGGTCATCGAGGACCGCGCGCTTATAGAAGAAGTAATCGGCCGGATCAAGAAGGAAAAGGTCACCAGTGATTACGTGTTTTCCCAAGTCCTTAAGAAATATATTCAGTCTTTCCTGAACATCGATGATGAGTATATCCGTGAACGTGTCAGCGATATCAATGACGTCGGCCGCCGAATCATCAGACATCTGGTCGGGGGGCAAAGAGCTTCGTTGAGTGATTTGAAGGAAAAGGTGATCGTGATCGCGTATGATCTTTCTCCGAGCGATACAGCAGTGATGCACCGCCGGAACGTGATCGGCTTTGCGACGGATATCGGCGGACGCACTTCTCATACCGCTATCATGGCCAAATCCCTTGAGATACCGGCGGTCGTCGGTATTGAATTTGCCACAAGACAAATCAAAAGCGGCGACATGCTGATCGTGGACGGCAGTCAGGGAGTCGTGATCATCAACCCGACCGCAAGCGAGCTTCAGAAATACAAACAGGAGCTGATCCGCTATCAGGAGTTCGGTAAGGGACTCAAAAAATTAAAAGATTTGCCATGCATAACTTCGGATGGCAGACGCATCGAATTATCAGCCAACATTGAAATGCCTGAAGAAACAATCTCCGTGCTTTCGCACGGCGCCGACGGCATCGGACTTTACCGTACCGAATTCTTGTACATGAACCGCACGGATCTGCCTTCCGAAGACGAGCAGTATCATGCGTACCGGAAAGTCGTGAAAGAAATGGCTCCAAAGCCGGTCATCATCAGAACGTTCGATCTCGGGGGAGACAAGTTTTTATCCCATCTTGAGATGCCTCGGGAAATGAACCCTTTCTTGGGATGGCGTGCGATCCGTTTTTGTTTAGCGCGGCCTGAAATCTTTAAAGTACAGCTCAGAGCGATCCTCCGCGCCAGCGCGCACGGAAAGCTTCGCATGATGTATCCGATGATCTCAGGGCTTGGGGAATTAAAAGAGGCCAACAAAGTTTTAGAAGAAGTTAAGGTAGAACTTCGCTCTAAAAAGGTCAATTTTGACGAAAATATCGAAGTCGGCGCTATGATCGAGATCCCATCCGCGGCGATCGCATGCGATATCCTGGCGCCGGAGGTGAATTTTTTTAGTATCGGCACCAATGATTTGATCCAATATGCCTTGGCCGTTGACAGGATCAACGAAAAGATAGCGTATCTTTATGAACCTGCTCACCCGGCTGTTTTACGGCTTATCAAGAACATCATCGATACGGGCCATTCGAAGCATATTTGGATCGGCATGTGCGGCGAGATGGCGGGCGATCCTGTTTTGACCCCTATCTTGATAGGTCTTGGTATCGATGAGATATCGACCTCTCCTTTAATGCTTCCTGAGGTCAAGAAGATCATCCGTTCGATGAATTTTGAGGAGTCCAAAAAGATCGCTCAGCATGCTTTGGATCTGCCCACCGGCCAGGAAGTCGTCAGATATTTAAAGATAAAGAACGAAGAGATCGCTAAAAGGTCACAAACAAAAACCAGATAGATCAAGGAAAAAAGATGAAAGCAGTCATACTTGCGGCAGGCTATGCGACACGTTTATACCCTTTGACACTTAATAAGCCCAAATGCCTTTTAACCGTTGGCTATCAGACGATCCTTGATTCTCTTTGCGACAAACTCAATGAATTAAAATCATTGGATGAATTGATCATCGTGACGAACGCGAAATTTTACGATCAGCTGTCTGATTGGAAGAAAAACGCCAAATCGCGTTTGCCGATCCGCATCGTGAACGACGGTACAACGTCCAACGATAATCGTCTCGGCGCGATCGGCGATCTTCGGTTCACGATCCAGCAATGCCATATCCAGTCGGACATTTTGATGTTGGCGAGCGATAACCTCTTTGATGCCGGCCTATCCGCTTTTGAGAGCTTCGCTGGTTTGAAGGGAGGGGCGGTAAGCGTGGGATTGTACGATATTAAAGATTCAAGCCTGGCATCCAAAAAATTCGGAGTACTGGAAGTGAATAGTTCATCAGAAGTGATCGGGATAGAAGAGAAACCTGAATTTCCGAAATCCAGCCTGATCGGGATGGGGATTTACTATTTCCCAAAAGATTCCCTTAAATTGATCGACGAGTATTTGAGCGACCAGGCTGCTAACGACGCCCCCGGACATTATATACGGTGGCTTGTGGGAAGGATCAAAATTTTTGGCTTTCTGTTTTCAGGGATGTGGTATGATATCGGGAATTTAAAAGCGCTTGAAGATGCTAACCAGGCGTATCAGCATAAAAAGTAATCAGTAAAAGGAAAGATCATGAGACCGCAAAATTATTTATTCACATCAGAGAGTGTCACAGAAGGCCATCCGGATAAAGTGGCGGACCAGATCTCGGACGCGGTATTGGACGCGATCTTGGACAAAGATCCCAATGGCCGCGTAGCTTGCGAAACGCTTGTTACGACCGGCCTTGTTTTTGTGGCAGGTGAGATCACGACATCTTGTTATGCGGATATCCCGAAGATCGCGCGAAGCACGGTAAAACGGATCGGATATGATGACCCTATTTATGGATTTGACTCTGATTCCTGCTCGGTGGTCACCTCTATTCAAGGACAGTCACCGGACATTGCGATGGGTGTGAATGTGGGGGGCGCTGGAGATCAAGGGATGATGTTTGGTTATGCGACCAATGAGACGCCGGAGTATATGCCTTTGGCAATTTCATTAGCGCATAAGCTGACCCGTCGCGTTTCAGAGCTCCGCAAAAGTAAAACACTGCCTTACCTAAGGCCCGACGGAAAATCTCAGGTGACTATTGAGTATAAGAATGAAAGGCCTGCTCGTGTAGATACGGTAGTGATCAGTGTCCACCACAGCCCGAAGGCAAAGCTCAAAGAGATCGCATCTGATATGAAGAAACTCGTGATCGAAAAAGTGATCCCTTCCGGTTATCTTGATAAAAAGACCAAATTTTATATCAATCCTACCGGCCGTTTTGAAGTAGGCGGACCTCAGGCCGATACGGGGCTTACCGGCCGTAAAATTATCGCTGATACTTATGGTGGATATGGCGCGCACGGCGGAGGCGCTTTCTCCGGTAAGGATCCCACAAAAGTGGATAGATCTGCGTCTTACATGGCTCGATATATTGCTAAAAACATCGTTGCAGCGAAGCTCGCCGACAAATGCGAGATCCAGATCGCTTATGCGATCGGCATTGCCGAACCTGTTTCGGTAATGGTGAATACCTATAATACAGGAAAGATCCCTAACGAGGAGATCAGTAAATTGATCTCAAAGCATTTTGACCTCACCCCCGCAGGGATCATCCGTGATCTGAAATTGCGCAGGCCTATTTACAGCGCGACCGCTGCCTATGGCCATTTCGGACGCAACGATGAAGGTTTTTCCTGGGAAGAATTGGATAAGGTTTCCGCGCTTCGAAAAGGCATTGCGTAGAATTTTTCAAAGATCAATCGCTTCTGGCAAGCTTAAATAAAATAGGAAGGGCACGATGAAATACGATATTACTAATATTAAACTGGCTCCCAAGGGCAAATCACGCATCGAATGGGCGGCCACTCAGATGCCAGTACTTGAGCTTATCACAAGAAGGTTCCAGAAAGAAAAGCCGTTAAAAGGGCTTAAACTTTCAGCATGCCTGCATGTGACTTGTGAAACAGCGAATCTGATGGTCGCTTTGAAAGCCGGGGGAGCGGATACGGTGCTCGTAGCTTCCAATCCTTTAAGCACTCAGGATGATGTGGCGGCGTCTCTTGTAAAAGATTATGGCATCGCGGTATTCGCGAAAAAAGGCGAAGACACAAAAAGTTATTATTCCCATATCTATGCGGCATTGGAGCATAGCCCTCATATCACAATGGATGACGGCGCGGACCTGGTTTCGGCCATTCATAAAGAGCCCGCTAAATATAAACGGAATATTTTTGCCGGCACCGAGGAAACGACAACGGGTGTGATTCGCCTCAGAAGTCTTGAAGCCCAGGGCAAGCTTTTATTTCCGATCGTGGCCGTCAATGACGCTCAAACGAAACATTTTTTTGATAACCGTTACGGCACAGGCCAATCGACGATCGATGGCATCATCCGCGCGACAAATATACTGCTTGCCGGTAAGAGCGTGGTGGTTTGCGGATATGGATGGTGCGGCCGAGGTGTAGCGCTTCGCGCGCGTGGCATGGGCGCCAAGGTCATCGTGACGGAGACTGATCCTTTAAAGTCACTTGAAGCGGTCATGGACGGTTTTCATGTGATGCCGATGGAGCATGCGGTCAAGGAAGGCGAGATCTTTGTGACGGTCACAGGAAATACAAGCGTCATACGTAAAGAGCATTTTCTTAAAATGCGCGACCGGTCGATTGTTTGCAATTCAGGCCATTTTGATGTGGAGATCGACATCAAGAATCTGAAAAAGGTCGCGCGTAAAGTGCGCGCCATGCGTGATTGTGTCCAGGAATTCACGTTGCCCAATAACCGAAGGATCTATGTGCTGGCTGAGGGAAGATTGGTGAATTTGAGCGCCGCCGAAGGGCATCCCGCGATGGTGATGGATATGAGCTTTGCCAATCAAGCACTTTCAGCCGAATGGGTCTCTGAATTCCACGATTCGCTTGAGAAAAAAGTCTATCGCGTGCCCGAAGAGCTTGACAAAGAGATCGCCAGGATCAAACTTGAAAGCATGGGTGTGACGATCGACAAGCTCACTAAAGAGCAGGAAGCTTATCTTTCAGCCTGGGAATCCGGCACCTAAGCCGTTTTAGATATCAAATAGATCCCGATCAGACCAAAGAAAAGATTGCTGGCCCACGCTGAGATGAGGGGTTCGATGAATCCGCCTCGTCCCAGCGCGATGAAGATCGAATTGATCCCATAATAGAGGATCACCACCACAAAGCTTGTCCCTAAGCCTCGCATGACACTGCCTCGTTCACTTCGCACAGCTAGCGGCGCACCGATCAAGATCACGACCAGGCTGATGAACGGAAATGCGATGCGCTGGTAAAAATCTACCCAGAGCTTCCGCACTAATTTCTGGCTTGTTCCTTTCAGATTATGGATATAATCTTTGAGCTGCTTGGCGTTCATGAACTCCACTTGCGAACCCTCATTGATGAAGTCCTGAGGTTTTTCAGGAAGATCGAGTTCGAGTTTCGATGAAAAAGTAGGCTCACCGACCATATCGCCGTGGTTATCCATTTCGTATTTCATGACTTCATAGAAGACCCAGTGATTTTTTTCGTAGACAGCTTTTTGAGCGGTAAGTTTGGATTTGGCGGTTTGCCCCTGTTTATCCTCGATCACGATGATATCGTACAGGGTTTGTGCCGCGATCTCATATTCTCTCGCGAAATAAATCCGTTTTTCTTTTCCGTATAACGTGACGTTTTTAAGCGCCCGCTCTTCCAGATTTTTTTTGCCTTTCAGTATCAAGCCATCCATGATCGCTGTTGACGTGAGCGTGTATTGAGGCACGGCGATCTCGTTGATCAAAAATATGGCAAAGCTGATCAAGATACCAATAAAAATATAAGGCGACAAAATATGAAAGGCGCTGACGCCGCTTGCTTTGAGCGCTATGATCTCATTATGTTTGCTCAGATTGCCGAGCCCGAATAATATTGAAACCAGCGCAGAGATGGGCACGATCTGAACTAAGATCGATGGAAACAAGTAATAATAATAGGTGAGGATGATCCGCAAAGAGACATTATGGTGAATATAATCATCGAGGTGGTTGAATGAATCGATAATGACAAACAAAACGGAAAAAAGCGCCAGGCAATATAAAAATGCCCAAATGAAATTCCTGATCAAATATCTATCGACGATACGCATCAGTGTTTAGCCAATCTGTAAAATAGAAGCACACCCAGTCCTCCGACCAAGAAATTCGAGAATTGGAGCGCCAAAAATGGCGGTGCCATGCCTTTTTGGGCCAATGTTTTTCCGCCAATAAGCAGAAGCCAATAAAGCGTCATTAAGCCGAGACTGATGCCGAAGCTGATGGATTTTTCGCTCCGGCGTGTCGTGATGCCCAAAGGGATACCTATTAATAGGAAGGCGAGGCTTGAAAATGCAATGGCGATCTTGTTATGTATCTCGGCAGAAAGCGGGTAAGTCGCTTTGATCCCTTCTTTTCCGAGTCGATCGATCTCGTCCCTGAGTTCCCGGATCATCATGTCCTTGGGTTTCTTCGATATTTCCTGCGGTTGTTTAATGTTGGAAATGTTCAATGGAAGGTCGTAGGTCTTAAAGTTCAACTTAAAAAGTTTCGCGGGATCTTTCGGATCCGGCTCATCGCTGACGCCGTGGATCAATTTTAGTTTGATCATGTTCATTTCAGGGACCGATATCAGCTCGCCTTTTTGCGCGATGATCGTCCGGGTAGGCTTTCCTTCCTGCGGCTGATAGATGCGGATGCCTTTGAGTTTATTTTTATCAATCTCGTAAATGAATATGACGAAATTCTTGAATTTTTTTATGAATACTCCTTCTTCCAGTGCGGCCTGCGGGCTTTCGATACCTATCTGAGTTAGCAATTGCCGGTACGCGTGGAGACTGGCCGAGGCGATCTGATCCGACAAGAGAAAAGAGGATAAACACAGGATCAATACCGAAACGATAAGAGGCGAGACTAATCTGACGATACTGATACCGCTTGCGCGTATAGCCATGATCTCATTATCCAAAGAAAGTTTTCCAAAAGAAAGCAGCGTAGCCACGAGTACTGAAATAGGGATGATGAACGTTAAAAGATAAGGAAACGAATAAAATAAAAGTTTCAGGATCAGAATGATGTCGACGTCTTTATTGAAGATAAGATCGGCCATTTGGACCAGACCGCGCCCGAGTAGCATCACAAAAATAAGTGATACAAGGCAGGAAAAGAACGGCGTAAAAAATTCGGCCAAAATATAGTTTCTTAATAGCTTCAAAATTTTACTCCCCCCGAGCTAGTGTCAGAACGGTCACTGAGGCGGCGCCCGATCTTTTTAAGGTTTTAGCGCATTCGGAAGCGGTATAACCGGTTGTCAATATATCATCGATCAATAAAAGGCGTTTAGAATGGAACTCGTCACTGTTCCTGACCAAAAAAGCGCCTTTGACATTCATTTTACGCTGATTCTTGGCTAAAAGTGATTGAGGAGCACCCGGATGAATGTGGATCAAATTGCCGGATGAATGGGATATTCCGCAATGCTTGGCTATTTCCGAAGAGATCAGCTCTGATTGATCAAATCCTCTTTCCAGCCATCGTTCTTTAGATATGGGAACGGCTAGTGTTATATCGTAATCCGTTTTGATCAGATATTTCTCGATAAATTCGCGCATTAATTTTATGAAGTAATATTTTAAATATTTTCTATTCTCGAATTTATACAAATGTATCAATTGACGCATTGGCCCCTCATAAACTGCGCAAGCGTATGCGCGATCAAAAGCGAAGGATTCATCCTGACATTCAGTACATCGGACAGCTGGTTGCGCCAAAGTCCGACCGCAGCTTATGCAATGAGGTGCATTGATAAGCTTTGCTTTGGCCTGGCAAGTTCCACAGACCCCTAAAGGAGGATTTGGAGCCATAGAAATGCTGCAAATCGCGCATTCAACAGGGTAAACAAGAGCGGATAGAGATTCCAGTAAGTTATTCATCATAAACAAGTTAACTATAGCACCGGCCAAACGGATAGGTCAAGCAGCTGGAATTCATGGAAAAAGCATAATTTTCCGATATAATCTTTCCCATGAAGAATCAGATCATGAGAGACCTGCCCGAAATACTAAAGATTCTCAAGAAAGAAGTCGTCCAATGGAAGGCGCCTATCGTCGGCACTTTTGTTACTGCCAAAAACGCGCCTTTTAAGATCCTTATTTCGACGGTTTTAAGTTTGCGCACTAAAGATAAGACAACTGAAGAAGCCAGCCATCGCTTGTTCGCTTTGGCGGACACGCCTGAAAAAATGGTGAATTTAAGCATTTCGCAAATTGAAAAAGCAATTTATCCAGTGGGTTTTTATCACACGAAAGCCAAAAATATTCTGGATATTTGCAAGACCTTGATAGAAAAGTTTGATAGTCGCGTGCCGGACGATCTTGATACGCTTTTAACGCTGAAAGGCGTCGGCCGTAAAACAGCGAATCTTGTCGTGACGGTCGGCTATAATAAATTGGGCATTTGTGTTGACACGCATGTCCATCGCATTTCTAATCGGTGGGGTTTGGTCAAAACAAAAACCCCGGAAGAAACAGAGATGGCTTTAAGAAAAATCCTGCCGAAACGCTATTGGATCATTTTCAATGACATTCTCGTGGCGTATGGACAGAATTTATGTGTTCCGGTCTCGCCGTTTTGTAGCCGTTGCAAGATCAGCCAATTTTGTCCCAAAAAGAGTGTTACGACGAGGCGTTAATCTGTCTAAAGAGGAATGATTGCAGGCTATCAAAAAACCGTGAATAAAAAAATCAACTCATTAAATATTTCTATTTTTTTTGGGATCTTTTTTTTATGCGCTACAGTTAGCTACAGCATTGTTTATTCAAATATTCAGAATTTTTCTTTGTCTCCGGCAATGGGAAATCTGGACACGCAAATTTACCTATCAATGTACAAAGGAGAACCCGTCCAGCGCTATGAAGGACGCCGCGTCTTAGTCCCTTTTTTGGCACGGTCCTTGCCTGATTTTCCGCCGTCTTTTTTTGCTAAAGACCACGAATTATCCGGATCATGGACGGCAATAGTAAAATTCGGAGTCGTTAATTATTTTTTTCTCACAGCCGCGGGAATAGTATTTTTTTACTACTTAAAACAGGCTAAGTTCTCAAATTGGGAATCTGTCGCCGGATGCCTTTTATTTTATTCGGCAAGGCCTGTGGTCCAGAATGCGGGCCTACCTTTGCCCGATGCGGCTTCGTATTTTTTCTTGGCGATCTGTTTTTATTCTATTCAAGTCGAAAATAGATGGCTGCTTTTTGTTGGTTTTTTATTGGGCATTTTTGCGAAAGAATCTGTTTTTTTGGTGATCCCAGCGCTTCTTTTTTCAGAACATAAGCTTAGATCGAAAATGCTATATGTGCTTATCCCCGGGATTGTAACTTATTCGATTTGTCATTGCGCCATTGTCTTACCCAGACCCAATCTAACGAATATGCTTTTAGTTTCAGCGCGCTATTTTATTGATACTTTTACTCACGTGAATAGGCTGATAGATCTTTTTTCGTCATTCGGGTTGCTTTGGTTGCCGGCGTTTTTTTCATTAACATTTCCTGAATTGCCGATAGAGCACCGTCGATGGAAGTGGTTAATTCCATTTATGCTTGCTGTCATTTTTATTTTCAGCATGAATCTTGGGCGGATATTATTTGTCGTATTTCCTGTCGTGATCCCGCTGTCATTATTTGGACTGCGCAGGTTTTTGGCAGAAAAAAGTCATGGCTCAACGTCATAATTATGTAGATGAAATGAGACGCATTATGTACAATAATCTTTACAGGGGGTCTCATGGATACGAAAGATCTGATCTTTTCAAAAAATCCCAATTTTGTCTTCCGCCAGATAGCCGGTGAGTCTTTATTGATCCCGATCCGAAAAAAACTGAATCAAGTGAACAGTCTTTACGTCTTAAATGAGACAGCGGCCGCTTTTTGGAACCGGTTGGACGGCCAATGCTCCATAAACCGCATTTTGAATGATCTCACGCAGGTATTCGATGTGTCACTCGAGCAACTTGAGCAAGATACGTCAGTGTTGGTCCAGGATCTTTTGAGCATCGAGGCTATTCAAGAAGCCATTTCTTAATTCTAAAAAATGGAAGAATGGATAAAATAGATCTAAAAATTCCCAGCCATTATCCACTTCACTGCCAATGGGAAATCACCTGTCGATGCAATTTGCGCTGTGTGATGTGCTACACCGATTGTTTTAATACGCCGCAAAAGATCAAAGAAGAGCTGTCTACGGCGGAGATACTTCGGATCATGGGCGAGCTTGCTGAGGCGGGATGTCTTGAGCTGACGCTCACCGGAGGCGAACCTTTCGCAAGGCCTGATTTTTTTGAGATCTATGATTACGCGAAAGAAAAAGGCTTTCTTATCATCATATTTTCTAACGGAACCTTGATCACTGAAAAGATCGCCGATCGCTTTGCTATAAATCCGCCCGAGCGCATCGAAATCAGTTTTCACGGTCTTACCGAACGATCCTTTGAAGCGATCACAAAGGGGGCTGGTTCCTACCATAAATGCCTGGAAGCGATCCGTTTGCTTCTGGAGCGCCGCATTCCGCTTGTCTTAAAAAGTGTGGCGATGACGGTCAACAAGGATGAAGTTCTGGCGATCAAGAAATTCTCTAAAGAGCTGGGGCCTGTGGTTTATCATCTCGGCGAAGAAATACGGATGGCCATCGACGGAGGTGAAGCGCCTTTTCAATATCAGCTTTCCGAGCAAGAACTTGAAACGATCCACCGGCAGGATCCGGCTATTTGGAAAGAGGCTTGTTGCAAAAAAGAGTCTCCTGTACCTGTTTGTCAAAGCGCGAGGCAAAATTTTCACATTGATGCCTATGGGCAGCTTCAACGCTGTTCGGGTAACCGCTTGGCGAGCTATGACCTGCGCTCAGGCTCATTCAAAGAAGGTTTTTATCGATTTCTTCAAGATTTTCCTTGTCCGGCAAAGTGCAATGAAGCGGTAAAAACGGAAATTTATGGGTTGTTATGATCTTAAATCCGAATAAGATCTCCAAAATGGAATATGGTGATTTTAGTCTTAACATTCATGAGAAGGCCGGCACAGAATGCGTGATCAAAGCGCAGATGGAACTTACTTACCGCTGCAATCTCCATTGCCGTCATTGTTATACCGACCCTTTCAATCGTAAGGAGTATTTCCCTAAAGAAATGGAATTGGCGGAGGTTAAAAGGATTCTTGATGAAATGGCGGCGTTGGGGATCTTATGGCTTAACTTCACCGGCGGCGAAGCGTTGATGAGAAAGGATTTCTTTGAGATCTATGATTACGCGTGGGCTAAAGGTTTTATTTTGACGCTTTATACCAACGGCACCATGATCACTGAATCGGTGATCAACAAATTAAAAGATAAACCGCCGTTTTTTATCGATGTCTCATGTCACTCGATAACCGAAGAGAGTTTTGATTGGTTTACGCAAGTCAAAGGGTCGTTTCGTCATTTTCTCAAGAGCATGGAACTCTTGAAAGCGAGCGGCTTGCCTTTCCGGATGAAAACGATCGGGATGAATTGGAACAAGAAAGAGCTGCCGTACATAAAGGAATATGTCGAATCTTTTGGGATTTCCTTTCATCCAACCACAGCTCTTTATCCAAGATTAACCGGCGATCTTGAGCCTTTGAAATTGAGGCTTTCTCCTGAGGAAGCGGTCGATCTGCAGGTTGGATCAGAGGTATTTCAGGAAGATGAATGTCTTGACTCAGACTCTGTTTACAGCACTATTCCAAACCGACTTTATCGCTGTACTTGCGCGACTAATGCGATCCATATCAACGCATGGGCGGAACTTGGCACCTGCGGGTTGGAATATGAGGCCAGAGCTTCTCTTCGAGAATATTCTTTAAAGGAGGCTATCTCACAGGTTTTTGAGAAAGTTCGCTCGCTCAGGTTTGAAACAAACACACCTTGCCGGGATTGTTCGCTATTCTCATTTTGCAACAAAAAGCCGACCTCTGCGCGTTGGGAATTCAAAGACCCCCAGAGGGCGAATCCTTATGAATGTGATGTAGCTTTTTTAAAAGCGTCGCGGTTAACAGGTAAAACACAAATGCACCCGTTAAAAAAAGAGGAGAGTGGCTATGCCGGATAAAAAGAAGTACATTACGCCTCAAATATTTGAGGTCCCGTTAAGGCAAGAACAGGCTGTGCTTACTAGTTGCAATACTAATTGGTCCAATTCTACATCCGGCGGAAATGGCAAGTGCACCAGCGGTGGATGTAAAAATGGAGGAGGGACCAATAATGCAAACCCTCCATCTTAAACGCTTATTTCAAGACTAGTCCAAATGCTGATTTCATTGGGGATTGGCGGCTATAAAGTTTCAATAGAAGAGCCTAGAGATCGTTTCTGCTTTTTTTGGCCTCTTGCTAGATTTGAACCATTTCTTTCTAATGAAACAGCGAATTCAGATATCACTGTTAAAGTCCATATCGTTAAAAAACTAGCAGTGCTTAATAATGAAAATTTGATCTTTGATTCCGGAATAGGTTATTGGAAACTTTATGATAATGGGCCTAAGGGTTATTTATTTGAAAGTTGCCGTGCAGAGAATGGCCGGCTTTTTTTGCAAGCGGCCATATCGCATGATCTTTCAGAGGTTGAAGTGACCGTCAAAGAAACCCGCATGAAAGGTAGTGCGCGCGGCGGTTGGGGGCCTGCCACTATTATCAGTCCGCTTCTCGAATTTGTGCTTCAGGAGAAACTTGCTAGAGATGGCGGCGTGATGCTTCACAGCTCCGCAATATTGGCAGAAAATGAAGTGCTTGTTTTTTTTGGCCCTTCCGGTGCCGGTAAATCAACAGCGGCAAATTTTTTTCTGAATAAAGGATATACAGTTCTCAATGATGAGCGCGTGATCATCCGGCGGGAAGGCGACGAGTTTAAAGCATATGGTACTCCATGGCCCGGTTCAAGTTTTCTTTATTCGGGTGCACAGGGTCGAATGAGACAGATTTTTAAAATCGGCCATGGGCAGGGAAAGCATATGTTAAATAAAATGTCGACCAGAGTAATGATGGCCACTTTATTTCAAGAGGCCTACTTGCCCCATTGGACCGTGATGGGAATGGATAAAACAACTCGTTTTTTTGAGGAACTGGCAACTACTTTTGGTTCTCTTGAACTTTTATTTTGTAAATCTTCGGATATCGTTGACTTCCTAACAGAAATTTTTTTTTAATGCGAGTCATTTAATGAAAATTTTAAACGAGAATATTCTCTATCAATCCGTCGCTTTAGGTTCAAAGACCGAAAAGATACCTTCAAAAGTTTTATTTGAGTTAACTTATGGCTGCAATTTCCGCTGCGTACATTGTTATAATCCCACACATCAGGCGCGGCCTGAAGAGCTTTCAACAAAAGAAATACATCGAATCTTAAATGAAATTGCAGACTTGGGTGTTTTATCTATCATTTTTACAGGCGGGGAATTATTTACACGTCCTGATATTTTAGAAATTCTCGAGCATGCCAAGCGATTAGGGCTTTTAATCGACATTTTTACCAATGCGAGCCTGTTAACAGACTTGATCGTTAAAAGGCTTGATGAATTAGGGATCCGCGACATGGTCGTTTCGATTTATGGAACGACTCCGTCCACATTTGAAAAGGTCACTCGTCAAGCGAACTCTTATGAGCGTTTCTTGCGTGGAATCGTGGCGCTTGCAAAATCCTCTTTGAATGTCCACATTCGAATTCCTCTATTAACTTTGAATAAACATGAAGCCGAGACCGCCAAACTGTTTGTCGAAAGTATGGGATTTCCGTTTCGCTTTTATCTTGAAATTGAGCCTCGCCAAGATGGTAATCAAGAACCGTTGCAGTACAATCTTAATGCGGGTGAAAAAATGGATATTTTAAAAAGATTACGTCCAGAGGCTTTGGAAAAACCTCCTTTTGAAGAAAAGCAATTTTCAACGGATTTTATTGAATGCGCTTGCGGTAAGGAACAGTTCGCAGTGACTCCCTACGGAAAAATGAACTTTTGCGTTTCTTTTCCAACACCGAATTATGACTTGCGCTGCGGTACCGTCAAAGAAGGCTGGCAAATACTTCAGAAATTGGTCCGAGAAGCTAAACCCAATGAAAATTATCATTGTCCTGGCTGTGACGTCCGGTCGTTTTGCCAGCAAGGTCGTAGCGATGCCTGGCTCGAAACAGGCGACATGAGCGTATGCCTCCCACGTTTTAAAGAAGCCGCCACTCTTCATAAGACAGCGGTCATTCATAAGACGATCTGATGAGGGTCTGTAGCCGGATGGGCTGGTTGATTTTAAGATTGTTTTATTGGTTGCGTTCAAGCATACCAGCGTTTTTTAATGAGGGCGGTGCCAACTTCGCTGCGCTGTACCCATGATCAATCTGTTACAATCCACGGAATCAGATGGAAGATTTTCCTTGCAAGAAATAATACAAACAGAGGATTCCGATCTGTCGCTTACTTTTAAGACGGCTGGTTGGAGCATGTTTCCTACGTTAAGGAACAATGACTGCATTGAGCTTTCGAGAATCCAAGATTACGAAGTAGGAGATCTTGTTGTTTTTCGTCAAAATAACAGGTTAATTTGCCACCGCATCTCAGAGATTCATTTGAATGGCCGGATACGGACGAGTAGTATCGGAGGTGAACATTTCATTCGGCAAAACGATATTTTGGGCAAAGTCAATTCGATCATTCGAGGCAAAAACCATTTTTGTCCTTCGAAAACCCAGAAAAAACTACAACTATTCGATCGTTTTTGGATCCATTTGAATATAAATTTAGAAACTATTCAGAATAAGTGTCGTGAATTAATGTTTGATGTATTTGTTTTGATCAACCGGATCCTGATCTTTAATCAGATCATTTTATTTTTTATGAATAAAAACGTTCACTATTCGATCGGTTCTAAAGCTCAGGTTGGTCCATTGGATTGCTACCGATTGATTCCTGTTCAGAAAAAGCTCACGCAAGGTTCGATGATTGCGTTAAAGGAAAGTCTAAAAAATGGTAAAGACTGTTCAATCCTTGTCGCGCAATTGGCAGGACGTTATGCGGCGACTTTTGAATTTGCTTCAGGCAAAGTATGGCTTCATGACCGTCTAAAAATTACGAATTTCAAAGCAGAGATTTCACGCTTTGCAGAAAAACTGTGTCACGAATTGAAAGGATATTGTGAACTTAGCGGTGATTGAAGCAACAAATCTAACAAAAACCTACTCAGCCGGCACGGGATTATTGGACTGGCTTTTTCGGAATTCATCTATGAAGCCAAAAACAACGGCTCTCAACGGTGTAAATTTACGCATCGAGAAAGGCGAAATCATCACTTTGCTTGGGCCTAACGGCGCAGGCAAAACGACCCTCATAAAAATTTTAGCCGGTCTTATGACTCCGGACAGTGGTAACGTTAATATTTGCGGTTTTGACACGGTCAAAGATCTTGCGAAAACTAAACAGTGCGTGAGTCTAGTGCTGGGTGAAGAGAAGAGTTTTTACTGGCGGCTTACAGGACGTCAAAATCTCGAGTTTTTTGGAATTCTTTACAATCTTTCAAGAGATCGCATCCGCCAAAAGATCAAACAGGCGGCCGAGCTTCTTGACCTCGATCTGGACAAACGCTACCAGGAATGTTCGACGGGTATGAAATTTCGTCTGGCGCTGGCGCGTGGATTTTTGAGCGATGCAAAATTGATCCTGATGGATGAACCGACTAGAAGTTTGGATCCTAATGTAGCAAACCGGCTGAGGGAATTGATCAAAACAATGCGTAACGAGAAAGGATGCGCGTTTTTTTTCGCCACACACGATGTCCATGAGGCCGAAACGGTCGCCGATAGGATTGTAATCTTGGATCAGGGAAAGATCAGGGCAAGCGGAAGATTGAGCGATCTAAGAAATATTTTAGGGAACAATGAGGCATCAGTGGAAGATATCTTTCAGCGTGTGACCATCGAGGATCAGTATGTTTTTTAGAAAATTTTTTGCGATCATATACCGCGATGCGCTCGAAGCATTAAGTTACAAAACCGCATTTTTTACCGATTTATTAGCGATGACAGCACAGCTCTTGATCTTCTTTTTTGTGGGGCGCATGATCGGGCCGCAGGCAGCCCCGTTTCTTAGTGAATATGGCGGTGAGTATTTTCCATTCGTGCTTATTGGTATTGCTGTCGCAGGGTTTTGTATGGCCGGTACGAACAGCTTCACTGGTACGATCATGAAGGAGCAGGGCGACGGAACGCTTGAGGCCATTTTTGTGACCCCGACCTCTCTTGGTGTATTCATGTTCACGGGATTTATTCGGACATTCGTTTCAAGCTCCTGTCGGGTATTTGTGTTTTTATTGATGGGGTTGTTATTTTTTAAGATACGTTTACCTATGGTTAACATCCCGGTTTTCTTGCTTCTTCTGGTCTTGTCGATGGTCGTTTTTGGAAGTTTTGGGCTTTTTTCAGGAGGAGCATTGCTCGTGCTTAAAAGAGGTGATCCTTTCACGCATTTGTTCAATGCCGCTTCTCGTTTTCTTGCAGGCGTTTATTTTCCTGTTACGCTTCTGCCGCTGTGGCTTCAAAAGGTTTCTTTATGGATGCCGATGACCTATGCGCTTCAGGCGATAAGAAAGGCGGTTCTAATCGGTGCCTCTGTTCATGATCTGCAGGCGGAGATGATCACACTGGCGCTTTTTTCGGCCGTTTTATTTTTTTGCGGCATAGCTTTTTTTAACTGGTGTTTTGAGAAAGCTCGAAAGGAAGGATCCCTTGCTTTCCGCTAAACCATTTTTGGAAGAAACTTTTTCCACGAACCACTTGGATTACGAACGTGTGCTTACCCGAAACC
The DNA here is from genome assembly GCA_964642015.1 of uncultured Planctomycetia bacterium. Lineage (GTDB taxonomy): Bacteria > Omnitrophota > Gorgyraeia > 2-02-FULL-51-18 > 2-02-FULL-51-18 > CAZXLF01. Next base: position 62,139 of record CAZXLF010000002.1, read on the forward strand.
GCAGGAGGCTTGATTTCCTTTTGGAGCTCGAAAGCGATCTAGCGATGGAGAACGTTGATCTTTTACCTTTAAAAGGGATGGATCTTTTAATACGCGCTTATCCCTCGCTGGGAATGCGCCCGATGACTGATATTGATCTCCTCATCCATAAAAAAGACATCCCAAAAGTGAAGCGGTTGCTGGAGCATAAAGATCTGCAATGGTCCGCTGATGAGAACCTTAGCTACTATGACCCCAATTCTTTTATCATTTTAGATATCGTTTGGAATGTCTGGTACATGCCGGACTCGCGGCCGGTTTGGCAGCGTTCATCGCTTTATGCGACAAATGAAGGCAAAGCATTAAAATTGATGCATTCCGAAGATGCTTTGACCTATTTGATCGCTTATACGATAGCGCATCGCACAGAAATAAATTCTATTTTTTTACAAGACCTCAAATTTTTTTTGGATAAAGAATCCCATAAAATTGATTGGGACCACTGGGCTTCAACAGTGAAAAACCTTCACTTAGGCCCAACAGTTTTTTATGGGTTGTCTTACGTCAGAAAAAGTGGGCTCGAAAGCATTCCGGAAGAAATAGTTTGTAAACTTCGTCCAACCTCCTATGCGGAAAAAAAATTAAATTTTTATTATCAAAATGTTTTGGAACTAAAAAAAAAGCCGGCGAATTATTTGCGGACTTGGCTAAGTTATCCGGGATGGAGAGGTAAAATAAAGCTATTACGTATTAAATTTTTGCCTTCCAAATGGCAATTTGAATTGCGTTTTGGACGAAAAAGCTGGTTAAAATACCTGATTTTTTGCTTCGCCCATCCTTTCTGTGTATTATTCCGTGCCCTCACTGGCCCTTTTATTGAATAAAAAACAGATTTCATCGGATTATATCTTCTCAAAAAGTCATCAGCAGATGCTTCGCGATCTTGATAAGCATGATACTTTAATTGAACTGGTCCGGCACTCTTGCGGAGCGTTGCAGACTATGAAAAATGATGCGCTCGGCAAGCATTTTTTACTTTGCGCTGAACTCGCGGATCGAATACAGGCGAAACGATTAGTTCGAACTCACCGCTGGAATCAAATGAATAATTTATTGCATCTGATAGAGCAGGATATTAATTCATAGCAGATTAAGTTAAACGACCAAAGTCTTAAATTTTTGAATCTAAGCCAATTGTTGCCATTTTTTGTCTTTTGTGTAATAATTGTAAACTGTTGTAATTTTTTAGTAAAAAAAGTTATATAAATATAACATCATATTGCTGTAAACATAAAGAGAAACACATTTTAATAGTCTGAGCTATTATGCTGATTAGCGCTCGAACGAAGGGGATGATTGTCCCGTTCTTAAACTCATTTTTTATTTTAGGTATTACGATAGCTTATGCAGCTGATATGCAATCCGGAATTCAATCCAATAGCGGACAAAATTTTGCTACAATACAGAATGCAGAGAAATATACAATCCAACCGCAGGATAAACTTAATATTCAAGTGGCAGGAGAAAATGACTTGTGCGGAGTTTTTGTCGTAGGTCCTCAAGGGGATATTAACTACCCGCTTTTGGGAGCCGTTTATATTCAGGGGCTTTCTTTGGGAGAGGTGAAGGATTTTTTGACAGATAGTCTCGGCAAGAAGTATTTGGTGAATCCGCGGGTACAGGTCACATTCTCTGAAATGCCTCAACGTTCGATATCAGAAAAATCTTTGCCCGCAAGCGTTCCTACAGTCCCATCTATTCAAGATGTGTTAGCCAAAGTTCAAAATACAAAATCGGATAACTCACAAGATTTGAAATCAGAGATCATGAGCATGATAACCCCATCTCCAGCAACCAAAGCAGAGTCTTTGATGAATTATAGCGACGCTGGAGCAACTAGTTTTGATAGCGATATTATCGACACGGGGGACAAATTGAACATTCAAGTTTATAAAGAGCCTGATCTCTCCGGCGTTTTCAGCGTGAACTCTTCAGGTAAGATCAATTATCCGTTGCTCGGTGAGGTTTATGCTCAATCGCTTTCGCTAGAAGAACTCAAACAGTTCCTTTATGACAAATTGAATGAAAAATATGTTACAAATCCTCAAATTGAGATTACGATCACAGAAAGCTCTACTAAATCTGTTTCGATGCTTGGTCAGATCAACAAGCCGGGCAATTATATTTTGACACATCACCTTACGCTTTTAAAATTGATCTCTCAGAACGGGGGCTTTACTCCTGATGCGTCGACTAAAAATGTCCGTATTGTCAGAACCAATGGTGACGGAAAAAAAGAGACTTTGGAAGTTGACGTTGATAAGGTAATTCAAGGACTAGCCGATGATGTGATCCTGAGATCAGGGGACATTATATTTGTGGATTTCAGGAGTAAGGAAGAAGTTAAGAAAGAAGTTGCAAAGAATTATATTACCCTCTTAGGGCAGGTAGCAAAGCCGGGGAATTATTTCTATAGCCCAAAGTTGACGTTGATCCGCCTGATCGGCGAAGCCGGAGGTTTTTCACCTTCAGCTGCGACTAACAGAATAAAGATCGTACGCAATGGTAAAGATGGTAAGCAGCAGATTTTATTTGTGGATGCCGGGCGGATCATGGGCGGCGGTGTGAAGGATCTTGAGGTGGAAGAAGGGGATCTTATTATTGTGCCTGAATCTTATTTTTAAGAATCGATATGCCAGATAATGATGAATTAGCCAAGAATTCTGCAATCATGATGTCGGATGAGATGCCGTCCAATGATTGGTTGGAGTATTGGTACGTTTTTTTGGCACACGCATGGATCATCGGAGCTATTACGACGGTTTTTTTTATCGTATCGGCTTTCCATTTTTTTAGTCTGCCTAATCTTTATACGGCTACGACCACGATCTTAGCTTACCCGGCCGATAACCCTATCCAGCAATCATCCCATCAAGATGTCCAAACGCCTACGTATGGCCAAGAGGAGGAATATTACGGCACACAATTGGCTATTCTGACCGGTATGGAAGTCGAAGAAGAGGCCATCAAAGAGCTTGGAGGCAACGTAGCCGATTATACGGTCAATGCCGAGCATGTGCATGACACAAGGATCCTATCGTTATCCGTGACCCATCGCGATCCTGAGGTCGCTGCCAAAGTAGCTAATAAGTTCGCCGAGGTCTTTGTGAGGGAAAGTAAGCGTGAAGGCGCATTCATCGGACAGCAGATTTTAAAATTCCTGCCAGATGATCAGAAAGTCTCAAATCCGAATCCTGTTTTGCAAGCCGGGGGCGCATCGGGAGATAATCTGTCTGGGTTCAGTAAGCAGGAATTTGCTTCATCGTTAGTGAATGTCTCCAATGACCCTCAGATCCAGCAGCTTAGAAGTGAAAAGCTAGGGATTCTTTCAAAGTTGACCGAATTATCACAGCGATACAAATCCGAACATCCGATAATTCTCGATTTAAATCAGCGTCTGGGTATTATTGAAAATGAGATCAAGGCAAGGACCGAAACCATATTGAGCAATGTTAAGGCGAACCTTGCTGGCGAGACGAACGTGACGAACATTAAGGTATTGCAGGAAGCCCGCGTTCCGTCAGGCCCCTCTCAGCCCAATCGTTTTAAAGGCATTCTTTTATGGACGCTCGGAGGGTTTTTTATCAGTACTTTTTTTGTGTTTCTATTCGAGTTTTCTAACCAAAAGATACGCGATGAACATGACGCGACAGCCATGGGTCTGACTTTTTTAGGTTACATCCCCTTGACTAAGGATTTCTTAGTTAGACGCCGAACTAGTGGCTATCATCCAGAAGATGTGGATCTGATCAAAGTGCTTAAATCCAATTCTACTTTAGCTGATTCAGTCGCTAATGCGCGCACACATATCCTTTTTTCGATGCCTTATGAAAAGTCGCGACGCATCATGTTGACAAGCGCTATACCTGGTGAAGGTAAATCAACGCTTGCAGCGCTACTAGCTATTTCGTTGACCACTTTGGGAAGGAATATCTTGTTGATTGATGCGGATCTAAGAAAGCCTTCTCTGCACAGGTATTTGGGTTTTAGAAATGAAAAAGGATTGACCGATTATCTTGTTGGAACAGCTACGCTGGATGAGGTCGTTCAATCTTTGAAAGGTAATTCTTTACAAATGATCACAGCGGGGTCCATATCCCCTAATCCCTCAGAACTATTATCTTCCGAAAGGTTTCGTGAGCTTTTGGATAAATGCGGAGAACGATTTGATAGGGTCGTCATCGATGTTCCTCCGGTACTGTATATTCCCGATGGGCTTATTGTTGCCAAAGTCGTTCATACGGGCATTTTGATCTGTGGAGCCGGTATGGTGCATAAGAGAACTATTCAGCAGGTAAAAGAAAAATTTGATTCAGTAGGTTACTCATTTATCGGCACGATCATTAACCGTGCCGATTTTGACAGACAAGCTTATCGCTATAAGTACTATGGTAATTATAAGAGTTATTACAATACCGCGCGTCAGCAACCGATTGTTATTCAGCATCGTTGAAGAATGATCCGTTTTATGCGGAGGAAATAATGTTTAAAAACGAGATTAAGATGAGTTCGATCGTTCATTGCAGTCCGGATCAAGTGTCTTGTGATCTGGCGGGGGAGGCGGTCATCCTAAACGTCAAGGCGGGTGTGTATTATGGACTGAATTCTCTTGGAAACAGGGTTTGGGAACTAATGGAAGAACCTGTCTCAGTTCGGGAGATTCGCGATGCTATTCTGAACCAATACGATGTTGACCAAGCTCTTTGCGAAAAAGACCTGCTAGATTTATTACAGGATCTGGCGGGTGAGGGGCTTATAGAGATAAAAGATCGAAATTAGCGGCCTATGATTTTGCCGGCGTAAATGATAATATAGCGTGATCATATGAGTTATATTTATCAAAAAAGTAAGATTGATCGGAAAACAAATTGAAAAAACCATACCGATTTATAATCTCTTTTATTTTAGTTTTATCAGCCATGTTAGTGGGAATATTTGTGATTCTAAAACCTTGGTCTTCCAAAGTTCGTACGGTCAAAATGACCACTCAGATCAAGGTGTATGAAGGTACGGTGGAAGTTTACAAACTAGACGAGACTAACCACCGTGTTTTTTACCGTACGCTGCATGATGGGGAAAGCACGGATGTCACGGTAAATCGTAGGATTTATGGGGACGGAGGCATATTCGCTCCGCTCAGCATTTTAACTGCAAAATCCGTACATTTTATTTTTGCCGAGGCGGAACAAAGATCCCGTGAAGTCAAAAAGAATGAATATAGCAAGATCTTCAAGGAAGATGTGTTTACGCAGCGTATTGCAGATGCTTTGGAAGGAAAGGTGAACATCTCAAATATCAATATCAAATTCAGCAAAGATGGTTTTGAAGGAAGTTGCCGTTTTAAACAGGGGGTGTTTGATGTTAAGCTTGTTGGACGCGGCATTATCTGGATAGATTGGCAGGGGAAGTTCTGTCTTAAACTGGATGAGGTTCAATTAGGCTCATTTAAGGCGCCCGATTTTGTTTTGAGGCAGATCGAGGATGTTTTTTATAACAGCAGCAATACTGAGAATAGAAAGATTAAAGTTTTGGAATGGAATTTTACGCGCAAATATGTCCAAATCAAGTGCCGCAAGATAAGGCATGCGGAATTAGGAGGATCGGAATAAAGTCGCTTTGGAAATCATGCGTTAAATCAGTCTCTTAACAGTTAATGGTTAAGGCATTAAGCTAGGAATATTTGGGAAATTAGTGGATGATTAGCAATGGTCTTCGCCGGCATGAGCGCGATGTTCAAGAACTATTGACTACTATTTTCCAGAAACGTGTTAATGCCTGGCCTAGTCAGGCAGATTCTGAATTTGAGAAATCCTTTCTGAATATAAGTTCCGCTCATGGCGTTCAGCCGCTTCTGCACTATTACTTGAATCAAACCTCTGATTGGCAAACTTGGCCTGATCATATTCGTGAAACGATCACCGGTGAGACCCAATTTCAAGGCGTACAGCAACTTTTAAGAAAGTTGGAATTAGAAAATGTCCTTGAAACTCTGTATCAAAAAGGGGTTGAAGCGATTTTGATGAAAGGAATGCCGTTATCCTATTCAATTTATCCGTATCCTCATCTGCGCCCTTTTTTGGATATTGATCTTTTTATCAAACAGGCGGATGTTTTGATCATAAAAGATATCATGTTAGCTCTTGGCTATGAAATACCCAACGCTGTAACGGGTGATTTTATTAGCCATCAATTCACGGTTATAAAAAAAGATGAGTATAAGATCAGATATGCGTATGACTTTCATTGGATGATCAGCAACCCTGCGCTTTTTTCGAGTATGCTGTCTTTTGATGAAGCCTATGAGAACGCCATTCATGTGCCTGAGCTAGGAAAGCACGCACGAACTTTAAACCTGGCTCACGCTTTACTTTTGGCTTGCGTGCATCGTGTCGCGCATCATCATAATGACGAATATTTGATATGGCTTTATGATATCCACCTTTTGGTTGAAAAAATGAAAGCTGAAGAAGTTAAGGCTTTTATCTTGCTCGCTAAGAATAAAAGAGTCGCGTCTATCTGTAGTGAGGGGATACGGCTCGCTCAGGAACGCTTTAATACCATGTTGGCGAATAATATTTTGAGGGAGTTGGCTATAAAAGATGGCTTACCGGAACCATCCGCTGCTTATCTTGGATCTATCCGACAACAGCCAATTGATTATTTTGTTTTAAATTGGAAGGCATTGCCCAATTTAACTAGTAAACTCAAGCTTTTGAGAGAATATTTGTTCCCCGATGCCAACTATATGTTTAAAAAATACTCCCCAAGCTCTTATCTTTTATTGCCTGTTTTTTATGCATATCGAGCATTTAGCGGTCTTTTAAAGTTTTTTGGAATTGTTAATCGAAAATAAATTTTGTATTTCGCAATAAAAAAATTGTGTATATTTAGTTAGTAATATGCAATAATTACTACCAAATACGTATTTTTAATTATTTGCTTATTACTATGCCTAAAAGAAGAGTATATGTATATAGCCATATAAAGTTTCTTAGACCTTTTACTTTTAAGGCTATTTTCATTTTTTTAATTTTACTTCGTCCTAATGATTTATTAGCTTTCCAAGATATGGATAAATATAGAGGCGCGGATCAGAGTTTTACGACTGAATACAATCAAGAAACTTTTGCCGAAAATTTTCACAAACAGGAACTTCTTGCCGAACAACCGCCCGTAGATGAAGTGGAGAAGCAGCCATTAGATCTTTGGAGGTATTATCGCACTTTCTCCTCGGGAATTTTTCACAGCAGTAATTTTTCCGCTACATATCGAGATCCGAAACCAGAAACGATTTTCACATACGGATACACGGGAGGCATGAGTCATCGCACGCAGTATACATTTATCAAAATGTTCTACGGCCTATCTTATGCGGATTATGTGCAGAATGATAAATCAAGTAGATTTTCGAATAATCTAGCAACAAGTCTTCAGTTCAAATTTAATCGTTTAAAGATTAACATAACGAACCAATTTAGACCTGACACTGCTTTTGTCCAAGGCGAAAGAACAGACCTTAAGACGACGCAGGGCAAGAATGTGTTAATCTATTCAAACGCGTTTAATGTGGTGGCCGACTATAAATATTCGCCTAAGACCACTCTATCGTATACTTATACAAATAGTTTATCTTATTTTCCTAGAACAACGGATGTGACCACCGACAATTCTGGTCAGAGCACGATGACACACACTTTTTCGCCCAAAGTTTCTTATCAATTGACTCCAAAAACGAGTATTTTTTTGGATCATAGTTTTATCGTGGAGCGTTATCTCAGTGGGGATGTTTACGGAACCCATGCTTACAACGCGGACATTGGTGTTAATAGCAGGCTGTTTACCGGCATTGGCCTCTCATTGTCCGTCGGATATTTTTACGACCAATTTCTTAAAACAAACAATCCACCGGTTAAAGGACTTGGTTTTAGTGCCGGAATTTCTAAAAAAATATCCCCTAAAGTCCAAGGCACTTTGACAGCGTCTCATCAGATTACGAGGGATTATGATTCGTCTTTATTCAAATCCAGCAGCCTTTACAAAGATTCGTATAGCCTTAATTTGACTTGGAAGGCATTGCGTCACGTAACTGTAGAAGCTGAAGGCACCGCCGTTTACACCGCTCGGGATGGTTATATCACCATGCCAGATCTGGATAACCCGGCCAATCTTTATACTCGACCACGCGAAGATCAACTTTACAAATTCGGTTTACGGTTAAATTGGTTACCAAAGGATTTTTTTAATTTTGTACTGGCCTATGAGTTCACAAACCAAAATGCCAGTTTTAAAAATTTTGAATATTATTCGCAAGAAATTACCGGTTATTTCGATTATGCATTTTGATGAATAACTATCTACACACTCGAACGCTGCAGATACTTACTGTTGCCATATTTTTTTTGGGATCCTGCAGTTATTGCCATGCGCTTAATGTCGACAGCATTGGTGAGCCGTCCCAAGAAGATACCTCTCAAGACAGTCAGCAGAATTCGTCCCCGGATAACGTCCAGTCGCTGGCGCAAGACCCATCCGAACGTCCTATACAGCCTAAGGATAAAGTCAGCATTGAAGTGAACGGAGAAAAGGATCTTTCAGGAGTTTTTACGGTGGGGCCGGATGGAGAAATTGAATACCCGCTTTTAGGGGCAGTGCACGTGGATGGTCTTTCTCCCGCTGATATTAAAAAATTTCTAAGGGATAATTTAGGGAAAAGTTATTTGACGGACCCTGAAATTGAAGTCACAGTGAATAGGGCTTCAGAAAATGTGGCATCATCAGAGTCGCCGACGCCAAGCGTCTCTCCCAAGAGTTCCGATCGAAAAGATGTGATAGACAAGTTAAAAAATCTTAAAGTGGATTCCAATGGCCAGATCAAAAATAACAGATCTAAACTGGCCGCTATTAAAGCGATATTAAACAAAGATACCGCAGGTAATAAAGATGTAATTAATAATCCTATTTCTCCGGAAGTCAGTCTGGCGGGGAATTCAGACAATGGGATTATTGACGTGGGGGACAAATTAAACGTTCAAGTTCTTAAAGAGCCCGATCTTTCGGGATTATTCAATGTGAACTCTTCCGGAAAAGTGAATTTTCCTCTGATAGGAGAGGTCCAGGCGCAGTCATTGAGTTTAGATGAATTTAAACAGTCTTTATTTGATCGATTGAACAAGGAATATGTCAAAAATCCGCAGATCGAAGTGACATTTTCAGAAAACCCAAATAAATCGGTATCGATCCTTGGGCAAGTCAACAGACCCGGCAATTATGTTCTGACGCACCAATTGACCTTATTAAAATTATTATCACAAATCGGGGGTTTTGTCCCCAACGCAGCTACAAAATCAGTGCGTATTGTTCGGGAAGGCGAAAATAGAAAAAAAGAAACGCAAGAGGTTAACGTCGATGATATTATCCAGGGGAAGGCAGAGGATGTGTTTTTAAAGGCCGGGGATATCATTTTTGTCGATTTCCAGATCCAAAAGAATATCACTAAAAATTATATCACAATACTTGGCCAAATTGCCAAGCCGGGCAATTATGCGTATACGACAAATATCACGCTGATCAGATTGGTTGGCGAAGCGGGAGGGTTTACTGCGACGGCGTCGATGGACCACGTAAAGATCATTCGCAAGACAAGCGATGGGAAAAAACATACTTTCTTCGTGAATGCCAGTTCTATTTTGAGCGGCAGATCAGACGATGTAGAGCTTGAAGAGGGCGATTTGATCGTTGTGCCCGAATCTTTTTTCTAGGGGCTTCTATGGCAATTGATGATGAAAATTTAAAAGAACAAGGAATAGCCGCTGAAGATGAAGTCCAAGTTATTGATTGGAATGAGTATTGGATGATCTTTTGGGGTAATGCCTGGCTCTCAGTCGCTATCACTTCAATTTTTTTCATTATTTCTACTCTTTATTTTTTTAGTTTACCGAATTTATATACGGCAACAACTACGATATTAACCTATCCTTCCGACGATACCACGCCCAAGACCAGGGAAGATATGATCATGCCGGCGTTCAGCATGAAAGAAGAGTATTATGGGACGCAGCTTGCAATTTTGACCGGTAGAAAGATGAAACAAGAGGTCGCTTCCGAACTCGGCTCTAAAGCATCGGGTTATATCATTGAGGCCAGGCATATACGCGACACATGGACACTTTCTTTATCCATTACGCACCAAAGTCCTGAGTTGGCTGCAAAGATAGCTAATAAGTTTGCTGAGATATTTGTTAGAGAGAGCAGACGCCAGGGAGCTTTTATCGGCCAACAGATCTTAAAGCTGTTGCCGGAAAGTTCGGAAGGAGAACCAAGCACCGATAGTTCACCTCCTTCAAATTCCCCAGGGTTTAACAAGCAGGAATTCGCATCATCATTGAATAGCGTTTCGAACGATCCTCAGATCCAGCGTCTCAACGGTGAAAAATTAGAGGCCCAGTCAAAACTGACCGAACTGTCTCAGAGATATATGCCAAAACATCCCGCTATTCAGGAGCTAAATCAGCGATTGGAGATCTTGGATAATGAAATTAAAACGAGAACCGATACGATATTAAGCAATGTAAAAGCCAGTCTTTCCGGCGAAGCCAATATCACTAACATAAAAGTGTTGGAGGAAGCCGCGGTCCCTATAAATCCTTCGGCCCCTCAGCGGCTTCGAGGAATACTTATTTGGACGCTCGGAGGTTTTATTTCCAGCATCGTTGTCATATTTCTATTTGAATATTCCAACCAAAAAATCAGAACGGAACATAATTTAACTGAAATTGGCCTTTGTTTCTTGGGTTATATTCCGCTAACGAGGGAGTTTACTGGTAATCGAAAAATCCCCCCTGATTACAGCGGAGATGAACCGCCGCTTATCAAAGCGCTTAAAACAAATACGACATTGGCGGATTCCGTCACAAATGCGCGCACGCATATTCTTTTTTCGATGCCTTATGAGAAATCGCGCCGTATCATGCTGACCAGCGCTATTCCCGGCGAAGGCAAGTCAACACTTGCTGCGTTATTAGCCATGTCTCTGACGAGTTTAGGGCGAAAAATTTTGTTGATAGATGCCGATTTAAGAAAACCGATTTTGCACCGTTATTTGAATCTGAGAAATGAAAAGGGTTTGTCGGATTATTTAGTCGGTTCAGCGACCATGGACGAGATCATTCAGCCTTTAAGAAACGAAGGACTTCAACTGATAACAGCAGGCACTATTTCTCCTAATCCATCGGAACTTTTATCTTCCGAGCGTTTTCGGGAACTCTTGGATAAATGCGGTCTGCGTTTTGACAGGATCGTTATTGACGTCCCTCCGGTACTTTATATTCCCGATGGACTCATTGTCGCCAAGGTCGTTCATACTGGTATTTTAGTTTGCGGTGCGGGCATGGTGCATAAAAAGACGATTAAACAAGTCAAAGATAAATTCGATTCCATAGGCTATGCATTCATCGGATCGATTATCAACCGTGCCGATTTTGATAGACAAGGATATCTTTATCGATATTACGGGACTTATAAAAATTATTATCAGGGACCGGTAGGAAAATTTTTCTCTCGTAAAAACAAGAAATGAGCAATTGATGAAGAAGGCTTTAATAACTGGAGTGACCGGCCAAGATGGGTCTTATTTGGCGGAATTTTTGCTGAAAAAAAATTATCAAGTTTTTGGGATCATTCGACGTTCCAGTTCCATTAATACAGCGCGTCTGGATGCCTTCTATGAAGAGCCTCAGATCAAGGACAGAAAATTAAATCTTATCTATGGAGATCTGAATGATGCTAGTTCTATCAATAGGATCTTGAGGACCGTCAAGCCGGATGAGATTTACAATCTTGCAGCGCAAAGCCATGTGAAAGTAAGTTTTGAGATCCCTGAATATACCTCTGAGGTCACTGGTTTGGGAGCTCTTCGGATACTTGAAGGTATTGCCGAATCCGGAATCAAATCAAGATTCTATCAAGCTTCTTCCAGTGAGCTGTATGGCCGCTCGGATGAGACCCCGCAGAATGAGAATACGCCGTTCCGTCCGGTCAGCCCTTATGCTGTGGCGAAGCTTTTCGCCTATTGGACCACGGTCAATTATCGCGAGAGTTACAACATATTTGCTTGCAATGGGATACTTTTTAATCACGAGTCTCCACGCCGTGGAGAAACTTTTGTCACGCGAAAGATCACAAAGGCCGTAGCGCGTATCAAATTAAAACTTCAGGATAAACTTTACTTGGGAAATTTAGATGCAAAGAGGGATTGGGGTTATGCCAAAGATTATGTGGAAGCCATGTGGCTTATGCTTCAACAGGAGAAAGCCGATGATTATGTGATCGCTACAGGAGAAACGCATTCCGTTAAGGAATTTGTTGAAGAAGCCTTCAGTTATGTCAAGCTGGATTACAAGAAACATGTATTGATCGACAAGCGCTATTTTCGGCCGATCGAAGTCAATGCGCTTCAAGGTAATTATGAAAAAGCTAGAAAAAAATTAGGCTGGAAGCCGAAAACAAGTTTTAAGCAGTTGGTTCATCTGATGGTGGATGCCGATATCGAAGTTGAGCAGAGAAGAAGTAAATGAGTTATTGGAACAATAAAAAAGTTTTAGTGACTGGCGGTGCGGGTTTTATCGGATCTTACCTTACAGAATTGTTAGTAGAGGCCGGAAGTAGGGTAACGGTCGCTGATAATCTTATCCGTGGTAGCGAATCCCGTCTTCAGAATGTTAGAAGCAAAATAACGCTCCTTAAAACGGATTTGGATGATCCCAGAGAGTGTTTAAAAGCGACTGAAGGCCAAGAAATCGTATTGAACTTGGCCGCGAAGGTGACAGGAATCGAATACAATCGCTTTAATATGGCAGATATGTTTGAGTCTAATATGAAGCTCCAGATGAATGTGCTTCACGCGGCTGCGCAAAATAAGGTAAGGCGCTTTTTGCAAGTCAGTACGGCTTGCATTTATCCGCACGATGCCAAAGTCCCCACCCCGGAAACAGAAGGAGAGCGGGGAGCCCCTGAGCCTACTAATGAGGGTTATGGTCTGGCGAAACTGATGGGAGAAAGACTGGCAAGATACTATGCTCAGGAAAAGAAGATAGAAGTTGTTATTGGAAGGCCTTTTAACGCATATGGTCCCAGAGATCATTTTGACGAAGCAACTTCGCATGTAATCCCGGCGATCATGAAAAGGGTTTTAGATGGAGATGATCCTGTAGTTATTTGGGGAACGGGTAACCAATCGAGAGTTTTTGTGCATGCTAGAGATATCGCCAGAGGCATGATGTTGATAGCTGAAAAAGCCCCCGTTGCCACCCCTATAAATATAGGACATGATAAGGAAATTACTATTAAGGAGCTTTTCAAGGTTATTTGTAGGGTTTTAGGAAAAACTCCGAAGGCGTATTTTGACACCTCAAAACCCGATGGTTATCCTAGACGTTCCGCAGATATTACTTTATTAAGGAAAATCACCGGTTTTGTCCCTTCAATCTCACTGGAAGACGGCATTCGCGAAATGGCCGAATGGTTTGCCGTCCAAAGCACAGCTCTCCCGCGTTAATACCCTCATTTTATCTATATTTAAGTGATGTTTTGATTAAATATAGATAATATAATATGAATATAATAAAACTTGAAAAGCTAACATTTGTTAGGTATACTAGCGCCTATATGTATCAACAAACGCTTAATTTAACTAATAGACAGCAAGAAATATTTGGTTTCATCCGAAGTTTCTTTACGGAGCATGGCTTTCCGCCAACTCTGAGAGAAATTGGGGGGTATTTTAAGATAGCCCCTAGTTCGGTATTGGATCATCTAAAGGCTTTGGAACGCAAAAAATATATAAGGCGTATACCTTTAAAGCCGCGATGTCTGGAGATTTTGAAGTGAGTGCGATGCCCAAGTTAATAGAGCAATATCAACAGCCTCAAATCAATTCTTTTTTTGATAATTGGTACGCTTTATACACTAAAGGTCGGCATGAGAAACTGATCAATAAAGAACTGAATAAACGTCGGATTGAGTCCTACTTACCGTTGAGACGGATTAGGCGTCGTTGGTCGGATAGAACCGTCACAGTTGAAGAACCGTTATTTCAAAGCTATATCTTTGTTAGACCGGATAGGGCAAGAACTGAAGAGGTTTTGAAAATTAAAGGAGCTGTCCGTTTTGTCTCGATTCACGGAAATCTGGTTGCGGTCGAGCAAAAAGTGATCGATTCTTTAAAGAATGTGCTCAGCCGAGAGATAGCTGTAGACCCTTTTCCTTATTTAGATGCGGGAATGCGTGTTTGTGTGCGTAGCGGTATTTTTAAGGGCATCGAAGGATATATTGTCCGAAAAGATAATAAAAAGTGCCGGATCGTTATATCCGTAGATGCATTAAAGGCTTCCATTTCAATCGAAGTGGACGCCTGTTTGGCGGATAAGATTTAAAAGAATATTTAATGGATTTTTTAGGCCACGAATGTGACTGAGAGGGCGGAGCTATAAATGATAGAAGATAACTACGAGATTGTGATTCAGCCAAGTCGGGGGTGGTTTAACGTTGACTGGAAAATGCTGTGGCATTATCGCGATCTTTTGTATTTTCTGGTGCGCCGGGAGTTTATATCAAAATATAAACAAACAATCCTTGGACCCATTTGGTTTATTTTGCAGCCTCTTTTGACGACAGTGATATTTACAGTGATTTTCGGAGGGATCGCAAGGATTCCGACCAACCGGATTCCTCCCTTGTTATTCTATCTGTGCGGACTTTTGCCGTGGGCATACTTTTCTCAGTGTTTAAGCTCTATCGCGTTGGCGCTTATTACTAATGCATTAATATTTGAGAAGGTTTATTTTCCCAGGCTGATCATACCGATCTCCATTATTATTTCGAACGTATTTACATTTTTGATTCAGTTATCCCTTTTCCTTGCTTTCTATTTTTATTTCAGATTTGCAAGTCCAGCAGGGGTGTATATTGATGCAAATAAATTCATTTTGCTTCTTCCGCTTTTGCTTGTCCAAACAGCAGCCATTAGTTTGGGAGTAGGGCTTTTGGTCGCATCTATGACAGTGAAATATAGGGATTTCCAACATTTAATAGGTTTTGCGATGCAAATATGGATGTACATAACACCTATTATTTATCCCTTATCCGTTGTGCCCAGAAAATGGAAGCTCTTGTTCGTTTTAAATCCCATGTCTGGCATTGTCGAAGGGTATCGTTTTGCTTTTTTTGGAGTTGGATTTATGAATATCGACTATATGGTCTGTTCTGGAATAGCGACTGTTTTGATTCTTGTGGCAGGCGTTCTGGTTTTTAACAAAGTCGAACGAACATTTGTGGATACGATTTAAATCCAATGTCAAAACCGATTATACAAGTCGAGAAGCTTTCTAAACTTTATCGTCTAGGAGAGGTGGGGGCGGATACGATCCGGGAGTCCGTTGAGATTTTGTGGCATCGCCTAACAGGCAAAAAAATTGTGAGTCCCGCCCGAAGAAAAAAGGGGCCGCCACTGAATGAAGTCCAAAGAGGTCCCAAGGCCAATACGTTTTGGGCTCTGAAAGATGTCTCTTTCTCTGTGAACCAAGGAGAAGTGGTCGGGGTGATCGGTCGTAATGGAGCCGGAAAATCGACATTATTGAAAGTACTTTCAAAAATTACAGACCCAACGGAAGGAAAAGCTATTTTGCGAGGAAGAGTTGCCTCACTTTTAGAGGTGGGCACGGGTTTTCATCAAGAGCTTACCGGCCGCGAGAACATTTATTTAAATGGATCGGTTTTAGGTATGAGAAAGAGGGAGATTGATAAGAAATTTGATGAGATCATAGCATTTTCTGAACTTGATGATTTTTTGGATACACCGGTCAAACATTATTCCAGTGGAATGTATATGCGGCTGGGTTTTGCTGTTGCGGCTCATCTTGAGCCTGAAATACTTTTAGTGGATGAAGTTCTGGCGGTAGGAGACGTGCAATTTCAGAAGAAATGTTTGGGCAAAATTGGGACTATTGCCAAAAAAGGACACACAGTATTATTCGTCAGCCATAGTATGAGCGCTATTCAATCATTATGTCAGAGCATTATCTTGATGGAATCCGGAAGAACATCGTTTATTGGTCCAACTAACGAGGGTATCCAGATGTATTTGGAGGACAAGATTTTCGATAATCCAACAGAATGGGACCTCGAAAGGGTCGAACGTGTTAACGAATTGATCGGGAGTAATCTTCGGCTAATTAAGATCGAGGCATGTCCTAACCGAAAAGGCGGTTTTGATTTTAATGAGCCTTTGCGGTTCATCGTTAGTTTTAAATCTAATTTTTCAGCGGAAGGTATAGGTGTAGAGCTGGCGATCGATGACATGCTTGGGCAGCGTATAACTACTTTTGAGTCCCATCGGGTCAATTATGAAGTGGATGTAAAAAAAGGCGTAAGTTATCAATGCGAGCTTGAAGTGCCATCCGTTGTTTTGTTGCCCGGCAGCTATTATTTGTCAATCGGTCTTTACGCGGGACGTAATTACTATGATTTTCTGAAACATTTTGGTTCCTTAAGAATCAACCCGCTTGATTTTAAGACAGGAAAAAGCTTTGAGCTGGGGCCCAGTTGGGGCGTATTTCTACCGGCATCAAGTTGGAAATCTTATTCAGGAAAGAATCATGAGGCTAGGCCGTAAGAGATCCTCTTGTCTCATTGTTATTTTTACAGTTATGGCAGGAATGGTTTATGGCGTCCTAAAAATGGGCATTGCCTTGCCGTGGGCTGTAGGCGTTCTAGCATTTTTTTTATCGGGTCTTGCCGTCGGCCTGGTATTTGAAATAAAACGTTTGGAAAAGATGGTATTTGACGCCGAGGCGCGCTTACTTTTAGATCTGTACAAAGGGCGGGAAAAGGATGCGAGGCGAAGATGGCGGATTTTAGAAGAATTTTTAAAGGAGTCGGACCCGATAAAACAGAACGAATCGTTATTTTTGACGCAGCTTCGTGACCGTATTAGCCGCTTTGTCCCGCCACCATTCATACCTAAGAAGGCGTGGGAAGATTTTACAATGAAGGGCCGTATACCTGTGACTTATTGTTATCACGATGACGCTTATTCCGGAGAAGAGGCTATAGTTTTTGAGGAAGCCGAAATCAAACAGCTTCGTGAAAAAGTCCGCAAGCGTGAAGAATGCGGTTATATCGGAACAGACCGCCTGCTTTATCGCGCATTAGAAAATTTCCCGATTAATGGCATGCGAGTAGCTGTTATAGGTTCTGTAAGGCCGTGGTATGAGACTGTTGCTCTCGAGTTCGGAGCGCGGAGCTGCCTTACAATAGAATATAACCGTATTATCTCATCTGATCCGCTTATCCAGACATTGACGCCCAAAGAGTTTGAGCTCCGTCCCGAAGTGGTGGACGCTGTCTTTTCTATCTCATCCTTTGAACATGATGGCCTGGGACGTTACGGGGACAATGTATCACCAAATGCGGATCTGGAAGCTATGAATAAGGTCCGTTCAATGCTGAGGCCGGGCGGATATCTTTATTTGTCAGTTCCCATAGGGCGAGACCTTATTATTTGGAATGCACATCGGATTTACGGTAATTTGCGTTTTCCTCTTCTTATTGCGGGATGGGAGGAAGTCGCGCGTTATGGTTGTGATGCCAAAGATTTTGATCGAAATGATGGAAAAGAAGGAAACTTTCAGCCTGTTTTTGTGCTTAAGAAAATCAATTAACAAAGAAGAGGAGGCAGTTGTATGGAAAATATTTTGGTGACAGGCGGAGCCGGTTACGTTGGCATAATGCTGGTCCGAGCTCTTTTGGAAAGAGGTTATCGGGTGACCGTGCTGGACAATTTTATGTATGGCTATGAGCCGGTTCTTCATTTGTTCCCGAACCCGAACTTTAAAGTGATCAAATATGATATCCGCAACAAACTTGATGGAATATTAGAACCGTTTGAAGTTGTGTATCATCTGGCCGGCATCAGCGGTTATCCTGCATGCGAAGCCAATCCCAGTTCAGCTCAATATATCAATGTGGATGCTTCACGTAATATCGTGGATCACTTGAGACCTAATCAAATATTGATCTATGCATCCACCACTTCTTTTTATGGTAAGGCGCAGACGATCTGCGATGAGAATGCGCCGATCAAGCCGGTCAGTCTCTACGGAATTACTAAATATGAAGCGGAAAAGATCGTCATGAATCGTAAAAATTCCATTGCGCTCAGATTTGCAACGATATTCGGTGTGAGTCCGCGTATGCGGACCGATCTTTTGGTCAACGATTTTGCCTATAAGGCGGTGCACGATAGGAATATCGTGATCTTTGAAGGCAAGACAAAGCGCACGTTTGTCCATCTGCGCGATGCGGTTGATGGGTATCTTTTGGCCATGGACAAGAAGAGAGAAATGATAGATCAGGTTTTTAATGTCGGGGATGAAAGCTTGAATTATTCAAAGCTTGAGATCGCGCGCCGCGTGGAAGCCCAGACCAAATGCACAGTTGTCGATTCCCAGATGACGGATATTGATTACCGGAACTTCGAGGTAGATTTTTCAAAGATTAAAAAATACGGATATCGCGTCAAAGTTTCTCTTGATGATGGCATTCGAGAGCTCGTTACGTTGTATCAGTTCTACAAACCGTTTTCCACTTTTCAAATTATTTAACTGCTTATACGGAGGGAGAGCGATTCGGCCATGGAAATCATTAAAAGCGGCGAGAAGATCTTAGCGATCATTTATTTTGAAAGTGACTGGAAGCCAGGCCTTAATTTTTTTACTCCGAATGATTTTTTTATACAAGTAGGTTCTTGGCGTTATACAAAAGGTAAGAAATTAGCATCCCATATTCACAAGACTTATGAACGCGCAGCTCTCAAAACTCACGAAATGGCGTATGTTAAAAAAGGCTCCATGAAGCTTTTGCTTTACGATGATCTTAAAAATAAAATCGGAGAGCGTATTCTTAAAACAGGTGATCTGGCAGTTTTGGCTGGCGGCGGTCACGGCTATGAAATTTTGGAAGAAGATACCTGCGTGCTTGAAGCTAAAAACGGTCCTTTTGTTGACGTTGAAAAAGATAAGGAAAAATTTGAATGAATGCGCCTGTCCGTATAGCTCAAATGGAGCCGTGGTTCGATGAAAAAGAGGCTGACGCATTGTCTGCTTATATGCGTTCCGGCGGCTGGGTAACGGAGTTCAAAAAAACCGAGGAATTTGAAGATCGCATCCGCAACTTTACTAACGCGCGCTTTTGTTCTGTTGTTAATAACGGCACCGTAGCGTTAAGCGTGGCCCTTTTGGCGTTGGACGTACGTTCCGGTGATGAAGTGATCGTTCCGGATCTGAGTATGATAGCGACGGCTAATTGCGCCACGATGATCGGCGCTAAGCCTGTATTTGTGGATGTGGATTCTCGAACGCTCTGTTTGGATATCGATCAGGTGTCGAGCGCGGTCAGCGCCAAAACAAAAGCGGTGATCCATGTGTCTTTCAACGGCCGCGTCAATGATTTGAGGCGTCTGAAAAACTGGTGCTTATCGCATGGAATACCATTGCTTGAAGATGCGGCACAATCTTTAGGTTCTTATATCGGCGCGGATCATCTTGGGACTGTGGGAAATTTGGGAACATTGTCATTCAGCGCACCCAAGATTATATCCACGGGGCAAGGCGGAGCAGTGCTGACGCAGGATGAGAAATTGGCGGAAAAAGTCCGGCGGATCAAAGATTTCGGCAGGCGACAAGGCGGGATCGACATTCATGACAGCATTGGTTTTAATTTTAAATTCACGGATATCCAAGCTGTTATCGGCATTGAACAGATGAAAAAATTGCCGACCCGGATAGAACGCAAAAAAGCGATCTATGACCGTTATCGCAAAGGTTTGGCGGACATTTCAAGCATTGAGTGGATCGAGACAGATCTAAAGGCAGTCTCTCCATGGTTCATCGATATTTTTGTCGATGCTCCCGATGAATTGTTGGTTTTTCTGAAGACGAAAGGCATTGGCTCCAGAAGGATCTATCCGCCCATGCATTCACAAAAAGCTTATAACTGTGGCGGTTCGTATCCTGTTGCTGAGCGTTATTCCGCGCGGGGCCTTTGGTTGCCGTCCTCCGCTTTCCTGAGCGATGAAAATATTGACTACGTTTGCGCTGCCATACGCGAATTTTATGAAACAAAGAAAGGCCGGCGCCAGTGAAAGTGCATCTTGGTTGCGGAAAGCGGTTTATACCAGGGTTTATCCATGTGGATTTGGCTGATTTCCCGCATATCGACCACCGTCATGATGTAAGGGAGCTGCCTTTTTTCAAAAGCGAATCCGCAGATTTGATCTATGCTTGTCACGTTTTGGAATATTTCGATAGATTTGAAGCGATCCCAATTTTGAAGGAGTGGAGGCGGGTCCTGAAAACGGGCGGGATCTTGCGATTGGCCGTGCCGGATATTCGATCGCTTATTACGGTGTATGAAGAAACAGGCGATTTGGAGCGGATCTTAGGACCTCTTTACGGGCGCATGGAAGTTAAAGGTTCGGAATCCTTGAACTTTATTTACCACCGAACGGTCTATGATTTCAATTTGCTTCGTGAGCTCTTGATGAAGGCGGGTTTTGGTGATGTCCGTACCTACGATTGGCGGCAAACGGAGCATGCCCGGATCGATGATTTTTCTCAGGCTTATTTTCCGCATATGCAGAAGGAGTCTGGATTGCTTGTCAGCTTGAATGTGGAGGCCGTGCGGTAGAGGATCATGGGCAATCGGTGTGTTTGTTTGGTATTTGACCGAGGCTATGTTGACGCTCATTATTTTTTCCGCGAGACGATCACTCATTTTCTTGACCGGAATTGGGAGGTCGATCTTTTTATGCCGTTTTCTCCCCATAGTCCGCTGCCGATGATCGTTTCACAACGGCTTACCATCAAACAGCTTTTTAGCGGCAGAACTGGTATGAGGCGGTTTGTTTGGGCACTGCTGACAGGGAAGAGATATGATGCGATTTTGGCCACTCCTCAAGTTGCTCTTTTTTGGGCATCGGTCCCGGCATTTATCAGACATATTCCGTTGGTCTTTTTTTCGGATGAACTTTATTCGTGGGAAGGCAGTCAGCTGTTGAAGGAAGGTAAAGTAGGCGGCGGATATGTGGTGCCCCGCAAATTAAAGAAAAAGGAAATGGCGGTTCACCGCCAATGCTGCATGACAGTCTCTCTTAGCCATTCACGGTACGAGTTCTTAAGATCAGAAAACCAAATGCCGGCAGATCATCCTTATGCAGTGCTTCCCAATGCTCCCTCTGCACTTAAAACCGGTATCCAAAGTTCCTATTATCGGGAAGTTTTAAACATACCGGCTGAAAAACCGGTCCTCATACACTGCGGAGGCCCTTGGTGGGATTTGATCAAGCCATATATTCAGGCCGCCTCAACTTGGGGTAATGCTTTTTGCACGGTTTTTCATGGTAGAATTGCCGGTTTTTTTACTGATTATCCTCCAAATGAAAACCTGCGTTACCATTTAGAAGTTTTACCCGCAAACCTCATGCCATATGCTGTTTCCTCAGCCAATATCGGGTTATTGCTCTACAACCAGGAAAATACGGCCGAAGCGTTTAATCCTGATACGTCAGGGAAGTTGGGACTATTTCTCAGTTGTGGTTTACCCGTCATTTGTTGTAATTCACGCCAGTTAGATTGGATAGATAAGGAGGGTTGCGGTATACGGGTGAATGCCATCAATGAAATACCGGCTGCTGTGAATCGAATACTGTCCGATCGGGAGAATTATTCACGCAATGCCACCCGCGTATTTTTGGAGCGGTATCGTTTTACTCCCTATTTTGATTCTTTTATGCAAAAGTTTGAATCGGCATTGGAAAAATATAAATTTAATGGAAATAAGAAGGCATAAAAAATGCGGACATCCGAACAATTTCTATCTTTTTCATTGATGAAAAAAATTATTTAGGAGGGCCGGTCGTGGGAATTCAAAATTGCAAGATAATCCAATTACCTAGGATACATAATCGTAAGGGTAACCTAACTTTTGTCGAAGGCAAGCACCATATCCCTTTTAATATCAAACGAGTTTATTATCTTTATGACGTGCCAGGAGGCGCCGAACGCGGAGGTCATGCTCATAAAAAGCTCCGCCAGTTTATTGTGGCAATGTCCGGGAGTTTTGATGTTGTGCTTGACGACGGTTTTGAGAAAAGGAGATATCATTTAAACCGCTCTTATATGGGGTTGTATGTTGGGCCGATGATCTGGAGAGAATTAGATAATTTTTCATCGGGTTCGGTATGCATGGTCCTTGCTTCGGAGCCGTACGAGGAAAGCGATTATTACAGGGTCTATAAAAAATATAAAAATGCTCTGAAGAGATATCGTGGAAAATAGATGGCGATCATACCTAAGATACAAGGAAAATCTGAAAGATTGAGCGAAATGAACTCAGAAAATAAAAACCAGATGAAAGTTTCCGATCTGATCGTAAAAATTCTGGAGAACAACGGCGTCAAACATGTCTTTGGTGTTTTGGGCGATATCGAGACCGATCTGGCTGAAAGTCTGAGGAAATCGAAATTAAAATTTATAGCCGCGAAGAATGAAAAAAGCGCCGCTTTTATGGCGGATATCTATGCCAGAGTTTCCCAAACTATAGGTATTTGCTTCTCGACAGTGGGGCCCGGAGCGACCAATCTTCTTAGCGGACTTGCGAACGCGAACCAAGACCGCTCTGCGGTGATAGCGTTAAGTGACCAGTTGCCTACAAGTCATATGGGCCTGAAAGAGCATCAGTTCGTCGATTTTGATAAGCTTTTTCATCCTTCGACCGGAGTTACGAAATGGAATAAGACCCTTCAAAAGGCTGAACAGACTCAGGATGTTTTTAGGGAAGCTTTTAAACAGGCATCCTCCGAATTCAAAGGATCTGTCCATATCGGTCTGCCTGTGGATCTGCTTGCTCAGTCTGTATTTTGTCAGGAAAAAGAGCTTAAATTCGACATCACCCCTTGCTATCCGAAAGTCTCTGATAAGTCAATCCAGGAAATTTATCAAAAAATACGAAAGGGGAAAGGCATTATTTTCTTGGGAGGTTCTGTGAAGAGAAATAATGCTCAAAAATCATTTGTGAAATTCCTTGAGTCATCAAAATTGCCGGTCATCAGTTCTTTTATGGGAAAGGGCACGATGGACGAAGAGCATGATCTTTATTTGGGGACCATTTCAAGGCATCTTCACGATATTTTTAAAGCGATCTTTGCGGAGGCGGATTTTATCCTTAACATCGGCTACGATTTCTCCGAAGGAGTGCAACCCTCCGTTTTTGGCAGGATGGACAAATTGATCAATATCGACGCCGCGGATAATTCCGTTCCGGGTCGGTACGAACCTCCGCAGAATATCTTTGGAGATCTAAATATGATCTTTTCGGCTTTGGCTTCGCAGCCCTATGAGCGGAATGATTCGATGGATCATGATTCCATTCGAAAGAAAATCCATCAGGCGATCTACGGAGACCTGGATATGGATGTTTATCCTCCGAGGCCCCACAGGATCATGGAAGCGATCAATGCCATTTATGGTTCCAATTCGATTATCGTTTGCGACGTAGGGCTCAATAAATATTATGCCGGCTTGCTTTTAAGGGTAAAGGAAAGTAGCCAGGTTATTTTTTCAAACGGGATGTCTTCTATGGCTTTCAGTTCGGGGGCATTGGCAGCGAAGCTTGCTCGGCCTGAACGTGATGTAATTGTCATTACGGGTGACGGGGGATTCTTGATGGATCCGCAAGAGGTATCAACTTGCGTTCAATACAATGTTCCTTTGACGATCCTCGTCCTGAATAATTCTGGATTAGGCCTTGTTGAAAAGAAACAGAAAAAAAGTTTTGGGCACGGGTATGAAGTCGCTTTCGGTAATCCGGATTATGTCAAATTCGCCGAAGCATTCGGCGCGCAAGGTTATTCCATCCGTTCGTGGGCTCAGCTTGAAGATGTTTTGACTGAATCTCGGCGGAATAAAAAGGTCAATATCATCGACGTACCCGTCGATTATAGCGAAGGTCTATGAAATTTAATATTTTATTGACCAGCAGCGGAGCGGTTACCTCACAGGGGGTTGTCAAAGGGCTCCGTCAGCAGACAGAGTTCAAGTATAAACTTGTGACGACCGATATATATGATGTGAATGCGGGCAAACATTGCGGTAGCGCTTTTTATAAGGTTCCACTCGCTACAAGCCGTGAATATATTCGGACACTTTTGGCTATTTGTAAGAAAGAGAAGATCAATGTTCTAATCCCTATTCACGATACGGAGCTTTTACGCGTTTCGCAAAACGCAGAATCATTTTTGAATATCGGATGTTTTCCATTGATCTCTTCGCCAGAGACCATAAAAACGTGCAACAACAAATACCTGACATACCAATTTTTCAAGATGCATGGAATACCGACTCCAACAACATATAAAGCTGGGGAGATCATCTCGGGGAAAGTTAGAATGAGTTACCCCATATTTGTCAAACCGACTTTTGGCATTGCCGCGCAGGGAACGGCCGTCATTGATAATTTGAATGAGCTTAAAGTATGGTGCGGAAAGATCCAGAAACCTTTGGTGCAAAATCTGTTGAAAGGAAAAGAATTCAGCATTGATACGCTTGCGGATTTGAAGGGAAAAGTAATCGGGGTTGTTCCTCGAACAAGAGATGAGACAAAGCATGGCGCGTCTGTCAAAGGTATAACGGTCAAAGATTGGGAGCTTATCCGTTGGGCAAAATTCATTGCCGAAAAATTAAAGATCATCGGACCTTGCAATATCCAATGTTTCAAAAGCGGTAAGGGGAAGATCAATTTTTTTGAAGTAAATCCGAGATTTTCAGCCGCTCATGCGCACACAATAGCCGCCGGTATGAATACGCCTCACTTGGTATTAAAAATGCTGGCAAAGCAAAAGGTCGAGCCCAGAATAGGACAATTCAAGGATGGTTTAAGAATGATCAGATATTGGGCCGAGGTTTTTGAAAGCCGTGATGGCCGATACGTGGGCGAATCGCATTTGTAATGAATAAAGGGGTCATCTTTGATCTCGATGGCGTTCTGCTTGACTACAGTTACCGGTTTCACAAGACTTACGAAGATGTTCTTGGCGAGATCGGGATCTCATGCCCTTCGAGGGACAGGTTAATGGAAATTCGTAAGATGTGCAGCAATTCCCAAGTAGAGGTTCTAGATCGTTTTTTAGTACCCAAAGATATTCCGAACCGATCGCAGGTTATACAAACGTGCGCTCAGAAAAGGGAAAGTACGATCGAAGATCCTCAATACCTTTATTTAGATCGTTTCTTTGAAGATGCGTTGGACGTGGCTGCGGATCTTCATGATCGCAGGGGATATAGAACGGCGGTCATTACCAAACGAAAAAACAGAGAGCTCTTATTTCAGCAATTAAAAGAGCATCTCGCTCTGTTTGATTTTGTTGAGACTACTTTTAAAAAAGAAGACGCCATAAAAAAATTCATGGCCGACTTTAAGCTGTCAGCATGTTATTTCCTCACCGATACGGCCCATGATGTCATAGCCGGTAAGAATACCGGCATCGTAGTGGTCGGAGTATTATCAGGCCTTGAAAATGAAACGAGTTTGAAAGCCGCAGGCGCCGATTACATTATAAATTCCGCAAAAGATATTTACTCTATATTAAAATAACACATTTACAAGAAATCGTTTTTTATGCCCCCGCCTAAAAAAGTCAGCGTTTTGATCACCACCTATAATTTTGCGGAATTCATAGAGCGAGCGATCCAAAGCGTGCTTCAACAGACTTACAAGGATATTGAGATCATCGTGGCGGATGACGGTTCTTCGGATGACTCACAGCAGATCATCAAATCTCTGGCTTCGAAATATGCACCGATCATTATTCCCGTTCTTTCGGAAGTCAACAAAGGTCTTTCTCATAATATAAATCAAGGTCTCGATCGCTGCAAAGGCGATTTCATCGCTATTTTAAGCGGAGACGATCTGATGCATCCTGATAAGCTTTCAAAGCAGATTCAGTTTCTTGAACAAAATCCCGATTGCGGTATTTGTACCCACGAGATGGAAGTGTTCGAATCCGAGACCGGGAAGCCGCTTTATCTAACAAACGAACGCTACAGAATGCCGAAAAAATCCGGCATAGAAGTGATGCTATCGACCAATTGGCTTTTTGATCGGCCGATACAAAATCTCCCCTCGTCCATTGTGGGACGCGCAGACTTCTTGTCGCCCCATCGATATGACGTAAGGTTGCGTTATTATAATGAGTGTTTGTATTTGATCGATTGTTTGGCCGCCAGTCAGAAAAAATGGGGGCATCTACCGGAAGTTTTGGGCCGGTATCGCGTGCATGATAAACAAATTCATGCGAATAAAAATGCTTCAGGCGTTTTCTTTGAGGAGACGCTTATCATGCTGGCGATCGCAGCCGTGAGATACCCCAGATATTCTAAACGGATCAAAAATAAACGCGACTATACTCTTTTTCAGCATTTGATTTACGATTGGCACTCTCAGGAAAAAAGGAAAGCTTTTGAGAAGCAGTTGATGCTTGAAGCGGGTTTTTCGAAATGGTTGTATTTTAAGATCTGTTATGGTTATCTTCACAACAAACGATTTTTTGAAGCCACTAAGTTCTTAAGAAAAGGCTTGCTCCGTAGATGAAGCATAAAAATATCAATTTTTGTCCAAGCTATTCTTTGGTCTTCTTTGCTTTTAATTGCGATCCATGCGTTTCCTGACGGGATATTTTTCCAAAGATTTGTTATTGAGTGCAAAAATCTCGCAGAGAATCCAAGTCCATTGGGTTTCCAAAACTGAAATTCAAAGAAAAACGTGACGATTAGAAAATCAATTTTTTTGACGGGCGCTGTATTTTCTCTCGCTTCTTTGTTTTATTGGCTATTCAAGCCTTATGGGATATATAGCACTTCCACGTTATTATTTCAAAGTTTGAAATTGTTTTTCCTATGTTTTGTAGTTCTTTTTGCGAACTTCAATGACAGTTCATTGTCCCGGATCAAAAAAACCATCCATAAAATAAAATTACCTTTTTGGGCCCACTTTGCTTTTTGGATTCTTGTATTTTACCTTTTCGTGAAGCTGATGACCCCCCTTAACGGTTTCGGTATCGGAAAATTCGGCGCTGGTTACGGGGACGATGGACAGATCATGGGATGGCTTGCGGAGAATTTTTCATGGTTTTCCGTGCTGACCACGCCTACTTTTTATGGCGGCCTGGGCGCTTGGGAGTTATCAAGATACAGGATCTTACCATTGATGCTTGTACATGCGATGGGCGTGAACACCTTTCTTGGTTATTCAATTTTAAATTTTGTCAGCTACGTTTTAAGCTGCATCCTTATCTATAAAATACTGAAGTTTTATACTTTATCCAGGGCAAATTGCTGTATCGGAGTTTTTTTCTTCTCGACTTTGAAATTAGGTCTGAAATTTTTGATCTATATGCCTATTTTAACGGATGGATTGGGCACCTTGCTGCTATTAGCGATCGTATATTTTACGCTGACAAAAAAACATATCTATTATCTCGTAGCAATGAGTTTGTCCGTTTACTGCCGAGAAAACCTTTTGGCTTTGATGTTTTTTAATATTCTTTACAATATCAGGACCAAGAAAGCGGGCAAGGATATTTACAGAGCTGTTTTAAGGCAGATCATCCCTTTTAGCATTTTTGTTCTTAGCAGGAAAGTCCCCGTTCTTCTTTTGTCGCCATTAGCCACTGTCAGCTCGAGTCATTTTCTAAAAGGCAGGATGTTCTTGCTTTTCTTTGACGCGGATTGGAAAGTAAGAGTCTTTTTAGCTCATGTTAATGCTTTAGGGATCTTGGTGATGCTGCCTTTTTTTTACCGGATGCGAACGAATGCCTTTTTAAAGGATAATTACGAGTGGATTTATTACTTGCTCATCAATTTTTTCTTATGCTTGATCGGAGGAGGAGATCTGGACCGTTATGCAACATGGCAGATGCCGCTCTTGATCGTTCTTGTCATGTTGGCTGGCGAGCACTATTCGGCCGTTGCATGGCTGTATTTGCTTTTGATCCAAAGTATCGCGATGGAGTTTTTCTTGCCATGGATGAGGGATAGGGAGTTTTATCTTTCTTTGATGGCGGCTCATCCTGCACCGGAGATCAATGCGTTTAAACTTATATTCTCGGTATTTTTGTATTTGGCTCTTGAGGAATTCTTTGATCGTTTTAACAAAAGCGCAAACACGCGAGTCTCAAGTTCGTGTTGATAAGCTTATTACAGAGAAATGCTCAATTCATCAAATGGCAAAATTTTTTGGATATTCATATTTATATCTTGTGGCTTTGCAGTCTCTTGAAGATCATCATTTCCATATCTTTGCTTAGCATGATCGGAGCGATTTTTTACCGCAAGATCCAATTTGTAGATGAAACTGAAGCGCTGGTGTTGCGATACGTATCAGGAAGCGCAATAGCATCTTTTGCGCTTTGTTTTATGGCTACTGCGGGATTCTTTCATAAGACAGCAGTTCTCATTTTAATTCTATTAGGGCTTATTTTGGCAGCTATCCAGGCGGCTGATTTCAAAACTTTTGTGCGGCCGTTATTCGGCATTTTCCTTTCGTTTAAGGAACATCCGCTGCTGTGGGTCTTATTTGGCTTGAACTCCTTACCTTCTTTACTGCCTCCTTATCGATGGGATGAGATGTCATTTCATTTGGCTTATGCAGCTCAATGGGTTAAAGCGGGCGGAATGACGCTTGATCCGACCATGCGGTACCCATTGAACAGTTTCAACTTTCATATATTATGGGCGGCGGGATTAATGCTCGGTTCATACGGGGCGGCACATCTTTTAACGTGGTTTTCAGGTTCCATGGCCGCGTTGGGCATTTTTTGTTTTTTAAAACGTTCTAAAGTTTGGGCGCCTGTTTGTTACGTATCAGCCCTCGGTTTCTATTTTTCTCCTCTGATTCAGGCTTGTCTAAATGTCGCTTTGGTTGATGTGCCATCAATGCTTTATCTATTGATGACCGTCTACGGTATAGTTTTATGCAGCACTTATCCGGAGATAGAAGAATTTCATTGGGCCGCTGCTTTAACAGCCGGAATGTTTTTGGGGATCAGAACGGTCAATTTTTTTTACTTACCTCTATTGGCTGCGCTTATCATTTGGGTGAGGCCTAAATCCTGGACAGTGTCATTTATTATTTTGATGGGATTTGGCGCTTTTTGGAATTTAAAGAATTGGATCGTCGACCAAGACTTTGTTTGGCCGATTTTAAGGACCCTTTTAAAAAGGCCCGGTCTTTTCTGGAGTCTAAACGATGTTAAAGCGATCACCACACAGAGCATGCACGTACGTTTTTCAGGGATATCCTTATTTACTTTGACTTTTCCTTTTCGGATGGTTTTTCATTCACCGGGCGTTCCTATCGACATATTATTGAACGGTTTTATGCTTTTTTTTCCTGTAGGTTTTTTGGTGCTCATTCTTTTCGACAAAAACAATAAGGCAGCATTGATATTGCTGATCGTATGTTCTTATGCGACTTTATTCTGGATCTTCACGACACTGGATGAGTTTCGGTATGCGCATTTCGTGGTGTTGGCGGCGGTGGTGGCAGGTTTGGGTGTCGGTCTGGTCTGCGAAGCATTGGGCAATTTTTTATCTTCAAGATCTGCAAGGATCATTCTAATATGTTTCTTAGCGTTTCTTTTCATTGGACCGACTAAGAATGCGTTCAGTTTTTATAAAAATAATTTTAATAAAGCAATCCCTTCTAGCAACGTAATTTATGAAGAACAGCTTGATCCTTCCTTGGTACGGATTTTGGAAACTTTAAAACGATTGAATGTGGGAAAGAACTTATATGTCGCAGGGTATACGCATTTTAAATATTATTGGAATGAGGCCGGTTATCATGTAACAGGAGATTGGATCAACACCTATCGATACGAAGATTTCAAAGAAAGTGTATCGCAAAAACATTTATGGCTTTTTTTAAAAAGTACTGGGTCGGACGCTGCCGTGGTTCGTCCAGAAATTCTTCAGGATATAGGACTAAGTCATGAAGGATTATTGAGCGCAGTACGCATGGATCCGAGACTTCGAATTTTAGCACAAGACTCTTCAGCTATCTTGATCGGATTTCGAAAATAATTCGGGAGTTTTTTATGTTATCCAGCTGCCTTGTTATTTTAAACTATAACGGCCAAGAGCATTTGGATGATTGTTTGTCCACAGCGCTTGCTGCGGCAAAGAAGTTGGAAAAACCCTGTCCAGTGATCTTTGTGGATAATCGAAGTACCGACAACGATGTGGAATATGTCAAAGCGCATTTTCCAGAAGTCGAAGTCCAACTTTCCGCCAAGAACGATTATCTTTTTTCTTTGAATAATGCAATAGCGAAACGATCTGAGGAAGTGGTTATTTTATTGAATAATGATATGCGGTTTGACACTGATTTTATTCAGCCTCTTTTGGCTCATTTTGAGCAACCTGAAATGTTCGCTGTTTCGGCAAAAACGATGACCTGGGATGGATCAGGGGTGTTGACGTCCAGGCGTATCGGGTATTTTAAAAATTTTTGGTTCTACCGGAAATGGGATCATGAAATTAAGCACTCATGCTACAGTCTCGAATTCTGCGGAGGCGCCTGCGCTATTAGGCGAAAGATGTTCTTAAGCTTAGGAGGCTTCGATCGCCTGTATTTCCCTGGTTATTACGAAGATGCGGATATCTCTTATCGGGCGTGGAAAAACGGCTGGAAGGTGGTCTACGAACCGAATTCCGTGGTTTATCATAAGCGCGGAAGTTCTTTTAAAAAAGAATATGACAAATCTAAGATAGAACGTTTAATGCACCGCAATGAAATATTGTTTACTGTTAAGAACTGCGGAATCGGTATTTTTGTCTATGCTTACCTTTTTTTGTTGCCACTAAGGGCTTTTCGACAAAAGCTGGCGGGTAATTCGTGTTTGGCTCTTGGGATTTTGGATTCATTCAAGAAGATCCCAATGGCGTTGTCAGAAAGATTCAAGATGAATTCAAAAAATAAAGTGAAAGAAGCAGAATTTTTATCGGTCATTCTATCTTCATAAAGTGTTTCTCGAAAATAATCCCAACATGATCAATTACATTTAAACCGGGCCTGTTCCATGAAAGAGACGGTCCTATTTCTGACGGAAGATTCCAAGCCCCAACAGGGCGGAATAGCAGAGTTTCTTCACGGCATGGCGTTGACGTTGGCCCAGTATTACAACGTACATATCTTGACTTCTTGCGTTGGTTCCGAGCCCTATAGCGCAGGTGCGTCCCTCATATACGAGACGATCCCTTGGTTCAGAACTCAATTCAAGATGCCCGGGGATCAATGGGCTTTCTTGAGGAAGTTTAACACCGCTTGGTGGTTATTACAGTCAGAAGCGCGCGCCAAACAGGCACTTTTAAAGATTATAAAAAATAAACCGGTCAAAATGGTGATGATCTTCCGTTTGAGTCCGGTGACTCATCCGTGGTGTTCGGCATGCCGCAGTCTGAAGATACCTTATCTCGTTATGACTTATGGGCTTGAACTTGTAGAGTCGACGAGCATGATAAAATATCGTCAGCGTATTCAGGATCTTAAAAAGGCAAGCAAGGTCTTTACGATTAGTCAGGCGACTAAGGCGATCCTGCTTAAATATGGCGTTATGGATGACCGTATCATCTTATCTCCGCCAGGAATCCTCGCCGATCATTTTCCCGATCCCACTGCTCAAGATCGGAAAAAGGTCAGGGATTTTTTTGGATTAAAGGGCCGTTTTATTCTGTCATTATGTTACCTTACGGAACGCAAAGGGATCGACCTGGCTATTAAGGCGTTCGCCTCTCTTGCGCGATTGTTCACTGATTTGGATTATGTCATTGCCGGACAAGGGCCTGAATACAACTCACTTAGAGAGCTTGTTAAATCTCTTGGCGTGGAATCCCGAGTCCATTTTGTGGGAGCTGTGGATGATGCCATGAAATGTACATTATATTCCGAATGCGAATTTTTTATTCTTCCGAACAAGCTTTTGAAAAATGATATCGAAGGATTTGGGATCGTTTTCTTAGAAGCTGCCTTGTATGGAAAAACATCTTTGGCAGGGAAGAACGGCGGAGTTCTGGATGCGATTGAATCTGAGCGCACAGGTATTCTAGTGGATACCAGCCAAGGGCATGAGCCATTAGAAAGTGCAATGAAGCTTCTTTTGGAGGACACTGGTTTATTGGCACGGCTCGGTAAGGCAGCAAGGCAAAGGGTGCTTTCGCGTTTTCAATTTCAGCACACGATCCAGCCGGTTCTGAATTTTTTGCGAACATAACTTAGAAAATGAAAGTTCTTTTCCTAGCTTTCGAATTTCCTCCTTTAGCTTCCGGCGGAGTGCATCGAGCGGTTAAACTGGCCAAATATTTATCTGAATTAGGCGTTTCTCTCGAAGTTGTTACGTTAAAGCCTGAAGATTATTCGATATTAACACAAGTTCCATTAGATCCTTCACTCATGAAAGAGATCCCTGATTCTGTTGTTGTCCATCGAATATCTTCAGGTTTTCCTGACTGGTATTGGAAATTGACAAGAAATCGTTTTGGATCATGGATATCAAAGTATTTTTTTTTGGGCGATCCGATTTCGTTTTTTTGGAGGGGGCCTTTGTTTGAAAAAATGGACGGGCTTTTTAAAAAGGGAAGATTTGATGTTCTCATGAGCACTGTCCCGCCATTTGGTGTATCGATCTTAGCTAAGAAGATAGCCAGTCGTTATCGAATCCCATGGGTCGCTGATTGGAGAGATCCGTGGACGTTGTGGGTTAATGCGCCGTTCACCACTTATTTTCACTACAGATACGCAAAATATCAAGAAGGCCGTTGTTTAAAGAAAGCCAATGTGTCAGTTTGTACCTCTCCGGTCACTCGCGAGGATTGGCTTAAAGAATTCAAAGGGGTTCAAGCTGATAGATTAAAGGTGATTTATAATGGTTTTGATCCCAGTGATTTGACGGTAAAAAATCAGCAAAAACAGGACGGGGGAAAAGTCCGCATTGTTCATGTAGGCAGTTTTTACTATAGCCCCAAACTTCGTCATTCAGTTTTGACGCCTTGGTATAAAAAACCGCTTCATCGATGGCTAAATTATGTGAAGCGTAAAGAAGACTGGTTGTATCGTTCTCCATATTTTTTTCTGAAAGGACTGAAAAGGTTCGCGGATACCGATCCTTCTTTGGCGGAGAAAATAGAAGTGATTTTTGCGGGCTCAATACCTGATTGGCTGCCGCAAATGCTGCAAGAAACGGGAACAGCCGGCTGGGTTGAATTACTGGGCCCGGTCTCTCACTCAAGATCTTTCGAACTTCAGGCCGATGCAGACGCCGTTTTATTGACTTCCGCAAAAGTGGAGAATGGACTGGATTACAGCATTGCGGGTAAGCTTTATGAATACTTGGGCCTGAAGAAGAAAATCCTGGCAGTCGTTTCGAAGGGCGCGATGAAGGACATGGTTGATCGATCTGGTTTAGGTTTGATTGTAGATCCGGACGATGTCAACGCTGTAGCTGGCGCGATCAAGCGTCTTGTGGTTAAGAATGGATTTATCCCGTTATGGGATGAATCAAGGGAAAAGTTCGTCGAATCTTTAAACGCTAAGAGCACTGCGCAGCAAATGTCAGCTGAACTGCAATTCGCAGTTAACGAAGGTTATAGGAGATGATCTCAATTTGAAACCGAAAATCATAGTAGTAATCGGTGCTCGTCCTAACTTCATGAAAGCAGCGCCTGTATTGTTCGAATTGCGAAGGCGCGGTATTAAACCGGTCTTAGTTCATACTGGGCAGCATTATGATGCTCGAATGTCGCAAGTATTTATGGACGAGCTTGGATTGCCGGAACCTGATATACATCTTGGCGCGGGAAGCGATGCGGGTATTCAACAGATCGCGACGATCATGGTTTCTTTCGAAAAAGTCTGTTTGGATCAAAAACCGGATCTTATTATTGTCGTTGGAGATGTCAATTCGACGCTGGCGGCTTCACTTGTGGCCGCAAGAAAAGAAATCCCGTTGGCGCATATTGAAGCGGGTCTTCGTTCATTTGACCGTGCGATGCCAGAAGAAACGAACCGCGTTTTAACGGACCATCTATCGGACTTGCTTTTTACTACGGAAGAGAGCGGTAATCATAATTTATTTCGTGAAGGAATTTCTAAAAAAGCGATCCATTTTGTAGGCAACTGCATGATTGATACTCTTCTAAAGCATAGGAAAGCCGCTGTGAAAAAGGCGCCATGGAAAGACCTTGGCCTTAAGCCCGGACATTACGCCTTGATCACGCTGCATCGTCCTTCCAACGTGGATGACAAGAGGAACCTGGCGGCCTGGGTGGATATCATTAATGAAATCTCCGTATATCTGCCCGTGATTTTTCCTGTTCATCCGCGGACGCGTCAGCGTTTGACGGATAATGGATTGTCGTGCTCATCTTCCGTGATCTTGGCGGAGCCATTGCCATACCTTTCCTTTTTGGGACTCATGTCAAAAGCAAAGTGCGTTCTTACAGATTCAGGCGGTATCCAAGAGGAAACGACGGTTTTAGGCGTGCCGTGTTTAACATTACGGGAGAATACCGAGCGCCCGGTGACAGTGAAATGCGGAACAAATGAGATCGTCGGGACGAGCCATTCTAAAATTTTGCAAGTGTTCAAAAAGGTTTTGCGCGGGAAGTGGAAGAAAGCCAAGACGCCCCCGCTATGGGATGGAGCGGCGGCTAAGAGGATCGCCGATGTTTTACAGCGATATTTAGCCTTAAGAAAATGACAGATCGCCCAAGAAAATCATCACAAGAGGGTAATTATGGCATGATCGTCAAAAATAAAATCGGTAATTTTTTGTTCCTATTCGTATTAAATATCGTTGTCATTGAGTTCCTTTTGCAGGGACTTTCGTTGGCGTCCCCCCGCTTACACAATATTTTGACTTTGCCGGAGGTGACCGAGACGCCTTTTACTGTCCCTGACGATCAACTAGTCGTGCGGGGAAATCCAAAATATCCAGAGTTGGATGGTAATGGATTTCATAACAGAAAACTTCCTATAAAAGGGAATGTTGCCATAGTCACCTTAGGAGATTCGCAGACCTACGGGACAGAAAACTATGCTGATTGGCCTGAATTCTTGTCTCAAAAGTTAAACGCTAATGTCTATAACATGAGTTTTCCCGGGTATGGCCCTTTCCAAAGTTTGGTTTTGATGGATAAAGCAATTGAATTGCATCCGCGAGCGATCATAGAAGCTTTATACACGGGCAATGATCTCGCTGACAGCTACTTTTATTTTTATGATTTTAAAAAAAGATCTTTCGAAGGTTTCAGGCCGGCGAATGCGGAACAGGCACAGCTTATTGCTGACGCTGAAAAGAAAGGAAAGATCTCTGATTTGGCGGAACAAGAAGGGCATCTTGCATACAAAGACGATCGTATTAGGGCCCATTCGTTTTTTAGAAAACTTCTGTCGCGTTATTCCAGAATTTACGGTTTGATCCGTGCTATTAGGCATTTGCCGCTGTTTAAATTCGATGATGTTCTCTGGCAGCAGATCAAAAAAGAAGCATCCTCAACCTCCTCCAAGCGTGAGATTTTTGAGTCCAGGAATATACGCACGGTATTCACAGCGCGTTATCGTCTCATTGCGCTAGACAAAAAAGACCCGAGGATTACAGAGGGACTCCGATTGTCTTTGGAAGCTATCAAACAAATGAATTCGAAGGCCAACAAAGCGGGTATTCAGTATTGGGTGATTATAATCCCGACAAAGGAGTATGTTTTTCGGGATATGGTCATGAAGAAAGCAGAAAGCGCTTCAGAAAATTATAAGGATCTCGTCGACAGCGAAGGGTCTTATCTTAAAAAAATAGAAGATTTTTTGACCGAACAGAAGATACATTACGTTAATGTAGGGCCTTGTTTGAGTCAAGCCTTGAATAAGAATATTTCCGTTTATTCGATGACCTGGGACGGACATCCTACTGCGAAAGGTCAACAAGTGATCGCCGATTTTCTCGGCCAAACCTTTCAGAAAATAGCTTCGTGATTCATGCGCGTTTGCTGCATAACGGCATGTCATTTGATCGACAATCCCCGCCTTTTTAGGGAGGCGGACGCTTTGAACGATGCTGGACATGAAGTTAGGGTGATCAGTGTACGTATGGAACCGAGTAAGTCAGTCCAGGAAGCGAAATTCATGGAAGGTCGTTCATGGGAACACCGGACCATCAACATTGAAAAAACAGGAGGTAGTTGGTCGAATTGGTTCGTGACGGGTGTCAGAAA
The DNA here is from genome assembly GCA_964642015.1 of uncultured Planctomycetia bacterium. Lineage (GTDB taxonomy): Bacteria > Omnitrophota > Gorgyraeia > 2-02-FULL-51-18 > 2-02-FULL-51-18 > CAZXLF01. The sequence goes on from CAZXLF010000002.1 coordinate 98,549, forward strand.
GAAGTTGGCCAAAAAAATCTGGAATTTGGGATTAAGAGGAGACGGGTTGGCCGGTTTGGCCTATACGAGGGTTTATTCGGAGATAATAAAGGAAATTTTGTCTAAACCGGCAGATTTGATCATCGCTCACACACAACTTGCGCTGGCTCCAGCCTTTTTTGCGGCAAAACGCTCAGGATGTCGCTGGGGGTTTGATTGCGAAGATGTTCTGAGTGAAGAGTACGGTGAAGGGATCCAGGATCTGAATCACAAATCTCTTGTACAGTACGTGGAGAAAAGATTCATTCCGAAAGCCGATTATGTGACGGTGGCTTCGAAGTGTTATTCAGACTGGCTAAGAGAAAATTTAAACAGGACAGATGCCGTTTTGATACAAAATGTCCCGTCTATCAGCGGATTGTCAAAACTTCCGACAGGGTTTCCTGCAGGGCGTAACTATATTTCGCTTTATTGGTTTTCGCAGACCATCGGGCCTTTGCGCGGCATTGAAGATGTGCTTCGGGCCATTGCCCATATAAAAGTTCCGGTGAAACTCCATTTACGCGGACAGATTTTGCCTGATTTTGAGGAAGATCTTCTGAAATTGATAAAGGAGCTGCGAATCGAGAATAAAGTCTTTTTTCATGATCGGATTCTTCCAGGCGAGCTCCCGAAAGCCGCTCAAGTTCACGATGTAGGTTTAGCCTTGATGCAGCCATGTTGTCTCAATCATGAATTGGCCGTTCCAAATAAGATTTTTGCTTATATGATGGCAGGTTTAGCGGTGATCGCCACAGAAACCAAAGGCCATCGAAGTGTTTTTGAAAACGCGGAAGGGATCGGTTTTCTATATGAACCTGGAAATTTTCTCGAACTTGCCGAAAAGATCGAACGGTTTGCCGTGGATCCGGAAAAACTTTTGAACTGCAGAAAACGTTCATTGGAACTCGCTGAGCAGGTTTTTAACTGGGAGATTGAACAAAAAAAGTTAATTGATCTTGTGCAACGGGTTGGGGCTGGATGAGATTGAAATTGTCAAAAAAGAGCTTTTCTGGCAATCTTAAAGACATCATGGCCAAAATTTTTATGACTCAGGATGCTCTAGCTGCTGAGGGCATGGCTTTTTTGTCCAAAATCCGGATATACGTTCAATGATTCTGTCAGATAATATGGAAAAAAGATGAGCGTAGCCAAAATGCTCAATATAGGTGTGATTGGTCTCGGGCACATAGGTCCAAATCATGTCCGAGTATTCTCTCAATGCGAGAATGCGCGGGTTTTATTTTGCGCGGATCTCGATGCAAAGCGACGGGAACATATTAAAAAGTTATATCCATCCATCGAGGTTTTAGAAAATTCCGAAGAAATTTTGCAAGAAAAAAGCGTTGAGGCTGTTGTCATTGCCACACCGACCCATACACATCACGCCCTTACCAAGCATGCGTTGGAATCGGGGAAGCATGTTTTTTTGGAAAAACCGATGTGTTTGAAATATTCGCAAGCGTTGGAACTTGTCGAGCTTGCTAAAAAAAATGGTCGAGCGCTTGTGAATGGACATATTCTTTTATATAACCAGGCATTGATGCACATACGGCAAAGCATTTTGCGGGGTGATTACGGGAATATCCAATATCTGGATACGACACGCACAAATCTTGGCCCAATCCGTGATGATATCAATGTGATCTTCGATTTAGCCACGCATGAGTTCGCAACGTTTGATTTTATTTTTGGAACTTTGCCCGAATGGATCTCAGTTTCGGCCAGCCGGATCTTGGGAACGCCGCGTGAAGATGTGGCTTTCATTTCCATGCAGTTTCCTAGACACATTCTCGCGCATACGCATGTGAGCTGGCTTCATCCTCAAAAAAACCGGCAATTTACTTTGGTTGGAGATAAAAAGATGGTCGTGTGGAACGACATGGACATCGCCGAGCCGGTCAAAGTGTATGACAAAGGCATTGCCGAAGAGCCATATTACGATTCTTTTAGCCATTTTCAGATGTGTTTAAGAGACGCGGATCTTCATGTGCCGAAGATTAATTTATCCGAACCTTTGCTTTTGCAGGCCCAGAGTTTTGTGCGGCGTGTCTTAGATGGGGACCCTACGCCCGCAGAAGCTGAAAGCGGTCTTCGTGTGATGAAATATATCGAGAGCTGTATGGAGTCATTGAAAAATGATGGAAAGAGAGTGTATCTGAAATGAAGCGGGTCAAAGGCCGTCGTTATGTCAATATAGCCGATGATGTAAAGTTGGGCAAGAATGTCGCGATATTTGAATTTGTTAATCTTTACGGATGCCGGATCGGTGACGAGAGCAGGATAGGTGCATTCGTGGAAATCACAAGAGATGCGGTCATTGGCAAACGTGTGCGGGTGCAAAGTCATGCCTCGATCTGTTCAGGCGTAGTGATAGAGGACGATGTATTCGTCGGCCACAACGTTGTTTTCATTAACGACCGTTATCCGACTGCCAAAAAATCCCGTGAAAAAACATGGACAATGGAAAATACTCATGTCAAAAAAGGAGCTACGATAGGTTCGGGATCCACGATCTTGTGCGGCGTCACTATAGGAAAGTATGCAATGGTCGGCGCTGGAAGTGTTGTTACTCGTGACGTCCCAGACATGACGATCGTGGCCGGCAACCCTGCAAAAGTTATCCGTAAACTAAAAAAACCTCTATGAACCGGAACATCCTTATCACTGGCGGAGCGGGATTTATAGGAAGCCATCTGGCGGATTATCACATCCAAAAAGGTGACCGCGTACACATCATGGATGATCTTTCAACCGGAAGTTTTAAGAACGTGGAGCATCTAAAAGAACACGAGCATTTCGGCTACACATTGGAATCGATCACAAATCGTCAGGTTGCGGCGGAGCTAGTGGACAACGCGGATTTTGTTTATCATCTGGCCGCGGCTGTCGGCGTGAAATTAATAGTCGAGTCGCCCGTGCGCACGATCGAAGCAAACATTGGCGGCACTCAGATCATTTTGGATCTATGTGTTAAAAAGAAAAAGAAGCTTTTGGTAGCGAGCACCAGCGAGGTTTACGGAAAATCGAAGGATATTCCATTTAAAGAAGATGGTGACATTGTGATCGGTCCGACAAGCATTGGGAGGTGGGCATATGCATCAAGCAAAGCCATTGATGAATTCTTGTCAATTGCTTATTTTCGAGAAAAAGGTTGCCCGGTCGTTGTGGCTCGTTTCTTCAACACCGTGGGCCCCCGTCAAAGTAGCACTTATGGTATGGTCGTGCCGCGTTTTGTCGAAGCTGCATTGAGCGGTAAAGATCTTTTAGTGTATGGAGATGGCAATCAATCCAGATGTTTTACTCATGTGAAAGATGTTGTCTTGGCGGTATCAAAGCTAATGGAAAATGACAAAGCTTATGGGCAGGTTTTTAATGTTGGTTCAAACGAAGAGGTGACGATCGCAGAACTTGCCGAAAAGATCATTAAACTCAGTCATTCTTCAAGTCGGATACGCAAGATTTCTTACGAAGAAGTTTATGGAAAAGGATTTGAAGATATGGACCGTCGGGTGCCGTCTCAGGAAAAACTCAAAGCACACATAGGTGTATATCCACAGACTCCGCTAGAAGAAATTCTAAAAGACGTGATCGCATACCATACGCTGCATAGGCTGTCTACGAATGCGTAATGCACTTTTCATAGCACCGTGTTTTTCCCCCTCAAGTTACCCTCCGGCGCTTCGGAACCGGATCTTTGCGATGCATTTGGAGACTTTTGGTTGGACGCCTTTGATACTTACTGTTGAGTCTCAGTTTATGGAAGAGCCGGCGGACCCCGCGTTCGAAAAAATGATACCTAAGGATCTTGAAGTGATAAGAGCCAGAGCGATTCCTTATCAGTGGACTAGGAAAATAGGCTTTGGAAATTTGGGCCTGCGTTCTTTCTACCATATTTATATTAAGGCAAAGGCCTTGATAAAGGAAAAAAAAATTGATCTGATTTTTGTTTCGAGTCCACCATGGTATACGTTCCTAGTCGGAAGTCTTTTAAAGAAGAAGTTCAAAATACCTTTTGTGATTGATTACATTGATCCGTGGATTTGCGCCGAAGATCGGAAAGCCCCGTTTTTCAGCAAAAGATTCTGGTCGGCTCAATTGGCACGGGTCCTTGACATGATAGCTGTACGCAATGCGGATGCGGTGATCTCTGTATCGGATAAGATCAATGAGACTTTAAAAAGTCTTTATCCTGCACAGACACGTAAGATTAAACCCGCCATTCCTTATGGGATCGAACCCTCGGATATGGAATTTGCAAAGAATCATCCGGAAAAAATATCTTACTTTGATCCCGACGATGGTTTTTGTCATGTGAGTTATTTAGGAGTGATATGGGCCAAGGTCATGCCTACGGTTGAAGCTCTGTTCAAAGCATTGGCCGCTTTTAAAAGGAAAAGCCCCGGCGATTATCAACGTATCCGTTGGCACTTTTTAGGGACTTCATACGCGTTGAATGCGCCAAAACAGGTGCTTCCGATCGCAGAAAAGTACGGGATCGAGGAAGTGGTGCAGGAAGAGAGCGGGCGAGTTTCATATCCGATGACATTGAACATTCTTTCAAGATCACAGGTCCTTTTGGCTTTGGGGTCGCAAGACGCTCATTATGCTTCATCCAAAATTTTTGCATGCATCGCCGCCAGACGCCCCATATTCGGCATCTATTATGACCAGAGTTCGTCCGCCGATCTTTTAAAAGGATCGAAAAACGCCCGGTTGATCACTTTTTCCGATGTGCAGCCGGTTGAAACAAAAATACCGGAGATAGAAACGGTATTAGAAAATTTTAAGGATCTGTCAAAAAGCGCCATTGCTGATGATACAGCGCTTTTACAAGAGTGCTCGGCTTTGCGCATGACAGAGAGACTGGCCCATGTTTTCAACGCTGTTTGACGCACCCGTTTGCAGACGGTGATATTTGAAAAATGTTTCGGACATTAAGATCGGGATTTTATCAACGCACCCGATCCAATATTACGCTCCTATCTTTGAGCTGCTTGCAAAGAAGGCGGATCTTTCGGTCTACTATTGCCATAAACCCGATAATTTTCAGCAGGGAACCGGTTTTGGAGTGCCTTTCAAATGGGATGTGGATCTGTTGTCGGGTTATAGATATCATTGGCTCCAAAATATTTCTAAAAAACCTGGCCTAGATCATTTTTCTGGTCTTGATACGCCGCAAATACAAGAAATTATTGCTAAAGATAGGTTTGATTCATTTCTTGTCTTTGGATGGAATTTTAAAAGCTATTGGCAGGCTATGAGGACGTGTTGGCGTTTAAAGGTCCCCTTGCTTGTCAGAGGCGATTCACGGCTTAGCAGGTCCGGAAACCCTTTCAGAAATATGTACCGAGAATGTACGCACAGATTTTTTATACCTAAATTTTCGGCGTGTTTGGCAACGGGCAAGCTTTCGGAGGAATATTTTAGACATTTTGGCGCGAAACGTATTTACATGAGCCCTCATTGCGTTAATAACGAGTTTTTCGACACAGAGACGATGAGAGCAAAAACGCTCAAAACGGATCTTCAGAAGAGGTGGAATATTCCTGAGGACTGTTTTGTTTTTTTGTTCGTCGGTAAGTTTGAGGAAAAAAAGCGTCCAATGGATATACTGCTTGCTGTCAAAAGAATAGGTCAAGTCTCGACTAGAAAGCGGTATCATGTTCTGATGATCGGCGATGGAGAGTTAAGGGCTATTTGCGAAGATTTCTCAAGGAAACATTCTTTGCCCGTTTCATTCGGCGGATTCTTAAATCAAAGCGAAATGCCTTCAGCCTATGCTGTGTCAGACGTGCTTGTTTTGCCGTCGGATTACAGAGAAACTTGGGGGCTGGTTGTGAATGAGGCCATGTCTTCAGGAATGTCCGTGATAGTTTCAGATGAAGTGGGTTGCGCTCAAGATCTTGTTGTGGAGAACGAGACTGGGTTCATATATCCCTGCCGTGATAGCCAGGCTCTTGCGGAAAAGATGCGCCAGTTTGTACAGCGTGAAAGTCTATCGCTTTCAATGGGCCCCACTGTTCGGCGCCGTATTGATTTATATTCTCGGGAAAATGCTGTTCAAGGCATCGTGAAAGCAATTGAAGAGGTTAAGAATGCTATATAAAGGAGCATATTTTTTCGGTCTCAAAACGAATGAGTTCGCTCTTCTTGCGGCTCTTTCGTTCATCGCGATGTGGATCATATCGATCTATTATCCGGACCAGTCTTTGTGGGTTTATTTTGGTCTAGCGTTCACCACATTTGTTCTTGGAAATGTCTGCCTCGCAGCAAATCAATTTATCATTTTACCTGAACTGATCTCATTTATAAGCTGCGTTAACTGGATCGTCGCGCCGTGGATATCCTACCTTTACCCGCCGCACTTTCAGCTTTATAAAATGTCCGTAAGACCGGAAGAATATTTTTCATATATCGTTCCGTGTGCGGTAGCTCTTTGGCTGGGCGTGCATCTCCCATTAAGAGCCGCCAAACACAGGACGGAGACAATAGCGGTGCCGTTGAATAAAAAGGAACGTCAAATGATGGATGCGTTGATCATCTTCGGCCTCATTGTTTCCTATGCCAGCGCTTTTTTGCCAAAGACATTGAACTTCTTGTATTACATCTTAGCCGAGTTACGTTTTGTTGGCGCCCTATGTTATTTATTTACCCGCACTAAAGGGTGGCTTATCAGGATCATTATTGTTTACGCCACTCTCTTTCTTGTAACGGTCCAAGGCGGAGTTTTTTATGAAATTATCCTTTGGTCGGGCTATCTTTTTATTAGCTTGGCTTATCTCTATAAATGGAAATGGAGAATGCCATTTTATCTCATCATCGGGTTCATTATCTTAAATACGTTCAATCTCTCCAAGCCTGAATATAGGGCGTATATTCTTAAATATCCCGAAACGTCGCTTACCAAAAAAATCGGGTTGTTCTCTGACATTTATTTAAAAGTCCTGACCCATAAGAACAGGGATACTGCAGAGGTGAGTGAGCAAATGGTCCGCTGGAATCAAGGGTGGATCATTTCGCGATTGATGTTCATGGTGCCCGCATACGAACCGTTTGCTCAAGGAGAAACAATCGTTACGGCCATTGTCGCTTCGGTTGTACCTCGGATATTTTTTCCAAATAAATTAGGATCTGGTTCAAGGGAGGTTTTTTTCAAATACACGGGCATATCTCTCGGTTCCTCTACTTCCATGGCTTTCGGTACAGCCGGAGAAATGTATATAAATTTCGGAAGGTTAGGTGGTGTCTTGTGCATGTTGTGTTATGGTCTCATGGTGGGCTTTATCTACTCAAGATTTGCGAGATTGGCTAAAAAGGAGGTGCTGTGGTGGGCGTGGGTACCCTTGGTATTGCTAACAACGATCGAAGCGGAGTGGAACCTCGTTGATGTTCTGAATCATATCGTGAAATCTCTCGCCGTCATGATAGCTTTTATTTATTTCTTCCCCGTGTACAAGAATAAACTGTCGAAAAATATCCGGTTTCGCCGAAAATTTGTTTTCAGACACCGTCATGGAGCTATTGAGCGCCCTCCGATCGGTTGATTTTCCAAAAAAGCTCGGCATCTGCGATCGTTTATTTAGGCGCAGTCTTGAACGGCGCGGCATCGCAGTGATAGAGACCGGAGCAGGCATTTCGTGGAAGCTGGATCTTAGAAATCCTACCCATCGCTGGTTAGTTTACGGTTATTATGACCCCCCGTTTTTAAAATGGGCTAAAAAGTTTCTTCCGCCGGATGGAGTAGTTGTTGATGCGGGAGCCAATATTGGTCAGACGGCGATCTATCTTGCTCAATATGTGAACCGAGGCAGATTATTCGCGTTCGAACCGGGGAGAGAGCAAGCTCAATGGCTTGAAGATGGGGTCAAAAAAAACGTCAAAGAGCTGAACTCGGTCAAAGTCTTCCGTTTGGCGCTAGGAGAGCAGGAGGATAATTTATTCCTTGAGGACACATGGAAAAGCGAAAGATTTCATGGGGGCTCCAGCCAGATATCGGCTGTTCGCGGTGAACCTGTAAAAGTAGTTCGATTAAAAGATATTCTTAGAGATCAAAATATCACATATGTAGATTTATGGAAATTGGATGTTGAAGGATACGAGATCCCCGCTTTGAGGGGCGCGGAAGAATTTTTGGTCGAAAAAAGGATCAAAGCCTTATACGTCGAGCTTTATAGGCAAGAAGGCGATGAGTATAAACAAAATGGTCTGCGCATTCGCGAATATCTTTCAAAATTTGGTTATCGATGTTATTTGTTTAACCGCTGGACCGGCCGTGTTCTTCGAGAAAAAAAACTTACGGATTCCGTGAACGGCTTGTTCCTGACCGAATAAGGCTATGAATAGGGCGCTTGAACGTATAAGTCGTAAAATAGATGTATTCAGAGATATTATGATTTTTTCCAACGCAATCCAGATTATATTTCTCAAATTGTTCAAGATTAACTGCAATGTTGTTGTTTACCAATATAAGAAATACCGTTTGATATCGTACGAGTCTTATGCCGACGGAGTGAGCATTCAAGAATGTTTAGCCAAGAAAGTCTATGCAGAGGCCCTTCGGCAGTCAAAACCGGAAAAGAGGGCAGGGTCATACATCAATATAGGCGCAAATATAGGCGCATTTGATATAGCGATCTTTGACGCTTGGGGGCCTGATACCCGAGGCATTACCATTGAAATGAACCCATGGACGTTCGCAAGATTATCTTCCAACGTTTTTTACAATAAACTTTCAACCAGATTGATCAATGCGGCTGTTACTGATAGGAATGAAATTTTGAATGTCCCGATAGATCAGACCAGTTGTTCGCAATCCCTTTATCACTCCGGACCCTCTGATCAACAAAGCCAGATAAAGACATTAACATTGTTTCAAATACCAGAACCTGTTGAGGGTGTGCCAGTCGATCTTTTAAAAGTAGACTGCGAAGGATCAGAGTATCCGATATTTTCTTCTGTTTCCAGAGAGGAGCTACAGAGGTTTAGGAATGTAGTTGTAGAGATCCATACGCCGCCGACAGGATTTTCTATGGAAACTTTGATCGAGGACATAAAATCAAAAGGCAAATACGAAGCCACACTCTTATCTGAGACCGACGACGCAAAGCTGATATTTTTCCAGCGATCCGAAAAATCGAAGTGATTATTTTTTTATGAAAGTAATGATTTTCAGGATGGGTTATCTGGGCGATACGATACTCGCTCTGCCGGCTTTTTACGCGATCCGGCGGCACTACTCTCAAGACCAAATATTTATTTTAAGCCCTAGAAATCCAGATGCTCTTGTTAATCCATCCGATGTGCTCGCGGGCACAGGTCTGATTGATGGTGCGATCGAATACAATCTTAAGGCTAAAGGTTTTGAAAGAATGAAGGAAATATTTTTTTTGAGGAGCAAGATCAAAAAACTTGCAGCGGATATCTTAATCTATCTTCCGCCGAGTTTAAGAAAAAGATCTCAAGTACAAAGAGACAAGAGATTTTTTAGGTTTTGTGGCGTCAAGAAAACGCTCGGATTAGAAGACTTCCCCGAAGTAAAAACTAGAGACGATGAAGGGAAGGTCAAAAGATTGATAAGTGAGTCCAAATTTTTGTCGGGACGTCTGGAAAAAATGGGAATTCACACGACCGAATTTACGGGCGAATTGTTCCCCTTATTGGTGCATGAAAAAGAAAAACATGCGGTAGACCGAGTTTTTTTTGATATTGATCAAAAAGAAGCGGTCGCTTTTTGTGTTTCGGCCAAAACATCCGCACAGCGTTGGCCTATTGAAAGATACGAAGAACTTGGCAAACGACTGATCGATCGATACGGTATTCATCCTGTGATTTTTGGAGCTCCAAACGATTCGGTTCAGGCGCAAAAGCTTATTTCTTCTTGGGAGCGCGGTCTTGATCTATGCGGAAAGTTAACTATACCTGAGTCGGCCGAAGCTCTAAGGCGTTGTGTCTTGTACGTAGGTAACGATACGGGCCCGATGCATTTGGCGGCATTCGCCGGAACTCCGTGTGTCGCTGTATTTTCTGCAAGGAACAATCCCGGCATTTGGGAGCCTGTGGGTAAAGATCATACGGTCATACGCAAAGAAGTCCCATGCGCATGTTGCGAATTAGATGTCTGCAATGTGTCCGGTCACCCTTGCCTGAATTCTATTACGGTGGAAGAAGTTTTCGATGCGGTAAGCAGGCACTTGGAGAAATCCGCGCGCAGATGAAAATACTGCACGTTGTTAGAGATCTTGACCCAGAATCAGGAGGGCTGGTCTCTTCGGTGCTTGGTATGGCGACGGCGCAATCGGAATTGGGGCATGAAGTTAAGATCGCCGCGACTGATTATGGCCGCGAAAAACCTCGCGCAATTCCGCACGTCTCGTTTTTTTTATTCCATTCCAATTTTGATGAATGGCGATGGTCTGCGGAAATGGTCAAACGGTTGCCGTTCCTGATCAAAGAAGCTCATATTGTCCATATACACGGTTTATGGGATTTCCCGGTATTATTGGCCGCGATGTTATGCAAAAAAATGCGGAAAACAAACATTCTGACCCCTCACGGCATGTTGCACAAGACATCATTATCCAAAAGCGCATTAAAAAAGAAGGCCTACCTTAAATTTTTTGGAGACTCCGTTTTAGGACAGCCCAATGCGATCCATTTTACATCCGAGCTTGAACGTCAAAATTCGAAATTGCCTGATGTTTATCGTAAAAGTTTTGTGGCGCCGTTGGGTATACGCCGTTTGGATTATTATATATTGCCCAATGCCAACGCGTTTAGGCGTAGGTTTCCTGAATTGAAAAGGAGCCGTTTCATCCTTTATCTTGGCCGGCTTCATCCCAAGAAACATCCTGAAATGCTTATTCAGGCGTTTCATCGGTCGCTTGCTTTGAAAACGAAGATCCTTCTTGTTATGGCCGGCTCAGGCGAACCGTCTTATGTTCGGGATTTGAAGAAAATGGTCTTGAAATTGCATATGGATCGGAAAGTCGTTTTTACGGGGATGCTTCATCACAAAGCTGTCGTGGAAGCGTATTGTGCCGCCGAGATGTTCGTTTTGCCAAGTTCGCAGGAAAATTTTGGAATGTCTGTCATTGAAGCAATGGCGGCTGGATGCCCGGTCGTTATTAGCGATCTGCTTGATCTGGCATGGGATATTCGGAAAAAGAACGCAGGTATTGTGCACGCGTTGTCTACGGAATCTTTGGCGAGGGCGATTTTGCAATTAACCAATAACCAAAAACTTTGCAAGCAAATGGGAAAAAATGGCCGCCGGCTTGTTTTAGAAAAGTTTACGTGGGACAAGACGATCCGCAAGCTGATGATCAACTATTATAAGGTCCTAAAAAAAAGTCCTTATGGCCGTTAAGACGCCGGTCGACCGCGGTGTCATGGTTATCCACTCCGGCGTGCAACATTCGTATCAAACAGCGCTGGCTATGCAAGAGGCCGGGTTATTACAAAAATATATCACGGGTTTTTACTATAAAGATTCAGGTTTACTTTCTCGGCTGATCAATAGATTGCCGTCCGGCAACGGGATGCGGTGGAAACAAGAACTGTCAAAAAGGAATATGCCAGGTCTCGACCCTCATCGAATCACCAGTTTTATGCTCCGGGATCTGATTAACAGCGCTTTTTCGAAGATAAAATTTTTTGAAAAAGCAGTCAAACGTTTTGGCCCATATCATGATTATGTCGATTATTTTCAGAAGAAAGCGGCCGCGATGGTTCTTCGAAACAGTCCGTCGGCTGTGATTTGCTATGATACCTGCTGTATAAAAGTGTTCGAGGCCGCCGAAAAAGTAGGAGCCGTCCGTGTATTGGACCAGACTATAGGCCATCTTACATCGGCTATTAAAGTCTTTCGCGAATGCGGTGTTCCTTATGATCTCCCAGAATTTTTATTGGAACGTTCAATTCAGGAAATAAAAATGGCTGATCATATATTAGCGGGGTCCGAATACGTACGAAACACTTTGTTATCAGCGGACGTTGATGCGGACAAGATCACTGTGTTGCCTTACGGCGTAGACACCGATCAGTTTAAACCTTCTCAAAAGATCCGATCCGAGGATTTCCGTATTTTATTTGTGGGAAGGGTTAATCATAGGAAAGGAATACAGTACTTGTTCGATGCGTTTGACCGTTTAGATCTCCCCAATTTAAAACTTTTACTTGTAGGACCTATTTGGGGAGGAACGAAATGGCTTGAACCCTACAAAGGAAGAGTGTTCTATTCATCTCAACTGCCACATAACCAGATCCATGAGGTGTTTCAAAAGGCCGACATTTTTATATTTCCGTCGATCCATGAAGGATCCTCTCTTACTATATATGAAGCATTAGCTTCCGGGCTTCCAGTGATCACGACGCCCAATGCCGGTTCTGTGATCACGGACGGCCAGGAAGGTTTCATCGTTCCTGTCGGCGATGTGAATAGCCTCGTAGACAAGATCACTGTTTTGTATCACGATCAAGCGCTGAGAGAAACGATGAGCCGTAAAGCCAGAGAATGCGCTGAGCGCTTTACATGGAGCCGTTATAGGCAACGTTTGGGCCAGCTTGTCGGGGAGTGGATAAAGAAGTGAATATATTGGGCGTTAATGCTTATCACGGGGATTCTTCAGCTTGCTTGGTTGTTGATGGACAGCTTGTAGCTGCTGTGGAGGAAGAGCGTTTTCGCAGGGTAAAACATTGGGCAGGTTTTCCGAGCGAATCGATAAAATACTGTCTCAACTCAACCGGATGCGCGATCGATCAAGTTGATCATATCGCTTTCAACCGCGATCCTAAAGCGAATTTGATGAAAAAAGTGTTATTTGCCTTTTCGAAGAGACCAAATATGAGTGCGGTTCGGGACCGTATCAAAAATGCTGCCAAGATCCGCGATGCCAAATCAGCGTTTGCGGACACTTTGAAGATCAATGCTTCCCGTATTCATGCCAAGTTCCATATGGTCGAACATCACCATACGCATATGAGCAGCGCTTTTCACGTGTCTCCGTTCAAAAATGCCGCCGTAGTGTCTGTGGACGGATTTGGGGACTTTGTTAGTATGATGTGGGGGATCGGGGATCGAGAAAATATCACGGTCAAAGACCAGGTGATTTTCCCTCATTCGTTGGGGCTTTTTTATCTTGCGATGACCCAATTTCTGGGATTTCCGAACTACGGAGATGAATACAAACTGATGGGGCTCGCTGCTTACGGCAAACCCAAATGTTTGAACGGGATGAGGCAAATAGTTCGTTTGATTTCCAGAGGCCGATTTGAGCTGGATCTCGATTTCTTTTTGCATCACTCGGAAGGAGTTTCGATGATCTGGGAAGATGGCGAGCCGAAGATCGGAAAAGCTTATTCTTTGAAGCTGGAGAAGCTTTTTGGTGTTCCAAGAAAGCCGAATGAGGAGATAACACAAGAGCATAAAGATCTCGCCGCTTCTACGCAGCAGATGTATGAAGAGGCTTTCTTTCACATATTGGATCATGTCCAGAGGACTTCTAAGAAGGAAAAACTATGTTTGGCAGGCGGCTGCGCGATGAACAGCGTGGCTAACGGAAAAATATTTAAAAAAACCAAATTTCGAGACCTCTATGTTCAGCCGGCTGCCGGTGATGCCGGCGGTGCGATCGGTGCTGCGTTCAGCGTATGGCATGGTAAGCTCAAAAAGCCTCGATCATTCCAGATGAAGCACGCTTATTGGGGGCCAAGTTTTCTTGATGAGCAGATTAACGAACGGTTGATTGCCAGAGAAAAAGAGCTGAAAGCCGAAAAATGCGAAGTAACGAACATCGATGATATGTCTAAACTATGTGAGATTACCGCTAAAGCGATCGCTGATGGAAAAGTGATCGGCTGGTTCCAGGGAAGAATGGAATGGGGGCCTCGCGCGCTCGGAAATCGCAGCATCCTTTGTGATCCCCGCCGAGCTGACATGAAACATATTTTGAATTTAAAAATAAAAAGGCGCGAATCATTCCGCCCTTTTGCGCCGTCGATCCTTAGAGAGAGGGTAGATGAATGGTTCGAGACGGATTATGATGTGCCATTTATGCTTCAGGTCTATATGATCCGCCCGGAAAAAAGAGATCAGATACCGGCTGTTTGCCATGTGGACGGTTCGGGTAGATTGCAAACGATCACCGAGGATGAAAATCCAAGGTACTATGCGCTTATTTCGCGGTTTTATAAATTAACAAGAGTTCCGATGCTGCTTAATACTTCTTTCAATGAGAACGAGCCCATTGTTTGCAGGCCCGAAGAGGCGCTTGATTGTTTCTTAAGAACAAAAATGGATGTTTTGGTAGTCGGTAATTATTTTATTTGTAGGAATGAGTCCGTTAAAAAAGTAGAATGACGCAAAAAGGAGACCATATGTTCTGGAATAATAAAAAAGTCCTTGTTACCGGCGGCGCTTCGTTCATCGGTTCTCATTTGGTGGACCTTTTGATCGCCAATGGAGCGAAAGTTCGCGTTGTTGACGATCTGTCGAGTGGTAAATTAAGCAATATTCAGCATTATTTGGATAGCGGGCAATTAGAATTCATTAAAATGGATCTTTTGGAAGCTGGCCAGTGCCACAAAGCGGTAAAAGATATGCAGATTGTTTTTCATCTGGCTGCAATTCATGGCGGTCGCGGTTATGTGGATCTGCATCAGGCGCTATGTGCGCAAAATTTGGCCATGGATGGCATGCTTTTCAAAGCAGCCCATGAAAGTGGCGTTGAAAAGGTCGTGTTCGCATCTTCGGGGTGCGTTTATCCAAATCATCTACAGACAGATCCAAGACAGATTCTATATCTTACAGAGGACATGGTGGGTCCGCCATATGATGCCGATAATATGTATGGCTGGGCCAAGCTGATGGCTGAGATGACGCTCAAGTCATACACGAAGGATTTCGGCATGAAGTCGGCTTCTTTACGATTTTTCACAGTTTATGGCGAGCGTGGCCATGAAAATCACGCTGTGATCGCGATGATCGCAAAAGCTTTCATTAAAATGGACCCTTATCCGGTGTGGGGGACTGGGCAGCAGGTCAGAAATTGGACTTATGTCAAAGATATTGTGCGTGGAATGGTGCTTGCCGGCGAAAAGATCAATGACGGAACCGCGGTCAATCTTGGCACCATGGAACGCACCAAAGTCGTCGAATGCGCCGAAGAAGTGCTGAGGTATACCAAACATAAAGCGCGCATCCAATTTCAGCCAGATAAGCCGGTTGGGCCGTTGAACAGAGTAGCCGATAACCACTTGGCCAAGAAACTGCTGGGATGGGAACCCGAAGTTAAATTTATGGACGGATTGAGGTCTACCATTGATTGGTATTTCAAAACGAAAGATCGCGCGAAGGTCGAGCAAATCTTGGAGAAAATGCTTACCGAGCGGTAGACGGCCTTTTATTCAAATTTCCTTTGAAGATCCTTCTCATTAACCAGACGTTTTATCCTGACTCAGTTTCGACGAGCCAGCATTTAACCGATCTCGCCGAATGCTTTGTTTCACAGGGCCACAGCGTCACCGTTATCGCAGGGAGTCATGGCTATGATGATCCTTCGCAGCGTTATCCAAAATTTGAAGAATATCATGGAATCAAGATCTTTCGTCTATCCTATACTTGTCTGGGGAAATCTTCCCGCTGGAGAAGGGCTGTTGATTTCTTATCGTTCAATTTGTCTTTATTGATCAAGCTCATATTTGTGCCGTCTCAGGATATTGTCGTGGGGCTCACATCGCCTCCGCTTGTTGCGGTCTTTGGGAATTTATTTTGCCGTATAAAAGGCGGCTGCTTTGTGTATTGGGTGATGGATCTGAATCCGGACGAAGCGATTGCGGCAGGATGGCTCAAAGAACGTTCTTTGTCCGCGAGATTTTTGAAGAGTTTATCGCGTTGGACCTTTCGTCACAGCAGATTGATCATCGCGCTTGACCGATTTATGAAAAAAAATATTCAGGACAGATACGGGGCCAATGAGGAAAAAATAACCGTGATGCCTCCGTGGGCTCATGATGAACATATTCATCCTGTAACGCACGAGAAAAATCCTTTCAGGCATGAACAGGAATTGGGTGATAAATTTGTCGTGATGTATTCGGGGAATCACAGCCCATGCCATCCTCTAAAAACTTTATTGGAAAGCAGCGGTTACTATGATCGATTTGATCAGAATGTGCTTTTTTATTTTATCGGCGGAGGAAGCCGTGTTAAAGAGGTCACGGAATATAAGGAAAGCTGGCAGTTAAAAAACATTGTCCAAATGGGTTATCAGCCCTTGAACACGCTTTCGTTTTCTTTATCCGCGGCTGACGTGCATGTAGTGGTTATGGGAGAGCCGTTTGTCGGCATAGTTCACCCTTGCAAGTTGTACGGAGTTCTTTCAACGGGAAGGCCGTTCATATTCATCGGGCCAAAACGCAGCGCCATTGGTGATATTATAAAGGAATCAGGTTTGGGAATTCAGGTTGATCACGGCAATATCGATGATCTTATAAAAGCCATCGAGATGATCAGGCGCTTGACGGCGATCGAAAAAGAAAACATTCAGGACAAGAGCATAACACTAAAAAATCAACACTTTGGCCACGAATATTTATGCAAAAAACTGGCCCAAACGATTACGGGTGCATATGGAGCATAGCGAAATGATCAAAAATAAGGTAATATTCTTAATATAATGATAGGTGTCTATGTATATTAGCGAGTATAAACTTCTTTTATTGTACGGCGCCGTATTTGCGGTTGCCATTCTATGCAGTTTTGTCCTCTCGGGGATTTTTATAAACCTTTCAAAAAAATATAATTTTATTGATTATCCCACCGAAAGAAAAGCGCATCTGAAACCTACGCCTTTACTAGGCGGCGTATCGATATTCTGTTCATTTTGGATCGTGGTGTTGCTGGGAGTTTTATCCGCTCAATTTCCGGGTCGCGAGCTTTTAGCTTCATCGTCAGCGCAAAGACTGATCGCCGGAGTCGTTTCCATGTCCAGTAAGATCTTGGGGATATTTGCCGGCAGTATTGTGATATTGATCGTCGGTCTCATCGATGATCGATTAGATCTCATGCCAATTAAAAAATTTTTTGGCCAATTTCTTGCGGCGCTGATCTTAATGAAATTAGGCCTGACGATCAGCCTTTTCTATGAATTGGGTATTCTAGGGTACGTCGTGACATTTATTTGGATACTTCTGATCATCAATTCCTTCAATTTTATTGATTCATTGGACGGACATTGCGCCGGTGTTGCGCTGATTTCGTCCATCATGTTCTTCTGGATCACACAGATCATCAACCAGCCGATGGTCGGGTTTTTTCTCATTACTTTTATCGGCGTTTTGATCGGTTTTATGCCGCATAATTTTAAACCGGCCAAAATATTTCTGGGGGACAATGGCAGTTTATTTTTGGGTTATATGATGGCCTCATTCACGTTGCTCTGCAAGTATCAAGGGCCGCGTTTTTCGCCCGTTACTTTTTTTATCCCGGTATTGATATTTGCGGTGCCTATCTATGACACTTTATCTGTTGTGGTGGTTCGTACGATCCGCGGCATTCCGTTCTGGACGGGAGACCGTAATCATTTTGCTCATCGACTGGTTAAATTGGGCATGAGCGAGCGGGTTGCGGTGATATTTTCATATTTTGTCGAATTGACGATCGGATTGATCGCCTTACTGACGACTCAGGTGACTTATTTTGGCGCCATCCTGATCGGTTTTGTCGCAGCGTGCATCATCGGCGTGATTGCTTTTCTTGAATATTATGCTTCGCGCAGGATCCGGTTGACCGAACAGCTGGCTACATTGCATAGACGTCGGAAAGAAGATATTCAGAAAGAAGAGGAGAAGAAATACTGATGAATTACGAAAAAAAACCTTGGGGCAATTATTTAGTGCTTCATAAAGAAGAAGGTATCCAAGTCAAACGCATTGAAATAAATCCGGGATGCCGGCTTAGTTTGCAGACGCATTCACGGAGGTCTGAGAAATGGACCATCGTTTCAGGCACTGGCACGGTCACTTTGGGGAATAAGGAATATCCCGTATCCAAAGGTTCTTATATTGATGTGGCGGTGGGAGAACCTCACCGGATTCATAATACCGGCAAAGATCTTTTAGTGTTCATTGAGATCCAGTTTGGAGATTATTTGGGTGAGGATGATATCATCCGGTTGCAGGATGATTTCGGCAGGATCTCTTGATTGATGAAAAAAGGATCATGGTTTTTTCTGGGGTTCGGAGCCGTTATTTTTGTGACGGCTATTTTTTTATATAACAGGCATTTAGAAAAACCGCGAACAACCCAACCCGTAGCGTTTCTCAACGCGCACTGGGGTATGAACCGCAGACAAGTCGAACGGGCCAATCAGAAAAGACTTCATCCGGTCGCCAGCCAGAGGAAATTTTACAACGTAAAACCGGGTGTTAAAGAACGCTCAAGATACCAGGCGTTGGAAGAATCTTCTTCTCGGCAGGTACTCGGATATGACGCGACGATCACTTATCTATTTTTTGACGGCAAACTTTTTGCTTATTATGTTTTTATTCAGGACCGGGACACCGTCCTGGACCAGGACATGAGAAAATATCTGATAGACCAGTTCGGCGGAAATTATGCTACCTCTGAAGAAGCGCAATCGCCCAAGATGGTTTGGAGCCGGAAAGACGTTTTTGTAAATTACTGGTTCTTTCAAGATGAACTTAGCCTCAGCGGCAAGTACACGGCCGGTTACGGCGTTGTTTACCGGCCCCTGGAAGAAGCTGCCCGCAGTTAAAAGCCCTACCTCCTCGTTCTCCGCAACCCTTCTCAAAAATTAACAACCTTAGTTTTTTATTGACAAAATAGGTCTATGTGATACAATTCTTAGACCTATAGCACTTACAGTACTTACTGGAAGTGCTTTATTTTTCTAGAGATGATTTACAATAAGCCAAACGCTGGAAGGGTAATTGCTTATGTCCGAAAAGAGTAATCATCTGGTGACCGCAAAAGACATTTCCAAGAAGTACAAAGTTCCTTATCCCACCATTAATCATTATACTGATCTGGGTTTCTTGCCGATCATCAAACGTGAAGGCAACAAGCGAATGTATGACGACAAACAGGTCCGCAACCGCCTGAGCATTATTTCAAAAATGATGAATGAAGGTTATCCGCTTCGGTTGATACGCCGAAAGATCGTCACCAAAGAGGGAGGAGTATGAGATGAGCTATTATCGCGTGCTCGGGTTTCAAAAGGAACCGTTTTCTACCAGCCCTGATCCTGAATTCTTTTATTCCTCCCGCGAACACGAGCGGGCACTGACTAACGTGCTGATTGAGTTAAGGCTGAAGCGCGGTCTCAGTGTCGTATTAGGCGATGTCGGCACCGGCAAAACAACACTTTCCAGAAAATTGATACAAGATCTTAAAAATCGTGAGGATTGTCTTTTTCATATCATGCTGGATCCTACCTTTGAAAATAATGTGCTTTTCATACAGTCGCTGGTGAGGAATTTCGGCATGCTTCCTGAGGCCAACGGAAATGCGCCGATACCTTCAATGACCGATCTGCGTGAACGCTTGGAGCGGTTTTTATTCCAGAAAGGTGTTGTTGAAAATAAAACCGTGATCCTGATCATCGATGAAGCCCAGAAACTCAGCGAAACCTCTTTAGAGGCATTGAGGGTTTTATTGAATTATGAAACCAATCAATTCAAATTGCTTCAACTTGTCTTGCTGGGTCAGATCGAACTTTTATCGACGCTTAAAAGCATCTCTAATTTTCTAGACCGCATCAGTTTTAAGACGCTTTTAAATCCGTTGGATTACGCGGAAATGAAAGAGATGATTTATTTTCGCATAGGCCAAGCGGGATATAACTCCAGGATGGATCTTTTTCTGGAAGAGGCGTTGAAAGAGATCTACCATTATACGAATGGTTATCCCCGGAAAGTTACTATGCTTTGTCACCGCGCTCTCAAAGAAATGTTAATGCGGAATAAACCGATCGTGGATCGCAGCATTATTGAGTCCCTGATACAAGATGAGGTGCATGCCGGATGGCAGATGACAGACAGGTTACTCCAGAAAAACAGCTATTAAACCTGATCGAAGGTTCTGAGCAGGGCGCTTCGGGGCCTTTAGAAAAAGCGCGTATGAAGCGCAGCGCTCTTAGCGCGCTTTCTTTTGGTTCGATCTTCGGACGTTTTGCGTTTTTCAAACGGACGACCCAAAAGAAGATCAGCAGTTCAAAGAAATTTTCGATCAGTTTCACAATTGTTAACCGACTGTTGTTCTTAGCGGTGGTCATTTTATTGGCTTATGTGGTCAGCGATTCGATCGCGTCCGCATTAAACCTGACGCATTTGCCAAATTTAGTGCCTCCAAGAGAAAAGGGAGCGTCGAATCTTGACAATAAAGCTTCCCCGCTGAAAGAAGAGAGCTATTATCTGCAGAAAGTGAATTCTCGGGATATATTCAAAGAATATAAGGAAGCCGAAACCAAGCAGGAAAAAAAAGAGGTGAGACCTGTTGAAGAAAGCGATGCGGTTAAGAACTTATCATTGGTCGGTATTTCTTGGTCCGCTGATCCCGATGTGATCATTGAAGACAAGTCGGCGCAAAGAACTTATTTTGTGAAGCGTGGACAGATCGTGGGTAATAATGTGAAAGTGGAGGCTGTATTTAAGGATAAGGTCGTGTTGAGTTATGAAGGGCAGGAGTTTGAGTTGAGATGATCAAAAATAGAGGTTTCAAAATAGCAACCTTTATCATAATTGCCTTGATGGTTTTGGACCATTCCTTGGTATCCGCCAAAGACGACAAGATTGTCATTCCACCGTCGACAACAGACTCTGCCGCACAGAAGAGTCCCGCGAGTGACGAAGGCAATGCCTCCTCCGCCCTCACCTCCAAAGAGGATGTTAAGGAAGACGTTAAATCTTCTGATAATAATTCAGTCAATAATTCGGTGAGTTCCGCAAATCCGAACGTTACCGCTTCTCAAGACAGCGATAATTCTACTTCCCCTGAGCCACAAGGTCATTTCACCAGCTTATCAAGCACCACCACGCCTCCTGCTCCATCACAGGAAATACAAGCAGGGAGCCAAGGTTTAGACGAGAAAGTTTCACTTGATTTACGGAACATCGAAGTCTCGGATGCAATACGTTTTATTGCGCAAAAAGGAGGCCTAAATTTAGCGGTTTCGAAAAATGTTTCAGGCCGTGTTCAGCTTCTTTTAAATAATGTTCCGGTAAGAGATATTCTGGATATTATCCTGATCACGAATCAACTCGCTTACGAAAAAAGAGGCGACATTTATTACATTATGACGGAAGCGGAGTATAAGGAGAGGTTTGGAAGAAAATTTTCTGACACAAGAAAAATCAAAGTGTTTCGTCTGAAGTATGCGATACCCGATCAGGCGTTCGCGCTTTTTGAAGTTCTGAAAAGTGAAATAGGGCGCCTTCTTGTAGACCCGGAGTCTGGCACAGTGCTTGTGATGGATTCGCAGGAAAATATCGATCGCATGCAAATGGCGCTCGATGGACTCGAGCAAAAAAGAAATATCAAAGTTTACTCATTGAAATATGCGAAAGCCCTTGATATTGAGACCCGGCTCAAAGCCCAGCTTGATAGTAAAAAGGTCGGATTGATAAGCGCCGATGAGCGTACCAACCAGGTGATTGTAGAAACGCTATCTACGAGAATGGAAGACATTGATATGCTGATCGAATCTCTTGATAAAAAGACCAAGGAGGTCTTGATAGAGTCCAAGATCGTCAAGGTTACGTTCAACAATAATTTTGACGCCGAGATCAAGTGGGATGGGATGGTTTCAAAACTTGCTAAATATGGAACTCAATTCATCGGCAATCATCCTTATGATGCATTGTTCAGAACGGGACAAAGTTTCATCGATAACAACAACTACGTCAAGATAACGCCTACAGCTACACCGTCAGCCGGCGCGATGAGTGTGGCAACCAGCAATCTTTTTCTTGGCACGATCACTCCGGGAGGAGACGCCTTTGAAACCATGATCAATTTTTTAAAAACAATAGGCGATACTAAAGTTTTATCTACTCCCAGACTTGCTGTCATAAACAATCAGGAGGCTAAGATCCACGTGGGCGCAAAAGAAGCTTATGTGACCACGACCACAACTACGGGTCAGACTACGACAACGACCGCTGAAGCCGTTACCTTCGTGGATGTTGGTATACAGCTTGCTGTTACTCCAACGATCAATGATGATGGCTTTGTGACAATGAAGATCAAACCTGAGATTTCAAGTGTAGTTGATACGCTTGTCACGCCTAGCGGCAACAAGATCCCAATTATTGATAGTTCATTGGCCGAAACATCGGTCATGGTTAAAGATGGTGTATCGATTTTGATCGGTGGCTTAAGAAGAGAAGATGTTGTTGAGACAAAGCAAAGCGTCCCATTTTTAGGTGATCTGCCGATCATTGGAAAACCGTTCACTTCCTCTTCTTCCCAGAAAACGCGCTCAGAGCTATTGATTTTGATTACCCCGCACATCATTTACGGTGATGATTTTGTCACTGGAAGCAAAAAGGCCGTGGATAAACCCTATATGAGTTATTCGGATTACGAGTCCGTAAATCCGATCAATGTCCATAAAGCGCCCGCTGTAAAAGCAACACCTGTGGTGCATACATGATACCGCCTATTTTTGCCAACGTTTTGCAGAAGATAAAATGGCGGATGCTGTTGCCTATTGTTTTTTTTGTGATAATCATGCCAACCGTGTCTTTGGTCGGGGCTAATTTTTATAGTCGGTCGAGGGAAAAAAACCTTAATTTAAAATATCGTCAGCTTGTAAATAAATACAATAATGTTGCAAAGGTTTATTTAGCTCTTAAAAAGAAATACGAAGATCTGCAGCTTGATAGGGACAATGTGCTGAATCAGACAAAAAATCTTCTTTCAGAAAAATCCAAATTTGACGAGATAAAACAAAATGCGGAAGATCTCGAGAAAGCCAACGGAATTTTGACTACTCAAAAAGATAAGCTTCACCAGGAGAGCGAGAAGCTTCGTGCGGAACGTCAAATGTTAGCCGAAAATTATAATCGTTTGAAAAAAGAATATGACGAGGACATTAATAAGCAAGCTGCGCTGATGACGGAAAATGAAAATTTAAGAGCTGCCTTCCAAAAACAAGTGGAGAGCAGTCCTCAGTATCAGAAAGTGGATGCGGAAAATAAAGCTCTGAAAA
Organism: uncultured Planctomycetia bacterium; assembly: GCA_964642015.1. Lineage (GTDB taxonomy): Bacteria > Omnitrophota > Gorgyraeia > 2-02-FULL-51-18 > 2-02-FULL-51-18 > CAZXLF01. The sequence goes on from CAZXLF010000002.1 coordinate 121,798, forward strand.
CTGATAACCAGACTCTGAAAGATACGATCAAGCGCCTTACGGATAGGCTGAATAAGGCCAATGATCGTATCAAGAAGATCAACGGCAGAGATTTGAAATTTGGTAAACAGATCGAAGGATACAAAAAGAATCTGAACCATCTGCTTCAGGAAAAGGCGCAGCTCGAGGAAACCAATAAAGCAATGAATAAGGCGGTCGAGGAGGCGCCGGACAAATTCAGGGATATGGCCGAAGAAAACAAGAGGCTGCTCAGGGAAACGGCAGAAATGCATTATAACTTAGGAGTTTTTTATACGGAAAATAAGAACTATACGTTAGCTGTTAAGGAATTCCAAAGGGCTTTAGATTTTAATCCGAATAACGCGAAGGTGCACTACAATCTGGGGTATTTGCTTTCTGAAGAATTTGATAGGCATGAGGAGGCGATGGCTCATTTCAAGCGCTATTTGGAAATAAACCCGAATTCTAAAGAATCTGATGAGGTCAGAAATTATATGCTGGTTAGACAGGCTTACGGCGACAAAATCGGTAAGAATTGAGTTTCCTTGCAATCACGCATCGAATGAGGTATCTTATTTAAAAGAATAATAAGTTTTATTAATAACCGTTTATCATATTTAACACATTTATAAGATGGAGGCCGTATGAAAAAGTTCTTTTGGGTGATCGTCCTTGTCGGTTTTTCTATGATGTCGACGGCCCATGCTGATGAGAAAGTCTTAAGTACGGTAACAGCTCCGTCAGCCAAAAAAGATCCGGCCGCTGATGCCAAGCGAGAAGAAATGATAAAAATGATCGAGAAAAAGAAAGTGGATCTTAACGGTACAGAGTGGAAGGTGACTCTGACACCCGCGGATCACAAGGAAAAAGCAGAAGAAGATGTGCTTACTTTTCAGAATGGACAAGTTGTGTCAAAGAACTTTTTAGAACGTGGTTTTACGGCCACTAATTATACGATATCTATTCCGGAAGGTAGTGACATAGGTGTTTGGGAAACGATGCAAACGAGTTCTAATTCGAAAGAGGGTGTCATATTTATTCGCGGTGAATGGAAGGATGACCAAATGCGAGGCATAGTTAGTCAGCAAGTAGAAGGCGGCAAATCAAGCAAGGATTATAATTTTAAGACAACTTCTAAAGCAAAGGTTTCGCCCTCGACAACCAAGTCTGAAGATAAGAAAACTGAGACTGGGCAGAGTAACGCTGCAGAAGGAGATGTTCAAGAGGACACCCAAAAGACAGCCGCTTCTACAAATGCGCTAGTCAGTTTAGAGTCATCTTCGGATGCAAAGAAACCGTCCAAAAATACTCATAAATAGTTAAATAATTCATAATATATTGATTTTATTATACTTATGATTTAAATAGGTCTATTGACAAAGGAGTAAATATCAGGTATCTTTGAATAGGATATTTGAATCTTTGATAGATTTGTTTAATCAGTCGAAAAGAGCAAACCTAAGGAAACTTAGGGACGCAAAGCCGTGCGTCCGCCGAAGATTTTGGCGGATTGGCAGGTTGCCGCGAAAATTGATCCAGGCACGGTTGGTTGCCTGGTTTTTTTTGTTTAAACGCAAAAGTGCCAGGCACGAAGGGCTTGGAAATAAGGTTAGTACCTGGCACTTTGACATAAATGGGGCTGTAAATCAGTAAATGCCGAGGTTACCAAGGATCCACGTAGAATCAGCGATCTATTACGTAACTTCGCGGGCCCTGCGCGACCAGGAAATATTTAAGGAAAAGGCGGATTATCAAATGTATATTGAGCTTCTGAGCAAATATAAAAGCCAGCATAAATTCCTGCTTTATTCCTTTTGCTTATTGCCCGACCGCTTGAGCCTGCTGATAGAAACCAGCGATGATGCCACAATATCTGAGATCATGCATGACTTGAACTCTCTTTACACGAAATATTTCAATGGGCGATATCAAAAGAGGGGGCATCTTTTTGAATCACGTTTCCGATCGGTCCTAGTGGAAAAACAGAATTTCCTTTTAAAAATGACACGCTTCATCCACCAATTACCCGGCGATTCTTTTAAAAATTATCCTTACACGAGCTACCATTTTTACGTTCAACGCCCCGAAAGCGTGCCCGCGATCGATCTGACAGCGGAAGTCAGAACAGTCAAGGAATTCTTGGTCCAGTTGAGCGATCCTGATGCTTACGAAAAATATTGCCTCCAGGGCGATAAGAGCGAGATAGAAGAGTTAGCCAAAAGTCTAAAGCGCGGATCCGTGCTGGGATCCGACACATTTACCGCAGAAGTCCGCAATCGGATCAAAGTGCATACCGAAAGCCAAAAGGAAACATCGGCCGGTGTTCAAGGATTAGGAAGATCTCAAAGAGTCGTTATTATGATGATCGGAGCCTTAGTGCTTGTTGCCACAGCTTCCTCGATCTACCTCTATATAAGCAAGACGTCGTTGGAAAATAAATATGCGCAGCTTCTGTCACAGAAAGAAGCCGAGTTCAAAGAGAAGATAAAATTTGAAAATCGAAATCCATTAGCGCCGACAGATCTTGAAGGGACCGAATGGATGATTGACCTGGTTCCTTTAAACGGGGATAAGAAAGAAACTATTAAAGATAAAATATCTTTTAAACTGAGACACGTCACATCAGAACATTTCTCCTCCTTGGGTTTCAGCGGCACTAATTATTCTGTAACTTCAAATTCAAAAGGACTTGTTGTTTGGGAAACGATCCAATCGACGCCTAACGGTGACAGCCTCAGTTGGCGAGGTGACTGGGAGGGGGATGCAATGAAGGGAATTTTAAGTGTGCATTCTGCCGGCAAAGAAGCACAAGATTTTTCGTTTTTCAGCGTGAAATGGAGCTATCTGCATGAAGCTAAACAGTCAGAAAAATAAGAAAGAGCATTTAGAGTTGCTGAAATTTTTATCAGGGCAAAGAAAAGAAATTTTGCCGTTCTGGCGTATCGTTGACTTTCAGCCTAATGATCTTTCTGTTTTGGAATCCATGCATCGTGTTTCATGGAGACGCTATGTCTCTTCGATAGCTATGATCTTTCTGATCAGTGGATCGTGCGTTTTTATCGGGTTGATGAAGGGTCGGCCCGCTTGGGCATCCACAACAAAAGAGGATAGCGGTCTTGCCAGTAATGAAGGAGAGTTAAAGATTGAAGATATCAAACCGCTGAATGAGGACGGAGAAGAACTTAAAGAAGATGCGGCGATCGCGGCAAAAGCCAAAGAATCTCATTTTGTGAGCGTGGAAAAGAAAAGACCTGCGAAACCGGCAGCATCGGACCTTCTTGGGCCTCAGCCTAAAAAAGGTTACAAGCCGAAGATATATATGGCGCCTCTTGATCCCGATGACGCTAAGATGAAAGGCATTGTAAAAAGTGTCACCGGGAAAATGACGGTTAAAAATACCAATGGATTGGCCGTCGAATATCAGGTCGATAAAGCGACGCATACTCCTAGAGAGATGTGGCTTAATTTTGTGGGCGGTATGGAAGTGGCTAAAGCAAAGAGCATGGATGAGATTCAGCCGGGCGATACGGTCAAGGTCACTTATAAAATGCCCAAAGATGAATCCAGGAAAATCCTAACAAAAGTGGAGTTGGTTAAGCACAAACCTGTTCAAGTTGATGAATCTACTGCTAGCGGCACCAAAGAAGCTTCTTCTTTTCTTATGGATAAAAACTTATGAGCAATGGATCGGAACGCATAATAGAGAATTTTAAAAGGACAGCACACAGACAGATTAAGCCCTGTGTCTTTTTATTCTCTTTAGCATTTGTGTTCCAGCTCTTTCTTTGTTCTGATGCTTCCGCTGTGCAGATCAATAAAATTTATCGAGGTATTGTTAGTTTTGACGTAGGCGATGTCCTTCAGTCCGTTAACTTGGGTGCCAACGTTGATCCTACGAAGACCATAGTTTTAGTCAGCTCCACAGGCCGTGATTCTGTTTCAAGAACTCAAGGTGAAGGAAATTATTGGTTTGCGGGAGTTCTTGCCGGAACCGATACGGTGGTGCTGAAAAGACTGCGTTCTGATATGACCGGGTCTGTAGCTTGGCAAGTCATTGAATTTAATGATGGCGTGAAAGTCCAGTCAGGAGAAACTATTTTGGATGTTGTTGCTGGATCAGCGGGATTATCGAGACAAGTTGATCTTCCGACGCAGATCAGTGATACGACAAAAGCAGTCCCGATCATTCAATTCATGAGCTCTCTCGGAGCCGGACAAAACGTCGCCCCTCAGCCGGTTTACCAGAACACTGATCAGTATATGTTTTTTCCAACCCTTTTTCAGAACGGTAGTATCACGGAACTTCAAATAGATCGTACTCGATGCACGACGGTTAACAGGGCCCGCGCTGCCGATATTATTTGGCAGGTGATCGAATTCCAGACTGATGCGCGTGTGATCAGTGGGCAGACGATGATGTATGTGCCCGGTAGCACCGGCGGACGATCCGCGTCTAACGTTCGCCCTCAAACAGCAACGAATGATGGGACTGCTTTCCCCGCAAATACGGTTTGCGCAAATACTGGTGGTGTTTGTTCTGCTTTTACGAATTCAAGCGCATTCAGCCCCACTTTGTCTAATAGCGGCCAGAACGCAATGCTGTTTTTTAACGTATTACCGGGCGTTTCCACTGTGAACAACTCTCCCGTTGGATGGTCATCGACAAGCAGTAACGCAAATATGTCTACGAACGGATATAGCGGTGAAGATGCTTACCTTTATGTGCGTGGTACTATTACCAACAACACGACCGTAACGTTTACCCGCGCCGCAGCCCCTAGTACCGCAAACACGAATCTTCTTATAAAATATTGGGTCGTGGATTTTGTGGAAGGAGGCAGTGGTTCTTCCTATATAGGGTTGGGACAAAAAGGCAACGATGCGGGCCAAACCACCGCTGCGCCGGCCACGGTTTCAGTCAGCAGTGAAGCCGCGGGTACTTCAGATATTATCGTGACGTGCGGTTCTAACCACGGGTTCACACAATATAAATTGACCAATTTTTCTCCAGGCACTAATACAACTCAATGCGAAGCGAGCGGTTCTTGGATTGTGGGTACTCAAACCTGGACTGCGGCGACTTTTAGTGAAGATGGGTCAGGAACCACCATTTCCTCAACCAATAGTGCTTCAGTGTCCCAAGGAATTGAAACTGCTTTGAATACGACCACGGCATTGGATAGAATGATGAATGTCGGCTATGTAGCCGCTACTGTAGCAGCGCCTTCTACGGTTAACATCTCTTCGTCTGCCAATAGCGGTACCGTCAATATATCATCTTCGACAAATACCACTACCTATAATATTTCAGCGTCAACGAATAGCCCTTCGTTCAATATCGCATCTTCTACCAACGCCAATCCTATTGTGATCACGACGTCCGCCGCTCATGGTTATTCCAATGGCGATATAGTCCAGGTCATGAATCATCAGACCAACACGGCTGCCAACGGGACCTGGACAGTGGCTGGTGTGACGGCGACTACTTTTCAATTGACTGGTTCGAATGGCAATGGCGTCGGTGGTGCGACCGGCACTGTGCAAAGATGCATCAAGATCACAACCACTGCGACGAATACTTATGCGACAGGCGATCTCATTACCGTCAGCGGCCATACAATTAATACGAACGCGAACGGTACTTGGCCGATCACAGTGATTGACGGGACGCATTTTTATCTTCAGGGCGCGCTTGGCAATGGAACAGGTGGTACGACAGGCACTGTTGCCAATGCGATTAAGATCACAACCTCCGGTGCCCATGGTTTAAGTACTGGTTATGAGGCGTATATCAGCGGCCATACAACAAATACCAACGCGAATGGTACTTGGACCGTCAATGTGCCGACTGGCAGCACGACAACATTTAATCTTGTCGGATCTACAGGTAATGGCACCGGCGGAGCAACAGGCACTGTAGGAAGAATAGTTACTGTGACTACAGCCGCAAGCCATAACCTTGCCGTAGGCAATGAAGTTTATATCACAGGGCATACATTGGATACCAATGCGAATGGTACCTGGACTGTTTTGACTGCTCCCACCGCGACGACTTTTACGATTGCGGCGGCAGCTAACGCGGCTGGCGGCGCAACCGGCACGATTGCGTTATATAATGAAGCGGCTCTTTCGACGACATATACCTATGTCGATGACTTGAGTTTTATAAACTATGCTTACACTCGTACCAATCCGTATTTGATTACATTGCGCGATTCCAATTCTAGAGGTATCGCGGCAAGTATAGATTATTTAACCTATGAATTTCCGGCAGTCACTTTAAAAGTGCCGAACGGCGGTGAAACTTGGGCAGTGGCTGACAGTAATTTTACGACCAACAATAAGATCACGTGGAAAACTTCGGTGAACAATTCCGCGCATAACTGGAAACTTCAATACTCCACGAACGGCGGCACAAGCTGGACAGATATGGGAAGCTGGTGCGGTGGGGCAGGAACTTCCGCTTGCAGCAGCAGCTCTCATGATCTGGGAACCCAAGGCACGGCCGGCATAACTTGGCGTGTGCCGGATGCTTTGAATGATGCGGGTCCGCCGGCAAATCTTATCGGGTCAAATTTAAAACTCAGGATCGTGGATACAGAAGATGCTTTGTATAACGGTGGTACGGAAGGAGCACCCAACTATCCCGAACTGCGTATCAAAGACGCGTCAAACTCCGCATTCAAAGTATACGGGACCATTACAAATGTTGTGACCAATCCGGACGCCACCGGCTCGAATTATTGGGGCTATAACGCGTCGAGCCGTCAGGTCCGCTGGAACCAAACCGGTAATGTCGGCACCGTGAGGATCAACATTGATTACAATAAGGATGGCGTTTTCGATTCTAATGATAACGGAACATTCGGCGGAGTTGCTCTCACGGGTTATCCGGCGCAGAGCGGTATTACGGTCGGAGCCGGTAATCTGGTCAGCGGTAATACGTATTATGTGAATTGGAATAACGCTTGGGATTATTCAACAACAGGATTGAAAGTTCAGATCGCGGCTGATACGGATAGTTCAGGAACGGGTAATGAACACGGTGAATCCGCCGCATTTGAAATAAGACCTACGATCACTTTAACGGCTCCAGCTAGTTCATCCTCTGTGAACCGTGGAAAATCAACCAATATTACTTGGACATCGTCGGGACAGATCGGGAATTGCGACATATATCTTTCATACAATAACGGTGCGGACGGGTATCCTACCAAGTTGAACGGCTCAGCAGTTAATGGCGATGGTGGAACATGGGCATGGAATGTTAGCTCAACTGAAACACTCACCAGCGGTGCAAAGCTTTGTATTGTACGACAAGGTTCTACTCCGGCCAGCTTCACAGTCGGCGACACAGGTCCGCACGGAGGTACTGGCGCTTTCAGTATTTTATCATCCGTTGCTCTTACAAATCCTGTGGCAGCTCAAAATCCCCCTTGGGTGGTGAATGCGGATCAGACGATTGCTTGGACGACTTCAGGCGGCAGCGGTGTGACGAATGTAGATCTTTTGTATCGTACGGATTGTGCGGGTTCGCCTAATTGCGGAGGTACAACATCAGGTTGGACGGCTGTTCCAAGCGCGACGAATATCACGAATAACGGCTCGTTCACATGGTTTTCTTTGCCGGCAAGCTTGCAAGGAACCTCGACTGGTATCCGCGTGCAAGACCACAACAATGCCACTACTATTTATGATCAAGTTGGTCCGTTCACGACCAAGCCCAGCGTTTCATTCGATAATGTGACGGATACTCCGAACTCATCCACGGTTTGGAGGGTAGGCGATAATCAAACGATCACATGGCATAAAAACGGCACCACAGGAAATTTAACGGTGGTTTGGGGCACTAACGGTCCCGGCGGACCATGGCCTAATACGATCGCGACCGGAGTTACTGGCACTTCGACACCGTGGAACAATATCCCAGCTGGTGCGATCTCTAACAATGTTTCCATTAGAGTTTATGATCCAGGGGATTCTACTTATGTTACAGGTGCTTCACAGGCTTTTTCGGTGAAAGCAAATATCACAAATGTGGTTTTAAGAAAGGGCACATTGGGCACTGACCCTATAAGCGCGTCATTCCAGATCGATGATCCAATGAGAATTGAATGGAGTGTCAGCCCTTCGAACCTCAGCGATACCGTTGATATTAAACTTGATACAAATAGCGGTAAAGGTGCTGATGGAATTGCCGGCAACGCAGATGATTTTCAAACGTACACGATCGCGAGTGTTCCTGCTTCACAGGGTTATGCGCTTTGGAATCCGATTTCGAACAATAGCGCCTACGTTTCATCTAAAGCTCGTATCCGTGTTGTTTCTCAAGTGGATTCCGCGGTCAAAGCTGATTCGGGCGGAGGCTCTTCGGATTTTGCCATTAACGGTGTGCTCTATATCACAGACCCTGTCGGTTCTCCGTGGAAGATCGGACAGGTTCAAAATATTAATTTTACCGCGAAAGGTGTTCCGAATGTAGATATCATTTATGCGCTGAATGGCATCACGTTCAATGATATTGCGACACAGACCAAAACAGTCGTGACCGGTTACGCTTCGGCTAGCGGCGTGTATCAATGGACGATACCCAATGACGCTCTTGATATTGCTTCATCCAGCATATTCAATGACACAAAGACCACTATTAAATTCAGGGTCAAAGACCCGAATAATTCAAATGTTTATGCGACAACCACGACTGCTCTTACGTTGCGTAAGCAATATCAGAACATCGCCGTGCCCGCTTCGGTCCTGCATGTCGACGACAACAGCGCGCAATTAAGCAATATTACTTGGACCACAAAAGGGAACACCGACACTTCGCATCCTGTAAAACTTTATTACGATCTGACGAGCGGATCCGGCGGTTATGCAAATACTATTCCAGTGAGCGGAAACAATATTACCGACGTTGGTGGTTATGTTTGGCAGGTGCCGGCAAGCGCTATATCCAATAATGTCAGGATCAAAGTGGCTTCTGCCACGGATACCGGTACTGTTTATGACACAATGACGTCAGATTTTACTATTCGCGGTTGGTTTGCTTTCACTACGCCGCCTGCGAGTCCGGCGGATATTTTGAGAATAGGCGGCAACTATACCATTCAATGGACCAATCACGGCGTGTTCCCTGACGCAGGAAATCCCAATCATCGCAATGTGTCACTCCTTTATTCAAAAGATGGCACCAACTATACAAATATCGTAACTGATGGAGCGACGTTTTATACCAATGGCAGTCAGAGTTATACGTGGTCCAACATACCTTATGCGGCGCGCGGTGCCACGTCTTTGAAAGTCCAATATGATGCGGACTCTTCGAACACTTATTTAGTGTCCCCGGCTATCAAAACAAAACCGTCAGTGAGCGTTACTTCGCCCAGCGGCGGTACTTATCATATTGGAGACGCGGTACCGATCCAGTTTACCCACACCGGCGCTACGGATGGAAGCGACGTTTATAGAGCGAGGTATTCGATCGATGGAGGAACGACCTGGACCACGATCGGGACCATTGCGGCCAACAGCGCGAATATGACTTATTCTCCGGCGTTTACGGTTCCTAATGTTGCTAACATCGTTGCCGGGAGCGGTAAATTTAAGATCAGAGTTGAGTTGGTTGGTGATGAGACCGATGTGACCTCTGATTCATCAGGAAATCAAATATTAGGTAGCTTAGGACCGATGACACCGACCGCATCAGGAATAACCTGGACAGCCGCGGATACTACACGCCAGATCACATGGACTCCACAGGGTATTACCACAGTTAAAATTGAATACGCAACCGATGGCGTAACATTTAATAACGTTATTGCAAGCTCCGCAACTGGTAATAGCTATACATGGCCGTCAATACCGGGATCTGCAGTCAGTGATAATGTAAAGATCCGTATCACGGCCCAGGATACGAACGATAGCGTGACTTCGATCACGTCAGGGAATTCATTGACCATCGTGCCCCAATTAGTTTTGGTGGCGCCTAACGGCCCATCGACCCGCACGGTCGGCGCCGCTATGCCGATCACATGGACATCCAGCGGTGCGGGCAATATTAAATTGGAATACACGACCAATGCCAACGCCGGATCTCCGACATGGACCACTTTGACCAATTATTCCAATTTTGACAGCACGCCTCAATCGGATAATAGCGCAACTGTTCCTGACGCGATCAGCAGTCATGTAAAATTCAGACTCTCGAATGTTACGGCAAATCCGAATCTACAAGTTTACAGTACTTCTAATACAGAATTTGCGATCCAAGGCGGATTAACTTTGAATAATATTGCCGGACCTTTTACTTTGGGAGATACGGTTAATGTGACGTGGACTCCCAATGGATCAATGGGCAATATCACGGTCGAATATTATAACGGTAGTTCGTGGAGCACAATGACGACTACGGCGCCGCAGGCAGGGCCATATGCGTTGGTTTTGGATACGGTCAACAGTATTAACACAGCGACTAATCTGGCCAAGGTGAGAATATCCGCGACGAACGGCTTGGCTCCTGCGACTACATCCTCAGCTTTCACGGTCAAACCGTATCTTACAGTGACGAGTCCGGCAGGCAATGAGGCGTGGGTTGTTGATTCTTCTCAAAATATCGGATGGACGATCAAAGGGTCCAACATTTCGCAGGTTTCGATCTATTATTCAAAAGATAGCGGGACTACATATAACAATCTGATCATTGATCCCTTGAACATCAATTTCGGCGGCGGGAATAACATGACCTATTCCTGGACGATTCCGGATGATATTCAGGCAACGAAAAATATGAAGGTGAAAGTCTCCACCCTTCCATTATCCGACCCGTGGGCAACTAGTGCTGTGTCGAATGGTCTTTTCCAGATCGTCGGGCAATTAGCGATGAAGATACCTGATAATACGACACCGATCCAATGGCGCGTGGGATCCAACGGCAATATTATCAAGTGGACCAATGTTCATGGTTCGGTCGCAAACGTTGAACTTGATTATTCGACGGCGGGCGATGGAGGTCCCTGGACAGCGATCACGACTTCAACAACATCGGGAGGCCCAGGAGATCACACCTTCTCCTGGGATATAGCCAATAATTTTTCTATCGTGAAAAATAATTTCCGTATTCGCGTGTTGGATGCAGCAAATAATAATGTTTCTAACGCTTCCACTGCTACAAGCTCCACTTTGGCTAACTTCACGATCACTCATCCCACAAGCGGTGATGTGTGGGTCGCTGAAACAACGAATACAATACAATGGTCCACACCCAGTGCTGGTGTTCCATCAAATGTGAAAATTGAATATTGCTTATCAAGCTGCGGAACTCCTGGGAATTGGAATCCTATCCCTGAAAATGACGGTACTCCAAACGATGGTATTGTGACAAACTCCGGTTCTGTGAACTGGACGCTTGGCACAACACGCACTAACTCCGCTCAGATCAGAATTTCAGATCCCAATGATTCCAGCAGCATTATTACCGGAACCGCATTCAAAATAAGGGGAGATTTTACCGTCACCTCACCCACAACTGGACTTGAGTCTTGGGATATTAACAGTACTCACGCGATCACTTGGACAAAGAAAGGCAATGTCTCAACCGTGAAATTACAGTATTCCAATAATGGCGACGCAGGACCGTTCAATGCTTTGGTGGATGGAAATTCCGCCGACACGCAGAATATTGATGTTTCGGGTGTGGGCCCTACATATACTTTTAACTGGAAGATCCCGGATATTGCAGGACAGACTTCTGTTCATGCCAAGATCCGTGTAGTGGATACTTCTGATAGCACAGTCTATGCGACATCAGGCAACGAATTTACGATTAAGGGCCATGTGAATCTGTCTCAACCGAACGGTGGCCAGACTCTCACCGTGGGCTCTACCTATAATATAACAGGTACTGTGGATGGTGTCGGCATCACGAATGTGCGTATGTATTATTCGACGGACGGCGCGACATTTCCGATGGGTATTAACGAAACGTCCGGTGGTTTGGTCGTGCCGGTTTCCTCAGGCACTTTCAGTCAAGCATGGAGCATTCCTGATCATATAGGCACTAACACACTTGTCCGCGTTGAAGATTCTACCAATTCAACCGTTAATGCTATTTCAGCATCCACATTCTCCATCAAAGGCGGTGCGACGATAACCGCACCTACCGGGACCAGTGTCTGGGTCGCAGGAACTCAACAAAATATAGTATGGGACAGGAATGGTACGATCGGTAACGTAGATCTGTATTATCAGGTGAATGGTGGAGCTTGGACCGCGATAGCGACGGGAATTAGTTCGCCCAATCCGACAGGCAACACTTTCCCCTGGACCATTCCTTCAAATAATATTGTGTCGAATAATGTAAAGATCAAGATTGACGGCACCAATCTCGCAACTCCGGCAATTTCCTCCGCATTCACTGTGAAAGGTTCTATCGCGATTACTTATCCTGACGCTACAGGCATTGTTAAAAGTTTGGGTGATTCTCTGACAGTGACTTGGAATGTGCAAGGCGATATTGGGAATGTGCAGGTTGAATACTATAATGGCTCTGCTTGGAGCACGATCACGACGACCGCTACTCAGGCCGGTCCATACACTTTTACATTAGATTCGCCAAATACGACGACCGTGACAAATCTTGCCAAGGTTCGTATCAGCCAGGCCAGTGATTCGACAGTAACTTCGACATCTACCAATGCATTTATGGTCAAGCCATTTATCCAGGTTACGAGCCCTGCTGGTGGTGAAGCATGGGTAGTCGATGATACGACTCGCACGATCACATGGAATTACAAAGGCACCAATATATCCAATGTCAAGATCGACTATGATACGCAAAGCGGCAATGGCGGATATCCAAACTCGATCACTACTTCAACGAATAATAATGGCTCCTTTACATGGCCCAGCATTCCCGATGATATTCAAGCGACCAAGGATATGAAAGTGCGTATTTCGACTTTACCTGGGTCTGATCCCTGGGTAGTGAGTGCCGTTTCTAATGGCCTATTTCAGATCGTTGGTCAGCTGGCAATGAAGGTACCGGATAACACCACGCCGGTGCAATGGCGCATTGGATCGACCGGAAATGTTGTTAAATGGACCAATGTTCATGGCTCAATTACCAATGTGTTCCTTGAATATTCCACAGATGGTGGGACCAATTGGAATACTTTGAAAGATTCAACACCGTCAGGAATACCCGGAGACCACACTTATTCATGGGATATCCCGAATAATTTCCCGATCGTTAAGAACAATTTGCGCATACGAGTCTCAGACGCAGCAAATAATAATGTTTCTAACGCCTCCACTGCTACAAGCTCCACTTTGGCTAACTTCACGATCACTCATCCCACAAGCGGTGATGTGTGGGTCGCTGAAACAACGAATACAATACAATGGTCCACACCCAGTGCTGGTGTTCCATCAAATGTGAAAATTGAATATTGCTTATCAAGCTGCGGAACTCCTGGGAATTGGAATCCTATCCCTGAAAATGACGGTACTCCAAACGATGGTATTGTGACAAACTCCGGTTCTGTGAACTGGACGCTTGGCACAACACGCACTAACTCCGCTCAGATCAGAATTTCAGATCCCAATGATTCCAGCAGCGTGCTGACAGGCACAGCATTCAAGATCAGAGGTGATTTTACGGTGACCGCTCCGACCTCAGGCGCTGAGTCATGGGAAGTGAACACGTTGAACAATATCACATGGACCAAGAAAGGAAATGTTTCTTCAGTGAAGCTTCAATATTCCACGGATAGCGGAACCAATTATAGCGCGCTCGTGGATGGCGACGGCAAAGATACTCAGAATATCGATGTCACCGGGACTGGGCCTTATACCTTTAGCTGGAGAATACCCGATGTTGTAGGCATCACTTCACAGCACGCAAGGATACGCGTTGTAGACGCTTCCGACAGCACTGTGTATGCTTCTTCCATTAATGATTTTACGGTCAGAGGTCACGTGACTTTGCTGACACCGGATGCATCGGGAGTCGTCTTGACAGTGGGCTCGACTTACGCAGTGACCGGAACGGAATACGGCAATATAGCGAATGTCAGATTGTATTATTCAACAAATGGCGGAGCGACATATCCCAATGGCCTCAATGAAGTCTCGGGCGGCCAGCTTACCGCGACTTCCGGCGGCGCTTTTTCTCAGAACTGGAGCGTGCCTGACCATATTGGAAACAATCTTAAAGTGCGCGTCGAAGATGCGAGCAACTCATTGGTATTTGCCGAATCAACCAACGCGTTTTCTATCAAGGGCGGCGTAACGATCACAGCACCCTTAAATACCAGCGTTTGGATAGCAGGTGACCCGCAGAATATTACTTGGGACCGCAATGGTACGATCGGAAACGTGGATCTTTATTATCAGGTGAATAACGGTGTTTGGAATACGATTGCGACCAGCGTTTCCTCACCTAGTCCGACGGGCAATACATTCTCTTGGACCCTGCCGAATACAGGGATAGTTTCTAATAATGTCAAAGTAAAGATTGATGGATCGGATTTGATCGCCCCTGCAATCTCTTCGGCTTTTACCGTGAAAGGTAAATTGACCCTGACGTATCCTACGGCTTCAGGTATCAGTTTGAGTTTAGGCGATCCTATTACGGTTACGTGGAATACCCAGGGCGATATAGGTAATGTCAAAGTAGAATATTATGACGGTTCTGCGTGGACGACGGTCACGACGTCAGCGCCTCAAAATGGGCCTTACCAGTTTACCTTAAATTCGCCAGTTACTACCGTGGCTACGACAGGTGCTCAAGTCCGTATATCGGCAGCTTCAGATTCTACAGTTAATTCTACTTCCGCCAACGCGTTTACCGTTAAACCGTTTGTCCAGATCACGAGTCCTGCGGGCAATGAGGCTTGGGTGGTCGCTACGCATCATAATATTACCTGGAATTATATTGGTTCCAATGTTGCGAACGTGAAGATCGAATACTCGAAAGACTCCGGTGCCAATTATAACGACACCATCACTCCAACCACGACGAACAATGGTACCTTTGATTGGACAATTCCCGACGATATTCAGGCAGTTAAGGACATGAGAATCAAAATATCGACGCTGCCTGTGACCGATCCGTATGCGATCAGCGCTGTGTCAGGAGGTCTTTTCCAAATTGTCGGCGCGTTGCAAATGGTAGTTCCAAGCAACGCCACTGGAATCGCATGGCGCGTAGGTTCAACTAGTAATCTGATTACTTGGAATGCTACCGGTTCGATCGCCAATGTAAAGATCGACTATTCTACGGATACCGGTAATACATGGTCGCAGCTTGTGGCGACGACGCCTTCAGGCGCTGGCAATAATAAGACATATTCGTGGGACGTGCCGAATAATACTCCGATCATCAAAGATAACTTCAGGATCCGCGTTTCAGATGCGGCAAATACCAACGTTTATGATATGGCCACTTCCAATAGTTCAATATTAGCCAATTTTACAATTTCTCATCCGGGTGTAGGGGAAGTCTGGATAGCTGAAAATACTTATGCGATCCAATGGTCAACACCGGTTCCCGGCGTGCCTGCGAATGTAAAGATTGAATATAACGTCGGCTCTGGATGGACGCTTCTTTCTGAGAACGACGGAACCCCGAACGACGGCATTGTCACAAACTCCGGTTCCGTGAACTGGACATTGCCGACGAACCGCACTCTTTCTGCCCAGGTTAGAATATCCGATCCTAATGATTCTAACAGTGTGGTAACAGGCAACGCATTCAAGATCCGAGGCGATCTGACGGTGACCGCTCCGAACACAGGACAGGAATCCTGGGAAGTTGCGACGCTGAACAATATCACATGGACTAAGAAAGGAAATATTGCCGCTGTTAAACTTCAGATATCAAGCGATGGAGGTTCAAATTACGCCGCGCTTGTCGATGGGGACGGTAAGGACACGCAGAATATTGATGTTACCGGCGTTGGTCCGACTTATACCTTTAATTGGAAAGTGCCGGATGTTCCGGGTATTACAAGCACACAGACAAGGATACGGGCTTTGGATGCTTCCGATTCAACGGTTTACGATGACTCCAATAATAACTTTACGATCAAAGGTCGTGTGCAATTGAGCTTACCTAATGGCGGAGAAGTGCTCACCGTCGGCACTCCGTATACGGTCAGCGGATCGGTCTTCGGTCCAATTACAAGCGTTCGTTTGTTTTATTCAATTAACGGTGGGTCTACTTATGATTATGGTTTAAATGAAGTCTCTGGAGGTCAGCTGGTCAACGTCAACGCCGGTACATTTAGCCAGAATTGGAATGTGCCTGATCATATCGGCAGCAATCTTAAGGTGCGCGTTGAAGATGCTACGAACTCTCTTGTAAGCGATGAGTCTGATGCGCCATTTTCCATTAAAGGTGGTGTGACGATCACCGCGCCTACTAGCAACAGCGTTTGGATAGCCGGCGATCCTCAGAATATTGTTTGGGATCGTAACGGAACCATTGGGAATGTTGATCTGTATTATTCAGTTAACGGAGGTGCGTGGATTTCCATTGCGACCAGCGTTGCGTCGCCGAGCTCGACTGGCAACACATTCGCCTGGACTTTACCAAATACAGGGATTGTTTCAAATAATGTTCAGGTGAAGATCGACGGTGCCACACTTGTTTCCCCTGCGGTTTCTCCAGCTTTTACGGTGAAAGGTAAATTGATCTTAACTTATCCGACCGCATCAGGTATCAGCTTGAACTTAGGCGATCCTCTTAACGTAACATGGAATACGCAGGGTGACATTGGAAATGTGAAGGTAGAATATAACGACGGTTCCGGATGGGCGACCATCACGACGACAGCCCCTCAAGGTGGTCCTTATCAGTTCACCTTGGATGCTCCGAATACGACTGTCGCCACGACAGGGGCCTTAGTACGCATTTCAGCGGCTTCAGATTCTACGGTTAATTCGACTTCTGCGAATGCCTTTACAGTCAAACCTTTGATTCAGGTTACAAGCCCTGCTGGTAATGAAGCTTGGGTTGTTGGTACACACCACAATATAACTTGGAATCACATTGGCTCGAATGTAGCTAATGTGAAAATTGAGTACTCAAAGGATTCAGGAGCCACTTATAACGACACGGTAAATCCGAGTGTTACTAACAACGGCACCTTTGATTGGACGATTCCTGATGATATCCAAGCAGTCAAAGATATGAGAATAAAGATCTCTACGTTACCAGTAACAGATCCGTATGCGATCAGTGCAGTTTCAGGCGGTCTTTTCCAAATTGTCGGTGCGCTGCAGATGGTAGTTCCGAGTAATTCAACAGGTATTGCATGGCGCGTAGGATCGACTGGCAATCTGATTACTTGGAACGCGACGGGCTCTATTGCCAATGTGAAGATCGACTATTCCACAGATACAGGAAGTACTTGGTCCCAATTGGTCGCCACAACGCCTTCAGGCGCAGGTGCTAATAAAACATATTCATGGAATGTTCCGAATAATACTCCGATCATCAAAGATAACTTCAGGATCCGCGTTTCAGACGCGGCAAATACCAACGTTTATGATACGGCCACTTCCAATAGCTCCATTTTGGCAAGTTTTACGATCGCGCATCCCGTGATTGGTGAAGTTTGGGCTGCAGAGACCGCTAATAATATTGTATGGAGCACGCCTGTTGCGGGAACACCGACAAGCGTCAAACTTGAATATGATCTTGGTTCCGGCTATCAAACAATCAATGCTACGGCGCCAAACTCAGGATCGTACACATGGACATTGCCTACTGGATTGTCTACGGCCGCTCATGTTCGTATTTCGGATTCGAATGATTCTTCAAGCGCCATCGTTTCTGATCCATTCAAGATCCGCGGCAGTTTAACGATTACAGCTCCGACAGGCGGAGAAGCATGGACCTATAATACACATCACAATATTACTTGGACGAAACTGGGTAGTATTTCGACCGTGAAATTGGAATACACGACCGATGGTGTGACTTACACATCGATCGCGACAGGCGTTGATCCCGCGACGGGAACGCCTTATGACTGGACCGTGCCGGATGTAATGTCCTCTACGGTGAAGGTAAAGGTCACCGACTCCTCAGATGCGACCGTTTATTCTCAATCGAATAATTTTACGATCCAGGGCACTTTGATCTTAACTTCGCCAAATGGCTCGGAAGTTTGGACCGTTGGCAGTGTGCATAACATTACTTGGAACCGCACCGGTTCCATACAATATGTGAAACTCGATTATTCGACAAATGGAGGGGGCACTTATCCAAACTCGATCACTGCTTCTACGGACGCTACGGTACCTTATGCGTGGACTATACCGGATCAAATAGGTACTCAGTTGCGAGTAAAAGTTACGGATGCGAACAATGCTAATGTATCTGATACATCTGATAATAATTTTAAAGTAAATGGCGCTCTTACGATTACGGCACCGAACGGAAACGAAATTCTCTCGGTGGGCTCTCCTACGAACATTACTTGGACACGCACCGGTTCGATCGCGAACGTAAAACTAGAATATTCAACGGATGGTGGCAGCACTTTTCCTAACGTGATTGCAGGTGTAACGGATGCTTCCGCCTTAACGTATGCATGGACCGTTCCGGATGCGCTAGGAATCCAGACGAGGGTACGTATTACGGATACGACCGACAGCACTGTGACCGATATGTCAGATGGTAATTTTACGATCAAGGGCGCTTTGACATTGACGGCACCGAATGGCGGAGAGGTCTGGAAAGTGGGGCAGGTCCAGGACATCGTTTGGCAGAGATTCGGTTCGATCCAGAATGTTGTGCTTGAATATTCAACCAACGGTGGTTCATCGTATCCAAATGTGATAAACCCTTCGGTATCCGCATCGTCTGGCGTTTATCACTGGACCATACCTGATTCTATTACGATCCAGGCGAAAGTGCGTGTATCCGATTTGAGCGATAGCACGGTCAAAGCAGAGTCTGCTGCAAATTTTGCGATCAAAGGCACTTTGAGAGTGATCACGCCGAATGGAGGAGAGGCGTGGGGCGTTGGAACCAATCAGAATATTACTTGGGCCCGTACCGGCTCGATTGCTAATGTCAGAATAGAATATTCTACCGACGGCGGCGCGACTTATCCTGTAACGATCATCGATCCGACAGATGCTTCAACCGGAACTTATTCTTGGACCATACCTGATAACCTATCCATTACTTGCCGTGTTAAGATCACGAACACTTCGGATGCGACAGTTTTCGATGCGACCGACGCTAATTTTAAGATCATCGGTGCGCTTCATTTGACTTCACCAGTTGGAGGCGAAGGATGGAAGGTAGGCACTCCACAAAATATAACTTGGACCCGTACAGGTTCTATCGCATCCGTTAAACTGGAATACTCCAAAGACGGCGGCTCAACATTCCCTAACCAGATCACACCTTCTACGCCGGCCGGTGGTCTTTCCTATAACTGGACGATCCCTGATGATCTTGGAACCAATGTTAAGGTCCGCATATCAGATGCTAGTGATGCCACTGTGAATGATGTTTCTACAAATCCTTTCAAGATTCAGGCGATTTTCACCCTCACTTCGCCTACTGGCGGTGAAGTTTGGGATGTGTCTTCCTCGCATAATATCACTTGGACCAAGGTGGGATCTGCGCCTAGTGTTAAACTGGAATATTCCACCGATAGCGGCGCCAATTTTAATAAATCTATTAATCCTTCGGTTGGTAACACGGGAACCTATGGATGGACGATCCCGGATGATATTTCCGCATCTGTCCGTGTCCGCATCAGCGATGTGAATGATTATTCCGCGTTTGATGCAACTGCATCCGATTTGAAAATCAGAGGCGTTTTGCATTTGACGTCTCCTGTTGGTGGTGAAAACTGGGATGTGGCTAGTGTTCATAATATTACATGGACCCGCACAGGCTCTGTGTCATTCGTTAAGCTCGAATATTCAACGGACGGAGGATCGAACTATAGCAATCTTATTACCGCGTCCGTAGCAGGTTCCAACCTGAGCTATTCTTGGACCTTGCCCGATGCCATATCGACTCAGATAAGGGTCAAGATCACTGATACATCTGATCCGACTGTTACCGACGCCTCAGGTTCCAACTTTATCATCAAAGGCGCTTTAACTGTCACTGCTCCCAACGGCGGTGAGTCTTGGATCGTTGCGACAGGGCAGAACATCACTTGGACGCGATTTGGCTCTATCCCGTTTGTTAAGATCGAATATTCTGTAGACGGCGGAGGTACCTACCCAAATGTCATTACACCTTCGACGGATGCTTCAGTTTTAAGCTACACATGGACTGTCCCAGATAATATTACAACACAAGCACGAGTTAAGATCACGGATACCTCAAATGCGGCGGTGTTTGATACCTCCAATGCTAATTTTGCGATACGCGGCGCGTTTACGTTGACTTCTCCGAATGGCGGAGAACTTTGGATCGTTGGGTCTTCGCATAATATTACATGGACTCGGACCGGCTCTATTTTGAATGCGAAACTGGAATATTCAACCGACGGCGGCGTGACTTTCCCGAATTTGATCATAGGCGTTCAAGATGCGTCTACTGGTACTTATCCGTGGACGGTGCCTGATGCAATCGGCTCTCAATTACAAGTTAAAATCACTGACACGTCGAACAATACGGTGTTCGATACCTCAAACGCTAATTTTACCGTGAAAGGCTCGCTGACCATTACTGCTCCTAACGGCGGAGAAACATGGATCGTCGGACAGACGAATAATATTACCTGGAACCGAAGCGGTACGATCAATTCTGTGAAATTGGAATACTCTACTGACGGCGGTTCAACTTATCCAAACCTTATCAATGGCAACGCCAATGGTTTAACAGGTTCTTATCCGTGGCCAGTTCCTGATGCGATCGGTACTTCTGTTCGTGTTCGTGTTAGCGATGCTTCAGATCCGTCGGTCAACGATAACTCCGACGGAAATTTTACGGTCAAGGGCTCTATTACGGTAACATCGCCAAATGGCGGTGAGGCATGGGTGGTCAATTCTACGCACAGCATTACGTGGACTAAGACCGGCACGATGGCCAATGTTAAGATCGAATATTCTATTGATGGAGGCGTTACTTATCCGAATACGATAGCTACCACGGTCAATGCCGCATCGTTAAGCTACTCTTGGTTTATACCTGATGATATTCAATCGTCCGTAAGGGTCAAGATCACGAATCTTTCGGATTCCTCGGTCTTCGATGCTTCAGATACTAATTTTAAGATCACGGGCAGCTTAACACTAACGGCTCCTAATGGCGGGGAGAACTGGAAAGTGGGCACCAATCAGAACATCACTTGGACCAAAGTTGGGTCAATCGGCTTTGTGAAACTGGAATATTCTAACAATGGCGGAAATACTTTTCCCAACACAATTGTCGGCTCAACTCCTGCGGCGGCACTCAGTTATACATGGAATATACCAGATGATTTGACAGCTCAGGCATTGGTAAAAATATCGGATGCTTCTGATAGCACTGTGTTCGACAAATCTGATGCGAATTTTGGCATTATCGCCTCATTCACAATCACGGCGCCTAATGGCGGTGAGGTATGGACTGTTGGCACTTCACAAAACATTACCTGGAACAAAGTGGGTTCTGCATCAAGCGTGAAACTTGAATATTCAACCGATAATTTTGCTACTTCAACCACAATCACCCCGGGCACTGGAAATACCGGAACTTTTGGATGGACGATCCCTGATGCGATTAGCGCCAATGCGAAAGTAAGGATCAGCGATGCGACTAATCCAAATGCATTCGACCTTTCCGATAACAACTTTAAGATCAGGGGTTCGCTGACTGTTACGGCTCCAAATGGTAATGAATCGTGGGGCGTTGGAACAACGCAGGCGATTACTTGGACCAAGGTTGGCTCGATCGCCAATGTCAAGCTTGAGTACTCTACGGATCAGGGGACGACCTATCCCAATCTGATCAACGGCACAGTGACAGCGAGCGATCTATCCTATAATTGGACGATACCAGACGATATTTCTGCGAATGCCCGCGTAAAGATCACCGATGCAAGCGACTCAACTGTCTATGATGAATCTAATAATAATTTCAGGATCCGCGGTTCATTCACGCTTACCGCGCCAAATGGCGGAGAGGTTTGGGATGTTGGTACCGCCCATAATATTACCTGGACCAAAGTCGGTTCGATTGCGAATGCGATGCTTGAATATTCCACTGATGGCGGCGGTACGTATCCCAACGTTATCGTCGGTCAGATCGATGCTTCTTCGCTTAGTTTTGGCTGGACGATTCCGGATGCAATCTCAACATTGGTGAGAGTTCGTATCAGCGATGCGTCTGATTCTGTTGTGAACGATGTGTCGAACGCTAATTTCAAAATACGCGGCGTCTTGACCCTGACGTCTCCTATCGGAGGAGAAGTTTGGACCGTGACTTCCTCTCACAATGTCACTTGGACAAAAGCCGGATCAATTTCCAATGCCAGACTTGATTATTCTACCGATAGTGGCGCTACTTATCCGAATGTGATTACGACTTCTGTGTCAGCCGGCGCTCTAAGTTATCCATGGACGATCCCTGATAGCATTTCTTCCACAGTCCGAGTAAAGATCACGAATTTGTCTGATGCCACGGTCAACAGCTCTTCGCCCGCTGACTTTAAGATCACCGGATCTTTAAATATTACATCACCTGTTGGAGGCGAGGTGTGGTCCGTCGGCTCGACTCAACCGGTGTCCTGGACCCGGGTCGGTTCGATAGCAAATGTGAAGATCGACTATTCCACGGACAGCGGTGTCACCTATAACAAGTCGATCGTAGCTACTACACCGGCAGCGGCGTTGAGCTATACATGGACGATCCCCGACGACCTATCTTTGACGGTGCGAGTCAAAGTTTCTGATGCGAACGATTCCTCAGTTTTCAGTACTTCGCCCGCCAATTTCAAGATCCGCGGTTCCTTTACGATCACTGCGCCGAATGGCACTGAGGCATGGGTCATTGGTTCCACGCATACGGTAACATGGACAATGAACGGCTCGATCGCTAGCGCGAAACTCGAGTATTCCAAAAACGCAGGCGCTGATTCTTACCCTTATCTGATCGTAGGATCCGTACAAGCTTCAAATTTGAGCTATTCTTGGACGATTCCGGATGATGCCACGACTCAGGCGCGGGTCAGGATCTCAAATGTTGCGGATTCCACGGTTTTTGATACTTCCGATGCGAACTTTACGATTCGTGCCGGATTTACGGTCACATCGCCTGTTGGTGGCGAATCGTGGGCCGTGGGTGACACGCAGAATATAACATGGATCACCGGTGGTACGATTGCGAATGTAAAACTTGAATACTCTTCGAATGGCGGTAATAGTTATACGACCATTATTTCTACGACACCCAATAACCAGCTCTATGCTTGGGTAGTGGCGGACGCGATCACAACTCAGGCGAGAGTCCGTGTGTCAGATGTGAATGACCCATTGGCTGCCGATATTTCACCAGCTAATTTTAAGATCCATGGCACTTTTACTTTGACTGCGCCAAATGGCGGAGAACAATGGTCAGTGGGCTCAACGCAAGCTATAACCTGGACCAAGACAGGGTCGATCGCCGCGGCCAAACTTGAATATTCCACGGATGGTGGTGCGACTTATCCCAATTTGATCATCGGAAGTACGCAGGCAGGACCTTTGTCTTATAACTGGACAATTCCGGATGTGATAGGTAATAACCTTAAAGTGAAAATCACTGATGCCAGCGATTCTTCAGTGTACGATGTATCAAATAATGTTTTCAAAGTCAAAGGTCAATTTACCATTACTTCACCTAACGGTTCCGAAAACTGGATCGTGTCCTCATCACATAATATTACATGGGGTACTCTGGGTACGGTTGCGAATGTTAAACTGGAATTTTCCACCGATGGTGGCGCGACTTATAATTCGATCATTAATACTACGCAGAATACGGGTACTTACGCTTGGGCAATTCCGGATGCGATTACGACTCAGGCGCGTGTGCGTATTTCGGATGTTAATGATAGTACGGCTTATGATGTTTCTGATAACAATTTCAAGATCCGCGGTGATTTGTTGTTAACAGCTCCGAACGGCGGAGAAAAATGGAATGTCGGAACCAGCCGCCTTATCACTTGGAACAGGACCGGATCCATCCCGAACGTTAAATTGGAGTATTCATCCAATAACGGCACTGTTTATGTGCCGATCACTACAACTGGAAATACGGGCGCCTATTCTTGGACCATTCCGGATGCTATTACCACTCAAGCGCTGGTTAGAATATCCGATGCTAATGACAACACAGTCGTAGATACGTCAAATGCCGTGTTCAAAATAATGGGTAATTTCACTGTGACTTCCCCGAATGGCGGTGAAGTCTGGACGGTCACGAGCTCCCAAAACATTACCTGGACTTCCAGCGGTACGATGAGTTTTGCCAAAATCGAGTATTCAACGGACGGTGGCTCTACCTATAATCTGATAAACGGTTCTACCTCGAACAACGGGTTGTATGCATGGACGGTACCGGACGCTGTTTCGGGCACCGCGCTTATCCGCGTGTCAGACCCGAATGATCCTGATGCGACTGATACATCTAATGCAAATTTCCGTATTCGCGTCCAGTTTTCTTTAACCGCCCCTAATGGTGGCCAAAAATGGACAGTTGGCCGCAGCTCTAACATTACGTGGGCGACCGTCGGGACGATACCGAATGTCAAACTCCAATATTCTAGAGACGGATTCTTGGCTGATATCAATACAATTAATGCAGCTGCGCCTAGTACGGGTACTTATAGCTGGTTGGTGCCGGATGCGATCAGCAGCACGGTGAGGGTGCGTGTTTCGGACCCGAACGATATCGGAGCTTATGATGATTCAAATGCTGATTTCAAGATCATGGGTGGTTTTGTGGTTACCTCGCCAAATGGCGGAGAAAAATGGGATGTGGGTTCTACTCATACGATCACTTGGACTCATACGGGCTCTGTATCTGACGCCAAGGTGGAATATTCAACAGACGGCGGCGCGACCTATCCTAATGTGATCGCTGCTACGCCTAATACGGATTCCTATGATTGGCTGGTTCCAGATACAATTTCAGCCGCATTTAAAGTGCGTATCAGTGATTTAACAGATCCGGATGCGTTTGATACGACAGATGCTAATGCCAAGATCCGTGCGAAATTCACGCTGACATCGCCAAATGGCGGAGAGATCTGGAAAGTCAGCGAAGCTAACAATATTACCTGGACCACGGTTGGAACTGTGGCGAATGTGAAACTGGATTATTCCACTGATAGCGGAGTTACATTCCCGAATATAATCACATCGGGTATATCCAACACCGGCACGTATTCATGGACGGTCCCTGATGCTATATCGACCAATGTTCGTGTACGTGTGATGAGCGTGACTGACACGGATGCTTTTGATGCGTCGGATGCAGATTTCAAGATCCGCGGTAAATTCCAGATCACTTCACCCAACGGAGGAGAATTGTGGAAGATCGCGCAGAACAATAACATCACATGGGTTACAACGGGTACCATGAATAATGTAAAAATATCCTATTCGACGGATTCCGGAGCTACATTCCCCAATGTTATTACACCTACAGTCGTGAATTCCAATTCATATACTTGGAACGTGCCCGATAATCCGACGATCAATGCTCGCGTACGCGTCGAATACGTGAATGACTCGGCGGTCTATGATGATTCAGATGCCAGTTTCAGGATCCAAGGGTTCTTCTCAATCACTTCGCCAGTTGGAGGCGAAGCATGGATCGTGGGAACTCAGAACAATATCACTTGGACATGGGGCGGAACGATCCCCACCGTTAAGATTTCCTATTCGAAAGACAGCGGCGCAACCTATCCCAATGTGATCGCGGCTGCCGCGCAAAATGGAAATGGGAGCGCAGGGAGTTTTAGTTATGCATGGACCGTTCCTGATGACATTTCCACGACGATCCGCGTAAAAGTAGAAGATCCCAATGATAATACGGTGTATAGCGCATCTCCCGCGGATTTTAAGATCCGAGGCGCTTTTGTTGTGACAGCTCCCAATGGGGGAGAACGTTGGGTTACAAATGAAAGCCGCGATATCACCTGGACCACAAGCGGTACGGTGCCGAATGTTAAACTGGAATATTCGAATGATAATTTTGCCACGACGAATGTCATAACACCGACAACACCCAATACTGGCACATACACTTGGACGATACCCGATCCCGGCATTGCCAATGTTCCGATCGGGACAAAGGTTAGGGTCTCCGATGTAAATGACGCGACAGTTTACGACAATTCAGATGCCAGCTTTAATATTGATTATTACAATATCACTTGGGAAGTTAGAGATCTTCTGACCAATCAGCCGTTGGCCGACCTCGTGGTTTTAGAAGTAAAGGCAACGGATATTAATTTTGTGCAATGGTCCGAAGCAGGTATTACAACCAGTCCTCCCAGAGTCCAGAAGACTCCTTACGGTACATGGGTCGCCACTTGGAAAAAGTCAGGCTATGGTGATCAGGCGGTCACCGTGGTTGCCGATCAGGACAGATCTTTTACTACAGCCAACGGCAATCCTGTTTTAATGGAAACGACCACCGTGCATATTTGGGAAGCTTTATCGCAGGTTTCTTATAATCCAACTACGGATACAGCGGATGTACTCTGCTCGTTGTCGCGTGATGGTTCGGTTGTGACCGGTGCCGTTACTGTTATTTATGACGTATATGATGGCACCACGTTGGTCACAGAATTGACCAGTTCTAGTGTTGATTCGGTCGGTTTCTTCCATCTGACAATCGGCAGCGGTTTGCTGCAGGCCGGTAAGACATACGGTACCATCACAAAAATTTCGAACGCCGCAGGCGGAATTTTCAAGACCCCATCTTCTTTTGAAATTACGACCCCTGAGAAATTACAGCAGATGCAGGATAAGATCAATGCGACTCTGGATAAACCTCTTTCTCAGGTCAGCTCAGAATTACAAGCCACTTTGAATGCGCAGACGACGACGATTAACACTAAATTGGATCAGCAGACGACAACTATTAATACCAAACTTGATGAACAGACCACGAAGATCCAGACCGCTTTGGATAATTTCCAAACCCAAGTGCATACCGCGGTAGAAGAGCTTCAATCGGGCGCTGATCAAAGTTTGGCTGCCGCTAAAACCTTGGAAGATACAGCGCTTAAATTTTCATGGAAGGCCGTTGTGGCTCCGAATCCGGCTTTGAGCGGTGATACCATTCTATTGCAGACCCAAGGTCCCAAAGGCCTTTTCCCTTATCTAAGTGTTTATAACCATAAGAATAAGCAAGTTATCGCCAACGGTTTGATGGTAGAAGATCCTACAAGGCCGGGTAATTATTCATTCGAATTCAAAGCCGACTCCGGAAGTTTCGAAGCCGGACAAGCTTACACTTATGTGGTTACTGAAAACGTGACGGGTGGTTTGGTGGCAGGCTCAGGTTTCGTTGAAAGTATTTCACTTACAGCGGTCGCGGGTCTTGCGTCGTCAGCGCCAGCAGCTGAGAAGGCGGCGAAAGAAGCGGTGGATGCTATTCATGATTTGGAAGCTACCATGGCTCGCGGAGGCGATATTCGTAAAGCGCTGTTGAATTTGCAAAATTCCGTGAATGACCTTCCTCAGCAAGTGGCCAAGATGTCGGGAGGCGATACCAAGCGCATTAAAACAGCGGTCAATGAGATCTCTGAGAGACTTCAGAAGCTCGCAGGTAATGAGGGATTAGACTTTAGTTCGCTCTTTAAGCGCGCGATCGATGAGTCTTCAACGGTCCAAGATATCCGCAGCCGGTCCGAGACCATCTCACAATCTCTTGAGCTTCTCGGCGCTGTGGTCCAGAAGCGTCTTGGAGGTACTGACGAGCCGGTCGTCGCCACTTTCCTCGAATAATAGAGTTTAATAACGCTAAAAGATATACTATAATGACATCATGTTGATAAGCTCCAAGAACGCTTCTGGTGTCTATCAAAAGATAGCGAAAATCGCTTTGATTTCGCTATTTTTTTCTTGTTTGTTCACCCATCTTTCATGGGCCGCCGGTACGGTTAAAATGCGTATCATGCTGGTGAATCCATCCACATCAAAAACCCAGACCAAATCAGTCAAAAATTACCTTCCAAAAGAAATTACTCAAAAGAATATCTTGGATGCCGGAGGCCTCGAGGTTGATTATGACCAAGAGCAAGGACTTTTTTATGTATTCAAGAATGAGGTAGAGCTTGCCCCGTCGGAGACTAAAACTTTTGAAATAGTGCTCGAGGATGTTTGGGCCATTCCCAAAGAAAAGTTGGATGAATACCGCAATCGTACAAATGCCGTACTCGAGCGTTTAAAAAATACGGCTTATTTTAATCAGGCCGATCTGATCGGTAAGACGATCATTGGACGGCTCGACGACATTGATAGAACCCAGAATGATCTGTCGGTCAGCAAACAACAAAAAATAGCTTATTACCGGGATAATCTCAAACTGCTAGACCAAGTGAAAGATGATCTTGAAAAACTTGAAAAGCTCCTTGTGGCCGTGGGCGGTCCTCCGAACCTTGAATTGATCGAAAAATCAGATATTAACCTCAAGTCGCCTTCATCCAAGACAACATGGATCGTGATCTTTATCGTTTTGATCTTCATAGGCATACTCTCGGCAACTTTCTATTTTACGTGGATGCGTCAAGCGAGTTTAACGGAAAACATTTTTACGAAAGAAAAAGAAAATTCATTCGCTGAATTTAAGCCTACACCTCCGGAAGGAGGCGGTGAAGCGGAGAAAAAGACTTAAGCCGTAAGTTTATTTCATGGATAAACAACAACGCCTCGAACTGTTAGTTCTTAGCCCTGAGCGCCTGATTTATGAAGGGCAGGCGAGCAGTATTGTTTTGCCAGGCGAGAACGGCGTTTTTGAGATATTGCCATTCCATAAAAGGCTTCTGTCGCGGCTTCTTGCGGGGCTCGTGATCATTGATAGAAAAGTCATGAGGATCAAACGCGGTGTTGTAAAGGTGGGATTGAATCGCGTGACCCTCATCGTCGAGGAAGCCACATGAACCCAGCACTTGACATTAAAATTTTCAATGAACTTATCAAGGGTTGGGCGAATCCGGATTTGGGAGGACTTTTAACGGGATGAACCGCGATGTATCCATCATTTTGATCTTTTTTTTCTGCATTTTAGGTCCGTGCGCGGTTATTGCGTCATCCGGTTTTGCCAGCATCAACGCTTTGGGCAGGAATCCTTCTTCCGCGCCCAAAATATTTACAGCGATGATCATCATGCTGATTTTTGCTTCAGCCATATCTATTGTGGCGCTACTTGTGCTTTTTCAGCTTTATGCGCCCCCAACTCGATAACCCCAGTTCAATAAAGAAACAGCATATATGCGGCACTTGGAATTTATATAAAAATGTTGAAAATATAGTTAATTTATTGTAATATTTGATTAAAATAATGAGTTTTTATATACCATAGAATAGGTAATTCATGTCCCTTTTTTTGTCGCTGATAGTGATACAACTAGTTATTTTCGGCATCCTTGTCGGATTCTTACGGGTCATTTTATCGCGTAATATCACAAAGGCCACTTCTCATATTACTGAATTGAATCAAGATTATTCTCAAAAACTCGAAGAAGCCCAAAAGCGTGTCCGCGAAGCGGATAAATATTATGACGATATGCTTCTCAAAGCCAAGACTGAGGCCGAGAGAACGAAGATGCAAATTTTAAAAGAGGCTACAGATTCTCAGCAGATCTTGGTGAATCAAAGCCGCAAGCAAAGCGAAGAGATCATCGAAAAAGCCCAAAAATCGAAAGAAGCGATCATGGCGGAAATAAATTCCAAGATCTCCGAAGAAGCCACGCAAAAAGCTTCTGAGTTGGTCCAGAAGATCTTGCCCGATATGATCACGAAAAACATGCATGAAGACTGGGTCGGTGCGTTATCCAAACACGGCCTTGAGGAGCTTGACCGTCTCAACATCGCAAAGGAGATACAAGACGCTATCATCACGTCAGCTTATGCGCTGACACCGTCGCAAAAAACAGAACTGGAAAAAAAGATCATATCTAAATTGGGCCGTGAGATCCATTTTAAAAATGAGATCGATCCCAGTTTGATCGCCGGTATTAGGGTGAACATCGGCACTGTCGCTATCGATGGAAGTTTGAAATTCAAAGTAAAAGAGATCGCTCGTCATGGCTGAAGTGCAGACTGAAAAACCCTCAGCACACACTAAATTCGAGATCCGCGAAGTCGGAACGGTAAAATCGATCAAACAATTCATTGCGACGGCGTCCAATCTTGATTCCTGCATCAACGGGCAAATCGTGGAATTTGAGCGTGGGATGAAAGGTTTTGTGATGGGCTTTACCGAAGATAAGATACAGATCCTTGTGCTGGGCTCGCCGCGCGGGATCCGCAGCGGTGATGAAATTTATAACCGCGGAGAATCATTTTCTCTTCCGGCGGGCGAAAAATTTTTGGGCCGCGTGGTCAATGCACTCTGCGAACCGCAGGATGGGCTTGGGCCGATACGTGCGGATGCCTATTTGCCGGTGTTTCAGGAAGCGCCGGGAGTGCTTGACCGCGAACAATTGACGCAATCACTTGAAACAGGGACTGTGGCTGTCGATGCGGGCATTCCCATTGCCAGAGGTCAGAGGCAGCTTTTGATCGGCGATCGCGGAACGGGGAAGACGACGATTGCTTTGGACGCGATGTTGAATCAAAAAGGGAAGGACGTCATTTGCATTTATTGCTGTATTGGCAAACCCTATTCGAGTCTTTTAAAGATCTTGAATCTTTTGCATGAAAGGGATGCGATGTCGCATACGATCGTTGTAAGTGCGGTGGCGTCCACATCGCCGGGGGAGCAGTATATCGCGCCTTATGCGGCGGCGATGCTTGGAGAATATTTTATGAACACAGGCCGCCATGTTCTGGTTGCTTTTGACGATTTGACGAAGCATGCATGGGTTTATCGTCAGATCTCGCTTCTTTTGGAACGCCCGCCCGGCCGCGAAGCTTATCCCGGCGATATTTTTTATATACATTCCCAGCTTTTGGAACGGGCCGGCCGTCTGAAGGATGAGCTAAAAGGCGGCACGATGACCTTTTTACCTATCATCGAGATCTTGCAGGGAGATGTGACGAGTTACATTCCCACGAATTTGATCTCGATCACGGATGGACAGATCTATTTTAATACATCGCTTTTTAACAAAGGCATCAAACCGCCGGTTGATTTCGGGCTTTCAGTTTCACGTATCGGAAATAAAGGTCAATGGCCTGCGATGAGGGATGTGAGTAAGAGTTTGCGTCTCGAATATTTGCAATATCAAGAGCTTCTTTCTATGACGCAATTGCGTTCGGGAGGTTTATCCAAGGAATCGGAAGCGCGATTGAAACGCGGTGAAGCGCTGTCACAGCTTTTGATGCAACCTAAGAACAAGCCGATCTCGATCGCGGAACAGATCCTTTGCTTAATGGCGTTGAGTAGGGGCGTTCTGGATTCTTTGCCTGTATCGCAGATCAGGAAGTTTAGGCAAGCGATCTTGAGTTTTGCCAGAGCGACCGACGGCGCCGCTATTAATGAGTTGGAATCAACGAAAAAGATGACAGATTCGCTTAAAGAAAGGCTGATCGAAATTCTGAAAAAATATTTTACTTCGGGGACTTAAAAATTTAAATGTTACCGGCCATTCATATTAAACGCACGATCGATTTCAATAAAAGCTTCAGAGCGCTTCTGGAAGTGTTGAAGCTCGTAGCCGTTTCGGAATATCACAATCTTGAAAGAAAATTGCAAACGTTTGAACGACTTCAAAGTGTTTTGGGAGAATTTTTCCGCTGCATTGATACCGCTCAGATCGACCACCCTTTTTTAAAACCGGGGAACAGACCTATGGCTGTGCTGGCGGTGACCTCAGATGCCGGTTTGCTTGGTGGTATCAATATGCAAGTTGTCAGCAAGGCCGTGAGTCTGGTACGTGAGAATAACGGTCGTCTTATCATTATCGGCGACCGCGGCGTGCTTTACGCCCAAGATTCGGGACTCTCGTTTACGCATTTCCCGGGTATTATCGATAGCCACCGCTATGCGCAGGCCTGCGAGATCAGGGACTACTTGACGCAGAAAGTAATGGCACACGAGTTCGGAGGAATTAAAGTCGTTTATCCGAGAGCCCATTCATTTGTGGTCCACCGCGTTGAGGTCGAAACGTTCATTCCTTTTATTCTCCCCGAAGGCACGGAGGTCGCCGAAAAATCAGCCGATAAATCTGAAGCGTCCAAGGATATTATTTTTGAATCCACGCCGAGCGAAGTGATCGAATATCTGGCTTACATCATTTTTGGGCAGCGCTTGTTCGAGATTTTTGGGTTCAGCCGTGTTTGCGAGCAAGCCGCGCGCTATCTTCATTTGGAAGAAAGCTGCAATAAGATCGCTGAAATGAATAAAAAACTGCTGCTTCAATATTTCAGGCGCCGTCATGAGGTCATTGATTCCAACATGCGCGAACTTTTCTCGGCAAGGAGCCTTTATGCCAAATAAAGGCGAGAAACAGATGAACAATGGCAGGGTGGTCAGCGTCCAAGGACCTGTAGTCGATGTTCAATTCACCAATTCGATGGATGTGCCGGATATTTACGGTGTGATCCTTGTTAAGGCGCTTGATGGGAGGCAAATCACGTTGGAAGTCGCCGAACATCTGGCGAACAACACGGCGCGTTGCATCGCGATCCAGGCGACAGTGAATCTGCAGCGTCATGCGGTTGCCAAGCCTACCGGCAAGACGATCGAGATCCCGGTGGGGGACAGTTTGTATACGAGAGTTATCAATTGTATCGGCGAGCCGATCGATCAGCAAGGACCCATCGAATCAAAACTTTACAGCCCGATCCGCAGGCCTGAATCGGGAACGCGGGTACCAGATTTCAGCAAAGAAAAGATCAAAGGCGATGAGCTTCTTGAAACAGGTATCAAGATCATCGATCTTTTGTATCCTTTGGTTAAGGGCACGAAAACCGGGATACTCGGAGGCGCGGGTCTTGGAAAAAGTGTTCTGATGCTTGAGATCATTCAGCATATTGTGCAGAAGCATCAAGGAAGCTGCGTTTTTGCCGGTATTGGAGAGCGCCTGCGTGAAGGCAACGAACTTTATTACGAGCTTCGAGAGCATGGGCTTCACACAAAAACGATGATGACGTTCGGTCAGATGAATGATCCTCCGGGTGCACGCTACGGTGTCGCGATGACCGGCATAACGATGGCCGAAGCGATCCAGAGGCAAAATAAAGACGTGATCTTTTTTGCGGATAACGTTTTCCGTTTCATCCAGGCCGGCGCTGAGATCTCGACTTTGCTCGGCCGCGTACCATCGGAAACCGGCTATCAACCGACGCTGATCGCCGAATCGAGCGAATTTCACGAACGCATCCGCGATTCACAAGGTTCGGGAGGTTCGATCACATCGATCGAAGCGGTCTACGTGCCCGCCGACGATCTGACCGATCCGGCGGTTGTTGCTATATTCACTTTCTTGAATTCATTGATGGTGCTTTCACGCGAAAGGGTCCAGATGGGTCTTTATCCGGCGATCGATCCGCTTCAGTCGTCCTCGACGAACCTTGATCCCGATGTGGTCGGTCAGAGGCATTATGATGTTTCGCAGGAAGTGATACGCACGTTCCAAAAATATGAAGAACTTCGCCGTATCGTCATGGTCATCGGTATCGACGAACTTTCCAAATCAGACCGCACACTTTATGAGCGTGCAAGAAAAGTGCAGAATTTTTTGACACAACCGTTTACTGTTGCGGAGCGTTATACCGGAAAAAAAGGGGATCACGTGCCGGTGGAAATGACGCTTGAGGGTTGCGAGAAGATCCTTTCAGGGAAACTGGATAAAAAACCGGAACAGGAATTTTACATGATAGGAGCGCTTACCTGATGCTATTAGGAGAATTATTGATACAAAAAAAGCTGATCACTCAAGCCGAACTGGAGGTCGCTCTTGCCGAGCAAAAAACTTCCCATGATTTTTTGGGGATGATCCTTGTGAGGAGACAATATCTTAAAGAAGAGGACCTCGTGAAAGCGCTGTCAGAACTTTATCATCTGCCCGTCACCAGCTTAAAAAATGAACATATTGATTGGACTCTTGCGATGAGTTTTTCACCGTCCGTGATCCAGGATAACAAGTGTTTGCCGTTCCGCGAGACGGATCATGGGATCACGGTGGCCATTTTGAATCCGCTCGATGTCGCTGGTGTGGGTCAAATAGAAGAGCAGGCCAGAAATAAAAAGATAAATCTTGTGCTGGTGACGACCGCCGATATGCAGACGGCTCTTAAAGAATATCAGCGGCGCGTGGCGGAACGTATCAAGAAAATGTTCGAAGGATAGCATGCTAACAAAGACAGACACGCTTTTATCAAAACATTTGGTGGAAAAAGGGATCATGACGGAAGATGCCCTTAAACCTTTATTGGATCAGGCGACCAGCTCTCGCGAGAGTCTTTTTAGTCTGATCCAGACGAAGGCTCTTATCCCTGAAGAATCGCTTCTTAAAATAGTATCGGAACTGATCCGCATTCCGTTCGTCGACTTGGCGTCGATGAAAATAGATCCTCAGGTGACCGAAAAAGTGCCTCTCAAGATCGCCGAGTATTACAAAATGGCGCCGATCAAACTTGAAAAAAGGAAATTGATGATAGCGTTCCAGGCTCCGCTTGATTTGCGCACGCAGGATGATATTCGAGCTCATTTAGGCTATGAAATAGATGTGGTTTTAGCCAGGGAAAAAGATATCACAGAGGCCATTAAGAAACTTTATGGTTTTGCGGCCGGCACGATTGGCGAGATGATCTCGACCACTCCCGAAACAGCGGCGCCGTCGCAAGCCGAAGGCTTTGAAAGAATAGAAAATATCGAAAAACTGGCCGGCGACGCTTCGATCGCTAAGCTCGTGAACCAGATCATTTTGGAGGCTTATAAGAAGAGAGCCACTGATATCCATATCGAACCTTACCGCGGAAAGGTGAAACTGCGTTACCGCATTGACGGTACACTTTACAATGCTAATGTACAGACAGAGATGAGCCGTTTTATTTTGCCGATCCTTTCTAGGATCAAGATCATGTCGAATTTAAATATTGTTGAACGCCGCCTTCCGCAGGACGGCCGCGCAATTGTGAAAGTAGAAGACACGACGCTGGATCTTAGAATCTCATCTATTCCCACACCGTATGGTGAGGGCGTAGTCATCCGTATGCTGCCTATGAACCGTATTTTTGATCTGACAAAGCTTGGTATGCGCCACTCGCAGCTTGAAGTGTTTGAAAATCTGATCAAGAAGCCACACGGCGTTATTTTTATCACAGGCCCTACGGGAAGCGGTAAAAGCACGACGCTTTACGCCTGTTTGAATAGAATAAATACCGAAGAACGCAAGATCATCACGATCGAAGACCCAGTGGAATATGAAATGGAAGGCGTGACGCAAATACAGGTGGTTTCCAGCATCGGCCTTGATTTTGCCAGGGGTTTGAGAAGTATTTTACGCCATGACCCGGATGTGATCATGGTCGGAGAGGTGCGTGACCTTGAAACCGCTGAGATCGCTATCCGCGTCGCGCTGACAGGTCATCTGGTTTTTTCCACGCTTCATACCAATGATGCGTCAAGCGGCATCACGCGTTTGGTCGACATCGGTGTCGAACCATACTTAGTGGCTTCCAGCGTTGAAGCATTTGTGGCGCAACGTCTTGTGAGGACTATCTGTACTCATTGCAGGGAGGAATATAAATCTCCTACGATGGGCGAAGTGAAAAAGCAGATTTTGAAAGAGCTTGGTCTTTCAAAAGACTCTTCGTTCACCATATACAGGGGAAAAGGATGCAATCAGTGTAACGGCACCGGTTTTTGGGGAAGGGTCGCGATCTATGAAGTTCTTTTGATGAGTGAGAAGATAAGAGAGCTTGTGATGAAAAAGGCCACGGCCAGCGAGATTAAACGCCAAGCGATCCTTGAAGGGATGAAGACTTTGCGCCAGGACGGCTGGCAAAAGGTCATGGACGGGCTCACTACGCCGGAAGAGGTTTTAAAAGTGGCTGAAGCCGAAAAGAATCAGGATTCAAACATTGAGATCGCTGAGAATGTGGCGCCAAGTGTTCCTTTACAGGAAGAGCCTATGTATGAGGCGGTTCCGAACAAAGATCCGAGCGCGACGCGTTACAGCGATCGCAGGGCTTTTGTCCGTTTAGAAGCTAACGTCAACATCCGCTACAGGATCATTAAAATACCCGATCTTCCAAAAAGCGCCGCAAAGAAAGTTTCAGAATTTACCGTGACAAAAAATATCAGCGCCGGCGGCCTTTTATTCATAAGCAGGGAGAGTTTGCCACTGGCTTCTATTTTGGAGCTTAAAATAGAACTGCCTTATGATAAACAAGTGGTGGAATGTTTAGCGCGTGTCGTGCGCGAAGAAGAGGCCGAGCGTGAGAACCAGAAGCTATACGAAGTTGCCGTGTGCTTTTTGGATCTGTCGAGCGCAGATCGTTCACTGTTGGATAAATTTGTTGTCAAAGAAATGAGGTAACCGATGCCACAATTTGTTTATAAAGCCAAAAAGGGACCTTCGGATGTTGTGCAAGGTTTCATTGAGGCGGCGACTCAAGAAGAGGCGGTCGATAAGTTGAGTGATATGGGACTTTTACCTGTCTTTGTGGAGGAGTCCAAAGGTCCGGTTGTTCAAAAAGAAGTCCCCATTCCGCAGCAAAAAACCAAGGAAGAGACTCCTTCGGCAGCGAAGCCGAAAATGAATCTTTTTGGAAGGATCAAATCATCGGAGATCACTATTTTTTCCAGACAGCTTTCAAGTCTCTTGAAAGCGGGAGTGCCGATATTAAGAGCTCTTTGGATCATTTCCGAACAATCCGAGAATCCTAAGTTCAAAGCTGTTTTGGCTCACGCTCAGTCCGAAGTCCAGAATGGGAAACCTCTCTCTGCCGTGTTGTCCCAATATCCGAAGCTTTTTCCGCCGATTTATATTGCGATGGTTCGTACAGGTGAAGACAGCGGATCGCTGCAGGAGACTTTAATGCGTATTGCGATCTATCGCCAGCGCCAGGAAGAGATCCTCTCGAGAGTGAGAACCGCGATGGCTTATCCAGCATTGATGGCGGTGACCGGGATCGGTACGGTGATCTTCATGTTGACGTTTGTAGTGCCTAAACTTTCCACGCTATTCGCGAATATGGGTTCAAAACTCCCGCTTCCGACCCGCATTCTTGTGATGTTGAGCGGTTTTTTTCATCAGAAATGGCTTATCGGGGCTTGCGCTTTGCTGATCGTGGGCTTCACATTGTTTCTTCGTCTGAGCGGTGACCTGGCGAAAAAACTTTGGAGCCAATGGGGTCTTCGAATCCCGATTGTGAAAGATTTTATATTGAAAGCCGAACTTGCGCGTTTTGCAAGAACACTCGAACTCTTGATCAAATCCGGCATTCCGATCTTAAAATCCATCGAGATAACGGCGCCTGTTCTTAAGAATACGGTGCTTCGCGGGGAATTCGTGAAGATCCTTGCCGATATTACCGGCGGAGGTTCACTAGGCAAAAGTATGCGCCAGTCCAGCGCTTTTCCTCTTTTTATGTCGAATCTTGTTTCGGTAGGTGAAGAATCAGGAAAATTGGACGAAGCTATGGAAGAAGTCGCTAACTTTTATGAAAAAGAGACCGATGAATCGATCCGCATCATGACCTCGCTCCTTGAGCCGCTCATGATCCTTGTCATGGGCGCGGTGGTTGGATTCATTGTGATAGCGATGCTTCTGCCGATGTTTGAGCTCAATTTAGCAGTGAAATAATGGGAACACCAGCGCACCAGTGTACCAGCGCACCAAAAAAAGAAAAAACTTTTCGTAGAAGAAACAGTTTTCGTACATATGTGGTTTTGTTTTTGGTGTTCTGGTGTTCTGGTGTTCTGGTGTACTCATCTTCAGTGTATGGAGAAGATTGGAAGGAAGAAAAAGGGGACCATTTCATTATTTATTATCAGGGT
This sequence comes from uncultured Planctomycetia bacterium, assembly GCA_964642015.1. Taxonomy (GTDB): domain Bacteria; phylum Omnitrophota; class Gorgyraeia; order 2-02-FULL-51-18; family 2-02-FULL-51-18; genus CAZXLF01. Next base: position 159,932 of record CAZXLF010000002.1, read on the forward strand.
GAGGAAAAATTCGCAAAAGATAGTCTAAGACAAGCAGAGGTTTATTATAACCAGATCGCTGACGATATTGGTTACCCGCGTTATTCGAATTTCTGGCAGTGGGATAATCGCGTGAAGGTCTATATTTATCCGGCCAAGGAAGAATTTCAAAAATCATCAGGACAGCCGGCCTGGTCGAACGGCATGGCGGATTATACGAATAAAAAGATCCTCACTTATACATGGAGCGAAGGTTTTTTGGATGGTCTTCTGCCGCATGAGATCACGCATCTGGTCTTCCGTGATTTTGTCGGTTTCAAAGGTCAGGTGCCTTTGTGGATCGATGAGGGTATCGCGCAATGGGAAGAGCCGAAGAAACGCGCTATGGCCCGCCCGATCGCTTTTTATTTGATCCAGAAACAGAAAGTCATTCCGTTAGCGGATCTGACGATCATGAATGATCTGAGCGGTAAAGATGAAGATACAGTGCATGCCTTCTATATGCAGTCTGTTTCGCTGATCGATTATTTGATCAAGAACTACGGCCCGCAGTCGTTCACTGATTTTTGCCGCCAGCTTCGCGATGGAAAGAGCCTTAACGAAGCGCTCAGTTTTTCTTATTCTAATTCGATCAAAGATATCGATGAACTTCAATCCAAATGGATAAAGTCAGTTATTAGTGAATACGTACCGAAAGTAAATGAATAATCAAAAGGAGAATCGAATGAGATCATTACGTGATTCAAAAGGTTTTACGCTGATCGAGCTCATGCTCGTTGTGATCATCATTGGTGCGCTGGTCGCGATGGTGATGCCAAGATTAGCGGGAAGATCTGAACAGGCGAAAGTAGGTGCCGCGCAGGCTGATATCAGCGCAAATATCGCGACGGCGCTGAAACTTTATGAGCTGGATAACGGCCATTACCCTACGGCTGAAGAAGGTGGTCTTAACGCTCTGACCACGAAGCCTTCCAGCGCAACGAACTGGAATGGGCCTTATATTGAAAAAAAGCCCATTGATCCTTGGAATAGGGAATATATTTATAAAAGCCCCGGTACCCATCGTACTTACGATTATGATCTTTACTCGTTGGGACGCGACGGCCAAGAAAGTGCGGACGATGTCAAGAACTGGGATAATAATCAATAAACATCATACACGATGGTCTTCATCAGGCTTTACTCTGGTGGAGATCATGGTTACCGTGGCCGTATTGTCGCTCGGGACGCTTTTGATCCAACAGGGATTGCTGCGTTCCGCAGATATCATCAATCATTACAATAACCAGCTTTCCGCTGAAACATGGGCAGCGCAGAAGGTTTGGGATATCAGAGAATCTTTTTTTTATTCCGCAGGCGGTAAAGCGCCTGACTCGGGCGGTTCTTTTACTGAATCGGGAAAGGATTTTGATTGGTCGCTTGAAACCAAATCGGTATCAGGGACGGACCAATTGTATTTTATCCATCTGGATATCAGGTGGCTTGAGGGCAATAAACCTGTGAATTTGGACAAATCTCTGTATATGACAGCGAACAAACAAAGCAAATTTTAGATCGATGAGAAAATCGCTGATTAAAAGCATCCGGTCTTCCAAAGGTTTTTCCCTGATCGAACTTCTAATGGTGGCTTTTTTAGTGCCTCTTGTCGGATTTGCTGTTTATTCTAATTTTAGTGCCGGTGTCAGAATATGGCAGCGTTTAAACCAGCAGACACCGCTTGAAGATCTCAGTATCTACCGTCAGAAGATGTCCCGCACTTTTGAATCGGTGATCAGATTTTCGCCGATCCCTTTTGAGGCGGATAAAGACGGCATTGTTTGCGCCGCTTTTATTACGACCGATGAAAAACTCGGCGGAGAGCACGGTGTCGGAGAGGTTAGGATATTCTATGATGACCGTTCAGGGTCCATCAAACGCGAAGAGAAAAATCTAAGTCTTGTTTACCGAGACAAGCCCGGCAAGATCGACAATATTTTGGCCGGTGTCACAGACCTCAAGATCATGATCCTTTCTTATGATAAGCAGGATGATTCATTTAAATGGCTCGAGGAATGGCAGAATCATCCCAAGGTTGAAATGCCTTTGGCTGTAAAGCTCGAATTTAATTTCAGCAATGCAGGAGTTTCCAGGCATGTCACGGACACCTTTTTGATCCCCATAGGTGGAATCTTTGAAACTTAAGGACCGCGGCAGTTTTTTGATCCTGGCTCTCTGGTCTCTTTCCTTATTAGCCGCATTTTCCATCAGTCTTGGTTATTCAGTCAGGCAAAAAGCCACTTTGCTGGATAGGATCGACACCTACGATGCGCTCTATCCGATAGCCTATTCAGGAATCGAGGCGGCTCGGGGTGTCATGAAAGTTCAGGACCCATCAGTGAATATGAACACTCTAAGCGATGCGTGGGCTCAGAATAAAGCCCAGTTCAAAGATGTTGCGCTTGGTGACAAGGGTTATTTTTCCGTAAGTTATCAGTTGCCTGCGGCTGAAATGAGAGAAGCGACGATTGTTTACGGATTGGTCGATGAACAGAGCAAGATCAATATCAATACTGCCGACGCTGCGACGCTCACGCGCATTTTACAATCAACCGCATCACTGGACAAAGATGTGGCTGAGGATATTTCCTATTGTATCATTGACTGGAGGGACTCGGATTCGGTATTCGAGCACCCTAATTATGGCGCAGAAGACGATTACTACAATCATCTTGAAGTTCCCTACGGGGCGAAGAACGCGCCGTTTGAAGTGCTGGATGAGCTATTGGTGGTGAAGGGGATAAATCGGGAGATTTTTGATAAAATAAAACCCTATTTGACCGTTTACGGAACAGGGCAGGTCAATGTCAACACGGCACCAAAAGAAGTGCTATTAGCTTTGGGTCTTGAAGAACGGCTTGTCGAAAAACTTTTGAATTACCGTCGTGGCGAAGACCGCGAAGACAGGACGGCCGATGATCGTGCGTTCTCGCAAAGCAGTGTCATTGCCACCGAGCTCAGCAAAGTGACCGCCATAGATGGCGCCGAAACAGCGGCGCTGGGCGCGCTTATTTCGGATGGAAAGATCGGTACTGTTTCGAGTCAATTTTTTGTGCACAGCCATGGAGTTCTGAGAAAGAATGGTATGTCTTTGGACATGGAAGCTGTGGTCGATCGAAAAGGGAAACTTTATTATTTGAGGACTTCAAAAATTCAATGGCCGTCAAAAGTTTAAACCTCAATTTCTTAAAGAAAAAGAGTCGCCCGGATCTTATTGGTATTGACCTCAATGAAGAGCTGCTTAAGATCGCGCATGTCAGAGTCAGCAACTTGAAGCGGGAGGTCGTGAATCTGGTGAACCGCGAAGTGCGCGGCATGTCGGATGATGATATTACTGCTTTTATTAAGCAGACAATCGTTGATTTTAAGATCGTGAATCCCCGCGCATTTATCGGCGTGCCTCTGCATACGGTGATCACAAGGAGCATCGAGATCCCATCGCGGGATCCGGATGAGATCCGGGAGATCGTCAGTCTTCAAGCGAGCCGGCACACACCCTATTCTCGGTCGGAGATCATTATCGATACGCTTTTGCTTGGAGTGGTGAGGGAAAATTATACAAAAGTCCTTTTGATCATCGTACCACGAGAGCTTATTGCCCGGCAGACAAAGATCATGGAACGGGCTAATCTGAAGATCGAAAGGATCTTTTTCCCTCCGGAAGGAATTTGTTACGCTTGTTCGAAGATCCTTGGCAATGAAACCAGCGATTCGGTCATAGCAATAGTGCACATGGACACCACCTTCACGAATTTTATTGTGATACAGAAAAATAAGATACTTTTCGTTAGAGGCATTTCTATCGGAGCTGAACATCTTCTGGAGGAAAAAGATATTTATAGCGACCGTTTTGTCGAGGAACTCCAGAAGTCGCTGGAATCATATGTAATGGATGAGGCCGGACCAAAGCCGTCAGACCTTCTGTTGACCGGAGTGGTCGGCGAGATTACGGAATTGGACGATCTTTTCAGCGAAACGCTACGTATGCCGATCAGACACCAGACTTATTTTAATCACTTCGCTATTTCTGACAAAGCGCGCGGAGTGGCATCTTCTTCAAAAGACATTTCATTTTTTAACCTGATCGCGCCTCTTTTGCTATTCGATAAGATGAAGATCGATCTGGTCTCCGAGGAACGTAAGCTCAGCATCCAAATCGAAAAAAGAGGCCAGGAAATGATGAAGACAGGCATTCTTTTGATGATCCTTTTTGCGTTGGTGTTCGTGTGCATCGCCGAAAAGATTTATTTTAAAAGCGCTTACCTCGCTAATCTCAAAACCCGCTATAAACCTGTCAAAGACGATGCCAAAAAGCTCGAACAGCTTTTCTTGAAAACGCAGGTCATTAAAGATTATCTCGCGAATCGGGGCCGATCCCTTGAAACTGTCATCGAACTGGTCGACACGTTGCCGAAAGATGTCCGGCTATCAGACATTAAATATGAGGACGGCGAAAAATTCTCAGTGAAAGGCACTTCTAAGACCATGGGTTCGGTTTTCGCATTCGTGTCCAATCTGGATAAATCAGCCAAATTCAAAAATGTGAAGACAAAATACGTAACCACCCGCAATGAAGACGGTGTCGATGTAGCTGATTTTGAGATCGCGATGAACATCAAGAAAGAAGGTGCGACATGATGCGCAAACTTCTCCAGCTTTACCAGAAGCTGACCAAGCGGGAGAGGACGATTTTTTATGCGGTTTGTGTTGTTTTGGCCGTTTTGACCGCCGATCGCTTGGTTATCGGACCGGTATTCCAGAAGCTTCTAGTGTTGGACAGACAAACCAAGGATGAGGAGGCGGCCATCAAGAAGAGTCTTCATGTGATCTTAAGAAAACCGCAGATCTCGGCCGAAAGCAAACAATTCGTGGTTTTTTCCGTCGAGCCTGAAAATCCCGAACAGGAAATGACGACGCTTCTCAAAGAAGTGGAAAACATCGCCGGACGTTCTTCGGTCAGTTTACTCTATGTAAAGCCGGGCAATTCCAAGGAGGACGGCGGAACCAGAAAATATTACGCGACTCTCGAATGCGAAGCGCAAATGGCAGAGGTTGCCAGTTTCTTTCATAATATTGAGAATTCAACCAAACTCCTTCAAATAGAGAAATTCAGTATTCAGCCAAAGAGCAAAGATTCCAGCATCGCTAAATGTGCAGTGACGGTTTCTAGAACGATCTTATCGTGACGCGGCGTTATCTTTTGGAGCTGTAGCAGCCGAAGCGGAGGGCGAAGGATTTGGGTTTACCGGTGGAGTTGTCGTTTCTTTCTTTTTTTCTTCCTTATTCTTGATCCAAGAATCGAGCATGTCCGCCTTGTCGGTCATTTTGAGTTTTCTCAGTTGAGCCACCTGCTGTAACGCCGAGTTTTTATCACCGGACCAGTAATAAGCTCCGCCCAAACCTAAATAGGCGCTATCGAGACTAGGGTTGATCGCAATGGCTTTTTTGTAAGCATTGATGCCTTCGGCGAAATTTCCGCTAGCCGCATAGACACGACCCAGTTGATACCATTCATTTGCGCTTGACGGATTAAGTTTGAGAGCGTTTTCATAAGCATCGATCGCGTTTTGATAGTCACTTTTATTCGCATAGATCAAACCGAGATTGTGGTAGGCCGCGTAAGATTTTTCAAGGGTCAACGCATATTCAGTGAATCTTAATGCTTTATCAAGATCGCCCTTATTGGCGTAGGTGAGACCCAGGAGCAAATGGGCTTTGGCATTCTTTGGGTCCATTTTGAGAGCGTCTTCATATTGTTTAATTGCGCCGTCGTAATCTTTTTTTTGGACCAGCGCATTGCCTTTTGAAATGTCGTCTTCAGCTTGCCCGCAAAACGCCACCTGCGATAAGCCGGCTAGGCATACGATAAACAGGATCACTTTTTTTAGCATGAATTATCCTTTTATGAAGGCTGTGGTCCTATTATAACAGCTATTGCCATTTTTTCACGGTCAAATGGATTATCTTTTGATCGGCCAAAGGACGGTCATTTTTATCCGTCGGCGCGTCCCCGATCTTGTGGACTATTTCAAAACCCGATATGACTTCGCCGAAAATCGTATGTTTTTTATTTAAATGAGGCGTTGGCGCAAGCGTGATGAAAAACTGGCTTCCATTGGTGTTCGGTCCGCTGTTAGCCATGGCCAGGATGCCTGCTTTTTCAAATTGCACGTTGTCACTCACTTCATCTTCGAACGGTTTGCCCCATATCGATTCGCCGCCTCGGCCGGTTCCCGTAGGATCCCCGCCCTGGATCATAAAGCTTTTGATCACGCGGTGGAAGATCAGGCCGTCATAGTATTTTTTTTCGGCGAGCGCCATAAAGTTTTCACAGGCTTTTGGAGCCACCTGCGGATAAAGCTGTACTTCAAAATTTCCGGCGCTCGTTTCAAAGATAAGGACCTTATCCATTTCGTAATCTTTGAGATCAGCTCTTTTGATTATATCCTGTATGATTTTCTGTGTATTGTTGTAGTAATAGACTTGTTTTAGGATATTGATATACTGCTCTTTTTTCTTCTCATCGTACTCGGCCGGGTTGGCATCCTTTTTTTCTTTCAGGCGGAACACACCATAACCTTTGTACATTTTTGCCGGCGTTGAGATCTCATCTATCTTCATCGCATGGATACGGTAGGCATCGTCTTTGGGGACCTGCCAAAGGTCGATCACTGCTTCGAGTGAAATATGGCCCGTAGGTGTGGCAAATTTGGGATTCTTTTTTTTCTCCTCATCCCAATCTTTGGCCGTGGTTTTTTTATAAAAGGCGTTCGCTTCTTCAAGTGTGGGGAAATTCACGAATTCGGTCGCCATTGAGTTGTATTGATTCAGGAATTTTTGTTTGGCGTCCTCTTCTTTGATATTGGGGGGAGGAGGGTTCATGATCTTTGACAGTAATTTTTTAATCTTCAAAAGATTTTCCACCCGCTTTTCAAAGATCACATGATTTTCTTTGAAAGTGTCCTGGACCCATTGGAAATAATTATAACTACCGTAAGTGATATTTTTTTCTGCTAATAATCTCGAAAGCTCTTTTTCGAGCTCTTGTTTGGAGATCGTTACTTTTTCGGTTTCAGCTTCTTTGAGAAATACGATGTTTTTCCATGCCTCTTGGCGACGTTCATTATCGGTCTGAGGTTCTTTGGGACTGATGGAAAATATAGAAGAACTTTTGAACGCGAAGTCAAAATCTTCTTTGGTCACATGCTGCCCGAAAACCTCACCCACGAAAGGAGGTTTGGCATCTTGAGCAGCAGAGGTTTCAGCCCAAGCAAAAGGACTTGCTGTGAAAAGATATGCAGAAAGGATTAAAACGGAATTAAATAAATTCTTTCTCATCGGTTAAATCTAATTTACTAGAACTATGCATTTTTGTCAAATTCATAAAATTTTTTAACACCAAATGATTGAAAAGAATAGCTTTTTCCTTTAGAATATGGCGTTAATCGTCAAGCCAAGCTATTGAATGTATCAGTATATATAGGAAGGCAGGGTGGCAGTGCGGGCGGTTTCATTGAAGAAAAGGATCTTATTTCTATCTTTGACGATGGGGCTGTTGTATGGCTCGTATGCTTTTTGTCTGACAAAGGAAGAGGAAGACGATATCCGTAAGGAAGCCACCGATTTCAAGTATAACACGGTCACGACAAAAGAAGGGTTGAACTTTCGCGTGCCCGAGGATATGCCGGTGGAAACGAGGAACGGTATTCAAGCGCCGATCCCCTTTGACGAATATATGTACGGCAAATTTAAACAAATAGACAGCCGCTTGAAATCCATAGATTCTAAATTAGACCATATCGAGGAATTATTGGCTTCCACGAAAGAAAACAAACCAAGAGAGCTCAAAGGCTAACCGCTGTGCTTTTTAGATCCAACCACATTTTTTTCTTTACCGAAAAAGTCTACCTGTTTTTGATCTCCACATTATTGATCTTGCCGTTGCTGTTTGCCGGTTGCGCCCGGGTCCCAAGACACACGATCAGCGCTTCATATGTGCCCCCGCCGACTTTTGAGGGTGCGATGACCCACGTCGTCGAGCGCGGTGAGACGCTATACCGGATCTCCAAAATTTATCACGTCGAAATCAGTGAACTGATGCGTGTCAATAATATCTACAACCCGACTCAGATTGAAGTAGGACAACGGCTTTTTATTCCGCAAGCTGTGCTCCCGCCTCATATGTTAAGACCTTATGAGCCTCTCACGATCGAGGATGTCAGACGAATTGTTGGGCCGAAAAATGTGGGGTCTGACTGGCGAACGATCACGGTGCATCATAGTGGGACACTTCAGGGCAATGCCCGGCTTTTTGACCGCGATCATCGCCGTCGTAAAATGGGAGGGCTTTTTTATCATTTCGTGATCGGCAACGGAACCAAAAGCGCTGTCGGTGCGATAGAGGTAGGTTGGCGTTGGAAGAAACAGGTTCCCGCCAATCGTCCTTATGATATTCAGATCTGTCTTGTCGGCGATTTTGATCAGCAGGATGTTCAAGAAGGCCAGTTCAGTTCGTTGGTGAATTTGATCCGTGTCTTACAAGAGGAATATGGGATTCCGATCAGCGCGATCCGTCAGCACAAAGATATTAAAGGAAAACACACGGATTGTCCCGGTAGCCGGTTCCCTTTTCATAGACTTATATCCACGCTTTCCCAGGCGCGTTAACAGGAATTTTATTCATTTATGTCCGCAAGTAATATTTTGAGCGGGAATGAGACGACTAATATACTAAAAGCTGCGCAGATATTAAAAAGCGGCGGCATTGTTGTTTTTCCTACCGAGACCGTCTACGGTCTGGGGGCGGATGCGACCAATCCTTTGGCTGTTGCTAAGATCTTTGAAGTAAAAAAGCGTCCCCGATTCGATCCATTGATCGTCCATGTGTCTTCTGTTGAGGAAGCATTATCTTTATGGAAGGAGACGCCGGCTGTCACTCACCGGCTTGTGAAAACTTTTTGGCCAGGTCCTTTGACACTGATATTGCCGAAGAACGATAAGATTCCCGATATTGTTACCGCGGGACTTCCTAGCGTTGCAGTCAGAATGCCTAACAATGAGACTGCACTATCCTTGATCCGAGCGCTTGGAAAGCCTGTCGCAGCTCCGAGCGCTAATCTTTTTGGTTACACAAGTTCCACGACTGCTGAAGCGGTTGCAGAAGACTTTGAAGATAAGGTGGATCTGATTCTCGATGGAGGCCCTACTAAAGTTGGGATCGAATCGACGGTTTTGAAGATAGAAAAAAACAGCGTCACGCTTTTGAGACCCGGAGGAATCAATGTTGAAGAGATCGAAAAGATAGTTCCGGTCACAAAAACAAAGGAAGATGATGGAAAAGTTTATGAATCACCTGGACAGATGAAAAGTCATTATGCGCCTTGGACGAACTTGTCTCTGATGGGTTCCGAGTTCGCTGATTTTGTCGCGGAACTTCGCCAGATACAGAGATCGTTTCATGAACGGGATATTGCTTGGCCGCGGTTGGGGCTTTTATTGTTCGCGCAGAGGGATCTGGAGAAGATAGAACAGGGAGCGCATCTTTTTGAGAAAATAGAAGTTTTAAGCAAAGAAGGCGATCTGCGCGAAGCAGCCGCGAATCTCTTTCAAAGTATCCGCAAACTTGATAAAATAAACCTCGATGTTCTTATTGCGGAGTCGATGCCCGAACGAGGCCTGGGCCTTGCGATCATGGATCGTCTGAAAAAAGCTGCAGCAGGTCACGTGGAAATCCGGGAATACTTAAAAAATCTAATTTCGAGAGTGAGCTGACCATGTCTAACACAACAAACCTGGGAACCAAAATGGCTGAACAAGAAACTGTCTGGGAGACAAAACTTCCTCTAACCCTTTTGAACCGCGGCAAAGTGCGCGATATCTATGCGCTGAGTGAAGACCGGTTATTGATCGTAACGACTGACAGGTTGAGCGCGTTCGATGTGGTGCTTCCGACACCGATCACAGATAAAGGACGCGTATTGAATCAGATCTCTCTTTTTTGGTTCGAAAAATTCAAGGATCTTGTGCCAAATCATGTGATCACGGCCGATATCGACAAGATGGGTCTGGACTTGTCCATCCTCAAACAATTCGGACCTGCGTTAAGAGGCCGATCGATCCTTGTGCATCGCGCCAAGCCGCTTCCGGTCGAATGTGTGGTGCGCGGATTCATTACGGGCTCGGGATGGAAAGATTATCAGAAAACCGGAAAAATTTGCGGGCATTCTCTGCCTCCCGGCATGAAACAATGCCAAGAGATCCTTCAGCCGATATTTACTCCGGCTACAAAAGCGACCGTCGGCCATGACATGAATATTGATTTCAATGAGACTGTCAAACTCGTCGGGCAAAAGATCGCTGAACAGATCCGGGACCTGTCGATCCTGATCTATAAGAAAGGGGTCGAATTCGCTAAAACGCGGGATATTTTGATCGCTGACACTAAATTTGAATTCGGTATCTATAAGGACAAACTGATTCTTATCGATGAGGTGCTTACGCCTGACAGCTCGAGATTTTGGCCTAAGGAGAAATATCAGCCCGGTCAGGACCAGCCTAGTCTGGATAAACAGATCGTCAGAAATTGGCTTCTCCAATCCGGCTGGAACCAGACGCCTCCGGGCCCTGAGCTTCCTCAAAACATAGCGGAGCAAACATCTTTAGCCTACAAAGATGTATACAAGAGGTTGACCGGGAAAGATCTCGTTTGAAATTTTCGCGAATTGCCCGCTTCTGCATATTTTCGGCAGTTTTTTTTTGTTTTTCCGTTAATGTTCAGGCAACAGACGAGCCTTATAAATGTGTTATTACCATCGAAAGTGTGTTGTTAAAAAAAGATTCCGGCGAGTGGATCACTATTATAGATCCGGATCATCAAGTGGACCTGATGCACCAGGATCCGACTGTCTCATTTTTTAATAACGGTCGGCGGGTTCCGCCGGGAAAATACAGTAATTTCAAGATCCTTCTTTCTAAGACGATCAAAGCCGGAACCGTTGAAAAGCCGGATCTGATCTATGACGCCAAGAGTTCTGAGATCGCAATTTACGGAAATAGGGATCTTGCCAAGATCCTCAGTGTGAGCGCATCCTCATTTATCAGCGTGTGGTTCAACCTCGATCTTTCAAATACGGTATCTGGCCGCGGTCCACAGGCCGAATTTACTCCTCCCAGACAGGTCAGACAGGCGAAGATCACTATTGATGATCAGGAAGTTGTTGTGCCGGGCAGCGATATAACGTTATCTTATTGAATGTTGGGCCATTTTCTATGTTAAAAAAATTTTCCGTCCCCTTGATTTTGTTTTATATATTTTTGACGTCCTCGCTTTGGAGAATAAAACCATGCTTTGCCTCCGGCGATGCCACACACTGCATTATTACGGTTAAAAAAGTATGGTTGAAAAATGTCTCAGGTGATTGGGTCTCAGTTGACCTTCCTGAGCATCAGGTGGACCTGACGCAGGAAGAGCCGATCTTCTCTTTTGTTAATTATAAGAAAGTCCCGCGCGGAAAATACGTGAATTTTAAAGTGGTGATCTCGGAGACCCTAAAAGTTTCAGGGAAGGACGGAAGGAATATGACCAAAGCCGGCGGCGAGATCACAGTCGGCGGAACAGCGGCTACTATAGCTGATCTTCCGGGAGACATCACTTCATTGGCAGCAACTTCTCCGACGTGGAACGACAAGGAAGAGGGACTGATCACAGAGCATCTGAATCTGGATTTTGAAGACCGCAATGACACGATGGAAATATACCCGCGAAGGGATTTTAATAAACCTTTTGTGATTAAGGAAGGTTCGGGCGTGCATTTGTGGCTTACCGTGAGCCTAAGCCATACGATCTATTTCATGTTCCCTAACGCGATCCGCAAGAACGTGCCTACCCAATATGTGATGTATTTTATCCCTCCGAAAGAGGTTGATGACATGTCCATTGTTGTTGATTCTTCGACAAGTTTCGCACCCGGAGATCTGGTTGTTTGGGATTTTTGATGCCTAGAGGAATTTTTGTCGGTAAAGTTTGACTAAAGCGAAAAAAAGCGAGATCAGAGTAGGCGCTAAAAATATTCCCACGAATCCGTAAAGCTGCAGTCCTCCCAGGATCCCCAGGAAAAGCAAAAAATAGGGGAGTTTTGTTTTCTCGCCGATGAAAAGAGGTTTCAGAAAATTGTCGACCAGACTGATGATAAACGTGCCGAGCAGGAACAGAACGAACGCTTTGTGGAATTGCTGGACTATTATCAAATAAGCCACGAAAGAACCCCAGACAAGTGATGCGCCCATGACCGGGAGGAACGCTGCGAGGAACGTAAGGGCTGCGAAAAAGATCGGCAGCGGAAGTTTTAGAAGCCAGAAAATGATACCTGCTGTCAGCGCTTGGGCGATAGCGGTCAAGAGCTGACCGTGGAGCACTGCCGCGAACGTTTCATTGATCTGTTTGAAAATATGTTTTTTGTCCTGCTCATCCATCGGGGTTATTTCGTAAATGATGCGGTAGATCCGATCGCCGTCCTTTAGAAAGAAAAAGGAAAGGAACAGCGAAAGCAGCAGATTAAGACTGGATAATAAGATATTCCTTGTGATCTTTGCGGCTTGGATCGCTGTAAAATTACCAAGTGTCTTTACCGTATTCAGGATCCAATCTCCCGAATTGCGATGCACGAATCCGGCGAATACTTTGCTTGTCTCGATCCTGTGAAAGAAAGGCAAGCGGTGGAGTTGATCGATCAGATCCTTTAAGCGGCCGCCTTCAATATAATTCCAGAGGAAATCGTAGAGTTTTGTCGCTTCGAGCGCAAGATGGACTACGACGATCCCTATTAAAGGAACAACGGTCAACAGGATCAGGAATAAAGTCAAAAGCGCGGAAACAGTTTCGTGGCCTTTAAGGGTTTTCAGCAGGCGCTTATAGATCGGATAGAATACAAAAGCAAGGACACAAGCCCAGAAGATCGGTTCAAAGAAATAAGAAAAGATCAGACAGACTTGATAGAAGATGAAAATGAACAGGGCTATAAAGAAGTAGGATACCAGGCGGTCGCGGGTCATGTTTGTAATATATCAAGCCAATGGATTTAAAAAAAGGAAAAAATCAAGCTCTTTTGAATAAAGAAATATGGGAATTTATATTTTTATTGAGCTGTAAATCGATCCCGCGATAGAATACATCATGAATCTTTTGATCCGTTTACTTATCGTTTTTATCACGGCATTGTTTCGGAAGCCTTTGAGTCCAATCGGCGAATCCGTGCTTGATTTTCGTGTGCTGCCCAGCGACTTGGATGTGTATGGCCACATGAATAACGGACGCTACTTGACCTTAATGGACCTTGGCCGGATGGACATGCTTTACCGTACAGGTCTTATTCATATCGCGAAGAAACGCCGCTGGAATCCTCTTGTAGCATCTTCGTTAGTGCGTTACAAAAAATCCTTGTCGCTTTTTCAGCCTTACCGGCTTCATACAAGGATCGTTTGTTGGGATGAAAAGTGGTTTTTTATCGAACAAAAGTTTAAAATAAATGGCCATGATATAGCTGTCGGACTGATCAAAGGATTGTTCTATGGTCACAAAGGCAAGGTACCTACCGAGACAGTGATCGCGGCACTTGGCCATCAGATGTCCAGTCCCCCGATGCCGGATTCTATTAAAATGTGGCTTGAAACGGAATCGATAATGAACGACCATAAAAAATCGAATTAACGGTTGAAATGTCATCCATCAAAACCAGTAAACTCTTGGTCTTTGTTATTTTTTTCTTGGTGAAAGCTTCGGTTGTGTTTGCCGAAGGCAGCGTTGATGAGCTAAAGCCTATAGATCTTGATGGTGACGGTAAAATGGAGAAAGTCACCCTGGTTTATAGTGAACCTGATGACTATGGAAACTGCACGGCAACGCTTCAGATAGAATCGTTGGGAAAAGTTTATTCGATGGCTCTGAAAGAAGGTTTTAACGCAGACACCACCTATTTGAAGAAACTTGTCATTTCGCCGAATGTAAAGCCGTTTGTAATGGTCGATTCCAAGACGAATCTGAATTATAACCGGCGCATCTATTCTTTTGATGGGCGGCAGATCAAAGAAGAATTAGTGATCTTTTCAAATTTCCCGAAGATCGAAGAAAAAGACATGGATCATGACGGCATCAATGAAATCGTGGCTAAATATCGGGATGATCGCCCCGGCCGAGATCCCAAGAAAGACAGTTATGAAAGATACTACAAGTGGAGCGGGATGCATTTTTATGATAGCACCGACGATCGTTTTAAACACGAGGCCGCGCCTTCACCGTCTCCAAAATCAGATGATGACGATCTTTAACTTGAGAAAGGAGAATATATGGCCCTGACACCTTCCACCATGCTCGAACTTAAGACCAAGGCTCCGGATTTTTCTCTGAACGACGTGGTTTCAGGGAATAAGATTTCTTTATCGGTTTTCAGGGAAAAAAAATCACTTCTTGTGATGTTTATCTGCCGCCATTGTCCTTATGTCCAGCACATCAAGGCGGAACTCTCTCGATTGGGCAGGGATTATCAAAATAAAGACATCGGTATCGTGGCCATCAGTTCCAATGATGCGGCGAATTATCCTGAAGATTCCCCGAAAGGCTTGAAAGAATTCGCGAAAGAGATCGGCCTCTCGTATCCGCTTTGTTATGATGAAGATCAATCGGTCGCAAAAGCATACACGGCGGCGTGCACGCCGGATTTTTTTCTTTTTGACTCCGCGCGGCAGCTTGTTTATCGAGGCCAATTGGATGACTCAAGGCCCGGGAACGGGAAGCCGGTAACAGGAAAAGACTTGAGAGCGGCGATGGACGCTTTGCTGGCCGGCCGGCCAGTCAGCGCCGAACAAAAACCCAGCATCGGATGCAATATTAAGTGGAAAATCGGCAACGAGCCGGCGTATTATGGGCATTAAGGAGCTTCTTGTTCAATAAAGAATCGAATTGGATTACTTGAAGAACGCAATCTTTTCGTTCATCGCGTTTTGCCTGGTCTTGATCTTTTCATTTGCCTGTCTCGAGATCCCTTCTTATTTCGTCTATAAGCACAGATACCGCGAGGATGAGAAGAATCTTTTTTATGAGCACGATCCGTTTCTTGGATGGTTCCCTGAAAAAAATAGCCGGCGCAGTTTCAAGGCTGCGCAGCAAACTCTTGTGATCCATAACAGCCGTGGCTTCAGGGATCGGGAATTTGTCGATACCGGCAAGCCGGTGGTCGCTTTTATCGGCGATTCTTTTACATGGGGATTTGACGTGGACCAAAATAACCGTTTTACCGATATCCTTAGAAAAAAAATGCCCGGTTTTAATGTGGTGAATTTGGGCGTCAGCGCCTATAGCACGGATCAGGAATATCTTTTATTGCGCAGAGAGTTCAATTTTTATAAACCATCTATCGTGGTGCTGATGTTCTGCGGCAATGATCGCGAGGGCAATTCTTCAAATAAAGCTTACGGCTATTACAAGCCATATTTCAAATATTCCGGATCAAAACTGACCGTGAACGGCATTCCGGTCTCAAAGAACGCGATGTACGCGTTTAAATCAAGCCGGCTGTTCTATAAACCATATTTTCTCTTATTTTTCCTCAAACTTTATGATAAGTTGTTCTCTGAAAAAGAGATTTGGGTGGCCGATCCGACCTCCAGGATCATTACCGATATGGATATTTTTTCGCGCCAAAGGAATGCGGCTTTTATCGTTGCGTTGATCGACAAGGATACAGAGCTTAAGCGTTTTTGTGCGGATCATCATATTAAAATAATTGACCTATCTTCTGTGGGAGAAGGGTTAAGATTCACATACGGCGGCGGACACTGGAACGAGAGAGGCCATCAGGCAGTTGCGGATTTGGTTTATAATTATTTTTCAAAATGGACTGCCGGCGTTCAAACCGCTCGAGCCGCCTAATAGAAATTAAAGATTTGGCGAATTATATTTTGGCGGCGTAAAAAGGCAAAAGGATTGAAAAATGCCGGATATTCTGCGCCGGGCGGGCATTAGAGAAAGTCCGAAGTTTTTAACCATGCCGGCGATCGGGCGAAAGGCCGTTTACGAGCAGAAACAGCATTGGCGGAAGGGCCGTGATCGATGATGAGTTTGACACCTGAGTTTGGGTAATTCGCTGGATTCACGATTGGTTTGTCCTCGCAGTCATCGTCCGCTGGAGATGAGAACCGGGTTTCTAGTTTCCGATTCGGGTATAAAATATCCGATCGTGGACGGTGTGCCAGTAATGCTATTAGATGATATTCAGCCGACTATGATGTTGGTTGAAAATTCGCTTAAAAGAGCGTGGGGACAATATCAAGATGTGCGTGTGCCCGAGCTTTATTTGGAATCGTTGGGTTTAGTCGAGTCTGAGAAAGTCGGGATCATAGAACTTTACAAAGCAGGAAATTGCGATATTGATCCTGTGGTATCGTTCCTTATCGGAGCGACCAATGGGATCATGTATAGATCGCAGATCGGGAATTTAAAAGAATACCCCATTCCTGGATTGCCTCTGCCCCGTTCGCAAGGGGAGTCTTTTTTGGACATTGGCTGCAACTGGGGGCGTTGGTGTATTGCCGCCGAGAGATTGGGCTATAAGAGTGTGGGCATCGACCCTTCCTTAGGCGCTATAATGGCTGCGAGGCGAGTAGCTCAGCAGCTTAAGGCACCTATCGATTATGTTGTCGGTGACGGGCGGTGTCTGCCGTTCCGGTCCGATAGTTTTGATGTTGTTTTTTCGTATAGTGTGCTACAGCATTTAAGCAGGGAAAACGTTGAGCAGACGCTTGCGGAGATAAATCGGGTTTTAAAACCCAACGGGCGCTGCCTGATCCAGATGGCCCATAAATGGGGAATACGGTCTATTTATCACCAAGCCAGCAGAGGTTTCAGAGAGGCTCATGGTTTCGAGGTCAGGTATTGGAGTGTCGGGGATCTCAAGAAAAGCTTTCGAAACGCTATCGGAGAACCGAAGGTTTTTGTGGACTGTTTTTTTGGACTGGGCTTGCAGAAGTCTGACATTCAATTGATGTCTCTGCCGAAGAAATGCCTTATTTATATGTCAGAATTTCTCAAGAAGGTGAGTTCAAGACTGTCTTTTTTCATTTATTTAGCGGATAGTCTTTTTGTGGAATCTTGGAAGCCACAATAAATGATAAAGAAGATTTTTTTAAGACATTTGGCTGGCCAATGCCGCGACTTTGCGGGATTTTCAGAGGATGCGAAAATGGTGTTTCAGGCATTGGCGGAGGGTTGCTAATGGCGATTAGAAAGGCTTCGCATTAATGGGGATAGTCAGAGTTTCCGCTTTTGCGGTTTCGCTTGATGGTTTTGGGGCGGGCCTGGATCAGGATATTAAGAACCCTCTGGGTGTAGACGGTGCGAAGATCTTCGAATGGTTTTTTAAAACCAAGGCGTTTGGAAAAATGCATGGCACTCAGGGCGGGAGTGACGGTATCGATAACGATTTCGCCGAAAGAGCGATGCAAAATGTCGGCGCTTGGATCTTGGGGCGCAATATGTTCGGTCCCGTCCGTGGCCCGTGGCCTGACGATTCCTGGAAAGGCTGGTGGGGCGAGGAGCCGCCTTATCATTGCGATGTGTTTGTTTTGACGCATCACCCGAGGACCTCTATCCCGATGAAGGGCGGGACCGTGTTTCATTTTGTGACGGATGGTATCCATGCGGCACTTGATCGTGCCAAAAAGTCGGCTAAAGGCAAAGATGTCCGCATCGGCGGGGGCGTTTCGACGCTCCGTCAATACCTGAAGGCAGGTCTGATCGACGAAATGCACTTCGCTTATTCGCCGGTGTATTTGGGCGTCGGCGAAAATCTGCTTTCAGATATTAATTTGAATGCCTTGGGATTTAAGCATGTCGAACATGTCTCAGGCGAAAACGCGCTTCATGTTTTGCTGAAAAAAGCGTGAAGAACCGGTTTTTCAGGGATTGGTGGAAGAATTGTTAATGAGAGTTATTAATGAAACAGGGCAAAAATAATGGCTGAGGCATATATCGAATACCACATACAAAAGTTTTTTGAAGAGTTAAAAATATATGTGCATTATTTCAACATTACTTTTTCCGAGCAAAAAAAATTAGCCAAAGCTATTCAAGATAAGCATGATGAAATTGGATCTGATTTCGACTATGAAAATGATGACGATGGCACAGTGTGGTCTCGTGCGCATGAAGAGATTCTGGGAACTGATGAAGTATGGATTACAGAGCATGAGCTATTCATTGTGGGGGGCTATTGCATAATAATATTTCATGCTTTTGAGAGATTTTTAGAAGAACTTTTTGAGTTAATTATTAAGCATCAATTGTCATCTATGTTAATCAGTAAAATAACTCAAGAACAAAAAAAGGCAATTGAGGAGGTTGTAAAAAACGATAAACTTGAAACGTTCGATTGTTTCTGCCGTATATTTCCTGACATAAGAAAAGCCAAGGGGTATGAAAAGGTATATGAACTTAATACGATCTGTAATGTTTTTAAACATGGTCGAGGAGGGGCACTACGTCGGCTGAAAAAAATAAGACCCGATATAACGCAACATTTAGGCGAAATGTTTTCTCCTGCGTTAAGACCCTTCCGTGGATATGACTTGACCAATATAAAACAGAATATGATTTATGAGTATGTAGATGCTATAAAAACATTTTTAACTGGAGTATTTGGTGTAACAGAGGTCAAAGCGTAAGAGTATTTATAGCTATATGATGAACAAAAAGGCACAAATAAAGAAACTTTTTCTCCAAACCTTCGGGTGTCAAATGAATGAGCGCGATTCGGAGGGTGTTTTGGGTCTTTTGATGGAACGCGGCTATCAGGAGACTCCCCGCGCAGAAGAAGCGGATCTGATTTTGTATAATACCTGCAGTGTGCGCGATCACGCCGAGCAAAAAGTTTTTAGCCGCATCGGCCATTTTCGTGAGTTGAAAGAGAATCATCCCGGTCTTGTGATCGGCATCATCGGCTGTATGGCTCAGGAGCACGGAGAGAATTTTTTTAAGAACAATCCGGAGATCGACCTTGTCTGCGGTCCGGGAAATTTGAATCAGATCCCGGATCTTGTCGAAGAGATCGAAGAAAAACGGATCCCGCGTCTTGCGGTAGACCGTTTGAATGAAGAATACAGTCTGGAGAATGTGCGCTATCGTTCGGGAAATTTGAAAGCGCTGGTGACGATCATGACCGGTTGCGACCATCGCTGCACGTATTGCATCGTGCCTTACACACGCGGAGACGAACGTTCCAGATCTTCCGAAAGCATCATGGACGAGATGCGGGATATCGAGCGAAAGGGGTTCAAGGACGTGATGCTTTTGGGGCAAAATGTGAATTCTTATGGCAAAGGCCTTTCCGAAGATATCGATTTTTCGGACTTGTTGGAAAAGATACAAAAAGAAACGCCTAAAATTCCCAGGCTTCGTTTTATTACGAGCCACCCGAAAGATGCTCATACCAGGCTTTTTAGTGTGATGCATGATCTTCCGATGGTATGTGAACATCTGCATCTGCCTGTCCAGTCCGGTTCGAACAGGACGCTCCGGCGTATGAAGCGTGAGCATACCCGTGAATGGTATCTTGAACAGATCGCCGAATACCGCCGGCTTGTTCCGGACGGTACGTTGACCACTGATTTTATTGTTGGCTTTCCGGGCGAAACGGAAAAAGATTTTTTGGAGACTCTCGATCTGATGGAGCGTATAGAATTTGACAGTGCGTTCATTTTTCAGTATTCGCCGAGGCCCGGCACGCCGGCGTTGAAACTTGATGATGATGTGCCGGTTAAGGAGAAAAATGATCGCCATAAAGCGCTTCTTGCGGCGCAAAAAGCGTCAAGTTTGAAAAGAAATCAAGCGCTGATCGGGCAAACTGTGGAGGTGCTGTTCGAATCGAAAGCGCGGAAAGGGCAGGATCAATTTACGGGTAGGACGCGCGGCTACAAACGTGTTGTGGCGAGAGCTAGTCGTGATATTATTGGAGAACTGTTTTTGGTGAAAATAACAAGTGTTGCAGATGAGACACTTTTGGGAGAGCTGGTATCGTGAAAAAAATAAAAATAGGTATTACGGTCTTACTGGCGATCTTGGTTGTTTCTGAAGTTGGCTTTGCGGATATCGGCAGGATCGAGACAAAAAGAGAGCGTTTATTAAGAGAATCCCGGGAATCCGGACAAAAACCTTTGACGAACGATTATCTTAAGATCCACGAAAATTTTTTGAGGGAGAATTACGCAGAGGTTGACAGGCTTTCGAACGATTATTTATCTCACGGCTTGGATAAGCCGAATTCCCAGGATGTATTGTATCTGCAGGCATTGAGTCTTTTGAAATTGGGACGCGGAAGCCAGGCGAGAGCAAGCTTTAGGGAGCTTGAGAATTCTTTCACCGACACGGACCGTAAAGCGAGCGCCTCGGCCTCTATAGGCGATTCTTATTACTATGAGGGCAATTTTGATCAAGCGGCCGAAGCGTACCGTGAAACGTTATCAAAATATCCGAACAGCGACCAAACAACCTATATCACTTATAAGCTTAAGGAAATGTCTTCAAAGTCAGGCAGCGCGAGCGGCTCGCTTAATAATTTGTCCGCTCCTTATCGCGGCATTACCGCTCAGCCTGAGCCTTTGAAGCAGAACGGGATAGAGGAGATGCCGTTCTATACCGTTCAAGTAGGATCATTTTCAAAATCGCGCAATGCCAATGCGCTTATTCATAAATTGAACAATCGTCATTATGATGCTTTTGTTGAGAGAGAACCGTCGAATGGCCTGTACAGAGTAAGAGTGGGGAGGTTTTCGTCTCGAGCCGATGCGGCCATGATCGAGTCCCGTTTGAAGCAAGAGGGTTATTCGACGAAGATCTATCCTTGAAATCCGCAGTCTCTACAAAAAAACGGATCTTGGCCATTGTGGGTCCTACAGCTTCGGGGAAAACCGAAGTTGCCTTTGAAGTTTCCAAACTCCTTCCGTCTGAAATGATCTCGTGCGATTCGATGCAGGTTTATAAGGGGATGTCGACCATTACCCAGGCGCCGAGATCGGGAGCGCGATTTCCCAAAGTTCATTTAACCTCGTTTTTGAACCCCGCGAAAGAATATAGCGCTGCGCAGTTCAGGGAAGAAGCCTTAGGTTTGATCCAACGCATTATAAAAGAAAAAAAAGTACCTATTTTAGTTGGCGGTACAGGGCTTTACCTTAGAGCTCTTTTGGATGGCTTGTTTGAGTCGAGCCATCGTGGGGTTGTCCGCGATATGACCTTTAGGGAAAAACTTTTAAAGGAACAAGAAACTCATGGCGGAGATTACCTGCACCGACAATTAGAAAGCGTTGACCCGCTTTCGGCGGGCAAGATCCATCCGAATGATTTCAGGCGACTCATCCGCGCGCTCGAAGTATTTCATTTGACCGGGAAGCCGATTTCTGAGCAGAAGGCCAATCGTCGAGGGATACGGGGCGAGTATGAATGTCGCGTATTCTTTTTGGACAGGCAGCGCAATGAATTATACGAAAGGATAAATCGCCGCGTAGATCATATGATGAATAAAGGACTATTAAAAGAAGTCACAGGATTGCGAAATAAGAAAATCAGCGTTACTGCACAGATGGCTCTAGGTGTACGCGAAATGGCCCAAGTCTTAAATAAGGAAATTTCTTTGCACGAGGCCAAAGAATTGCTGAAAAGACGGACAAGGAATTATGCCAAAAGACAATTATCCTGGTTCAGACATGAAAAAGACATAGAGATGGTCCCGGTATTCTCTCAAGACACAGCCAAGGATATCGCCAAAGTCATTGTGAAGCGTTGGAAACAAAACGATGCGTGAGAAAGCGATACTCGTTACGGCGGAATTTGATTCGATAAGGCGAGACTATGAGATCCGGGATCTGGCCGAAGAATTGGAAGAACTTGCAAGATCCGCGGGTTTGAACGTCCTAAAGAGCCTTATGTTGAAACATAAGGCGCCAAATGCGACATTTTTCATCGGAAGAGGAAAGGTTGATGAGCTGACGTATCTCGCGAAAGAGGAAAAAGCGGATGTTGTGATTTTTGAAAGCGATCTTTCAAGCACTCACCAGCGCAACCTCGAAGAAATTATTCAAACCAAGACCATTGACCGCACACAACTGATCCTTGATATTTTTGCGCAGCGCGCGCGGACCGTGGAAGGCAAGTTGCAGGTAGAGTTAGCGCAGATGAAATATCTTCTTCCAAGGTTGGCCGGAAAAGGCATTTATCTGTCACGTTTGGGAGGCGGAGTCGGAACGCGCGGTCCCGGTGAACAGAAATTGGAAGTGGATCGTCGCCGCATCCGTGAACGTATCGTGCGCTTAACCAAGGAACTTGGAAAAATAGAAAAAAGGCGATTATCAGGGATACAAAAGAAAAAAGAAAAGGACCTGCCGCTCGTAACGCTTGTGGGTTATACGAATGCAGGAAAATCGAGTCTTTTTAACGCGTTAACAAATGCGTCTTCGGTCGCGAAGAATAAACTCTTTTCCACGCTGGACACGACAACGCGTTTGTTAGGCTTGCCGGGCAACCAAAAAGCGCTGCTTGCGGATACGGTCGGTTTTATTCGAGAGCTGCCGCATCACTTGATCGAATCTTTTAAGGCTACTCTCGAAGAGGCCGTGCATGCGGATATCTTGGTCCATGTTATCGATGCCAGCCGGCCAGATCTTGATGCGCTCGAGAAAGCAGTCCATCAAGTGCTTGCGGAGTTGGGGATCCGGCAGAAAAAGATCATCGTGGTTCTTAACAAACTTGATCTGCTTGGCAAGGGAGAGCGCGAAAAATTTGCGAGAGATCCTCATTGGCAGCAGAATGCAGTTTTGGTATCGTCGCTCACAGGTGAGGGTTTAAATCTATTATCAGAGCGGATAGCAGGTAGCATTTCCAACAGAGTCCTCAGAAGAGATCTATTTGTTCCCAAGGAAAAGCTGGGCCTGCTTCATTTTCTTTATGAGGAAGCTGAGGTAGTTTTAAGGAAAGATAGAGCGGATGGGGTGCTTCTGACGGTTAATTTATCAGCTAAAACAGAGGGGCTATTTAAGCGGAAATTAGCCCTTGCAGGAACCGCTTGACAAAATGGAACTTTGTGCTAGACTATCAATTGGCACTCACTTAGATAGAGTGCTAGTAACGAGGAATTCGAAGTCGGAGGGCTTATGCCGGACCAGGATATGAACGCCAGAAAGGACAGGATATTCGATATTATTGTCCGTTCCTATATAGAGACTGCTGAACCGGTCGGTTCGAGGACCATCTCTAAAAGGCGGGATGTTGGGCTATCTCCGGCCTCTATCCGAAATGTCATGGCAGATTTGGAAGAGCAGGGTTTGATTACTCAGCCGCATACTTCTGCAGGGCGCATCCCTACTGATCGCGGTTACCGGTATTACGTGGATAAGCTTATGGAACCCGAAGAGGTGACCCATAAGGAAAAACATCTGATCCAAGAAGAGCTTTCAAGGGCCAAGACAATAGAAGGTTTGGCCGAGAAGGTATCGAAGGTGATATCAGAGCTTACGGAAACGGCAGCATTGCTTTATATTAAAAATCTGAAACGCGTCTCGTTCCTGACGTATCTTTTGGAAGAGCTTGTTGAGACAGAACGGCTGAATGATTTTCTGGAAGAAGAAGCGCAGCTATTTGTCGAAGGCGCGTTCCGTATGTTCCAGCATCCTGAATTTCAGGATCTGCGGAAGACAAAGCTGTTGCTTCAGGTGTTAGATGAAAAAAATAATCTGTTGCAGATTTTTGTCAAAGATCTTGAGGAAGAAGGCGTGCATATTCATATTGGCAGAGAAAATTCTTTAGGGGAATTGGATAACGTGAGTTTGGTGATAAAGGACTGTTATTTGGGCAATACGCCGATCGGCAGTGTTGCCGCACTTGGGCCGACTCGGATGCGCTATTCAAAGGTTGTGGCGATCGTTAATTATGTCGCAGACAGTGTTACGGAAACCGTAAAAAGATTTTAAATGAAAAAGAATCACGAAACAGAGAATAGAGTTCGTCAAGATACGGAAGAACCCAAAGCGGATAAGAACGCTGCTTCGCCCGATTCGAAAGCGGCCGACGATGCACAGGAAAAGCTCCTTTGGCTGAAGGCAGATTTTGAGAATACGAAAAAAAGACTTGAGAGAGATAAGCAAGAGGCCATCAAGTTCGCGAATGAGAAATTGCTCGTTGAGATATTGTCGATCGTGGATAATTTTGACCGCGCGATGACCAGTCTCTCTGAGGGCCACGACCCTGAGCAGGTAAAAAAAGGACTGCATATCGCGCAGGAAGAACTGCATCAGGTCCTTGAGAGACATGGTGTTCAGGTGGTAAAAAGTTTAGGCGAAGATTTTGATCCGAAGTTCCATGAGGCCGTTGCGACAGTTGAAGCTACGGAAGGCCAAAAGGACGGGGTCATTGTGGATGAAGTGCAAAGAGGTTATCTGCTGAATGGGCGCTTGATACGGCCGAGCCGTGTACGGATCACTCAGCATAAGGCCGAAGATGTTTGAGACAAATTTGATAGGTGTTTTGAATTTAATTTTGATAAAAGGGAGGCTTGAAAAAAATGGCAAGTGAGAAAGTAATAGGAATTGATCTGGGTACTACGAATTCATGTGTGTCGATCATGCAGGGCGGCGAGCCTGTGGTGATCGCAAATTCAGAAGGTGTCAGAACGACGCCGTCTGTGGTGGGTTTTGCGAAAAACGGTGAGCGTCTTGTCGGGCAGCCTGCAAAGCGTCAGGCGATCACGAATCCTGAGAACACGATATTTTCGATCAAGCGCTTCATGGGCAGAAGGCATGAGGAAGTGCTCGCCGAAGAAAAACTCGTACCTTATAAAGTGGTCGAAGGTTCCGGTGGTGATGTGCGCGTGAAAGCATCCGGCAAGGAATATACTCCGCCGGAGATCTCGGCGATCATTCTGCAGAAGATGAAGCAAACGGCCGAAGATTATCTTGGTCAAAAAGTCACGAAAGCGGTGATCACGGTGCCCGCGTATTTCAATGATTCTCAAAGGCAGGCAACGAAGGACGCCGGCAAGATTGCCGGGCTTGATGTGCTCCGCATTATCAATGAACCGACAGCTGCTGCGTTGGCATACGGTCTTGATAAAAAGAAAAACGAAAAGATCGCTGTTTATGATCTTGGCGGCGGAACTTTCGATATTTCGATCCTTGAAATAGGGGATGGTGTTTTTGAGGTCAAATCCACCAACGGAGATACGCATCTCGGCGGTGATGATTTTGACCAGCGAGTGATGGACTGGCTCGCGGATGAATTCAAAAAATCCGACGGTATCGATCTCAGGAAAGATCGCATGGCTCTCCAACGGCTCAAAGAAGCCGCGGAAAAAGCAAAGTGCGAACTTTCATCAAATGCTCAGACCGAGATCAATCTGCCGTTCATTACGGCCGATGCGAGCGGGCCGAAGCATTTAACGATGTCGCTTACTCGCGCGAAGCTTGAACAGCTTGTCGATGATCTGGTCCAGAAGACCATCGCCCCGTGCAAGAAAGCGCTTGAGGACGCAAAGCTCAAGGCCTCAGAGATCGATGAAGTGGTTTTGGTCGGCGGTCAAACGCGTATGCCTAAAGTTCAGGAAATTGTGAGACAGCTTTTCGGCAAGGAACCTCATAAAGGTGTCAATCCTGACGAAGTGGTGGCGGTTGGCGCGGCGATCCAGGGCGGTGTATTGGTCGGCGATGTCAAAGACGTGCTTTTATTGGACGTGACACCTTTGTCTCTCGGCATTGAAACGTTGGGAGGTGTCTGCACCCGTCTTATCGAAAGAAATACCACGATACCGACAAAGAAGAGTCAGACTTTCTCGACTGCCGCGGATAGCCAGACGGCTGTTTCGATCCACGTTCTTCAAGGTGAGCGTGAAATGGCTGAGAATAACCGGACCCTTGGTCGGTTCGATCTTGTTGGGATTCCTCCTGCGCCTCGCGGTGTGCCTCAGATCGAAGTGACATTCGATATTGATGCCAATGGCATTGTCCATGTTTCCGCCAAAGACCTTGGTACAGGCAAGGAGCAGAAGATTCGCATCGAGAGTTCAAGCGGTTTGAGCAAGGAAGAAGTGGAAAAAATGACCAAAGATGCTCAAGCTCATGCTGATGAAGATAAAAAGAAAAAAGAACTCGTCGAGGCCAGAAATCATCTGGATACGTTGATCTATTCTACGGAAAAATCGCTCAGTGATCTCGGAGATAAAGTAGCTACGGATGAAAAAAAGAAAGTGGAGGAAGCGATCGGTAAAGCCAAGGAGGCGCTTAAAGGCAATGATGTTGATACGATCAAAAGCGCTGAAAAGGAACTGACAACTGCCTCACACAAGATAGCCGAAGAGATGTACAAGCAAGCCAGTGCAAAATCCCAGGGCTCTCATGGTGACGGAAAAGCCGGTGGCAATGCGGGTTCCAAAGAAGACGTTGTCGACGCTGAGTATAAAGTAGAGGATGACAAATAACGGCATGAGTCAGAAAGTTAAAGGAGAAAATATGTTAGAAGTTTATATGGATTTTGCGCCTGGAATTCGGAAAGTAAAGATTCCATTATCTTCGCTTGGATCGTATTGCTCTGCAACGTCTAGTGGAATGATGGCGTCACCATATTTAATTATAACAAGTGGAAATATTGCACGGCAGATTACTGTATAAGTAAGATAAAAGGTAAAAACGATAAATAATTTAAGGCTTATAAAAGGGGCACGTTAAATATTAACGTGTCTCTTTTACTAATTTAAACATGGATCAGTAACGAGTTTTAAATGGCCCAAAGTAAAAAAGATTACTATGAAGTGTTAGGTGTTTCCCGGTCTGCGACGGCGGAGGACATTAAGAAGGCCTATCGAAAATCTGCTCTTGAACACCATCCTGACCGGAATCCCAATAATAAAAAAGCGGAAGAAAAATTCAAAGAGGCGACCGAAGCTTATCAAGTTCTTTCCAATGCTGAACAACGACAGATCTATGATCAATACGGGCATGAGGGATTAAATTCTACCGGTGGCGCGGGATTTTCATCCGCTGCGGGTTTTGGAGATATTTTCGAAGATATTTTCGAGGATTTTTTTGGCGGCAGAAGCTCTCGCGGACGTCAAAGACCACAGCGCGGCAGTGATCTTCAATATAGTCTTGAGATAGAGTTTGAAGAAGCAGTGTTCGGTATAGAAAAAAATATTGAGATCCCACGCGAAGAATCCTGCACGACTTGTAAAGGCGATGGAGCGAAGCCGGGTACTTCGCGCCAGACATGCCCGACGTGTCATGGTTCAGGGCAGATCTTGGCGTCCAGCGGATTTTTTAGTGTGTCCAGACCTTGCAACCGCTGTCACGGCCAAGGCAGTTTTGCTGAGCATGCTTGCAACGATTGCCGAGGGACGGGCCGCGTGGTCGTCAAGCGAAAGATTAAAACGCATATACCGGCCGGCGTGGACAATGGACTGAGACTGAGAATTTCCGGGGAAGGCGAGGCGGGCACACGCGGCGGCCCGCGCGGAGACCTTTATGTTGATATTCATGTGAATCCGCATGAGTTTTTTACGCGTGAAGGCCGCGATATCCATTGCGAAGTGCCGATCAGCTTTGTGCAGGCAGCTCTGGGCTGCGAAGTGCAAGTGCCGACGCTTAGTGGAACGACCGAAGTCAAAATTCCGGCCGGCACTCAGACAGGCAAGATTTTCAGATTAAAAGGAAAGGGCGTTGTTTCTTTGAACGGACAGGGTATCGGTGATGAAGAGGTCAAGATCGTTGTGGAAACGCCGATGCACCTTTCGGAAAAGCAAAAAGATTTGTTAAAACAATTCGCGGAGCTTTCGGGAGAAAAAGTGAACCCGATCTCCAGTTCTTTTGTTCAGAAAGCCAAACGGTTATTTTCTAAATGAGGTTTTGCGATGCCGACGTATGAATATAAATGTCTCAAGTGCAGGAAAAAGTTCGATCAGCTGCAGAAGATCACGGCCGATCCTCTGAAAAAATGCATATTTTGCGGAGGCAAGGTCGAGCGTCTGATCAGTGCCGGAACAGGGCTAATATTCAAAGGATCCGGTTTTTATATCACTGATTACAAGAACAAATCGTCCTCGAGCGCAGGTGATAAAAAGCCGGACTCAAAAAAATCAACAACCGAAAAATCTTCTTCGGAAAAAAAGAAAGATTGAAAAATATGAATCCTATGAAAAATAGACCTGCATGGGCTTGGACGTTCGTGGTTCTCTATGCCGGCGTTATTTTTGCGGGCTCATGCATTCCCGGTTCTTCGCCGCTCCTTCGAAGTGTCGAAAAATATGTTTGGGATAAGTTACTCCATCTATTAGAATACTCTTTCTTGGGTATTCTGCTTGTACGCGCGCTATTCTTGAGCTTCAAGATCCGCTCGGCGGGATATCTTTCGTTCATTGCTTTAGTGATAGGTGGTTTGTATTCCATCACCGACGAGTGGCACCAAAGTTTTGTCCCGATGCGGGATTCAAGCGCCGGGGATTGTCTGGCGGATTCGATCGGTGTTTTTATAGGCGCCTTTTTATGGAGTTTTTTAATTTTAAAAAATATCAAGAAAGAATCTAATGTCTGAAATAAAGGCTTTCGAAGGATGGAGGTACAATAAAGATAAAGTAAGAAACCTTGTATCCGTCTTGGCGCCTCCGTACGATGTGATCTCAAAAGAACAGCAGGAACGGTTCTATCAAATGAACCCACATAATGTCATTCGCCTTATTTTGGGCAAAACGAAAAGCGGAGATTCGATCCGACAAAATCAATACACACGTGCGCGCGATTATCTTTATGACTGGATCTCGAATGATTATTTAATGAAAGACAACAAACCTTCGATCTATGTCTATGTGCAGAACTACAAAGAATCCGGAAAACTGAGAGAGCGGATCGGTTTCATGGCTGCGATGAAGATCAACGAAGGCGAAGTCTTGAAACATGAGAATACGCTCGCCAAGCCAAAAAAAGACCGAATGGCCTTATTAAAGGAAGTAAGAACGAATCTCAGCCCGATATTTGGATTGTTTGAAGATAAGCAAGGGACGGTTCAAAAGGCCTTAAAGGGATCTTTAAAGTTGTCTCCGGCATTAGATGTGTCCGTCGACGGCGTCAGGCATCGATTGTATGTAGAAGATCGCGAAGAACAAGTTTCACGCATATCCCGCGCGCTCAGCTCAAAACCAATGCTCATTGCTGATGGGCACCACCGGTTCGAAGTGGCCTGCCAATATAAACGGCTGATGCATTCCAAATTTCCGGATTTGCAAGATGCGGCTTGGAATTACGTGATGACATATTTTTCGGATCTGACCCATAATCCTTTTAAAATATTCCCAACGCATCGCTTGATCCAAGTTCCTAAGTCCATGAAAGATCCTTTGGATGTTTTGGCGAAAAGAGGACGTTTGAGCAAAGCGGGAAGCTTACAGCAGGTTTTATCGGCATTATCTCAGCCTCGCATCGCGCTGAAAAAGAAAGCATATTCATTCGGGATCTACAAAAGGAAAGAAGGATTTTTCCTTCTGGACCTGGATCCCAAGTTATCGGCGCAAATAAAGAAAAATCCCGTGGACCAACTCGATGTCGCCGTGCTTCATCGGATGTTGATCGAGCCATGTTTTAAGATCAAAGCGATAGAAAAATCATCGGCCATTGATTTTACCCGCGACGCTGAGGAGGCAAAAGTTTTGGTCGATAAAGGCAAGTTTGATCTTGCTTTATTTTTGAGACCGACTTCACTCAGCGAAATGGTCTTGGCATCCAAAAAAGGCATGAAAATGCCCCAAAAATCGACCTACTTTTATCCCAAACTTTTGTCAGGTCTGGTGTTTCATCGTTTTGAAAACAATGGTGTCGGCCGATGATCAAACCTAAAGCGCTTACGTCGCTGTCGATCTTTTTCCCTTGTTACAATGAGGAGCAAAATGTCCAGACGATGATCGAACAGGCCGCCCAGGTCGGCAACGATTACGGCATCGATTATGAAATATTGATCGTGGATGATGGCAGTTCGGACCGTTCTGTCAAGATGATTCAGGACGAAGCGAAAAAAAATTCTCATATTCGTTTGATTCAACACCCTAAAAATATGGGTTATGGTGCGGCCTTGAGAACGGGGCTCGCGAACGTGAAGAAAGATCTCGTATTTCTTACGGACGGCGACAACCAGTTCCGTTTGGCCGAGATGGAGAAGCTTTTTTCCAAGATCGACAGCTGTGACGTGGTCGTCGGTTACCGCATCAGCCGTCAAGATAAGGCGCACCGCCGGCTCAACGGATTTTTATGGACGCAGCTCAATAAAATTTTATTTGGACTTCCTGTCCGCGATGTCGACTGCGCGTTCAAGCTTTTCAGAAAAAAAACTCTTGAAGGCCTTGAGTTAAAATCAGATCATTTACTGATCCACGCCGAGATCCTGGCCCGCCTTAAGAAGAAAGGTTATAAGATCGAGGAGATCGGCGTAACCCATTATCCGCGCACGGCCGGCAAAGCGACCGCGACCGGTGTGACACGTATCCTGAAGACCTTCAAAGAACTTTTTGGGCTTTATTGGCAGATCAAATAATCAGGATTTGCATAGATTGTTAGTTTTTGTTATTGATTGAATAGGTTGTCTGGCTATGTTATTATGCCACGTTTATGGATCGTAGTTTTTAAGGAGTCCTCATCTTGTCTCCGTTTAATTCAAAAGCAAAAGTCAGCACTATCCGCATTCTGAAGCGCCGGGATATTCCCGAAGGGCTTTGGACCAAATGCGAAGTGTGCGGCGAGATCGTCTATAACAAAACGCTTGAAGAAGATCTTAAGGTCTGCCCAAAATGCGATTACCATTTCACGTTGTCCGCTCCGGAGCGTGTAGCCCAATTAATTGATGAAGGCACTTTCAGTGAGATGGACAAGGATCTAAGATCTGGCGATCCGATAAAATTCAGAGGTCCTAAATCCTATGTTTCTAAATTAAAGGAAGATCAGGTTGCAACGGGTCTGACTGACGCGGTTATTACCGGCGAGGGATCGCTTTCCAAAACAAAAGTGGCGCTCGGGGTGACGGATTCCCGATTCATCATGGGCTCCATGGGTTCTGTTGTTGGGGAAAAGCTGACACGATTGATCGAACATGCGACCGCGAAGAAGCTTCCGATCATCATCGTATCGGGTTCGGGCGGCGGCGCGAGGATGTACGAAGGCATGTTTTCGTTGATGCAAATGGCAAAAACATCTCAAGCCCTAGCCAAACATCATGAAGCGAACCAATTTTTTATTTCGGTGCTCACTAATCCCACAATGGCGGGAGTTATGGCGAGTTTCGCGTCGTTGGGAGACCTAATCATCGCCGAGCCGCGTGCGCTGATCGGTTTTACGGGGCCGCGCGTGATCGAACAGACAATAAGACAAAAATTACCCGAAGGATTTCAGACGTCAGAATTTCTGCTTGAGCATGGAATGATAGACAAGATCGTTCATAGGAAGCAGTTGAAATCGGTTCTTCATCAATTGATCGAATTTGTGGGTGTAAAGTAAAGAATGGCGCAAGTCAGTTTAATAAACGTCGGAAAAATTTACCCCGGCAACATTCAGGCAGTCGATAATGTCAGTTTAGGGATCGAACGCCGTGAGTTCGTAGTTTTGGTCGGACCTTCGGGCTGCGGCAAGACCACGGTCTTGAGAATGATCGCCGGACTTGAGGAGATCTCAAGCGGCAAGATCTTTATCGGCAACAAACTTGTCAATGATGTTCCTCCGAAAGACAGAGATATCGCAATGGTGTTCCAAAATTACGCGCTTTATCCGCACATGACCGTATTCCAGAATATGGCATTCGCTCTGAAACTCAGAAAATATCCGAAAGCCGAGATCGAATCGAGAGTCAATGACGCGGCCGAGATCTTGGGAATAAAAAAACTGCTCAATAGAAAACCCAAAGAGCTTTCAGGCGGACAAAGACAGCGCGTAGCGCTTGGCCGTGCGATCGTCAGAAAACCTATGGTGTTCCTGTTTGACGAACCGCTAAGTAATCTAGATGCGAAATTGCGCGTGCAGATGAGAACTGAGATCAAAAAACTCCATCAACGTTTACAGGCAACGATCGTTTATGTGACGCATGACCAAACAGAAGCTTTGACGATGGGAGACCGCATTGTTGTTTTAAAAGACGGGCAGATCCAGCAGGTTGCCGACCCCATTACGCTTTATGACCGGCCGGTGAATAAATTTGTCGCTAGCTTTATCGGAAGCCCTCCGATGAATTTTTTGAACGGTGTGGTTGTTTCGCTCGACAATAAACTTTATTTCCAGAACGGTCCGTTCAAGGTGCGCGTGAACGACGCTGCGACTCCGAAAGTGATGCCTTATGCCAATAAAGAGATCGTGTTGGGCATCCGTTCCGAGGATATTTACGATAAATTGTTCGCTTCCGAAGCCTCACAGGACAATACGGTCAGGGCTACCTGCGAAGTGGTGGAGCCGATGGGCGCGGAGGCATATCTTTACCTTCGCTGCGGCACCAATACATTTATAGCGCGTGTATCCGGCCATGTGCGTCCCGGAGTCAATCAGGACCTGGATCTGGTTTTGGATATGGGTAAAGCCCACTTTTTCGACAAGAATACGGAAAAAGCGATCTTATAGCATTTGAGCCCTTTTGGGGGAGGATGGTCCTCTGCCAGTTTTTTTTATTCCCATCGTTGCTTTTATTGTCTGGTTCTTCGCGTTATTCCCTTATTTAACTTTCCTTAAATTCGATTTTGATCTGAGCGATCAGCTGATCAGCGCTTATTTTTTTGTCTCCTACCTTATCCTGGTCTTTGCGTGGGCTCTTTCCGGACCTATTGCTTCGGCGGTTTTGAGTTTCTTATTATCGGCATTGGCGCTTTACATTTTTTTGGTCACGAAAGAACCCGCCTTCTTGCTGCAGCTTTTGATTTATGCGGCGTTTTATTTTCTCACGGTCTCGTTCCTTTTGCATATTCAGAAAAAGACCAATAATAAGCAGATCGTAAAAGAAAAGCTGATCGAGGATATTCATTGGACGGAAGAGGAGATCAACAAGAAAGCTGCGTTAAAAGAGGCGCTGGGAAAAAAGATAGACCGTTTTTTAGGGCTACAAAAATTTTCTGAAGAGTTAAAGGAGATCAGAGAGGTTGAGACCGCTTCGCAGAGAATTGTAAAAGAGGTCTATGATGTTTTGGGAAAAGCGGACGAATGCGTGCTATATCTTGTCGATGAAAGCCGCCAGCAGCTGTCTTTGGTTGCTAGCCATTCATTGGGCGACGGTGTGGTCAAAGAAAAAGAAGGCGGTGTCTTTGATCACTGGGTGATGAAAAAGGCTCAAGGCCTGATGGTCGATGATACTTTAAACGATTTTCGATTTTCGGAAGATGTGAAAAGAACTTCTCACCGTTTTCGTTCCATCTGTGCGAATGCGATGATGACCGGGAACAAAGCGCTCGGGGTTGTCAGAGTCAGCGCGGTTGAACCCGGTGTTTTCAACGCTGACGATCTTAGATTGATCGATATATTTTCAAATCTAGGTTCGGTGACACTGAAAAACCTGCTTTTGTACGAAAAAATGGAAGAAATGGCGACGCATGATAGTTTGACAGGCCTCTATTTGAATCGGTTTTTTAGGGAAAAACTTACTGAAGAACGCCGCCGCACTGATTATAGTCGAAAACCGTTTTCGCTGATCATGATCGATGTGGATTATTTCAAGCAATGCAACGATGACTACGGACATTCGGCAGGGGATATTGTTTTGAAAAGCGTTGCGTCGATCATCTTGTCTTGCCTTGAGTCCGTAGATGCGGCGTCACGGTACGGCGGAGAAGAATTCATGGTTTTGATGCCCAATAAGAATTTAAAAGAAGCTCTGGCTGTTGCCGAGAAGATCAGGTCAAAGATCGAAAAGTATCAGTTTGTTTTCCGACGCGCGGAAGCTCATGTGACTGTTTCTTTGGGGGTCGTGACATATCCCGATACAAGCGGAGATGAAGAAGAGCTGCTTCGCAAAGTTGACCAATACCTTTACCATGCCAAAAGATCCGGAAGGAATCGGGTATGTGGAAATTCATAATTTTTAACAGCGCCTGGTGTTTTATCTTGCTCACCGCTTATTATGTCAGGCATCGGGTTTGGCGGTTCGCAGTAATTTTTTCGGCCTTTTTTATGGCGCTGTCGGCGATGTTCCAGAAAAACGTCGACCCTTTTGCATGGTTATGCTACCTGATATTTTCGCTGATCATTTTTTGGGGCGGGCAACAATTGAAGCGCTGGTCTTACGCTCATTTGTCGGCTTTGGAATATGATATAGAAGAAGCGTCCAGATATTTAGGGACCGAGCACTCGCTGCTTGAGCAAGGTGTTCGTGATGCCACCGAACTGAATCGCCGTGCGAATGAAATGTATTATTTGTACGACAAGATCAAAGAAATGTCCCAGAGCATGGACAAATTCGAAGCTTTTTTGGTGTTCGGCGAAGCGCTTTCTGCACAGTGCCATTTTGAAACGATGATACTGGCTTTTTTCAACGACGAAAAAAGAGGGCAAAGAATCCCTTCGGAGGTCTACCGCTTTCAATACTCTAATTTCGAGGGATTGTTCGACAAGAATCATTTATTGAGGACCAAAAAAGAATTTGAAATAATTCCAGACCCATTCCTTAACAAGATCTTTGATAACGTGTTCGGCTCGGCAAAACCGTTAAGCGGCGACGGAGAATCATCATTCACGGCGTATCCGATCATGGTAAGCGGCAGCATTTCGGGGATCCTCGTGGTTACAGGCATGGGTAAGATCCAGTGCACGGCACTGCCTATTTTGACGGAGCGGTTCATTTCGGAGATCGAACGTATAAAGCTCTACGAAAAGGTCGAAATGCTTGCCGTTACCGACGGGCTGACGGGCGTCAGTGTCCGACGGCATCTGATGGAGCGTTTGGAAGGGGAGATTGGCCGTTCCAAGAAATTCGGGTTCGATGTTTCTTTTTTGATGATTGATGTGGATCATTTTAAGGATATCAATGATCAATTCGGCCATCTTGTAGGGGATGTGGTTTTAAAACAAACGGCGGAAACCATCAAAAAAAATGTGCGTGAACTGGATCTGGTCGGCCGATACGGCGGGGAAGAATTTGGAGTACTTTTGGTGGAAACGGACCGTGCCGGAGCAAGGTTTGTCGCCGAAAGGATCCGTGCCGCGATCGCGGAAAGAGCTTTTAAGGCTTACGATGAAAATTTAAAGACGACAGTAAGTATCGGATGTGCGACGCTATCCAAAGTTTGTTCAGATGCCGGGTTGATCATCGAAAGCGCTGATCAAGCGCTTTATGAGGCGAAACACCAGGGCCGGAACAGGGTGCGTTTTCAGCCCTGAAGGGTCTTTAAGGCGATTTTGAGCAAATGAGTCTCTAAGGTATAATAAGCGGTCTTCCGAAGTTCCTAAAACCATAAGGATCCTGTGTGGGTAAGACAGCAATAGGTGTAGATATAGGTGGCACGAGCGTCAAGCTTGGCGTTGTGAGTATTAATGGAAAAGTGCTCGAAAGATCGATGTTCATGACCTCGGGCTTTAAAGGTCGGGATAAGCTGTTAAACGCTCTAGTTATACATATCAATCGCCTTATTGATGCGGCTAGAAGAAAAAAGCATGCGGTTATCGGAGTGGGCATAGGTGTGCCAGGCCCTATAGATGTTGAACGCGGATTTGTTTATTTTTTTCCTAACATTCCGGGGTGGAAAAATACTCCGTTGAAGACTGTGCTTGAAAAACGTCTGCGGATGCCCGTGTGGATTGATAATGACGCGAGTGTGATGGCGCTGGCTGAGTTTCGTTACGGAGCCGGCAGAGGCATAAATAACATGATCGCTCTGACACTTGGGACAGGCGTTGGCGGAGGTATTGTGATCGGCGGAAAATTGTTCCATGGCCCCGCTTATTCAGCGGCTGAAATAGGGCATATGGTCTTGAACGAGAACGGTCCGCATTGCGGCTGCGGCAGCCGTGGATGCATTGAAACCTATGTCGGAAATGGCTATTTTGTAAAAGAGACCCGACGGCGGTTGAAGCATGGAAGTAAAAGTGTATTGAAAAAATGGGTGCAAATAGACGGTAAAGAATTGACACCGCTGCTGGTCAGGCAGGCAGCGGACGCCGGCGACAGGATGGCCCGTCAGCTATGGGAAGAAACCGGTATGCATTTGGGCACAGCGCTTACAGGACTGGTCAATGTGCTGAATCCTCAGAGGATCATCCTCGGCGGAGGTATTTCCCAAAAGAATAAATATCTTTTTAGCGCCACTATTCGAACGCTCAAGAAAAAAGCTTTTCCCATTGCGGGACGTTCTGTTAAAGTAGTGCCAGCGGCGCTGGGAGTAGATGCCGGTTTGATCGGTGCGGCGGCGTTAGCGTTTTAATGAGAACAAGCCGAAGATCAATGAAACTATCCAAAAATCTCTTTCTTTTCTTTGTCATGATTTTATTCTTCGCAACTCCTGCCTTCGCCAGCAGTGCCATGCAAAAATTCGATATTCAATCCAAGAACGTTCCCATTCAGGTGCACGGTGACTCAGTAGAATATTTTCAGGAAGACCAAAAAGCAGTGGGAACAGGCCATGTGTCGATCAATTATGATGATGTTAAGCTCACAGCTGATAAGATCACGGTTTACATGGCTACAAAAATGGCTGTTGCTGAGGGGCATGTGACGCTTGTGCAAAAGGGAAGCGTGTTCACCGGCGATCGGGCAGAATTCAACTTTGCCACCAAGGTGGGTAATGTCTCGAAGATGAGCGGCTCGATGGAGCCGGGAATTTACGGTAAGGCCCAAAAGATCGAGAAGGTCTCTGATAAACAGTACCAGATCGTCGATAGTTATGTGACAACTTGCTGCGGAGACGACCCGTTCTACAAGATCCAGTCCCATCAGATCGATTTTTTCCCCGATGATAAAGTGGTGATACGTAATGCAATATTGTTTATTAAAGGCGTCCCCGTGCTTTTTATCCCTTATTATGTCCAGCCGTTCGTGGATATGGACAGATTTCCGGTGCAGATCGTTCCGGGAAAAAATTCTAAGTGGGGCCCGTTTGTTTTGACAAAGTGGCGATATCATTTAGCTTCCCAGCCTAGTCTTCAGTCCCGCGGAAACATTCTTTTGGATTACCGTGCCAAGCGCGGTTTTGGTACCGGCGTGGAAAATTTTTACAAAGGCGATAAGATCGGCCACGGTGCTGCACGTCTTTATTACATTGAAGACCGCGATGCTCCACCGGATGCCGACAGCAGACGTTATCGCGTTCAGTGGCGTCATCAAATGAAAGTTGCGGATTCCACGACCTTGACGGCGGAGGTCAACAAATTAAGCGATACGACAGTTGTCAGGGACTTTTTTTTCAGAGAAGAATATGCACGCGACGCTTTTCCCGACAATTATGTTTCATTGATCACTTCAAAACCGGAATATACGTTCAGTGTGCTGGAGCGTCACCGTCTCGACAACCTTTTCCCTGTCGTTGAAAGAAATCCTGAGCTTCGGTTCGATACACATAATCATCAATTCGAAAACACCCCTTTCTATTATAGGCAAGAAATTCAGCTTTCCAATTTAAGCAATATGCCCGCTGGTGAAAACGAAGGAATTGATGCCACAAGATTAGACACGAATCACACGCTTTCTTATGCCGGTCGCGTCGGGGATCTCTCGGTGACGCCGAGAGTCGGCACTCGTCAAACGTTTTATTCCCGGGATGTCAGCGGAGGGGATAATAATTTTATTCGTGGAACGTTTGATCCGGGTGTCGATGTGAGCACACGGTTTTATAAGACTTATGATGTCTATGTGAAGGCTTTCGGCCTTGATTATAATCAAATCCGCCATATCTTCGAGCCGACGGTCAGTTATAACTACCGTCCCGATCCGACTGTTTTGCGGACAAAACTTGAGCAGTTCGATTCTTTGGATACGATCGATAAGCAGAATTTTATCCGTTTTAATTTTGAGAACAAACTGCAAACCAAGGAACATTCGTCACCTAATAATTTATATACACGCGAAATTGCAAGGGTCATCCCCTTCTTTGATACAGATCTTCATACCGGCAGAATGACAAACACCGGAATGAGAGCGGAGCTCAGGCCCTATTCGTGGATGGGCATCGAAGGTGACGTGGCTCTGGACCCTGAATCGCGCCACACAGATACAGCGGATCTTGATTTTTATATGCAGAACGATAGAATGCGTCTTGCTTTGGGGCAAAGGTACGCGCGCGATGAAAGCAGTCAGCTGACCTCTGAGATCCGTCTAAAAGTGACTTCGGACATGGATCTGAAACTGTATGAACGTTATGAATTTGAGACGAATGATTCCAAGGAATTCGAAGTCACGCTTTCCAAAGCGTTCAGCTGTCTCATCGTTGATTTTACTTATAATCACCGTCAGGGGGACACATTTTATTTTGTATTTCGGTTGAAGTCGTTCCCGAAGGCTTCTTTTGGTCTTAGCCAATCGTATGACAGTCCTAAAGCGACTTCGCAGAATCTGTAATGCATCTTTGCTCATATTATTAAAGGAAGGTATTAGATGAAGATAACAGTAGTTGGCAGTGGGTATGTCGGTCTTGTGTCAGGCGCTTGTTTTGCGAGTTTGGGCAATCAGGTGATCTGTGTGGATATTGATAAATCAAAAGTTGGCTCTCTAAAACGCGGAGTTATGCCGATCTATGAACCGGGTCTTGAAGAATTGGTCAAAGATAATGTGAGGCGCAAGCGTCTTTCGTTCACGACCGATCTCAAAAAAGCCGTCAGACAATCCGAAGTCATTTTTATAGCGGTAGGCACTCCTCCGCGCCCGAATGGCGAAGCGGATCTAAGTTATGTCGAGAATGTGGCATGCGACATCGCAAAAGAGATCACTTCCTACAAACTGGTCGTTGAAAAAAGTACAGTGCCGGTGCAGACAGGGGAAAAGATCTTTCAGACGATCGCAGCCCACGCGAAAAAAGGAGCTCAATTTGATGTAGCTTCGAATCCGGAGTTTTTGAGAGAAGGCAGTGCCGTCCATGATTTCATGCATCCGGATCGCGTGATCTTGGGTGTTCAATCAGATAAAGCGAAGGAAATTCTGACACGGCTTTATAAGCCGCTCAAATGCCAGGTTCTGGTCACGGATATCAAAAGTGCCGAGATCATTAAACATGCATCCAATTCTTTTCTGGCGACGAAAATATCGTTCATCAACGCGATCAGCAATATCTGTGAAGCCGCGAAAGCGGATGTCGAGCAGGTGGCATTGGGAATGGGTTTGGATAAACGCATCGGTAGGAGCTTTTTGAATGCCGGTATCGGTTTCGGGGGATTTTGTTTTCCCAAGGATCTTTCAGCTTTTGTGCGCATTTCGGAGAAGCTGGGGTATGATTTCCAGCTTTTAAAAGCCGTTGAGAAGATAAACGAAGACCAGAAAGCGGTGTTCTTAAAAAAAGTAGAGAGTGCACTTTGGAATATAAATTCTAAGAATATCGGCGTACTGGGGCTCGCGTTCAAACCGGACACGGATGACATGAGGTTTGCTCCGAGCTTAGACATCATCTCGTTTCTCCAATCTCATGGCGCGAAGATCAAGGCATATGACCCTCATGCGATGTCGAAGGCGAGGCCAATGTTGAAAGGCGTCGAGTTTTGCAGTGATAGTTATTCTGTCTGCAAAGGAAGTGATTGCATGTTGATTCTTACGGAATGGAAAGAATTCAAGGAGCTAGATTTGAAAAAGGTAAAAAAATTGCTGAAACAACCGGTGATCATTGACGGCCGTAATATTTATGATCCGCAGAAAATGGCGGCTTTAGGCTTTCGGTATTATTCGATGGGAAGAAAATAAAATGAGTGAATTGAAAGGGATTATTTTGGCCGGAGGACTGGGGACAAGGCTTAGCCCTCTCACGAAGATCACCAATAAGCATCTTCTGCCTATTTACGATAAACCGATGATCTATTATCCGATCAATCTGCTTGTAGATGCCGGCATAAAAGATATCCTGATCGTGACCGGCGGAAATCACGCTGGAGAATTTCTCAGGCTTCTGGGAGACGGCCAAGCATTTGGATTGACGCATATCAACTACACTTATCAGGAGGGCGAGGGAGGTATTGCGCAAGCGCTTAGTTTGGCCAAGCATTTTGCTTATCAGCACAAGATCGTCGTTGTTTTGGGTGACAATATCCTTGAGAACGGTATCAGAGATTCTGTAAAGAATTTCGCCAAACAAAGACGCGGGGCACGTGTGCTTTTGAAACAAGTGCAGGATCCCGAGAGGTTCGGCGTTGCGACGATAAAAGACCAGACGATCATTTCGATAGAGGAGAAGCCTAAAAATCCCAAGTCAGATCTTGCGGTGACCGGCGTGTACATGTACGATGAAAACGTTTTTGATATTATCAAGACTTTAAAACCCTCCAGGCGTGGTGAATTGGAAATCACGGATGTCAATAATGCGTACATCGCAAGAGGTGAGCTTCAATTTGACATTCTTGACGGCTGGTGGACTGACAGCGGGACTTTTGATTCGCTTTTGCGAGCTAATCAGTTGGTCGCGAAAAAAGCAAAGAGAGCCATGAAGTCTCATGACGCGTCAGCGTAAACAAAAGGTCCTTGTGACCGGTGGCGCAGGATTCATCGGTTCTCATTTGATCAAATTTTGGCTGAAGGAAGATCCATCGGTAAGTATTATCAATCTCGATAAATTGACTTACTGCGGAGATCTTGGCCGCCTGGAAGGAATCAGGGATGATGCACGATATCAATTCGTTGAGGGCGATATCTGCGATATAGAAGTTGTTGATCGAGCGATGGATGGCTGCACGGCCGTTGTTCATCTGGCGGCCGAAACGCATGTGGACCGTTCACTTTTAGACGGAAAAACTTTTTTTGATACCAATACTTTCGGAACTTACACGCTTCTTGAATCTGCCAGAAGAAGGAAAGTCAAAAAATTTCTTCTTGTAAGTACTGATGAAGTCTACGGAAGCCGTCCCAAGGGTTTTTTTAAAGAATCTGACGCTTTGAGTCCATCCAGTCCCTATTCAGTATCGAAGACAGCGGCGGACCTGCTGACACTCTCTTATGCGCATTCTTATCGCATGCATACTTTGGTGACACGTGGTTCTAATACGTTCGGGCCCTACCAGTATCCTGAAAAGGTGATCCCGCTTTTTGTATCAAATGCGCTTTCTGACCAGCCACTTCCTTTATATGGCGACGGTCTTCAAGTGAGAAACTGGATGCATGCGGAGGACCATTCCCGCGGTATTATTCGTGTGCTGGATAAGGGTAAGGCCGGTGAAGCATATAATTTATCGACGCCCTTTTACCTGACCAATATCGATTTGACGCGCCGTATCCTGAAAATTTTGGGTAAACCTGAGTCTTTAATAAAGAAAGTGACGGACCGCACCGGCCATGACCGCCGCTATGCGATCAATCCGTCCAAAGCACACAAATTAGGATGGAAACCTCACCTCGCGTTTGAAAGATCTCTCCGAGAGACCGTGCTTTGGTATAAAGACAATAGGGCGTGGTGGGAGACGATCAGAAATAAGAGAGAAGATTTCAAAGCTTATTACGCGAAAGCTTACCAAGGCAGGCTCTGATGCGTGTGTTGGTGACCGGCGGATCAGGGATGTTGGGAAAAATTTTGATCCGTGTTTTGTCGGCCCAGCACGAGACCATCGGCATATCCAAGCACGGAAAATTTGATACCCGTCCCTGTGATCTGACTAGTCAAAGCGAGGTTGAAGCTTTATTCAACACCGACCATTTTGACCTGGTCATTCATACGGCGGCCTATTCCGATGTTGATGGCTGTGAGCGGGACCCCAAACTTGCTCACGAATCTAATGCGCTTGCGACGAAATATTTGGTCTCCTGCTGCGATCAGAATCGTACTCCGTTCATTTACGTAAGCACTGATTATGTTTTTGACGGTAAGAAGAGGTCGCTTTATCTGGA
This sequence comes from uncultured Planctomycetia bacterium, assembly GCA_964642015.1. GTDB lineage: Bacteria > Omnitrophota > Gorgyraeia > 2-02-FULL-51-18 > 2-02-FULL-51-18 > CAZXLF01. The sequence goes on from CAZXLF010000002.1 coordinate 201,969, forward strand.
AACAGACAAGACTTTTCCTGTCAATGTTTACGGAATGACGAAGCTTGAAGGCGAACATTTCGCGAACAACGCGAAAGTTTCGGCGATCGTGAGAACAAGCTGGCTTTTTGGACCTGATAATCCCAATAATTTTGTCAACGCGATCGTGCGGCGGCTTTATTCCGATGAGATCGTAAAAGTACTCGCGGATCAAACAGACTCTCCGACTTACGTAAAGGACCTGGCGGCAGCGCTTCAGACGATCGGCGAGCATCTTCACAGAATAAGCCGAGAAAATGCAAAGAAAGATATTCATCTGATTTATCAGATATGCAACTCAGGGTATACGACGCGTTATGAAATGACCCAAAAGATCAAGGATATTTTAAAATTGAAAAATGTCCAGATTGAAAAATTGGCTAGAATGCCGGTCGAAAATAGGCCTGCTTTGCGCCCAAGCTTTGTCGCGATGTCGACGCAGCGTTACGAAAAGGAATTTAAGACAAAACTCAGGCCATGGCAAGACAGTCTGAAAGATTATTTAAGCGAGTATTGTAAATGAAAATATTGGTCACGGGCGCTCGGGGTTTCGTAGGGTCTTACTTGATCGATTTTTTGACTGCCAGAAGAGGTGTCCAGATTCACGGTATTGTTCGGCCAGGCAAAGACTACACTTCCGGAGACGTTTCAAAAAAAGTTGCTTACCATCAATTGGATATGTGTAAAGCCAAAGATCTTGAGCGTGTGATAAGGAAGATCAGGCCCGACCGTATATTTCATCTTGCCGCACAGTCTTTCACGCCGCTATCGTGGGAGAAGCCTTCGGAGACTCTGATGAATAACATAATGGCGGAGCTGAACGTTTTGGAAATCTTGAGGAGGTTTAAAATTCCTTCGCGTGTCCAGATCGCCGGTTCCGCCGAAGTCTATGGGAAAGTGGAAGCGCATGAAATACCGATCAAAGAAACCAATCCTTTGAGACCTTTAAGCCCTTACGGAGTTTCCAAAGTCGCACAAGAGCTTTTGGGTTGTCAGTATTATCAAAATTTTAAAATACATGTTGTGGTAACACGCGCGTTCAGCCATATTGGTCCCGGTCAATCGGGAATTTTTGTTGCCGGTGATTTTGCCAAACAAATCGCTCTGATAGAGGTGCGAAAAAGAGCGCCTGAAATTCGCGTCGGAAATCTTGAATCCATACGGGATTTTACGGACGTGCGGGATGTGACAAGGGCTTATTGGCTGGCTCTTGAAAAAGGACGGCCTGGTGAAATATACAATATCTGCTCAGGCGCTGGGCATTCGGTCAGAGAGATTCTTGAGATATATTTAAGAGAAAGCAAGGTCAAAATAAAGATCAAACAAGATAGATCGCGGATGAGGCCGAGTGACATACCGATATTGAGGGGAGATAATTCCAAGTTTTTTGCTCAGACCGAATGGAAACCAAGCATTCCGTTCAAAGATACACTGAAAGATATTCTGAACTATTGGAGACAGAACATCAATGCATAAGAAAATGAGAATATTAATTACCGGCGGAGCAGGGTTCATCGGATCGCATCTGTGCGGACATTTCATTGAAAGAGGCGACACGGTCGTGTGCCTTGATAATTTTATTACCGGATCTGCGAAAAATATCCGGCCCTTTTTTAAAAGCCGGAAATTTTCTTTATTGCGGCATGACATCTCCAAACCAATCAAGCTCTCAGGCAAGATCGATTATGTACTTCATTTTGCATCTCCGGCAAGCCCGCCGGATTACCTGAAGTATCCGATCCAAACACTGAAAGTCGGGGCATTGGGGACTCACAACGCTTTAGGGATCGCCAAAGCAAAACAGGCGAAATTTTTTCTGGCATCGACAAGCGAAGTTTACGGCGATCCTTTGGTCAGTCCGCAAAAAGAAACGTACTGGGGCAATGTGAATCCGGTGGGACCAAGAGGAGTGTATGATGAGGCAAAACGTTTCGCCGAGTCTCTCACTTTGGCTTATCATCGTCAGCATCGGCTGGACGCCAAGATCATCCGTATTTTCAATACTTACGGAGAACGCATGAGACCTGAGGATGGGCGCGTGATCCCAAATTTTATTACGCAGGCGCTTTTGGGCAAATCGTTGACCGTTTACGGCAGCGGAAAACAGACCCGCAGTTATTGTTATGTCGATGATCTTGTGAAGGGTATTGAATGCGTGATGTTCTCAAAATTGAACACGCCGGTAAATCTTGGCAATCCTAATGAAATGTCGGTGCTTCTGCTTGCGAAAAAGATCATCAAGCTTACAAACTCAAAGAGCAAGATCGTTTACAGGCCACTGCCCCAGGATGACCCCAAATTAAGGTGTCCCGACATCGCGCTTGCCAAAAAAACGCTGGGTTGGTCTCCGAAAGTCCAACTTGATGAGGGTCTGAAAAAAACGATCGCTTATTTCAAAACAATAGTTTTTGATTGATCTCTAAAACAGATGCCTCCCGATCCCGGACCTGATGTCTCAATAGTTATCCCTGTTTACAATGAAGAAAAAAATATTGCTGAAACCATGCGCCGTGTTCAGGCTTTCATGTCGCTCAAAGACCTCTCGTGGGAATGCCTAATTGTTAATGATGGCTCTTCCGACAGCACTGAATCGATCGCGCAAAATACGATAAAAGCCCAAACGCAAAGTCGTTTTCGTTTACTTTCTAATCCTTCAAATCATGGAAAAGGTTTCGCCGTGCGGCAAGGAGTTCTAGCTTCTTCGGCAAAATATGTGCTGATCACGGATGCCGATCTCTCGGCCCCTATTAAGGAGCTTGATAAATTGATAAAAGCTCTGGAAGAGGGGTATGATATTGCAGTCGGGTCCCGCGCCGTCAGGTCTAAGGACGCGGATGTCCAACAGACTTTCAAGCGTCGTCTGGCCGGCCGTATATTCAATATTTTTGTAAAGATCCTGGTGCTTAGAGGGATCTCTGATACTCAGTGCGGTTTCAAATGCTTCAAGAAAAAAGCCGCGCATGAACTTTTTAACGCTCAAAAACTTGATGGCTTCAGTTTTGACGTCGAAGTGTTACGGTTGGCGCAAAAACGCGGATTTCGCATCAAGGAAGTGTCTGTAATGTGGCGTCAAGGCAAACAGACCCGTGTCAGGCTGTTTCATGATTCGATCAAAATGGTTAAGGATCTCCTTTATTTAAGAAAGATCCTTTAATTTGAATGGAACCCAATTTTTTTGTGATAACGATTCTTTCCCTGCCGTTTTTACTGATCGCCGGTATCTCCAAAGCTAGCGACTCGCCCGCTGTGCATGTGAACCGCCTTGCCAAAGAAAAAAGCCCTTATTTATTGCAGCATTCGCACAATCCGGTGGATTGGTATCCGTGGGGGAAAGAAGCTCTTGAGAAAAGTAAAAAAGAAGACAAACCGATCCTGCTTTCGATCGGTTATTCCACTTGCCACTGGTGTCATGTGATGGAAAAAGAATCCTTTGAGAATCAAAAAACGGCTCAGATCATGAATCAGAATTATGTTTCCATTAAGGTCGATAGAGAAGAGCGGCCGGACATTGACCATGTTTACATGGATTATGTGATGGCGACAACGGGAAGCGGCGGTTGGCCGATGACTGTATTTTTGACGCCGGATATGAAGCCGTTTTACGGCGGCACTTATTTCCCCCCAGAGGATCGGTACGGAATACCTGGCTTTAAGACGCTTTTATTATCGATTGCTGATGCGTGGAAAACCCGTCGGGATGAGATTGCGAAGTCTGCCGATTCAGCAGTTTCTTATTTGGAAACTCGCAAAGGCCGAGGTTCTTCAAATGATAAAAAGTTGTCCAAAGAAACGCTTTATACGTTCTTTGAGCGGCACAAGTCAAGTTTCGATACGGAGTGGGGAGGTTTTGGTGGCGCGCCGAAATTCCCAAGAAGCCATTCGTTATCGATGCTATTAAGATACTGGCTTCGCTCCGGCAATCCCGAAGCGCTAAATATGACCGAGAAGACATTGAACAAGATGGCCGATGGTGGAATGTATGATCAGATCGGCGGCGGTTTTCATCGTTATTCCACCGATGCTCAGTGGCGTGTGCCGCATTTCGAAAAAATGCTGTATGATCAAGCGCTTCTGTCTAGAACTTATCTCGAAGCCTATCAGGTGACACATAAGGAACGTTATGCCGATATAGCAAAAGATATCCTCGACTATGTGTTGCGCGAAATGACAAGCAAAGATGGAGCGTTCTATTCGGCGCAGGATGCGGACAGCATCGATCCGTTCAATCCCTCAAATAAACGCGAAGGCGCATTTTTTGTATGGAAAGAAAGCGAAATTGACGCGGCGCTGTCTAAAAATGACGCCGAAGTCGTGAAATATTTTTACGGGATTGAGACCAAAGGCAATGCTTTGAGTGACCCGCATCATGAGTTTACGGACCAGAATGTTCTTTTTAAGTCGCATTCTGCCGAAGAAACGGCGGCACATTTCAAAATATCGGTGTCGGAAGTGGATCGGATTATTGGCGCTGCCGGCCAGAAATTGTCAGCGCTGCGTTCCAAACGTCCGGCACCGCATCTGGATGACAAAATCTTGGCCGACTGGAATGGTCTCATGATATCGAGTTTTGCTATGGCTGCCGATGTGTTCGATGAACCGCGTTATCGCAACGCCGCAGTCAAGGCCGCAGATTTTATCCAGACAAAAATGAAAAAGGATAATAGTGAATTGTACCACCGCTATCGTGACGGAGAAGCGGCTATCTCGGCGAATTTGAACGACTACGCATTCATGGTTTATGCGTATCTATCGCTTTATGAAACCACTTTTGATGAACGCTGGCTTAAGGAGGCCAAAAATACTGCGGAGATCATGATACGCCTCTTCTGGGATGAAAAAGACGGCGGATTTTTTCTGACGGCGTCGAACGCGGAAAAACTTATCACAAGACCGAAGGAACTCTATGATGGGGCCGTGCCTTCTGGGAATTCTTTCGCCGTATTGGACCTTATATTGCTCGGCTGTTATATGCCTGAAAGCCGCTTTCAAAAATATGCGGAACAGACGCTTGATACATTTTCCGAAGAGATCTCATCTGAACCTACAGCGTATCCGCAGATGCTGATCGCGTTGGATTTTATGCTTGGGCCTTCGAAAGAGATCGTGATCGCCGGTGATTCGAAAGATCCTTTGACGGTGTCCATGCTCAAAGAAATTCATTTGCGATTTATGCCGAATAAAATTATCATGCTTCATAAGCCTGGAGCGGAGGGAAAGTCTTTGGAAGAGCTTGTGCCGTTCTCGAAAGAACAGACCGCTTTGCAGGGCAGGACGACGGCCTATGTTTGTCAAAATTATGCGTGTGCTTTACCGGTGACGGATCTGGATGGTTTAAAAAAACAGCTGATGGATACAAAGGGGAGCTGATATGACAAGAACAGCGACGATGACGCAAAACACACTGAAACAGGTTTTAAATCACGGCCAAAGCATCTGGTACGATGGGCTTATTTCGAGGACCGAGTTCGAAAGGATGATCAGTGAGGATGGTATCCGGGGCGCTACGACAAATCCCACGATATTTGAGAAGGCCTTGAACCACCACGATTATGACGCCGACATCGCTACTTTGGCAAAATCCCATGATCCTGAAGGAATTTATCAGTTTCTGGCAGTCCGCGCTGTCCAGGAAGTGGCCGATATTTTTTTGCCGGTCTTTCATGAAACAGATGGCTTCGACGGATATGTATCGATCGAGGTGAGTCCGCTTCTGGCGTTCGATACGGAAAGGACTATTAAGGAAGCAAAAGAACTTTTTAAGCGAGTCAACCGCAGGAATGTGATGATTAAGATCCCTGCCACGAAACAGGGAATTCCCGCGATCAAAGCTGTTATTGCCGAAGGCATCAATGTGAACGTGACGCTGATCTTTTCAATAGGTCGTTATGAAGACGTTATGAACGCTTATCTGTCAGGACTTGAAGAAAGAACAGCTCAGAGTAGACAGATTGCTTCGCTGGCTTCGGTGGCAAGTTTTTTTGTGAGCCGTGTCGATACGGCAATCGATAAGCTGCTTGAAGATAAAATTAAATTAGAAAAGGATCCAAATAGGTCGGTTTTGTATAAAAATCTTTTAGGCAAATCTGGCATTGCCAATTCTAAGGTTGCCTATGGTTCATTTGAGAGGATCTTTTCAAGTCCAAGATTTCAAAAATTAAGATCATCCAATGCTCATGTTCAGAGGCCATTATGGGCCAGCACCGGGACCAAGAACCCTGCTTATAGCGATGTGCTCTATGTTGAAGCTTTGATGGGCTCGCAGACCGTGAATACGGTGCCTCCGGCGACTTTGGATGCTTTCAGAGATCATGGAGTGCCTGGTTCGAGATTGAAAGATGGTCTTCAAGAGGCGGAGACTATTTTAAAGAGATTGAAGGAAGCAGGCATTGATCTTAACCGTGTTACAGATGAGCTTGAATCAGCCGGTGTCCAGCTGTTCAGTGATTCATACAAAAAACTGATAGAATGTATCCAAGTAAAAATCAAATAAAGGTGAAAAGTGAAACTACAGATCAAAGCGGAATGGGGAATTCATAAGAAAAGCATCGAAGAATGGGTATCTAAAGCCGACAAACTTTCGATAATCCGCCGTCTTTGGGATAAGGACGCCTCGCTTTGGACGAGGGATGCAAGGACCCAGGAGGAGGTTAAAATGCGCCTGGGCTGGTTGACGGCCCCGAAGGATATCGTTTCATCGGTCGATGAGATAATTTCATTTACCAAGGAGATCAAGGAAGCCGGATATGCTCACGTGGTTCTTCTGGGCATGGGCGGCTCAAGTCTGGCGCCGGAAGTTTTTCAAAACGTTCTGGGGAATGTTCAAGGATATCCGGAGCTCATCATTCTGGACAGCACAGATCCTGGACGCGTTCTTGATGTACAGAATCAAATCAAGCTTGAAAAGACGCTTTTTATTGTTTCCAGTAAATCTGGTGGCACGGTTGAGCTTCTTTCATTTTTCAAATATTTTTTTGAAAAAGTAAAAGCACTCAAGAAAGAAGCGGGGGAACAATTTGTAGCGATCACTGATCCCGGCACACCTCTCGAAGAATTGGCAAAGAAGTGCAGATTTAGGAAAATATTTTTGGCGCCTCCCGATGTGGGCGGGAGATTTTCGGCGTTGACGTATTTCGGATTGGTGCCGGCGGCGTTGATCGGCGTGGATATTCATAAGATTTTGAACAAAGCCTCGGAAATGATGGAAGCCTGTTCGGCTGGCGTACCTGCGAATGAGAATCCGGCGTTGCTGCTCGGCATCGCAATGGCTGTTTTGTCTGAGGAAGGTAAAGACAAATTAACGCTTTTGGCTCCTCAAAAACTTGAACCCTTTGGTGATTGGGTTGAACAGCTTGTGGCAGAGAGCTCAGGCAAGGAGGGCGTGGGTATCGTGCCGGTGGTCCAAGAGCCGTTGGGCGATCCCGAAAATTACGGCCATGACCGCTTTTTTGTGGCGCTTTCGCCCGGCTATGAAAAAGATGAAGCGCTGGATAAAAATTTTGAAGCGTTCGTATCTAAAGGGCATCCTGCACTTTCGATCGGGATCGCAGTGTCTGAAGATATTGCGTGTCAGTTTTTTCTTTGGGAAGCTGCGACGGCGATCGCATGCGCTTTGCTCAAGATCAACGCGTTCGATCAACCTGATGTGCAATCGGCTAAAGATAAGGCGAAAGCGCTTTTAAAGGCGATCGAGATCAAGGGCGCGCTTGAAGTCAGGACTTTTCCGGCGACACTGGAAGATCTTTTTGGAGACCTGAAACCCGGCGATTATGTGGGGATCCTAGCGTTCCTGCCTGATCGTCCAGCAGTCAAAAATGCATTAAAGGAAATCCAGAAAACGGTCCGCAACTTTGCGCGGAATGCGGTCACGGTAGGATTTGGCCCTAGATACCTTCATTCAACGGGACAGCTTCATAAAGGAGGTCCGAATACCGGTTTTTTTATTGTGATCACGGCAAAGCCATCCCAAGATATTGCTGTACCGGGAGAAAAATACAGTTTCGGCCAGCTTGAATTCGCGCAAGCAATGGGTGATTATGAGACGTTGGGTTTCAAAGAGCGTCAAGTGGTCCATTTGAAGCTAGACAGCGATTCAGAAAAAGGTTTGAGCGCTTTGCAAGAACAGATCAATAAGGCTATTGCGGTATGGGTTTAAAAGTATGAAATGGATTTTTTTGATAGCCGGAGGGATCGCGGGGACCATATGCCGTTATCTGGTATCCGGGCTCGTTTATAAAGCGGCCGGGACGAATTTTCCTTACGGGACGCTAGTTGTTAATCTATCCGCGTGTTTGCTGATCGGCTTTCTTTCGGCGCTCAGCGATGATAAGTTTTTATTGAGCCCTGAAATGAAAATTCTGTGGATGGCCGGTTTTTGCGGCGCGTATAGTACGTTTTCTACGTTTATACTGGAGACTGCCAATTTAATGAAGGACGGTGAAATGACGAGAGCGTTTTGGAATGTTGCTTTGAGCGTTGTGGCAGGTTTTTTTGTTTTTAGTCTCGGTGCCATGTTAGGGAGATGGGTATGAAGATCCCAAGAGAGGGTAAACTTTTAAGGATCTTTGTCGGTGAGCAGGATAAATGGGACCATAAGCCACTTTATGAAGAGATTGTTCTTCTGGCAAAGAAAGAAGGTTTGGCCGGCGCTACGGCGATAAAAGGTTTTCTGGGTTTTGGCTGCCACAGCCACATGCATACAGCAAAGCTTTTACGTTTATCCGAAGACCTTCCTATTATCATCGAGATCGTTGACAGCGAAGAAAAGATCCAGGCGTTTTTGCCGAAATTGGATGAAATGGTCAAAGAAGGCCTTATTACGCTTGAAAAAGCGACCGTGGTCATGTACCGAGCGGAAAAATAAGATGAAGTTTACGCCCACAAAATTTCCCGATGTGATCCTGATCGAGCCGAAAGTGTTCGGTGATTCACGGGGTTATTTTTATGAAAGTTATCGGGAAGACCTTTTTGACAAGAACGGGATCCGCGCGCATTTTGTTCAAGATAATCAGAGCCGTTCCGCAAAGGGCGTATTGAGAGCGCTGCATTATCAGGTCAAACCAAAGGAGCAGGCGAAGCTCATTCGTGTGGTCAGCGGCGAAGTGTTTGATGTCGTGGTAGATATCCGCCCAAAATCAAAAACGTTCGGCCAGTATTATCATACGATCTTAAGCGCGGAGAACCGCAGGATGCTTTATATCCCGCAGGGATTCGCGCACGGTTTTCTGGCGTTGCAAGACAATACGGAATTTCTTTACAAAGTGACGGATTTCTATTCACCCGAACATGAACGCGGGATATTGTGGAATGACACCTCGATAGGCATTCCCTGGCCCAAACTCGATGTGCCGTACGATCTTTCGGAAAAAGACAAAAAAAGCCCGTCTTTTCGCGAAGTTTTCCGCTAAAATCCCTTGCGTTACATCAATCACCCATCTCTTCTTTCGGCCGCGATCGATCTGATCCGTTCATCTCCCTGGCTTTCGGTTGACACCGAAGCAGATAGTCTGCACCACTACGTTGAAAAATTGTGTTTAATGCAGATTAGCACACCAAATGAGGATCTGGTGATCGATCCGCTGGTCCCGCTGGACCTGGGTCCGGTCGCGGAAATTTTACTTAAGAAACCACTGATCCTGCACGGCGCCGATTTTGATCTGAGGATCTTGAAAAAAACTTTTGGGATCGTGCCGTCGGACATTTTTGACACAATGATCGCGGCACAATTTCTGGGTTATGAAAAACAAGGATTAAGCGATCTGGCTCTAAAACACTGTGACGTTCATTTGCCAAAGAGCGCCCAAAAAGCGGATTGGTCCGAACGTCCATTGGATGAAAAACTTCTTTTATATGCGGCAAATGATACGCATTATTTGAAGACGATTGCAGATGTCATGAAAGAGGAATTGATCGCTTTGAAGAGGCTGGAATGGCACAGGCAAACCTGCCAGAAACTTGTCCGAACGATCGGACTTATCAAAGAAAACTCAAATGACCGCCAATCTTCCTGGCAGGTCAAGGGTTCGAAGGTATTGAAGGGCGCAGCGCTTACCATTTTAAAGGAGCTGTGGTCATGGCGGGAATCAGAAGCACAGCGGAGGGACAAGCCAAGTTTTAAGATCATGAATTCTGAGATTCTGGTCGACATGGCCAAATGGTCAAGCGAGAATCTCGGAATGGATATTGCGCTGATGCCAAAAGCACCCCGTCACGTCAAGCAGGAATATCGTGATGTATTGAACCGCATCATTGACGATGCCAAACGCATGCCTTTGCCGAAGATCACTAATAAACAGGGTTTTAACCGATCGAAATCCTGGACTGAAGCATCTAAAAAGTGTTTTGATCTTCTTAAAGAAATGCGGGAAAAAATGGCGTCAGAGCTTAAATTGCAGCCGAGTCTTTTGGCAACGAACGCAGCGCTTGAATTTATTTCTTTGGCGGCGCCTAAGGATCAGCAGGCCTTAAAGTCTTTGGATTGTCTGATGCCTTGGCAGATCGAGTTGATGGGAGAGGATTTTTTAAAGGTAACAGCCGACTGATTATTTGCTCGAGCCGCTGTCAGCGTTTTTCGCGACAGCATAACCCCCGACCGCACCTCCTGCGACGAGCAAAGGCGCGCATCCCGAAAGAACCAAGGAAACGCCTAGAAGAATAATAAGTGATGTCAAACGTATCTTCATGAGCCGAATTTATCATAAATCTTAGCTCTAAACAAGCGAATTTGGTATAATGAAACCCTATGAGTAACATTGACTTAAGACATATTGCCCGGCTTTCCCGGCTTCATCTGACCGAAGAAGAGCTCAAGTTTTTTGAGACGCAGGTTGCGCAAATCCTGTCTTTTGTGGATAAGCTAAAAGAAGTGAATGTTGAGAATGTAGAGCCGACAAGCCATCCGCTTTCGTTGAGCAATGTCTTTCGCGACGATGAGGTCAAACCTTCATTGCCGATAGAAGGATTTCTCAAGCATGCGCCGAAGGCCAGAGGCAGATTTTTCGAGGTTCCCAAGATCATAGAGGACAAGTCCCGTTAAAAATTCCCGCGCGCTATGAATCTTTCACAAAAAACTGCATCACAATTAGCCGAACTTTATCAAAAAGATTCGATCAACCAGAAAGAGATGCTGACCGATCTGTCCGCTTCGATCCAGTCTAAGGACCACGACCAAAGAAAAATAAATGCCTATGTGAATTTTGATTCTATGAAACCGATGCACCGGAAGGCTGATAAAGGGTCAAAGCTTTGGGGGGTGCCGATGGCGATCAAGGATAATATCTGCGTCGAAGGCGAAGAGATCACTTGCGGTTCCAAGATCCTAAAAGGTTTTATCTCGCCATACAACGCAACGGTGATCGAGAAGCTCTTGAACGCCGGTGCGATCATTTTCGGCAGGACAAACCAGGATGAATTTGCGTTCGGTTCAAGCTGCGAGACTTCCTGTTATGGTCCGACAAGAAATCCGCGAGATCCGCAGAGAGTTCCTGGCGGCTCAAGCGGCGGTTCCGCCGCTTGTGTTGCAGACCACACGGCTATTGCGGCGCTCGGCAGCGATACCGGCGGGTCGATCCGTCAGCCGGCCGCGTTTTGCGGGGTCGTCGGGATGAAACCCACTTATGGACGCGTTTCGCGGTTTGGGCTCATTGCTTTCGCATCAAGTCTTGATCAGATAGGGCCTATCACTAAAGACGTAAGAGATAATGCGCTTTTGCTTCAGGTTCTGGCCGGTCACGATCCCAAAGATTCTACTTCCGCAGATATACCGGTGCCGAATTATTTAGATTTCTTGAGCAGAAACATCAAGGGTATGAAAATTGGTTTTCCGAAAGAAATGCAGCATAATCTGACTCCTGAAGGGAGTCAGGTGATGGATACCGCAATAAAAGTATTACAGGATCAAGGAGCAGTCATTGATCGTCAAATATCTTTGCCTCATACTGATTATGCGGTAAATGTTTATTATATTGTGGCTCCTTCCGAAGCAAGTTCTAATTTGGCAAGATTCGATGGGGTTCGCTTTGGATTCCGCGATAAATCAGCATCTAGCCTTCTGGAAATGTATGAAAATACGCGCGGACAAGGATTTGGTGCCGAAGTAAAAAGGCGCATTATTCTTGGGACCTACAGCCTTTCAAGCGGTTATTACGACGCTTATTACTTGAAAGCCATGAAAGTGCGCACCAAAATTAAAAATGATTATGATGAGGCTTTTAAAAAAGTGAACGCGATTATCATGCCGACGGCTCCCAGTTCCGCTTTTAAACTCGGAGAAAAAACTCAAAATCCTTTAGAAATGTACCTGTCTGATATTTATACAATCTCAGCGAACCTTGCAGGAATTCCGGCGATATCGATCCCGGGGAGTCTATCAGTTGATCAAAAATTACCTTTGGGCCTGCAATTTTTAGGAAAACCCTTCGATGAAGGGACTTTGTACCAGATCGCCTATGCATTTGAACAGGCGACCGACTTTCACAAAAAATTGGGGAATGTGAGCTGATGCTGACGACGATAGGGCTTGAAGTCCATGTTCAACTCAATTCGAAAACAAAAATTTTCTGCGGATGTGAAATAAAATTCGGTAGCGCGCCAAATAGCCAGGTGTGTCCGGTGTGCCTTGGTCTTCCGGGCGTGCTTCCCGTTTTGAACCGCGAAGTCTTTGATCTGGGTCTTCGTGCTGTGTTGGCGCTTAACGGGAAGATCTCCAAAAAAATAAAGTTCGACCGCAAAAATTATTATTATCCCGACCTTCCCAAAGGCTATCAGATCTCTCAATATGATTGTCCGCTGGGTCAGGGCGGCTTTATCGAGCTTAATTCAGGGAAGAAGATCCGTTTGAACCGCGCGCATTTAGAAGAAGATGCGGGCAAATTGATTCATGACCAATCGCCGGATACGAGCCACGTGGATCTAAACCGTGCCGGCACACCGCTTTTAGAGATCGTCAGCGAGCCGGATCTCGAAACTTCCGACGAAGCTTATGAATATCTGTCGCATCTGAAAGCGCTCCTAAAAGCTGTGAGCGTCTCTGAGTGTGATATGGAAAAAGGCCATTTAAGGTGTGATGCGAATGTTTCAGTAAGAAAAAATTCTTCGGATGAATTGGGTAAAAAAGTTGAGATCAAGAACCTGAATTCTTTCAAAGCGGTTAAATCCGCGATCGAATTTGAAGTAAGTCGTCAGACGGAAGCGCTTGAAAAAGGGGAGAAACTTGTTCAAGAGACTCGTCTTTGGGATGATGCGCGTCAGAAAACTTTTTCGATGCGTTCCAAAGAAGAGGCGCATGATTACCGTTATTTTCCTGAACCGGATCTCGTGCCGTTCAGCATTTCTGAAGAAGAGATCAGGAAGGAGAGAGAAGCGCTCAGCAAGCTCGAGCTCCCAAGACAACGTAAAGACAGATTCGTGAAGCAATACAGTTTGTCGGATTACGATGCTAAGCTATTAAGTGGTGATGAAAAGATTGCAGAATTTTTTGAGGAAACTCTCAAGCTTACTAATAACCCAAAAACTGTAGCTAATTGGATTACGGGACCCATTTTTGCTTATTTAGGTGAGAAAAATACTACCATTGAGAGCACCAAACTTACGCCGTATTTACTTGTTGGCACTTCTAATTTAGTGCAAGAGAATAAGGTGAGTTTTCAAGTTGCTAAGGAAAAAATTCTTCCAGAGGTTATAGAAAAAGGCCTTAATCCGATAAATGTAATGGATGAAAAAGGTCTTGCGCAAGTATCTGACGACGGCGCTATTATCCGGTGGATTGTAGAGGTGATAAAAGAAAATTCCAAGGTTGTCGGAGATTTCAAATCAGGAAAAGAAACCGCCGCGATGTTTTTGGTTGGCCAAGTGATGAAGAAAAGCCAGGGGAAAGCCAATCCCGGAAAAGTGAAGGACCTGCTTTTAGTCAAATTAAAAGAAGTTTAGCGATGCGCAAGTTCTTTGTCCTATCAGCGATCTTGCTGGTTTTCGTTTCAGCTTTTGTGATCCTTTCTTTCAATCGGGCCCATGCCAAAAATCAAGAAAGCAGGGACGAACTTTTAAATCAATCTGGTGTATTTTTTAATCTGCTGTTGCTTGCCAAGTCTGATTACGTTGACGAAGTGCCTACCAAGAAACTTCTGGAAGGCGCAATGAACGGTTTGCTCAGATCTCTTGATCCTTATAGTCAATTTTTGACTGCCGAGGCATATGAAGAACTGAAGATGGATACACAAGGGCAATATTTAGGGATCGGGATAGAGATCAGTGTAAAGGGCGGAGCGCTTCATGTGATCGCGCCACTCGATGATACGCCGGCTGAGAGAGCTGGCATCAAAGCCGGTGATAACATCATCAAGATCAATGACGTTTCCACGAGGGATATCACACTGGCTGATGCTGTGAAAAGGATGCGGGGAGAGCCGGGCACGATCATTAAACTCACTATCTTGCGCGAAGGCGAGGACAAGGTAATGGATTTCTTGGTGAAGAGAGATAAGATCAAAGCAAAAAGCATTAAAGAAGCGAAGCTTTTGACCGGCAACGTCGGATATATCCGCATCTCGGCTTTTCAAGAGAGAAGCGCAGATGATTTTGACGCGGCGGTAAAAGACCTGGAAAAGAAACAAATGTCAGGACTGATCCTCGACATCCGGAACAATGCCGGAGGTTTGCTTAGCTCCGCGGTCGAGGTTACGGAAAAATTCATCCCGGAAGGCAAAGTAGTCGTTTCCACTAAAGGCAGAAATCCGAAGAAGACAAATATTTATGTGTCAGATACCAAACATCCTTACGATATTTCCCCGCTGATCGTGTTGGTGGATAAAGGCAGCGCCAGCGGTGCGGAAATTTTAGCGGGGGCTATCCAAGACTATCATTTGGGCACGATCGTCGGAGTCAAAACTTTCGGGAAAGGTTCCGTGCAGTCATTGATTCCTCTGGGCGATGGCACTGCGGCGCGCATGACCACGAGCCGTTATTATACTCCGAATGGGCGGCTGATCCATGAAATAGGCATCATGCCGGATATTGTGGTCGAAGCGCAGGGCGACAAAAGCATCAAAGATAATCAATTGGAGCGCGCATTAACTCTCGTCAACGAATCGAAAACCAAGCCTTTGGCAGTGTAAAGGATCATGAGAAATCTAAAAATAATTTTTTCTACCTTGTTTGTGATACTCATTAGTTTTTTTATAGTTCGTGCATGTGTCCACAAACACGCGATTCGCCATGAGATCGAAAAACCACATCCTATAATTAAGAAAAAAGTAATTCACAGGAACGTTGTCCTGCCAGAGGAAGAAAAGGCAGCTCAGATGCCGTCAGAGACGCCTATCCAAGGACCTAGGATGGCGATCATTCTTGATGATTGGGGAAATAATTATTCTCTTTTAAAGTCGGCGATCGATATCGGTCGGCCGATCACTTTGTCTATCTTGCCGCATTTGACTAACAGCGCTCGCATTGCCGAAGAAGCTTATGAGAATAATCTCGGCGTGATGCTGCACATGCCCATGCAGCCTAAGAACAAAACTAGAGGGCTTGAGCCGCATACGATTATGGTCACGGACCCTGATAGTGTGGTCGTGGAATATCTCGACAGCGCTTTAGAAAGTGTGCCGCATGCCGATGGCGTTAACAATCACATGGGTTCAGCAGCGACATCCGATGAGCGCGTGATGCGGACGGTTCTTTCGCATTTGACGGCGAAGAACCTCTTTTTTATCGACAGCGATACCGATTCGACAACTGTTGCGCCCAAGATTGCCAGAGAAGTAGGCATCAAATTCGCCAAACGGAATGTATTTATCGATAATGTCCCGGATGAGGAAATGATCAAAAATCAGCTCGAAAAAGCCAAAGCTTATGCTTTGAGGCGCGGCCGTGTGGTCGTGATCGGACATGACAAAAAAATGACGCTTGACGTGATAAAGAGCATGGTCCCTGAAATCGAGAAAGCAGGCATCAAATTAGTTTTAGTGAAAGAGCTGGTAAATTGAGAAGATCTTCTATGCTTGCTCTTGGAATCGAAACATCGTGTGACGAAACATCCATTTCAATTGTGAAAGACGGCAGGAAAGTGCTGTCGAATGTCGTTGTTTCAAGTCTTAAGGAACATAAAAAATACGGCGGTGTTGTGCCGGAGATCGCTTCGCGGGCGCATCTTGAGACGATCTTGGCGTGTCTTGATCTTTCGTTAAAGAAAGCGCATTGTTCCTTAAAAGATGTTCAATTGATCGCAGTGACTCAGGGCCCTGGCTTGATGGGTTCTTTGTTGGTAGGGTTATCTGCAGCAAAGGCGTTGTCGTTCAGCTTAAAAAAGCCGCTCATCGGCGTTGACCATGTGATCGCACATATTTATGCGGGGTTTCTGAGCGATCCTACGTTAAGATTCCCTATACTAGGCCTTGTTATTTCGGGGGGTCATACCATGATCATCAGAATGGAAAGCCCTCAGAAGATAAGGATTCTTGGGCGCACTCTGGATGATGCTGCGGGAGAGGCTTTTGATAAAGTTGCAAAAATACTGGGTTTGAGGTATCCTGGTGGTCCAGAGGTAGATCGTTTAGCCAAAGGTCAAGATTCCACGTGTTTTAAGTTCTCTAGACCCTTTCTTTCTAAAGATTCTTTAGATTTTAGTTTTAGCGGTATCAAAACGGCGGTATTTTATAAAGTTGAGCAGTTAAAAAAGAAAAAACCGCTGAGTCTCAAGATCAAAAAAGAGATTTGTTCAGGTTTTCAAGAAGCGGTGTGCGATGTTCTGGTGGAAAAAAGTGTCCGGGCCGCCAAAAAAGAACATTTAAGCTCGATCATAGTCGGTGGCGGTGTCAGCGCTAACTCACGTTTAAGATTTAAGTTGCGTCAGCGTGCCAAAACGGAATCTTTGAAAGTCGTTTTTCCTGACAACTATCTTTGTCAGGACAACGCGGCAATGATCGCAGCGCTCGGCACAGCTCTTTTTTTGGAAGGCAAGAAAGATAATTTAGAATTACCAAGCTATTCCGATTTTATGCGTCACTCGTTGGCTTAAGAGTGTATCGTTAGGCCCGAACGAAGTTAGTCGAAGCATTAAAGCGGAGGTGTCTATGCTTGGTAAAAAGAATGGTTCTCAGGTACAAAAAGTTCCTGAAAAAAAAGTCCTAGACGTTGATGCGAGTTTTCAGGGCAATCTTATTTTCAAAGATGAGGTTAGTCTTCGGATCAGCGGGAACTTTGAAGGCCGGCTTGAAACAAAAGGTGATCTGTTTATCGGCGAGCGGGCTGTTGTCAGGGCTAATATTATCGGAGAACGTATCACGATAGCCGGGGATGTGAACGGTGATGTTACGGCGGCCTCTGAGATCACATTGACCGCCACGGCGAAAGTCGTGGGCGATATCCGAGCGCCTCAGCTTGTTATCGAGCGGGGAGCGGTGTTGCACGGTATGTCGCGAATGCTGGCAAGCCATGAAAAGGAAAATGCGCACCGGGCGATATTTTTTAATCTAGATGAAGTCTCTCGGTATCTTTCCGTCGAAGCCAATCTTATTACTGAATGGGTCGAAAGTGGGAAATTACCAGGTGTGCGGAACGGTGAAGAGTGGAGATTTGACAAGCAGAAGGTGGATGAATGGATAGCCAACGGCAGGATCATTTAGTCGAAGAGCGTTATCTCGACATTCACGAAGCTGCGGAGATCCTCGATGTTGGCGAGCCGGAGCTCTGGGAGTTGATCCACAAGCACCAGATCCCGACGCATAACATTGCTGGCGCTTTTTTAAGGTTCAAAAAAGAAGATATCGAAGAGCTTAAGATCAAATGGAGAATCGAAAGGGAATTATTCCCGAAAAGACAGACATCCTTTGTTCATGAAAGCACCGTGGGCAAAGCGGGTTTTATCGATAAGATCAGGGACTTCTGGTATTTCAATGATTTTTATATCTTATGTTCCGTGCTTATCGTCGTGCTTTTATATTTTATCGCCGCCTCCCAATAGGAAAATATCAACTTAACCTCATTTAAGAAAATTTCATACTTCGTTACAATTCAAAAAGTTTAAATGATAAAGTTCAATCCACACAAAATCACTGATCACCGGTCATGAAAGTCATTCTGGTTGACGGACATTCATTCTGCTACCGCGCATTCTATGCGATACGCGAATTGAGGAACTCCAAGGGCCAGCCGACCAATGCGGTCTATGGTTTCATTACCATGCTTGAAAAATTGATCAAAGACATAGACCCTGACGGTGTCGCTGTAACGTTTGACATGAAAGGGCCCACGTTCCGACACAAACGTTATGACCAATACAAGATACAGCGGCCACCGATGCCCGAAGACCTGGTCCCGCAGATACCGATCATTAAAGAAGTTGTCGAGGCGATGAATATCCCGGTCTTTGAGAAAGAAGGTTATGAAGCCGATGATGTGATCGCGACCATTGCTAAAAAACTTGAAGCGACGGGCCATGAAGCTTATATCGTGACCGGTGATAAGGATGCGCTTCAGCTGGTCAATAAAAAGATCCGTGTTTTGAACCCTCAAAAAGAAAATTTGATCTACGACGAAGCCGGCGTGAAAAAAAGATTCGGCGTGGGTCCCAAACAGGTCGTTGAGATCATGGCGCTGATGGGAGACGCGTCGGACAATATTCCCGGTGTTCCCGGCATCGGAGATAAGACGGCAAGCAAGCTCATTGTGGAATTCGGTTCGCTTGAAGGGGTTTTGAAAAATATATCCAAGATCAAAGGCGATAAGCTTAAGGAAAATCTGGAAACTTACAAGGACCAAGCACGGCTATCAAGAGAGCTCGCCGAGATCGATACGCAGGTGCCGATCGATGTCAGTGTGGAAAAATTAAAACGCCGCGAACCGAACACCGAAAAACTGGCGGCGATTTATCAGGAGCTTGAATTTAGAACCCTACTTAAAAATCTTCCGGCTGCGGAGGAGAAGAATGCGGATGACAGTGATCTCGCTTATCATTTGGTCCAGGATAGAAAATCTTTTGATACGCTGAAAGATAAACTTTCGAAACAAAAGTCCTGGGCTTTTGATTTTGAAACAACGGGGACCGATCCGCTGACTGCTGAGCCGATCGGGATCTCATTTTCTTTCAAAGATAAAGAAGCGTTCTACGTGAGGTTCTCCAGAGAAAAAAAGATACATGATCTGGCCAGAACCGACAAAGATTCTAAGGCTGTCAGGGATGCTTCTCTGACCGCTGAACATTGTTTGGGCGCCATCAAAGATCTTTTTGAAGATCAGAAAATAAAAAAGATCGGCCAGAATTTAAAATATGAGACGATGATTTTGAAAAATTTTGGGATCGAGCTTCAAGGGATATATTTCGACACGATGGTGGCTTCGTATTGCCTTAATCCGGCCAAACCGAACCACAATCTTGACGATATCGCGATGGAACATTTAGGTTTGCGGATCACACCTATTACGGATCTGATCGGCACCGGAAAAAGCCAGATCTCGATGGAAGATGTGGATATTGAGTGTCTTTATAAATATGGCTGTCAGGACAGCGATGTGACACTGCGGCTTTCCAAGATTTTAAGCAAAAAACTTGACGAAAAAGACCTGGATGAATTGTTCCATGATATCGAAATGCCGCTGGTTTCTATTTTGGCGGATATGGAATGCGCCGGTGTTGCGATCGACAAAAAACTATTAAGCGAGCTTTCCGCGGAAATGGAAAAGGGCCTCAACGCTCTTACGCGCAAGATATTCAAGGAAGCGGGCAAGGAATTCAACATCAATTCACCCAAACAGCTGGCTGAGATTTTATTTGAACATTTAAGGCTTCCTGTGGTAAAAAAGACCAAGACTGGGGCATCTACCGATGTCGAGGTTTTACAAGAGCTTGCCGAAATCCATTCTCTCCCGAAAGAAATATTAAAATTCAGAGAACTTTCGAAGCTGAAATCCACTTATGTAGATGCTCTTCCGCTCTTAGTCAATCCAAAGACCAAGCGAGTGCACACTTCTTTTAACCAAACGGTAACGGCGACCGGACGGCTTTCGTCCAGCGACCCGAATGTTCAAAATATACCGGTCAGGACCGAAGAAGGGCGTAAGATCAGAAGGGCATTTATAGCCGGGTCTAAAGAATCGACGTTGGTCTCGGCGGATTATTCCCAGATCGAGCTTAGAGTGTTGGCGCATCTTTCGGAAGACAAGAACCTCATTCAGGCGTTTAAAGAAGGCGCGGATATTCACCGCTATACGGCGAGTCTGATATTCAACCTCGATATGAAGGATGTGACCGAGTCGATGAGGGATTCGGCGAAGACTGTGAACTTCGGCGTGCTTTACGGCATGGGCGCTTTCAGTTTGGCAAAGAGCCTGCATATTACGAATGAAGCAGCGAGCGATTTTATCAAGTCTTACTTTGAACGTTATCCGATAGTAAAAAAATATTTGGACGAAACGCTGGAGAAAGCCAGAAAAGACGGTTATGTATCGACTTATTTTAAGCGGCGCCGTTATATCCCGGAGATCTTGTCCAAAGATATCCGCATGAAAAAGTTCGCTGAGCGCACAGCGATCAATATGCCGATCCAGGGAACGGCCAGTGATATCATTAAGATCGCGATGCGCCAAATCGCCGAAAAGTTGTCGAAAGAGAAATTTTCTTCCAAGATGATCCTGCAAGTGCATGACGAACTTTTATTTGAAGTGTCAAAGTCCGAATTAAAGGATCTCGTATCCATGGCAACCCATGAAATGCAGGAAGCGGTGTCGTTCAAAGTGCCGATAAAGGTTTCTGTGAAAGCAGGACCTAACTGGCTGGACATGGAAGACATTAAATAAATTTAGGATCAGCGGGAGTCGACATTAAAGTTTTATTTTGCGCAAGCGAAGTGGTGCCGTTCGCGAAGACGGGCGGGTTGGCCGATGTGGCGGGCGCTTTGCCTTTGGAATTAGGCAAGCTCGGCGTTGAAACGCTGATCATGATGCCGCGCTACAGAGGTTTAAAAGGCCAGGTGAAGAAGCTCTCTGAAAATGTGAGCATCCGTTTCATTGAAAATGAGGCGTTTTTTAACCGTGCCGGCATCTATGGCAATGATAAAGGCGATTATCCTGATAATCTGGAAAGATTTTCCTTCTTTTGCTATCAGTCTCTGGCTGTGGCCAAAGAAATCGGCTTTAAGCCGGACATTGTGCATGTCAATGATTGGCAGACTTCGCTGATCGCGGTGCTACTTAAAACGAAATTTGCCAATGACCCGTTCTTTGAAAAAGCAAGGTCGTTTCTTACGATCCACAACTTGGCGTATCAAGGTATATTTTCGCACCGCTCATTTGCCGCGCTTCAAGTGGACCCCAAACTTTATTCGATCGACGGTTTTGAGTTTTACGGCAAGACCAATTTGCTGAAGGCCGGCATTCTATACGCCGATGCGATCGGCACGGTGAGTCCGACTTATGCGAGAGAGATGCAGACGAAGGAATTCGGTTTTGCCTTGGAAGGCGTGGTCAAAAAAAGATGCCATCATTTAACGGGTATTTTGAACGGTATTGATACTGAAATATGGGATCCGGAGAAAGACAAATTGATCAAGAAACGCTATTCTGCCGCGACGCTTCAAGGAAAAGCGGTCAATAAGGCCGAACTTCAGCGGGCCAGCGGTTTCGATATCGATCCGGACGTGCCTGTATTTGGAATGGTGACGCGTCTGGCTGAACAGAAAGGATTGGAAATGTTCGCGGAGATCGCGGATGAATTTTTATCCCGCAAGGTTCAGTTTGTGATCCTTGGAGAAGGCGACGGGCAATATCACACGACATTCAAGAATATAGAAGCGCGGCACAAGAAAAACGCGTGCGTGCATTTGGGTTTTAAGTCCAAAGAAGCACATCAAATTTACGCCGGATGCGATTTTTTTCTGATGCCTTCGTTATTCGAACCATGCGGCCTAGGCCAGCTGATCAGTCTGAAGTACGGCACAGTGCCGATCGTGAGAAGGACGGGAGGATTGGCGGATACGATCGTGGATTGTGACGCTGATCCGAAGAACGGGAACGGTTTTTCGTTCAGCGGTCGATTTTCAGGATCTTTTTTTCAGGCGATCGAACGCGCGTTGAAAGTTTATAAGGATAAAAAAAGATTCAGTAAGCTTCAAAAGACAGGCATGAAAGCAGATTTTTCATGGTGTCACAGCGCTAAGGAATATTTGAAGCTGTACAAAGAAATTTTGTCGAACTAAAAAGAACATCGTCTCCGGGTATTTTTGACCGGAGACCTTATAACAGGTTAGAGAATATGATAGTAGTCGGAGTGACCGGCAATCTTGCGTCCGGAAAGAGCGAGGTAGCCATGATATTGAAGAAAAGAGGCGCCAAGATTTTTGACGCTGATCTCGCGGCCAGAAATGTCGTCCAGGTCGGAAAACCCGTCTATAGAGCGATCGTCAAGATCTTCGGGAAGGCATACTTAAAAAAAGACCGCGCACTTGACCGTAAAAAACTGGCTGAGCGCGTGTTTTTGCATCCGTCAGAGCTAAAAAAGCTGAATATCCTGATCCATCCGGGTGTTATTTTTGAATGTTTTCAAATGATAGAGCGTTACAAGGATAAAAAAGGAGTCCTGGTCCTTGACGTGCCCTTGCTTTTTGAATCAAAGATGGAGAATCTTGCGGATTATACGATCGTCATCGATTCGAGCCGGAGCAAAATATTCAAACGCGCCAAAAAGAAAGGGCTTCCTGAAAATCTGGTAAAGAAAATACTTTCCGCTCAATGGCCGGTATCAAAAAAATCAAAACACGCGGATTTTGTGATAACGAACAATGGTACGGCAAAGCAATTAGAAAAAAAAGTTTGGGAGGTCATGGATAAAATAAAAAAGAAACATGCTTTAAACGGCAATTAAAACAAAAATTTCAAACAAGGAGGAAAGAAGAAGATGGACCTAGATTTAGCAAAGCTTAAGAAAATGAAAATGTCGGATCTTAATGATCTGGCTCACAAGCTTCAGGTCAACGGCGTCAGCGGACTGAAGAAGCAGGATCTTATTTTTAAGATCCTTCAGGCGCAGCCCGAGAAGGACGGCGTGATGACCGGCGAAGGAGTGCTTGAGATCCTGCAGGACGGATTCGGATTCCTGCGCTCGCCGAACTACAATTACCTGCCGTGCCCCGACGACATCTACGTTTCTCCATCGCAGATCAGAAAATTCAATCTGAGGACCGGAGATACTGTAGCAGGCCAGATACGTCCGCCAAAAGAGGGCGAGCGGTATTTCGCTATGTTGATGGTCGGAAAGGTGAATTTCGAATCTCCCGAAGAGGGCAAGGAGAAGATTTTATTTGATAACCTAACCCCTCTTTATCCGCGTGAGCGCTGGCAGCTTGAGTCGTCGCCTACGGAAGTTTCCACTAGGATCATGGACCTTTTGGCGCCGATAGGCAAAGGCCAGAGAGGTTTGATCGTTGCGCCACCATACAGCGGTAAGACGGTGCTTCTTCAGAAGATCGCCAATAGCATTACAACCAACCATCCTGAAGCCGTATTGATCGTGCTTCTGATCGATGAGCGCCCCGAAGAAGTCACCGATATGCAGCGTTCCGTGAAAGGCGAAGTGATAAGTTCTACCTTTGATGAGCCGGCTGAGCGCCACGTGCAGGTAGCTGAAATGGTGCTGGAAAAAGCCAAAAGGCTTGTCGAGTGCAAAAAAGACGTTGTGATCCTGCTAGACAGCATTACACGTTTGGCAAGAGCTTACAACACGACAGTGCCTCATTCCGGAAAGATCCTTTCAGGCGGTGTGGATTCCAACGCGCTTCATAAGCCAAAGCGTTTCTTCGGCGCCGCGCGTGCTCTCGAAGAAGGCGGAAGTCTCACGATCATCGCGACGGCTTTGGTGGACACCGGCAGCCGCATGGACGAAGTGATCTTTGAAGAATTCAAAGGAACCGGCAACATGGAGCTTCAGCTCGACCGAAATCTCTTCCAGCGCCGCATTTATCCCGCCATCGATATCAAGCGTTCCAATACCCGTAAAGAGGAACTCTTGGTGCAGAATGATGATCTGGCAAAGATATGGATCTTGAGAAAGGTGCTGAATGAATTGAATAGCACCGAAGCGATGGAACTATTGATAGAGAAATTGTCGAAGACAAAGACGAACAAGGATTTCTTGAAAAGCATGAATAAAGGTTAAAATAAAACGGAGAATAAAATGAAAGATAAAATACATCCAAAATATTTTGATACCACGATCACCTGTATCTGCGGGAACGTGATTCACACACGTTCAACAAAGCAGAATATCCGTGTCGAAATTTGCTCGAACTGCCACCCATTTTTCACCGGGAAGCAGAAATTTGTCGACAGCGCAGGACGCGTCGAGAAATTCCAGAAGAGATACGCTGCAAAAAAGAAGTAAAAAGCGGTAAACTTAACCCGCTTCAACGGATGTGCCGTTGAAAACGGGATTACACAGATCGGCTAGCTGCTGATCTGTGTAATCATTTTTGGAAAACTTCAGATGAGATTTTTAAAGAAAGCCGAAGAAAAGGTCAGGCGCTTCAAAGAAGTTGAAGCGCTGCTGCAGGACCCGTCCGTGACTCAAGACCAGTCGCGCTTGAAGGACCTCGGAAAGGAATTCCGGTCGCTTCAGAAGGTCGCCGACCTTTATAAGGAGTATCTAAGCATCCAGGGCCAGATCGTTGAAGTGGAGCACATTTTAAAAGAAAAGAATCAATCTGCGGATCTTCTTTTGATGGCCAACCACGAAATGGAAACTCTTGAGAAGCGGAAAAAGGGAAACGTCCACGAGCTGGAAGCTCTGCTTATTCAGGATGACCCAATGCTTTCGAAGAACGCGATCCTGGAGATCAGGGCGGGGACAGGAGGGCTTGAAGCGGGACTATTCGCCGGCGATCTATTCAGAATGTACACCAAGTACGCTTCGGTTTGCGGCTTTAAAATGGAGGTGTTG
Organism: uncultured Planctomycetia bacterium; assembly: GCA_964642015.1. Classification (GTDB taxonomy): domain Bacteria; phylum Omnitrophota; class Gorgyraeia; order 2-02-FULL-51-18; family 2-02-FULL-51-18; genus CAZXLF01. Next base: position 226,903 of record CAZXLF010000002.1, read on the forward strand.
TCGAGCTCGCCCAACGAAGCGGGAGGGTTCAAAGAAATTATCGCTTCGATAACGGGCCAAGGCGCTTACGGAAAATTTAAATTTGAAAGCGGTACTCACCGCGTCCAGCGTGTTCCTGCAACCGAGGCGCAGGGGCGGATTCACACCTCAGCCGTGACCGTCGCCATATTGCCGGAAGCGGAAGAAGTGGATGTCGAGATAAAACAGGAAGATCTCCGGATTGATGTATTCCGTTCGGGCGGACCCGGCGGGCAAAGCGTCAATACTACCGATTCGGCGGTACGCATTACACATATTCCATCAGGCCTTGTTGTGAGTTGCCAAGATGAAAAATCACAATTAAAAAATAAACAAAAAGGTATGAAGATCCTGCGCGCCAGGCTTTTTGAAAAGATCACCAGTGAACGCAACGCGGAAATCGCTAAAACCAGAAAAGAACAGGTCGGTTCAGGCGACCGCAGCGAGAAGATCCGCACATATAATTTTCCTGACCGCCGTGTGACGGACCACCGCGTCGGACTTACCGTCTATAATTTAGAAGCGGTGCTGGACGGTGAGATACAGGAATTTGTCGATGCACTTTACGAAGTCGAACTTTCCAAAGGATGAGATGAAGCAAGTCGATGCTGTGCATTCCAATGTATTGTTTCTCAAAAGTGTTGAAAAACGTCTGAGAGATTCGCATGTTGTATCCGCGCGGGCCGAAGCGGAGCAGATGATCCGTCATTACAGCGGTATCAACCGCATGGATATTTTTACCGGACAAAAAACAGTTTCACCGCTTGCCAGAAAGTCCATCGAAACGGCTTTGAAACAAAGGATTAAAGGGAAGCCTCTTTCTTATGTTCTGAAAGAAGCGGAGTTTTTTGGCCTGCGATTTTTTGTGAGTCCCGATACGCTTATCCCGAGGCCGGAGACCGAGATTTTGGTTGAGGAAGCATTGCAGATTCTGAAAACCCATTTTTCTAAAAACAGCCGTCCGGATATTCTGGATATAGGCACCGGTTCCGGCTGTATCGCTGTGAGTTTGACAATCCATAGGCCAGAATGTAGAATGACGGCTCTTGATATTTCTTCCAAGGCGCTTAAAATAGCCCGTAAGAACATCAATTATCATAAGTTAGGTAAAAAAGTTCGGATTCTAAAGAGCGATCTTTTCAGCGCTTTTAAGACGCGAAAAAAGGCTTGTTGGGATTTGATTGTTTCCAACCCTCCTTATGTTCCCGTTGAAGATCTCGGCGGATTATCGAAGGAAGTATTGTCAGAGCCTCGTATTGCATTAAGCGGAGGCGACAAGGGATTTTCGGTCATTGACCGCATCTTGGATCAGGCGCACACTTTCTTAAAAGATAGAGGTTGGCTTTTATTCGAGATCGGAGATGGACAGGCCGGTATTTTGGCGGAAAAAATTTTGAAGGAAAAAAAGCTCATTAATCTTCGCTTCGCGAAGGATTTGAACGGCATAGACCGCGTGTTGATAGCACAAAAATGGACAAATTAGTCGTTGAAGGAGGCCGGCGCCTCGAAGGAACGGTAGAGATCAGCGGAGCTAAAAACGCATCGCTGCCGATCTTAGCCGCGACGATATTGTCCAAAGAGCCGTCGGTTATAAAAAACGTCCCGCAAGTGGCGGATGTTTTCACAATGGTAAAGATTTTGAAATCGATCGGTGCCAAAGTTCAGCATTCAGGCAACACGGTTGAAGTGGATCCGAGCCCTATTCGTCACGCCGTGTTGACGTATAAACTTGTCAGTACGATGAGAGGTTCGATCTGTTTTTTAGGGCCGCTCTTGGCCAGGTTCGGCAGCGCCCAGGTTTCTTTCCCTGGAGGATGCGTGATCGGTCCCAGGCCGATTGATCTGCATTTAAAAGGTGTGCGCGCGCTCGGTGCTGAAATCACCCTAGAACACGGTTATGTGATAGCCAAAGCGCAAAAGTTAAAAGGCGCGCGGATTTATCTCGGCGGCGCTTTTGGTTCAAGCGTGTTGGGCACCGCAAACATCATGATGGCAGCTGTGTTGGCAAAAGGCAAGACGGTCATCGACAACGCGGCTTGTGAGCCCGAAGTTGTGGATCTTGGAAATTTTCTTAAGAAAATGGGCGCGAAGATTGATGGATTAGGCTCCCCGTCGATCGAAGTGGAAGGTGTAAAAAAATTAAATGGCGCGACATATTCCGTGATCCCCGACCGCATCGAAGCCGGCACTTATATGATCGCTTCAGCGATCACGAAGGGCGACATTACGATTAAGAATATGAATCTGAATATGCTTGGCGCGATGTTGGACAAATTGAGAGAGGCCGGTGTGATCGTCACGGAAAAGAACGGGCATGTGCGTGTGAGGCGTGAACGGGTGCTAAGGCCGGTTTCAGCGACCACACTTCCGTATCCGGGATTTCCGACGGACCTTCAAGCGCAGATGATGGCGCTGATGTGTGTAGTACCGGGGATCAGCGTGATCACTGAAAAAATTTATCCGGAGCGCTTTATGCATGTCAGCGAACTGAACCGCATGGGCGCGAATATCATGCTGGAAGGTCCCAGCGCGATCGTTAACGGAAGAAAAAGCTTGAGCGGAGCGCCGGTGATGGCTTCTGACCTTAGAGCTTCCGCGGCATTGGTTTTAGCAGGATTGGTGGCAGATGGTTATACGGAAATATCGCGCGTGTACCATTTAGACCGCGGTTATGAAAGTTTAGTGGCAAAGCTGCAAAGTTTGGGCGCTAAAATCAGAAGAGAGAAGGATATTCGATGACATACGTGGTTAGCGGCGATTGGTGTGCGTTTTGCGCAAATCGAAAACCGCTCACCAAAAACCAATAGGAGAGTTAAATATGGCAGTAGTGATTCGTTTGAAGACGATGGGCACAAAGAAAAAGATAAAGCACCGTATCGTGGTGACGGATTCCAAATTTCCGCGCGACGGGCGCTTTTTAGAGGAAGTAGGATATTGGGACCCTTCCAAGGAACCGCCGGTGGTGAGCGTTAAAGCTGACCGGGTGGCACATTGGATAAAGCAAGGCGCAAAGCCTTCCGAGACCGTGAAGTCTGTCCTGAAGAAGGCGGGAATTAAGCGCAGTTAAAATTTTTTCGAGGTCAGCATGAAAATAGACATCCTGACTTTATTTCCCGGAATGTTCGACGCGTTTGTTTCTCATTCAATGATCAAACGCGCGATCGCTAAAAAGGTCGTAGATATTCGAGTTCACGATCTGCGCGATTTCACGCATGACCGCCATCGAACCTGTGATGATAGGCCTTTCGGCGGAGGGCCGGGAATGCTGATGAAACCCGAACCGATCTTTGAAGCGTTAGAAAAGATCATCGGGAAAAAAGCTTTAGCTTACAAACGGAAAAGAACCAAGCAGCGCATTATTTTTATGACGCCTCAAGGTGGCCGTTTTGATCAGGCTAAAGCGAAGAAATTGTCGGTTGCAGATCAGCTCATTTTTATTTGCGGTCACTATGAAGGTGTTGACCAACGGGTTATTGATGAACTGGTTACAGATGAGATCTCGATAGGCGATTATATATTGACCGGTGGCGAGCTTCCAGCGATGGTTGTAGCCGATTCGGTCGTCCGATTGCTTAAAGGGGTGCTGGGCAGGGAGGAATCAAAGGAATTTGAAACTTTCTCCCAAAATCTGCTAGAATACCCTCAGTACACACGCCCAGCGGCCTACCGCGGGCTTAAGGTTCCGAAGGTCCTGTTGTCAGGTGATCATCAGGCGATCAAGCAATGGAGGCAGAAAGAGGCTGTTAAGCGTACGCTTAAAAGACGGCCGGATCTATTGAAGAAACATTGAGTTTATTTGGAGTAGGCTCAAAATTTTTTTAGAAGGAGTAATTAAGATGCATCCCATGATAAAGGCAATTGAAGACGAGCAATTAAAGAAAGACACGCCTCGTTTCCGGATCGGAGACAGCGTGCGCGTTTCCGTGAAGGTCGATGAAGGCGATAAAACGCGCACCCAGCTTTTTGAGGGTGTGGTCATCAAGAAACAAGGCGCCGGAGTTCGCGAAAATTTTACGGTCCGAAGGATCTCTTTCGGAGAAGGCGTGGAAAGGAACTTTCCGCTTCATTCACCGACGGTTCAGAAGATCGAAGTGGTACGCACCGGAAAGGTTCGCCGCGCGAAACTCTTTTACTTAAGACATCAATCAGGCAAGAAGGGTAAAATTGAAGAAGAGCGCAAGCGAGAAGAGGTCTCTTCTACAACAGCATGACCAATCTTTCTTAGATCAGGGTTTCAGATCCCTGGCGGGAGTGGATGAAGCAGGCCGAGGTCCTTTAGCGGGGCCGGTGGTTGCTTCAGCTGTGATCGTCAGGGATTTTTCATTTTCTTCACAGATCGATGATTCGAAGAAAATGAGCGCTTCCGCGCGGGATACCGCGTATAAAGAGATCCTGGAAAAATGCATGATCGGCATCGGGGTCGTAGAGCCGGAGGGCATTGATACACTGAATATTTTCCAGGCCACGATGAAAGCGATGCAGCAGGCGGTCGCGAAGCTGAAAGAAGCGCCCGAATGTCTTCTGATCGACGGACCGCATCATCCGGAACTCCCGTTCAAACAGTTCGCGATCGTGAACGGCGACGCATTATCTTTTTCGATCGCATGCGCGTCGGTTGTGGCGAAAGTGACGCGGGACCGTATGATGGATTATTATGATGATCTTTTTCCGGAGTACGGATTCAGAAAACACAAGGGTTACGGCACCAAGCAGCATATTGATGCGCTCAAAAAAAATGGCCCGTGCCGGATCCATCGTAGAAGTTTTGAGCCGGTAAGATCTTTGGTGAAGAACGAAAAAAATCCCTAGTTTATGGAAACCCTTCTTATCATCGATTTTGGATCTCAGTACAATCAATTGATCGCCCGACGTGTGCGCGAATCAAAGGTTTTCTGTGAGATCGTTCCGCCTTCGGTATCCATCGAATCTCTTAAGAAAAAAAATATACGCGGCATCATCCTTTCCGGAGGTCCCGCCAGTGTTTATCAAAAAAATGCCCCGAAATTAAATCCCGAGTTTCTGAAATTAGGTGTTCCTGTGTTGGGTATTTGCTACGGCATGCAGGCCATTTCTTATCTTTTGGACGGGCATGTACGCCGTGCCAAACAAAGAGAATACGGCCGCGCCGAACTTTTCTTGTCTCCGAGGCCAGGCCGTCTTTTTCAGGGTGTACCCAGAAGATCCATATCTTGGATGAGTCACGGGGATTATGTGTCACGGATGCCGAAAGGATACGCTAGGACTGCGTCGACCAAAAATACGCACGCGGCGGCATTCGAGAACCCGGCCGATAAAGTTTATGGAGTCCAGTTTCATCCTGAAGTTATGCACAGCCAGTACGGCGCACGCGTGATCAAAAACTTTTTATTCTCGATCTGCCATTTCAGAAAAATGTGGACGATGGAAAACTTCATTTATGAAGCGGTAAAAAAGATCAGGAATGAAGTCGGGAACGGCAAGGTGATCCTGGGTCTTTCGGGCGGGGTGGATTCTTCGGTCGCCGCCGCTCTTTTGTCCAAAGCGATCGGCAGGCGACTGGTCTGCATTTTTGTGAACAACGGTCTTTTGAGAAAGAACGAGGAGATCGAAGTCCGCCGTGCATTCAAGGGACGGTTCAATTTGGACCTGCATGTTATCGATGCGTCAAAAATTTTCTTAAAGAAGCTCAAAGGCGTCACGGACCCTGAACGTAAACGAAAAATAATCGGCCACGAATTTATTTATGCGTTTGACCGCGAAGCCAAGAAGATCAAAGGGATCTCTTTTTTAGCCCAGGGGACCTTGTATCCGGACGTGATCGAGAGCCGTTCCGCTTTTGGCGGGCCTACGGCGGTGATCAAATCCCACCACAATGTGGGCGGCCTTCCGGATAAAATGAAATTAAAATTGGTAGAACCGCTTCGCGAACTTTTTAAAGACGAGACAAGAGCGCTTGGGCGCACGCTTGGACTTCCCGAAACATTGGTAGGGCGCCACCCTTTTCCGGGACCGGGCCTTGCAGTCCGCGTAATAGGGGACATCACCGAGGAGAGGCTTCATATTCTGAAAGAAGCAGACGCCCGTTTTATTGAAGAGATACGCAGGGTAGGACTTTACGATAAGATCTGGCAGGCGTTCGCCGTGTTGCTTCCCGTAAAAAGCGTCGGCGTTATGGGTGATGAAAGGACGTACGAAAATGTGGTGGCCCTCCGCGCCGTTACGAGCGTAGATGGCATGACCGCCGATTGGTTCGAAATTCCGAAAGAGATCCTGGGAAAGATTTCCAATCGTATCATCAACGAAGTCAAAGGCGTCAACCGTGTTGTCTATGATGTGAGCTCTAAGCCGCCTGCGACGATCGAATGGGAATGATTTCGCTTGCATCTTATTTCAGCCGATCATGATCTGAACCTCTTCAGAGAATGTGAAAGATGTTTTTGGCTTCATTATAAGAGCCCCGTCCCTCGTTTTTACCACGAACCTTCTTTTTTTGAAACCGCATCCCGCTCGAAACTGCACGAACATTACGACAAATTCAGAAATTCGCTTCCGCCGGAAATGTCCGGCCGTATGGACGGCATCCTGTTGGACGACACTCAATTGATCGGTCATTGGAGGGATGCGCAAAGAGGCCTCCGACACAGCGACTCCGTGCTGAGTGCCGTGCTTTGTGGCACGATGGATGACTGTCTTATTAATGATAACGAATATTACGTCCCGATCGAATTTCAAATGGCGTTCAGAGAACTCGAAGACGATGAATTAAAGGCAAGGCAATCATTTTTAGACAGTCTCATCTATTTATTGACGACGAACGGATATAAAACGTTGGAATTTGGCTACGTTGTTTGTTATTTTCCCGAGTCGGTTTCACATCAAGCCGCGCTGACACTGCGGTCAAAAGTTCTTCGGCTTGACACAGACATGATGAGAGCCGAGAGAGTGTTCTACGAAGCCTCCGACCTTTTACGTCAAAAGAGCATCCCTGAGTCAGGTGGCGGTTGCCCTTATTGCATATGGCTTAAGGCGCGATCGACTGTCGAACGCAAAAAATAAAAATTATTCTCTTTAACTTGCACGGATTCAAATACAGCATTAAAATAGACACGCCATGAAATCTGATTTTGTCCATCTCCATGTCCACTCTCAATATAGTTTATTGGATGCGGTCTGTCCCGTAGAAGACCTAACGGCCCTTGCTAAAACGATGGGGATGTCGGCGTTGGCCGTGACTGATAACGGGAATCTCTTCGGCGCGATCGAATTTTATAACACCTGTAAAAAGTCCGGCGTGAAACCGATCGTTGGAGCTGAAGTCTACATCGCTCCGGAGAGCCGTTTTGAGCGCTCAACGCACGGGCTTCAAGGCGCTTCTTATCCTTTCGTTCTGCTTTGCAAGGATGAGATTGGTTATCGCAACTTGATCGAGCTTGTCACGATCGGTTATCTAGAAGGTTTTTATTACCGTCCCCGCATCGACAAAGAGGTCCTGAAAAAATTTTCCAAAGGCCTGATAGGATTATCTGGAGGTCTGAGAGCCGAGGTGCCGCATCTTTTGAATATCGGCCAGGCCGAAAAGGCGCATCAAGCCGCTTTGCAATACGCAGAGATATTAGGCAAAGATAATTTTTTCCTTGAAATCATTCACAGTGGTATCAAAGAGCAGGAGCGGGTGAATATGGACATCATCGCGCTGAGCGAAAAAACGGGTATCGGCCTTGTCGCGGCCAACGACGTGCGGTATCTCAAGCGCGAATATCAAAAAGCGCACGAAGTGCTCACCTGTATTCAAACTCAGACCACCATGGATGACCCTAACCGCACGCGGCATCAAACGGATGAATTTTATTTTAAATCCGCTGAAGAGATGAAAGAAAAATTCAAGGATACTCCCGAAGCGATCGCGAACACCGCCAGGATCGCTGAGCGGTGCAATCTGGAACTCGATTTCACAAAGACGCACGTGCCTCAGTTCGTTCCGCCGAAAGGGAAAACGCATGAAGAATATTTGCGTGAACTGACCTATCAAGGCCTCCATGAACGATACAAGCCGATCACGGATGCGATCAAAAAGCGCGTCGAACATGAATTGAACGTCATTCAAAAAAGCGGCTATATCAGTTATTTTCTGATCGTCTGGGATTTTGTCCATTTTGCAAAACAAAAGGATATCCCGGTCGGTCCGGGCCGAGGTTCTGCCGCCGGAAGCGTCGTGAGCTATGCTCTGAGGATCACCGATATCGATCCATTGAAATACGATCTGCTTTTTGAAAGATTTTTGAATCCGGAACGCGTCAGCATGCCTGATATCGACATTGATTTTTGCTACGAGAACCGCGATGAAGTCATTAAGTATGTCACCGAAAAATATTCCAAGGATAATGTCGCTCAGATCATCACGTTCGGGACCATGATGGCAAAGGCCGTTATCCGCGATGTCGGGCGCGTGATGGGAATGCCGTACGCCGAAGTCGATAAGATAGCAAAGCTTATCCCCGCTGAACTGGATATCACGATCGAAACCGCGCTTGAGCGGGAAGCGGAATTAAAATCGCTCTATAAAACGAACGCGCAGATCACCCAGCTTATCGATACATCCAAGATCTTGGAGGGGATGACGAGGCATGCCTCGACGCACGCGGCGGGTGTCGTGATCAGCGAGAGGCCATTAAGAGAGCATGTCCCGCTTTTTAAAACAGGGGATGGACAGATCTCCACGATGTATTCGATGGAGTCGCTTGAGAAGATAGGCCTGCTTAAAATGGATTTTCTGGGTTTACGCACGCTGACCGTGATCGATGATACACAGAAGATCATCAAGCGTATCCAGAAAAAAGATATCGACTGGGCAAGGATCCCCTATGACGACATAAAGACTTTTGACATGCTTTCTAAAGCGCAGTCCATAGGAGTGTTCCAGCTTGAAAGTTCAGGGATGCGCGATATTCTGAAAAAGCTGAGACCGGATAAATTTGAAGACCTGATCGCTATTTTGGCTCTTTACCGTCCTGGTCCTATCGGCTCGGGTATGGTGGATGAATTTATTAAGCGGAAGCACGGACAGATCCCGATCGCCTATGACCATCCGTTGCTTGAGCCCATCTTAAAAGATACTTACGGCATTATTGTTTTCCAGGAACAGATCATGAAGATCGTCAACGTACTTGCCGGATTTTCTCTGGGTAAATCCGATTCTCTGCGGCGCGCTATCTCAAAGAAGAAAGAAGAGGTCATGCAGGAAGTACGCGAGGATTTTGTGAAAGGATGCGCGCAGAATAAGATCGAAAAAAGGATTGCCGACAAGATATTCAATTTTATCGTCCATTTTGCCGGATATGGTTTTAATAAAAGCCACTCTGCCGCTTACGCAATGATCTCTTACCGGACCGCGTATCTGAAGGCCAATTATCCGGTGGAATTCATGACGGCGCTTCTGTCATCAGAAAAAGACAATACTGATAAAGTGGTGCTTTATATCGATGAAGCCAAGCATATGAATCTAAAGGTCCTTCCGCCGGATGTGAATGAAAGTTTTCCTCAATTCACGGTCGTGGCGGCCGATACGATCCGCTTCGGTCTGTCGGCGGTCAAAAATGTCGGACAAACGGCTATCGACGCGATCATTCAGGGACGGATTAAGCAGAACCGCTTCAAGTCATTTTATCATTTTGCGGAGAACGTGGATCTGCGCGTTGTGAACCGGAAAGTCCTTGAAAGTCTTATCAAGTGCGGAGCTTTTGATTCGATGGGGCTTTTTAGATCGCAGTTATTTGCGATACTGGATGACGCCTTAACGATCGGCGGCGAAATACAAAAGGACAGGGAAAGCGGGCAGAAGTCATTCTTTGATTCTTTTGGAAAAGAGGACGAGTTTAAAAACAAGTTCCACAATATTCCTTCGATCCCGGAATGGACCGACAACGAAAAGCTTATGAACGAAAAGGAAATGTTGGGATTTTACGTGACGGGCCATCCGCTTGACCGTTACCACAGAGAACTCAAAGGTTATTCGACAGCGTCCACGGCAACGATAGGACAGCGCCGCGATGGGGAAGAGATCGTGATCGGCGGCATCGTGAATAAATTAAAATTCACCCAAACCAAGAAAAATAAGGAAAAAATGGCGATCGTTGGGCTTGAAGATCTGGACGGAACGGTTGATATGCTGGTTTTTCCTAAAACGTTCAAGGAATATGGAAATCAACTTGCCAAGGATGCGATCTTATTTTTTAAAGGCAATGTGGACAATAAGGAACAGGACCCAAAGCTTTTGGTCAGCGAGATCGTTCCGCTTGCCGATATTCATAAGAAATTCGCGCGAAGTATTCGAGTCAAACTTCCGGCTGAGAATATACAGGAGAATTTATTGAAAAATCTGCAGGAAACGCTATCCCAGCATCCTGGCACGATCCCGGTTTATCTTGAGTTCGTCGATCAGAACAACATATGTTCAGAAATGCTCGTAGACCGCACCCTTTTTGTCCGTCCCAATGAAGCGCTAGTATCCTCTCTTAAGCAATTAGCCGGTGAAGAAGCCGTTAGCCTCAAAATATAGCCTTAATTGACACTGTAAGTTATTATATGATAATATCATACGCAATTTACGCGATCTCGGATAAGTCATAGATCGTCTCAGGTTTTCCAAGAAATTTCTTATAAGGAGGGTATCGTGGCCATAACGAAAAAAGATATCGTGCTCAAGATTTCCAGCGAGACAGGTATTAAACAGATAGACGTCAAGCGAGTGGTGCAGTACGCGCTTGATAAGATCACCGAATACTTGGCCGCGGGGCAGACCGTAGAACTCAGGAATTTTGGTATATTCAAGATAAAATCCAGGCGCGGACGCCTTGGCCGTAATCCGCGCACGGGACAGGAAGTGCCGGTGCCGCCCAAAAAGGTCGTGGTATTCAAGCCTGGCCTTATCATGAAGCGGGACGTGAAATAACGCCTTTCTTTTGGCCTAAACCTCGATTGATTTGCAATAGCGTTCATTCGAATCTATCACATCGGGGACACGGCCATCTTACCCCTCATTAATTTAAAAGGAACTGATGAAATTTCAGCGATTACGCGGAACGCATGATATTTACGGGAAAGACGCGCTTCTTTTTCAGAATGCGGAATCCTGCGCCCGCGCCGTGTTCCAGCGATTTGGTTTTGAAGAATTAAGAACCCCCATCCTTGAACAAAAAGAACTTTTTACTCGAGCGCTTGGAAACGAAACGGACGTGGTCCAAAAAGAAATGTACGAATTCGAGGACCGTTCGAAAGAAAGGGTCGCAATGAGGCCTGAAGGAACGGCCGGGATCGTGCGGGCTTACCTTGAGAACAACTTTGATAAAACCCAGGGACTTTGCAAATTTTTTTATTTGGGCCCGATGTTCCGCAGCGAAAGGCCTCAAGCCGGCCGGCTTCGGCAGTTCCATCAGATAGGAGTTGAGACGCTCGGGACCGACAGTCCTTATGCTGATGCGGAGACGCTTCAAGCGCTCACATTATTTTTGGACCTGGCGGGAGCAGGCGGTTATCAGGTAAAGCTGAATAATTTAGGAACGTTTGAAGAAAGGGCTGAGTTCAAGAAAGTGCTTCAGAAATATTTTGATCCGTATAAAGAACGGCTTTGTGACGACTGCAAGAATCGTTTAACGAAGAATGTGTTCCGGCTTTTGGATTGCAAAAACAGTTCCTGTCGCGAGATCATCGAAAAATCCCCGAAGATCTCAGGCCATTTGTCCGCGCCGAGCAAAGAGCATTTTGATAAAGTCTGCCAAGCGCTGGAATCCTCAGACATGACTTACAAACTCGATCCTTACATGGTACGTGGTCTGGATTATTATACGAAGACAGTTTTTGAGATATCACATCCTAAACTTGGTGCACAGGACGCGTTGGCGGCGGGTGGGCGATATGACCATTTGATCGAGACGTTCGGCGGAGCTGCGGCTGGCGCTGTCGGTTTCGCGATCGGCGTGGAACGTCTTTTGATGTGTCTTGAGCAGAAAGATGCCGAAAACCCCGAAAAAGTTTTTTTTGTTGCGACGCTGGGCGAAGCAGCTTTTCAGGAAGGTTTTAAGCTTTTATCCAGGTTACGAAAGGAGAATTTTTCAGCGTCGATGGATTTTTCAGCCAAGTCCTTAAAAAGCCAGATGCGTGCGGCGGACAAGATCAAAGCGGATTTTGTTTTGATCCTGGGCGAGGATGAGCTTAAAAAAAATGTTTGCATGCTGAAGAACATGAAAAGCAGCGCCCAGGAGGAAATATCCCTGGACGGCATAGTCAAAAAATTAGAATCAAAGGCGAAGCCATAAGTCATGTTAAGAACGCACACTTGCGGTGAATTGACAGAACGGCATGTCGGAAAAGAAGTGACATTGTGCGGTTGGGTGGATACTGTACGCGATCACGGCGGATTGGTTTTCTTAGACCTTAGGGATAGGTATGGAAAAACGCAGATTGTTTTCTCAGGTAAGATCACGGATTACAAATCAGAGGATTGTGTTCAGATCAAAGGAAAGGTCCAGATTCGACCCAAAGGCACTGAAAATCCAAAAATCTCAACCGGCAAAATTGAAATAGTGGATACAAAAATCGAAACTCTCTCTGGATCTAATCCACTACCGTTTGAAGTGACAAAAAGCCAAGAGACCAACGAAGACTTGCGTATGCGTTACCGGTATCTGGATCTTCGTAATCCGGATGTGCAGAAAAATCTTTTCGCACGCCACCGTGTTTATCAGATTATCCGCCGTTCATTTGACAAGCACGGCTTCATAGAAGTTGAAACGCCGATCTTGACCAAATCCACACCGGAAGGTGCACGCGATTATCTGGTGCCGAGCCGCGTGAACCCAGGAGAATTTTACGCGCTGCCGCAGTCGCCTCAGCTTTTCAAACAGATCCTGATGGTATCCGGTTTTGACCGTTATTTTCAGATCGCGAAATGTTTCCGTGATGAAGATCTCCGCGCGGACCGCCAGCCGGAATTTACACAGCTCGATGTCGAAATGTCTTTTTTGGATGAGAACGATCTTTTTGCGATCATCGAGGAAACCGTCAAAGCGATATGGAAGGAAGTTTTGAATGTGGATTTGCCTGCATTCACGCGTTTGACCTATCAGGATGCGATGGCCAAATATGGTTCCGATAAGCCGGATCTGCGGTTTGGTCTCGAATTTCACGACGCGTCGGATCTTGTCAAACATTGCGAATTTAGAGTTTTCAAAGACACGCTTGTTTCCGAAAAAGGCGCTGTGATCGGCATCTGTGTTCCGAAGCCCGAAGCTTCTCGCAAAGACATCGATGATATGACCGAATTTGTAAAAGCCGAAGGTGCTTTAGGACTTGCTTATTTCAAGGTGGAGAACGGAAAACTGGAATCTCCGATAGCCAAATTCGTGGATGAGAAAACGCAAAAGAGCCTGATCGATCTTTTTAAGGCGAATGCAGGAGACCTTTTGCTTTTTATTGCCGATGAAAAAAAGAAAGCCCAGAAATTGCTTGGAACTCTGCGATTGCATATTTCCAAGTGGAAAAAATTAGTAAAGCCTGGAACATTTCATTTCAGCTGGGTGACGGATTTTCCTCTTTTTCAGTGGAATGATGAGGAAAAACAGTGGAACAGCGAACACCATCCTTTTACCTGTCCTAATCTGGAAGATTGGGCGAAATATAAGCCGATGGGGGAATTTGGGAAGATACGTTCACGCGCGTATGATCTTGTTTTGAATGGGAACGAGATCGCTTCGGGTTCCGTTCGTATTCATGACCGAAAGCTTCAGAAGGAAATCTTCGATACGATAGGTCTTACCGAAGAAGATATTAACGTGCGTTTTGCTTTTCTTTTGAAGGCGTTTGAATTTGGGGCACCGCCACATGGAGGCATTGCTTTGGGCATTGATCGTGTGATGACCATTTTGCTGGGACTCGAAAGTATCCGTGAGGTGATTGCGTTTCCGAAAAATCAGAAAGCTGTTGACCCGATGACTGATGCGCCTTCGCCGGTGAATGAGCGGCAGCTAAAAGAGCTGGGCATTAAGATTCGTTGATGATCGAGGTAAGATTCGGGACCTCGACGCATGGTTTAAAAGTATCTTGGGTCAAACGCGTCGTAAGCGCCACATTAAAGTTTGAAAAGAAAACAGGGCGAACAGTCAGCGTTTTTCTAACGAACGATAAACAGATACGGAAGATCAATAAGCTGTATCTCGATCATGACTATGCGACGGATGTGATCTCGTTCTGGTTCGAGCAGGATCGCTTGATCAAAAGAGAATCAAAACATTTGGGCGATCTGGTCGTTTCCGTTGAGACGGCGAAATGCGTGGCCAAGGAAATGGGGATCTCGTTCAAGCAGGAATTAGCAAGATACCTTATTCATGGCACATTGCATTTATTAGGTTATAACGACAAAAAGGCAGAAGACAGAAAAAGAATGCATCAGCGACAAGAATGGATAGTTAAGCGGTTATGCACCAGCGCAGAACATTCGTTCAGAGTTTGAACGACGCCGCCGAAGGCGTGATCTATGTGATCAAGAATGAGCGCAATATGCGCGTTCATTTTATGTTGGGATTTCTTGTTCTCCTGATCGCCATTTTTATAGGTGTCAGCCGTTTGGAATGGATCATTCTCTGCACGATCATCAGTCTTGTACTTGCGGCTGAAATGCTGAATACAGTCGTGGAGGAAATGGTCGATCTTGTGGAGCCGTTATCCCACCCGAATGTGCGCATTATCAAAGATGTGTCGGCGGGATTTGTGCTGGTATTGGCGGTCAATGCGCTGATCGTCGGGTTTTTTATATTCTCAAAATATTGGTCGTGGCCGATCCAGGCAACGGCCATGAGAATACGCCATGCCTCGTGGCACATCACATTTGTTGCTTTATTAGTGGTGGTATTTTTTACGATCGCAGGCAAGGCGTTCTTTCATCAAGGGACGCCATTCCGCGGAGGGATCATCAGTGGGCATTCGGCCGTGGCTTTTTCCATCTGGACCGCAGTGTTATTCACTTTTTCAAACCCATTTGTTTTGGGCGCGATGTTTCTTTTGGCCGTTCTTGTTGCTCAAAGCCGTTTGCGTGCGAAGATCCATTCTCTATCGGAAGTGATCACCGGAGCGCTCATTGGATTTCTTGTCACAGCTCTTTTTTTTCAGATCTTTAGGTAAAGGACCTTATGTGGAAAAAATTTAGGAATCATTTTGTCACAGGGCTGATGTCTCTGGCGCCATTCTTTTTGACCTTAGTCTTCATCAAATATCTGATCCGGCTCGCCGATAATTTTGTCGTGGACCCGCTTTTTGAGATCCTTCCGCTGGATTTTGATGCAGCATTCAAAGTCTTATTAGCGAAGCTCATTATTTTTACCGTCGTGGTCATTTTTGTTGTGCTGATCGGATGGACGGCTGAGAAATTCGTTTTTAAAAGATTATTCGCCGCGTGGGAGAGGTTTTTAGACACGATCCCATTCTTTAATAAAATATACGGCTCGATCCGGGAAGTGGCGCAGGCATTTTTTGGAGATAAGACAGGGATTTTTAAACGCGTGGTCTACGTGGAATATCCGCGAAAAGGTGTATATGCCTTGGGGTTTGTGACGCAGGAAAAGCCGTGGGAGATCCATGAAAAAACCGGCAAAGAAATATTGAATATTTTTTTACCGCATCCCCCGAATCCTGCGACAGGATATTTTATTTTTGCTCCTAAGGAAGAAGTGATCGAGTCAAATCTGACGGTTGAAGAGGGAATACGTCTTGTGATCAGCGCCGGCGCAGCGATCCCTTCGAACGGACGAAAAAAATGAGTGCCACAAAAACACAGGCGTTTGCACTAAAAACTCAGGACTACCGCGACACGAGTCTTTTGGCAACGTTTTATACCCGCGACTATGGAAAGATCCGCGGTATCGTTAAAGGTATCCGCGGTTCGCGAGCGGGGTTTGGCAGTACACTCGAACCTTTTTCTCTGAATGAGATCTTGTTCTATAAAAGGAAAAGAGGGGGAGATCTTCATTTGATCACACAGATCGATCTCGAAGGTCTTTTTCCGGAGGTTAGGCATGATCTTGAAAGAGTTTCTTACGCGAGTTATTTTATTGATCTTTTGAACGAACTTGTTGAGACCGAAGATCCGAGCCCTGGGATCTTCAGCCTTTTGCATGATTCGCTTCTATTTTTATCAAGCGGAGCATCATGCAAACGCACAGCGCGAATTTATGAAGTAAAGCTTCTAGAGCTTTTAGGGCTTATGCCGGAGATCAAGGTCTGCGTGATCTGCCAAACCTCCGACCCGGAACCGGCTTTTTTTAACGTGCCGCTCGGAGGGATTTGCTGCAAAAATTGTTCGGAGAAAAATGGATTCCCTGTATCCAGAGGCACGCTGAATTTTTTGGAGCACGTCAGGCGCGCGCCATTCAAGGAACTGCAGAATGTTAAAGTATCGCAAGAGGTTGGAGTGGAACTCGAAAAGACGCTCAGGCGTTTTGTGGATTTTCATTTGTCTAATAAACTGAAGTCTGTTATCTTTTTGGAAAAAATGGAGCTGATTTAAAACGTAAGCTGAGCGGTTTTCGATAAACGGTTTACGCTAACCATAAAGGATGTCTTGATGGTTTATTTCCAAGATTTGATCTTAAAGTTATCGGATTATTGGGCTAAAAAAGGATGCGCTGTGCTCCAGCCCTATGACATGGAAGTAGGCGCTGGCACATTTCATCCAGCCACATTTTTCGGATCGCTCGGACCTCAAGGTTGGAATGTGGCGTATGTACAACCGACTCGTCGGCCGACGGATGGACGCTACGGTGAAAATCCTCTGAGGACACAGCATTATTATCAGTATCAAGTGATTCTCAAGCCCTCACCGGAAAATGCGCAGGATCTTTATCTGGACAGTCTGAGATCTGTAGGTCTTAAATTGGAAGAGCATGACATCCGTTTTGTTCAGGATGATTGGGAATCACCGACGCTGGGGGCTTCCGGTTTGGGATGGGAAGTGTGGCTCGACAGTCTTGAGGTCACGCAGTTCACTTATTTTCAGCAGATGGCCGGGTTCACGCTGAATCCGATATCCTGTGAGATCACTTATGGGCTTGAGCGTATCTGCATGTTCCTGCAGAAAAAGCACGACCTTTTTGATCTGCAGTGGTCGAAAGATCTGAAGTATGGAGAGCTTCGTAAGAAATATGAAGTGGAATACTGCCGCTATAATTTTGAAGCAAGCGAACCGGCGACGCTGCAGGCGCTTTTTGAAACTTATGAAAATGAGGCAAAGCGTCTTTTAGGTACCGAGCCCGGCCCTGAGACGCTGGTATTGCCGGCCTACGAATGGACTTTGAAGACGTCGCATGTTTTCAATATGCTTGATGCGCGCGGAGCGGTGAGCGTCAACGAGCGCCCGGCTTATATTGCGCGTGTGCGCAATCTCGCCAAAAGATGCGCACAGAGTTATTTTTTACAGAATTATCCCGAAACCGTGGTTCTCAATGAAAAAAAGAAATAATTCACCGGATAAATTAAAAGACTTTTTGTTCGAGATTGGCACCGAGGAGCTTCCGGCAACGAATCTTGCGGATATATTCGAATCACCGGGTGAAAATGTTCTTGTTGCGAAATTCAAAAAAGCTTTTGAAGATCAAAGGATCAGCGCGGGATCGTACGCGGTCTGGGCGACATCGCGAAGACTGATCTTTTTTGCCACGGACGTGCAGCCTGCGCAAAAGCCGAAAGATGAAATGATCAAGCTGCTTTCAAAACAGGAAGCCTATGCCGCTGACGGAAGTCCCACAGAGAAGCTCTTAGTGATCTTAAAACATCGCGGCTTTACGTTGAAAGATACGATTGTTTCAGAGATCAATGGCAAGGAGTTTGTCCACGTTAAAAAATCCGAAGCGATTCGTAAAACCGTCTCGCTTCTACCGGAGATTTGTGAAGTGCTTGTTAAGTCTTTACCATTTCCGAAGAACATGAAATGGGATGACTCAGGCATTTATTTTCCCAGACCGATCAGGAATTACCTTTGTTTTTACGGAGATAAAAATGTTTCATTCACGATCGGCCGCACACGCGCCAAAAATGAGACTGTGATATTTTCAAAAAGCAAAAGAACGCGCTATATCGTTAAAGATATCCCATCTTACTTTGCGCTGCTCAAAAAGCACGGTGTGGTGATCGATCCGGTTGAGAGAAAAAAACTGATCGTTGAAACGCTGGGCAAATTGACCGGAGCAAATCAGGGAAAATACGTTGATGACCCGTTCCTGCTCAGCGAAGTGAATTTTCTTGTTGAGAATCCTCAAGGATTGGCCGCGCCGTTCGCCGAGGAATTTCTTAAATTACCTTTGGAAGTGCTTACAGTCAGCATGGCGAGAAAACAACGGATATTCGGCCTTGTGGACAGGAACAACAAAGTGCTCCCTAGATTTTTGGCTATCTTGGATGGCAAAGGAACAGAGAAAGAAAAAAAGACTATTTCCAATAACATGGAAAATATTCTTCATGCCAAACTTCAAGACAGCCTTTTTTTCTACAATGAAGATGTGAAAATATCTTTGGAGAAAAAACGCGCGGAATTGAAAAATCTGATATTTTTGAAAAATGCGGGTTCAATGCTTGAAAAATCTGATCGTTTAGTAAGTCTAGCCAAAGTGATCGGTAAACAAATAGCTTTATCCTCTAATGATCAAAAAAATCTGGAGAGAGCTTGCTACTTGGGAAAATCCGATCTTTTGACCCAAATGGTAGGGGAGTTTCCGGAACTTCAAGGAATTATAGGAAAGTACTATGCGTTAGAAAATAAAGAGCCATCGGAAGTTGCTATTGCGATCGGTGAGCAATATTTACCTCGAACGGTTCAGGATCATTTGCCTAAGACATTAGTTGGAAGTCTTTTATCAATTCTGGATAAATGTGATTTAGTTGTAGCGTGTTTTAAATTGGGCCTTCAGCCTTCTAGTAGTTTGGATCCATATGGGTTGAGACGAAGTGCTACGGGTGTGCTGAAAATAATCATTGATAGAAAGTTGAATTTTTCATTGTTTTATTTATTGGCAGAGATGATCTCTGACTCGCGTCATTATGGGCAAAATGTAAAAGATGTTGCGTACAACATTCAAGATAGTTTAGAAGCTTTTTTTAGTGAACGTTTCAAGTCATTATTGGTTGAAAAGGGCTTTCGGGAAGATTTGGTGAACGCTGTCATGGCATCCAAGCCTCTTTATCTTTATGAGGCATACGAGCGTGTTGGAGAATTGTCTGGGCTGACTAGAGAAAGTTCTTTTTCTGAGACTTGGAAGGTGGTCGAGAGAACTTCCAATATATTGAAATCCGTCAAAGAAACGCTTCCCGAGAAGCCGGAAGCCGCGCTTTTTCAAGAGGATCTGGAAAGGCAGGTTTTCGAAAGTTATGAGAAATCTCACCGTGCGATCCGGGAAGCTGCTGAATCCAGGAATTTTAAGCTCGCAACAAGCTTGTATGCGGAAGCTTTTTTTGCTATCTTAAATAAATTCTTTGAGAAGGTTTTCGTCAATGCCGAAGACCTGACCATCAGAAAAAACCGTTTGGCGCTTCTCCGCGCCGTAAACCGGCTTTATACAGACAACATTGCGGATTTATCGAAGATCCGTTTGGCAGTACCGGGCGCGGAGATCAAATAATTTTTTTACGGGCGAAAACAAGATAAAAGGGAGATCGTGCATTCATGGCATTAGTCACAGAGAGTAAAACAAAACAACAAGGGGTCGCAAGCTCGATGAAAAAATACGTCTATTTTTTTGGGAACGGGAAGGCGGAAGGAACTAAAGATCAACGGAGCCTTTTGGGCGGCAAAGGTGCGAACCTTGCTGAAATGACCAATCTGGGCATTCCGGTCCCGCCGGGTTTTACGATATCGACGGTTGCTTGCAAAGAATTTTATGCGCTTGGAGAAAAATGGCCCGATGGTCTGGAAGGGGAGATTCAGGAGAATTTAAAGAACCTCGAAAAAGCGACGGGGAAAAATTTCGGCTCCAAAGAAAATCCGCTTTTGGTGTCAGTGAGAAGCGGTGCGGCAGTATCTTTGCCGGGAATGATGGACACGATATTGAATCTCGGGCTGAACGATGAAACTGTTCAAGGTTTGATCAGAAAATCGGGCAATGAGCGTTTTGCTTATGATGCTTATCGCCGTTTTATCCAAATGTTCGGTAATGTTGTGTTGGAAATGGAGCATCATGGTTTTGAGCATATTCTGGCGGCCAAGAAAAAGAAATTAAAAGTGACCGAAGATACCCAGCTTGATGCTAAAGCCTTAAAGGATCTGGTCGGAGAATATAAGGAGTATGTGAAAAAGAGCACGAAAAAAGCATTTCCCGAAAATCCGATGAATCAGCTCAGGCTGGCTTGTAACGCGGTGTTTGCTTCATGGAACAATCAGCGCGCCATTACTTATAGGAATCTGAGCAAGATCCCGCATGATCTTGGCACCGGTGTAAATGTGCAGACAATGGTGTTCGGTAATATGGGTGACACCAGCGGCACGGGAGTTGCGTTCACGCGTGACCCGGGTACCGGCGAACATAAATTCTTCGGCGAGTTTTTGATCAACGCACAGGGTGAAGACGTCGTAGCGGGGATCCGCACACCCAAGCCGATCAGTCAACTGAAA
The DNA here is from genome assembly GCA_964642015.1 of uncultured Planctomycetia bacterium. Taxonomy (GTDB): domain Bacteria; phylum Omnitrophota; class Gorgyraeia; order 2-02-FULL-51-18; family 2-02-FULL-51-18; genus CAZXLF01. The sequence goes on from CAZXLF010000002.1 coordinate 247,544, forward strand.
CAGATCATGCCGTCAGCTTATGCGCAGCTTGAGGAAATATATAAGAAGCTCGAGCACCATTTCCGAGACATGCAGGACATTGAGTTTACGATAGAAGACAAACGCTTATTCCTTTTGCAAACGAGGAATGGAAAGCGATCGGCAGCAGCAGCTGTGAAGATCGCTTGCGATATGGTCAAAGAAGGGTTGATCACCAAGGAGCAGGCGATCCTTAGAGTGGCTCCCGAACAGCTTGATCAATTACTTCATCCTACGATTGATACAAAGATCAAATATAAAACGCTTGCGAAAGGTTTGCCTGCATCGCCCGGAGCTGCAGTCGGTCAGGTTGTGTTTAATGCTGAAGACGCGGTTGATTGGGTCGAAGCCAAAGGCCGGCATGTGGTGCTTGTCCGCATGGAAACTTCTCCTGAAGACGTCGGTGGCATGGCAATTTCAGAAGGAATTCTCACAGCGACCGGTGGCATGACAAGCCATGCGGCGGTCGTGGCGCGCGGGATGGGTAAGTGCTGCATCGCGGGTTGCGGTGATATTCAGATCGATGGGAGTGGAAAATATTTTACAGTTAAATCTGCCGGCAACTTGGTAAAAGTCCGTGAAGGCGATGTGATCACACTGAACGGCTCTACCGGCGAAGTGATCTTGGGCGGAGTGAAGCTTGTGCAGCCTGAGCTTGGCGGAGATTTTAGAGAATTCATGAAATGGGCTGATGAAGTCAGACGGTTGAAAGTCCGCACGAATGCGGATACCCCCGAAGACGCGAAGATCGCGCGTGATTTCGGAGCCGAAGGTATCGGACTCTGCCGGACTGAGCATATGTTCTTCGGTGAAAACCGTCTGAAAGCTGTGCGTGAAATGATCCTGGCGGAGAACGAGAAAGATAGGATCAAAGCACTTAAAAAACTTCAGCCGCTCCAGCGTGGAGATTTCAAGGGGATCTTTAAGGCGATGACAGGCTTTCCTGTGACGATCCGTTTATTGGATCCGCCGCTGCACGAGTTTTTACCGAAAGGCGAAGCCGAGCTGAAAAAAGTCGCCAAGGACATGAAGATCTCCGTTAAGGAGCTTCAGCAAAAAGTCCAATCGCTTCACGAAGTGAATCCGATGCTGGGTCACCGCGGATGCCGTTTGGCCGTGACTTACCCTGAGATCTACCGGATGCAGGCGGAAGCGATATTCGAAGCGGCTTGCGAGCTTGCGAAAGAAAATATACGAGTTGTTCCTGAGGTCATGATCCCGCTGGTCGGTATTCTCGGAGAACTTACGTTTACCAAACAAGATGTCATCAAAGTCGCTGAAGATGTGATGAAGCGCTATAAAATGAAGATCAACTATCTTGTAGGAACCATGATAGAGATCCCGCGTGCGGCTGTGATCGCTGACGATCTTGCCAGAGAAGCGGAGTTCTTCAGCTTCGGAACGAACGACCTCACGCAGATGTCTTTTGGTTTCTCAAGAGATGATATAGGCAAATTCCTGCCTTATTATATAGAGAGAGGTATTCTTAAGGTCGACCCGTTCGTTTCTTTGGATCAATTCGGTGTCGGTCGTTTGATCGAACAGGCAGTTTCCAAAGGCCGCGGTGTGAAGCAGAATCTGAAAGTCGGGATCTGCGGAGAGCATGGAGGAGACCCGGCATCGATTGAGTTCTGCCACAGGACCTCTTTGGATTATGTCAGCTGCTCGCCATTCCGTGTTCCTATCGCGCGTTTGTCAGCGGCCCAAGCGGTGTTAAAGGAGAAGCAAAAGTCCTGAAGAAAATACGCCAAAACATAAGGTCTATTTTATGGATGCTTTAAAATTATATATTAAAGATATTAAAGACATCCCTCTTCTCACGCCGGAGGAAGAGCTGAAAATAGCCCGCCGTATCAAACGCGGCGACGGACAAGCTCGCCGCATCATGATCCGCTCAAATCTTAGACTTGTGATCAATATCGCCAAACAGTATTCAAAATTTGGTGTTCCATTTCTTGATTTGATCGAAGAAGGGAATCTTGGGCTCATGAAAGCCGTAAGCAAGTTCGATCCGAAATTAGGCTATCGGTTTTCAACCTACGCTGCGTGGTGGATCAAGCAGCATGTCACGCGCGCGTTGGCGGACCAGGGAAAGACAGTGAGGATCCCTGTTTACATGGTCGAAACGCTTTCACGTTTTCGAAAAGTGAATGAGCGCTTGACGCATCGTTTACGCCGCAAACCCAAGGTTTCGGAGCTTGCACGCGCGATGAAATTATCAGTTTCCAAGATCAGGGATTTGCAGCAGATGGATCAGGGTACGACATCTCTGGACCAGCCGATCGGAGAAGAAGGTGAAGCATCGATGCTGGACCTCATAGAAGACGTGGCTACCAGCTCATCTCAGGATCGGGTAGATGAAATGTTCCGCGGTGAGCGGATAGCAGGTCTCTTAGATAAGATTAATCCGCGTGAAAGAGCGATATTGGAACTTCGTTTCGGCTTAAAGGACGGGGAGATTCATACCTTAAATGAAGCCGCTCAGATTTTTAAGATTACGCGAGAACGTGTCCGTCAGATAGAGGCTTCCGCGCTGAAAAAACTTCGCGTTTTGGCTGAGGCTCAGCCTAAGGGCATTTCGCCCCGGTAGCTCAGATGGATAGAGCACAGGTTTCCTAAACCTGGTGTCGGCAGTTCGACTCTGCCCCGGGGCACCATCCTTCTTCCGATTCTGATTAACGAACCATAGCTTCATTACAATATTGTTAACAATTAATAAAAGTTACTTGACAGATCGAAGGGTATTTGTTACCTTAGTCCTCAGTTGTATTTCACTTACAACCAATGTAGCCTACACACGCCAAAGAAAGGGGGGAGGAAACCTAATCGGCTCAAGGCTGCAAGCTAGCCCGATAAGCTAGCTACCCTAAAAGCAGTGCCCTAACTAAGAAAATAAAAGCAATTTGGAGGATTTAAATGAAATCATTAAAAGCGTTATTTGTGTTGGCGCTTGCGGTGGCTTTTGCAGTTCCCGCATATGCCGAAACACAGAACGTCAAGGTGAGCGGCGCTATCGACGCTTACTGGTTCAATCGTCATAACTACGACTTAAAGTCGAGCAATGACATCGCTATCACCCCGGTTGGCACAGCTACGGCCAGCTATACGGGCGGCGGTGCCTTTGCTGCAGCTACGACTCCAACGTTCCGTGAGAACACGGCGGACTTTTACAGAACAAATACGCAGGTCGAAATTTCTGCGGATTTGACTGATAACGTCTCTACCGTGATCAATATCGTGAACCAAAGAGACTGGAACGCACATCAATTTGTCGATCCAGCTAGCGGAACGTACGCGACTACACCCAACAACCAAGCCAACGAATTCGACATCGATCTGGACCTGGCCTATGTGCAGATGAAGGAGATCTTTTATTCTCCGCTCACGCTGACCATTGGTCGTCAGGATCTTTGGTTTGGTCGTGGATTTATCATCGGGAACAATAATACCGTGTGGGATACTCAATCGACCACAGTGGCAGATGAATATTCTGTCTCTACGGCGTTTGATGCTGTCCGCGCCACTCTCGATTTCAATCCTTGGACCATAGACCTCGTCTATTCCAAGATATTCGAGAATTCGGTGAACTCTGAAGATGATAAGGATCTCTACATCGCGAATGTGAACTACAAGTTCGCGGAGTACAATGCCGTGGCTGAAGGCTACTACGTTGGAGAGCTTGATAGATCGGCTCTTAGCGGTGGCAGCACAACAGTTGGCAGCAATGACACGCACACCATTGGTGGCCGTGTTCAGTTCGATCCTATCTCACAGATCACGATCGGTGGTGAGTTGGCTTATCAGTTCGGTAACTATCGTGCAGCAGCGACTAACCCTCGCCGTGATCGTTCCGCATGGGCGACCGATGTGTTCGGTACCTATCGTTGGGACTACACATGGAAGCCTGAATTGACGATTGAATATGTGTTGTTCTCGGGTGAAGAGGATCTCTCAGCCAGCACGTCTAGTTATGGGGCATGGAATGGTCTCTATCGTGGTAAGTTCTGGACAGCTTATGCGGATTTCCGTGAATTTGTTTACGGTACCGCTGATCCTGTAGACCAGCCAGCCACGACTAACGAGCAATTTATTCAGGTCAAGGGCTCTTTAAAGCCTATGGAAGATCTGTTGCTCGAGGCCTCGTTCACATATCTATGGAACGATGCTAAAGTCCATACCACTCCTGGTGTGCAATCTTCCGCCACTAAGGATTCGCAAATTGGCTATGAAATCGACCTGCAATCTACCTATGACTATACCGAAGATGTAACATTCGGTTTGCTCGTGGGTTGGTTTGTTCCGGGCAATTTCTATGACAATGGCAACGATAAGACGGCCAGCGATATCGTTGGTTCTGTGAAGGTTGCGTTCTAAGAAGACGCTTTAAAAGTAATTCGCAGTAAAAGACCCCCTTGGGCCAAAACCCAAGGGGGCTCTTATTTGCTCTAAAACTAAAATGGAATTATTTTAAAGAATTAGTCTTTGCGCTTACCGGAAATGAAATCCTGAATGAGCTCTTTAGCTTGCGCATCCGAATACTGTTTGGGAGGATGCTTCATAAGATATGCCGAAACTGAATAGAGCGGTCCTTTGATTTTTCTTTCACGCGCGATCTTGAGACAGCGGATCGCATCGACGGCCACGCCAGCACTATTAGGGGAGTCTTCGACAGAAAGACGCACTTCCATGCTGAGTGGAACATTAGCGAATCCTCGACCTTCGATTCGGATGAACGCTACTTTGTTGTCATTCTGCCAAGGCACGTAGTCACTGGGCCCGATATGGATATTTTCGGAATCAAGTCTTTCAGTCAGTTGGGATTGAACGGATTCAGTTTTAGAAATTTTTTTGAATTTGAGACGTGAACGGTTCAGCATGTTCAGGAAATCAGTGTTGCCGCCTGTGTTCAACTGATAAGTACGGTCGATCTTCGCGCCTCGATCTTCAAACAGCTTGGCCAATGTTCGATGGACGATCGTTGCTCCTACTTGTGATTTGATATCGTCACCGACTAGTGGGATCCCGCGATCTGCAAAACGCTTGGCCCATTGGGGATTCGACGCGATAAAAACGGGGATACAATTGACCAAACTGACGCCAGCTTCCAAGCATTTTTCTGCGTAAAACTCCGCCGCTTTTGCCGAGCCTACTGGTAAGTAACTGATGCAAATTTCAGCACCTGATTTTTTAAGGACCTTTGCTACGTCAACGGGTTTTGCATGACTGGAGATGAAAGTACGTTCTTTGGGGTAGTCTTTCATATGCTCAGCGATGCCGTCATGGATTTCGCCCATTTGAACGATTGCGTTGGGCGCCGGAAGGTGATTGGTGATCAGCTGTGTACAGTTAGGAGCTTGAAAAATAGCCTTTTTAATAGGTAAGCCCACTTTACGCTCATCAATATCGAATGCACAAACCACCTCTATGTCCTGAGGTCGATAGCCGCCGATCTCATAATTCATGAGTCCTAAAGCGTCGCGGTGACCGTTTTGAGAATTAGTGCGGCGGTAAAATTCAATCCCTTGGATTAGTGAGCTTGCACAATTCCCAACACCGACTATAGCCAATCTTATTTTTTTCATGATCTAGATATAATTAGGGATTAAATAATACAGGCCGACAAATGATAGCTCAACAGGTTCAACGGGTTATAGAACAGGTTTATTAACATTCGGTAAGTATATAAATTGGAGTCTGGATTGTCAAGCAAAGAAGATGTTTTTTCATTCGTTCTTTGCAAAGGGAATCTATTCTGATATAATGCGACTTCCACTATATTGGATATAGCAAGTAAAAGACCGGTAAAGAGATTATTTGATGGATCCGAAGAATAAAAGGGGTTTCTTAAGTGAGTCAATTCGATAAAAATCAAAAACAGAATCCAAAAAAAGATTCTAGAGAGTGGTTTCCCGGGCCCATATTTTTGTGGATCCTGCTCTTTCTAAGTATTTTTTATTTTACCCGTTTAGGGTCATTACCTCTTGAAAAACAAAATCGCCAGCTGACTTATAGCGAATTTTCCTCAATGCTCGAGGCGAATACATCCAAGCCAACTATTAAATCAGGGATTCGCGTGGCCAATGAAGTGACCGGCGATCTGGTAAGCGGGGAGAAATATCGAGTAATGTTGCCCGAGCACGATCCGGATATGGAAAGGATCTTAAGGCAAAATTTGCCGAATTACGAGATTCGTCCGGAAAAAACATTTTGGGCGCAGCTTCTTTATGCTGTTATAGGTCCCGTGCTTTTTGTCGGACTCTTTTGGTTCTTGATGTACCGTGGCGCTGGTGCAGCGGGGGGCGGAAGGATTATGTCGTTTGGAAAATCCAAGGCGCGTCTATCATCGAATACTAAGATAACGTTTCAGGATGTCGCCGGAGTGGAGGAGGCGAAAGAGGAATTAAATGAGATCATCGAATTTTTAAAAGAACCCAAAAAATTTCAACGGCTCGGCGGAAAGATCCCGAAAGGCGTTCTGCTGATGGGCCCTCCCGGTACGGGTAAGACGCTTTTAGCGAAAGCAGTCAGCGGAGAAGCGGATGTACCGTTTTTTTCGATATCGGGTTCGGACTTTGTTGAAATGTTCGTGGGTGTCGGCGCTTCACGCGTGAGAGATCTTTTTGATCAGGCAAAGAAGACGGTCAAAACGACCGGTAAAGGCTGCATTATTTTCATTGATGAGATAGATGCCGTTGGGCGTCAACGTTTTGCAGGCATCGGTGGAGGCCATGATGAGCGCGAACAGACATTGAACGCGCTTTTAGTTGAAATGGATGGATTTAACACCCAAGCCGCTGTTATTCTGATCGCAGCCACTAATCGCCCAGATGTGCTGGATCCCGCGCTGTTACGGCCCGGTCGATTTGACAGACAGATCGTGATTGATCGCCCTGATCTGAACGGCCGCGAGGAAATTTTGAAAGTCCATACGAAAAATATTAAGCTTCTTGATAACGTAGATTTAAAATCGATTGCGCGTCAGACGCCCGGCTTTTCGGGCGCCGACATCGCGAATTTGGCGAACGAAGCAGCGCTTCTTGCGGCGCGAAACAATAAAGAAGGTGTCGGTATGTCCGAATTGCAGGCGTCGATTGAACGCGTGATGGCCGGCCCTGAGAGAAAGAGTCGTATCATATCTGAGAAGGAACGGACTATTGTGGCTTATCATGAGTCGGGACACACCTTGTTAGCGCTTTTGGTTCCTGGTACGGATCCGCTGCATAAAGTTTCGATTATTCCGCGCGGTACAGCTGCTTTAGGATATACGATGCAGGTACCCCTGGAGGATCGATATCTCACATCCAAAAAAGAACTTTTAGGTAGATTGGTCGTTCTTTTAGGCGGACGTGCTTCCGAAGAACTTAATTTCGGCGAGATCACGACAGGCGCTCACAATGACCTTGAAGTGGCTACGAATATCGCCAGACGCATGGTCTGCGAATTTGGTATGAGCGATAAAATGGGAAATCTCACGTTAGGACGCAGAGACCACCAAGTGTTCTTGGGCCGAGACTTAGGAGAGGAAAGGAATTTCAGCGAAGAAACGGCGCGCATGATCGACAATGAAATTAAAAGCATCATCGACGAATCCTATGTAAAGGCCAAGAATGCATTGACCGCTCACATGGAGCAGCTCAAAGCGCTTGCTAAAGCGCTTCTTGAAAAAGAAGTCTTGGACGCAGAGGAAGTCAGAACCATTGTCGGAATCCCAGCGGCCGCAGTTTGATCTTTACATCGGCGGCGCCAAGCTTTGCTTAGGGCGCGAAACAAAGATCATGGGGGTCCTGAATGTGACCCCCGATTCTTTTAGTGACGGCGGATGTTTTATAGACCCAGGCGCTGCAGAGGCGCATGCGGTTCGAATGGCCGAAGAGGGCGCACATCTGATCGATGTTGGCGGAGAATCGTCGCGACCGGGTTCAATTCCGCTTCTAGCCCGCGAAGAAATAAACAGATTGCGCCCGGTTCTGAAACGATTATCGCGTACGATCCAAATCCCTATATCCGTTGATACCTATAAGCATCAAGTTGCTCAGATGGCCTTGGATGAGGGAGCATCGATCATCAACGATATTTATGCGTTGCGCGGTAATAAACGCTTGGCAAAAATGATCGCCAGATATAAAGCGGGAGTCGTTCTGATGCACATGCAAGGCCATCCCCAAACGATGCAGATAAAGCCTCAATACAAGAATCTTTTTGCTGAAATTAGCTCTTATTTAGCCGATGCAGCGGGAACTGCTCTTGACGCTGGCGTTGATCGCTCAAACATTATTATCGATCCAGGTTTCGGTTTTGGTAAGACAACAGCCCAAAATATGGAGATCCTGAGCGGTCTCAACCGTTTTTTAAAATTAAAGCTTCCCATCCTCGTCGGTTTATCGCGGAAATCTTTCATCGGCAATGTGATCGGAGCACCAGTCTCTGAGAGGCTCTACGGATCTTTGGCTGCCGCAGTGATTGCTATTCACAAAGGAGCTCATATTTTAAGAGTCCATGATGTTCTGCCTCATAAGCATGTCGCAACATTAGCCGATGCCGCCTGTTCCCAACCTCATACTAAAAAAACAAGGATTTTAGAGCATGCATTTTGATCAGGCCATGGCCATTCAAATCCTCAAGGCCTATTGGCGGCCGGTAATTGAGATCGGTGTGTTCTGGTTTGCTTATTATTTGTTGTTCGTGTATATCAAAGACAGCGGAATGGTGCAGGCCTTAAAAGGCCTTGTGTTCATCGTTGTGGTTTTTTTTGCGGCCGAGATCTTCGAATTTAAATCCATCCGCTGGGTACTTTCTCATTTATTCCAGATCTCTATCATAGGTTTTTTCATCATTTTCCAATCGGAGTTGAGACGTGGCTTGACGCGTATCGGTCAAAGCCCGCTATTCAAACTGTTCCTCAAAGAAGAGCGGCTTGTCGATGAGATTGTGAAGGCGGTCATTTCAATGTCGAAAAATAAGATCGGTGCGTTGATAGCCATAGAGAAAGAGATTAATTTGAAGCCGTATATTGAAAGCGGCATCGCGCTTGACGGCGTTTTAACATCCGAACTTTTATTTACGATATTCATGCCCAACACCCCGTTTCATGACGGCGGCGTTGTGATCCATGGCGGACGCGTTGTTGCAGTAGGCTGTCTCTTCCCGCTTTCTCAAAGCCAAAAACTTTCTAAGACGCTCGGCACGCGGCATAGAGCAGGTTTGGGTCTAAGCGAAGAAACAGATGCGTTGGTGATTGTCGTGTCTGAGGAAACGGGGATCATTTCGGTGATGAGCCAGGCTAAGATCACTCGGGATATAGATGAAGAAAGGCTCAGGAACTATCTTCTGGAACTTTATCAGCCTCAAAAGGCGAATTCAAAGAATAAAAAATTCCTGTTCAGAAAGGAGCGCGCGTGAATTTACTGAAAGGTTCCTGGGCGCTAAAAATTGCGGCTTTGATCTCGGCGATCCTAACGTATTTTTATATCATGGGTGAGATCAATAGCACCGAAAAAGAAAAGAAAGTCTCAGACCCTTCTTATAAACTGATCAAACTTACTGCTAAAGACCTTCCCGTAAAAGTCAGGCTGGCGACGGCCCCTCCGGATGGTTACAAGCTTCTAGCGGATGAAGTTTCTACCAATCCGGCTCGTGTGGTTGTTGTGGGTCCTGAGGCATTGCTGGAGGAAGCATCAGTTGCTGAAACAGCGCTTGTTGATATCAGTGAAAACACCAAAACAACGACCCGGAAAATTCCTTTGGAAAGCGTTGCCGGCATTCCGCTGGCAGGATCACCCTATACAGTGGATGTAACGGTGCCGCTTGAAAAAATTGTCGAAAAACCCCCCGTCGAAGAAAAAAAATAATCACATCTGGAGAATTACTTGATGAAATTGGGAGTTAATGTCGATCATGTCGCTACTTTGCGGCAGGCTCGCCGAGGTAAAGAGCCCGATCCCGTAAATGCCGCTAAAATTTGCGAAAAAGTAGGAGCGCATTCGATTGTCATGCATTTAAGGGAGGATAGAAGACATATCCAGGATTCAGATCTTTTTAAGGTCAAAAAGGTTTTGAAGATCAAGCTGAATTTGGAAATGTCATTAGCACCTTCTATTGTAAAGATTGCTGCCGAACTTCGGCCGGATCAGGTGACTTTAGTGCCAGAAAAAAGGGAAGAGATGACGACGGAAAGCGGTTTGAATCTTTTGAGTGAAAAAAGCCGGCTTGTGCGCTGTATGGAGATTTTTCGCAAGAAAAAGATAGAGGTCAGCTGTTTTATCGATCCGGATCCGAAGCAGATCGCTATGGCAAAAAAGATAGGAGCTGATGCAGTCGAGTTTCATACTGGTACTTATTCCGAGCAGAGAAGTGCGCAGGGAACGAGGAGGGAACTGGATCGTCTTAAGAAGGCCGTGAGGCTTGCTCAAGATGCGGGGCTTGATGCGCATGCCGGTCATGGACTTGATTATAAAAATGTCATCGCGGTCACCAAGATCAAAGGCATCGATGAGCTCAATATCGGCTATTCGATCGTGATACGGGCTCTCTGGGTTGGTTTTGAAAATGCCGTCAAAGAGATGATGGAACTTATCAAGAGATGAAAAAAAATTCGGCGAAAAAAAGAGCTACGCAGGCGATCGGGATAGACATCGTTGAGATCAAACGGTTAAGCCGGGTCAGTAAGCGTTGGGGAGAAGGCTTTTTGAATAAAGTTTATACAAAGCGGGAATTGGCCTACGCAAATTCTAAGAGATTTCCTTACCAACATTTAGCGGCACGTTTTGCCGCGAAGGAAGCGATTTTCAAGGCGCTTGGTGAAGTTGAGAGAAATTTCGTTGGTTGGAAAAATGTGGAGATATTGAATGACGCTTATGGAAAGCCTATCGTGAGATGGCATGGCGACGCCGAAAAAGTAAGAAGAAAAAGGAAATTAAAAGACGTGGTCGTTAGTCTTTCGCACACGGAAAATTACGCCGTGGCCAGCGCAATGCTTCTTTTTAAATGAGATCTTCACTGCCTCCCAAAAACTTCCCTTTATTACCTAGAAAAAAGGGTTCAGATAAAAGCTGTTTCGGGCACGCGTTGATCCTTGCCGGTTCACGTGGTTTGACAGGCGCCATGATTTTGGCTTCGCGTGCAGCGCTTGAATCAGGCAGCGGTCTTGTGACGTTGGGCCTTGCCGAAAGCCTGCTTCCAATCGCCGCAAAAAGCATTCCCGAAGTCATGCAATTGCCGCTAAAAGAAACAAAAGAAGCATCACCGCGATTTTCTGCTTATTCGGCAATAAAAAATTTCATTGATAAAAGAAGGGCCAATGGTCTTTTGATAGGCCCGGGCCTTTCACAAAATACCGAAACGCAAAAGCTGGTCAGAAAATTGGTCCGTTCGATTTCAGTGACGACAATATTGGATGCAGATGGGATCAATAGTTTTAAAAGAAAGCGTAAAGAAATTTTATCCCACAAGGGAAAGCTTGTCATCACTCCTCACAAGAAGGAATTTGAGCGTCTTTTCTCGGAAAAATGGCCGGAAAATAAAGATCAGCGTATCAAACTTGCAAAAAAACTTTCTAAGTTCTATGATGTGGTGCTTGTCATGAAAGGAAGAGGCACGCTTGTTGTTCACCATGACCGTTGTTATGTGAATTCAACAGGCAATCCCGGTATGGCCAAAGGCGGATCGGGAGACGTGCTTGCGGGGATCATTACAGCATTTGTTTGCCAGAGGTTAGAACCTTTTGAAGCGGCCTGCTGGGCGGTTTATTTTCACGGAAAGGCAGCTGATCTGGCTGTTAAAGAACGCGGTGAGCTCAGCCTTATAGCGAGCGATATCATTCGTTTTTTGCCAAAAGCGTTTAAGAAGTAATTATACGGATTTTTGCTAGCGTAGCTCAGTTGGTAGAGCAGCCGCCTTGTAAGCGGCAGGTCGCCAGTTCAATTCTGGCCGCTAGCTCGGATTAAAAATTCGGGCAGGTAGCGAAGCGGTCAAACGCAACAGACTGTAAATCTGTCGGCTATGCCTTCGAAGGTTCGAATCCTTCCCTGCCCACCATATTTTTGTATTAGTGGGTCTTCGAGGATTCGAAGAGAGCCGCGTGTTATGAGCTGCGACGCTCAGGAGCAGTGAATGTGGCGACTGGCCGACCCGAAGCGGACATGCAATGCCGCAAAGGGCGCCGAATCCTTCCCTGCCCACCATTAATAGAAAATATAAAGTTGCAGGACGCATGGTTTAAAGACAAACAAAAGGAGACAAAATGAAAAAGATAACCTTATCTTTATTTTTGATCAGCGCAGCTTCGATATTGTCTATATCGCAGGCATCCGCTCAGGCGGGTTCTCCTGCGGCCGGACAAACTCAATGGCAGAGTCTAAAAGACTTTACCGAACAGGAATATGGTTATTTCAAGACAAAAAGTGAAGAGATCGCGCTCCTTGATAAACAATTACAGTCTTTAGATGAAGATGCAAAGAAACTTCCGGGAGAACAGGAGAAAAAGCAGGTCTGGATACAAATGTCCCCCGTATTAAGTAAGAAAAAAGAGATCATGTCCGAAGTAGCTGCGCGTGATAACGAATCGAAAAAGAAGCTGATGGAAATGCTTCAAGCAAGTTCGCAGACAGGGGATCAAAATGGAGTTAATGAAGCTCAAGGCGTTGGCGCCGAGCAAGGGTCCTCCGGTCCAGCGGAAAGCGGAGATCAAAAAGCGCCCTCAATGATGCAGCGTCTAAGTCAGACGATGGGCGGAGGAGCCAAGTTGCAGGGAGCCCAGCAACCGAGTTCTGCGCAACAGCGTCCAACAAAGGATCCGCAGCAGATAAAGGCGTTCCAGGCGGAGATCCAAATGCAGCGTCAGGAATTCGAAAAGAAGCTGAAAGAAATACCCGCTGGGCCCAAGGAACAGGCTCAGAGAGATTTGAATGACCAGATCAAAAAGGAGACAGAAGACTTCCAGAAGGATCTGAAGGCAATGCCTCCTGATCCTAAAGAAGACATGCAGAAAGAGTTTCAGGAAAGAGTTGCAAAGGATAAAAAAGAACTGGATGAAAAGATAAAATCGATGCCGCTCGGACCCAAAGAGGTAAAACAGCAGGAATTTAATAAGCATATCGGTGAGTTGAGAAAAGCATTCGCAGAAAAGATCAAATCAATGCCTCCTGATCCGAGAGAATCTGCACAAAAAGAATTTGAAGCTTCGATTCAAAACAAGATAAAAGAGTTCATGAATAGCTAGTTTCGCGCGGTTCAATGCGTTTATGGAGCATTCACCCTTGTTATCTTGATGCTAAGGGGTTAGTTGCGCTTTGGCGGGAAGCGTTGCTTGCTAGAAAAGTTTTAGCTGGAAAAACACGCAGCTATCAATATCACCCTCAGCTTATCCGATTTAAGAAGCATTCCAACCCCAAAACTGCTATCGCGGCCTATCTTTATGTGATCCGAAAAGAAGCCCAAAAGCGCGGATATTCTTTTAAATCCATTAGGAAAAGTAAAACCGTACGGATGATCCCAGTGACTCGGGGACAGTTGAGGTATGAATTCAAATGGTTAATGCATAAACTGAGAACAAGGGACCCTTTGAAACACAAGGAATTATTGAAAATTAAAAATATTAAGCCGCACCCTCTTTTTAAAGTTGTCTCGGGTATAGTAGAAGATTGGGAGAAGAGGAATAAGATATTATCAGGCCAGAAAGCCGCTTGAGAATGTGGAGATCTTCTGGTAGATTATGTGGCGTTGCGGATTGTTCGTCTTTCGCGGGTGTAGTTCAATGGTAGAATCCGAGTTTTCCAAACTCGTTACGCGGGTTCGATTCCCGCCACCCGCTCCATTTTATACTGACCACACATCATCTCGGCTTTAATTATGGAAAAAATAAAAAACAGCATTGCTGCAATTTTTGTTAAAGCAGGTTTCAGCGCAAATTTTCTGACGATTCTAGGATTGCTTTGCGCGTTTTTTTCGGCTGTCCTTATATATAAAGGAAAGTTCCTTTGGGCTGGGACCATGGTTATGCTATCAGGCTGTCTGGATCTTATGGATGGGGCAGTTGCGCGTTTGTCCAAGACCTCAAATTCCTTTGGCGCAATATTAGACTCTTCGCTAGACCGATACGGAGATGGGTTTATATTCGCGGGCTTATTTTTCTTCTGTGTACGCCACAATCATTATATGCATGCAATGTTGGCGGTTAGTGCTTGGCTCGGTTCCTTTTTGATCAGCTATGTGCGTGCGCGCGCCGAATGCTTGATCTCAAAATGCCGCGTGGGCTTCTGGGAAAGAGGCGAGAGAATGGTGTATATTGCTCTCGGCTTGTTGTTTAACAACATCGCTTTGGTTCTTTGGGTATTGGCCTTTGCTACGCATGGCACAGCATTTTTAAGACTTGTGTATGCCAAGAAAGAAACAGGGTCGGCCGGTTATTGGGAAAAGCATAGATCGACTATTTTAGACTTTATTTTTCAGCCGCAGGGAAGGGTGTGTGGGGCCTATTTTTTTAAAATAACAGCTCTTTTTTTGGCAGTGCTTTTGGTACGCATTCCCTTATAAGAAAAAATCTTGACAGTATTCAAAAAATCATTATAATTAGCGCACGTTATTAGATTCGGGTGATTTCTGTATTCGAAGTCATGTTTTAAATCAGCTCAGATGGACATGGGTTTGCAATTCGGTGCTCTTGCGCTGCAGTAGCTCAGTTGGTAGAGCACGTGCATGGTAAGCACGAGGTCATCGGTTCAATCCCGATCTGCAGCTCCATTTTTTGTGTTTGTTGCTATAATAATATTAAATAAGCTGGGGCTATCTTAAGGGGGAAAGGTAAATGTCCAAAGAAAAATTCGAACGCACTAAACCTCACGTCAATATCGGAACCATCGGCCACGTAGATCACGGCAAGACGACTCTCACCGCAGCCATCACCACGGTATTGTCCAAGAAAGGTTTAGCCGAAGCCCGTGCATTCGATACGATCGATAACGCCCCTGAGGAAAGAGAAAGAGGTATCACGATCGCAGTCTCTCACGTGGAATACCAGACAGAAAAGCGCCATTACGCGCACGTGGATTGCCCGGGTCATGCGGACTATATCAAGAACATGATCACCGGAGCCGCCCAGATGGACGGAGCCATTCTCGTAGTATCTGCTGCGGACGGCCCGATGCCTCAGACAAGAGAGCATATCCTTCTAGCCCGTCAAGTTGGTGTTCCCGCCATCGTTGTTTTCTTAAATAAATGCGATACCGTAGATGACAAAGAACTTTTAGACCTGGTTGAAGTTGAAGTAAGAGAACTTCTTACAAAATACCAATTCCCCGGAGACAAGATCCCCGTTATCCGTGGATCCGCCTTAAACGCTTTGAATAACCCCACAGATCCCAAGCACAACCAATGCATCATGGACTTAATGAAGGCCGTTGATGATTATGTTCCCACACCCAAGAGAGAGGTTGATAAACCATTCCTCATGCCTGTGGAAGACGTATTCTCGATCACAGGAAGAGGCACCGTCGGGACAGGCCGTATTGAAAGAGGTGCTTGCAAGGTAGGAGATGAAGTCGAAGTGGTAGGTATTCACCCCACTAAGAAAACCGTCATCACCGGTATTGAAATGTTCCGTAAGCTCCTAGATGATGGCCAAGCCGGAGATAACGTCGGCCTTCTTCTAAGAGGTATTGAAAAGAACCAATTAGAAAGAGGCCAAGTCCTTGCTAAGCCGGCCTCTATCACTCCTCACACCAAGTTTAAAGGTGAAGTCTACATCCTCACCAAAGAAGAGGGAGGCAGACACACCGCCTTCTTTAACGGTTACAAACCACAGTTTTATTTTAGAACAACAGACGTGACAGGCATTATCCAGCTCCCCAAAGACGTTGAGATGGTCATGCCCGGAGATTCCGTCACCGTCACCGCAGAACTCATCACTCCGATCGCGATGGAGAAGGAACTCAGATTCGCCATCCGTGAAGGCGGCCGTACTGTCGGCGCCGGAGTCATCTCGGAGATATTGGGGTAGTAGTAATGCGAGAGTTTATTCAGTTTGAATGCACAGGATGCAAGAGACGTAATTACACTTCTAATAAAAACAAGAAGTTGCATCCCGAGCGTATTGAAATAAAAAAGTTTTGTCCCTTTTGCCGCAAACATACCGGTCATAAGGAACTAAAGTAAGTCATTAAGTACATAGCGAAATAATCGGATTTGTAAAAAATCCTGAAGAAGGGTTTTTATTTCTTTTTTTATATCGATTATTAAAAAGTTTTTAGGCCAGTAGCTCCAATTGGTAGAGCAGCGGTCTCCAAAACCGCCTGTTGGGGGTTCGAGTCCCTCCTGGCCTGGGACTAGAGTGACAGGGATGTTATGGTAGACAAGATTAAGAACTTCTTCAGTGAAGTAAGGGCCGAGATGCAAAAAGTCACTTGGCCGACTCGTGAAGAGCTGGTCGGTTCGACCGGCGTGGTATTGATGACGATGTTCATTTTATCAACATTCATTGGCATAGCCGATTTTGTTCTGTCGTATGTGCTTGCAGTTATTATGAGGTAGATCAAGGTTGTGGTTGCAATGACTAAGCAGTGGTATGTGATCCATACCCAAACGGGGCATGAGGAGAGGGTGAAGACGACCCTCGAAAGTAGGGCCCAGCAATACAGTTTACAGGAAAAGATATTACAGGTTTTGATCCCGATGGAAAAGGTTTCAGAGATCAAAGCTGGAAAAAAGAAAATATCCACCAGAAAATTTTTCCCCGGGTATGTGCTTGTTGAAATGGAATTGAACGATGAGACTTGGTATTTGGTAAAAAATACCCCGGGCGTCAGCGGGTTCATTGGTTCCGGAAGAAAACCGTTACCGCTCAAAGAGTCTGAAGTCGCGACGATCATCAAGCAGGCCGAAGAGAAGAAAGAGAAACCGACGCCGAAGGTTATTTTTGAAAAAGGTGAAAGCATCCGGGTTAAAGAAGGTCCTTTCGTGAATTTTAACGGCATTATTGAAGAGGTCAATCCAAATAAAGGGAAGCTTAAGGTGATGGTCGCAATATTCGGGCGTACGACGCCGGTCGAATTAGAGTATTGGCAAGTGGAGAAGATCTAAATGGCAAAAAAGGTTAAAACGACTATCAAGCTCTATTGTCCTGCAGGCCAGGCTAATCCTGCTCCTCCGGTCGGTCCGGCGCTTGGTCAGCATGGTGTGAACATTATGGATTTTTGCAAACAGTTCAACGAACGAACCAAGGGCCGCGAAGGTTTAACGTTGCCCGCGATCATTACCGTGTATGAGGATCGCACTTTTGATTTCATCATTAAAAGCGCTCCCAGCACAGTGCTGTTAAAACGGGCTGCCGGCGTTGCCAAAGCATCCGGTGAGCCCAATAAAACTAAAGTGGGTAAGATCACATTGGCTCAAGCCAAAGAAGTCGCCGAAGAAAAAGCCAAGGATCTTAATTCGAAAGATATGGAAGGTGCGCTAAAAATAATCAGGGGGACGGCTCGCAGTATGGGGATAGAGGTCGAGGGTTAAAATGGGTAAAAGAATTTCAAAGAGGAACAAGGAGCTTGCTAAGTTAACGGAAAAAAGCAAGTCGTATCTTCTTAAGGATGCGATCAAAATTTTAAAGAATGCTCCGAAAACCAAATTCGATCAGTCGGTCGAATTACAATGCAAATTGGGTGTCGATTTAACGGCCAATGATCAAGTGGTCCGCGGAACTGTTGTGTTGCCTCACGGTCAGGGAAAAAAATTACGCGTCATTGTTTTTTGCAAAGATGAAAATGTTAAAGCTGCCGAACAGGCCGGCGCCGACGTTGTGGGCGGAGACGAACTTATTGAAAAAGTGCTTGGAGGCTGGACTGATTTTGACGTTGCGGTCGCTACTCCGACAATGATGAAAGATGTTGGAAAATTAGGCAAAGTGCTTGGTCCGCGCGGGCTAATGCCGTCTCCGAAAGCGGGTACAGTCACAGACAATCCCGCGAAAGCCGTGAAAGAAGTGAAGAGCGGCCGTGTTGAGTTTAAGATGGACAAGTTTGCGAATGTAAACACGCTGATCGGTAAATTATCTTTTTCTGATGATGCTCTAGCGGAAAACGGCACGGTGCTAGTGGAGTCGCTTGTTAAAGCACGACCAAAATCATTAAAAGGTACGTTCATCAAAAGTGCGCATGTGTCCAGTACGATGGGCCCAGGCATACGCCTTGATTTGACAAAATATTTGAAGCTGGAAGAAACGAACGATTAATTATTAAGGATTCACGGAAATGAAAGAAACAGGATATAGCCGCGTATCAAAGAATTTGATCATTAAGCAGATCGAAAAAGAGTTAAGTGAAAGATCCACTTTTTTTATTACACAGCATGGCGGCGTGTCAGCGGTTTCGCTCGATAAGTTAAGAACCAAGCTTCGCGGGGCAAATTCGCGTTACATGGTCATGAAAAATAGTCTGGGTCGCCGCGCATTAAACAAGGGGCAGTTTTCATCTCTCAGCGAAAATATGACCGGCGCTTGCGGGATCGCATTTTCAAGCGGTGATCCGGTGCTTTCTTCGAAGATTTTGATGGATTTTTCGAAAGAGAATGAGAATTTCAAAGTTCAATCCGGTTTTATCGATGGAACTTTGATAGGGGCGGAGCAGATCAAAGCATTGGCGAGTTTACCTTCGAGAGAGATCTTGATCGCGAAGGTTGTCGGAGGCGTTCAGGCTCCGATATCAAGATTTGTAAATGTATTGTCAGGCACTGTCCGCAGGATCGTGACAGTCCTTGATGCGATTGCCAAGAAAAAAGGCAGCGCATAAATTTTGTCAATAAAGGTGTAATCATAAAAGTGAGGAACAAACAATGACACAGGCAGTAGAAGCACAAAAAAGTGGCAAGGCGCAGGAAATTATCAGCTCAATCGAAACATTGAGCGTTCTTGAACTTGCAGATCTAGTGAAAGCGTTGGAAGAGAAGTTCGGCGTATCAGCGAGCGCTCCGATGATGGTTGGTGCAGTAGCTGGGGCGGCCGGCGCGGCGGGTGGCGGAGCGGCTGCTGCCGAAGAGAAATCTTCGGTCACGATCGTTCTAAAGAACGCCGGTACGAATAAGATCCAGGTGATCAAGGAGATCCGCGCGATCACGACCCTTGGTCTGAAAGAGGCGAAGGATCTCGTTGATGCAGCGCCAAAGCCTATCAAGGATAATGTGGCTCTGAAAGATGCCGAGGCGATCAAGAAAACTCTTGAAGCCGCGGGTGCTACGATCGAATTTAAATAAATAGTTTTATCGCTATAAGCCGTTCTGTTAGGTGGTTCAATCTCTTTTTCAAAGGATTGCATTCTCTTAATCGTAGGGCAAACAGGTTCTTATCAAATTAGATAGAGGGTCTTTTAATGCAAAAACGTATCAGTTTTGGCAAAATTCCTGAAATTTGTGAAATGCCTCATTTGGTCGAGATTCAGACCAAATCTTATGATGAGTTTCTTCAGATAGGTGTTCCTAAGAGCCGTCGCAAGAATATAGGGCTTCAAGAGGTTTTTCAGGAAGTGTTTCCTATCGAAAGTTATGATGGAAAATACAAACTGGAATACGTCTCTTATGTGCTCGGTAAACCGAAATATTCGCTTGAGGAATGCCATAAAAAAAGCATGACCTATTCAGTCCCTCTTAAGGTGAAAGTGCGCTTGAAAAGCGCAAGCGAGACCAAAGAACAGGAGATCTTCATCGGGGATCTTCCGCTCATGACCGATAACGGCACATTCATTATCAATGGGGATGAACGCGTTATTGTCAGTCAGCTGCACCGCTCACCTGGCGTGTCGTTTGAAAAGTCCCTGCATCCAAACGGAAAAATGCTCCATTCAGCCCGCATCATCCCTCATCGCGGAGTTTGGCTCGAATTCGAATTTGATATCAATGATACGCTTTACGCATATATCGACCGCAAGAAAAAGATCTTGGCTACGACGCTGCTCAGGGTTTTTGGATATGATACGGACGAGTCGATCATCAAAGCGTTTTGTGGTATTGAGAAAATAGAATCGATCAACCGTTATAATCCAAAAAATCTTATTGGTCATACATTGGCCCAAAATGTAGAACATCCTGATACAAAGGAATTGATCGCGGAACAGGGAGCGCCTTTGACTCGCGAGTTGTTAAATAAGATATCAAGCGAAGGCGTCAAGACCATCATGATCATGCGCACTGAATCTCCTGAGATCGTTGCAACACTTAAGAAAGACCACACCAAATCGGTTGAAGAAGCTTTCATTGATATATATAGGAAATTAAGGCCTGGCGATCCACCCACGGCCGATAGCGCCAAGACTATGGCGGAGCGTTTATTTTTTGATGCGAAGCGTTATGATCTCGGAGCGGTCGGACGTTTTGTATTGAACCGCAAGCTTGGCATGAAGGTGGATCTCGAGAAGAGGACATTAGATTCCGAGACATTGGTAACAATTATCAAAAGGCTTTTAGCTGTTAAAAATGGCGACGGCGACACCGATGATATCGATCATTTAGGAAACCGCCGTATTCGTACCGTGAGCGAGCTTCTTCAAGGTCAGTTCAGGATCGGTTTGGCGCGTCTTGAACGTTCAGCGAAAGAGAGAATGGGCATTTACGATCTTGAAAATATGATGCCACATAATTTGATCAATTCAAAATTGATCTCGAGCGTTATACGCGACTTTTTCGGAAGAAGCCAGCTTTCTCAGTTCATGGACCAGACCAATCCTTTGGCTGAAATGACCCACAAGCGTCGTTTAAGCGCTTTAGGTCCCGGAGGTCTTTCACGCGAGCGTGCGGGTTTTGAGGTTCGCGACGTACATCATTCTCACTATGGCCGTATTTGTCCTATTGAAACGCCGGAAGGTCCAAATATCGGACTCATTGCTTCTTTGAGCACACATGCGCGCGTGAATGAGTATGGTTTTATAGAAACTCCGTATCGCAAAGTCGAAAATGGACGAGTCACAGAGAAGATCGAATATTTGTCCGCAGACCTTGAAGATCAATTTATTATCGCTCAAGCGAACGCGAAGCTTGATAAAAACGGTTATTTTGCAGAATCCAAAGTCTCTTGCCGTCACAAAGGTGATTTTCCGCTCACGAGCCCTAAGGACATTGACTACATGGACGTCTCACCGAAGCAGCTTGTCAGTGTGGCCGCAAGTCTGATCCCATTTTTAGAGCATGACGATGCGAACCGCGCGCTCATGGGTTCTAACATGCAGCGTCAAGCGGTGCCTTTGCTCATTACTGAAGCGCCTTTAGTGGGGACCGGTATGGAATATCGTACAGCAAAAGATTCGGGCGCTGTTATTGTTGCTCAGGAAGAAGGAAAAGTTACGGGCGTACAGGCTGATGAGATCGTGGTCAGCGGCCGTAAGTATCCGCTTAGAAAATTCAAGAGGTCTAATGCCAGCACGAGCATCAATCAACGTCCGATCGTGGAATTGGGCGATAAGATCAAAAAAGGTCAAGTGATCGCTGACGGTGCTGCAACACGGAATGGTGAGTTGGCGCTTGGACGCAATGTTCTTGTCGCTTTCATGCCGTGGAGAGGATACAACTTCGAAGACGCGATCCTGATCAGTGAGAAATTGGTTTACAACGACGTTTATACTTCGGTTCATATTGAGGAATTTGAAATTGAATCGCGCGATACTCGTTTAGGAAAGGAAGAAATCACTCGCGATATTCCAAATGTCGGCGAAGAAGCTCTTAAAGACCTTGGCGAGGACGGGATCATTCGTATTGGTGCTGAAGTGGGGCCTGGCGATATTCTTGTCGGGAAGGTGACTCCGAAGTCTGAAACTGAACTTTCTCCTGAAGAAAAACTTCTGCGTGCGATTTTCGGAGAAAAAGCGGGCGATGTGCGCGATGCGTCGCTAACGGTTCCGCCTGGCGTGGAAGGCATTGTCACGGAGATTAAAGTTTTCTCGCGTAAGGGTCAGGAGGCGAAATCAAAAGAAGTCAAAGCTAAGGAACTAAAGGAAATAGAAGCGATCAAGGAGTTCTACGAATCGCAGATCAAGCAGATCGAAGAAGATAAGATCCATAAACTTTCCGGCCTTCTCGTCGGCCAAGAACTTGCAACGAGTCTTTTGGATGCTGAAAGTGGAGCGGTCCTGGTGGCGCGTGGTAAGACGATTAAGAAATCTGATCTCAGTAAGATCAGTCGTGCGGATATCGAGAGCATCAAGTTGGAAGATTCTGAGGAGACCGAAGAATCGATCAAGCGTATCTGCAAACTGATGGATGATCAGATCGAAGAGCTTCGCTACGAAGAAGACAGGGAGATCGATAAGATCAAGCGCGGCGATGAATTGCCTCCGGGAGTTCTGAAGCGCGTCAAAGTGTTGGTCGCTAACAAGAGAAAAATTTCAGTCGGTGATAAGATGGCCGGCCGTCATGGCAATAAAGGTATTATTGCCAAGATCATGCATGAGGAAGACATGCCTTTCCTCGAGGACGGAACACCCGTAGATATCGTTTTAAATCCGCTCGGCGTTCCTTCGCGTATGAATGTGGGTCAGATTCTCGAAACGCATCTCGGATGGGCCGCGAAAAAATTGGGTTACAGCATTGCAACGCCGGTGTTTGACGGAGCGGCTGAAGCTGAAATCAAAGAGGAAATGAAGAAAGCGAAGATACCCTTTAACGGTAAGGTGACTTTGCGCGATGGCCGCAGCGGAGAGAGATTTGACCAGCAAGTGACCGTTGGCTACATCTATATGTTGAAACTTGCGCATTTGGTGGACGATAAGATCCACGCTCGATCCATCGGGCCTTATTCTCTGGTCACTCAACAGCCGTTAGGCGGTAAAGCCCAATTCGGCGGTCAGAGATTCGGAGAAATGGAAGTCTGGGCGCTTGAGGCATACGGTGCGGCTTATACATTGCAGGAACTTTTGACCGTGAAAAGCGACGACGTCCAGGGAAGGACTCGTATGTATGAATCGATCGTCAAAGGTGAGAACGCTCTGCAGGCTGACACGCCGGAATCTTTCAATGTGTTGCTAAAGGAACTTCAATCATTGGCATTGGATATCAGAACCGAAAAGAAATCAGAAACGAAAGAGGGCGACAGTGAAGAACGGTTATAACCAGACAAGCGAATACGTTCCGCCGAGTTTTGATTACATTTCGATAAAGATCGCTTCATCCGACGTGGTCCGCTCATGGTCGCGCGGTGAAGTAAAAAAACCCGAAACGATCAATTATCGTACTTTCAAACCGGAAAAAGACGGTCTTTTCTGCGAAAAAATATTCGGGCCGACACGGGATTGGGAATGCAATTGCGGAAAATACAAGCGCATCAAGCATAAGGGCATTGTCTGCGACCGTTGCGGCGTGGAAGTCACACTGTCTAAAGTCCGCCGCGAGCGAATGGGACACATCGATCTCGCTACACCCGTTTCTCATATTTGGTTCTTCAAGGCTGTTCCTTCTCGTCTTGGCGCGATCCTTGAGCTTAATCTGAGAGAGCTCGAAAGAATTATTTATTATGAAGAGTATATCGTGATCGAACCGGGAGACACTCCTTTAAAGAAGGGGGATCTTCTCTCCGAAGAGAAATATCAGTCGATGGTGGATAATTACGGCCACAAATTTGTCGCGAAAATGGGCGCCGAAGCGATCCGTGATTTGATCCGCGAAGTCAATATCGAAAAATTGAATACGAAGCTCCATGCGGAGCTGAAGCAATCCAAGAGCGAAGCGACACAGAGAAAGATCATCAAGAATCTGCGCATCGTGGAATCATTCATGAAGTCCGGCAACGATCCGGAATGGATGATCTTGGACGTGATCCCCGTGATTCCGCCGGACCTTCGTCCGCTTGTTCCGCTCGACGGAGGGCGTTTTGCCACCAGCGATCTGAACGATCTTTATCGCCGCGTGATCAATCGAAATAACCGTTTGAAAAAACTTTTAGAGCTCAGAGCCCCCGAAGTCATTATCCGCAACGAAAAAAGAATGCTTCAAGAGGCCGTTGATGCGTTGTTTGATAACGGACGTCATGGCCGTCCGGTGCTTGGATCGGGAAATCGTCCGCTGAAAAGTCTCAGCGACATGTTAAAAGGTAAGCAGGGAAGATTTCGTCAAAATCTTCTCGGTAAAAGAGTCGATTATTCCGGCCGTTCAGTAATTGTTGTCGGCCCTGAATTGAAACTTCATCAATGCGGTTTGCCGAAAAAGATGGCGCTCGAACTTTTCGAGCCGTTCATCATCAAGAAGCTGAGAGAGCGTGGATTCGTTCATACGATCAAGAGCGCCAAACGTATGGTGGAAAAAGAAAGATTGGAAGTTTGGGATATTCTCGAAGAGGTGATCAAGAACCATCCGGTGATGTTAAACCGCGCACCGACGCTTCACCGTCTGGGCATTCAGGCGTTTGAACCGGTGCTGGTCGAGGGTAAGGCTATCCGTATCCATCCGCTAGTTTGTGCGGCGTTCAACGCAGATTTCGACGGAGACCAAATGGCCGTGCACGTTCCGCTTTCACTTGAAGCGCAGATCGAGTGCCGCATTCTTCTTATGTCGATCAACAATATCTTTTCACCTGCCGATGGCCGGCCTGTCGCAACACCGAGTCAGGACGTCGTTTTGGGCTGCTATTATTTGTCGAAAGAAAAGAAAGGCGCCAAGGGTGAAGGGATCATTTTCTCCAATCCTAATGAAGTGATTACCGCTTATTCGGATAAAGAAGTGGAGCTTCATGCGTCGATCAAAGTCCGCGTAGACGGAAAACTGATCGAAACGACCACGGGTCGTGTAATATTTAATCAAGTGCTTCCGGAGAGCGTGCCTTTCTTCAATGCGCTTCTAACAAAATCTAAATTGAATTCCGTGATTGCGGATTCCTATAAGCGCGTAGGTCATCACAGGACGATCCAGCTTTTGGACGATCTGAAGGACCTTGGTTTTGAGTATGCGACACTTGCGGGTATTTCGATTGCACTTGATGATCTTCGCATTCCAAGCAAGAAGATCATTTTCATTGATAAAGCCCAGGAAAAAGTGGCGAAAGTTGAAGAGCAATACCGCCGCGGTGTGATCACAGAGGGTGAGCGGTACAACAATATCATTGATATCTGGACACAGACGACCGATGAAGTTGCTGACGGTGTTTTTGCGGAGCTTGATATCTTCAATCCTATTTTCATGATGGCTGACTCCGGTGCTCGAGGATCCAAACAACAGATCCGTCAGCTTGCCGGTATGAGAGGTCTGATGGCCAAGCCTTCGGGCGAGATCATCGAGAGCCCGATCAAGGCCAATTTCCGCGAGGGGCTGACGATGTTGGAATATTTCATCTCTACTCACGGCGCAAGAAAAGGTCTGGCGGATACCGCTTTGAAGACGGCCGATTCGGGTTATTTAACAAGAAGATTGGTTGACGTTGCGCAAGATGTGATTATTAATCAAGAAGATTGCGGTACTGTCAAAGGCATCTTTATTGAAGCGATCGTTGAAGGCGACGAGATCGTGGTTCCTCTGCGAGAGAGGATCATCGGTCGTGTAGCGCTTGATAATATCGTGGATGTTGTCACTGATAGTGTGATCGTTGAAGCCAATCAAGAGATCAACGATGATATGGCGAAGCAAGTCGAAGAGGCGGGTATTGACAAGATCAAGATCCGTTCGGTGTTGACCTGCGAGTCCAAGCGCGGTGTGTGCGCGAAGTGTTATGGAAGAAATCTCGCGACAGGCCGCTTGGTTGAACTTGGCGAAGCAGTAGGTATCATTGCCGCGCAATCCATCGGCGAGCCGGGGACTCAGCTGACCATGAGAACATTCCATATCGGTGGTACTGCGAGCAGAACCGTTGCCGAGTCCTCGATCAAAGCTAAGAACAACGGTATTATCAAATACCACAATTTAAAAACGGTCGAAGTTAAGAATGGTAATTTTGTTATTTTGAACCGCAACGGCCAAGTTTCCATTCATGATGATTCCGGCAGAGAGCTTGAGCGTCACGCGGTGCCTCACGGCGGTTATCTCAAAGTCCAGGACGGCGGAAAACTCCAGAAGGGCCAGGTTTTCATCGATTGGGATCCTTACACATCCTCGATATTCACTGAGGTCGAAGGTATTGTGAAGTATGAGGACATCATCGAGGAAGTCACGATGCATAAGCAGCTTGACGCAGCGACTGGAAATATTGAAAGAGTCATCATTGAACATCGCGGTGAACATCATCCGCAGATCTTGATCCTTGATTCAAAGAAGGATGTGCTTGCGATCTATCCAATCCCTTCAGGAGCTCATATTGTTGTCGATGACGGTGATAAGGTGCACGCAGGAGATCTTATCGCAAAGACACCGAGAAAAGTCACGAAGACCAAGGATATTACCGGTGGTCTTCCGCGTGTGGCCGAACTTTTTGAAGCGCGTCGCCCCAAAGATCCGGCGATTATTTCTGAAATTGACGGTATTGTCGAATTTGGAGAGACCAAAAAAGGTCATCGCCGCGTGATCGTTAAAAGCTCGACCGGAATGAAAAAAGAATATCTGATCGCCCATGGTAAGCATTTGAACGTTTATAAGGGCGATTTTGTGTTTTCCGGCCAGCAGTTGGTCGACGGTCCCGTTGTTCCTCAGGACATCTTAAGGATCAGCGGAGAAAGAAAACTCCAGGAATATCTCGTGAATGAGGTCCAGGAAGTTTACCGTTTGCAGGGTGTGACGATCAACGACAAGCATATCGAGGTGATCGTCAGGCAAATGCTCCGTAAAGTCCGCATTATGGATGGCGGAGACACTGACTTTTTGGTCGGTATGCAGGTCGATCGATATAAGTTGCAGGAAGAAAATGAGCGTATCGAGAAATCCAAGAAAGAGGCGGCAAAGGCCGAACCGATACTTTTGGGGATCACGCGCGCTTCGTTGAGCACCGAAAGCTTTATCTCAGCCGCCAGTTTCCAAGAGACAACGCGCGTGCTTACAGATGCAGCCGCTTCAGGAAAAAGAGATTACTTGCTTGGACTGAAAGAAAACGTTATCATGGGTCACCTTATTCCAGCCGGCACCGGTTTTGCCGGGCAGAGACGTGTAGAAATTGTGCATCATTTGGAAGAAGAAACGAAGAAGAACAAAGCGTCGGATGGCGCTCAAAATGATGAACTTATAACAGAGGAAAAGAACACTTAATCTATGCCGACCATCAATCAATTAATTCGGTTTGGCCGTTCCAGTATCAAGGCCAAGACAAAATCTCCGGCGCTTGTGGGAAGCCCGCAAAAAAGGGGAGTTTGTCTGCAAGTTAAAACACAGACACCGAAAAAACCGAATTCGGCATTGAGAAAAGTAGCGCGCGTACGTTTGACGAACGGGATCGAAGTGACGGCTTATATCCCCGGAGTCGGGCACAACTTGCAGGAACATTCGATCGTGACGATACGCGGCGGACGTGTGAAGGATCTGCCGGGTGTTCGTTATCACGTGGTGAGAGGAACTTTGGATACAGCGGGTGTTGCGGACAGACGCCGTTCGAGATCGAAATATGGCGCAAAGGCGCCCAAACAGGCGGACACAAAGGCGGTAAAGAAATAAATGAGAAGAAGGACAGCATTAAGACGGGAAGTGATTCCCGATCCAAAATTTAATAATAAAACCATATCCCGCTTTGTCAATATGTTGATGGAAGACGGAAAGAAATGGAATGCCGAAAAGATCGTTTACGGATCGCTGGATATTGTTGTTCAAAAAACACAAAAGAGCGACGCCATCGAAGTTTTGAATAAAGCGATCGATAATGTGCGCCCTCTTTTGGAACTTAAATCCCGCCGCGTCGGCGGCGCAACCTATCAGATTCCTGTTGAAGTACGCGGAGATCGCGGTGCTTCATTGGCTTTGCGATGGATCAGAAATGCCGCGCGCGGACGCAAAGGCAAACCGATGCAACAACGTCTGGCGGATGAAATTTTAGATGCATACAACGGTCAAGGAACGGCTGTTAAAAAGAGAGAAGAGATCCACAAGATGGCCGAGGCGAACCGTGCCTTCAGTCATTATAGGTGGTAAAGAAATTTTAAAATGGCAAACGTTTATCCTTTAGAAAAAACCAGAAACTTCGGCATAGCGGCGCATATCGACGCGGGTAAGACCACGACCAGCGAACGCATCCTATATTATACGGGCAAAGTGCATCGTATGGGTGAAGTGCATGAAGGCACGGCCACGATGGACTGGATGGAGCAGGAGCAGGAGCGCGGTATCACGATCACTTCTGCGGCCACGACTTGTTTTTGGAAAGATCACCGCATGAATTTAATCGATACTCCTGGCCACGTGGATTTCACCGTTGAAGTCGAGCGTTCATTGAAAGTGTTGGATGGCGCTGTCATCGTGTTTGACGCGGTTTCCGGCGTCGAGCCCCAATCCGAAACAGTCTGGCGTCAGGCCGATCGTTATAAAGTGCCTCGCATTTGCTTTGTGAATAAGATGGACCGCATTGGCGCCGATTTTAAAATGGTGGTCGCTCAGATCCGCGAAAGGCTCGGAGCAACAGCTGCTCCAATTCAGCTTCCGATCGGAGCCGAAGACAAATTTAAGGGCCAGATAGATCTTTTAGAGATGAATGCCAAAGTTTATCATACCGAAGATTTGGGCGCGCATTATGAAACGCTTTCTCTCGATGAGAACCAAAAACAGGAAGCCGACGCCGCGCGTGTGGAGTTGATCGAAAAAGTTTCTGAAGTGGATGACGTGTTGATGGAAAAATACATTCAAGGCCAGGAAATTTCCAATGCTGAGCTGAAAGCCGCGATCCGTCGCACTACGACAGCCAATCTTTTTGTGCCGATCCTTTGCGGTTCCTCACTTAAAAATAAAGGCGTCCAATTAGTTCTGGACGCGGTGGTTGATTATTTACCGTCTCCTTTAGATCTTCCTCCGGTTCCAGGCACTCTTCCTGACAGCGAGCAAGTAATCACACGCAAAGCAGATGCCAATGAACCCTTAGCTGCCCTCGCGTTCAAGATCGCGACTGATCCATTTGTAGGTAAACTGACGTTTATTCGCGTCTATTCGGGAAAAATCACATCAGGTACTTATGTTTACAACGCCTCCAAAAATGAAAAAGAGCGTGTAGGCAAGCTTGTCCGCATGCATGCCAATAAGCAGGAGATCGTTGACGAAATCCAGGCAGGTGATATTGGCGCCGTGGTTGGACTTAAGAAAACTGAGACCGGTGATTCGGTTTGCGATGAAAAATCCCCCATTATTTTAGAAAGAATGCAGTTCCCGGATCCGGTCATTGATCTGGCAATAGAACCTGCGACAAAAGCCGATCAGGAAAAACTTGGTTTAGCACTCGGCCGTCTAAAAGAAGAAGATCCAACGCTGCGCGTGCATTATGATTCTGAAACTGGTGAGACGATCATCAGTGGTATGGGAGAGCTTCACCTTGAGATCATTGTGGACCGTATGAAGCGTGAGTTTAAGGTCGAGGCCAATGTCGGTAAGCCCCAAGTGGCATTCAAGGAAACTATTAAAAAAGAAGTCGAGATCGTCGGGAAGCACATTCAGCAGTCGGGCGGTCGCGGTCAATATGGCCATGTGGTATTTATCATGAAACCAAATGAGGCCGGAAAAGGTGTTACGTTTGAAAGTAAGATCGTAGGCGGTGCCATTCCTCGAGAATTTATTCCGGCCGTCAAAGCCGGAGTCATTGAAGCGTCCCAATCAGGCGCGCTAGCTGGTTATCCCGCCACAGATATTAATGTGGATTTGATCGATGGCTCTTTTCACGTCGTTGACTCTTCGGAATTGGCTTTTAAAATGGCTGCGATCTATGCGTTCAAAGACGGCATGCGTGCCGCGAATGCCATTTTGCTCGAGCCGATCATGGATATCGAAGTGGTGACACCGGATGAATTTATGGGTGCTATTGTTGGCGATTTGAGTTCGCGCCGTTGCCGAATTCAATCCACCGGCCCCAAAGGAAATTTAAAAAGTATTCGCGGATTTGTTCCGCTTTCGGAAATGTTTGGCTATGCGACTTCAAGCCGCAGCTTAAGCCAAGGGCGTGCGACATTTATGATGGAACCTTCACATTACGAAGAAGTGCCGAAGAACGTAGCGGAAAAAATTGTTAAAGGCCGGCAGGACAGCTCGGTCGCACCCGCAAGACGCAAATAATTAAGGAGAGAAAGAATGTCCAAAGAAAAATTCGAACGCACTAAACCTCACGTCAATATCGGAACCATCGGCCACGTAGATCACGGCAAGACGACTCTCACCGCAGCCATCACCACGGTATTGTCCAAGAAAGGTTTAGCCGAAGCCCGTGCATTCGATACGATCGATAACGCCCCTGAGGAAAGAGAAAGAGGTATCACGATCGCAGTCTCTCACGTGGAATACCAGACAGAAAAGCGCCATTACGCGCACGTGGATTGCCCGGGTCATGCGGACTATATCAAGAACATGATCACCGGAGCCGCCCAGATGGACGGAGCCATTCTCGTAGTATCTGCTGCGGACGGCCCGATGCCTCAGACAAGAGAGCATATCCTTCTAGCCCGTCAAGTTGGTGTTCCCGCCATCGTTGTTTTCTTAAATAAATGCGATACCGTAGATGACAAAGAACTTTTAGACCTGGTTGAAGTTGAAGTAAGAGAACTTCTTACAAAATACCAATTCCCCGGAGACAAGATCCCCGTTATCCGTGGATCCGCCTTAAACGCTTTGAATAACCCCACAGATCCCAAGCACAACCAATGCATCATGGACTTAATGAAGGCCGTTGATGATTATGTTCCCACACCCAAGAGAGAGGTTGATAAACCATTCCTCATGCCTGTGGAAGACGTATTCTCGATCACAGGAAGAGGCACCGTCGGGACAGGCCGTATTGAAAGAGGTGCTTGCAAGGTAGGAGATGAAGTCGAAGTGGTAGGTATTCACCCCACTAAGAAAACCGTCATCACCGGTATTGAAATGTTCCGTAAGCTCCTAGATGATGGCCAAGCCGGAGATAACGTCGGCCTTCTTCTAAGAGGTATTGAAAAGAACCAATTAGAAAGAGGCCAAGTCCTTGCTAAGCCGGCCTCTATCACTCCTCACACCAAGTTTAAAGGTGAAGTCTACATCCTCACCAAAGAAGAGGGAGGCAGACACACCGCCTTCTTTAACGGTTACAAACCACAGTTTTATTTTAGAACAACAGACGTGACAGGCATTATCCAGCTCCCCAAAGACGTTGAGATGGTCATGCCCGGAGATTCCGTCACCGTCACCGCAGAACTCATCACTCCGATCGCGATGGAGAAGGAACTCAGATTCGCCATCCGTGAAGGCGGCCGTACTGTCGGCGCCGGAGTCATCTCGGAGATATTGGGGTAATTATGGCGACCGTCGGACAGCAAAAGATCAGGATCAGACTCAAAGCGTATGATCACCGTGTTCTCGATCAGTCCGCTCTTGAGATCGTGGATACAGCAAAGAGGACCGGCGCGAAAGTTTCAGGACCGATCCCTTTACCGACGGATTGTGAACTGATTACCGTGAACCGTTCACCCGTTATTGATAAAAAGTCACGCGAACAATTTTTTATAAAGACACATAAAAGATTGTTGGACATTTTGAATCCTACAGCAAAAACCATTGATGCCTTAAGAAAGTTGGATCTTCCAGCGGGCGTGGATGTGGAGATAAAGTAATGTTGGCAATTTTAGGAAAAAAAATAGGCATGACGCAGTATATCAATAAGGAAGGCGCGCTTATTCCTGCGACAGTCCTTGAAGCGGGTCCCTGTATCGTGACGGATCTTAAGAATCCCGAGAAGCACGGCTATAAAGCGGCCCAAATTGGTTATGGCGATATCAAAGAAAAACATGTCAGCAAAGCGATCAAGACGAGTTTTGAGAAGAAGAAGCTTCCTCTAAAGCGCTGGCTCAAAGAGGTTCGTCTGACGCCACAGGAAAATTATGAGCTTGGACAAGAGATCAAGGCGGATGTATTCAAGGCCGGCGACATTGTCGACGTTCAGGGCACTTCGATCGGTAAAGGTTTTGCCGGCGGTATGAAGCGTTGGCATTGGAAAGGCGGGCCCGGAAGTCATGGTTCAATGTTCCATCGCCGTATCGGATCTGCGGGCGCAAGCTCTTTTCCTTCACGTTCATGGCCCGGCCACAGAATGCCTGGACATTTGGGCAATGTGACAAAAACATCGCAAAATTTGGAAGTCCTGAAAGTTGACGGCGGAAAAAATTTGATCTTGGTAAAAGGTTCGGTCCCCGGCGGCGACGAAGGACTTCTGTTTATCCGAAGATCGCTCAAGAAGCCCGAGGGAGTTAAAGTCAAAGTAGTCGCCAAGGTCAGCGATAAGAAGAAAGATCCGTTGAAGGCCAGCAAGCAAGCGGCGGCCGGCGGCGGTAAGAAAAAGTAAGCAGGTAGCAAATGCCCGAGAGACGAAAGAAAAAAAATTTAAAGAGCACTAAACATCATCTTGCTCGCAAGAAAACGGCGAAGCACGCGGAAAAAAAGCCAGCGAAGGTTAAAAAAGTCAAAACTGTAAAAACCGCCGGTGAATCTAAGGTTAAGGTTCACGATGGATCGCTTTCTATATTTGATTTGAATGGCAAACAACAGGAAACTTTGGCGATCGATCCTATCTTTCACGATGGCGCTGTGAATACGGATGTGATCTATCAGGCTGTTTTGATGTATCAAGCCGGTCAGCGCGAAGGCACAGCCGCGACCAAGGACAGAGGCCATGTGAGCGGTGGCGGAAAAAAACCCTGGAAACAAAAGGGTACTGGTCAGGCAAGACATGGATCGAGACGTTCGCCGATTTGGCGTCATGGCGGAGTGACTTTCGGTCCGATGCCCAGAGATTATTCTTATGCAATACCACTGCAGGTTCGCCGCCGTGCAGTGGTTGAGGGTGTGAAGGATAAAGTCGTTAACGGCAAGCTGATATTGGTAAAGGATCTACAGCTTAATGCACCCAAAACAAAATTAATGGCTAATTTACTGGATGTATTTAAGCTGGAAAAACCTTTGTTTTTGGTGCAGCAAAAAACAGAAAATCTGATGTTAGCATCAAGGAATATTCCGGGAGTTTCTGTGAAAACCGATAGCGAAGTCAACGCGCTCGATGTTGTTTCTCATAGGGAATGCGTGATGACAAAGGCCGCCTATACGGGGCTGGTGAAAAGGTTGAAGCAATGAACACAGCGCATACGATACTTAATTCGCTTTTAAGAACTGAAAAAGGTGTGCTTCAATCGGCGTCCGATAAATATTTCTTTTCTGTCAAAAAGAACGCAAATAAGATTCAGATCAAGAAGGCGGTCGAGGATATTTACAAGGTCAAGGTCGAGAGCGTTAACACTCAGGTGATGCCGGGCAAGCTTAAAAGAGTGCGTTATCAGTTAGGCAGGACACCGGATTGGAAAAAGGCCGTCGTCACGCTCAAAGAAGGCCAAAAGATCGATCTAGCATAAGGGATTAGAAATGGGAAACAAAACATTCAGATCATTTACACCATCGCTTCGTTGGACAGCAATCTCGGATTTTTCTGAGCTTTCTCCGAAGCATAAGAAGCCCGAGAAATCGCTGACCGAGAATTTAAGAGGTTCGGGCGGGCGTAATTCCCACGGCCGCATGACTTCTCGCCGCCGCGGAGGCGGACACAAAAAGAATTACCGCATCATTGATTTTAAAAGAGATAAAACAGGCATTGATGGAAAAGTGATATCGGTGGAATATGACCCAAACCGTACAGCGCGCATTGCCTTGATCCAATATCCCGATCAGGAAAAGCGTTATATTCTGGCTCCGGTCGGATTGACAGTAGGCATGACTGTTTCGAGTGGACCGAACGCGGAAATTCAACCCGGGAACGCATTGCCTATCCGTTCAATTCCGCTTGGTACGCAGCTTCACAATCTGGAATTGAGACTGAATGGCGGCGGTCAAATGGTGCGTACGGCTGGCGGTTATGCGATCCTGATGGCGAAAGAAGGCGATTTTGCGCATGTGCGTCTGCCTTCAGGTGAGGTGCGGCTTATCCATTTGGATTGCTACGCATCAGTAGGGCAAGTTGGAAATATTGATCACGAAAATCTTTCTTTGGGTAAAGCCGGGCGTAATCGCTGGCTGGGACGCAGACCCGCTTCACGCGCTCTTGCGAAAAATCCAGTGGATCATCCGATGGGTGGTGGAGAAGGTAAATCATCCGGCGGAAGACAGCCGACCTCGCGCAACGGACAGTTTGCCAAAGGCTTAAAAACTCGTATTAAAAAGAAGCCAAGTTCTAAATATATTGTAACAGGGAGACCTCGATGAGCCGCTCGATCAGCAAGGGGCCTTACGTTGATGAAAAATTATTGAAAAAAGTGACGGCTATGCAAAAGATCCGTGACCGCAAACCGATCAAGACCTGGTCCAGACGATCCACCGTGACGCCGGAATTCGTTGGTTTGACGATGATGATCCACAACGGAAAGAGTTTTATCCCCACTTTTATTACGGAAAATATGGTTGGCCACAAGCTGGGAGAATTTGCGGCTACGCGCACATTCAAGAAGCACGGCGGCATCACAAAGATGACGACGGAGCTCACATAAGAAGAGATTTTATGATATCAAAAGCATCTGCAAAATTTGTGAGGATTTCGCCAAGAAAAGTGCGGTATGTCATTGACCTTATTCGCAAGAAAAAGGTCTCTGATGCGCATGGCATTTTGAACGGATCACCGAGGCGTGCGCGTGAAATCGTAATTAAGCTTTTGAATCAAGCGGTGGACGCAGCCGTTAAAAATTCACAGGCGGATATAAAAAATCTGTATGTTTCACGTGTGACCGCTGATGGCGGACCGAGTATGCGTCGATTCCGCGCAGCCAGCATGGGACGCGCTTCGACCATCCGTAAAAGGACCAGCCACATTCATTTGGAACTGGACCTTATCAATAAAAACGCAGTATCTGCTGTACCGCCGGCGCAAACTGATAAAAAGCCGGTAAAAAAAATAGTTAAAAAACTTGTAGGAGCCAAATAATGGGCCAAAAAGTACATCCGACCAGCTTTAGATTAGGATATATCAAGACGTGGAGTTCGCGATGGTATGCGAACAAGAAAGATTTTTCCAGATTTTTACACGAAGATGTGAAAGTGAGGAAACATGTCCTCAAAGCTTTTAATCAAGCTGCGATAGCCAAGGTTGAGATAGAAAGAGCCAGCGATAAGATACGCGTAAATATTCATACTGCCAGACCCGGTGTTATTATCGGCAGAAAAGGTGCGGATATCGATCGTCTTCGCGAGGATTTGCAGGGCATCACAGGGAACAAAGAGATCCATATTAACATCAAAGAGATCAAGAATCCGTCGATCGATGCTCAGTTAATATCTGAGAATGTGGCGCTTCAGCTGGAAAAAAGAATTGCGTTCCGCCGGGCGATGAAAAAGGCGATCCAGCAGGCGTTAGACAGCGGAGCCAAAGGCATTAAGATTCAGACCAAGGGACGTCTAGCCGGTTCTGAAATTGCGCGCGCCGAAGGTTATTTGGAGGGCAAAGTGCCTCTTCACACATTGAGAGCCGACATTGACTACGGTTTTGCCGAATCTCAGACCACGTACGGCAAAATCGGCGTTAAAGTGCTCGTATATAAAGGTGATATTATCCAGAAGAAGCAAGATATGGCCGAAAAACGCGAAGAAATTGCTGAAACGGCCGATAAGGAAACCGCGGAGACCAGCCATGCTCTTGATGCCTAAACGCGTCAAATACCGCAAGACACAACGCGGCCGTAGAAAAGGCAAAGCTCAAAGAGGCAATCAGTTGAGCTATGGTGAGTTTGGTTTACAGGTTTTGCAGAACGGCTGGCTTACCAATATTGAGATCGAAGCCGCACGCGTGGCTATTTCAAGAAATGTGAAGCTCGGCAAGGTTTATATACGCGCTTATCCTGATAAGCCCGTAACCAAAAAGCCCGCTGAAACGCGTATGGGTAAAGGCAAAGGCATGGTCGAGTTTTGGGTTTCGGTGGTGAAGAGGGGCAAGATCCTCTTCGAGGTTGAGGGATTACCGGAAGAGATCGCAAAGGAATCTATGCGTTTGGCGGCAACCAAACTATCGCTCCCGACTCGTTTTGTATCAAGGAAGGGAATGATATGAGCCGCGTGAAAGCCAAAGATTTGAGAGGGTTGAGTTCATTAGAGCTTGATCAGAAAAAGAACGCTCTTGAAAAGGACCTTTTTGAGTTGAGACAAAAGAAGGCTGCGGGAACGCTTGAGAAACCGCACCAGTTTAAAGTGATCCGGCGCCAGATAGCGCAGATCAATACGGTCAAGAGGGAAAAATAAAATGCCGGTAACAGCAGTCAGAGAAAATTTCAGAAAAAAAAGGGTAGGCATCGTTTTGGGTAATAAGATGAAAAAAACGATCGTTGTGCAGATCAAACAGAAAGCGCTGCACCCTCTTTATGGAAAGGTCATTGAGAAAGCGACCAAGTTCAAAGTGCACGATGAAAAGAATGAGGCTCAGGTAGGCGATAAGGTCCGCATCGAGGAAACGCGCCCGCTATCAAAAGATAAGCGGTGGAGACTCATTCAAATATTGAGCCATGGACATGCCAAATCTGCGGATGATATTAAAGAAGCGCCGGGAGTTGTGGCAAAGGGTCAAGTTAAAGGAAATTAAACATGATCAGGATGAGGACGTTATTAGACGTTGCAGATAATACGGGAGCCAAAAAGGCCTCGTGTATCGGTGTGATGGGCCGTTCAGGTCGTCTGATAGCGGAAGTGGGTGATATTATCAGCGCCAATGTCAAGGAAGTCACCGCGGACGCTTCTGTAAAAAAAGGTGAGGTGGTCAAAGCCGTTGTGGTGCGGACAAAGAACAAGATCCGCCGTCCTGACGGAACCTCACTTCGTTTTGACACAAATGCGCTCGTGATCATTGATACGCAAAAGAATCCGCGCGGAACCCGGGTTTTTGGACCTGTGCCCAGGGAATTGCGCGACAAAGGTTTTATGAAGATTATTTCCTTAGCGCCGGAGGTTATTTAAAAATGAGTTTGGGGATCAAGAAGGGTGATAAAGTATTTGTTTTGGCCGGAAAAGATAAGGGCAAAACCGCCCGTGTTATTTATATCTATCCCAAGACCAACCGCGCGCTTGTTGAAGGCATTAACATGGCAAAAAAACACTTAAGAAAAAGCCAGCAGAATCCTCAGGGGGGTATTGTGAATCGGGAAACCACGATCCATATCTCAAATTTGGGCCTATTATGCCCCGTATCCGGAAAACCGACCCGCATCAAAATGGCTGTGGCCGGCGATGGTTCTAAACAAAGATTATCAGCAAAAAATAAGGCGGTGATCGGTTAACATGGCGAATACGACGGCGACATTCCAAGAAATATACACAAAACAGATCGTTCCGCAGCTGGTCAAAAAGTTTGGATACAAGAACGCTCTCCAGGCTCCCCGACTTCAGAAGATCGTTGTCAATATGGGCGTGGGCAAAGGCGCTGAAGATATCAAGATCGTCGAAGCGGCCCAGCAGGAGTTAACAATGATCACCGGTCAACGCGCCGTTATTACGCGCGCCAAAAAGGCTATTTCAAATTTTAAGATCAGGGAAAATTCTCCGATCGGCTGTAAGGTGACTTTAAGAAAAAGAACGATGTATGAATTCTTCGAAAGACTCGTGCGTGTGGCTCTGCCGCGCATCAGGGATTTTCGCGGGATCAGTCCCAGAGGTTTTGATGAGGCGGGGAATTATACGTTCGGGCTTCAGGAGCAGAACATTTTCCCCGAGATAGAGACCGATCGTATCGTGCGTGCTCAAGGGATGGATATCACGTTCGTGATCCGTTCCAGATCGAGAGCGGAATCGTATGAGCTTTTAAGTCTTTTTGGAATGCCTTTCAGAACAAAAACAGAGAAACCCGCGGCTCAGCAGGCAGTCCAAGCCGTACAAGTTTAAGGAAATACAATGGCTAAATTATCATTGATGCTGAAACAACAAAGACCGCCGAAATTCAAGACGCAAGCTTACAATCGCTGTGTACAATGCGGAAAGACGCGCGGCTATTATAGGAAATTCAAACTTTGCAGGATTTGTTTTAGGGAAATGGCTTCGAA
The DNA here is from genome assembly GCA_964642015.1 of uncultured Planctomycetia bacterium. Classification (GTDB taxonomy): domain Bacteria; phylum Omnitrophota; class Gorgyraeia; order 2-02-FULL-51-18; family 2-02-FULL-51-18; genus CAZXLF01. Next base: position 285,631 of record CAZXLF010000002.1, read on the forward strand.
GGGAGAGATCCCCGGCGTCATTAAAGCAAGCTGGTAAACACAATTTTTAAAGGAAAAAATAAATGGCATTAACAGATCCGATAGCAGATGGGCTTACGATGATCCGAAACGCGAACCGCGCGAAAAAGGACCGCCTGGATATTCCGGCCTCATCTCTGATGACCCAAATATTGAAGATACTGAAGCAGGAAAAATTCATTTACGATTACCGTCTTATCGAAGACAAAAAGCAGGGCATCTTGCGCGTTTATCTGAGAAAAACCAACGAGGCCGTGAGAGTGATTAATCGCATCCAAAGGGTTTCAAGGCCTGGTTTAAGGATTTACACGAAAAAAGAAAGCATACCGACTGTTTTGAACGGTCTTGGCGTCTGCGTTCTTTCGACGCCTCAGGGTGTGCTTTCAGGTGAAGAAGCTAAGCGCCGTAATGTTGGCGGTGAAGTACTGTTGAAGGTTTGGTGAAGCATGTCACGCATCGGAAAAAAACCCATAGAGATCCCGAAAGGTGTCAAGCTCTCTGTCGCTAATCAGGATATTCATGTTGAAGGTCCTAAGGGGAAATTGCAATTTAAAATGAGCTCTCGAGTCAAGGCAAGTGTTAAAGATAACCTTGTGACTTTCGAACGTCTGACGAATCAAAAGACCGACGGAGCACTTCAAGGTACGGCCCGCAGTGTGGTCGCCAATATGATCAAAGGTGTCACGGACGGTTTTTCAAAAGAACTAGCCATTGAAGGTGTTGGGTTTAAAGCACAGGTGCAGGGCAAGCAGCTGAATTTGTCGCTTGGCTTCACGCATCCGGTTATATTTGATGTGCCCGAAGGACTTGTTGTTGAATCCCCAAAGCCGACACAAGTTCTTGTCAAAGGCATCGATAAGGTCAAGGTCGGGCATTTCGCCGCCAAGATAAGGAAAGTTTATGAAGCTGAACCTTACAAAGGCAAGGGCGTTCGGTATTTGGGCGAAAATGTCAGACGCAAAGCCGGAAAGACGGTAACAAAATAATGCTATCTAAAAATCGAGTAAAATCAAACCGCATTATCAGACATTTTAGAATCAGAAAAAGAGTCCGCGGCAATTCGGAGCGTCCGCGCTTGAGCGTGTATCCGAGTATCCAGCATCTGGAAGCTCAGATCATTAATGATTATGAGCAAAAAACGCTGGTCGGTCTTTCGACCAAAGCTAAGGAATTCAAAAAAATCTCAGGACTCAAGACCGGCGGGAATGTGGCGGCCGCGGTGCATTTCGGTAAGTTTGTGGCCGAGCGTGCCAAAGCCAAAGGGATCAAACAAGTGGTTTTTGACAGAGGCGGCTTTTTGTATCATGGCAGGATCAAGGCGTTCGCTGATGCCGCCAGAGAGCAAGGGCTTTCATTTTAATTTTAAAAAAAAGGTAGTTGAAAGTGGAAAATAAAGAATTCAAATCTAAATCCAAAACAAAAATGGTCGAAAAATCCGACGCATTGGGTGTATCGCTTAACCAGGCTGCTGTAGTGGCGGTTACCGAAGAAGTCGTGGCGCAGGTCAAAGCTCCCAGGCCGGGTCGTCCGCAGAAAAAATCTTTCAAGCAGGATGTTCCGCAGGAATTCGTCGAGAAAGTCGTTACGGTCAATCGCGTGGCGAAAGTGGTTAAGGGTGGAAAAAGATTTTCATTCAGCGCCCTCGTGGTGGTGGGCGATTTGAAAGGACGTGTCGGGTTCGCGCTCGGAAAGGCCAACGAGGTCCAAGACGCGATCCGTAAAGGTATTTTTCAAGCCAAGAAAAATTTGTTCAAAGTTCCCTTGAAAGGTACTACGATCCCTCATGAAGTTATTGGTCATTTTGGCGCTGCCAAAGTATTGATGAAGCCAGCGCTTCCGGGAACGGGCGTTATATCCGGAGGCGCAGTTCGCGCGATCTGTGAATCTGTAGGCATTAAAGATATTTTGACCAAATCTTTAGGTTCGGATAATTCCATGAATGTGGTGCGGGCCACTGCCGATGGATTGATGAAATTAATAGGTACAGCCAATGCTTAATAGGCTCAAACGTCCAAAGAACATTATTAAAAGGAAGAAAAGGGTAGGCCGCGGCCGCGGTTCGGGTCATGGCAAAACGTCCGGCCGAGGGGAAAAAGGACAGAACGCTCGCGCATCGGGAGGTGTAAGGCCGGGTTATGAAGGCGGACAAATGCCTTTGATCCGCCGTATTCCAAAGCGGGGATTCACATTTACTCCGAAACCAAAGTATGAGATCGTTTCTCTTGAATCTCTGAACCGTTTCAGCGCGGGCACTGAAGTAACACCTGAACTTTTAAAGTCCGCTCGTCTTCTTGATAAGAAAAAACTTTATGTCAAAGTATTGGGGGATGGCGAATTAAAGCACGCATTGAAGATCCGGGCGCATGCATTTTCGAAATCGGCGCTTGAGAAGATCAAGAAAGCCGGTGGCCAAGCCAATGAGATCAAGCCAGAACCGGTGAAGACGAACCCTTAAGGAATCCCGGTGCTTCAGGCATTTGCGAATTCATTTAAAATACCTGATCTCAGAAAAAAGATTCTTTTTACCTTAGGTATCATCGCGGTTTATCGGTTAGGGACTTATATCCCGACTCCGGGAATTGATGGTGCTAAGTTATCGATGTTCTTTGAAAATATAGCAAGGACCCAAGGTGGCACGCTGTTCGGTGTGATGAATCTGTTCTCAGGCGGCGCGATCCATCGCTTGACCATATTTGCTTTAGGCATCATGCCTTATATTTCAAGCTCGATCATCATGCAGCTTTTGACCGTGGTGATCCCTTCGCTTGAAAAATTGGCCAAAGAAGGCCAGACCGGCTACAAGAGGATCAATCAATATACTCGATACGGCACGATCGCTTTGTCGGTGATCCAGTCTTTCTTTATTGCTTTGTGGCTTGAGAATCCGGCACATTTTGGCGGCCTTGAGATTGTTGAATTTCCCGGCTGGTCTTTCAGATTGTTAACGGTCCTGACTTTGACGACAGGTTCCACATTTATTATGTGGCTTGGAGAGCAGATACAGGAAAAAGGCATCGGGAACGGCATGTCGCTTTTGATATCGGCCGGTATCTTATCGCGTATTCCTACGGCGTTTGGGCAGATCATTACGTTGGTCAGTCCCGGCCGTTCGGGGAAGGCTCAAATGGATCCGCTAACCGCTGTTTTTATGCTGGCGATCATGGTTGTGGCGATCGTTTTCGTCGTTTTTCTGACTTTGGGAGAACGTAAGATACCCGTGCAGTACCCTAAACGTGTCGTTGGCCGTAAAGTCATGGGTGGACAATCCGTTTTTATTCCCTTCAAGGTGAATAATGGCGGTGTGATGCCGATCATTTTTGCCCAATCGATCATTTTGTTCCCTGCGACGATAGGTGTTTTTGTCCCGAATACATTTATTCAACAAGCGGCTAATGCGTTGGCGCACGGGACGATCGCATATACGATCCTAATGGCTCTTTTGATCCTTTTCTTCAGTTATTTTTATACAGCGATCGCATTCAACCCGGTCGATGTTGCGGACAACATGAAAAAATACGGCGGTTTTATCCCGGGGGTCAGACCTGGTACGCCGACAGCAGACTATATCGACTTTATTATTAACCGTGTAACATTACCGGGTGGAATTTTTTTAGCAATCATTGCTGTGGCGCCTGATTTGCTTGCTAAATGGTTGAATGTTCCTCATCAAGTGGCCGATTTTTTTGGCGGCACAGCGCTTCTGATCGTCGTCGGTGTCAGTTTGGATACGATCAAACAGATCGAGTCACAGCTCATGATGCGTCATTACGAAGGTTTCATGAAACGTGGACGGATACGCGGCAGACAGCAGCAGCGTAATTATTGAGGGAAAGTTTAAAAAATTGAGATTGGTTTTATTAGGTCCTCCAGGCGCGGGAAAAGGTACACAAGCGCAGGTTCTTTCTAAAGATTTGAATATACCGCATGTTTCCACAGGGGATATGCTCAGGGAAGCCTTGAAAGCCGCGACGCCGCTTGGCCTCAAAGCGAAAGAATATATGGAAAAGGGCGCTTTGGTTCCTGATGAAGTCGTGATCGCGCTGGTTTCCGAGCGTCTTTCCAAGGCTGACGCGAAAAAAGGTTTTATACTGGATGGTTTTCCCAGAACGCCTGAGCAGGCAGAGAATCTCGATGCGAGTTTAAAAAAACTCAAAATGCCTTTGGACCTGGTGCTGTATTTTAAGACAAGTCTGGCTGTGATCATTCGCCGCTTATCCGGGAGAAGGGTTTGCAGTCAGTGCGGTAAGAATTTTCATTTGACGAATTTCAAGCCGAAAGTCGATGGGGTCTGCGATGCGTGTGGCGGCAAGCTTTTTCAAAGGCCCGATGACAAGGAAGAAACGATCGAAAATCGTCTGAAAGTATACGAACGGCAGACGGAACCGCTCATTGATTATTACAAGAAAAAAGGCACGTTGTACGAGACTTCCGGAGATCTGGAGGTTCAGCCTTTGAACGTTATTTTGCTGGATCTTTTCCAAAAAAGAGGGCTTTTGCCCGCGGCGGTATGAGCGGGATCGAGCTGAAAACAGAGCAAGAGCTGAGCGTTATGCGCTCCGCGGGCCGTATTGTTTCGAAACTCCTCAAGCTAATGGAAAAGGAAGTAAAACCGGGGATAACCACAAAAAAGCTTGATGTGATTGCCGAAGCTTTTATACGTGGCGAAGGTGCGGAACCGGCATTTAAAGGTTATTATGGTTTTCCGGCAAGTATCTGCGCGTCTGTGAATGAAGAAGTTGTTCACGGGATTCCCGGAACAAAAATTTTGAAAGAAGGCGACATCATCGGCATTGATGTCGGGGTGAAACTCGACGGCTTTTATTCAGATGCGGCGCGCACTTTCGCGGTCGGCCGTATCGATAAAGAAAGCCAGCGCTTGATTGATATTACACGTGAAGCGATGGTGCGCGGGATAAGCCAGGCTATTGAAGGAAATCGGCTGACTGATATCTCATGGGCGGTGCAGCAATTCGCCGAAGATAACGGCTTATCCGTCGTAAAACAATATGTCGGCCATGGTATTGGACGGAACCTGCACGAAGAACCGCAGGTCCCTAATTACGGGAAACCGCAGCAGGGTCCGAAGCTCGTAGAAGGTATGGCGCTTGCGATCGAGCCGATGCTGAATGTGGGTTCGGCCGATGTGGAGCTTCTGTCCGACGGGTGGACAGTGGTCACCAAAGACCGTAAAAGGTCCGGGCATTTTGAGCAGACAATTTTTGTCCGTAAAACAAAAGCGGAGGTCGTTACTGAGTAGTATGGCTAAAGAAGAAGCAGTTCAGGTAGAGGGGACCGTTGTAGAATCATTGCCAAACGCAATGTTCCGCGTTGAACTGCAGAATCAGCATCTAGTGCTGGCGCATGTTTCAGGCAAGATGCGGATGAATTTTATCAGGATATTGCCGGGTGATAAAGTGATGCTGGAGTTGTCGCCTTACGATCTGACGCGCGGCCGCATCATTTATCGCGTGAAATAAAGTTAAATTGAGGGGAGCAGAAATAAAATGAAGGTTAGGTCCAGTGTTAAAAAAATTTGCGGTAATTGCAAGATTGTGCGGCGCAAGCGTGTGGTCCGCGTGATCTGCGATAACCCTAAACATAAACAAAGACAAGGATAAGCAGCATGCCGAGAATCGTAGGGGTGGATATCCCCAAAGAGAAAAAAATTTACGTTTCGCTCAGCTATATCTATGGCATCGGGCGCAACAATTCGATCAAGATCCTGCAACAGGCAGGCATTAGCCCCGATGTGCGGGCCAAAAGTCTCACAGAGGATGAAATTTCGCGGATCGCAGCTATTATCCAAAAAGATTACCGGACCGAAGGTATCCTGAAGCGTGAGCTTACGATGAACATTAAGCGTTTAATGGATATCCAGTCCTATCGCGGAATGAGGCATAAGCGCGGATTACCTGTGCGCGGACAGCGTACACGCACGAACGCCCGAACCCGTAAAGGTCCAAAGAAGACTATCGGAGCTCAGCGTAAGAAAGAGACTGCTCCTGCAGCAAAACCGGCCGAAGCGAAGAAGGCCTAAAAAGAAAGGGAGTTAAACGAGGTGGCGAAGTCTAAAAAATTCAAATCAAGAAAAAAAGTCGTGCGTCATGTGTCCGAAGGTATCGCGCATATTTTGGCGACATTCAATAATACGATCGTGACCGTGACCGATCGTTCGGGTAATGTTATTGCGTGGGCAAGCTGTGGTTCAACCGGATTTTCAGGGTCCAAGAAATCTACACCATTTGCTGCGCAGGTCACAGCTGAAGCTGTAGGCAAAAAGGCAGTGGAGCATGGGATGAAGACGATAGAGGTTTTTGTAAAAGGTCCTGGATCTGGCAGAGAGTCAGCTATTCGAGCCCTTCAAGCCGCCGGTCTTTCGATCAGCGTGATCAAGGATGTCACGCCTATTCCGCACAACGGCTGCAGGCCTCCTAAGAGAAGGAGGGTCTGACGATGGCTCGATACAATGCTTCTGTGTGCCGTCTTTGCCGCCGCGAAAAGGTTAAATTATTTCTCAAGGGAACACGTTGCTATACACCCAAATGTGCGGTTGAAAAACGCGAATATGCTCCGGGCATGCACGGTCAGGGCCGGCAAAAGTTGTCTGATTATGGCGTGCAGCTCAGGGAAAAACAAAAAGTAAAGCGCATTTATGGCGTGCTCGAAAGACAGTTTAAGTTTTATTTCAGGAATGCGACAAGGTCTAAGGGCGTTACCGGCGCCGCTTTATTGGTATCACTGGAAAGACGCCTGGACAATGCAGTTTTTCGCATGGGCATCGTGGGTTCCAGGGCTGAGGCCCGGCAGGTCGTTCGTCATGGGCATGCTTGGGTGAACGACCGACAGGTAAACATCCCATCCTATCCGCTGAACGCCGGCGATAAAATACAAATTAAAGCGACCGATAAAATGAACGAGCGTTTTAAAACTGTTTTAGAACAAAATAAGGATCAAAAGAAGGCTGAGTGGCTTGACATGGATGAGGCGAATTTTAAGGCCACCGTCAAGAAGCTTCCGGAGCGTTCCGATATTCAAATGCCAATTCAAGAGCAGTTGATTGTAGAACTTTATTCGAAATAAATCGAAGGGAGAGACCCAATGGGAATTGTTTTAAGATCATTTGAAATACCTAAGAAACTTGAGTGCGATGAGGAGTCGCTGACCAACGAATACGGCAAGTTCGTGGCCGAGCCGTTCGAAAGAGGTTACGGGGTTACGATCGGGAATTCATTGCGGCGCGTACTTCTTTCATCTTTAGAAGGTGCTGCGGTGACGTCTATCAAAATTGATGGTGTTTCGCACGAATTCGGAACATTACCTGGTGTGGTTGAAGATGTTACTGAAATAGTTTTGAACGTTAAGAATCTTGTTTTAAGATCGCATACCCGGACGCCAAAAGTTCTCCGTATCGAGGTTGATCAGAAACAGGAAGTAACAGCCAAAGACATCATTACAGATGATACCGTGGAAGTCATCAACCCGGATCTTCATATTGCAACGGTCACCAAGAATGTCAAATTCCATATGGAGCTTGAAGTTCAGAAGGGCCGTGGATATGTTCCTGCCGACCGCAATAAGAAGGAAGGACAGCCTATAGGCGTGATCGCGATCGATTCTATTTTTACGCCTGTGAAGCGTGTGAATTTTCACGTTGAAGATACGCGCGTCGGGCAAATGACCGATTACGACAAGCTTATCATTGAGGTTTGGACGAACGGAAGCATTTCCCCTAAAGACTCGATGCTTTATGCCTCGAATATTTTGCAGAGGCACCTGGACGTGTTCGTGAATTTTGGCAAGCTGCCTGAGGAAGACATCGCGACCGAGCCGGCTGATAATAAAGAAGACGAGCTTTATAAGAGATTGGCTCAGCCGGTGTCCGAAATGGAGCTCTCAGTCCGCAGTGCGAACTGCTTGCGCGAAGCGCATATCAAGACGATCGGTGATCTTGTCAAAAAGACCGAAATGGAAATGCTCAAATACCGCAATTTCGGCAAAAAATCTCTGACCGAGATCACGAATATCTTGAAAGATATGGGCCTTGGATTCGGGATAACCGTTGACGAGAAAAAACTCAAAGAATATTCCGGAGAGTCTGAATGAGACATAATCGCCAAACTCACCGCTTAGGAAGAAATTTCTCCGAGCGCCAAGCTTTACTTGAGAACTTGGTCACGAGTCTTTTGAAGCATCAGGAGATCAAGACGACGCTTCAGAAGGCCAAGGCCGCGAAGCGTCTGGCAGACCATGTTATTACGCTTGGCAAGAATGACACTCTGCATTCTCGCCGCCAGGTGTTTTCTTTCATTCAGGACCATCAGCTAACCTCGAAAGTTTTCAAAGAAGTCGCCCCGCGTTTTAAAAGCAGGAACGGCGGTTATACCCGCATCCTTCAGATCAACAAAAGGAAAGGGGATGGCGCGCAGCTAGCGATATTAGAGCTGACGGAGAAGGAGATCATCGTTAAAGAGCCCAAAAAGACCAAGAAAAAGGACGCCAAACCTCACAAAGGCCATGATCACGATCATGACCATGAAGCTCACGAGGCGCGCGAAGAGCGGCCGAAAGCTAAGGAAAAGGAAGCGCAATTTCCGAAGCACGACGAGCCGAAGAAGGAAAAACCTAAGACAGGGTTCTTCAAGAATCTTGGCAAGTTCTTCAGGAACAAAGGCGGGGGCTGAGGATAAAAAAGTAAGTTCATAGGAAGTTTGTCGATTGCCTCTTTTGGATTCAAAAGAGGCAATTTTTTTGGTACAATAACTCGTTATTTTTTGCAAAAGATCATGGGAAAAATGTCATGAAAATCGCTTTGCGCATGTCGCAGGTCTCTCCGTCGGCGACCCTGAAATTGACCTCCAAAGCAAAGGAGATGAAGTTAAAGGGTCTGCCGGTGATCAATTTTGGAGCCGGAGAGCCGGATTTTGACACGCCTCAGGCAGTAAAAGATGAAGCTGTCAAATCTTTGAACGCGGGTTTTACTAAATATACTCCGACATCGGGCACGCCGGAACTGCGTGAAGCGGTTTGCAGAAAGTTTCAGGAAGATCAAGGTTTGGCGTATAAGCCCGAGAACGTTGTCATTTCCTGCGGCGCGAAACATTCTCTTTATAACCTGATGCAGGTGCTTTGCGATGCAGGGGATGAAATATTGATTCCCGCGCCTTATTGGGTGAGTTATCCTGAAATGGTTTATTTGGCCGGGGGAAAACCGGTTTTTATCCAGACTTCGCAGACTGAAGGTTTCCGGCTCACAGCTGAGAAATTAAAAGCTTCGATCACTCCAAAAAGCAAAATACTAATTTTGAACAGTCCTTCGAATCCAACCGGTGGGATTTTGGAGGAAAAAGATCTGAGAGCGATCGGAGAGATCGTTCTGAAAAATAATCTGATCGTTATCAGCGATGAAATTTATGAATATTATCTTTATAAAAATTTCAAGCACGTTTCGATCGCATCCTTGAGTGACGAGCTTAAAAGATGCACTTTTGTTGTGAATGGGACATCAAAAAGTTATTCAATGACGGGTTTGCGTATTGGTTATCTTGCCGGAGACGCCGAAGTCGTGAAAAAGATCGGCATTCTGCAGGATCATTCGACTTCCAATCCCACTTCGATCAGCCAAAAGATGGCTGTAGCTGCTTTGGCTCTTCCGAAAAGCTACAGGGAAAACGTCAGGCAGATCTTTGAGAAGCGAAGCCAGTTGATCGTGGATCTTCTTTCAAAGGCGCCGGGCTTTAAACCTTTCGCGCCTGAAGGCGCTTTTTACGTTTTTTGCGATATTGAAGGGACTAAACTTGCGTCGGAAGTGCTTTGTGACCGGTTGCTTGAGGAAATTTATGTTGCGGTGATCCCGGGGAAAAGTTTTGGATCGGATAAACACGTGCGTTTTAGTTTTGCATCCAGCGAAAAAGACATCGAAGAGGGTGTAAAAAAAATAATAGAATGGACGAAAAAAAAGGTATAACGCAATGGCAAAGAGAAAAGTTACATTGATTCCCGGCGATGGTATAGGGCCCGAAGTCTCGCTTGCGGCACAGCGCTGCATCGAATCTACCGGTGTTGCGATCGAGTGGGAAGTCGTACAAGCCGGCGCCGAAGTAATGGTGGAAAAGGGCACGCCGCTTCCGGATGAGGTATTGGAATCCATCCGCAAAAATAAATTGGCGATCAAAGGCCCGGTGACAACACCGATCGGTTCGGGTTTTCGCTCTGTCAATGTCGCTTTGAGAAAAGAGCTTGATCTGTTCGCTTGCCTCAGACCTTGCAAATTGTATCCTGGCGTGAAAAGCATCGATGATAAAGTGAATTTGATCATTGTCCGTGAAAATACAGAAGATCTTTACGCCGGTATTGAATTCGATGCGCGTTCGAAAGAAGCGGACGCATTGGTGCACAAGATTAAGGAACTGGACCCGAAAGCGAAATTCAACCCGCATCCGGCAATCAGTATCAAACCGATTTCGCAGAAGGCGACCGAACGTATCGTACGTTTTGCTTTTGAGACAGCGATCCAAAATAAGCGCAAGAAGGTGACGGCAGTTCATAAAGCAAATATCATGAAATGCACGGATGGTCTTTTTTTGAAAGTTGCCAAGGATGTTGCCAAAGAATATGAAGGAAAAATTTTATTCGAAGATCGCATCGTGGACAACATGTGCATGCAGCTTGTTCAGCGGCCGACCGAATACGACGTTGTCGTACTGCCGAATTTATACGGTGATATTGTTTCTGATCTTTGCGCGGGTTTGATCGGAGGGTTAGGAGTGGCTCCAGGCGCGAACATCGGAGACGGAGTCGCATTGTTCGAAGCGACCCACGGAAGCGCTCCTAAGTACAAAGGCATGAATAAAGCAAATCCTACAGCCATGATTCTTTCGGGGATGCTGCTTTTGCGTTACATGGGAGAAAGCAAGGCTGCGGATCGTCTCGAAAATGCTGTAGCGCAAGTTTTAAAAGAAGGTCGTTCGGTGACGTATGATCTCAAAAAAGACCGAAATGATCCGACAGCCGTTGGTACGAGCCAAATGGCTGACGCCATCGTCAAAGCTGTCAAATCGATGCAATGACCGCCGAATTTGACCTTCTTGTTTTAGGAGGAGGGCCGGGCGGATATGTGGCTGCGTTGCGGAGCGCGCAACTGGGTTTGAAGGTTTGCCTTGTAGAGAAAGATTTTTTGGGAGGCGTTTGCCTTAATCGCGGCTGTATTCCTTCCAAAACGCTTTTGGCAGGGACAGAGCTTTTTTTTAAGATCGAAAAAGCATCCGAGTGGGGTATTCAGCTCAGCGGAAAGCCAGCTTGGAATATTCCAAAGCTCTTTGAAAAAAAGGATGAGGTTATCCGGCGCATGCGTCAGGGCCTGGATGCCCTTTGCCAAAAAAGAAAAGTATTCATCGTAAAAGGCGCCGGTGTTTTGAAAAGTCCTACGCAAGTGCAGGTGGGAAACGAAGTTTATAAGGCAAAACACATTATCTTGGCCACCGGTTCGTCTTCGAGAGAACTTGATCTTGGTTTGAAGGATAAGAACGGCGTTTTTTCAAGCGAAGAAGCGCTATCTCCAAAAAGCATTCCTTCGAAACTTCTGATCCTGGGCGGAGGTCCGGAAGGATGTGAATTCGCGTTGATCTACCGAGGTCTCGGGTCAAAAGTTTTCTTGGTAGAAGCTAAAGACAGGCTTTTACCAGGTTTTGACCGCGACGCGAGCGCAGCGATCAAGCGTGCTCTTATTGCCAAAGGTATCGAAATCGAGACTGGAGAAACTTTGCTGCAGGCAGTCAAAGCAAAAGACGGCATTCAGGCAAAATTAAAATCGGGAAAAGAATTATCCGTCGACGCGATCCTGGTTTCTGTGGGTCGAGTTCCGAATTCGTATGGAATAGGGCTTGAAATCGCTGGAGTGGCTTGTAATGAAAAAAAAGCTGTGACCACGGATAAAAATCTCAAAACCAGCGTTGATTCGATCTATGCGATCGGCGACTTGGCGGGAAAATATATGATGGCGCATTCGGCATCCTATGAAGGGTATGCTGTTGCCAGCGGGCTTGCCGGAAAAAAAGAAAAATTAGATTACACGGCTGTCCCGTCAGTCGTTTATACTTATCCGGAAATCGCGGAAGTCGGTCTAAATGAAGAGAAAGCGGCAGCGCAGAATATTCCCTATGAGATCGGAAGGTTTTCTTTCATGGCGCTCGGTCGTGCGCAGGCTAAAGGGCAGACAGAAGGTTTTGTGAAGATCATCGGACACTCCAAAACGAATCAAATACTTGGCGGAGTGATCGTGGGCGACGGGGGAGCGGAATTGATCAATATGATCTCGCTGGCGATCAAACATCAATTAAAAGTGGATGATCTGAGAGGGCATTTATCTCCTCATCCGAGTGCTTCTGAGGCCGTCGTTGAAGCAGCGCATTTATTTTTTAAGGAAGGACTGCATTTTGCCTAGAGCGCTTGAAAATTTTAAAGAAAACCGTGCGACTGAGCGCCGTTTGCCGAATTGGCTTCGTATGAATTTGGCTGTAGGTCAGGAGGCCGTTCGGACGGATGCGGTATTAAAAGAGTTCGGGCTTCATACGATCTGTGAAAGCGGCAGGTGCCCAAACCGCGATCATTGTTATTCGCAAAAGACCGCGACGTTCATGATCATGGGCGATATTTGCACGAGGAGCTGTCACTTTTGCTCGGTGAGCACAGGGCGTCCGGATGCTTTGGATCTCGATGAGCCCAGACGCGTCGCCGAAGCGGTAAAGATTTTGGGCTTGAAGCACGTCGTTGTGACGTCAGTGAATCGTGACGATCTTCAAGATGAAGGTGCGGAGCATTTTGCGCAGGTAATCCGTGCTTTGAGGGCGAATTCCAAAGACATGATTATCGAAATTTTGACGCCGGATTTTCGAAAAACACAGGCGGATGCGGTCAGGTTAATCTTGAAGGAGTTGCCGGATATTTTTAATCATAATACCGAAACGGTCCCGCGTCTCTATAAAGAAGTCCGGCCGCAAGGGGATTATAAACGGTCGCTTCAGATCTTTCGCGAAATTCGTAGGCAAAGCGACCGCGTGATCACGAAAAGCGGTTTGATGCTGGGGCTGGGTGAAACAAAACAGGAAGTACTTGAAGTGTTGAGAGATCTTAGATTGGCTGATTGCGAAATGCTGACGTTGGGACAATATTTGAAATCCAGCGCCGCGGGCTTGCCCGTGGCCGAATACATCCATCCCCAGCAATTTTTATTTTATAAGAATGAAGCGTTGAAAATGGGGTTTACATGGGTCGAAAGCGCTCCCTTTGTAAGAAGCTCTTTTCACGCAAAAGAATCCTTTGAGGCGCTGCAATCATCGCTGGCGGCACGCCGTCAGGCAAAATTAATAGAGAGGAATTAACATGCAAGAAGCAAACCGGTTAAAAAGACTGCCGCTTTATCTTTTCACGATCATCGATGAGTTGAAAAAGCGCGCCAGAGAAAAAGGTGTCGATGTCATTGATTTTGGGATGGGCAGTCCCGACCAGCCGACGCCGCGCCACATCGTGGATAAATTATGCGAATCCGCGCAGATCACTGAAAATCACCGTTATTCTAGAGCGGACGGAGACGTTGAAAGAAGATTAAGACAGACGATCGCCAATTGGTACAACCGCCATTTTGGTGTGAAACTCGACCCTAATACAGAAGTGCTTCCGTTGATCGGCTCGAAAGAAGGTATCGCGCATCTGTCGCTAGCGTACCTCAATAATGATGATATTGCTTTGGTGCCGAATCCCGCCTATCCGGTGCACTTTAACGGCGTCATCATGGCCGGAGGGATCCTTTATAATATTCCCATTTCAGCAGAGAATGGTTTCTTGCCGGATCTGAATTCTGTTCCCAAAGAAGTTGTTAAAATGGCAAAGCTGATGTTTATCAGCTATCCTCACAATCCAACTGGAGCGGTGTGCGACATCAAATTCTATGAAAAAGTAGTAGATTGGGCCAAAGGTAAAAATATTATTGTCGCGTCCGATCTGACCTATTCTGATATCGTATTCGACGGTTTTAAAGCACCAAGCTTTTTACAGGTCAAAGGCGCGAGGGATTTCGGGATAGAGTTCCATACTTTGTCCAAATCTTACAACATGGCTGGGTGGCGCATTGGTTTTGTTGTTGGCAATGCGGATATACTTAAAACGCTTGCGAAGACCAAAAGTTATCTTGATTTCGGGATCTTCCGCGCTGTTCAAGAGGCAGCGATCGCAGCTCTTGACGGTCCTCAGGACTGCGTGGCAAACATGGTCAAGTTGTATAAAGAAAGGCGCGATGTGTTGGTCGACGGTTTGAATGAGATCGGTTGGAAAACCGAGAAACCCAAAGCCACATTTTATGTATGGACGCGCATCCCGCATAAATATTCGGCATTGACAGCGCTAGAATTCGCGACGCTCATGGTAGACGAGATCGGGGTCGCTGTTGCGCCTGGTACCGGTTTTGGCGAATACGGAGAAGGTTATGTACGCTTCGCGCTCGTCGAACCTGTCGATCGTATTAAAATTGCGCTTAAACAGATCAAAAAACTTCTGGAAGCCAAAGCTTAGCCGTAATGGCGACTTTGACCAACGCCGATTGTCTTGTCATTATCCCCGCCTACAATGCAGAGAGGGATATTTCTGAATTAATTCAAGCGATCAGAGCATTTGGTTTCACAGTTCTTGTTATCGACGACGGATCAAAAGATGCGACCGCCGCAAAGGCTGAAAAAGCCGGCGCGACCGTTTTGATCTCAAAAGTCAACCAAGGCAAAGGCGCAGCGCTGAGGCGCGGTTTTGACTGGTTTCTTAAACAAAATTATTCCGCGGCCATTATCATGGATTCCGACGGACAGCATGATCCGAAGGAATTAAGATTGTTTATCGATGCTCTAGGTCAAAATGACGGCCAGGTTTTTATCGGGAATCGTCTGGACGATTCAAAAAATATGCCCTGGATCCGAAAGGCGACCAATCGTTTCATGTCTTGGATCGTTTCCTCTGTGGCTAAGCAAAGCATCCCTGATTCTCAATGCGGTTATCGAGCGATCAAACGCGAAGTCCTGGAAAAGATCTCTCTGACGACTTGCCGTTTTGAAATAGATTCCGAGATTCTTTTTGAGACGGCCCGTGCGGGATTCAAAATAATATCCGTTCCTATTCGCTGTGTGTACCGGAACGAAAAAAGTCATATCAATCCTTTCCGGGATACGATCCGATTTTTTAGATTTCTTTTTGGCTATATTTCACAGCCCGTATCAAAGACTGGGTGATAAAGGTGAAGCCGCGCATTTTTAAATCCGCGCTTATTTTGGGATTCTTTCTTATTTTATCTGGACAGGCGAGTCTTGTCGCGGCACCTTCCACGGTTCCAACACAGGATGACTGGAAGGTTTATAAGAAGCAAGATTTTCATTTTGAATTTAAAGCCCCCGCAGGATCTTTCGGCGATGAAAATATTGATGCGACTCCGGGTTGGTTTATAGCCTCTGGAGCATTTGCGGATATTTTGGTGATGCCTGAAAAAGAAACGGTCGACCGCGCTGGCGCCCGCGTCCACTCCGCTAGCGCTGTATTCTATGCGGAGATCTTGATCAATGACGCAGTCAAATATGATAATGAAAAAGACGACCAATTCGTCAAAGCAATCATTGAAAATATTTCGGTCAAGGATGGAGAAGGCCTGAAACTCACGATCGTTTATGATTTTGGAAACGCGCCGTGCGTGAGTCAGCCGGATGAAGAACCGTGCCCGTCCAGCGTTGAAACTTATTATATTTTTTACAAAGCACCTTATGTTTATCAGTTTTCTCTGCATGACGGCGCTGACAGCAAGACCATGGATTCGATTGCTTCGACGTTTACATTTCTTTCCTAAAAAGCGTTTTGCTTGACAAACCAAAGCATCAAGCATAAACTTACACGCGACAACTGAATATACGAAGATAGTGGTTACCCTTAACCGGGTATTCCGCCACAAAGCGTGGCGGACCCGCCAAGAAATTTGGCGGAGAAAAGGGAAGGCTGTGATCCGCGTGACGCGGAGAATCAGACACGGTCCCGCCGCTGTAACCCCGTCTTTTTCCGAAAGGAAAAAGAAACCGATTGGTGATATCAGGCCACTGTCCGCTTCGAGCGGATGGGAAGGCGGACCAAAAGGCGGGGGAGTCAGAAGACCTGCCCTATCTTGCGAAAAACATACGTTTCTTTTCGAGGCCGAAAGAATCGTCTATTTTTTTCTTAAGGGGCCATGAAATCCAGGACTTGCACCCTTAAAAACTGCGAAATGCGGTTTTTAAGGGTTTTTTGTTTTAAAGGAACCCCTATGACACACAAAACGATCGTATCCATCCTTCTTCTTTTCTTCGGGATCTCCGGTATTGTCAGCGCTGACACATCGAGCAATGACACGACCAAAAATAATAAACCGCAATTGAATATCGTCAAAGACGCGCTTGACCTTCCCTTTAAAGCTGCGCAAGGCGTTGTCGGCACCGTATTCGATCTTGGCAGCATTGCCGTCGGCGGTAAACGGCTTGGGAGCCCATTCCATGAATTTGTTACGAGTAGTGAAAGTTCGACAAGCGTTGTGACAAAAGAGGATATTGAATTATCCGGAGCCAAAAATGTGCCTGAAGCCCTTGGCGAAACTCCCGGCGTGATCTTATCGGACCTCGTCGGCAACGGTGAAGAGCCCACACTTGATTATCGCGGATTTAACGAAGGACAGGATTTTACATTTTTACTCGACGGCGTGCGTTTGAACGAGCCGAAATCGAACAATATTAATTTTCCGCTGATACCTGTGAGCCTTATCGATAGGATCGAAGTGAGCCGCGGAGGCGCTTCATTTCTTTACGGAGAGGGTTCTATGGGAGGCGTCGCTAATATCGTGGGGCTTTTTCCAAAAGAGAACGGTTTCCATGCGGGCATCAAATCGCTTGTAGGGAGTTTTGATGAATGGGGAGAAAATATCGATGTCAGCGCCAAACAAAATGGCATAGGTGTTTTTATGACAGGCGATACTTATCATACTGCTGGATTTCGTCAGAATACTTCGGTGGAAAAACAGGATTTTTACACGAAATTGGTCTGGGATATTTCTGACAAGGCGCAAGTGGGAATGACCTATCTTTATGCCAATGCGGACCTGGACCGTTCAGGTAGCATTCGCGAGACGTATCTCAGAATGTTCGGCAGAGAAGCGACGGAACGGCCGAGAAATTTTGCTGACCTTGATTCGAACCTTGGGATCATAGATCTTAGTCTTAAACCGATCGACAGTGTGGCGCTGACTGGCAATTTGTATCTGCGCAGAAGCACCGAGCTTTCGGTGGCAAATTTTGCTACGTTCGACACCAACGATAATTTGTTGGATTTGGATATCAATACGTGGGGGTTCACGCTTCAGGCTGATCACTCGAAAGAGGTTATCTGGGACATTACGGAAGGTTTTCTGGTCGGAGCGGACTATGCGAATAATGACATCGACGAAGAGGACTATAATCGCTCCAAGGCAACTTTGCAGACGCTTGATAAGACTGTGGACGCGAAATCCCGCAAGGAAGCGGCCGGTGTTTTTTCGAAAGTATCCTTATCCTGGAATGATCGGGCCGGTGCTTATTACGGCATCCGTTATGACGATATTCATTTCCATAACAACGATCTGATTAATTTGGATAATAACCAGCCCAGTGAGATTTCTAAGGTGAGCCAGTCTCTCGGCACTTCCTATCAGTTGTTCCAGCCGTTAGCGCTTTCAGCGACATACAGCCATTCGTTCAGATCTCCGACAATAGCCGATCTGTATGCCAACCCGCTTTTCGGAGGAAACCCGGCGTTGAAACCTGAAGAATCCTCGGATTATGAAGTCGGTGCAAAATGGCATCAGGATAAACTACTAGCATCTACGACTTTATTTCTTGACCGCAGAGTGAATGAAATTGGTTTTGATCCAAACCTTACTGATTCGACGCATCTTTTCGGAAGGAACAATAATCTCGGAAAAACTGAACGCGTTGGCGTGGAAAATTTTGTTGAGTCAAAGATAACTTCATGGGCCCGTTTACGAGGAAGCCATACCTACACCGAAGCTATCTTTAAATCGAATACTGCGACAGCCCAGATCAGTGGCGACCATATTCCGATGGTTCCTAGAAATCGGTTCACAACAAGTTTACTGATCCAACCGGTGGCAGATCTTGACCTGAATCTAAGCATGGTCTCTGTATCCAAACAAGTTCTGACCAATGATCTGACCAACGATCGCAATGGTGAGCGGCTACCTAGTTATACCGTATTTAATTTCAAAACGATCTACCGGTTTAAAGGTTGGGCTTTTTCGTTCGAAATAAGGAACCTGTTCGATGAGCAGTATGAGATCGGTGGGAGCATCGGCGCGCCGCCTTCAGCGTTCAATACGGATCACACTGTGGAGGACAATTTTTTCGTTCCTGCTCCGGGCCGTAGTTATCGGGGAACGGCTAGCTATTCCTGGTAAAGCAATTCGTTTGCAGTCTGATAGGCGCTTGTCTATAATAAAGGCAGATTATGCCTTTTAAGACCACCGCTTTAGCCTTTATAGCCTCGCTGGCCGCGCATGCGCTTGTTGTGGCGTCCTTGGACCCGTCTTTTTGGGAAAATAAGGACATCAGTGACCGGCTTGTCGACATTTCCTATGTTCGTTACAAAGAAGATGTTCCGAATTATCAGCAGCTCAAATATCCGCCCGTTGTAAGGAATCCAAGCAAAGTAAAAAAACCTCAGATCGAAGCCCAGGTTTTAGAACAACATCGAGAGATCTCGCCGCTTAAAACCCAACCGTTACCTGCCGCACCGGTTCTGGCACCTATCAGTCTTCCCAGAACAGGGAGCAGTGAGGAACTTGTAAGCGACCCGCACAAGGGCAAGGTTTTTTTGAACTATTTCGGACTGATCAAACAAAGGGTGCGGCGCGTCGTGGAGAGGAAATATCCCGGCGAACAAATGGAGCACGGCGATGTTTCACTGATGTTCGTGCTGAAATCCGATGGTACGCTGGTCAACGTTTCCGCCGTTGAAAAAGATTCAAGCGCTGATGAGGTGATGAAAGACTTTGCAATACGGTGTGTCAAAGAGTGTGCGCCGTTCCCTCATTTTCCGAAAGAACTTGATATGGAAAGGATTTCCTTCAACCTCTCGATCTTGTTCGACGAATCCTGATCCATGTCAAAAAATAAGTCAAAGAAGAAAATTCCACGGGCTGTAAGCCTGCCAAAAAAGAATCCTTCCAATTTTCCAATTATATTCGCTTTGGTGTTGGGCCTAGCCGTCCGAGTGTTTTATCTTATTTTTTCTCAGAAAAGCCCGTTTTACGAACCGCTTCTTTTGGATCCGGCCTACTATCACCAGTGGGCGCAGAGGATCCTGAACGGTGATTGGGTAGGCGATCCCGTTTTTTACGGATTGCCGCTGTATCCTTTCTTTTTGGCGCTTTGTTACAAAGTTTTCAATGGCTCATTATTAGCCGTAAAGATCATTCAAGCGGCGCTTGGGATTGTCACATTGTTTTTTATTTACAAGATCGGCGAGAAGATCGCTTCCCGGATAGTCGGAATCATCGCCGTATTTTTAGCGGCGCTTTATGGGCCGCTGTTTTTTCATGAAGGAATTCTTATTCCGGAAGCGTTAAGTCTCCCGCTTTATGCGATAAGTTTTTATCTTGCTGTCTCCTTTGAAGAAGAACCAACGTTTAGAAAAGGCGTGCTGTTGGGTTTGTCTTGCGGTTTGGCGGCGCTGACGAAAGCAGGCATCATCCCATTCGTGTTTATTTTTATTGGTTTAAATCTGATCCGAGAAATAAAAGGAAAGAAAGGGATGTATACCGCGATTTTTTCTATGCTCGCAGTTTTTCTTTTAACGCTTGTTCCGGTGACTTTGCACAATTTTATTTTAGGAAAAGACAGAGTGCTTTTGACCTCGCATTCCGGGTTTAATTTTTATATTGGCAATAACCCAAAAGCCGAGGGCGTTTTCACCGCGCCTGAAGGTGTGGGTTCGAATGTCGAATCCCAGATAGCGGATTCAAAAGCCGTAGCTGAAAAGGAACTTGGCAGAGAGCTTAAGCCGTCGGAAGTGTCCAAATACTGGTCCGACAAGGCGTGGGATTATATCAAAAATAATTCCGTAGATTTTTTAAGGCTGTGTCTAAGAAAAGTGGCGCTGTTTTTTGATGCCAGAGAAATATCTGACGTCGACGACTATGTTTTTTGCGCTATTTTTAACCCGGCACTTCGCGTCCCATGGCTCAATTTTTCTATTTTAGGTCCGCTGTTTTTGCTCGGCTCATTGGTTTCATTCGCGTTATTGCGGCATAAACCCTTGATCTATTCATGGACATTGTCTTACCTGGCGGGGATCATTTTATTCTTTGTGAACGCCCGCTATCGTTTGCCTCTTTTGAGCATTATGTTTCCGGTGGCTGCTGTAGCTGTTGTGGACCTTTACGAAAAAGCCAAAAACAAAGCGTGGTTTGGTCTTGGTTTGCGGATCGCCGTTTTGCTCTTAGGGATCGCTCTGACGCAAGCAAGGCTGGTCGGTATCGATCGCGCGCATGATTATGTAAATGCCGGTGACGCAGAATCCATCAAGAGCGATTATGATCAAGCCGAATCGCTTTATAGAGAAGCGCTTAAAATAGACCCTCAATTCGTGAAGGCCAATCAGGCCATGGGGGTTTTATTAAGCCGGTTGGGGAAAACTGATGAAGCGATGGAATATTATCAAAAAGCGCTTCAAGAAGACCCTAACAATTATCAATCGCACAATAATATAGGACTTTGGTATGACAAAGAAGGAAACCTGGTCGAAGCAAAAAACCATTTTTTGAAAGCGATCGAATTAAAACCTACCTCTTCCCAGGCGCATAACAACCTGGGTATGGTCTATGGCAAAGAGGGTGAAGCTGAGAAAGCGGTGAAGGAGTTTGAAACCTCGTTAAAGCTGGATCCTAATAACGCAAGAACTGAAACTAACTTAGGGTTGGTTTTATACCATGTAGGTAAGATCGATCAGGCAAAAGAAGCATGGGAATCGGCGCTTAAGATCGACCCGGGATTTGAATTAGCCAAGAAAGCTTTAACTTTGCTAAAGGAGAGACAATCTTAGAGTTGGATATGGACATAAATCTTTAAAAAAGTTATAATTAAAAGCTCAATTTTTTTGGGTCTATTGGGCATCATTATTTATTCGGAGGTTCAGTTAAAATGGCAATAAAAGTGGGTATTAACGGTTTTGGCCGTATCGGCCGCATGGTTTTTCAAGCAATTTGCGACAAAGGCCTTCTGGGCAAGTCGATCGATGTGAAGGCGGTTGTTGACGTTTCTACGGACGCTGATTATTTCGCGTATCAGATGAAATATGATTCGATTCATGGCAAATTCAAGCATGGCGTCAAGACGGAGAAAAGCGATCCTTCAAAAGAAGAGGCTGACACGTTGGTCGTCGACGGTAACAAGGTCAAGTGTGTTATGGCGACGAAGACGCCGGATCAACTGCCATGGAAAGCGCTGGGTGTGGATTTGGTCGTGGAGTCCACCGGACTTTTCACCGATTCCGAAAAAGCACAAGGGCATATCCAAGCCGGGGCAAAAAAAGTTATCATCAGCGCTCCCGCCAAAGGGGATGTCAAAACCTTGGTGATCGGGGTGAATGAAAATGAATACGACCCGGTCAAACATGCGATCGTTTCAAATGCTTCATGCACGACGAACTGTCTGGCGCCGCTTGTTCACGTTATCTTGAAAGAAGGGATTGGTATTGAAACAGGTTTGATGACCACGATCCATTCTTACACTGCGACGCAAAAAACGGTTGATGGTCCTTCCAAAAAAGATTGGCGCGGAGGAAGAGCGGCAGCGATTAATATTATTCCTTCAACCACCGGCGCCGCAAAAGCGGTGGGCGAAGTCTTGCCGGCGGTGAAAGGGAAATTAACCGGCATGTCATTCCGTATACCCACTCCGGACGTTTCTGTCGTTGATCTGACATTTCGCGCAGCGAAAGATACTTCGATCGAGGAAATCGATAGTCTTCTGAAAAAGGCCTCACAAAGTTACCTCAAAGGCATACTCGGTGTGACGAGCGAAGAATTGGTTTCGACCGATTTTATCCATGACGAGCGCTCATCGATCTATGATTCGCTCGCGACGCTTCAAAATAATTTGAAAGGCGAGAAGCGTTTTTTCAAGCTTGTATCCTGGTACGATAATGAGTGGGGCTTCTCGAACCGCGTGGTCGACCTGATCATGCACATGGGCAAGAGCCTTTAATCTATGCCAGCCGTTGCCGCTGTGAAAAAAACCATCCGGGATTTTGATCTGCGCGGGAAAAGGGTTCTGATCCGCGTTGACTTTAACGTGCCTTTGGATAAAAATTTCAATGTCACTGACGACAATCGAATACGCGCATCTATTCCTACGATCCAATACGCTCTGGATCATGGAGCGAAGGTGATCCTGATGAGCCATCTGGGTCGCCCTGAAGGGAAGCCCGTTTCTTCAATGAGCCTCAGCCCTGCAGCAAAACGCCTTTCAGAGCTCATCAAAAAAGATGTGATCCAATGCTCCGATTGTGTGGGTCCGCGCGTTAAAGAAGAGTTGTCAGCGCTGAACGGTAAAGCCAGTGTGGCACTTCTTGAAAACCTGCGTTTCAGCCCGAGCGAAGAAAAAAACGATCCGGATTTTGCGAAACAACTTGCGCAGAACGGGGATATTTATATCAATGACGCGTTCGGTTCAAGTCATCGCGCGCACGCTTCGATAGAGGGCATTACAAAATATCTTCCTTCCGGTGCCGGATTTTTGCTTGAAAAAGAGATTAAGTATCTTGGCGATGCGCTTCAAAACCCCAAAAAGCCTTTTATGGCGATCCTTGGAGGTTCTAAGGTCTCCGACAAGATAGGTGTTGTTGAGAACCTTATCTCGAAAGTCGATAAGATCCTGATCGGCGGAGCGATGGCCTACACCTTCCTTAAGGTGCAGGGAGTTGAAATAGGCGGTTCCAAATACGAAAAGGACAAAACGGATCTAGCTAAGACAATTTTGGAAAAAGCCAAGCAAAATAAGGTGGATATTCTTCTTCCGGTCGATCATGTCGTTGTTCAAAAAGTAGATGAAAATGCGGTAAGCCGCATTGAAGGGCCTTCTATATCGGCCGGCTGGTTTGGTGTCGATATCGGTCCTAAGACGATCGCTTTGTTTTCACAAGTGCTCGATACGGCAAAGACTGTTGTTTGGAATGGTCCTATGGGAATTTTCGAAATGAAGTCTTTTGCGCATGGCTCTTATGAAGTGGCGCTCAAGCTTTCCAAACTTCAAGGCGCCACGACTGTTATCGGCGGAGGTGACACGGCGGCTTGCGTGATAGGTTTCGGCCTTGACGGCAAGATGACGCATATTTCGACAGGCGGCGGGGCTTCTCTGGAATATTTGGAAGGTAAACCTCTGCCCGGTATTGAAGCGCTGGAGGATAAGTGAGTCATTCCGCACGAAAAACGCTGATCGCCGGAAATTGGAAGCTTAACAAGACCATTCGCGAAGCGATCGATCTGGTTACTCTGCTCAAACGTCAACTGGGAGACCTTCAAAACGTCGATATTGTGGTTTGCCCTCCTTACACGGCTTTAAGTGAAGCGGCCGAGATCCTTTCCGAATCCGATATTCAATTGGGAGCACAGGATCTTTACTGGGAAGAGAAAGGCGCTTTTACCGGCGAAATCTCGGGTAGCATGATCAAAGAGGCCGGAGCGCAGTTTGTGATCATCGGCCATTCCGAACGCCGGCAATTTTTCCATGAAACCAACGAAACGGTGAACAAAAAAACCAAAGCCGCGCTGAAGAATAATCTGACACCGATCGTATGCGTGGGCGAGATGCTTTCCGAGCGCGAAAACGGAAAAACTTTTCAGATCATTCAATCGCAGTTCGCCGGCGCTTTTTCGCATTTTACAGCCGAGGAAATGAAAAAGCTTGTAATCGCTTATGAACCGGTTTGGGCCATTGGGACCGGTAAGGTAGCGACGCCTCAGCAGGCCGAAGAGGTTCATGCGTTCATCCGCAAAGAAATCTCAAAGGCTTTTGGCGATGAGGTCGCGGCAGGATTGCGAATATTGTACGGCGGTAGCGTGAAACCTGACAATATTTCTAGTCTGATGAATGAACCGGATATCGATGGCGCTCTTGTAGGCGGCGCAAGTCTTGAGGCGGCGCAATTTTCCGATATTGTGAAACATGCGGCTACGGTCGCGATAAAATAAAGAGGATAAAATGCAGATTTTTTTGATCATTATTCATGTCATCGCATGTCTTTTCTTGATCGCCGTGATCCTTTTACAGGCCGGCCGCGGAGGCGGACTTTCTGATATTGCCGGCGGTTCTCAAGCTCAAAGTATTTTGGGAACCGAAACGAATACTTTCATGAAGCGCCTTACCGAAATATTCGCGATCGTTTTTATCGTTACATCGCTTTCGCTTGGAATTATTTCAACGCATAAAGGCAAGTCGCTTATCGAGCAGAGAAGAATGGCTCAAAACCTGGGGAAGAAATTTCCTTTGCCTGTGCAATCTTCAGCATCTGAAGTTGCTGTCAAAGAATCTTCGCCTGGACCTGTGGCTGTCGCACCTATTGCTAAAGCTGAGTCCAAACCAGTTGCCGTTCCTGCGGCTCCGGCTGCTCCAGTGAGTGCAGCACCCGCGGCAAAAGCATCTCCAGAGGGTAATGCGAAATAAAGGCGCTGCTTTTTTATCAGGCCTTTTCCTTTTTTTAGCAGTATTTATTAGTGATCAATCCAATCTTTATCCGGACGCACCCGTCTACGGTGATTCTTTTGTTGTTTCTTCGATAGGCGAGCCTTCAAATCTCATTCCTTTTTTTGCCAGCGACACAGCGTCCGCGGATATTTCGTCGCTTATTTTTAACGGTTTGGTCAAATACGATAAAAATCTAAAGCTGGTCGGCGATTTGGCGGAAAGTTGGGATATTGCGGACAATGGTTTGCGTATCATTTTTCATCTCCGAAAGAATGTGCTTTGGCAGGATGGCAAGCCGTTTACGGCCAAAGATGTCGAGTTCACCTTCAAAAAACTGACAGATCCTTCTGTGGCAACGCCGTACGGAGGGGATTTTGAAAAAGTGAAGTCAGTTAATGTCATTGATCCTTACACGGTCGAAGTGCTTTATAAGGAACCGTTTTCTCCTGGGTTGGCAAGCTGGGGCATGGGCATCGTTCCTGAGCATTTACTTGCGAATCAGGATCTTATGAGTACGGATTTTGTGCGCCATCCGATCGGTACAGGCCCTTACATTTTAAAAAAATGGAAAACCGGCGAAAAACTAGAGCTCGAAGCCAATCCTGTTTATTTCGAAGGAAAACCTTTCATCGATAGGTACATATATAGGATAATTCCTGACCAAGCCACGACCTTTCTTGAGCTTGAAACTGAAAATCTAGACATGATGTCTTTGACGCCGCTGCAGGCAAAAAAACAGACAGACTCCTTATTTTTTAGAACGAAATACAGGAAATTCAAATACCCCAGTTTCGGTTATGTCTATGTGGGGTACAACCTGGAAAACCCGTTGTTTGCCGATAAGAAAGTCCGCAAGGCCATTGGCATGGCGATCAATAAGCAGGAGATCGTGGATGTGTCGCTTTTAGGATTGGGTCATGTTGCCACGGGACCTTTTTTGCCAGGGACATGGGCATATAATGACGATGTGAAGCCGTCATTATTCGATCCTGAAAAAGCCAGGCGATTGTTGGCTGAGGCGGGCTGGCGAGACACGGACGGCGACGGTATTTTAGATAAGAACGGCAAAAAATTCTCTTTTACGATCTTGACCAATCAAGGCAATGACCAGCGAAAAATGGCCTGTGAGATGATCCAAAAGCGGTTAAAGGACGTCGGCATTGAGATGCATATCCAGATTGTGGAGTGGAGCACATTCCTTAAAGAATTTATTGATAAAAAAAGATTTGAAGCGGTTCTGTTGGCATGGCAACTCGGAAGAGAACCGGATTGCTTTGATATTTTTCATTCATCCAGAACAGCACCCGGAAATTTTAATTTTGTCTCTTACAAAAACGATGAAGTGGACCGGCTTTTGATTGAGGGAAGACGCGTATTTGAAGAGGATAAGCGGGTATTGATTTATCACCGCATCCATGAAATATTGAACGAGGATGAGCCGTATACTTTTCTTTATGTGCCGGATGCTGTTCCGATCGTGCATCAGAGGTTTAAAGGTATCGAATTAGCACCGGCCGGTATCGGTCACAATTTCATCAAATGGTACGTGCCTCAGGACGAGCAGAGATACAAACGGTCATGACCGCTTATTTTTTTAAACGGATCTTTAATCTTATCCCTCAATTGATCGGTATTACGCTGATCAGTTTTGCCGTGATCCATCTCGCCCCCGGAGGTCCCGTGGATGCAAGGGCGGATCTCAATCCAAAAATGTCGATGGAGGCCAAAGAAAAATTGGCGAAACTTTACGGTCTTGATAAACCGGTGATCGTGCAATATAAGGATTGGCTTAAGCGCCTATTGCGTTTTGATCTAGGAAATTCTTTTGTTGATGGCGAAAAAGTGACAAAAAAGATCAGTCACACGATCCCCGTTACGCTCTTGATCAACATTTTATCGCTTTTCTTGATCTTTGTTATCGGAATCCCTTTGGGTGTGTATGGAGCGCTCAAGGAGAACACGGTAACTGATCAAGCACTCACTTTATTTGTAATGGTGGGTTTTGCTGTTCCCACATTTTGGATATCTTTGCTTTTAATGCATTTATTCGGCGTGCAATTTCACATTTTCCCAGTCTCCGGGCTCACTTCGGTCAATTTTGAGGATATAAACAAAGTTGATAAGATCCTGGATATTTCCAAACACCTTGTGTTGCCGCTTATCGTCTCATCGATCACCGGAGTTGCGGGAATTTCGCGTTTTATGAGATCAGGCATGATTGAAGCGTTGAGATCGGATTATATCCGTACGGCACGCGCTAAAGGCCTGCCCGAAAATAAAGTGATCTATCATCACGCGCTTAGAAACGCACTTTTACCGATCGTGACAATTCTTGGCTTGTCGGTGCCGTCGCTTTTGGGCGGCAGTGTTGTTTTTGAAAGTATTTTTTCGATACCCGGCATGGGGCGCCTTTTTTTTAATTCGGTTTTTACAAGAGATTATCCGGTGATCATGGGCATTTTAGTGTTGGGAGCGTTCCTGACTCTTTTAGGCAATCTTTTGGCGGATATTGCGTACGGCCTGGCAGATCCGAGGATTAGACTTCGGTGAGCATGAAGCCTGTCATAAACAAAAACAGTGTGCGATTGTCTTTTTTGTGGCTAGCCGCGATAGGGATCCTATCAATGGCATCGCCATTTGTATTGCACGACAGATATCTATCGATGAATTTTTCACATATTTTAGAACCACCCTCAACACAGTATTTTTTGGGCACAGATTCTTTGGGCCGGGATCTTTTGAGCCGAATTTTAGCCGGAGCAGGTATTTCGCTCAGCGTCGGATTGTTGGCGGTGGGCATTGCCATTTTTTTGGGAATGTGCATCGGTGTGGTCGCCGGCTATTACGGCGGGCGGATCGATAAATGTCTGATGGCGTTCGTTGACCTCATGCTTTGTTTTCCGACGTTTTTTCTTATCTTAGCTGTGATCGCAATTTTGGGAACAAATATGATGAATGTGGTGATCATCATCGGAGCTACAAGCTGGATGGGGACCGCAAGATTGGTCCGTGCAGAGGTGTTAACACTTAAAGAAAGAGAATTCGTTTTGGCGGCGCGTGCGATCGGCGCCGGCGATGCACGCATTATGTTTCTGCATTTGGTACCAAATGCTTTAGGCCCGGTGATCGTGAACGCGATCCTGGGTATTTCATCCGCGGTGCTTACCGAAACCGCTTTGAGTTTTCTCGGGATCGGGGTCCAGCCGCCGATGCCGAGTTGGGGCAATATTTTGATGGACGGAAAAGCGACGTTGGGCGTTGCGTGGTGGTTAACGTTATTCCCGGGCATGATGATCTTATTGACGGTCCTTTCTACGAATACGATAGGGGAAGAATTCCATCAATCGATCCAAGGGCAGGACTCATGAGCGCTATTCTTGAAATACGTGATCTTGAGATTATATTTTCAGGCCGTGAAAGGCAGGCTCATCAGCTGATAAGGGCCGTAGATAAAGCCAGTTTTTCAATAGGAAACAATTCTTTCGTATCGGTTGTCGGCGAATCTGGATCGGGAAAAACTGTCACGGCGCTCGCGATAGGAGGTCTCATCAAAGCGCATGAGATAAAAGGGCATATTTTTTATCAATACAAAGATCAGGTTCGAATCGACCTATTGGGGATTTCGGAGAAAAAACTACAAAAAATCCGAGGAAAAGAAATAGCGTATATATTTCAAGATCCAGCTCGAGCGCTTAATCCGGTTCTAAGAATAGGGGATCAGATCGCTGAGGCTTACCGGGTGCATTTCGAGGCCTCTGAATTTGAAGCAAAAAAGAAAGTTTTAGATTACTTGACGGCGGTCAAAATAAAAGAGTGTGAGCGAGTTTACTGCAGTTTTCCGCATGAACTTTCCGGCGGCATGAAACAGCGCGCGATGATCGCGATGACTTTGATCTTGGAGCCGCGGATCCTCATTGCTGATGAACCGACGACGGCGCTTGATTCGGTCACCGAGTCGGAAATCATGACACTTTTAACTGATTCAAAAAAATCGAAAGGGTTTTCAGTGTTGTTCATCACTCATGATCTGGCCTTAGCGGTGAAGTTCTCGGATCATATTTATGTGATGCAGAAAGGTAGAATCGCTGAACAGATGGCCGAAGAGGGTGGGCAGTTTAAAGCCAAAGAGGCATACACTAAAAAACTTTTTAATGCCCAATTAGCCGGTTTAAAACCGAAAAGCTTCATAGAGGTTTAATTCATGTTGCTCGAAGTGAAAAATTTAAAAAAATACTTCCACAGCTCACGCGTAAAAGCCGTGGATGGTATTTCTTTTTCCGTTGAAGAGGGGCAAACATTTGGGGTCGTCGGTGAGTCCGGTTCAGGGAAATCCACGTTGGCCAAATTGATTTTGAGGTTTCTCGATCCCGATGACGGACAGATCCTGTTCGAAGGGAAGGATATAAGCCACGCGAAAGAAAATGAACTCAAGGATTTTAGAAGAAAAACTCAAATCATATTCCAAGAACCGTATCATTCACTTGATCCGCATATGAGGATCGGGGATATTTTAAAAGAAGTTTTTATTCTGTCAGGTGAACGCCAAAAAGCTATTTTGATCAACAAAGCTTCGGAACTGCTCCGTCATGTCGAATTACCGGAATCTTTTCTTACACGCTACCCTCGCGAACTTAGTGGCGGAGAATGTCAAAGAATAGCTATTGCGCGTGCCATAAGCCTGAAACCTAAGCTGATCATATGTGATGAGGCGGTCTCGTCGCTTGATGCATTGGTGAGAGCTCAAATTCTCAACCTTTTTTTAAAATTGCAAAGAGAAAAACAGCTTTCGTATCTTTTTATTTCACATGATTTGAAAGTCATTCGCCATATGAGTGATATGGTCATGGTCATAAGAGATGGGCAGGTTTGCGAAATGGGGGCAGCGGATGATGTTTTTCACGAACCAATCAATGCTTATACAAAAGAGCTCATCGCTTGCCAACTTTAAGAGTTATATCTATATATTATATCCATTAACAATTATGACATCTGTTTTAATTCAATTTTGTATTTATTATTGATTTTTATTAAATATTGTGTATAATTGTTAATAAATCATGAATATCAATATTCGAAAAACCATATTCTTATTGCTCAGTTTGTACCTTGCTACTTTCTCTCTCAGAGGCGCAAAAGCCGAAGATATCTATTGTGAAGTAATGAGCGTAAAAGGTGAAGTGACCGTTGTCCAAAATGGTGCGGTCAGCGCGGTTAAACAGGGCGACCACTTAAAAGCTGGAGACGCGATTAAGGTAGGTGAAAACAGCTTCGTAGATCTTGCATATGACAAACTTTGGAGCAATGTGACAAGGATACGCGAAAACTCTGAAGTCAAGATCGGTTCCATTGAGCCAACGCATATTGATATGAAACAGGGTGATATTTTTTCAAAAATCAAGGCGCTATCCACTAATTCCTCATTCGAGATTCAGACCCCCACCGCTGTAGCATCCGTCCGCGGCACCGAATTCGATGTGTTTGCCGGAAGGGACGGATCTACGGTGGTATCCAATTTTTCGCCAACGCCTAATTCTATAGTTGAAGTCGCAGGTTTGGATGTGGCCGGCAACAAACAACCGGCTCCTCCCGTGATGTTGACCGTAGGAAATAAAACAGAGATCCCTGAATTAGGTAAAGCGCCCACACCTCCGCAACCGATTTCTCCGGAGTTAATGGCTAAGAACGCTCAGGATTCGGTAGGCACAAAAGATAAAGGCTCCGATGACAAAAAAATAGGACAAGGTCCGGGCGGGCCGGGCAATGGTCCTGAAGATGTTTCGTCCAATACTTCTGATTCGACGATGACGGGAGGGATCAAGCCGATTACTTCGAATCCGGAACCACCAAATTCGCTGCCCACAATGCCTGCGGATGTCAATATACCGAAGCCTCCCACGGATTTTTCGCCCCCACAAATTCCTGACAGAATTGACACCATTCAGAACATTGCCGATAATGTGCAAAATAAGACAGCTACGATAACTGACAGTATTCAAAACCAAACTTTTTCTTCTCCTCCGCCGACTCCCGATATGAACATGCAATCTCCGCCTCCGACACCGTCCCCTTCCCCGAGTTGATTCAGGCCGGAGTCTAATTTGATTAAAAGATCTTTAGTGAATTATAAATCGGCAACAAGTCAAAAATGCATCCCAGTTTTGATAATATTTTTAGGTCTTATTTTATCAGCTCAATCAGTTGATGCTGACGATGCGTTGACTGATCAGCAGAAGGCTGAAAGACGCCAAGAACTTGATCAGGCGGTTCGCTTGTCCGACTACATGAAAGCACAAAAGAAAAAGGCGGAAGCCGCTGCCAAAAATCCATGGAGCGTGAACGTGGTTACGAACCTAGGCTATGACAGGAATGTCACGTTCGATTCACGCCGTCTCGCTGATACGTTTCACCAGGAAACAGCGACGGTTACTTATACGGAGGATCATGGCGAGCTGGCCGGTTTTATCCCTGGAGGCAGATACGGATTTTCGGGTAATCTGGACGAATTGGATTATTCCAGGCGCAACGAATCCGATTACCGCAATTATAAGGTCAACCCTTTTTTTACGACAAATCTTACTCCATTCGAATCTTTGAGAACTGAGTATACGTTCAAGAATGTCCGCTATCTCAAAAACGATCAGATCAATTATTTGAGCCACGAAATAAAGAATTCACTGATCGAAGCGCGTTTTTCTCATTGGCTGCATACCGCTTACACAAAGATCGAATTCAAGGATTACACCGATCGATTCGCATTGGACGCATCGGCGCTTTCATCTTCGGACAAACGTTTTGATACGTTATGCGAATACGGTTATACCGCGATCTATTTTCCGTCGGACAAACTGGTCTTCGGGGCCACCGGTGCTTACCATGTCAACGACTCCAATGATAATTTTCAGAATTACAGTGATTATGACGGCTACAAAGTGACTGGTTTTGTTTACGCGGTTTTATCGGACCGAATCAATTTGGTTGAAGCAGCCGGTTGGGATCAGAAATATTATAAAGCAAAAACTTTAAGCGCTGATCCTTCCAAAAATGAGCAGGATGGATTCCTTTATTTTGCTACATATCTTTATTACAATCTTACTCCAAAAACGCAGATCGTGTTCTCGTATCTGTGGGATCAGGATTTTTCAAACAATCCATTGCTTCAATTCACCGGCACTATGGCGACTGTCGGTTTCTCGGTCAAAATTTAGTAACTTCTTGCCAAGATACCCTAGTAGTTTTATAATGATTGCCTTGTAATAAAAGGTCTCTTCCGGTTTTTCCTGAATGCGACCGTCAATGTTAACCCTATTAAATTTAATCGGTTAAATGAAAAAGTTACTTACATTTCTCATGGCCGGAGGAAAAGGCGAGCGTCTTTATCCGCTTACCAAGGACCGCGCAAAGCCTGCGGTGCCGTTTGGCGGGATTTACCGGATCGTGGATTTCACGCTTTCAAACTGCATTAATTCCGGTATCCGCCGGATCCATATCCTGACGCAATATAAATCAATGTCCTTGTCCAGGCATATCCGCATGGGCTGGAACGTCTTAAATTCAGAAGTGGGTGAGTATATCGACGTTGTGCCGGCTCAACAGCGTATTGATGAGCATTGGTACCAAGGTACGGCTGATTCGATCTATCAGAATATTTATTCGATCCGCATTGAGAATCCAGAGCAGATCTTGATCCTTGCCGGGGACCATATTTATAAAATGAACTATCGGCTGATGCTTGAAGCGCATCGGCAGGCAAAGGCGGATCTGACGATCGGTGTTGTGCCGATGCCCAAAGAAGAATCGCCGAACGTCGGCGTGATCGAGGTGAATGCAGAGAACATGGTCGTGGGCTTCGAAGAAAAGCCGAAAGTCCCAAAGACCGTTCCGGGTGATCCGGAAAATCTTTACGGATCAATGGGTATCTATATTTTTGA
Source organism: uncultured Planctomycetia bacterium (assembly GCA_964642015.1). Classification (GTDB taxonomy): domain Bacteria; phylum Omnitrophota; class Gorgyraeia; order 2-02-FULL-51-18; family 2-02-FULL-51-18; genus CAZXLF01. The sequence goes on from CAZXLF010000002.1 coordinate 318,356, forward strand.
CAGAAAGATCTTAGAAGAAGAGTTGAGTGAAGATTCAAAAAAAGATTCCACACATGATTTTGGAAAAGATATTATTCCTCAGATGATCCAGAAAGGCCAGCGCCGCATTTTGGCGTATAAATTCGTTGATGAAAATAACAAAGCCGCTCTGTATTGGAGAGATGTCGGGACTTTGGACGCTTATTATGAAGCGAACATGGACCTGATCCAGGTATCACCGCATTTTAATCTGTATGACCGCGAATGGCCTATCCGTACATATCAGCCGCAATATCCGCCGGCAAAATTCGTGTTTGCTCAGGCCTTCGGCGGACGCCGCGGAACGGCTTTGGATTCTATCGTCGGCGACGGTTGCATCATTTCAGGCGGTTTGGTGCAGCGTTCTATTTTGTCTCCCAACGTGCGTGTCAACAGTTACGCGGAAGTTGAGGACTCGCTCATCATGGAAGGCGTGGATGTGGGACGTCACGCGAAGATCAAGAACGCGATCATCGACAAACACGTGAAAATTATGCCGAACGCGGAGATTGGCATCAATAGAGCAAAAGACGAAAAGCGCTTTATGGTCACACCCAAAGGCATTGTCGTGGTGGAAAAGGGCGCGGTGGTTGAAGAATAATGAGCGCCGATGTTTTAAAAATTGGCAGTTTTGAATTAAAGTCCCGCCTGATTGTCGGAACGGGTAAGTACGCTTCGTTTCAGGAAATGACGGAAGCGCTTGAGGCCTCGGGCACCGAGATGGTCACCGTTGCTGTCAGACGGATCAATCTCGACCGCACAAAAGAATCTTTACTCGATTTTGTTGATCCCAAAAAATATATTCTTTTACCGAACACAGCCGGCTGCTATACCAAAGAAGACGCGGTCCGCATCGCACGTCTCGGCCGCGCGGCGGGTCTTTCGAATCTTGTGAAGCTTGAGGTCATCGGAGATGAAAAGACTTTGTTGCCGGATACTTTAGCGCTTTTGGAAGCGACGAAAGAATTGGTCAAAGATGGATTCATCGTGATGCCGTATACGAATGACGATCCGATCATGGCCAAACGCCTTGAAGATGCGGGAGCGGCGTGCGTGATGCCTCTTGCAGCACCGATCGGTTCAGGACAAGGAGTGATGAACCGTTTAAATATCGAGCTTTTGATAGAAAAAATAAGCGTACCGGTTATCGTGGATGCCGGTGTTGGCACTGCTTCGGACGCGGCGATCGCGATGGAACTGGGTGCGGACGGCGTTTTAATGAATACGGCGATCGCTGGCGCAAAAGAGCCGGTCAAAATGGCCGAAGCAATGAAATTGGCGGTACGCGCCGGTCGTCTTGCATTTCAAGCGGGAAGAATTGAGAAAAAACGGCATGCAAATGCATCAAGCCCTGTTACGGGATTAGTTGGAGCTATTGAATGAAAAAAAATACAAATCATAAAAGGCATTATCGTATCGCGGTTATTCCGGGAGATGGCACAGGTCCGGAAGTTGTCACTGAAGCGTTGAAAGTTTTGGAGGCTTCCTCAAAGACTAGCGGTTATTCTTTGGAATTGGAGCATTTTGATTTTGGAGGTGAGCGTTATCTCAAGACTAAAAAAGTTTTGACGGACAAGGAGGTCTCGGCGCTTAAAAAATTCGATGCGATCCTTTTAGGGGCGGTCGGTCATCCGGATGTCAAACCGGGCATTCTTGAAAAGGGATTGCTTTTAAAGATCCGTTTTGATCTTGAGCAATATATCAATCTGCGCCCTGTCAAACTTTATCCCGGGGTTTGGACTCCTTTAAGAGACAAAGGCCCCGAAGACATTGATTTTGTCGTTGTCCGCGAAAATAACGAAGGACTGTATGTCGGTGAAGGCAAATTCATTAATAAAGGAAAGAAGAACGAAGTTGCACTCCAGGTTTCCCGCAATACTAGAAAAGGCGTCGAACGTTGCATTCGCTATGCGTTTGAGTTAACTCGCAAGCGAGATAAAAGAAAGAAACTGACGCTGTGTGCCAAAACCAATGTGCTGACTTATGCGCACGACCTTTGGTGGAGGGTGTTTAATGAAATTGCCAAGGAATATAAGGACGTCCAGACTGATTATGCGCATGTTGATGCCACCTGCATGTGGATGGTGAAGAATCCCGAATGGTTTGATGTGATCGTGACCGACAACATGTTCGGCGATATCATTACGGATCTTGGCGCAATGATCCAAGGCGGAATGGGGATCGCGGCCGGCGGGAATTTGAATCCCGAAGGAGTTTCTATGTTCGAGCCGATCGGCGGTTCAGCTCCCAAATATACCGGCCAAAACGTGATCAATCCGTTGGCTGCGATCTGTGCGGCGGGCATGATGATCGATCATTTAGGTGAGAACGAGGCGGCAGCGGAGATCGAGAATGCCGTGATGAATGTGACAAAGAATAAATTGAAATCTCTCGCGGCGGGAAAGATGGGTTATGGGACCCGCGAAGTCGGCGATCTGGTCGTCGACTCATTGAGACAGACGGTGAATAGATAGGAAAAAGAATGAAGAAGAAATCAAAATACAATGTCGCTGTGATGGGCGCTACAGGCGCTGTCGGCGAGGAGATGTTGAAGATCCTTGAGCAGAGAAATTTTCCGGTAGATAAACTTGTTCTGCTTGCATCGGCGCGTTCGGTCGGAAAAAAATATCGATTTAAAGACAAAGAGATCGCGGTCCAAGAATTGAAAGAGGATTCGTTCAAGGATATCGACATTGTCCTGGCGAGCGCCGGTGGATCGATCTCAAAAAAATTCGCTCCATTCGCATTAAAAGAAGGCGCTGTGGTTATCGACAATACAAGCGCCTTCCGCATGGACCCTGCGGTGCCTCTTGTGGTACCCGAGATCAACCCGCAGGATATCAAAAAACATAAAGGCATTATCGCCAATCCCAATTGCTCGACGATCATCATGCTAGTGCCTATTTTTCCGATACATCGTGTGAACCGGATCAAACGTATACTCGTTTCTACTTATCAGGCTGCTTCAGGCGCCGGCGCCAAAGCAATGAAGGAGCTTGAAGATCAATCGCGTGATGTACTGGCTGGCCGAACTCCAAAAAAAGAGGTATTCCCTCATCAGATCGCGTTCAACCTTTTCTCTCACAATAGCGCCATTAAAGATGAGGGGTACAACGAAGAAGAAATTAAGATGATCAAGGAAACGAAAAAGATCTTTCACGACGATAAAATAAAGATCGTCTCAACGACCGTGCGTGTGCCGGTTTTCAGGGCTCATTCTGAATCGATCTATCTTGAGCTAGCGAAGAAGCCGGATCTAAACCGCATTTCAAAGCTTTTGTCCAAAGCGCCCGGCGTGAAAGTCGTCGATGATAGGGAAAAGAATTATTTCCCGATGCCACTTGAGGCCTCCGGCAATGATGATGTGCTGGTGGGGCGCATCCGTAAAGATCTTTCGTCCCCGAATGGTCTTTGTCTTTTTGTCGCGGGGGATCAGCTGAGAAAAGGCGCTGCGCTCAATGCGGTGCAGATCGCTGAAATACTGTGCGGATTAAAAACCCGCTGAAATATTCGTGCGGACTGTCCGGCTGACAATCGGCTTTCAGGGCACCCGCTACGAGGGCTGGCAAAGTCAGAAAAAAGGCAATACAGTCCAGGAGATATTCGAGAAGTATCTCCAAAAGATCCTCAAAGAAAAAACAGATCTTATTTCAAGCTCCCGTACCGACAGCGGAGTCCATGCGCTGGGACTTGTCGCTCACTTCAGCACTTCATCCAAGCTTCCGGACCAAAAGATCAAACATGCGCTAAATTTTTATCTTCCGCGCGATATCGTGGTGCATTCGACTCAAACAGCGACCCACAGATTTCACGCGCGCTATCACGCCAGATCAAAGATCTACCGTTACGATATATACAATAAAAAAACTCGCCCGCTTTTTGAGGCGCCTTATGTGCTTTGGCATCCGGATTTTTTGGATGTACGTGCAATGAGCAAAGCCGCCGTATATTTAAAAGGAAAACATGATTTCAGCACGTTCCATGATAAGGGGGATGATAAAAAAAGTTCCGTTCGCACGATCAAACGACTGACGATCAGGAGAACCAAAGGCCTTATCCGTATCGAGATCGAGGCTGACGGTTTTCTGCGGCACATGGTGCGTGTGATCGCAGGGACTTTGATTGAAGTCGGCCGAAAAAAGATCGCACCGGAGAAAGTGAAAGATATTCTTCATTCAAAGGACCGCTCCCAGGCCGGTCCAACTGCCAAACCCCATGGCTTAATGCTCGTGAAGGTGAAATACTGACGGGGCATTTTTTCGCTTAACTTGTCTTTAGGAGCCTGCTAGCCATTCGGCACTTGGCAGCGAATCAACACATTTAAATCTATTTAAGCAAAACCTATCGGATGTTATATTATCAAAATAAATATGATTATTTATCAAATTCGGCTTGACAAAAGCGAAAGAGGCATGTAATCTTCGATGCATGACCATCAAACACATTCAAGAAAGCCAACCCAGAGGACTTGAGTGATGAAAATAAAAACCCGCCTGATAGAGAAATTATGTCTGAAAAGTGTCGCCGTTTCTTTGATCCTATCTTTTTCGTTCTCTCAGCTTGTTTGGGCCGTCGATGTGCGACAGATGATCCTGGATGCCGAGAGCTCATTTGACCAAGATACGCGCAGATCAGGAAATTTGACGCCGACGAATCTTACGACCGCTCAGACACAGGCCCAGACCACAGTTGACCAACAGCAAGCGCTGCAAGATCTGCAGAACACAAATTTCAGTCTCACCACCAAGAACGGGGATGTTCTCCAATACGTAGGGAATGTTTTAAACAAAGTACAGCGTCCTGACGGTACTTTGCTGAACAATATACAAGTCGACGCCAATGGGAATATCACGAATGCCAACCTGAAACTTTCTGATGGATCTATTCAAATATTTCAAAATGGGCAGGTGATTGGCTACGGAACACCGGATGGAAACACGGTAGTTTATTCTGCCGGTCAAATTCAACAAGTCATATCCAAAACCGGCATCGTGACGAACTATTCCTATATCAAAGATTCGTTGGGCAATGTTATCGAGACAGATCTGGATAATACTTCCTATACCACTAAATACGACGCCAATAATAAGTTGAAAGAAGTTTATGATAAGGTAGCGGGTTCAAGGACTACCTACACGAACGGCGTTATCCAAAAAACCGTTAAATCTGACGGAAGCCAGATCCTTTATAATAGTGCGGTCCAGCCCAATGGTGATATTATCGTCACACCCCCCAATTCCAATTCAAGCACTTATACCGATACCCAGGGCAATATTTTCACATTTATTTCCGGCAACGTTTCAACAATAAAGCTTAAAGATGGATCTATTCTCGATAGCATTGTTTGGGACGCTTCCAATGCTGTTCAAAGTGCGAACCTCACGGCGGCGGACGGGACTAAATATGTTTATCAAAATAAACAATTAACTCGTTCGACCGATCCAACAGGCGTGGTTACTAATTACACATACACATCAACAAATATTGTCGTTGCTTCAGCGGGAAGCACATGGGTTTATGATCCGAATAAAAATCCGATCTCTTATACGGATCTTTCAGGAAATACAACGACCTATCTTACGTCGGGTGCTTTTAAGGGTTTAAAAGACAGGGATATCTTGTCAACAGGTCAGACTTTTGTTTATGAATATTCGCAGAATTCTTCCGGCGTTATCTCGGTGCAAAAAAGAGAAGTCCATTTACAGACGTACAATGTGACTACTTATTCGGGAACGGCTCTTTTGGCTTCAAATAATCCCTATCTTTTATTCGACGCGCGATTTGAAAATGACAATAGCTTTGATCCCAAGATCAGCGCCAGCGCCACTGGCACCGGCAAAAGTCTGGCTGTAAACCTAGTAGCGGGATCTACGGGGTCTAGTTTTACTTTCAATGGAGTGGTCACTGCATTAAATGTGTCAGTCGCGAAAGGCACGACTTATAACGTAGAGATACGTTGGGAGACAGGCAGGATAGGCATTTATGTTTATCCCAAAGGGACGACCCGACCTTCAACTCCCCAGGGTATCGTGACGGATCGAAGCTGGGACCCCACATTTAAATTTAGCGGCCAAAACGCATATGTCGGGTATACCTATGATTCCGCTACGTGGCCTTGGAGTCAACGGGGCGCGTTCAGTGTGGTCACTACATCCAACGCTCAGAGTTATGCTTATCTTCCGGGAACTCCGGCAGAAAAAATCACTCTGAATTTAAATGGCAGTTATCAAGCTATTTCATTGACGACCAAGCAATATCTATCCGGAATTTACAGGACTATTACGTTCGGTTGGAATGCCAGTAATAGTATTTGGAACACAAAAGTATCCGACTGGAATTCTTCGACGAATGTGACCACTATTGTTTCTACCGGCACCGTGGCTCAGACGCTGACCTCGGGCACGGATTATGTGTTTGACCTTAGGATCGAGGGCGCTTACTTGAACGGTTATGTTTATTTGAAAGGGCAAGCCAGACCGTCTACGCCCACATTGTCGGTATCAGCGCTGAGCGCCTCGACGGATTACGAGGCGATCGTGTGGGGCTCCGCTTCTACCAAGACCGAGCTTTATAAAAATCTGACAGCGCCGACTTACTCAGCGGCTGCTTTTCAGGCGAAGCCGGTGACCGCTCTGATCGATACAGTTAAAAATCTTACGATCACAAAACCCGCGGCGCCATCTTCGAATCCTACGGATTATTCATCTATCACTTACAGTTCGGATTCAAAGATCAAACAAATAGTCAAGACCGACAACTCAAAATATATTTTCCAAAACGGCCTTTTAACGCAAGTGCTGGATCCTTCCGGAAATCCGACAAATTTCAATTTTACCCAAAGCATTTTTTCTAACATTACCGGCTCTGAGATTGTTCAAAATAATCTGGATTCAAAATATGACGGTTCGGGTAATCTGTCGCAGATAAAAATTAATGACATCACGATCCATTACCTGCCCGGCTCGACTCAGATCGATTACATCGAGAAAACCGACGGCACTCAGCTTCATAATTTGGTTTTCGATGCCTCGGGCAATATTATAGGCGCGGACATCACCGCGCCAACGGGGGAGATAAGAAGTTATCAAAACGGCCAGCTTATTGATCTGACGCAAACGGATAATTCGCAGATCTTTTATGCGAATGCCAAACCTTTGAAGATAGTCACGCCGGATAAGCTGACTTACAATTTCGACTACACGACGCCGAATATCGTTCAAGCGGTCTTGGATCCCTCGATTGTACCCTCCGACGCGCTTACTCCGGTAAAGATGCAGTATGACACAAATTTTAATCTGACAAAAGTTATCCGGCAGAATAATCAGATCTTGAATTATTTAAACAATAGTTTGACCGAGATCGATGCACCCTCTGCGGCGCCGCAGATCTTTGCTTATCAGAAAGATGCAAATGGGAATATTCTTTCTTACACGGTGACACAGGGGAACATAGTGACCACCTATGATCCGAACAATAATCCGGTCAGCGCTGTGGTTAACCCAACGTCGGATAACCCTCATACGTTGGCAGCGGCTTATCAATACGGAAAGATCCGTCAGATCAAAAAGGACGGTGTTGTGACCTTCAATTATACTTATGCATTCGATGCGTCAAACAATGAAATAACACAGGTTGACGACCTGGAAGAAAACACTTTCAGAACTTATCAGAGCGGAAATCTTGTGACTTCGCTCGATAGGAGCACCTCTTTATTATCCACTTACGTTTATGTCGGCGGTCAGGTTTCTCAGGTCCAGGTTTCACGCCTGGGAAGGAATTTGCATATTTACAATTATAGTTATAGCGGCGGAATGACGGTTGTGACGGACGACGAGGGAACGATCCGGACTTATGATGCCAATAAACAGCTTTTGTATCTTGAAAAGAATGGACAAAAATTCCAGTATATTTACACAACTTCCACCAAGACGAATCCTATAACGATACAAACCGTTCTGCCTGTGACTACGCTCAGTCAGGTTTCTCAAAGTACGGGCTCTAATTCCTGGCAGCAGTGGCAAGTCAATTCTTCAGAAGGTTCTTTGGGTATCGCTTCTTGGGGATGGGTGACGTACAACGCGACGCTTTCGCAGGCGTCGGACTTAAAAATAGAATTTGATTCCTCAAATTTCAGCGGCAATGTGCCGTCGGGGTATCAATTCAATCTGGACATCGCCGTTGACGGAGTATCAAAGACCCAATATTGGACTCCTGTCGTTGTTGCCGGTTGGACGGCCAATTCATTAACGCTGACCGGTCTGAGCTCCGGTACGCACGCGGTCAAGATCACCTGGCTCAATGATTATTACGTCGCGAATCAATACGATGCTAATTTTAAATTCCGTAATCTCAAGATGACGCAGATCAACACGACGACCACGACGACCAGTGACCCGATCACGCAAGAGAACTTGATCGAACAAAAGCTTTCCGACGGTTCGGTCGCTCATTATAGCAATGGGGCCATTTCTTCAATTACGAGACCGGATGGTTCAGTGATATCAGACCTTACGCTTGATTCGAACGGCCAGGTTACAAAAGGGACCGTCACTTTGTCTAATGGCATCAAAAAAATATTTAATGGCACTTCTATTTTGGAAGAGATCGATCCTGATGGAACGCACTTTTATTTTTCCAATAACGAAATTTCCAAAGTCGTTGATACTTTGGGTAAGACATTCAATTACACTTACGACACAGATGCCGCCGGAAATGTGATAGATGCTTGGCTGGATTCCGGGAGCGGAGCGTTATTAAAATACGATCCGAACGGAAATTTGCTCGGGTTTAAACCGAATAATCTGTCTCCTTATATCAATGGTCAGGTGAGTTTCAGTGATTCAAGCAGTGCTCAATATGCGATCACCAGATCCGCAACCGCGCGTTTGGATGCCGGACTTCCTGTTTTTGGATCTGGCTCGGCTTATTTTGACGGAACAAGTTATCTATCGGTCCCGCATACTGGTGATTGGGATTTTGGGACAGGCGATTTTACGGTAGATTTTCAGGCAAGATTTCGCGATACAACCTCCACCCAAGCTTTATTCTCGATCGGTGATTATGCGTCCAATGGTTTGACGCTTTACTATACAAACGGGAATTTAAATATCCATATTAACAGTGCCGCCGTTAGCAAGTCCATCGCATGGACGCCCGTCCAGAACCAGTGGTATCACTTTGCTTTGGTGCGCACGGGCGCTGCCGTAAAATTATTCGTTAATGGCACTCAAGCCGGAACAGATCTTACAAATTCATCAAATATATCCGGTTCGGCAACCGGCGTATATATCGGAGCGCTTTACAGCGGCGGCACCGGAAATTATTTGAATGGAAATATTGATGAATTCAGGATATCAAAAGGTATCGCGCGTTGGACGTCCAATTTCACTCCGTCGACTCAAGCCTACACGGCGGATAGTAACGCAAAGCTTTTGCTGCATTTCGACGGTACAGAGGACAAATATTTTTATAAGTTCAATGTCCAGAAAGACGCTTCCGGAAATCTTACAGGATATTCTTTTGACGGAGCCGGAGGAAAAATGTCTTATGATGCCCAGGGAAATTTTATTTCTACGACATTGAGTTCTTCTGACCCCGGTCTGACGTATTTTGCCGATTCCAGTCTGACCAAATATACCTCGATGCCCTTTGGGAATGTGCATCTGGATCCTACTCAATCTAAGCTGGGTTCATCGTCGGTGCTTTTTGACGGTTCAAGTTATATTGCCGTTCCAAATAGTGATGACTGGGACCTTGGGACCGGAGATTTTACGATAGACAGCTTTGTGAAGTTTAAAAGCACGGCCGGTACTCAGTGGCTTGCGCAGATCGGTAATTACAGCTCTCACGGGGTCGGTCTTTATTTTGTATCCAATACGATCTATGCGCATGTGACAAGCTTGACCTACACCTTGTCGGCGGCCTGGACGCCCAGCGTAAACACTTGGTATCACGTAGCGTTGCTGAGAAGCGGATCGGCGCTGAATATCTACATCAACGGGGTGCAGCTCCCCGGAACGTCTAATTCGACAAATGTCACCGGAGTGACTGAAGGTGTCGGTGTCGGCGGTTCCAGCATCATGAATTCTTTTAATGGTTGGATGGACGAATTCAGGATATCAAAAGGCCTCGCGCGTTGGACGGGGAATTTCACTCCGCCCACTCAACCGGATGTCGCGGACAGTTACACGAAACTTCTGATGCATTTCGAGGATCAGGTGAGTGCGGATCTTTCCGGTATTTCGCAAAGCATGTCAGTCGTCAAATCGTCTACGATCACGCTGCCTTATAAATTGGTGCTCACTAATTTTTTGCCTGATGTGACCGCATGGTACGGGGATGCGCAGACGGCTTTACTTGATAACCAAACCGTTATAGCCAATGAATATTCTTCGGATGGCACGCTTCAAACTCAGACGAAAGCCGATGGGACTGTGACGCTATTTGACAATAACAAACCCTCCGAAGTTTTGAGTGCTGCCGGAGCGATCCTGATCCAATACAGTTATGACGCTGACGGAAATCCTTCGAGAGTCTATCTCAAAAATGCGCGCGACACCTTGCCGGAGGAGGTTTTAAAAGCCAAGCAATCCATCGAGCAGCAGCGCGCCTCATCTCTTCAGGCTCTTGCCGCTCAGAAAAATCTCGCATACCAATCGATCCAGACCCAAGTACAAGCTCAGAGGCAAGCGCTGCAGCAAAATCTAACCGATCTTCAAAATCAATATAATCAAGTCGCCAATACGCCCGCCAGCGGCAAAAGCGCCAAAAATGCCAGAGGCAATGTTTTAAATCAGATCGGCACTCAAATGGATCTGGTGCGTTCCGCTCTGGTCACTTCATATCAGCAGGAGGCCGATGCCTATGCCGCGCTTGATGCGCAGGTGAAAGCCTCATCCGACAAAATAGAAGCAGATTCACAGAGCGCTTTCACGGCACTCGCCACCCAAGAGGCGAATTTAAAGCAGCAGATCCTTCAGCAGGAAGTTTCGCCGATCGTTTATGATTATTATCGCCGTTTGTTGGGCCGTGACCCTGCGACTATGGAATACAACTCTTGGATTGGAAAGGTCGATTATTCCTCAGGCAACACATTTGTAGAAGTAAAGACCACTGACGGCTCGCTCCTTACCGCGGCACTCAAGTCATCGATCAATTCTTCGCAGGAGCTCATTGACCGGCAGACTTACGTTCAAAATATCAAGAATGCTGTTACTTCATCGATCAACAGTTATCTGGCGATGACTCAAGCCAATCAACAGGCATTTGCCGCTTCGCTGGGATTATCAACGAACGACGTAATCAATCTCACGTCGAGTGACGCCCAGAAAATTTTGACATGGCTTAATTCACGTTCGTTACATTTCGGACAGTCGGCTTTCTTATCTCTCGAATCACTCCTTGACCAGAAGGGCATCACATATGACCGCCAGGATCTCGCCAAAAAATGTATCCTGGTCGATGTTCTCTCGGGAGTGATCACACCTTTGGATGATGGGGACCTTGTGATCTCGGTATTTGCGTTGAATAAAGTCGCCTCACTGTATGGCACGGGGCTTACCGCCGCCAATGTCAGTTACGACGATCTTTTAAGTTTATATGTCTCTCAGCCGACGGCACGCACGATCGCGCACATCAACGGTGATCATTTTGTGGTCATTACGGCTGTAACCAAAGACAACGTTACCTATATTGATCCCGGCAAAGGGGTGGATAAGCAAAATGAATCCGTGACGGTCTCCAAGATGGATTTTATGAAAACATTCAAAGGCAACGTGACTTTAGACAATTCAAAAGCGCAAGCTATTGCGAATATTTCTTCCAAAACTCTATCGGTCGAACAGACTAAGAAGATCCGTGGAGCGTTTTTACCGCTTCTTATTGCAGCGATCTTCAGCGCGATCTCGTCCATTGGAAGCGCGGTTTTCGCGGTCGCCAACGGTATAGGGACTATCATTGCCGGCGTCGGCACGATTGTAAGCGGCGCTTTGAATGGCATCGGCCAGGCACTTTCTATTTTGGGGCAGAACCTGTCCTATATCGGCCAGGCGGTTTTTAACGGGATCAAATTTGCCGCGAGTACGATCTATAACCTTGGAAGTCAGATCTTCGCGTCTTTTGCGGGCCAGACGCTTTTCCCGAGCTTGACGCAAGTGAGCTTCGGCAGCCAGCTTTTCCAGACTGCCGTAAATATTGGCGTTAATTTCGCCACGCAAAAAGGCCTTGATGCATTGGGCATAAATCCTCAGATCGCAAGTCTGGCTTCCGCATTTGTATCGGGAGGAACCGTCGGAAGTTTCAATAGCGGATTTAACGCGGCAAATTTCATCCAAAATGGGATCAAGACGCTTGCTTTAGTCAGTTCTCAAACACTGCTTCAGCGCGTGGGCCTCGACGCAAATCTTTCTTCAACGCTTTCTTTGATCGTGAGCCCGCTGGTGAATGGCATTCAGTCAGGGAATATCGGCGGTAGCCTTGTCAAAATAATCCCTGACCTGACAAAGAATCTCTCGCTTTACGGAGTGGATAAATTAGGCACAAGCTTGGGTCTGGATGCGGGGATCTCATCCTTGGCCGGAGTTTCGCTGGTCAATGGGCTAAACGCGGCGTTTGGGGGAGGAACGAACGTTGGGCAGAGTGTTATCCAATCGATCCAAAGCGGACTAACTCAAGGCATCGTTCAATATGGATTGAATTTTGTAGGAAACTCAAACCCTATATTTGGTTCTTTGTTGAGTAGTGATATGGCTAAAAATATCGAGCTTGCGATTGGACGCGACGGATTATTTCAAACTGTATTCAATGTTCTCCAAAATACCGTATTGAATGCGGTGAATGTTGTTGGGGGAACGGTCCAATCGATCTTTACAGGCATCACTGATTTTGGTTCGCTCATCCAGCAAAAAGGTCTGCCCGGAGCTTTGCAGTATTATCTGAATTCCGTATTTAGTCGGAATACTCAAGAGACGATCCTGGCAGAAGGCGGGATACAATCAATATTCAACAACACCGCGAAGACCGCGACTACACTGCCCGACGGAACAGCGGGTCAAGAGCTTAAGATCAGCGACTCGGCGTCATTGCTGTTTGATAATGCAGGAAATCTGAAAGGTAAAAAAGAAAACGGTGTTATTGAGTTAGGAACTTTCGGATTGGACTCTACGGGCAAATTTGGCCTTACAGCCGGACAGGTGACAGCTGTGTTGGCGCCGGACCTTAATTTAAGCGCACAAGTAAATGGCGGACAACTACAAACCGCGAGCGTCAAAGGTTCGGATGGGACTTCTGTTGTGGATATAAATCCAGAAAACACTAATCAACCGATTTATATCGAAGGCCCACAAACACAAACCTCAAACGCATCCCAGTCGTTTGATTTTTGGGGGGCGGTGTTGAAGCTTGTTCCGTATGGACTTTCTTTATGGTTAGGGGATGCTTCGGTCCAAGCTGCCCAGCAGACAGCTAGCCCTAATACAACAATACAGTCGATACAAGATTCTACTCGATTAGTTTATGCGTTAGCCAATGGCATAGCGAATCCTAATAGTGACGAAACAAAAGCCCCAGACTATATACAAAATCTGGAGCAAAATCTTAAAAACCAGGGTAATGGTCAGATATCAGATTCAGATTTGCTACCTATTCCTCTTTATCAACATTTATTTCAGTTTACACATATTAATCAGAGCATAGATGCAATTAAATGGATTATGGAATCGCAGGACCCGACAGTCCATGGAACGCTTGTGAATCAAGCGTTTGATAATCTACACAACTTCTTTTGGAAGAACGGCCTAGACCCTTATTATATGCAACGGCCAATTGTGGGTATGGGATATTCAGGCGGATTTATGCCGCTCGTGGAAGCAATAGCAGCGACAGGGGGTATTTATAATTTCAAATCTCTAGTCGCCTTAGGTGCAGCCACCATTAGTTTGAGTCAAGACTTGGCAGACGCTGTCGTCAAGACCATTCAATATATTGAACAGGTCCAGGTAAGCGATATTGCAAAAAACTTTGGTTTAATATTCGGTTCCGCAAGCAACATCATTCAGCAATTTATTAACGATGTGCAAAATAATTTAATTGACCCAGCGTTTACTTTGCTGGAGAATCAACTTGAAAGTATCACTCGGCAGAGCGACCCTAATAACGTTGAAAATTTACCAGATCTTTCCAATACGAATGTCCAACAGATAGTGAACGTTTGGGGTACAAAAGATATCCTAGCTCAGACAGGTATTGGGGGACAAAAAAGCGCACTATGCGGACTATCAGGACAAAAATTAATTAATGTCGAAATTGTTGGCGCGACGCATTTTGACTATATGTTGCGCGGTGCAAATGATCCAAATCTACCAGACACTTGGAACTATAATGTAAGCAATTTTGTGACGGCGTTAATTCGGAACAGTGATAATTCTAGTGATTTAAACGGATTCTTAGCTCAACAACAGAGTATAAATGTGACTTTTTTTGATAGCACACGCCAAGTATGGGTTGTTAAACTATCTGGCTGGGAGAGTCATCAATGAAAAAACCGATAGTATTAACAGCCCTTTCTTTAATGACAACCTTTATCTTTAGTCATCATCTTTGTGCTGATAATAAGAATCAGAATGGTAAACCGATCTATACCGTTGTTGGCGGACAAGGTTTAACACCTTTTCCGAATAATGAAAATACGAGGAGAATTATTAAAAGAACTGACTTAATTCGAGAAGGCAATAAATTGGCCCATTCAGCTTTATATGATCAGGCTATAATAAAATTCCAAGAAGCAATGGATCCTTCTTTGTTTAATGATCCAAGAGATGAGGCAGAAGGGCGTTATGGAATAATGAAGGCACGTATACGTCAGAGCAGATTTAAAGATGCCCTTAATGAGAATCAATGGTTTATCCAAAAATTTGGTCTTAATGAAAGCAATAAAGAAACGCGCCAGGAAATATTGGCTCTAATTGATTTTCAGACGACAGGCACAGCCAAATTTATTTATAACCATGTTGAGAGTTTAAAGAATAAATATTCCGATCAACTTCCGCCTCGAAATTTTGTTGGCAACGGGCCTATAGTTTCGTCGGAAATTATTCATCTTTACGATTACATTAACGATTCAGATAAGGCAATCGCGTTTCTAAATGAGTTTTTGACTTATCTAAAAAAACGCAGCAATGCTAGCAATTCCGACAAATCAGAAATTGCCGAATACGAAGCTGCCAAGCAAGCCTTCAAAGAGGATAAGCAGACTGGCCTAAAAGGCCATCTTCAAAAAGTTATAGCAACTTCAGAGTATATTGGGTGGTGAATTTAATCGCATAATCGCATACCGGACGCAGTCCGGAAGGGAAGCCTTAGATAATTAAAGATGCCTATGAAAAAGAGATTAGCCCTTAAATTCGATCCAAATTATGACCAACCGTTGCAAGAGCCATAAAATTCAAATAATCACTTATTTTCCAGCAACGAATGAGGATTCCCCTGAGCATCCGTGTAATGAATGAACGGCGTTTCATCCGCGCCGGAATAATTTAGTCCGATCACCATTTTGTCGGAGCCGTTCTTATCCTTAAATATCAATAATGGCGAAGCATCCGGTCCGGCAAGACGCAGAAGCAGACGTATATGTTCGCTGGCATCGGAAAGGCCGATAAGCGGTTGGCCTTCTTCGCCGGCGCTGGGGTAAGTGCCCATTTGCAGGCGATATTTTCCGTCCTGAGCATATATCCAAAGCTGGTCCGCTTGAAGGATACGCGGTTCGGCATGGACCGATTGCACCGGGAAAAAGTAATGTGAAGCCAATCCTCCGAATAAGCCGGTCATGAACATCAGAAAAAATCGAAAGGTTTTCTTTGACACAGGGACCTCCTTTTGTTTTTAGGATACAGCTTCCTGATGTTGACGCCAAGAACTTTTCCTTGCGAATTGCCGATCCGTCCATTAATTTATGATTATGCCCAAGCGTCTGGCGATCTTATTTTTCTTATTAATTTCCTCAGCCAATGTTTATGCCGACTCATCTGCACCCACCGCTTTGGACGCTTACGTCCGCACACCCGACGAACATTTCAATTATTCCTTGCAGAAGACCGTGCGTGGAAATGGCTACACGACCTATGTGATAAATCTGACGTCCCAGCAATGGTTGACCAAAGAACAGGTCGATCGTCCGATCTGGAGACATTGGCTTACGATCATCGAACCGGACAAAGTACGCAGTAATAAAGCACTGCTCCTTATCTACAGCGGTATTTACGGCGCCTTGGAAAAAGGAATGATGGAGAAAATAGCGCAGGATACCGGTTCGGTCGTGGCATGTGTCGAGCCGCTTCCGGAGATGCCGCTTACTTTTACCGACAAAAATGGAAAGAGCGGCCAATTGGCTGAAGATACGCTTATCGCCGACAGTTGGGCACGATATTTGAGGACCGGTGACACAAAGCGCCTGGTGCGATTACCGATCGTAAAAAGCGTTGTCAGCGCAATGGACGCGGTGAGCCGGTTTTGCGCCAATGACGCCGATCATAAGATAACCGTCGATCAATTTGTGCTTGCGGGCCAATCCAAGCGCGGATGGGCCGTGTGGCTTGCGGCATCGGTGGATAAGAGGGTGGTCGCGGTTATTCCCATGGTCATCGATATATTGAATGTCGTACCCTCATTGAAGCATCAGTACGAATCTTACGGACACTGGGAAGAAGCGATGGGAGACTATGAGAGCGCGGGAGTTTTAGGTCAAATAAACGCGAAGCAATTCGCGGAATTAATAAAGATCGAAGACCCTTATTCCTATAAAGAGCGTTTGACAATGCCGAAATATATCATTAATTCAGCTGACGATGAATTTTTCCCTCCGGATTCTTCGCGATTTTACTTTGATGACCTTTTGGGTGAAAAATATTTGAGGTATGTGCCGAATAGCAGCCACCACTTGTATGGAACAGATGTGATGCGGTGTGTTGAGTCGTTTTATTGGTCGATTCTTGAAGGGAAGGTGAGACCGCGGTTTTCGTGGAAGATCCAAGCCGATGGATCCATACGACTTCTAGTGATAGATAAACCTTTGAAGGTGAAGCTCTGGCAGGCCACCAACCCTGAAGGGCGCGATTTCCGGCTTCACGTCGTCGGAAACGCTTGGACGAGCAAAGAGATCTCTGAAACGGGACCGGGCGTTTATATCGGCAGTGTGCCTGCACCCGCGAAAGGTTGGACAGCATTTTTTTTGGAGCTGACCTATAATAATGGAGATGGTTCGACTCCGCTTAAATTCACCACTTCTGTGAGCGTGGTGCCGGATAGAATGCCGTTTGAGTATCGCGAGAATTCACAATAATCCCAGTTAAATACCCAGCACGCCTCTTAATACAACCCCACTTGGCACTACATCTTGTATAAAATAGTAAATATATGCACAATATATTGAAATCTGATAAATATTGTTAAAAATATATTGACAAAAGATAATTCATAATATATTTTATTCGTCACCTGCGGGAGTACAAAAAGAATGGCTTTTGTTTCAAATACCGCAAAGCAGGGCAGTAAACATAAGCGCGGATAAAGCCAGAATAAAGGAGGCCGTATTTGAAAGACGCGGAAGGCGTCTTTACGGTCCGAGAACTCGCGAAGTACCTGCGGATGAAGCCGCTGACGATCTACAAGCATGCTTCATCGGGCAAACTGCCCGGTTTTAAGGTCGGATCGCATTGGCGCTTCAAGAAACAGACGATTGATAGCTGGATCGAGTCGCAAGAGCAATCTAATATCAATCATAAAACTTTAATAAATGCATAACCCAAGCTGAAAAGCTTGGGTTTTTCATTTTACATGCTTTGTTTGTGTTCATAATGAAGCGGGTCGGATAATGCCATATGTTAGAAGGTTTAATAGGTAGGACGGCGATAGTTACGGGCGGGAGCCGTGGCATAGGCAAAGCTATCGTCTTGGATTTAGCCCGAAACAAAGTAAATGTGGCATTTAATTATGTTGCCAGCAAAGACGCTGCCGATGATGTTGTCGCTGAGGTTGAGAAATTGGGAGCAAAGACTCTTGCTGTTAAGGCGGACGTGAAAAACCCTGATCAAGCCAAATTATTTGTGGATGAAGCAAAAAAGAAATTCGGAAAGATAGATTTTTTAGTTAATAACGCGGGAATTTTAAAGGATAAAACCTTGATGTTTATGTCTGACGCGGATTGGAAGGATGTGATTGAAACAAACCTATATGGATCCTTTGTGTTAACGCGTCTTATGATCATGAGCTTTCTCAAGCAAAATAGCGGAGGCATTGTAAATATTTCTTCGACTGCCGGTTTGATTGGAAATGCCGGCCAGGTGAATTACAGCGCTAGCAAAGCCGGGCTTATTGGTTTTACGAAGGCGCTTGCAAAAGAAGTGGCTTCTTATGGGGTGAGAGTAAATGCGGTGGCGCCAGGATTTATTGAGACAGATATGGTTAAAACTATTCCCGAAAATAAGATGCAAGAAGCTGTAAAAACAATTCCCATGCAGCGTCTTGGAAAGCCGGACGAAGTTGCTAAAGTTGTTACGTTTTTACTTTCCGAAGAGTCTGCGTACATCACGGGCCAGGTACTGCCTATTGATGGAGGGCTGGCCATTTGAAGACCGACGATCAGAGGATAGTCATAACTGGAATAGGCGTTGTTTCACCGATCGGGATCGGAAAAGATGCTTTTTGGCAAGGCCTAAAAGAGGGCAGATCAGGAATAAAGCCGGTCACCCTTTTTGATACGTCAACAACACGGTCGAAGCTGGCCGGAGAAATAACCGATTTTAAACCGGAAGAAATTCTCGGCCCTAAAGGGCTAAGAAATTTGGACCGCACTACTAAACTGGCTTTATGCGCGGCTCAATTAGCATTGGACGACGCGAATTTTAAAATAACTGAAGAAAATTCAAATGATGTTGGTGTGGTATTAGGCTCGACGATGGGGAGCGTGTGGAGCATTAGTGAATATGATAAACAAACGTTAAAAGAGGGCCCCAGATCTGTTAATCCGGCCTTGTTTGCGAATACTGTTATCAATTCACCGGCGAGTCAGATATCGATTCGGTTTGGAATCCAAGGATTCAATTCAACTATTTCGACAGGATTTTCATCCGCATTTGATGCGCTGAAATACGCGTCAGATTTCATTAAATGGGGAAAAGCAAGCGCTGTATTGGTTGGAAGCGCAGAGGAGCTTTGCGAACAATTCTTCAAGGGTTTTTACAAATTAGGCATTCTTTCTAAGTCTCAAGAAAACAGTGAAGAAATGTTACGTCCTTTCGATAGGAGACGTAATGGCATGATTTTGGGGGAAGGTGCCGCAGTGTTTCTCCTAGAATCTTTACAACATGCCAGGCAAAGAAATGCGCCTATTTATGCGGAAATAGGATCTATTGCATCTACCTTTAATAGACGATCCATGAATAGATATAACTTAAAGGCAACTGGTGAGATCGACAGTATGAAGAAAACATTATCTTTAGCAGAGTTAGATGCTAAGCATATTGATTGTATCGTGGCTTCGGCCAATTCTACCGTAAAAGGAGATTTAACCGAGAGTATAGCCATAACCCAAGTTTTTGATCAAGACAAACCGTCGGTCACAGCCTGTAAGTCGATGTTTGGTGAGACCTTTAGCGCGGCTGGCGCCATGAATCTTGCGGCGGGAATATTTATTCTAAAAAATCAATTTATTCCCCCAACGCTTAATGTAGAGCAAAAAGATAATGAATGTGGCGTAGAGTGTGTCAAAAATACCGGAGTATCCAAAAAAGTTGATCATATTTTGATCAATTCATTCGGAGCGTCGGGACAAAATTCAAGCCTAGCTTTGGTAAGGAGTAGCTGATGGAGCGTGTGGTTATTACAGGATTGGGTGTTATTACATCCATTGGCATTGGTAAAGATGCTTTTTGGTCCAATCTGGTTCGAGGTAAGTCAGGAATAAATCCCGTTTCTCTAATTGATACCACTGATCATAAGAATAAAAACGGAGGAGAAATTAGAAATTTTAATCCTGATGATTTTATAGATTCCAAGAAACGAGAAATGTATGGTCGAGGGTCTCAGCTTGCCATTGCTGCCGCTAAACTTGCTCTAAAGGAAGCTAATATGAATTTTAAAAAAATAAATTCTGAAAATTCAGCCGTTATTATTGGCACTACTATGGCGAATATACGAGAGTTGGAAGAAGCAAATAAGGTCTGGCTTACAAGCGGTGAAGATAAAGTAAATGCTGCCCTTATTACTAAATATCCAGGCAGCTCCCTTGCTTTTAACGTGGCTTACGAGTTAGGTTTAAAATCTCTTTGTTATTGTATCCCTACCGCTTGTGCGGCCGGCAATTATTCTATAGGTTATGGGTTTGATCTCATTCGGCACGGCGAGATTGATTTTGCATTGGTTGGCGGCGCAGATCCTTTTTCCAGAATAAGTTTTACAGGATTCGGAAATCTTTTTGCGATGGCGCCTGAAAAGTGTCAGCCTTTCGATAAAAATAGAAAAGGTATGATGGTTGGCGAAGGCGGCGGAATGCTTGTTATTGAAAGTTTGAAACATGCTCAATTGCGAAATGCGCCTATTTATGCGGAAATATTAGGATATGGCTTAAGTTGCGACGCCAAACATATGACGCTTCCAAGTGTTGAAGGTTTGGGCAGTGTGATGAGGAAAGCTGTACAAGAGACTGGCATCAAACAAGAAGATATTGACTATATAAGTGCCCATGGCACAGGTACAAAGACCAATGATTCCACGGAGGCGCAGGCGATCAATAGGGTTTTTCCCAAAGAGAAGAAAAAGATACCCGTGAGCTCTATAAAATCCATGCTTGGTCACACGATGGGCGCTGCGAGCGCTATCGAAGCTATTACTTGTGTGTTAGCGATCAAAAACTCTATTATTCCACCGACTATTAATTTTGAAGAACCAGACAGTGAATGCGATATCGATTGTGTTCCGAATAGAGCTAGAAAACAGAACGTGAGAATAGCTCTCAACAATTCTTTTGCTTTTGGCGGCAATAATGCATGCTTGGTGCTCAGCCGATTTAATTGAAAGAAATGAATTTATGATAAAAGACCTTAACAAATGAAAAATACAAAAGTCGTTTTTATTGCTCATTCGTTAAAAAATTTTATAAGCGTCAAAAATAGTGTCCAAACTA
This sequence comes from uncultured Planctomycetia bacterium, assembly GCA_964642015.1. Taxonomy (GTDB): domain Bacteria; phylum Omnitrophota; class Gorgyraeia; order 2-02-FULL-51-18; family 2-02-FULL-51-18; genus CAZXLF01. The sequence goes on from CAZXLF010000002.1 coordinate 339,546, forward strand.
ATGAGGAGACAGTTCAATATGCCGAAAAGCGCTAATGCAGCCCCAATAGAAAGCGATATAAGAAATCTTATCGCAAAAATTATCGAAGTAGAACCGGAGAAAATAGGTTCCGAAACGGGTTTTGTCGAAGAGCTCGGCGCAGATTCAATGATGGCGCTTGAGATCATGGCTTCTCTCGAAAAACAATTCAACATTACGATTCCCGAAGAAGATTTGCCGAAAATTACAAATTTAAGGCAAACCATTTATCTCGTTAAGTCGCTTATGAAAAAATGATCATTGGAATAGAAGATGTCAAATAAATATGATGTTGCAATTATTGGAGCGGGCATTTCTGGACTGATAGCAGGAAATTACTTGGCACAGTCTGGCTTAAAAGTATTCATAGCGGAACAACATTACGCTGTTGGCGGATGTTGCTCATATTTTAAGCGAAATGGCTACACATTTGAATGTGGCGCCCATTCTCTTGGGAGCTGTCGAAATCCTGATGGATATCTATATAAAATTTTTAATGAACTTGGTATATATGATGTTTTGGACATAAAGCGAGCGGAATGCTCCGACACATTAATATCAAATAAATACACGATTAATTTTTTAGATAACGCCTACCAAATGGCAAATAGTTTGGCTTATGAATTTGAACAATACAAAGGCCAGATTCACAGTTTTTTTGAGGAAGTGGAGGGATTTGGCGCAAAATCATTTCTTCGGTATTATGCGCGTTATAAAAACATGACATTTGATATGTTTCTTTCTAAATATTTTGATAATGTCGAAATTAGAGAAATTTTAAGTATTTTCTTAGGAAATTTAGGTGTTGCTTCAAACCAAATCAGTACCATAACAGCGCTTGCGTTATATAGAGAATTCGTGATGGATGGCGGATATTATGTTGAGGGCGGTATGAAAAAATTAGGTGATGTTCTAAAATGGAATTTTCAAAAAAATGGCGGCGTGGTTTCTTTAAAGGATAAAACAATCAAAATCATTTTAAAAAATGGGTATGCCTCAGGACTTGATACTGAAAGAAGCGGTATCATTGAATCAAAATATGTTATTTCGACAGCCGGCATCAAGCAAACATTCTTGGAGCTTATTAACGAAGAATTGATGCCGCTCGACTTTATTTGCAAAGTTAAAAATTCAAAGCCGTCGGTATCCGCGCTGATACTTTATTTGGGTTTAAAAGGACGCAGCATTAAAGATGAGAAGTGGGGAAGGACAGTCTGGTACATACCAAATCTCAATCCAAACGAAGTGTATAGGAAAGCATTTGATGGTCAATGTGATGAAAATATCGAGGCGATGCTCATGGGGTTTCCTTCCAAGTATGATGAATCGTTAGTCCCACCGAATTGTGAAAGTTTAATGTGTATATTAAGTGCACCATATAAAAGTAACGATTTTTGGTCTACAAACAAAGCAAGATATAGAGAGGCCATAATCAATAGAATATCAACGCTCATCCCCAATATTAAAGATAGGATTGAGGTGTGCGAATTAGCAACACCTCCAACTATTGTTAAGTTCACGCTGAATGATGCAGGCGCAATTTATGGATTAGCATCAACTTCGGATCAGATAGATATTGACTATATGCCATTTAAAACACCTATTAAAAATCTATTTTTATCGAGTCATTGGACAACCCAGGGTTATGGGCAAGCCGGGGTACCTGTCGTTGCACTAGCAGCCAAACAGGTGGCGTTTGCTATTCAAAAGAAAGAAAATCAGATCAAAGTAGTGATTTAATTAGATTATCATCCATATTAATAATAAACATGGCGTCAATCTGGCGGTTTCTGATTGAGGGCAGAGGTTTGATGACCATTACAAAAAATTCAGAAGTTATTTGATTAACAAATAATGGAAAACTAAAAGAAAGGTATCCTATGACTACTAAACTTTCGACCGCACATTCAGAAAAAGATATAGCAATATACACATCAGCAAGGGGAAACTTGACGAAGCAGAAAATAGTTAATTTTTGTGATTTTTTAAGGGATCATTACCCTTCGGCAAAGAAACGCAAGGGACATGACATTGAAAACTATAAATTTTTTTCAAGAGAATTAGACACACTTCTTTTTGAGTGCGAAAAAGCCATTTCCGAAACAAACAATAAGGTTCTACAACGAGAACATAAAGAATTTTTTAGAGCCGCTTTAAATTCATGGCTTACTAAGAATGACTTTGTGAGGCGATGCATGGAAAAACCGAGAGGTTATCCTGGGGACTATTTAATGATGGAACACGGTTATCAGGATGAGGTTGATGGAAATAAATTGAACGCCAATTTTTTTGATAGATATTTCTTTGACAAATATCAATCAATTATCTTTCGAAAGGAGAAGCTGAAACAAATATTAGTGACATTAATTAAAGATTCAAATAAATTATCAAACAAAGGGATGCAGCCAGTCGTCAAAATTATGACACTTGGTGGTGGGCCTGCGAGGGAATGGTTCGAACTCGATAAAGAGATGCGAAATCAGAAAATCAAAGCCGTTCATTTAACGTATCTCGATCAAGATGAAGAAGCCATGGACTTTGCTAAGAAACGATTAAATTCAAACCGATTGATTAAAAGACGATGCTTTGTGCGAACAAGCCTGATTGAATTTTCAAAGGCTGCCCCTTTAACGCTCAATGTAGATGACTCGTTTGATGTTATCTACGGCTTGGGTATTGCTGATTATTTTCATGATCAATTCCTTTCGGCTATCATTGCAAAAGCATGGTTGCTCCTAAAAAAAGGCGGTAAATTTATTCTAACTCATAAAGACAGTAAATCTTTTCCAATGGAACCGGCTGATTGGTTGTGTGATTGGAGTTTTGTGCACAGATCGAAAGAACAATTTGAAGCATTAATTAAATCAGCTTTAGGCGCACCGAGCTCTAAGTTTAATTTAGAAATAAGCTGGGAGTCATCTGGACAGATTCTTTTTGGAATAGTCAGCAAGAATTAATGCACAGAGCAAAGAGATGACAATATTTATTTATTCATTACCTCAGCTATTAGGCTCTTTCATTGCCGCTATCCTTGGTTTGTTTGTGCTATCCAGAAATTGGAAGCGTCCTCTCAATCGCACATTTTCAAGTTTCGGGTTTCTTGCATCGCTATGGCTCGGGTCCGCTTCGATAGCTTATTCACTTGGATCTGAGCAAAAGATGATAATATTTAAGTTGATGCAAGTTAGCTACTCTGCGGTTATATGCATGGTCATCCCTTATCTGAGACTAACTACTCTTATTACGCAGTCTAAGAGCCTCCAGCGGTGGGCAAATCTCTCAACTTTCATTGCCATCTTTTTTGTAGCCACAGTATGGTTAACAAATTGGTTTATCAAAGACCTATATTATTTTCACTTTGGTTTGTATCCCAATGTTGGCTGGATTCATCCATTTTTTCTAGCATGGCTCTTCGTGTCAATGACACTTATTCATCTGATTTTGTTCCAGGGATCCAGGGACGAGAAACGCGATAGCAGAGATAGAAACCAAGCTAAATATATATGGTTGGCTTTTATTGCTGTTACGCCTGTGATAGTAGATTTTATCCCTAATTATGGAATCGACACATATCCAGCTGGTTACCTATTCGTTCTAGTGTTTGGGGCAGTAAGTGCTTACGCGATTGTTCGCCATCAATTGATGGATATTGAAGTAGTTATAAAACGAACAGCCGTATTTGCCGGCCTCTTTGCATTTGTTTATGGAACATTTACCGTTGTGACAATATTAGGCCAGGAATTTTTCAAGAGCACTTTAGGTTGGAACCAATGGATTGCAACGATCCCAACCGTTTTAATTATTACATTTTCGTTAAGGCCGCTTGAGACCTTTCTTACAAATTTTACGGAAAGATGGCTATTCCAAAAAAAATACGATTATCGAGAGCTGCTTAGAACCTTTACGAACGAAATCCTCACGGTTTTAGATCTAAGCAAATTAACAGAACAGACGGTCGCCGGTCTTATCAAGATCATCAAATTAGAATCCGCGGCGGTGCTTTTGCTCGATAAAGATATTAAAACGTACAAAATGGTCGCCGGGAGCGGCGTTAAAGAAAAAGAGATCGTTTTTAAGGAAAATGATTTGATCGTCTCTTACCTTAAACAGACCAACCAACATATTTTAAAAGACAAGAGTGTCGACAAAATGGAAGGCGATGGGGAGCTTAAGGATGCCTTTAAAAAACTAAATGCCCGGATCTGTCTGCCTATCGAGCTTCACGATAATCTGATAGGCATCCTGTCGTTAGGCATGAAGAAATCAGGCGAAGATTTCACTCAGGAAGATATCGATATCCTTAATACGCTGGTCCGCACGGAAGCGATCGCTATTTCAAACGCCCAGCTTTTCGATGAGCTGTCCAAAACGCAGGCCGAGGCGGCTCAGCGTGAAAAGATGGCGGTTATCGGGACTCTGGCGGCAGGGATCAATCACGAGATCTGCAATCCGCTTGGGATCGTACGAGGACAGTGCGAGATGTTTCTTTTAAACCAGCGAGATGGATTTTATGACGGAAAATCTACCGAGGACATTTTGAAAATATCCAGTGATATCATGAATAAAGTCATAAAAGAAACTGATAGGGCGACCGGCATCACAAAGAAATTATCGAGTTTTGCGAAGCCGTCAAAGCGTTCCGATCTCGAAGAAGTGCAGGTTGAAAAAGAGGTGGATGAGGTGGTCGGGCTTATTGGACATGACCTGAAGCTGAATAACATCGACATCCAAAAAGATTTTCCCAATAATTTTCCGATCATACTGGCTGATAAGAAACAGATCCAGGAAGTGCTTTTCAATATTATCCGCAACGCTGCTCAGGCCATGGATAAAAAAAGCGGTAAGATAGTCGTGTCAGGTTTTGCGGATAACGGAAACGCCGTGGTACGCATCGCGGACAACGGCAGCGGGATCCCGAAAGACAAGATAGGGCAGATATTCAACCCATTTTATACGACCAAAGCTCCGGGTAAGGGCACAGGATTGGGTCTTTTTATCGTCAAACAGGTTGTCGAGAAGAACAGAGGGACAATATCTCTAGATAGCGAGGTAGGTGTCGGTACGACGTTTACGCTGAGATTTCCTGCAGCGGTATCACTTGTCGCGGCATAATCATTTTTATGACCAAGATACTGACCATTGATGACGAAACCGAATTCACGAGTTTGATCCAGAGCTATTTTGGAGCAAGAGGCTATGAGGTGCTGATCGCCAACGACGGCAACGCCGGCGTGACGCTTGCGAAAGCAGAAAATCCCGACGTTTGCCTTATCGACCTTAAAATGCCGGGTCTTCATGGGGATGAAGTGCTTCGGGAGGTGCTTCTTCATAAACCTAATACCAAATGCATCATGATCACGGCCTCAGAAGGCGAGGGAAAGACTAGAGAGAAGCTGATCTCGATGGGCGCGTATACTTGCTTTGACAAACCGATCACGTCTTTGAGAAATTTGGAATCAAAGATCAAAGAGGCATTGGATTCATGACAAAAAAACACAAACTCATGGTCGTTGACGACGAACGCGATATCTGTAATTTTGTGAAGTCATTTTTTGAAATGAGAGGCTTTCAAGTCAGCATGGCTTTGAATGGTGATGATGCCATGTCAATCCTTACGAAAGAAAAGCCGGATATCGTGATCCTCGATGTCATGATGCGCCGCAGCCGTGAAGGATTGGAATATCTTCCTCAGATCAAAAAGGCGCTGCCTGCCTCGAAGGTTTTGATGGTGACAGGCGTCGAGGACGCGGAGACCATTGAGACGGCAAAAAAACTCGGTGCGGACGACTATATTACGAAGCCGCTGGTATTGGAGTATCTCGAAAATACGGTGATGAAGAAGATCGGAGCATTAACTAAAGTAGGGCAATGACAAATGTCAAAATCCGAATGACAAAACAAATTCAAATATTCAAAAGACAAGACAGGAATGAATAAAAGATATGATCTGGAAGATCGGACATTAAAATTTTCGAAAGAATGTATTGATTTAAGTAAGCTACTCGTTCGCGATTTGATTAACATCGAGCTTGTTAGCCAATTTATTAGAGCTGCAGGTTCAATCGGAGCAAATTATAGAGAAGCTAATGATTCGATCTCAAAGAAGGATTTTTATTATCGAATCGGAATTTGCAGACGTGAAGCCAAGGAAACCAAATATTGGATCGATTTATTGCTTCATGCCAATCCAAAGCACTCTGAAAAAATAGAGCCTCTTTTGGATGAAGCGTTGCAATTATCTCGAATATTTGCAGCAATTTCTCATCAGAATGGAAAACCAAATGATTAATTTTAATGTTGGGATCTTGCACGTGTTTTGTCATTTGTGCTTTGGTATTTGAGTTTCGGTAAATCGGAGTTTTGATGTATACCCGTTTAGATTACCAAGAAGCGCTGATGAATGCCTCCAAAGGCATGATCCGCGTCAAAGATCCGGTGACGCTTTTAAGGATCATCACACGCTTCATCGACCGCCAGATGGGCGTGACGCACGTCGCGATCATGCTTTATGATAAGGCCCGCGACGCGTATGTGCTGATCGACTCGAAGGGCGAAGGCGGTGTCAAGATCCCTGTCGGCTATGTGAAAGTACCGGTTGATAATCCGATCGTCAGGTTTTTTCAGGCCTCGAACAACGGCGCATTTGCTCCCAAGGAAGCGCTGGTCTACAACGAGATCGACCATCTGCAGAATTTTGAGATCCTCGTAAATAAAAAAGAATCCCGTGCGATCCATTACGAGGATATCCGGAAACAAATGACGTATCTCAGGGCGGCGGTCTGTGTGCCGAGTTTTTACAAAAAGGAATTGATCGGTGTATTGGTCCTCGGTGATAAATTGTCCGGCGAGAAATATCAGGAAGAAGAGATCAGTCTTTTTGTGACGCTCGCCAATGACGTCGCGATGGCCGTGAAGAACGCCGAACTGATCAAAGATTTAAAGAGCGCCTATGAAAAAGAACATTTTCTTTTTATTCAGACTTCAGTGGCTCTGGCGACCGCGATCGATGCACGCGATCGCTATACACACGGGCACTCCGAGCGCGTATCGCATTACAGCTTGGTGATCGCCAAACAATTGATAGACAGCGGCCGGATTGAATTTGAACGTGAATTCATGGAGACCGTACAGCTTTCAGCGCTTTTGCATGATGTGGGCAAGATCGGTATTCGCGATCAGATCCTGAATAAGCCCGATAAACTGACCGCTGAAGAATATGAAACCATGAAAACGCATGTGATGATCGGCGCGTCGATCGTGAAGCCTGTCAAGGGATTGACACATTTAATGGATGGGATCATGTACCATCATGAAAGATTTGACGGGAAAGGTTATCCTCAAGGCCTGAAAGGGAAAGATATCCCTATCATTGGCCGCATCGTGCATGTCGCCGATGCATATGACACGATCATGACGGCGCGATCTTACAAAGAAGCTTCGTCATCAGAACCCGCATTCAAGGAACTGATGCGCTGTAAGGGTACTCAATTTGATCCCGATATGGTGGATGCTTTTTATGAGGCTTATAAATTGGGACGTCTCACCAAGCGCGACTACACTAGTTTTGATTTTTCAAAGTTACACTAACGATCCTAATGTCATTCTGAGCGAGCTTTAGCGAGCCAAGAATCTCATCACCAGATTGATGTCAATGCATGTACGCGGCGGCTATGTTTATATAGTTACAAATAGCTTCAATAGCGTGATTTATACTGGAGTTACCAGCGATCTGAAAAAGAGGGCATTTCAGCATCGACAAAAAGAAATAGAAGGTTTTAGTAAGAGATACAATCTTACAAAATTAGTTTATTATGAAGTAGCTGATAGGATTGAAAGCGCGATCTTAAGAGAGAAACAGATAAAGGGATTACTTAGAAAGAAAAAGATCGATTTAATTGAAGGCATGAATCCTTCATGGAGAGATTTATTTCATGATCTATGATGAGATTCTTCGCTTCGCTCAGAATGACGGATGGCGTGAATTTCGTTTCACTCAGTGTTAGGATGACAGTGGAGCTGGTAAAGTTACCGTGATACTCGTCCCTTTTAAATTTTCACTCCCTACCTCGATCTTCCCGCCATGCTTTGTAATGATCCCGTGAACGATAGAAAGTCCTAGGCCTGTCCCGTCTTCCTTAGTGGAGAAGAAAGGATCAAAGATATGCTCTAGTTGGTCTTTGGGGATGCCTGAACCGGTGTCGGAGATAGTTATCAGCAGACAGGAGTCAGTAGACAGCAGACTCGTGCCAACACTCAACATCCCGCCATTGGGCATAGCTTGGATGCTATTGATGAAGATATTCAGGAAGGCCTGCTTCAGCTGGTTTTTGTCCACTGCGATGACAGGACGGATCTTGTAGTTTTTGGTAACTTCTATCTTGTTCTTCAAAAGATTACTATTTAGCAAATTCAATGTATCATCCAATATATCTGTGATGGATTCGGGCTTAAGCTCAAGCTCTTTAGGTTTTGAAAACTCCAAAAGCTGCTTCACAATGTTATTTACTCGATCTACTTCATCCACGACTATCCTTGAGAACTTCTCTCTAAAACCGGGATCATCATACTTTTGAGGCAGATACTCGGCAAAGGTCTTGATGGACGTGAGAGGATTCTTTATCTCATGAGCCATGCCTGCAGCTAAGGTAGCTACGGCTTTCATTTGATCAGCTTTTTGGACGAAGCCCTTTAATTTGATATTTTCTTCCATGATTTTTTCAGGGTCTATTTTGAAGAAATATTTATCCAAGACTTTTTGAATTTTTGATCTCAACGGATTAAAGACAATAGCAATGACCAAAGATGCGATGATGGCAATGAATATTGAGCGATAACCTATATATGATTGGAAAATATATTCGCTAATCAGAATTATTGAGAGATAAATAAAAGTTAAAATAAATATGAGCAAAGAATAAACAAAACTTCTTCGGATGATAATATCAACGTCAAGTAGTTTGTGCCTGACGATTGCGTATGTGGTTATAGTGGCAAAACCTGTAACAAGGATATAGCCAAAAGGATAGATCTCTAGACCGAATTTTGGTAAGTAATCGGCAGCTCCAATAATAAAAATACATAGAGATATCGCGTAATATTTAAAGCGCTGGTAATCATCCACATTCAAATCTTTATAAGCTATCTTGGCGGTGCCATAGAAAACAACGATGCATCTAACCGCAATGAAAAATGTCCAAAATGCATAAATGATCATCAATGGACCGCCTATTGGATAATAACCCCAATAGTGTTTAATAAGTCGAGGCAGATAAGAGGGTAGTGTCCAAACTAAAATAGAGGAAGTCATAGCATATACCAGCCCGAAACCAGCTAATATAACATCTATTTTTTTCTTATAAGATCCAACAATAGCTAACATAAAGAAATAAACGGCTGGTGAAACATAAATAGCGGATGTATGGCCCACTTTTCCAAAGATCATCGCGTCGTAATAATTATTCATTGAATACATAACACCATAGGAAAATAACCACATAAAACTGAAAAATGTCAGGAGAAAGCAGGCTTGGTTTTTTTTAGATCTAGGATTTGAAATAAGAACAAATATACCCAGCGAAAGTGTATATATTGAAACAACAAAATTCGGGATAGAGTATGGGTTCATGTTTTAAGAAAAGATATTTTAAATATTGTGTGTTTATTTATTTCACTTCCTACCTCGATCTCTCCGCCATGCTTAGTAATGATCCCATGAACGATAGAAAGTCCTAGGCCTGTCCCGTCTTCCTTAGTGGAGAAGAAAGGATCAAAGATATGCTCTAGTTGGTCTTTGGGGATGCCTGAACCGGTGTCGGAGATAGTTATCAGCAGACAGGAGTCAGTAGACAGCAGACTCGTGCCAACACTCAACATCCCGCCATTGGGCATGGCCTGGATGCTGTTGATGAAGATATTGAGGAACGCCTGCTTTAGCTGGTTCTTATCGACGGAAATAGTAGGGGTGTATTTGTAGTTCTTTACCACCTCTATTTTGTTCTTTAAGAGATTGCTGTTCAGTAGATTAAGCGTATCATCCAATATATCCGTAATGGATTCTGGCTTAAGCTCAAGCTCTTTAGGTTTTGAAAACTCCAAAAGCTGCTTTACAATGTTATTTACTCGATCTACTTCATCCACGACAATCCTTGAGAACTTCTCTCTAAAACCGGGATCATCATACTTTTGAGGCAGATACTCGGCAAAGGTCTTGATGGACGTGAGAGGATTCTTTATCTCATGAGCCATGCCTGCAGCTAAGGTAGCTACAGCTTTCATTTGATCGGCTTTTTGGACAGTTTCCATAAGTTTCATGTTCTGTTCCGCCAATTCTACAGGAGAGGCTTTAAAAAAAATTTGGTTTAATGATTTCATCAAAAAATTGTGAAGAGGTATAAAAACGATAGAGATGATTAAAGTGACGAGATAAGTAAAAAATATTGATGAGTGTCCAAAATATATTTTCGAAAGAGCATTAGCTGCGAGAATTAAAAATATCAGGACGAATGATATCAAGCTGAAGATAGCGGAATATAAAAAACCTTTTTTAATGGCGAGGTTTATATCCATCAATCGATGTTTAATGATTGCATAAAAAGTAATCACCGAAAATAAGATCATGAATATAAACCCAAGCGGGTAATAATCTACACCGTAAGTCGATAAGTAATCAGTAGATCCGCACAGGGCAATTGCAAATGTGAAAAACACATATTTAATTTTATTAGCAAAATCCGTATTTTGTTCCTTATGCTTTTTATAAGCTTGATATAGCTCGATAAAAGAAGTTGTGAAGACGCCGAAGAAAAAAATTAAGTAAATGCCATGCAGCCAGTTGGCTCGACTGGAGTAGCCCCATGGATAATGAATATTTCCGCTTAATAACATTCTTGAAAACCATAGGAATAAAATAAATATGAGCGATACGATATAAAAATATTTTAAAATTCTGTGGCGGCTTTTTAACTCTAAGAAATTAATGATGAAGCCATAATAAAAGACGGGAATCAGAACAACGCCTGTATATAAGATTTTGCTGAATATAAATGCGTCGGATTCGTAGGCCATCAAATTCATTAAAGAAAAACCCATTTGCCAAACCATGCAGGCCAGTGCAAAGAGAGCAAAGTATTTGTTGGTCGATGAATATGGATTTTTATAAAAAGCGAATAGACCTAGAAATAATACGATGAGCGAACTAAAAAATGGTGGAGCAGCGTAAGGTATTAAAGAAGTTTCAATCCTCATTTATTGAGGCAGGGAAGAACAAGCATTTAAACTATAAAACCTGCGCGACGGCTTTCAAAATTTGCTTCGACTCGAATGGCTTTGGAATGTAATCCGCCGCGCCGTTTTTGATCGCTTCCTGCGCGGTCTCGACACTCTGGTAGCCGGTCACGATAATGACGGGAAGTTTTGGTTTCAGCTTTTTGATCTGTTTTAAGACCTCAAGGCCGTTGATCTTTGGCATCTTAATATCTAAAAGCATCGCGTCCGGTGTGAAAGTTTTTAAAAGGTCGATGGCCTGAAGTCCATTGCTCACGAATTTGAGCTGATAGTTATCGGATAAAATTAGCTTGAAGGATTCACGGATGCCTTCTTCGTCGTCGCACACTAGTAATATAGGTTTTTTATTCGAAACGGTCATGTGGGCCTCCTTATTTAAATTGAGCACCAGAACACTAGAGCACCAGCGCGCTGAAACACCAGAATGCTAGACACTAGTTAAAGGCTTTTATAGAATCTCCATAAGAGATTTCCGACCTCTTTTCTTAGGCCTTGCAATTTGTTGTGTTCGTTTTGATCTAAATATTTCAACCTTAATATGAAATCCAGCAAATATTCAGTTTCTGCCAGCGACCCTAATGCTATATTAACAAACTGTTTTAGCTCCCTTTTTCCTTGCCTTCCATAACCTTCGACTATATTTGCAGGCACTGATAGAGAGGCTCGTCTGATTTGAGAAATAAGTCCGTACGTTTCTTCTTTGGGCAATGATTTTGTAGAGATATAAATTTGATAGGCCAGTTCATCAGCTTTTTGCCATACGATCAGTTTTCTGTACCCGTTTGCTATTACTTTTTCTTCTGGTGCTCTAGTAGCCAAGTGCTCTGGTGTGCTAAATGTAAGTGTCATAGTGCTGTGGGTGTCATCACCGATAAAAGCCAGCATTCTGATTTCGATTTATTCG
>CAZXLF010000003.1:0-294620 GCA_964642015.1 uncultured Planctomycetia bacterium
CCAAGGGTCCGTCTGTTCGCCGGTTAAAGTGGTACGTGAGCTGGGTTCAGAACGTCGTGAGACAGTTCGGTCTCTATCTGCTGCGGGCGTAGGAAATTTGAAGGGAGCATTCTCTAGTACGAGAGGACCGAGAATGATCGACCTCTGGTGTTCCAGCCGTGCTGCCAAGTGCGTAAGCTGGGTAGCTATGTCGAGAAAGGATAAGCACTGAAAGCATCTAAGTGCCAAGCCCCCCCTAAGATAAGATTTCCCTCTGGGTTTATCCCGGCTAAAGACTCCATGTAGATCACGTGGTTGATAGGCCAGATGTGTACAGGCTGTAAGGCCCTTAGCTTACTGGTACTAATTGGTCGTGAGGCTTGACCTACAATTTTAATTGTAGAAAATCAACGTCTTTAATCTATGAAGTTGTCAAAGGACAAAATTTTTAAGCAAGACAAGCTTGCTGGTGACGATACTGGAAGGGTCACACCCGTTCCCATTCCGAATACGGTAGTTAAGCCTTCCAAGGCCGATGGTACTTGAGGGGCAACTCTCTGGGAGAGTAGGTAGTTGCCAGCATCTATTTTATATAAAGCGCTTCGGCTCACAAGGCTGGGGCGCTTTTATTTTTTTTCATTGAATTGACGGCACTGGTAATTTGGCGTATATTATGCATTTATCAGTAGCCATCCGGAGCATCTTGTATGGAATTTAAGGACATATTTCAAGAATTTTTAGATAGTCGCAACCAGCTGAAAACGGTTTTCATTGGGTCTTGTGATGAAAATGGACAGCCAAACTGCTCGCCCAAAATGCTCGTTGATGTTGAGCGTCCAAACAAGGTATTTTACGTCGATTTCAAAAATTCACGCACTTACCTGAACATTGAGCAGAACTGGCAAAGCTCTCTGGCGATGATGGATGACAAAACATTTACCGGATACCGCCTAAGCGGATTCAGCCAGATCATTGATTCAGGCCGGGAATATCTTGCGGTGAAGGATCGTTGGGCGCAAAAAATCGTTTCATACGAAGCGGAACGTATGATCGAGAGGATCAAAGGCATTTTTTCCCCTCGCGTAGATCTTGTTTCCTTCCCGGAAGATTTTGTGATCATCAAGTTCGTTGCGGAAGAGGCGGCGATTGTAAGACCGGACCGCATCTTACGGACGATCAGAAAAATGAGAAGGGGAGAGTCCGGCGAAAAACCGATTTCGCATCCTATCAAGAAGATCGTTCAGCTGGAATCCCAACTCACTGAACACATCATGACTGAAAAACGTCTTGAAGCAAGGGAAAGAGAACTTGAGAGGGCCAGCGTCGAGGATGAGCTCACGGGGCTTTATAACCGCAGAGGTTTTGTCACATTGGTTAAGCAGCAATTAAAGCAAGCTAAGCGCAACGGACGTGAAAGTTTTCTCATTTTTTCCGATCTTGACAGGTTAAAACCGATCAACGACACCTACGGGCATCGCGCGGGCGACAAAGCGCTGACGGACGCGGCGCAGATATTAAAAAAGACATTCCGTGAATCCGATATCGTTGCGCGAATCGGCGGCGATGAATTTGCGATCGCGCTGATCGATTGCGAAAAAAAAGATCTCGATGCTGTTACGAACCGTCTGAGGAGCAATATTGAAATGCATAACCAGCAGAATAAGATGCCTTATTTTTTAGATCTGAGCGTCGGCATTGCCAGCTGCAGACCTGATGAATCTGTTGCGCTTGAAGAGTTGCTTAGCCGTGCGGACCGCATGATGTATGAGGAAAAAAAGAAGAAGAAAGCGGTTAGCGAAACAGCCTGATGTCCCCCCGAATTTGTCTATTACTTTTCTGAAATAGTCCAATTAATGAATTTGAAAATTTTGTGGTCATCCGGAATTCTTGGAGTGATATTCATTGTTTTAGGCGTTGCTTCTGCGGCAATACGTGAAAATATGACGATATTGGCCTTGGGAGATTCAACAACAGCTGGCACGCCTGCGTTCCGCTCCCCATTGGAAGACCCGCCTTACGGTTCGGGCGATGAAAAAAGTCAGTATGCTTATTGGATGATGCAAAAACACCCCGGTTGGAAAGTGCTAAACCGCGGCATTGCGGGCCAGCGTTCCGATGAGATCCTTTCTAGATTTCAACAAGACATAAGCGCTCTTCGCTTTCAAATGGTTATTGTCCTGGCTGGCGTAAATGATATTTATCAAGGTTATTCTTCCGAGCACGTGAAATCGAATCTGCAGCAGATCTATGATCTGGCATCACAGAAGAATGTCAGGGTTCTAGCATGCACAATCCTTCCTTATGATGGCGCGAGCTTTGCTGCTCAGCAAAAAATGCGGGAAGTCAATGATTGGATACAGTCTTACTCGTCTAGTCACGGATTTTTATTTTGCGATACGTTCAAACTGCTGAATGATCCGGCCAGACCCGGAAATTTGATCAATAGTCCAGACGGTCTTCACCCGGATATTCAGGGTTACCGGAAAATGGGAGAAACGATCACATCAATTTTAGAGAATCAAGTTTAAATCCGGATGGAATGTAACGTGCCAGTTTAGAATTTAAAAGAAATGCCCGTGACGGCTGTCCAAAGCTCGTAATTATAAAGATAAAAACTCTCAAATTTCTGGTTGGAATCGGAAAGCGTGTAAGTTCCCGAGAGTACCCAAGAAATATTTTTGGTGAGGGGGTAGCTTGCTTTGGCGGTGAATGTGTGGGTATAATCCTGCTCATCCGGCGTCAGATAGTTTCCTGAAATGTCCTGTATTTTTCTCCCCGGATAGTGGACGGCATAGAAAGCGTAGCTTGCTGTCACAAGGAGGTCCTTATCTTTTTCTATGTTTTTCGTATAAGTCAGTACAGGCTGCGCTAAAAAAGAAAAATAATCGTAATAATTCTTTATGAAATTGTCGTCCGCAAAAGTCGGCGTGTTGTGTGTATCATAGAAATCAAGGTTACTTTCATTGATCGCGAACTGGCTGTTCAGACGGAATGTCCATTCCTCGTTCAGCGGGCGAGAGGCGTAAATATTTAAATATTCCACGAAATCCTGCCGGTTATCGTTCGTACGGATACCGTTAAAGTTGATCGTTTTTTTATCCGTATAGTCCTTGTAAAAAAAGATTCCTTCCGCGCCCCAAGACCAGCCCTGTTTTACGCGCGTATCATGGCTTAAATTGAATTTGTACCCATTCAGGTCTTTCTCATGTGTTTCGGCTGAGCCATTAGGATCGTAAAGTGATAAGAGAGACAAGTAGTTGGGGTATTCGCGGTTCAAGTACCGAAAGCCGAGCCGCACATCATCCTGACGGTCTTTAGTTTTTAACGTAATCCATTGCGATTCAATACCTCCGCCGATATCACGGTAGTCGTAAAGGCCTTTACCGAATTTTTCATCTTTAGTTTCGTTGACAAACACCCAATCAACAAAGAAAAGCGGGCGAAGCGACCAGCTGTCATTGACGTCATATTTCAAAGAAGAGGTTAGGTTGTGTTCCTGTGTGGTGTTTGCCGGTGCGCCGCCTTCTTCTTGGGAGATAACCTGAGTTTCGCGATCGTAAGAGCCATTGTAAATGTTGATCCAATGAAGATTATCGCTCAAGCGGACTGTCGGCGAAAAAAGCCAGTTGTCGACGGTAGCAAATATACCGTTTCGGCCTGAAGTTTTTGAATAACCGCCAAGCGCTTCACCTTCGAGGACATAAATGAAAGGATCTTTAGAATCAGCGCGCGCGTTAGAGTAACTACCGACGATGCTTATGAAGATGAGCAGGGATACGGCTAGGTTTCGATGGAAAGATCGCAAGAAAATCCGCTTAGATTTTGACATGAAACGCATTATATCCAGATTTAAGTGCTAAATAAAGCATTTTTGACTTGAGCCATAATGGGGAGTATAATTTGGCTCGTATGTTCCCAAAGATACCTCGTATTCTAACGATATTACTTGTGTTGCTGACAGCTCTTGCGGTAAGCGCTTCAGGCCGTTTATTGTTTGCGGCAACGGCTCCTTTATCGTCTCCTGTTGCGCCGACGCAGCCGTCCGGTGTTACACCACTTCAATTTGAGCAAACCGCTTCGCAGAATGTAGAAATTAAAGAAGCGACGGGTGATGTGACGGTCAAGAAATCCGGAAACGGTCAATTTGCAACCGTTCAGCCTGGTTCCTTGCTTCACGCCGGGGATTCGATCAGGACCGTGGACGGCACATGCCATTTGGTGATAGATGGTAAAAGCGATGTGTATTTGCGGCCCCGCACGCTGATGAAAGTTGTCGAAGCTTCCAGGGATGAGCAGAGTCAGACCCAGTCGACGCATCTTGAAATGGAAAACGGCGGTTTGAAAGTGATGCTTTCCAAACTCAAAAAAGGTTCCACGTTCCAAGTGGACACGCCGACGGCGATCGCGTCCGTGCGAGGGACCATTTTTTATCTGAATAGCGGAATATTTCAGGGCAAGAACGCAACTCAGCTTTATGTGGATGAAACTCAAAAAGGCGTCTTTTTTAAAAATATTTTTACCGGAGAATCGTTTACGGTCGGAGCGTTCTCCATGTCGAACGCGTTCGCTGATGGAAAACTGAGTCCTCCTCAACCTTTGAGTCCGGAACAGCGTGATACTTATACCAAGAATTGGCAAAACCCCGGAACGGGCGCTTCGCAGCAGTTTGGCATTGAAGAAATCCCGATCCCGCCGTCGGGAAACACGGGGAATGCTGGTGGCGGAACAGATAATCTGCCAAACGGCAATAAGGACAATCTTTCTACAAATGACGCTGCGCGGGACAAGGTGGCCGACCAAAATATTCCCGGAGCCAACGGGCTTCCGCCGCCTCCGACATTTGTGGCTGCTGGATCTATTTTTGGGCCGTCTTTGATCAATCCGTCTCCTTCGCCATCACCATCTGATCGGGGAAACGGATCTGACACTTCTTCCGGCGGGTCGTCTTCGGGTGAGCCTGCTCCGGAACCTTCGCCGTCCTCTTCTCCTGCATCCTCGGATTCCCCGACCGATATAGCGGAAAAAACGATGATCCGTGAAGAGATCGCCAGAATACGCGGCGATCAGGATTTTGACCACGCCGATGCGAATCTAGCGAGAATTTCTGATGCGCAAACGGGTAAAGTATTTACGGACGTTTTTGGCAATCGTGTTCGCACGGATCAATATATCTTTCATGAGGACGGTAGCGATACGGTGCAATTTTTATCTCTGACCGCCAGAACAGGCGAATACCAGAACGGCGTGTCGGCGCTTCTTTTTGGGACACAATTCAATCATGGTTTCTCGAGCAGCGTGGACCTTAAATCTCTTCCGTGGAATGATTATATGAATGTCGTCAAAAAGGAGGATGTCGCTCAAAATCTTGGAATAGCGCAAGGTACGCCGGAATACAGCGCTCTGTACAATGAATATATTGTGCATGAACACAAACCGGAATTGGCGCAGGGCGACTCGGCATTTTATCCGATGCATTTCTTTGCGCAATTCATGGACCCTGTTCGCGATCAGTCAGTAAATGTCGTGCGCTTTGATGATTTCTTCAGCTCGCCTTTCTCAATGAATTTGCAGACGAGTAACGGTCTGAAAAGTTTTACGGTTCAGGGCAAAATATTGGATTGGATGCTTGTGGTCCCGTCTAACGGCGAATCGGTCCTATTGGCGAACAGTTATCTGACAGGGCAAACGATAACAATAGGGCAGGGTGATCCGCAGCCATTGATCGATGAAAATCATCACAACGATAGCGGTTCGCAAACGGCATCTTTCGCCGCAAATTTTGATAACAGCAAACTCCTGGACGTTAATTATTACCGTAATCTTCCGGTGAACAATGACGGCAATCCCAACAATGACGAGCATCCCGCATATTTTGATAATCGCTTCAATGACCGGCTTGATGCCAACAGTGCCGTAATAGGCAACAACCAATTAATCGGCGCTTTTATCCCGATTAACGACCAAGGGAAGATCATTGATCAGCCCGGTTTTCGAGTGCGCGGAGTGCGGGATTTGATGAGCCCAAATCCTCAGGTCAATGGCGGTGTTTATAACCTCGAAGTGCTTTTGCTTTACGGTTATGTGGATACGAATGACTTATTCCATGAAGACTTCAGGATTGATACCATTATTACTCCGGAAATATTTACTCAGTATCCCAATCAAATAACAAACACTTCCTCGCTTTTCCCTCCGGCTTTGCGAGCTGACGATGACGATACTTCTCAGGGTTAGAACGTTTGATGGATGGCCAATCGCAACAGTACGCGGCGGCTTAAAACAGTCCTCCACTTTTGGAGATAAACACAGCAATTTTCCAGATTTTGCCGACGACCTCAGTACTAGCTCTGACCGCCGACATTAATACGACTGTACGCAAAAATAGAATCAGTCTGACAAAAAATGTCAGGCTGATTTTTTTCGTCATGTGATATAATGACGGTCAAAATTCAGGAGGCCATCATGAACGACAGCGAAACTATTTTCGCGGTCGTTTTCTTTTCGGTTTCCTGAAAGTTTGAAAAAGTGGAATCATAATAATAAAAGGAGGATCTTCGGTGAAGAAAGTTGCTTTGGTGTTGATGGTGCTTTCAGTTTTTGCTGCGGTTGGTTGTGCCAGGAAAACGGCGACAGAACAGATGCAGGATGACATGAAAAAAGCATCAGATAAGCTTCAAAAGGACATGAAAAATCTTTAAGCCTTTAATCGTATTTTTTCTTGTCCAGATCGTTCTGACGCCATTAGCTCATGCGGCTAATGAACTGCCAGAAAGTCCACTGGTTCAGCAGGCGCAGCGTGAACGCGCTCCGCGCGTGGCTTATGCGTTGGATAATAAAGCGCGCACCGAGCTCATATCCGACGGAAAAAGTTTTCATGTGCTTTGGCTTCCAGATGGCGCGGATCCCGCAAACCCACCGCCGATGATCGTTACGATCCATGGTCACAGCAGTTGGGCGTTCGAGGAGTTTTATATGTGGCATAAAGCGGCCAAAGAGCATGGGTATGGTATTCTTGCTATTCAATGGTGGCTTGGAAAAGGGGAGCGTTTCCAGGATTATCTGAACCCGCGTGAAATATATAATGATATTGATGAAACACTCAAAAGATTGCACGCAAAGCCGGGCAGCGTTCTTTTTCATGGATTTAGTCGCGGTTCAGCCAATAGCTATGCTGTCGCGGCACTCGACCGCCAATCCGGCAATGATTATTTCGCTTTGGTTGTAGCGAATGCAGGTAAACCGGGGCTTGATTTTCCTCCGAATGTTGATATTGAGAAAGGTAAATTCGGGACAGATCCTCTGAAAGGCACGCACTGGGTGACATTCGCAGGAGGAAAAGATAAACACCCCGATCGTGACGGCATTGAGGGCATGCGCGCGGCTGCCGAATGGATAAAAAAATACGGCGGTATGGTCGATAAAATTATCGAAGATCCCGAAAGCGATCACGGAGGTTTTCATCGTAATCCCAAGAATATGGAAACAGCTTTGGACGTATTTCGACAGCGTCTTGAAGAAGAAAGAGCTGCCCATGAAAAATAATTTGGTGAAGATCGGAACCTTTGTGATCTTTGGATTTTTGGTAGCGGTCCCGGCGCAGGCGGATATGGTTGAAATAAAAGGTCAAGGAATCAAAAATGGCACCATAGTTTCGCAGGACGGCAAAGAGACCGTTATTAAAGACGCTTACGGAAATGTAACGAGAATAGCGAACAAAGACGTTCTTTATATTATGCACGAAGATTCTTCATCCGAAACACCGCAGGCGCAGTCAGGTTCGGTAACAAAAAAAGGCGGTTTTTGGGATAATTTTAAAGAAGGTTTCGATCAAGGCGTTAAAGATACAAATCAAAAAATGAACCCGCAGCAAAACGATAATTCTAAAAACTTGGCTGGGCGTTTAGACGCTGGCGAGAGAGCGGCCAGGATGCAGGGACAGATGGATGCGGCATATAATTCCAGTGATGTAACAAGAGGACAAAGGGAAGTGTTGGCCCGGATGACCGGCCGCGCGGTCGGGGACGCACAGCCTCCGAAGGATAATTGGAAAAGTTCGTGGAGCAGTTCTTCGGGAGCTTCAAATCCTTCCTCGTCAAAATCAAAAAACAGCTCAAGTGACAGTTTTGCAGGTTCATCGGATTTTCATTCTTTGAACAAGGACGGCAAGGAGAGCAGCTTCCACTCCCTATAAAATATGAACCAATCAAAACAGCCGCATAAGAAGATATTGATTGATGTTGACCGCTCGGGTCAGTTGACCCAGATGAAGGTTTACCAAACCCTTAAGAACACCGGATGGGAAAATATCCAGTGCAACGAATATTACATGGATCGGGACGAAAATAAGTTCCAACAGATCGATATAGATGCTTACACCAATCAGACCAATTACATCGATGATATGAGCCTGGTTGTGGGACTCCATCTGATCATCAAGATCAAGAGATCCTTGAATAATCCCTGGGTCGTTTTTACGACGGAACTTTCTATTCTTGAAAAGGCGATGGGCGCGGGCAGAATCATGAATTCTAGCGGTTTAAAAGGGCCGGATATCACCGAAGCGCTTGAACTTTATCAGAAAGGTGACGTGGAAAAATTGGAAGGCCAGGTCGGACGCTCCTATTTACAGGCGTTCAAAAAAGAAAAAGGCAGCGATCAGGAGATCATCTGCGGATTAAATTCTTGCGTCAAAGCGGCTGAGCATATGCGGGAGACGCAGAAAAATTATATCGGTTCCTTAGGCGACGAGAATGCGTTGGCGATTTACGAGCCTTTGATCGTTTTGGAAGGCCAACTGTTCGAAGCCACGCTGGATAAAGCTCAAAATGTTGTTCTGCGCGAATGTCCTTACCTTTGCATCTCATTCAACTATGTTGCGCCTCATTATGGACAATCCCATCGTCATGCTTATATTGTCACTTTGGAGGGACTGCCCAGTTATCTTAAGAACAGAATGTCTCTTCTTGAAAGGTTAGAAAGATTCACGGCAGCGCGTCTCAAGAAAAATATCAAAAAAGAGGAGGGGGATATCTATGGTTAGTTCAAAGCTGAAAAGACTGCCTAAAAACCAGATCCGAGTCATTAAACTTCGTAATAGAAAAGGTTATGCGGCGATTTGTCTGAACAACCTGACCGAAGGATCTACGCCTGCGCAAGCGATCGTTCGTTTAAGATATCCGCTCAGGAGAATGGGTTTCGAACTAAATTAAATCCATGAGTTTCAATTCAGATCATAGCGTTGAAAAACGGCTTGGCAGATCGGCCTTTCTTTTTCTCATGATTTTTATTTTGTGTTCACCCAGCACTTATCCCGCCGGCCTGAATAACGGTCCCAAGCAGGTGACGATCGAAGCAAAAATCATCTATCTCAGTGATGTCCAACGTGATTTTAAAGCCGATTTCGGTTTTGCTATTACTCCGATGCAGGACGGATCGACAAAGCTTGAGGTTTCCTCAATGGCTCGCGGGCAGGGTTCTGATTTTAGAAAATGGATCCCTCAAAATCCGACGCTTATCACAATTGATAAAGACAGGATTCTCCCGTCGCTTACTGAAAAAATATATTTACAGAAACCCTCGGTGATGACGAAAACAGGCGCCGCGACGATTCTTTTTGCGGCGCTCGGAAGCCAGTATGTCGGGTACGCATCGCAAGCCGAAGCTTCGCCGGGAAAAGTTTGCCCCGTTACAGGACAAGTTGAATCTTCCGGTGAACCTGTTAAGCATACAGGCGCATCCGAAGCGATCGATAGAGTTGGGATGGCGGCGGGTTTAGGGCTTCTTTCGTCTCAGGCCAAAGGGGAGCTTGAGGGGCAAAAATCGACGTTTATTTTAAAAGATATCCCTTTAACGGGTCTGAATTTTAGGACAGAAGTTTTGAATAAAGAAAAAAATAATCTCGTGATCATTATTAAACCAGTGCTCATTAAATTCGAAAATTAAATTGAACCGAAAATTTTTTTGGTTAAATGAAGAAAATCAATGATACGCATCAGAAGATCGTCAGATAGAGGTCACGCTAACCACGGTTGGCTGGATACTTATCACACTTTTTCCTTTGCCGATTATTATGATCCGGAGTTCGATGGATTCCGGAGTCTTCGTGTGATCAACGAGGACAAAGTTGCGCCAGCCAACGGATTTGGAACGCATCCGCACCGCGACATGGAGATCATCACGTATGTTCTGGAGGGTAGCGTTGAACATAAGGATAACATGGGCAACGGTTCGGTGATTCGTCCTGGTGATGTGCAGCGTATGAGCGCCGGCACCGGCGTTACGCACAGCGAATTTAATCCATCCAAAACCCAGACCCTTCATCTTTTGCAAATTTGGATATTTCCCGATAAGAAGAATTATGAACCCAGTTATGAACAGAAAAATTTTGATAAAGCCGCCAAGTTGAACAAGCTTTGCCTTGTTGCATCCGGTCATCCACGCAATGACAGCGTGACTATACATCAGGACGCGGATCTATATGTTTCGTTTATTGAGAAAGGAAAGACTTTGGAATACAAGATGACCCGGAAGCGCTATGCGTGGGCGCAGATCACTCAAGGCAGCATTAAGATCAACGGGGAATTGCTGAAACAAGGGGACGGCGCAGCCATCAGCGATGAAAAGGTCTTAACAATCACAGGCGAAGCCGACTCGGAATTCCTGCTATTCGACCTCGGTTAATAATTTCACCGTGGGGGTTATAGTGAAAAAGAGCGTGCAAACAAGCCAAAATTCTGCATTGCCTACTTATCTTGCGTCCGTGGATGAGCATGAAAATTATTTCATTGTTCATCTCAAAGGTTCGATGGACAGACAGTCCCTTGAGGCCAACCGCTCAAAAATGTCCGATGCGATAAGAAAGCTTGATCTTTATTCAAAAAATCTTTTATGCGATTTTGGCGAGGTCACAAAAGTAGATACAACGACTGTAGCGGCGCTTGTTTCAAGATTCTCGGATTTTAAATCAGGAAAACACAAAATGATATTTTTTAATTTATCCGATGAGCTAAAAAGTTATATGGATATCGTCAAGGTGTTGCCGTATTTTTCGATCCGCGAGAACCTAGAGGATGCATTAAAAGTTCTTCAAACCTGACCCCATTAATCGAGGAGGAGTTATATGAAGCACCTAACAATTAGTCTGGCATTACACATTTTATTTTTAACTTCTGCGATTGCGGCAGAAATGCCCGTCCAGCCATCTATCAAGGTCTCGCCTGAGCTTGAGCGGATGAAAACACTAGCCGGCCACTGGGTAGGCACTTCCAAAGATTCAAAATACGGAACACAAAACGCTGAGATCGATTATCGGGTCACATCAGGCGGAAGTGCCGTTGTAGAAACTGAGTTTCCCGGCACACCTCATGAAATGGTGTCAGTCTATCACGATAAGAACGGCAAACTTTCAATGACCCATTATTGCATGCTTGGAAATCAGCCGGAAATGGATCTTAAGAGCGTTGAGGCGGGGAAGATGATTTTTGATACCTCTGCGGAAAGCCATGCCGCGCTTCAAGGCCAGCAGCACATGCACGGACTCACACTTGAGCAGCCATCTGCCGATGAGCTGGTTCAGACATGGTTATGCGAGGCCACCGACGGAAAGACAGGTGAGCCGACTGTCATCTCGCTCAAAAAGGTTGCCCAAAAATAAATTTTAATGCGGAATTTTTTTTACTTACCAGTTGTTTGGTTTTTGGTCACGTTACTTCTTTTATGGGCATGCACGTTCCTGCCTATCAGGATAAAGGATGACCATTTACGCAGTTTAGTGATGCGTTGGATCTTGGTGCCGGTGAGCATTGTGATCATCTTGTATGTTTATCCGGTCGGGATCGAGGTTTTTAAGAAACTTGCGTTGAGTTTTTGATGCGAGTTGTCTCAATAAATAAAGGAAAGGAAAAAATGAATAGAGAAAATTTTTCAAGTGGCTCCAAATGGGAGCCGGTGATCGGTTATTCTAGGCTTGTGAAAGTGGGGCAGATGATCTTTGTTTCTGGCACAACTGGATCTGGGGCAGACGGTTCAGTAAAAGGCGACGAATACCAGCAAACGCGACAAGCGATCATGAATATTGAGACGGCTTTGAAAAAAGCCGGCGCTTCTTTGGAAGATGTGGTTCGGACACGTGTTTATTGCGTGAATATCAAGGAGTGGGAAAAGATCGGCAAAGCTCATGGGGAATTTTTTGGCAAGATCCGTCCGGCCACGGCGATGATTGAAGTAAAAGGTTTTGTGTCCTCGGAAATGCTTGTCGAAGTCGAAGCGGACGCGGTGATCTCATAGTGGATACAGGCGTATTGCGCGATTGCAATGAACTCGCGTTCCAGAATAAGATCGCATTTCCTGAATACGTCAGACGTTTGGACGCTGTGAACGTAGAACGTTATTGCGCCAATCTTGTGCGATTGGATAAGATCTATTATTCTTCGAATGGGCAAGTTCATACCGAACACATGCCTCTTAAAAATCCGCCGGTGATTGCCGAATCATTCATGCATGACCAGGTCAAGGCCGCGATATCACAAGCCCAGCAGCGAAAGATCGATTACCCGGAATTTTTAAGACGGATCATGTCGGCTGGAGTGGTCTATTATGATGTTTTTGTTAAAGGCCGCAAGACGATTTACACGGGCCGCAACGGCGATTTCCACGTCGAAAATTTCCCTTCTAATCAATGATCGAGCTCACAAAAAATAGGGTCGAATCGTTCAGCGACGGCGTTCTGGCGATCATTATTACGATCATGGTGCTGGAATTGCGTCCGCCGGTCGAGGCGAGTCTGGCCTCTTTAAAGCCTTTGTTTCCGGCATTTATGAGCTATGCTTTGAGCTTTGTTTATTTGGCCATCTATTGGAATAATCACCACCATCTGTTGCATACGGTGAAATTCATCAATGGCAAGATCATGTGGGCGAATCTGCATCTTCTTTTTTGGCTCTCACTTTTTCCATTTGTTACGGCATGGATGGGCCAAACGCATGGCGCTGCTTGGCCGACGGCCTTTTATGGCATTGTGTTCTTTATGGCAGCCATTGCTTACTATGTTTTACAAAGTTCTATCATTGCCTTACAAGGCAGGGGATCCTTGCTGGCCAAAGCAGTGGGCAAGGATTGGAAAGGCAAATTTTCACCGATCGCGTATATTCTGGCGATCGTGATCGCATTCATGAACCCTTGGCTGTCGATCGGGATCTATGTTTTTGTGGCAGCGGTCTGGGTGGTCCCGGATAGCCGTATTGAAAAATTGCAATGAATCGCAGGAGATGACATGAGGTTTAAAAAATTTTTCTCCACAGTAGGCGTTTTATCAGCATTGTTTCTGACCACGAATGTTTTCGCGGATAAAAGCGAAGAGGCCAATTTAAAAGGTAATCACGGTTTATTGTTGATCCAGCAGGGAAAAATGGAGGATGGCCTGGCTGAACTCAAACAAGCCACGCAGATCGATCCTGAGTCAGGCGCTTGGCATATGAACTACGGAAGCATTTTGTTCCAGAAAAGCACGCCTTATGTCAATTCGGGACGTGTCAGTGAAGCCCGTGATCTTTTGGATGAATCCGAGCGAGAGTTGGGTGATGCTGTGAAGCTCTTTAGAGGGGAAGAGGAGCAGATGCCCAAAGCGCAGTGTTTGTATTTAATGGGCGATATTGAGTTCTATGCGAGGAAGAATGTAGACAAAGCCAAAGAATATTATGAAAAGGCTTTGCAGAGTGCGCCAACTCACCCGGGAGCTCTTGATGGGGTAAAACGGTGCAATACTGTTTTAATGGACGAGAAAATGAAGCAAGCGCAATCTTCCACCGCGTCCTCTCCGGCAGCAAAAGTGACTGTCGCATCTGCCGATGTTTCCAAAAAACAGGATATGGGGGCAAAAACGGATGAAGTCGTTTTAAATTCAGGACAGATCGCCGACGGTTATATTGTAGAGCACGATAAAGGCGGTCTTTGGCTAGAAATGGGTCCCGGCGCGAAGGTATATTTTTCCAACAGCGAAATGAAGAGCGTGAACGGACAACCGGTAAATGCCGGCGAGGTGCCCGCGGCCAAAGCGTCTGCGCCAACGAGAATGGTGATCCGTAACGCTGAAAAGCCTGACGTAATCGGAGCGTGGGATCTTGTGGCGCTGAAAGCGAAGGATCCAAGCGAAAAGGCAAAAGATCTTCCTTATCAGCGGTGGACTTTCCGTGAAGACGGTGTTTTTAAGCAGATCAGGGCTTCGAGACCGATTACAGACGCCGATGTAAAACTGAACAACGCAACGCCTGTCGCGATGAAGTATCAGGTCGCGGACAGCATTCTTCGCATCGAACACTTCAATCCGCCGGTGACGGTCGCGATGCGCAGCTTTATCGTCACAAAGACTTTCCCTGAAAAAATGGGCTCGGAACCGGAAAAAGAAGGGGACATGATCATCGCTATTTACCGTACTGATTATAATGAGCCGGATATGATGTGGATCTTGAGAAAGATTACTGCCGGGACCAAATAAATGGCTATGATCATGATTAGCTGGAGATCGGGAGAATTGACCGCCGAGATCGGCAATTCCCCGAGCGCAAAAAAGCTTTTATCTATCCTGCCCATTCAATGCGTTGCCAATACTTGGGGAGATGAAGTGTATTTTGAAGTCCCATTCGCTTCACAGCTCGAATCGGGCGCGCAGCAGATTGTTGAGCCGGGAACCGTGTGTTTTTGGACACAGGGGAATTCTGTCGCGCTGCCTTTTGGACCTACGCCCATATCCAAAAACGGCGAGTGCCGGCTGGCGGACACCTGCAATATTATCGGAAAAATAGAAGGCGACCCTAAGGAGTTAAAAACAGTAAGCGACGGCGATTTGATATCTTTGAAACGTTTATAACCATAAAAGATCCGTGGTATAATCAGCTTTAATAATATAAATTGCAAAAATTCAAAAATGTACCCGCTGAATAAGCCGCTTCGCGGACGCGGAGCATCGGAAAATTTAAAGAATCGTTTCTCGGCCAGCGAATACGCCAAGCACGACGAAGCATTTCCTGACGCTATCTGGTCCGATCCCGAAGAACCTGCCCCAGGCACTCAATTCTTCAAAGACGAGAGCCGGTCGATCATTGTGCACAATAGCAGTCCCGATGTGGGTATGGAGGCATCGGTCAATCCTTACCGCGGGTGTGAGCATGGATGCATTTATTGTTATGCCAGACCGACCCACGAATACCGAGGCTTGTCGGCCGGCCTTGATTTTGAGACCAAGATCTTTGTAAAACAAAACGCCCCTGAACTTTTAAGAAAAGAATTCTCGTCTCTCAAATGGAAACCGAAGGTCGTGACGATGAGCGGTATCACCGATGTGTATCAGCCGGCGGAGAGGAAATTTGGGCTTACAAGAAAATGCTTGGAGGTATTCGCCGAATTTCGGAACCCAGTGGTGATCATCACAAAAAATTTTCTGGTCACGCGCGATATAGATGTGTTAAAAAAAATGGCGGAATTCAAAGCGACGGCCGTTTTTATTTCTGTGACGACGCTTGATCCTGATCTGGCGCGTGTGATGGAGCCGCGCACCTCGCATCCGCAGAAACGGCTAGAGGCAATTCGGATGTTTTCGGATGCCGGCGTGCCTGTTGGAGTCAATATCGCGCCCGTGATACCAGGGCTCACGGATCACGAGCTGCCTTCGATTATTTCCGCATCGTCAAGTGCGGGCGCGAAGTACGCAGGTTTCGTGCCATTACGGTTGCCGTACGGCGTAAAAGACTTATTCGAGAATTGGCTTGAACAGCATTTTCCGGACCGCAAAGAAAAGGTGTTAAACCGTATCCGTTCGATGCGCGGCGGGAAACTGAACGACCCTTGTTTTAATTCGAGAATGTCCGGCGAGGATATTTTTGCCGAGCAGATAGCGGCTCTGTTTTTAGCGGCGTGCCGCCGAGCAGGATTCTCCGGCGGGCCGGTACTTTCGACAGCCGCGTTTCGTCGGGGTCCGGATCTGTTTGATCAATGCGGATATTGAAAAGGAGTGCTTACGGGATATTTTTTACGATATGGATGCTCGGAACTGCCGCCTCGGTTTTTGCGGAAGACACGATCACGTTGAATAACGGGAAAATATATAAAGGCGATATTCTTTTTTCAAATGACACGGATTATGTGATCTCAGTGAACGGCGAGGCACGCTGGTTGCCGATCGTGGATATAGATAAGATCGATTTTGGTCCAAAAAATCCTAAAAAAGGAACCAATTAACTAACGTAGGTTAAAAAAGGAGGTGTCCGGTAGGATGTTTTTAGAAAAATCAGAATTTCCGTTCACAAAATTGCTTGAGTCTTCGTGGGTCGATATAAGGAAGGAACTTGACGATCTTTCGCTCGGAGAATTCAAGCCTTGGTTTGAGAAGGATCTTTATACGAACTTATGGCTCGTATATGGTCTTTACGCATTTGAAAAGAAATTAAAAGCCAATTGCCGGAAATGCCCTAAAACGGTCAAAGTGCTGGAAAAGATCCCAGACCTCGTGACAGCCGGTTTTTCGGCGCTTTTGCCGGGGACGCATATTAAACCGCATACAGGATATACGGGTGCGGTTTTGCGTTGCCATTTAGGGGTGAGTATTCCTGAGCCTGAACAATGCGTTCTTAAAGTGAATGGCGTCGAGCGTTCATGGCGGGAAGGGCAGTGCGTTGTATTCGATGACACTTCTTTGCATGAGGCCTGGAATAAGGGCAAAAAACCTCGTATTGTGCTTCTTTTGGATTTTAAAAATAAAAAAAAGAAGGTACCTTTGACTGAAAAGGCCAAGTTCTCAGCCTTGTCGCTGGGAGCCAGATTATTAGCATCGACTTACGATAAATCTAAAATAGTATAAATCAAGGGAGGTAAAACAATGACAAAAGCTATACCTGAAGGATATCACAGTGTTACTCCAACCATAGTTTTTAAAAATGCGCGTAAGGCGATCGACTTTTACAGCAAAGCCTTTGACGCAAAAACGCTCGGACTTTTTCCGACTATGGATGGAAAGGGCGTCATGCATGCGACGATCCAGATAGGCAATTCCATCATCATGGTTTCGGATGAGATTCCGGGACAGTCGTGCCAGAGCGCGGAAACCCTTGGAGCTTCTCCGGTGAATCTTTATATTTATACGGAAGACGTGGACGCGTTTGTCAAAAAAGCGACGCAGGCCGGCGCTACGGTATCAATGCCGGTGGCGGACATGTTTTGGGGAGACCGTGCGGGTCAGGTGAAAGACCCGTTTGGTTACGCATGGATGATCGCCACGCATAAAAAAGATCTGACAAGTGACCAGATCAGGAAAGGCGCAGAGGCGTTTTTTTCTCAAATGGCCGGAAAGTAGATCGGTCAATTTGAAGCGCGGCCCAAAACCCCTAAGCGCCCGATCCCTGAAGCTTCTTGATGTCAGTGCGAGTCGTCGTTTTGGAATCCCAGCGCTTATTTTGATGGAGAACGCTGGGATTGCATGCAAAGAAGAGGTGCTAAAGCGTTATCCGAACGCGAAACGTTTTATGGTAATTTGCGGGCGAGGTAATAACGGCGGCGACGGGTTTGTATTGGCACGACAGCTTTTAAATTCGGGAAAGTCTGTGCAAGTATTTTGTTTTGGTGCCCCTTCAGACAACTCTCCGGACGCGCAGTTGAATTTTAATATTCTGCAAAAACTAAGGATGCCATGTTTCGATCTTTTGGGGCGTGCCGGTTATCGTAGATTTTTAGCGGCACTCAAGCTTTCCGATATTGTGGTTGATGCGATATTCGGTATCGGCTTAAAAAGAAACATCGGCGAACCTCACTGTTCGGTGATCCGTTCTGTGAATTTGTCCGGAAAAACCGTTGTCAGCATTGATGTTCCATCAGGTATTCATGCCGACAGCGGCCGGGTATTAGGCGAGGCGATAAAGGCGGATCTTTGTGTCACGTTCGTGAGGCCGAAGCTTGGGTTCCAAAAAGCGAAAAAATACACCGGTCGTGTGGTGGTCCGCGATATATCTGTGCCAAATTGATCATGATGGGTAAAACAGCAATTTCTGCCCATATCCGTAAAATCGAGAAAGATTGGAAAGGCCGCGGGTTCAGCTTCGGAATATGGACGGACCCGCCTGGACAAATTTGGGAAGATTATGTTCACGCGTCTGATGAGCTTTTTATGGTGATCGAAGGAAAGGTGGAACTTGAGATGAAGGGTAAGAAGTTTTGCCCTGCGGCCGGCAAGGAAATCTTGATCCCGGCTGGCGTGACGCACTCTGTGCGAAATTTAGGGAATGAAGGATCACGCTGGTTGTACGGTTATTATTCATAAGGGAAAATGATCGGATGAAAATATTTCAATTGAATGACAAAAAAAGGGTTGTTTTTGCGGTTTTTTTGGCCTGGGAATTTCTTCTTGGCAAAACTGTTTGGTCCAAGGAGCCGGAGATTATCACTCAAGCAAGAGAGATTGTCCGTCAAAACCCTTCAAGCGCTCAAGCACATTGTGATTTCGGAGTGAAGTTGTACCGGGAGGGTTATCATCTTGATGCGGCCGATGAATTTCAGGCCGCTTTAAAGCTTGATCCAAAATATGCGCCGGCGCATTACCATATCGGGCTTTCTTTGTATGACAAATCTCAAAATGAAGCCGCGGCGGAGGAATTCCAAAAAGCGATCGATCTTAAACCGGATTATGCCGAGGCATGGTTCAGGATCGGGGAAGCTCATTATGATATGGGACTTCTTGAGCAGGCCACTTCGGATTGGGAAAAAGCGGTCCAGCTGGACCCGAATATGCCGGATGTACACGACAGTCTTGGTCTGGCTTATCATGACAAAAACAGAATTAAGGAAGCGGTCAATGAGTATCAGACAGCGATCCGCATCAAACCCAATGATTTTGAGGTTTATAAACATTTAGGTGTTGCGCTCCGTGAATTAGGGCGGTACGATGAAGCGGTCACGGCATTTGAGGATATGATGCATCACACGCCGTATAAATTGCAGGATGAAATGCAAGAGGCTCAGGAGCTGATTCAGGAGACCCGGACGCTTAAAGCGAAGGCAGCAGTAAAGGCGGCGGACAGCGTTGACCAGGTCTCGTCGTAGAAACGGCCTGCGGTAAAATATTTTAAAGGTACTGCATGAGCAAAAAGATTATGATAGTTGACGACGATCGGGAGTATACGCATCTTTTTCATCAAATGCTGGACCGCCCGGGATATGAGATCGTTGAAATGTCAGGCGGGGCGGATGTATTCAGGCGGCTATTGACAGAATCGTTCGACCTGGTGTTTTTGGATTATCGCATGAAAGATGTAAAAGGCGATACGGTCTGCGAGAACATCCGCAGCGAAGAGAAACTGAAAGATCTTCCTTTGATTGTCGTGACGGCTTACCGGGATCACGATCAGACGTTCTTCAAAAAGATAGGCGCGAACGACGTGATCTATAAACCGGTCAACCGGAACGATATTATGGAAATCGCAGAAAAATATTTGAAGGACAAATGACCATTAAGGAAGAGACGATCCGCGTCATTATAGCCGCATTGGATGATGCGCTTGAAAAATCAGGAAAAACTTTTTTCACAACGATCGAGGCTATAGATGTTCTTCAAAAGGCAGGGTTGCTGTCCGATCATCTTGAGCAGCGCGGGCGTCCCGTCAGGAGGTTGCTTCAAGCCGGAAGAATTCCGCACGCGTATAAAGTATCCGGTAAGACGGGTCAGTGGGTGATTCCGCATTCGTCGGTCCGAAGGGTGATGGATAAACCGCATACCGACTATTCCAAATGAGCCAAAAATCGACTTGATAAAGACCGCTATTACTTTACTTGCCGT
Source organism: uncultured Planctomycetia bacterium (assembly GCA_964642015.1). Taxonomy (GTDB): domain Bacteria; phylum Omnitrophota; class Gorgyraeia; order 2-02-FULL-51-18; family 2-02-FULL-51-18; genus CAZXLF01. The sequence continues at coordinate 19,793 of CAZXLF010000003.1, forward strand.
GTTCTCCTTTTTGATGGGAAGCATTTTTATTTTGTTTCCAAAAAAGACGATCAATATGCAGATTGGATTTTATCGTTCGATCAACTGGAAAATGGAGCCCTTATCCTGGGAGCTTGAGATTCGAAATACGCGGTTTATGGGATCTTTATCAATCATGTGCGGTGTCATTGCTCTTATGATGGTTATTTGCAGACGTTAGAAGCTTCATGTGTTAGAAAATGATCAAGAAGTCAACTGCCCTTACTGCGCAGCGGTCATCAGCATCCGCGTCGATCAGACTGCTGGTGATCGCCAATTTTTTATCACGGATTGTGAAGTCTGTTGCCGTCCAATCGAGGTCGAACTGGATATTGACCAGGATGGCTTTGTAAATCTTATCGTTAAAAGAGAAGGGGAAGGCTAGCCAGTTTGAGCGTCAAGACGAATCTCGGCGGTGACCGAATGTCTTTTGATGCTTGGACCCATAAGGGCAGGAAACAGGGTATCCACGACTTGTTGAGCTGCTCGACGATGATCGGTTAATTTTACGCCGATCACATGGATCACCCCTTCATCATCCACTTTAATCTCATGCTCGCGCGGGATCGAATTAAAATCAGCCGCACCGGAGGATGATGGCAGCGGGCGAACTCCCGCGTCTGTTTTTAGAATATTGGATCGTGTGAAATTACCGGCGAGAAAATAACGGGACAGCGATTCAAGCAGATATTCGATATCCTCATCAGGCACATGCACGTTATCTGGATCAGGACAGGCCCATTCGGTAGTGCCGATTCTAGCTTTTTCGCCGGTATTGATCACAAAAAATATTCTTCCGTCCTTTGCCTGCAAGATGACCGAATAAGGCAGGAACTTCGGAATTTCAATATGTGATCCGGCGACAGGTGAAATGTATTTGTTGTTTATTTCTCCGCGCAATGTCCGTACTTTATCAATCCAGGGACCTGTTGCGTTGATCAGCTTTTTTGAAAAAAATCGATGAATATCCCCGTCAGGCATCCATGAGGAAACGATGTAGCGCTTATTTAGCGCGTCATATTCATAGGCTGTGACCAGTGCGCGCTCGAAACATTGGGCGCTGTTTCGAGTCGCGGAAAGGATTGTCGCTTGCACGAGTTCCCGATCATCGGTCCGGCTATCTTTGATCATGACGCCTCCGCAAAGTCCTTCTGCCCGCAGTCCCGGTAACGCATGTAAGATTGCTTTTTTACCGAAGTATATTTTGGGAAACGAAGCGCTTCCGGCAAACAACCCTAGAATGAAATAAAAATAGACACCCAAGTAAATGCTGATCGCTTTCCGGGGTGAATGTTTATAGATCGGAATGATCAAAGGAAGAGGCTCGACGAGGCCGGGTGCGATTTTTCTGAGCGTTTTTTCTTCTTTTAAAGAATATAGGACAAATTTGAGGTTTTTGAGGGCTTCGGATGAGCGGCCATGTTTAAGCGCATTCCAAAATAATTCAAGATAGCGGATTCCGCCGTGGATTAATTTAGAACTCTTGCCGCTTGCGCCGGAACCAAAAGAATTTTTTTCCAGCAAAACCACCTTTAATCCGCGAAGCGCCGCATCACGCGCTATGCCTGCTCCGGCAATGCCACCGCCGATAATGGCGACATCGTATAAAGTATCCGAATGATCGATCTGCATTGCTTATGATGATATAAGTTAAGGGGAAAAAATTCAATATTTTAGGTAGAATTATTACGCTTTTCTTTTCAAGGGAATTTCCATAAAATAGGGTTGTCACTTACTTAAACAAAAGGAGACGCTTATGAATGGAATTATAGGGATAGTAATTCTCGTGCTGGATATCATTGCGATCCTTGATCTGGTCAAGAGCTCTGCGGACACGGGAAAGAAAGTTCTCTGGATCATTTTGATCGTCCTTTTGCCAATCATAGGCCTTATTTTGTATTACGTTGTCGGTAAGAAAAGCATTAAATAATCATAACCGAATATCTCCGTGAGCAAGCAAGCATGACCATGCCGGCAGAAATCTCCGAGTACCTGGTCCTCTTGCTTGCCGGGTGGTGTTCCGGCATCAGCGTTTACCTTACTATAGCGCTTTTGGGCATATCCCAACGGTGCGGATGGATACAGCTTCCCGGCGATCTGCAGAATTTTTCGAATATTTTCATAATCGCCCTTGCGATCGCGGTGTATGTGGTAGAATTTTTCGCCGATAAGATCCCTTACGTGGATTCTGCTTGGGATTCGGTTCATACGTTTATCCGTCCAGCCGGAGCGGCGGTGATGGGATATTTGGCAGGATCGCATATCGGGCCGGTTGCCCAAACTGCTTTCGCCATCATAACCGGTACTATTACGTTGAATATGCACGCGGTCAAGTCTGCCACGCGCTTGGCGATCAATACGTCGCCGGAACCCTTTTCAAATATCGGCGCAAGTCTCGCAGAGCACTCGTCAGTATTTTTCTTTTTTTGGTTTTTTATTAAGCATCCCATTTTAGCTTGCGCGGTGATGGTAGCGATCCTTATCGCGTCATTTTTCTTTTTAAGGATGATGTGGCGTTTTGTAAAGAGACTTTTTAAGAAAGTAGACCAAAAAACCACTCCGGTTGTTTCTGTGCCAAGCGGTCAACCCGAGCGGTAGATCAGGCACGAACAAAGAAAGGAGTGAGTTAACATGGATAAGGAGTTGCAAACAATGCAGCATTATTATGACGTTGCGGTGGAATATGTTGTGAAGTACGGCCTACAAGTTCTATTCGGTATCATCATCTTGTTTGTCGGAAAAAAATTGGCAGATTGGGTAGGAAAAATATTTGCCGGTGTTTGTCATAAACGTAATCTGGATATCACGCTGACTAATTTTTTGACAGGCGTCGTGAAGATAGTCGTTTTGACGTTTGCGGCATTGCTGGCGTTGGATAAATTCGGGATCACCATTTCGCCGTTTATAGCCAGCATCAGCGCGATGATATTCGGCGCAAGCTTCGCGATCCAGGCGCCTCTGTCCAATTATGCGGCGGGGCTTTCTATTATTTTGACGAGACCCTTTGTGGTGGGAAATACGATCACGGTCAAAGGTTTCAGCGGTGTCGTGGAGGAAGTGAAGCTCCCGTGCACCATTCTCTCTACGCCTAGCGGCGAGCATATTACGATCCCGAACAAGGACATCGTCGGCGAGGTGATTATTAATTCGCGTGAGAATAAAATGGTGCAAACAACCATCGGTATCAGCTATGCGGATAATCCAAAAAAGGCTATCGAGACCATTAAGCAAGTGGTCAAATCTTTTCCTCAAATACTGACCACCCCTCCGCCTTATATCGGCATTCAGTCCTTTGGTGATTCATCGATCAATATAGGAGTGTACTTTTGGGCTCCCACTAAACAGAATCTGGAATCTTTGCATGAAGTTAATCTGGCGATTTATGAAGCGCTTCAAAGAGCAGGGATTACCATGCCGTTCCCTCAGAGAGAAATACGAGTGTTATCTGCTCCCAATGGTTCAGCGCAGAAAGTACAGGTCTCATAGTATAAAAATTCTATAAGTTATTATAAATAAATAACTTATGGTTTAAACCTTTTGGTCTCTATCTCCGTCTAATAGGTCAGGAAGTAAGAAAGTGGGTATTTAACTTAGAGATTGGAGACCAAAATGAAAAAATATAGCCAGATCAAGGCAGTTGTTTATAGCTTAGCGTTAGTTCTTGTTGGATCGCCTCTTTTGTTTTCCGCGGGCACAGCGTCGGCGGAAGATGGAAATGGCGATATTCGAAACGATCGTTGGGGCCTGCGGCAGGATAACCGCGATATCCGTAATGATAGGCGGGATGTTTACCAGGACAATAAGGATATCCAGCAGGATAATAACGATCTTAAGAATGATTATACTGATAGAAATACCGACCGCAATGCGCTGAACACAGATCACCAAGAACTGCGGCAGGATATCAAGTCAGGAAATACGACAGGCGCTAACCAGGAGAGGCAGGAGATTACCGCGGACAAACAGAAATTACGCGGTGATAATGCCGATATCCATAAAGACCATCGAGATCTGGGGAAGGATAAGGGCGATCGATTCAGAGATCGTAAAGATCTTCGCGGGGATAAAAAGGATCGTCATTGGGACCGCCGCGATTTTCATCATGACCGCCGTGAAAGATATCATGATAGACACGAGGTCCATCCCGGAGTACGTGGCGAATCTGGGGTTGGAAGATAACAGAAGTAGGTGTTTTGTTTGTAAGCCGGGTCGAATCAGCGACCCGGCTTTTTTTATTGGCGTCTGTTATGTTACTATGTTGCGTCCGGCGCTCACTGAGGAAAATCTATGATACGTCCTGTTATCAGAAAAGTTCTTAAAGATCTGTGGAACTTCATTTATCAGGAATTTCACGCCAAAGACCTCTACGTTCAATTGCCTTCCGAATATCGAGACGAATATGATGTCAGGCAAACAGAACTTTTTGATTCGCGTGTGCCGCTTTTATGTGTGACGGCCACATTCCTTTTTTTTGCTGTTTCGATCCAATATCTTTTGAGAAAAAAGCTTCTGCATATGAATACCTATCGTTCGGCGGAACTCTGGGTGTGGGCGTTTTTGATTGCCGGTGTCAGCTTTGTCTTGTATCTGCACAGGCGCGCATCGACGCTTCGGGAATACCGTTTTAACGCCTATACTTTCAGCGTGATCTTTGTATCATCCCTTACGGTGCTGGGCCTTATTTATCCTGAAACCGCGGCGATATTCCCGTTTTATATCGCTTTCGCATTTCTTTTGTCTTCGCTTATGATCCCGTGGAAACTGTCGGACCTGAGGATCCTGGCGTTATTTTATCTGGGAGCGCATACAGCCCTATATTTTTATATACGTTTGATGACGAGCCAGCCGTTGATCGGTTATCCTCGATTTCAGCCTTATGCGGACGGGACCATTTTTATAGGGATTGCCTATGTGATGGGCATGGTACTGCGTAAAAAGGAAATAGAAAAAGACATCCAGAATTTTATCCTGTTCAAACAAGTCGAAGAAAAAAACCGCCAGATCGATCAGGAGCTGGAGCTTGCCGCACATATTCACCAAACCCTTATTCCGGCTTCGATCCGTTCTGAAAAAGTGAATATCACGGTGACATATATCCCTATGAGACGGGTAGGGGGTGATTATGCGAAGTTCCGTTTTTTGGATAATGACCGTTTGATCTTTTTTATAAGTGATGTCACGGGGCATGGCGTTCCGGCAGCGCTGCTGGTGAACCGTATGCATGCCGAATTTGAGCGTTTATCCAAAGAAACAGAAAGCCCGGGGATTTTGCTGGATGAACTGAATCGGTTCATTTTGAAAACGTTTGACGGGACCAATATGTATCTGAGCGCTTTTTGCGGTCTTTTGGATTTTCGAGACATGAGATTCTCTTATTCCAATTACGGTCATCCGGACCAGTACCTTTATCATCGAAGGCGATCCATGGTGCAGAGCCTTAAATCCGATGCGGGACTGATGGGTTTGCCTTTCGGCCAGGAAGAGCATGTTAAGGACAAGCAGATCTTATTTGAAGAGGGTGACAGCATCCTGCTTTTTACGGATGGACTTATCGAGGCGACGAATGATAGCGGTGAAAATTATGGAGAGGGGCGGCTGGTTGAATTTTTGAAAAACAATCCTGAGCTTTTAGATGAAAAAATCAACGAAAAACTGATCAGCGATCTCGAGCATTTTAAAAGCGGAAATTTCAACGACGATGTGTTCATTGTGAATATTCAAACGAACAAGGTCAAAACGCCCATCCAGCCCAAACTAGCAGCCACCTCGGCATCTTAATTCCGCTATCGGCCGCGTTTCCTATTTAATGCAAATGTGTTATAATTCTTTAACTTAGAATTCAACAAACCAATTTTTACGGAGTCACTATGTCAGGACATTCAAAATGGGCGACGATCAAACATAAAAAAGGCGCTTTAGACGCCAAACGCGGAGCTATTTTTACGAAGATCATCAAAGAAATAACCGTGGCAGCCAAGAATGGCGGGGGCAATCCGGACGCGAATCCGCGTCTGAGAACGGCGCTCGGCAAAGCCAAGGAAAATAATATGCCCGCAGACAATATAGAGCGGGCCATCAAGAAAGGAACAGGTGAACTGCCCGGCGTTACCTATGAAGAAGTGACTTATGAAGGTTATGGCCCCGGCGGTGTCGCAATCTTGATCGAGGCGCTGACGGACAATAAAAACCGCACGACCTCTGAGGTCAGAAATATTTTAGAGAAAAAAGGCGGCAGCATGTCAGGCGCCGGTTCGGTCGCATGGCAATTTCAAAAAAAGGGCCTGATCATTGTGAAGAAAAGTGCCGCCGAAGAAGATAAACTGATGGGGATCGCTCTTGATGCGGGCGCCTCTGATTTTACTTCCGAAAAAGATAATTACGAGATTATTACTGAATCTCAGGATTTTGAAAACGTAAAAAAAGCGATCACGGACGCAAAAGTTCCTCAGGAAAGCGCGGAAGTAACAAGGATACCGAGCTCCACAGTTAAGGTGGGCTTAAGCGATGCCAAGATCGCGCTTGCGTTGATCGAAGCGCTGGAAGACAACGACGATGTTCAAAATGTTTACTCAAACATCGACGTTTCGGACGAAGTACTGCAGCAGTTAGGGTAGATGCGGATCTTGGGAGTTGATCCGGGTCTGAACATCACCGGATACGGCGTTATCGAGATCCCCAAGAATTATTCGCTGAGCGATTCTCAGATAGAACTTTTAGAAGCCGGAACTATCCGCACACGTCAAAGTTCCGGGGTGGCAGAACGATTAGCCACGATCTATGAAGCTTTGAATGAAGTCGTCTCGGAAGCTAAGCCTGATGTGCTGGCGCTTGAGAAGATCTACGCGCATTATAAGCACCCTGTTTCCGCGATATTAATGGGCCACGCGCGGGGTGTTGTTTGTTTGGTCAGCGGCGTTAACAAAGTACCGCTGGTAAATTTAGCATCGACCCATGTTAAGAAATCCGTGACCGGGCATGGGTACGCAAGTAAATCCCAGATCCAGAAGATGGTCCAGCATTATTTGAACTTAAAGGACGTTCCGGAGCCTCCGGATGTGGCTGATGCTTTGGCGATCGCGATTTCTTTTGTGTTTAGTCTAAAAAAAGGATCAAGATGATCTCGCGTATCAAAGGAATCGTAAACCAATTGTCTGAAAATACGCTGATCGTTGATGTGGGAGGAATATCTTACGAAATTTATATTCCTACCGCTGTCATGAAAAGTTTTGACGGTCAGTTGGCGAAAGATACGCCGATCAATCTTGTTACTTACCATTACTATCAGACCGACCCTTCAAAAAGTATTCCGATCCTGATCGGATTTTCAAATAATATCGAGAAAGAGTTTTTTGAAAGGTTCATCACCGTCTCCGGTGTGGGTCCGAAAGCGGCGGTTCGTGCGCTCAGCATGCCGATACCTGACATTGCGCAGGCGATCGATGCAGCAGATCTGGCATATCTCAAATCTTTACCTGGCATCGGAGAGCAGCGGGCCAAAGAGATCATCGCCAAACTTCAGGGCAAAATGGGAAAATTCGGTTTGATGCGCGGCAACGAAACGGTATCGCGAAAAGAAGTCATCGGCTCATCGGATGTCCGTGAAGAGGCTTTGGAAGTTTTGCTGCAGCTTCAATATAAAAAGGATGAGGCCCGCGAGATGATCCGCAAGGCATTTGCAAGAAAATCGGATCTTTCCACGGTCGAAGAGGTTCTTAATGAAGTGTACAAGCAGAAAAAGGCTGTAAAATAAAAAAGCCATGAGTTTGGAAAAAGGGAAATTAAAAGATAGGAAAAGTAAGGGGCGCGATCAGATGAATTTTGAACGCGTAGAGCGCCAGAAGCTTGTGACCGCTCAGACTGATGAAGCCGACGGCGTAGTTGAAATTTCATTAAGACCTTCGCGGATATCCGAGTTTATCGGACAGGAAAGTTTGAAGGAAAATCTTGATATTGCTCTTCAAGCAGCTCAAAAAAGAAAAGAACCTTTGGAGCATATTCTTTTATCGGGTCCTCCAGGTCTTGGAAAAACGACTTTGGCTCATATTGTTGCCCACGAAATGAAGGCAAAGATCGTTGCGACGAGCGGTCCTGCGATCGAGCGTGCAGGCGATCTGATCGGCATCCTGACGAATCTGGAGGAGGGCGATGTTCTTTTTATTGATGAGATCCACCGGCTTTCGAAAGTTGTGGAGGAATTTGTTTATCCTGCGATGGAAGACTGCAAGATAGATTTTATCGTTGATAAAGGACCTTATGCCAAAACGATAAAATTTACGCTGAAGCGCTTTACATTGATCGGAGCGACAACGCGTCAAGGATTGCTCAGCGCTCCGCTTAGGGACAGATTCGGCGTCTCCTTCCACCTTGATTTTTATGAACCGTTGGATTTAACAAAGATCGTGGAGCGGTCAGCTAAGCTTTTATCGATCGCGATCGATCCGGAAGCCGCTCATGAGTTAGCTCGCCGTTCGCGCGGGACTCCGCGTATAGCCAACAAACTTTTACGCCGTGTGCGCGATTATGTGCAAGTCAAATCATTTCCCAGAATCAATACGGATGTCGTGAATAAAGCGTTAGAAGGCCAGGGGATCGATCGTTTAGGCCTGGACATGTTGGATAGAAAGGTATTGGGTGCGATCGTAGAGGTTTACAACGGCGGGCCAGTGGGAGCCGAATCGTTGGCAGCGACACTGAATGAAGAGGTCGATACCATCGTGGACATTGTTGAGCCATATCTCCTGAAGAGCGGTCTTTTGAAAAGAACGACCAGGGGAAGAGAAGCGACCGAATCGGCTTACGGTCATTTGGGATTGCTGTCAGGGAGTTCTAAAATTAAACGCGCGGACCTTTTTAGTTCGAAAAAATAAATAGATCATTCATCGGAGATTGCCTAACCTAAATAATAAGATTGGCAATCTCTTTTGGTTTACGGAAATGGTTTTTAAGAGATCTTCTACTGTATTTTTTATCATGACACTGTTTTTGTTGCAGGCTCAGCAGTCATCGCCTGCGGCTGAACAACTCCCTGCTTCATCCATTCCTAAAAATGTTCCGCTGGTTCGAGTGTTGGTTGCAGAGAATAAAAGATCTTTGAGCGTTACGATCAAAGGCGAATACCAGGTTATCGCGAATCCAACAGGACAGCTTCTGCAGAAAGGGGCCGCTTTGCCGGCAGTGATGCTTTCCGCGACACCTAACGGGATAAAATTAGGGAATAAGGAATGGGGTATTCGCAGTTTGCGTGTCGAACCTTCGGAAGACGGCGATCTGTATTTGAATCAGTCTCGCTTTCGCGGAATCGTGAATATATCAAAAGACAAAGACGGGCTCTTGTATGCGATCAATTATTTGAATGTCGAAGATTATCTTTATGGTGTTTTGCACCATGAGGTCGCTCCCTGGTGGCCGATGGAGGCCTTGAAAGCGCAGGCGATCGCGTCCAGGACATACGCTTTGTATCAGGCGTCGGTCAGCCGAGGTGCTGAGTACGATCTTAAAAGCAGCACAAGTTCCCAAGTGTATGGAGGTAGCACGACGGAAAAATTCCGTACTAAAAGAGCCGTGGACCTCACTTCGGGGGAAGTGCTTGCTTATCAGGGAAAAATATTTCCTGCATATTTTCATGCGACTTGCGCTGGCTTGACGGCCGGAGCCAACGAGCTTTGGAAGATCGATTTGCCGCCATTATTGGGAGGGGTCCGATGTAATTATTGTCGTTTGTCGCCGCATTATTATTGGAAGGTGAGGGTTCCGCTTTCTGAGATCGAAGAAAAAATGGTCAAATACGGGCACCCGGTGGGGCAAATTCTCAAGATAGAGAATATCACTCAAACTCCGTCCGGACGTGTCGGCAGTTTACGGATCACGGGTACCTCAGGAGATTTTGCAATGGCTGCCAAAGACTTCAGAGTGTGGATCGGTGGAGACAGGGTCAGGAGTACGCTGTTTGGGATATCGATCAAAGATGATGTGGCTGAGTTTGACGGTAGAGGCTGGGGCCATGGCGTTGGCATGTGTCAATGGGGCGCATTAGGTCAGGCGCTGCTGGGCCGTGATCATGAGAGTATTCTCAAATTTTATTATCCGGGCGCCGAAATTATTTCCTATGCATCCAAGTGATTGGGATTATACCTTACCCAAAGAGCTGATCGCGCAACATCCATTAGTGCGGCGCGATTCCTCGCGTTTGCTAGTAGTTGACCGGTCTGACGGGTCGTTGAAGGATAAAACTTTTTTTGAAATAGCCGATCATATCCCTAAAGGGGATGTGTTGGTGTTGAATGATACGAAAGTTTTTCCTGCCAGGCTTATCGGTAAAAAAAAGAAAACTGAAGGCAAGGTGGATATTCTGTTGCTTAGCCCTTACGTGAAATCGGTCTCTGGCGGGCCGGATGAATATTTATCTGCCGCTGAAGCGGACGAGCTTTCAACAAAGAAAATATGGAGATGTCTTATTCAGCCTGCGTTGAAAGAGGGCCAGGAAGTCGTGCTTGCTCACGGCGCTGAGGCCGTGTTTATGAAGAGGGACGCGGATGGTACGCCGCTGGTTGAATTCAAGAACGCAGGAGATGTGAAGGATTTAGCGCGCGAAATAGGTAAGGTGCCGTTACCGCCGTACATCAAAAGGGAAGCAGTTCACACAGATAAAGATACTTATCAGACCGTTTTTGCCGAAAATGAAGGGGCTGTTGCCGCCCCGACAGCCGGACTTCACTTTACAAAAGAGCTGCTGAATAAGATCTCTCAAAAAGGCGTAGAGATCGTGACTTTGACGCTTCATGTCGGGTACGGCACATTCAAACCCGTGGAAGATCTGAATAATCATAAGATCCATTCGGAAACTTTTGAATTATCATCGGAATCGGCTGACAAGATTAATCGTGTCCGTGCAAATCGCGGAAAAGTCTGGGCGGTGGGGACTACGACGCTCCGTGTTCTGGAAACTTGTGTCAAAGAAGGCCGGTTGATCGCCGGCAAAGGCGAAACGGACCTTTTTATTAAAGAACCGTTCGAGTTCGAAGCGGTTGACCACTTATTGACGAATTTTCATCTTCCAAAAACAACTTTACTTTTATTAGTGTCCGTATTTACCGGTGAAGCTTTGAGAAAAAAAGCATATCAGCACGCGATCGATGCGAAATACAGATTTTACAGCTACGGCGATGCGATGCTGATACTTTGATTTGTATCGTAAGTACTTGACGTTTTATGGATTCAAATGCAAACTAACAAGTCATGATCAAAAAATACATCACATTTTTATTGTTAGGCCCCGTCGCCAATTTATTATGGGCGTTGTGGGTTTTGCCTCAGATCAATGAGCGCGGAACTTTCCCGGAAATGGCGCAGTGGTTTTTAGTGCAATCTCTTTTTCCGATTGTCTTCGCTATCTTAATAAAGATGAACGTGAAGATCGTTCATTGGTTTCTGGTTATTTACAGCGGTTTTATGATCTTGTTTACGATCGGAATGCTTGGTTGGGCAATGATGGGGCCGGAGGCGCCTTTTTCGATCTATATCGTTTGCTTTATTCTGCTTGTGATGGGGTTTGGTTTGATGTTTAATTCACTGAAAGACTTGAAAATCGGCCAAGGAGTTAAAAGATATGAAACTCAAGACTAATGTCAATCGATTGGTTCAAATGGCTGTGCAGGGGAAACCGGCAAATCCGTTAAGGTTCTCGGAATTTGAAGTGGATGCCGAAGGCCGCGGGCATGCTGTGCCGAGCGTCGGAGGCATTGTTTATAATGTAAGGGTGGGGGACCCTGCATTTCATTGGCGCGGCGATCATATTGAGCCCGGCGTGTCAGTGATTTTAGATGAAGAAAAGCGCGCAAGTAAACAAAATATGGCATTTGGGTTTCTCGCCTGCATCGGCAATGAAGCGAGAGTGGTTTCGGGTAGCGCCAAAGGCGCCAAGGGCACCGTGATCGGGCAGCACGGCGGCGTTGAGCATTTGATCGTGGATTTTGATCAAAAAACACTCGATAAACTGACCTATGATGACAAGATCCTGATCAAAGCCCATGGCCAGGGTCTCCGTTTGGATGACGCGCCTGAAGTGGCTGTTTACAATATTGATCCGACATTGCTGCAAAAATGGGGACTCAAGATTCTTGGAAGAGGGAAGATGGAAGCACCCGTTGTTCTCACGGTGCCGTCGGCCATCATGGGTTCCGGATTGGGTCACCCTGATCCCGGTACAGGGGATTACGACATCACCACTCAAGACCCGAAGGTTGTGAAGCGATATGGGCTGGATCAATTAAGATTCGGGGATTTCGTGGCGATCATGGATGCTGATAATACTTTCGGGCGTCATTATTTTGAAGGCGCTGTTACGATCGGCGTTGTTGCCCACTCTGACAGTTTTGTTTCCGGACACGGTCCCGGCGTAGCGACGATTTTGTCTTCACGCGAAGGAAATATCCGTCCCAAGATCTCAAAGAACGCCAATATTGCGCAACTTCTAAAAATCGGCCGGTTTCGTTGATGAGTTCAGCGTTGGGTCAACGGTCCTCTACGAGTGGTTTTGAGGTCCTGCATAAGGACCATGAAAGCCGAGCTAGAACGGGACTGTTAAAAACAGCACATGGCGATATTCGTACACCTGTTTTTATGCCGGTGGGCACCCAAGCTAGCGTCAAAACCATATCGAATCAAGAACTTTTGGACGCAGGAGCGCAAGTAGTCCTTTCCAATACTTACCATCTTTATCTTAGGCCAGGAGAACAGCTAGTCAAAGAGGCGGGCGGATTACACCGTTTCATGTCATGGCCTAAACCGATCTTGACGGATTCGGGAGGTTTTCAAATCTTCAGTTTATCTACGCTGAACAAGATCAAGGATGAGGGTGTGGAATTCCAGTCCCACATTGACGGTTCGAAACATTTTTTAACACCCGAAGATGTTATCCGCATCCAACGGTCTCTGGGAAGCGACATCATCATGCCGTTGGATGAATGCGTCAAGTATCCATCCGAAAGATCTTACACCGAAAAATCGCTTGCATTGACTAGGGAATGGGCTAAGAGAAGCAAACAGACTTGGATCGATCAGGATCCAGATAAAAAAAGCATCCTTTTTGGGATCATTCAAGGCGGTACTTTTCCTGATCTTAGGCACCGCGCAGTAGATGAGCTCTTAGAAATGGATTTTCCAGGTTATTCGATCGGAGGCTTAAGCGTCGGAGAGCCTACTGAACTAATGTATGATATCTTAAACCACACTGCTCCTGAATTACCCGAGGATAAACCACGATACTTGATGGGCGTCGGATTGCCGATGGATCTTTTTGAAGCGGTTTCTCAGGGTGTGGATATGTTCGATTGCGTCGTGCCTACGAGAAACGGTCGTAATGCGACGGTCTTTACTCCAAACGGCAAGCTTTTGATGCGCGGAGCTTCTTATATTAAAGACTTCCGGCCGATAGATGAGCATTGCCCTTGTTACACGTGTCGCACGTACACCCGCGCTTATATTAGGCACCTTTTTAACGCCGAGGAATATTTGGCCGGAAGACTTGCTTCTTTACACAACCTTACATTTTTTATACAATTGCTTGACTCGATGAGACGCGCGATAGAAGAGGATCGTTTTGTGGAATTCCGGCGCGAATTTGAGAGAAATTTTAACTCGAAAACTAATTAAGGACGGATATGAACGAACCGAGCCCGTTTTTGCAATTTCTGCCGCTTGTATTTTTATTCGTTATTTTTTATTTCTTGATTTTAAGACCTCAACAAAGAAAGCAAAAAGAACATGTGGATATGCTGGCCAAACTAGACAAGAATGATGAAGTGATCACGTCGGGAGGTGTGCATGCGACGGTGGTGTCTGTTGGGGAATCCACGGCCATTTTGCGTATTGCGGACAATGTTAAGATTGAAGTAGAAAAATCTTCCATTCAAACCGTCAAAAAAAGCAGGCAAGGAGCTTCATGACACAGCAAAGCTTAAAATGGCGTATTCCTCTGATCGCGGTCGTGGTCGCGGTATGTTTATTTTATGCGCTCCCGCCTTTCGAAACTTCTCCGGGTGCGAACAACGGCAAGATCAAGCTTGGTCTCGACTTGAAAGGCGGAATGCATTTGGTGCTTCGCGTCGATACATCGAAACTATCGGATAAAGCCAAAGAAGACGCCGCGTCGCGCGCGATTGAGATCGTCCGTAATCGTATCGACCAATTCGGCGTTTCAGAACCTTCCATCCAGATCGAAGGTAACGATAGGATCGTTGTACAATTACCGGGCGTCACGGATCGCGACCGAGCGCTGGCTTTGATCGGTAAAACTGCGCTTTTGGAATTCAAAATCGTTTCAGAGGATAAAGACAAGCTTAAAGACGCGCTTGCGGGAAAAGTCCCTGAAGGATACAAGCTTTATAAATCAGAAGACGGCGGGGATCTTTTATTGAAAAATGAAGCGTTGTTAACCGGTAAATATATTACTAACGCAGCCGTTAATTTTGAGTCCCAGTTCAATGAGCCGGTGGTTTCTTTGGAATTTAATCCGGAGGGCGCCAAAATATTTGCTGATGTTACAGGCGAACATGTCGGTCAGCGGCTTGCGATCGTGCTGGATGATAAAGTTCAGTCAGCGCCGGTGATCAATGAAAAGATCCCTTCGGGGCGCGCTCAGATATCGGGCAGGTTTACTTTTGATACGGCTACGGACCTTGCGATCGCTTTGAGAGCAGGCGCTTTGCCGGCGCCTATTATTGTGGAAGAGGAGCGGAATGTCGGCCCGAGCTTAGGAAAAGATTCTATTCAACACGGTATTCGAGCGGCATTGGTCGGGTTTGCCGGAGTTGTTCTTTTCATGCTTATTTATTATATGTTCGGCGGATTGGTCGCGAATATCGCGTTGCTTTTGAATATCGTGATCGTGTTTGCGGCGCTAAGTTATTTTCACGCGACACTGACTTTGCCTGGTATCGCGGGCTTGGTATTGACGATCGGTATGGCTGTTGACGCGAACGTGCTTATATTCGAACGTATCCGTGAGGAGAAAGCGCTTGGGAAACCCATGGCGTCTGCGTTGGTCGCCGGGTACAAAAAGGCCTTTTGGACGATCTTTGATGCTCATTGCACGACACTGATCACAGCCGGTGTTCTTTACTATATGGGAAGCGGTCCAGTCAAAGGTTTTGCTCTGACGCTGACGGTCGGCATCATCGCGAGTCTTTTCACAAGCATTTTTGTTACACGCGTGATCTTTGATATTGTTTCGATAAAAGGCGGCGGATTAAAAGATCTCAAGATGCTCCATTTCTTGAGCAAAACGCCCAATGTGGATTTTTTAAAGATCAGAATGGTTTGTTATGCAATCTCTATTTCACTTATCATAGCCGGTATCGTGGCGTTCGCTCATCGCGGTGAAAAGATGTTCGGCATTGAATTTGCCGGCGGAACGATGCAGGAGTATGGGTTCAAAAATTCCGTTTCCATCGACAATATCCGCAAAGCGCTTGATGAAATCGGCTACGGCACATCGACGATTCAGCGTGTCGGAGAGACCAATCAAGTCATTATTCGTTCCCCTCAAGGGTCGGAAAAAGCGATCCAGGATCGCATCAAGAAAGATTTTCCTGATAATCCTTTTGAAGTATTGCGATTGGAAAGCGTTGGCCCTGTGGTCGGCAAAGAACTGAAGCAGCGCGCGGTATGGGCTGTGATCCTGTCTCTGTTAGGGATTTGGATTTACGTGATCTATCGGTTTGATTTTAAATTCGCATTCGGCGCGATCCTATCACTTTTCCATGATGCCTTGACCACCATTGGTCTGGTGGCGATAAGCGGCAGAGAATTTTCGGTCCCTGTTCTGGCGGCTGTCCTGACGATCTTGGGTTATTCGATCAATGATACGATCGTGATCTTTGACCGTATCCGCGAGCATCGGAGAACCAACAGCAGAGAAACGTTTGAGCAAGCGATCAATGTCAGCATCAATCAGACGCTGGCCAGAACAATATTGACCACATTGACCGTGTTTATGGTCGTGGCGGCTTTGTTTTTCTTGGGCGGTGAAGTGATCAACGATTTTGCGTTCACGATGCTCGTCGGCGTCATCAGCGGCACCTATTCGACGGTATACATCGCTTCGCCGGTACTGGTCGACTGGCCTGGCTCCAAAAAGAAGAAATGAGATGCAGAAGAATTGGGTAGTCCATCCCAGTTCTGACGAAGCGCGCCGGATAGCTTCCGAATTCAAGATCCATCCCGCCATTGCCGATGTTATTCTCCGCAGAGGATTAAAAAACTCCGCGGAGATTTTTCGTTTTCTGAATCCCTCGATCGAAGCTCTGGAAAGCCCCTTTGTTTTCTCTGATATGCGTAAAAGTGTCGAGCGTATCCGAGACGCTATTGCGCGCCGTGAAAAAATATTGGTCTACGGCGATTATGATGTGGACGGTATCACGGGAAGTTCTATTCTTTATCCGGTATTGAAAGATCTTGGCGCGGATGTTGAGGCGTATATCCCTCATCGCATTGACGAGGGTTACGGTTTGAATCTGGAAGCGCTTGAAAAAGCCGTTAAAAAAGGTATTCGGCTTGTGATCACGGTCGATAACGGGATAACCGGCTACGAGCAGATCAAATTTTTAGCCGATAAAGGCGTGGATTCGATCATCGTGGATCATCACTTGCCCAAAGAAAAGGTCCCGCCGGCTTTTGCGATCATCAGCTCGGTGATCGATCAAAAAGGGGATGGAAATCTTGCGGCCTGCGGTCTTGCGTTCAAGCTGGTTTGGGCGCTAAAAGGAAGTTTTGAAGCGGTGAAGGATTCTCTGGATCTTGTAACGGTGGGCACGATCGCCGACATTGCGCCGGTTACCGGTGAAAATAGAGTGCTCCTCAAATACGGTATACCGATTCTGGCAAAAACAAGGCGTATGGGTCTGCGAGCACTGATGAACCAAGCCGGGATCGGTTATTCGAGGATAAGTTTCCGTGATATTGGTTTTGGTCTTGGTCCGCGCATCAACGCTTCCGGACGCATGGGCTCTCCGGAAACAGCGTTCAAATTGCTTACTACCAATAATCCTATCGAAGCTGAAAATCTAGCTCAAATTCTTGAAGAAGATAATAAGGAAAGACAGCGCGTAGAATCAAACGCTTACGAAGAGGCCCTGGAAAGGATCGAGATGGATGCTTTTCAGTCTCAATGCAAAGTGATCGTGCTGGACAGTGAAAATTGGCACGAAGGAGTATTGGGCATTGTGGCCTCAAGGGTTGTGAATCGCTATCAGAAGCCGTCCATTGTGATATCAAAGCGGGCAGGTATGGGTAAAGGTTCCGGCCGTTCAGTGCCTTCGTTTTCATTATTTGAAAATGTATTGGCATGCGAAGAGCTTCTCGAAACGTTCGGAGGGCATGCGCAGGCCTGCGGCTTGACGATCAAGGAAGAAAATATTCAAAAATTCAGAGCAAAGGTCAATGCAGTTGCGGACCAAAAAGGAGGCTCCTTAACGATCGATCCTGAGCTGGTCGTTGATTCGGAGGTCGCGTTGCCCGACATTGATCTGAAATTCGTTCAGGATCTTGAAAAACTTGAGCCGTTCGGCCCGGGCAATAAAAAACCTGATTTTTTGACAAGGGGTGTTTATATAAAAAGCCCTGTCCGAAAAAAGGGTAAAGACACCCTGCATTGTTGGATCACGGACCGGGAAGGAAAAGTTACCTGTGAGATGGTCGGTTTCAGAAAGTTCGATCAATGGGCCGGACGCAAACACAGCGGCTCATTGGATATTGTGCATCGGCCTTCAATTAAAGATTTTAACGGGATACTGACTATTCAGCTTGACCTGGAGGATTGGAAGCTCCGGTGACGGGCTTCTTCCAAGTCCTTTTGGGTGCTCGCGTGACCAGGCCTTTTTTAATATAAGAAGCCGCGACGCGCACCTTCTTGACCGTGCCATTTTCCACGATCTTTACGGATTGAAGGTTCGGCATAAAGCGGCGTGTCGTGATGCCGGTCGTTTTCAAGCCGATACCACCGGATTTTTTGGCGATACCGCGACGGGTGATTTTCTTGCCAAGATGAGGTTTTTTTCCTGTAAAATAACAAACTCTGGACATCGAATCTCCTTTTGAAGAAAACGTAATCTATCATGATTTAAAGGTGAAATCAAGCGAAACTTTGACTCAACCGATCACGTTAAAAACTCCTCTGCAGTATTTGAAAGGCGTGGGCCCTGAGCGCTCAAAGACGCTGGCGCGGTTAGGGCTTTTCACGATCGAGGACGCGCTGTATTTTTTTCCCCGGCGTTACGAAAACCGTTTTCCCATCAAGAAAATCTCGGAGATCTCATTAGAGGATAAAGAATGCGTCGCGGGTTATGTGCAGAGCCGTGGGCTTATCCGCACCAGGCACGGGCAGACTATTTTCAGGGCTGTGCTGTCCGATGGCCCGGCGGCTCAGAGTTTATCAGCATCGAGATTGTTCGGCGTCTGGTTCAACCAGCCGTATCTCGGCAAGGTCATCTTGCCAAAGGCCAAGGTGGTATTTTACGGAAAGGCAGAGAGGGAAGGGCGTCATTTCCAGATGACCCATCCTGAATACGAGATTCTGACAGCGGATAACGGTTCGCAAACGGTCCATTCGGGAAGGATCGTGCCGATCTATCCTTTGACCGAAGATCTCAGCCAAAAAGGGATCAGACAGCTTATCTTTCGCGTGCTTGCCGAGTATTTAAAATTAACAAAGGACCCTCTGCCGTTTTCATTTAGAAAGAGACTGAACTTTCAGGATCTGGCAACATCGATACGGCAGATCCATTTTCCGGCCGCGGAGGCGGACCGAAAACGCGCCTACGAAAGACTCGTCTTCAATGAATTTTTCTTTCAGCAGCTTATCGTCCAGATGAAGAAAGCGGAGCTTCAAAAGAAGAACGCGCTGATCTCTCACCAGGGCGGTGATGAAAAGGTCGCCGAGCTTGTGGAGTCCATCGGTTTTCAGCTCACAAAGGGCCAGCAAAACGCGATACAGGACCTGATCGGCGATATGAAGAAAGACCGGCCGATGAACCGCCTGGTCCAAGGGGATGTCGGAAGCGGAAAAACGATCGTGGCCGCCGCGGGATTGGTATTCACGGTAGCAAACGGATTTCAAGGCGCTTTGATGGCTCCGACTGAAGTGTTGGCGCAGCAGCATTATTTTAATTTAACCCAAGCCCTGGAACCTCTGGGCATCGTATGCGGTTATCTTGCGAATGACCTGGCTCAGGTGGATAAACAGAAAGTTTTGAACGGCATCGCCGATGGAAGTGTCCAGGTCGTCGTCGGTACGCATTCGTTGATCCAGGAGAATGTCCGGTTTAAAAATTTAGGTCTCGCTGTCATCGACGAACAGCACAAATTCGGGGTGTTTCAGCGCGCGGCGCTGAAGGAGAAAGGATTGGGCGGGTCGTCCGCCACTAAAGCGTCGGCGGATGCGTCTGGCTCGCCTTCGGTGAGCAGCGCACATTTTTTATTGATGACGGCTACGCCGATTCCGCGCACGCTGGCATTCACGCTCTATGGAGACATGGATATTTCCGTCATGGCCGAGCTGCCGAAAGGCAGAAAGACGATCAAGACTTTCTGGGTCGGCGAGAATAAAAGAAAAGAGATCTATGATCTTTTAGATTCGCAGGTCGCAAAAGGCGGACAGGGCTACGTGATCTGTCCGCTGGTCCTCGCCACAAAGCGTGGCGAGTCCGCCGCGGTTTCTGGCGGAGATGATAGAAAAGCACTAAAGAGTGCTCTCGAAATCTATGAGGAGCTTTCAAAAATATTTTCTCACCGCAAGGTGGGATTGCTCCACGGGCGCATGAGAAGCGACGGAAAGAAAAAGGTCATGCAGGATTTTAAGGATAAAAAGATAGATATCCTTGTGTCGACGGTCGTGATCGAGGTCGGCGTGGATGTGCCGAACGCGAATGTGATGATCATCGAAAACGCGGACCGGTTCGGGCTCGCCCAACTTCACCAGCTGCGCGGACGCGTGGGGCGCGGCACGGAAGAATCGACGTGCATCCTGTTCTCAGACACCGTAAATCCCGAGTCGATGGAACGCTTGAGCGCTTTTGAATCCATGCAAAGCGGATTCGATATCGCCGAAAAAGACCTGAGCTTGCGCGGAGCGGGCGACATCGTCGGAGAAAAACAGCATGGCCTGCCGAACCTGCGCATCGGCGACCTGTCAAAGGACATCCATATCCTGATCAAAGCCAAGAACGAGGCCGTCCGGATAGTGGATAAAGATCCTCTGCTCAAGTCATCCGAAAATCAGGCGCTTAAATCCGCTCTTCGGGAAAAATTTTCTCTGCCCTCGAATAAAGAAATGGCCGTTTACGCGTCATGAAGATCTTGACCGGCCGCCTTCGCGGAAGGACCATCAGCTATAAACCAAAAACTTTTTTACGGCCCACAGCGGATAAGGCAAGAAAAGCGATCTTTGATATGCTTCAGGGGCAGTTTGAAGGCAAAAAAGCGCTCGATCTTTTTAGCGGCACCGGCGCTTTGGGTTTTGAGGCGTTCTCTCAGGGCGCGGAACATGTGACCTTTGTTGAAATAGACAGGCCGCAGGCACGCGCGGTACAAGAGGACCTGAAAAAACTCGGTTTTCAAGAAAAAGCGGAGATCGTTATCGCCGATGCTATCACTGCGATCCAGAGATTCTCGCGCGAAGAAAGAAAATTCGATTTTGTACTTCTCGACCCGCCCTATGAGCAGGGATTGGGTGAGCGGACGCTGACGGAGCTCGCGAAGTCAAAGGTGCTCGAAAAGGACGCGTTGGTCATTTACGAATGCAGAGAGTCGAAAGATTCGCCGGAAATAGACGGCTTTGAATGTATCAAAGACAAAGTGTACGGCGATACGCGGATCTTGATCTATCGGTGCGCTTAGTCTGTCATCGCGAGCGTGGGGTGAAGTCCGTGGCGTGGCGATCTCGGCAGCGTAGCTGCTGCGGAAGTCACTCTCTGGCGCGGATTAATTTTTATAAATAGCCGGCTGTTTGACATTCCCGTACCGCGGAGTTAACCTATCCGCCTATGAAGAAGAGCGTATTTTTCATGTTCCTCATGATAGGCGTGTCCATTTCAGGTGTTTCTTTCGCCGCCGGCTCCATCAAAACGGCTGACATTCAAAAGGTAAATTTGGGTGATACGGTCAAGCAGGTCACTCGAAAGCTGGGCGAGCCCCGAGAGGTTCTCGCGAAAGAAATGACGCCTGACGGCAAAGAGCAGATCACCTGGCGTTACGAAGTGGTTCCGGATCAGCCCAGGAACCGGGTGAATCCTTTCAGCGCGCTCGGCGGTTTTATCTACACGCCTCCGCATGCGGATGAACACGGCTTCTACCACCAGGGCAGTATCGCGGGCGGTCTGCTTGGTGAATCTCCCGGTGAGGCGGCGGCGAGCCAACAAGCCTACTATAATAGTCCGCAAGGTCAGGCCGAGAGAGCCCGCGCGCTGGCGCAGCCGTCTAAAGCAAACTGTGTGGTTGTTTTCACGAACGGCAAGGTGTCGAGCATCAAAAAACAAGAAACGAATTAAACCTCTTTCTTCGGTCGCCGTCAGCGCAAAACGCTGGCGGTTTTTTGATTTTGGGAGCAAAATATCTATTCATATAAGTATCGGGACAAGACGCGGTAAATATCACTGAGCAATGGCGATTCGAATTAAACCAAATAAACGGCAGGTAGCCTCTTTTATCCTGGCGAGCCTGCTCTTGGCCCTAAACTTCACGATGCACTACGGCGTATGGAAGCAGGTGCGGGGCTACAACTTGGATAAGACGCGTTATGAAAAGCTTGCCCTCGCTTATCATCTGGGCGGGGACACCGGCATCAATTATGAGCTCAATAATCTGGCGAAACACGATCCGTCGGCCGCTGATTTTGTCAGCAGGACTTCCGCCGAGATCAGGGAAGCAAAAGATGTGCGGCAATTTATCCGCTCATCGATGGCGGCGGACCGCGATAAAATAAATCATTTAAAAAAGAACCGTCTTATTCTGTCCGGAGTCATTTATTTTGTATTGGCCTGCCAAGTCTTACTGAATGCCAGGCATTGGTGGAAGGATAACCGGCATCACTTTCAAAAGGCTGTTCAGTAGAACCGCGCTGGAAGGCGGCCGACAAACAGATAGCCTATCGGACACGATGGGGCGCAAAGCCGCAGGCCCTCACTTAATAAGATCCGAGCAGGACAGCTGGGTTGCCAAAAAAATTCCCCTTTTTCCCTGCGACCCTTTTCTTCTCATGAAAAGGATTTCTTTTATTCTGAGGATTTATAATAGATATGCCTTTTAAAAATGTTTCCATGTGGACAATTCCAGTCTCGCCTAGTGCGTTAATTGGTATTGCAACGTGGTCGTTGAGGATGGAACAAAAGCTCTCTGGCGCGCAGGCGGCGTACCAGCTGGTCGGGTCTTTCTGCAATGAAATAAGGCACGTTTTACTCCGATGGGTCCAAACTCTTTGTTTGGACAACCGATGACACAAGCCCGGCAAATCACACGATCTATACGGTACATGTATCACGCGGATACCTTATTGAGAATTCCAAAAAAGAACCTGGCGAAAATCTTTTTTCTGAAAGTCTAGATCGTTCCGTTACATCCATGATAAGAACGAAAGTCAATGGCAATCCCCTAAGGATACTGAATCCAAGCATGCCGGCGATTGCAAAGACAAAGCGCTATGGCTTTACAGTGAGCTGAAAAAAAACGGTTACTGGAATGTCCGTTTAGTCGTAGGCAAATATAGAAGTTTTGACAGATCTTTTCATGCTTGGTTGTGGTACACAGATGATTCAAATATCACTTATTTACTCGATCCCACGATCCAGAAAAAAGTGTGGGAATTAAAAGACATGGAAGACGGCTTCTACAAGCCGGCCTATTCATTCAACGGCGATAACAAATACCGATATGCAGTTTCTTAATTTATCTCTCCAACCAAACGGTCGTTCCCTAGCATCTATTCATTCCGCGGCTAGTTGTGCTAATCTAAAAGTAGATTATTTTATAAAGGAGAATCATGAAAAAAAGTAAAAGAAGGAAAGAGTGGCTCCTTGTTCTAAGAGACGTAGCAAAAATAGTCACTGGTCTAGCCTCAATGGCCAAACTGTTTTGGAAGTAAAACCAAAACTTTATACATTAACCGGAACGTCGCTAAAGAGAGTTTTAAGCGAGGCTATGACTTATGAGAGGTTTTGGGTTGGACTCTAATTGTTATAAAACAACCGTACATAAAGCAGCGGTTGGCAAAGTAGAAGGTTAATAGTGAAAGTGTAAATAAGTATGAATATGCTCACATAATTTTTTGAATATTATTTTGCTTTCCTCCCAATGCAATCTTAAAATAACATATACGATGTCAAATAGACTGTATGCATGAAAAATTATTAGACCCAGGAGAGATCCTGGGTTTATTTATTTGGAGCTAACAATGAAAAAATTAAACCTCTTTATTTTTATTTGTTCCATCTTTTTTAGTAATTGTGCGCACGCAAATGAATATAAAGTCACAGACCTTGGAGCTTATGATCAGCCACAAGATATTAATTCTAACGATGAGATCGTAGGGTTATCTTCTACATCAATTTCTCATTCTCCTGCTTATCCCTTTTATTGGTCCTCAACCTCTGGATTTAAACAATTACCAAGCAATGGAGATACTGGCCAAGCACTAGGAATAAATGATGCGGGAGTAATAGTTGGTGTAACTAGCTCAGTAAGTAAACCTGTTTATTGGTTAAACTCGTCAGCGCCCATTTCTAGTTTCAATTACGATAACGGCGGAGCGGCATTTAAGATAAATGATAATAATCAAACTACAGGATTTATTGGTGCAGGCTCCCCGCATCCGAATAATGCAGCCTTTTGGCCTAGCCTGACAAGTAAGGCGACTTTAATACCTCCAACGGGAGGCAGTTATAGTGGCGGTTCTGATATTAATGAATCGGGAGTTATATCAGGCTCAACAAATTATTCAACTAACACGGGTCTATATCATGCGATGTATTGGAATGGATCAATTCATGATATTGGATCATTAGGTGATTCAGGTGATAGTTACTCTAGCGCAATTAATGATTCAAATAAAATAGCCGGTTTGTCCAAGAACGCCGCAGGCTATTATCATGCATTCTTTTGGGATGGATCAACGATGACGGATTTGTTCCCATTAAGCACTAAAGCCTCTGTCGCAGCGGATATAAACAATCACGATCAAGTTGTTGGAACAGATAAGGATTTAGAAGCATTTATTTGGGATTCCAAAAATGGAGTTCGTTCAATTTCCACGCTGGTAACAAATCCGAACAATTGGGATTTTCAATCTGCATACGCAATCAATGATCGAGGAGACATTGTTGGCTTTGGCACATTCAATGGTGTCGAGCATGGTTTTCTTTTAACTGTTACGCCCGAGCCGTCCTCAATGCTTCTTTTTGGTATAGGTGGAGTCGCTTTATTATTAGCACAGAGAAAAAGGAGATACGTAAAATAATCATTACCTCATGTAGACTGAACCCCGTCCGAATAGCCTAAAAAGGGACGGGTTAGGCTATTTTTCTTCCTCGCAGTAGAATGTTCATACTTTAAGTAAACGATCGCCAATAGGAGGCATTAACATGGCCACTTTCATTGTTCGTCATAAAGTAAAAGATTACGCGACTTGGAAAAAGGTATTCGCCGAACATGGCAAAGTGCGCGCGCAATACGGATTTACGAAGAGCCGGGTTTACCGGTATTTGGATGATCCGAACCACCTGATCGTTGTCTGTGACGTGAAGGATATCCAAAAAGCCAAAGCGCTTTCCAGCTCGCCGGATCTGGCGCAAACCATGAAAGCGGCCGGTGTCGTGGACGAGCCGAAGATGTTCTATCTCGACGAAGGTGAAAGTTTCCCAAGCTAACTGTAAATTCTCTGCCGTGAGATACTTCCCAGTTGATCCAAGCGGCGGGCGATGAGTCTGTAGTTTTTTATTGGGAGTAATGTGTGAGGCAATTTCACTCAAACCAAGATTTCTATAATTTCCTTGATGAGCTATCTATTAGACTAAAATCCTCAGGCTTTGATGATATAGAAAGAAGGATCCATACGCTTATTCATAAGACTGCGTGGACAACGTCATCTGAACTTCTAGGTGAACTGCGAATTGCTTTAAGCGAGTTCAAAGCTAAGCATCAAGGCGTGCTTGAAAATATCTTAGAAAGCGATATCGATATGTGTATAAAAACGATTGACGGTGCGTTTGCTGCTTCAAATAAGGGACGGAAACGTCAGCCAACCCTTGTTCGATTTCTGATTAATATGCTGAAGACCAGGCGATAGATATAGGAAATCGTAGAGACATGTTTGCCGTTTTCATCGGATATAGCTCCATTCTTTTGGGAATCTCGTGGATATTAAAGCCGGACATCTTAAGAAATCAGTTTTTGCAGAAAACGCACAAATCTTTTTTTTGGTTTACTCTGGGCCTGCTGTTTTATCCCATGGGTTATTTTGGAAAGAGAGTGGGTATCGCAGGGATAGTCGTAATATTGGTTCTTTTTTGGGTAGCAATGAAAATGACACATGAAAAAATGAGTCAATTCTTCCGGAAGATCCCTCGTTTACCTTTTCAGGTTTTTGGTTTGGTGAATATCGCATCTGGGTGCACGCTGCTATTGTGGCATAAATAAATTCTACACTTGCCGAAAATTGTATAAAATTATTAAAAATTGACAGGTTAAAAGCCGTTTCATATACTAACCTCAATGTCTATTTTCCGAAAGTCGTCTTGTAAAAATACAACAGAGCTCCTAAAAATGGAGCGTAAACGATTTAATGAGAAGGATGGGGCCCTCATGAAACTATTTTCCCGGATTTTCTTTACAGTTGTGATTAGCGCAATAGTGATTCTTGGGGGCAGGCTTCCGGATGTTTTTGCTGACCCGTCATTTCACATCGATAGTCCCGTGAATGGTTTGAAAATTCAGGACTCCGTCGATGTCGCGGTCACCTGTGACAACAGCGGGCCCAATGCCTCCATTGTTAAATTGGAACTCGTATTCAACGGGCAACATCTGTGGAAAGCCGATCGTCTGCCCAATCAAGCAAGCTACGGTTTTAAGGGTTGGAATTTAGATATGTATTTTGATGATCCTTTGCCTCAGGCGTCGATCCTGGCTCTGTTTGGGTATGATAATCAGGGCAAGGTCGTCCGATCTGATTTTTCGCGATTCAATATTATTCATCCTAAAAAATACAAATTGGCCTGCCGGTTTAAAACTCCCGCGCACCTGGACAAGGTGACGGGGAATGTCACGATCGAAGGAGAGATCACGGAGGGGCAGGCTGATACGGTATTTTTTTCCTGGAAGGCGCCCGAGGGCGATTATATGATCCCGCCCTACTATCTTCACGCTGCGCCGTGGACGGTGAAATGGAACACCAATAAAGTAAAAAGCCCCGCATACTACACGCTTGAAATGAGAGCATTTAATCAAGAGACTGAGCAGACACCCGGAGGGTTTGTCAATGCTCTGATCTCTGTCCAAGTGGATAATCCTCCTGTCGATAGGACCAATCAAGTGCAGGCAAATTTACCGGGGATCACGGATCCACAGCCTAAGATGATGGCGCCGCCTCCGATACAGGCGCCTTTACCGATAAATCCTTTGACGGAGGAAAAGCGGAATGCAATTCAGGATTCTTCAGTGGAGCTTTCTGAGGTAAAACTGAACGGCGATGATCTGGAAGACGTCTCTCGCACGATCTCCATCGAGGATCTAAATGGCCGCGAGGCCGTATTGACAGGAAATTTGAAAGGCGCAGAATCTCTGGATCATCTGGAATTAAGCCTTGATGGTGGTTCCGGCTGGCAGAGGATAAATTCAAACCCGCGGTGGTCTTATTCGTTCAAACCTGTTCCGGATCAAGAATATAACTTTAAATTCAGGGCAGTTCAAAAGGATGGAAGTGCTCTGGATCTCAAAGCGCCAAATAAACGATTTCATTACACGCGTTTGGGAACAGAACGCCTTGGTGCCCCAAGCAGCAGCACAACTCAACTTCAAGGCGCGGGAACGGCGGTAAGTAATGGGATCACGGCAGCATCTCACGGCATGTCCCAAGACACTAGTGCTATTGGCGCCAATACCTCGCCGACGGAACAACGAATTAAAGCTATAAGCCGAAATACGCAGGGCAGCTCGGATAATGTTAGTTAGTATTTGAATTGTAAGTCGAACACACTGTACCGACTAAGGAAAGAGATTGCGCGCCGTCCGTGGTAATAAGATTGTTTCACCACTCCCGCTTGCAATGACGTGTTTTTTTGTTCCTTTGACCCTTCATTTATCCTGGCATACAATAGCTCCATGATCGTGCACAATTATTATTTACTGGTTGTCTTGGTTGTTCTCATCGGCGGATACATTGTAGATCTTATTATCGAGAAGTTGGACGCCGCGCATGCGTCTGTGTTAGTACCTCGAGAATTCGAAGGATATTATGACGCCGAAAAATACAAGAAGTCGCAAAGCTACCTTAAAGAGAGGATCCAATTCGGCCTTATTGAAGACACATTCTTTACTTTGGGCGCGGTTATTTTTATTCTCGCCGGCTGGTTCGACCTGATCGATGGCTTCGCGCGCTTTTTTCAGCAAGCGCCTCTCGTTACAGGACTTATTTTTCTCGGGATCATATATCTGGCCCATTATT
Source organism: uncultured Planctomycetia bacterium (assembly GCA_964642015.1). Lineage (GTDB taxonomy): Bacteria > Omnitrophota > Gorgyraeia > 2-02-FULL-51-18 > 2-02-FULL-51-18 > CAZXLF01. The sequence goes on from CAZXLF010000003.1 coordinate 47,511, forward strand.
TCTTATCTATTCCGTTCACCGTTTACCGGACATTTGTGATCGAAGAAAAATACGGCTTTAACAGGACCACCCCGAAGACATTCACTGCTGATATTTTTAAAAATATCATATTGACCATGCTGATCGGCGCGGTCATCTTATCGGCTGTATTGTGGTTTTTTAGTACTTTCGAAAAATGGGCGTGGCTCTATTCATGGATGGCTGTGATAGTCTTCGAGCTTTTTTTTATATTCATCGCGCCTGTCGCCATCATGCCGCTTTTCAATAAATTCACTCCCTTGGAAGAAGGCGGGCTTAAAACCGCCATCGTTGATTATGCGCGTTCACAGGATTTCAAGATAAAGGGAATCTACACGATGGACGCTTCACGCCGCAGTACCAAATCGAACGCTTTTTTTACGGGCCTCGGCAGATACAAACGGATCGTGCTGTTCGATACGCTGGTAGCGAAGATGAAAACGGATGAACTAGTGGCGGTGCTCGCGCATGAGATAGGGCATTACAAGCACAAAGATATTTTTAAAAGTCTCATTGTCTCGGCGGCTAGCACAGGGCTCATGTTCTTTGCTCTGTCATTTTTTATCCATAATGAGGATTTTTTTGCGGCATTTAAAATGGAAAGCGTCTCCGTTTACGCCGGGCTCTTTTTATTCATGTTCCTGTTCCAGCCGGTAAACTCGCTGTTCTCCGTCGGGACAAATTACATCTCGAGACGTTTTGAAACTTCGGCCGATAGATTTTCGATCGATACGTTTAAACACCCGGAAGCGATGATAAGAGCGCTCAAGCGCCTCAGTGTCGATAACCTGTCAAACCTCACTCCACATCCTTTGAAAGTATTCTTGTCTTATAGCCATCCGCCTGTTCTTACAAGGATAGAGGCGATAAGGTTGAAGGCCGGAACTTAAACCGGACACCGCCCGGCCAGTATTTCCCTTTAAAAAGAGTGACAGCGCTTGATGACTTTAAGTGATCAGTAGCCTCCCTTATATGTAGCCACAAGCGCGTCACGGAGGGGAATCCGCGTTCCCCTCATGAAAATCTATATAATTTTTTAAGAAGCCATTCCTTTGATCGATGTCTGCTCCAGGTGAATTTGCATCATAGAATGCTCTGGCGGATTTGGGATCTCAAATCCGTATTTATCATATCGAATGACTTTCTCCACATCGCCCGCATCATTGTATAAGTGAAGATTTTTGGAGCCGTCAGGGTAATAGATCATTTCAGAAAGCGGTCTGTGTATCCCGTCCTTTTCCATATATTCAGATACTCGCAGGATCTGGCCATTGTGATCTATGTGCGCCATTTGTATCAGATTCTCAATTCCGGTCTCATTTCTAACCTCGGAGCTGATAGTTATTTTCATGGCTCTGCCCACCTTTTTAAAATTTTTTAATTAGTGGCCAAAAAATTGAACGGGTTTTAACCGTTCCATATGTTCACTAATTGTTAGCTTACCTAAGTTAGAGTATAAGAATCATATTTGAATATTCAAGCACATGCAGATAAACACCTAATTATATCTGTATATAATAATGTATTAATAAGGATTAATAATCTTAATTAATATATTATATATTTGTACCATTCGTTATTATGCATAGCATTGGGGTTTTGTGTCATCGCGGTGTCAAAGATAGCCTGACCACCTCGCTAAAAACCCCCAAGCGGTCACTCAAGAGCAAGCTCGGTCAGAATGACGGCGTTGTGCTACAATTATTTCATTAAATACCACACAATAAATTTTTCATGATTTGATTAGGGAGATAATTTAAGTTGAAAGATTTTATCCGCTTGAAGCGCGCCTCGCAAGAAGGAAGGCGGATCTCCTACCAATTTGAATCTTCACTGCGTTTTTTTAAAAAGCGCGAGTTTTACGTTATTTATGAAAGAGATTTCCCGCTTGCGAGCGCCGGTATGCTGACTGTTCCTTTCGCGGCGGTGATGGCCTCTCTGTCGTGGATGACCGGTGCGGATCTGGAAATGGACGTACTGGATGAGAGTTACGTCGGGTCGCTTAAAAAAGCGCGGGATTATTTTTATCGCTGGTTTTCCAAGAAATGGTCTTTCGCGGGTCAAATAAAGGCGCGCACTGAAAAGAATGAAGGCAGCGCTGTCCGTGAAGGCGTTCTTTACAGCGGAGGACTGGACGCGCTCACGACTTACATCCGTCATCGTGAAAAAAAGCCTATGCTTTTTTCGTTCTTTGGAGCGGATATCCCTCTGGGCCAGCCGAAGTTTGCGGACGCCTGTAAAAGATCTTTTCATGAGTTTGCCGGATCTGAAGGCGTGGAGCTTTGTTGTATCGATTCGGATTTCTGGGATTTATTTGCCAAGGACGATCTCAAGCAGCGGACACTTAACTGGTGGGGCGAGACCGCTCACGCGATGGTCTTGAGCGCGATGACGGCTCCGTTCAGCTACCGTGAATTCGGGCGTCTATGGATGGCCAGCAGTCATATGAAGGACAGCGCGGACTACGGGTGGGGAAGCGATTATGATCTGGATAATGACCTTTGTTGGGGGGACACGTATCTCAAGGAAGACTTTCACGATGGTTCACGAATTCGTAAAATACAATATTTCAAGAATTATCCGGAGTACCACCGGTTCCTGCGCGTTTGTTACAACTGGTGGCGCAGGACAGGAGAGGCGATCAATTGCGGCCGCTGTGAGAAATGCTTGCGGACTATTTGTGAATTAATGCTGAACGGCATCGATCCCGCTGATTGTAATTTTCAGATGACGGACGCCACTTTTCCTGAGCTCAGGAAAGCACTTGAGAAACCTTATGCTTATCACTCTTTTTTTAACGGCGGGTCCTCAGCTTTGGAATTTTGGACAGAAATACGCCGGATGTGTTTGTCGGGAGGCGTCCTGGACCGCTATGGATCAGGAAAATTTTTCAAATGGCTCGTCAAATTCGACAAGATAGAAAAAATGAAGAGTACCGCGCTGGGCCGCGCGATGTTCCGCTTTAGGCGGCTCCGCTGGGACCTGATGCGCAGTTTCGGCCGGTGAAGCTTTCCAACCTATAAATTTAATCACAACTATATTCCATTGATCATAATTCTTGCGCCGATTGATATCATCGGCGCCATAGACTAAGCTTTATATTGGTCCATTGTAATGGGCAGAGTTTTAGGCAATTAAGATAAACTTTTGTAAAGGATGCAAAAGTGAACGACGAATCTTATCAAAACACAGTCGCATTCATTCTTTTGGGGATTCTCATGCTAAGCCCTTCATCTTTCGCGGCTTCAGATGAAATGTCCAAGCGGAGAGGTGACGAGATCCCTTCCGTATTGCCCGAATTTCATTATGGAATGAACAAGGAAAATGTGGAAAAGATGAACAACCTCGATGAGCTGATCGGCAAGAACGGCCATTTTGAACCCCGCGAGAAAAAAGTATCCTTCCAAAAGCCCGCTGACCCTCCGACAGAGTGATTTAAAAACCAAAACTGACGAAATTTTGATGGTGGGGCTTCGCAATGGCAAATGCCTACGCTCGCCATGACGGTCTGATTCCTCAGCAGAGAAAAAAAGGATAATCAAGGGAAAAGGAGACTCTCTCCTTTTCCCTTGCCTAATTTTAGGGTTACACATTCCGCTAAGGAAGGGGGATACAGTGCCGAGGTTTTGTGATTGCTCACACCGCATCGCAAAGCTGCAGGACACGCCATAAGGGGGAAACATCGTTTCCCCCTTGGATTGACTTTGTGGTAAGTTCTTGTTTTGTAACACTTGCATTAAACGGGGTCAATATGAGAACATATTGCCCATGACTTTTTTCTGCTGTAAATCATCCATTGATAAAAAGGTGGTCATGGCGGTTACAGGCCTCATGCTTTTGGGCTTCGTGATCATCCATATGCTTGGGAACCTACAGGTATTTCTGGGACAGGACCAGCTGAATGCCTACGCCCAACACCTGGAAGAAATGCCGTTTCTTTTATGGCCTGCGCGGGCGATCCTTCTCCTGGCCCTTATCGCTCATATGGGCACAGCCATAAAGCTGGCGATCGAGAACAAGAATGCACGTCCCGTGCGCTACAGCCACGAAGACACAGTCCAGGCCAGCTACGCTTCACGGACGATGGTGATGTCGGGGCTCATAATTTTCGCGTTCATCGTTTTTCACCTTTTGCATTTCACGTTCGACAAGATCCATCCTGAATTCTGCGGTCTATTGGATAGCAAAGGCCGCGACGATGTTTATTCCATGGTGGTCTTGAGCTTCAGGGACCCCTTGATCTCGGGCACTTATATATTCGCGATGGCGGTACTTTGTTTTCATTTAAGCCATGGCGTTTCAAGTCTCTTTCAATCGCTCGGCTTGAATGACGAGCGATTTCGGAAAAAGATCAAATGGCTGGGAAATATCGTGGCTTTGGTGATTTTTTTAGGGAATTCCTCGATGCCTCTGGCGGCTTTGTTAAAAATACTGCAGCTTCCTAAAGGAGTGAGCTAGATCATGGCGCTCGACGCAAAAATTCCTTCAGGACCTCTTTCTGAAAAATGGGACAAGCATAAATTTGACCTCAAGCTTGTGAATCCCGCGAATAAACGCAAGTTCAGCGTCATTGTCGTGGGGACAGGGTTGGCAGGATCCTCGGCGGCGGCTTCGCTTGCCGAACTTGGCTATGATGTGCATTCATTTTGTTTTCAGGACAGCCCGCGCCGTGCGCATAGCATCGCGGCTCAGGGCGGGATCAACGCCTCCAAAAATTATCCCAATGACGGCGACAGTGTTTTCCGGCTTTTTTATGACACGATAAAGGGCGGGGATTTTCGTTCGCGCGAGGCCAACGTCTACCGTCTTGCTCAGGTCAGCGGGAATATTATTGATCAATGTGTCGCGCAAGGCGTGCCGTTCGCGCGCGAATACGGTGGATATCTCGCAAACCGTTCTTTCGGCGGCGCTCAAGTGTCGAGGACTTTTTATGCCAGAGGCCAGACGGGACAGCAGTTGCTTCTCGGTGCTTATCAGGCGCTGGAGCGTCAGATTGGGCTTGGAAAAGTTAAAATGTATCCGAGGACCGAAATGCTGGACCTCGTCGTGATCGACGGGCACGCCAAAGGTATTGTGGCGCGTGATCTTGTCACCGGCAAGATCAGTTCCCACGCCGCGGACGCGGTGGTGCTGGCGACAGGCGGTTATTCCAATGTCTTCTATTTATCAACGAACGCCGCTGGGTGTAATGTCACGGCGATCTATCGCGCGCATAAAAAAGGCGCGCTGTTCGCGAATCCCTGTTTTACGCAAATCCATCCGACTTGCATTCCGGTGACAGGAGATCATCAGTCAAAGCTGACCTTGATGTCCGAGTCGCTGAGGAATGACGGGCGTATCTGGGTCCCAAAGAAAAAAGGCGATAAGCGCGCACCTCAGGATATTCCCGAAGACGAGAGAGATTATTATCTGGAAAGAAAATATCCGAGCTTCGGAAATCTTGCTCCACGTGACATTGCTTCAAGGAGCGCTAAGCAGGTTTGTGACGAAGGCCGTGGAGTGGGTGAATCAGGCCTGGGCGTGTATCTTGATTTTTCGGATGCGATCAAACGCCTCGGTGAAAAAGTGATACGTGAGCGCTATGGAAACCTTTTTGATATGTACGAGAAGATCACCGCCGAAGATCCTTATAAAATGCCGATGAGAATTTATCCGGCGCTTCATTACACGATGGGCGGGTTGTGGGTCGATTATAATCTGATGAGCAATGTTCCGGGACTTCACGTGATCGGCGAAGCGAATTTTTCGGACCACGGAGCCAATCGTCTAGGCGCGAGTGCCCTCATGCAGGGTTTGGCGGATGGATATTTTATTTTGCCTTATACGCTCGGACATTATTTTGCCTCAGCTCCGAAAACCAAGGTCACGACGGACCGCGCGGAATTTAAAAAAGCCGAGTCCGAAGCCGGGGAAAAACTTCAGCGGCTTTTGTCGATCAAGGGGAAACGCACCGTCAATTCTTTTCACCGCGAACTGGGTTCGCTGCTGTGGGAGAATTGCGGCATGGCGAGAAATGCAAAAGGATTGAAGCAAGCGCTTGAAAAGATCCCGGTGCTTCGGGAAGAATTCTGGAAGAACGTCAATATTTTGGGGAACGGCGAAGAATTGAACCAGTCGCTTGAAAAAGCCGGCCGTGTGGCGGACTTTTTGGAATTTGCCGAGCTTCTATGTTATGACGCGCTTCACCGCGAAGAGTCCTGCGGCGGACATTTTCGTGAAGAGCATCAGACAAGCGAAGGCGAGGCCCTGAGAGATGATGAGAAGTTCGCTTATGTGGCGGCGTGGGAATATAAAGGCGTCGGCTCGACGCCGGCGCTTCATAAAGAGCCTTTGGTTTATGAGAATGTGCATTTGGCGGTGAGAAACTACAAATGAAATTTACATTAAAGATCTGGCGCCAGAAAAATAAAGAAGATAAAGGCCAGCTGACCGAGTATCAGGCGGAGAACATAAGCCCCAACATGTCCTTTCTTGAGATGCTGGACGTCGTGAATGAGGAATTGACCGCAAAAGGCGTCGATCCCATCGCGTTCGATCATGATTGCCGTGAAGGGATTTGCGGAATGTGTTCGCTGGTGATCAACGGAGTCGCGCACGGGCCCGAACGCGGGACCACGGCCTGTCAGCTTCACATGAGACATTTTAAAGATGGCGATACGATCTTTATTGAGCCATGGCGTGCCAAGGCATTCCCTCTTATTAAAGATCTTGTCGTGGACCGCAGCGCGTTTGACCGTATTATTCAGGCCGGAGGTTTTGTTTCGGCCAGCACAGGCGGCGCGCCGGACGGCAATGCGATTTTGATCTCAAAAGATCAAGCCGAGACCGCGATGGACGCCGCTGCCTGTATCGGCTGCGGAGCGTGTGTCGCGTCGTGCAAGAATGCTTCGGCGATGTTGTTCGTGGCCGCGAAGGTATCGCAGCTTGCAGAATTGCCGCAAGGACAGATCGAGCGTGAAAAACGCGTCAAGAACATGGTACGGCAGATGGATCAAGAAGGTTTTGGAAATTGTATGAACCAATTTGAATGTGAAGCAGTTTGTCCAAAAGAGATCAGCGTTTCTCTGATCGCCAAAATGAACAGGGAATACATGAAGGCCTTACAGAAAGGAACTCGTCATGAGTGAAGTATTGAGTGAATCTCAAAAAAGACCGGGCATCGTGATCTTTGTCTCGATCCTGAACTTTTTCTCGGCAGCAACATGGTTTTTTGTGGCGGCCCTGTTCGTGACACTGCTTATTTTTGGCAATGCCGTGAATTTCTACCAAACGCTTACAAACCAGCTTCAAGAGCGGTTGGCCAGTCAGAATCTCTCCATCGGTCTTAATGTGATCTTTTCTTTTTTTCTGAGCATTGGTTTGATTTTTGGGATTTATCATTTGTTATTGGGATTGGGGTTATTAAAAGCAAAAGGCGCGGCTTGGTACGTGCAGGTTGTGACAGCTATTTTTGGTCTCATTCTGCTTCCGTACGGCACGATCCTCAGCGTCCTGATTTTGATCTTTTTCTTTCAGGCCAATGTCAGGAATTATTTCAAGGTATAACGTATGCCGTTAGTCAAAGCCAAAATTCGCGTCGGCCACAGCCCGGATCCGGATGACGCGTTCATGTTCTACGCGATCGCGCATGACAAAATAAAAACCGACGGCATCTCTTTCTCGCACGTGATTGAAGACATTGAAAGTCTCAATAAACGTGCGTTTAGATCAGAGCTCGAGGTGACGGCTGTTTCGGCTTATACTTTTTTTCAGATCGCTGATAAATACGCGCTAATGCCGTGCGGAGCAAGCATCGGTGATAATTACGGCCCGATCCTTGTTTCAACGAAATCTGTCTACGCAAAAGATTTGGAAGGAAAAAAGATCGCGGTGCCAGGCATCAACACGACCGCTTATTTAGCGCTACGTCTTTTTTTACCTAACTTTAAGGAGTTCGTGGTCCCATTTGATCAGATATTGGACGTGGTTAAAAAAGGAGAAGCCGATGCGGGCCTTATCATTCATGAAGGCCAGTTGACTTATGAAAAATTGGGATTCCACAAAGTCGCCGATCTCGGTGAATGGTTCTATGAGATGACGAAACTTCCGTTGCCTCTCGGAGTCGATGTGATCCGCAAGAATTTGGGCCGCGATGTGATGCGTAAAGTGACAAAGCTTCTCAAGAACAGCATCGAGTACGGGCTGAAGAATAGGACCGATGCGCTGACATATGCGATGAAGTTCGGCCGGGGCATCCCGACCGATACGGCTGATCGTTTTGTCGGCATGTACGTCAACGATTACACGGTTGATATGGGCAGGAAAGGAAAAGAGGGGCTGCTGACGCTTCAGCGCGCCGCCATTGATTACGGCATCCTTAAGAAATCTCCCAAAATAGATTTTGTGGAAATGTGATCATGGCAAAAAAGAAACCGCACGGTCAATCCGCAAGTTTTGTCCAAAAATCTTCCGGTTGGATCCGTAAATCAAAAGGGATTGACGCGAATCTGAAAGATTATTTTAAAACATACAAAAGTTTTTCATGGAAAAGCGTCGAAAAAGAATTTGATTGGCATAAAACAAAGAAAGTTAATATCGTTCATGAGATGATCGACCGTCATGCCGCGGGTCCTCTCAAGAACAAGGTGGCGCTGTATTTTTGGGATCCCACAAAAACCACGGGCCATCCTCACGGAAGGGACGAGAAATACACGTTCCTTGATCTAAAAAAAGAATCCAGCAAATTCGGCAACGTCTTAAAAAAATTCAAGATCAAAAAAGGCGACAGGATCGCGGTTTATCTGCCCCGGACCCCGGAGCTTTATATCGCTATTTTGGGGATTCATCGTATCGGCGCGATACCGGTGCCTCTTTTTGAAGCGTTCATGGAGACGGCAGTGGAAGACCGGTTATCCGATAGCGGTGCCATTGCTATTGTGACTACACCCGAGCTTAAGACAAGAGTGCCGTTCCAAAAGCTGCCTAAATTACAGCATCTTTTTCTAGTCACGGAAAAAAAGTTGGCAGCCGCGGCACAGGAAAACGGCATTGAGGAGATGGCCAGTTTAAAAATTCACCAGCATTTTTATCATGATGAAATGCAATCCGCTGGATCCAGGCTTTCACCTGAATGGTTAAGCTTGAATGACGGGCTTGTGATCCATTACACATCAGGTTCTACCGGCAGGTCCAAAGGTGTTCTTCATCGTCAATACGCGATGGTCGGACATTATCAGACGGCCAAATGGGCGCTGGACCTGAGGGATGATGATATTTATTGGTGCACGGCCGATCCGGGCTGGGTGACCGGAACTTCTTACGGAATTTATGGGCCGTGGACGCTTGGTATATCCAGTGTTGTGGTCGGAGGCCGTTTTTCAGCAGAACGCTGGTATCAGGCGATAGAAAAATATGAAGTAACGATGTGGTACAGTGCGCCGACCGCTTTTAGATTGCTGATGTCCCAAGGAGAAGAGATCGCAAAGAAATACAATTTGAAAAGTATCCGCCACATATGCTCCGTAGGCGAACCGTTGAATCCGGAGGCGCTCCGATGGATCCGCAAGCTTACCAGTATCGCTCCGCATGAAACCTGGTGGATGACCGAGACCGGCATGCAGATCATCTGCAATTATCGCAGCCTTGATTTTAAGATTGGCGTGACCGGCAGACCTTTTCCTGGCACTTACGCTTCTGTGGTCGATGATCACGGCAAAGAAGTGCCGGCAAATACACTGGGACATCTTGTTGTCAGAACGGGCTGGCCTTCCATGATGAAGGCGATATGGAATAATAAACAAAAATTCGATGAATACTTCCGTTTTAAGGGATGGTATTTAAGCGGTGACACCGCCTACAAAGATAAAGATGGTTTCATTTGGTTCGCCGGCCGCGCGGACGATGTGATCAAGACTGCCGGTGAGCGTGTGGGTCCCTTTGAAGTCGAAAGTGCTTTGGTCCAGCATCCGGCAGTGGCGGAAGCGGGCGTGATCGGAAAACCCGATGAGATCCGAGGCCAGATCATCAAAGCCTTTATCAGTTTAAGGTCGGGGTTTTCCGCTAGCGATCAACTCAAAAAAGAAATAGCCGAATTTGTAAAAAAGAATCTGGCAGCTCACGCAGCGCCTAGAGAGATAGAGTTCTGCGAACGCGTTCCCAAAACCCGTTCCGGCAAGATCATGCGGAGAGTTCTCAGGGCCTGGGACCAGGGTGAGCCTGTCGGCGACATTAGCACGATGGAAGAATGAAAGGGGAATCATGTTCGAGAATATGAAAGGAATGATGGAGCAATTTCAAATGATGCAGAAGCTTATGGCTGATGAAAATTTCAAGGCTTTTATTTCTCATCCCAAAGTCCAGGAAGTTTTCAGGGACCCTGAATTCAAAGAAGTCGCAAAGACCAAAGATTTTGCAAAGATACTTTCCAATCCAAAATTTGCTTCGCTGATGCAGGACCCCGAACTTGCAAGTTTAATGGCGAAAATAGATCTGAAAAAATTTGTTTCCGGTTGAACCGATTAGAAAACGCATGATGATTAAAAAAACGACCACTATTCCTTTAGCGGCTCTCTTCTTATGCCTATTTTGTGTGATTGCGCTAGCCGGCAATCTGCACGATGAGTGGAAAGATAGCGATGGTGATGGCCGTAAAGAAACCCACATTTTCTATGATGGAGACCAAATAACCGAGATCCAAATAGACAAAAATGGGGACGGTAAGCCGGATCAATGGATCCATTTCAAGAACGGCAAGAAATTCACCGCGGAGATAGATACGAATTTTGACGGCAAAGTTGACAAGTGGCTCATTTATGATGCTGAGGAAAAGGTTAAGTACGTTGCCAAGGATACGAATCATGACGGCAAGCCTGATCAATGGACGAACATGCTGAAAGGACGCAATTTGATCCTCAAGGAATCGGATCGTAACTTTGACGGGAAAATTGATCAAAGAACCCTGCTCCAATGGAATCAGGACAAAAAGCTCCCGGTGGTCAATAACGGGAGAGTGAGTTATGTTCCAAATCCTGGTTATACTTGGATCTGGAAAGAAGAGGACAATAATTTTGACGGAAAAATCGACGCGTATCTCGTTCGCGGTAATAACAACCCGCCCAAGGACCGGATCGGCCAGGAAATGAACCCTTTGCCCACAAGGTCTGAAGAGCAAAACAATCCTGATGATAAAAATAAAGAAAAGACGCCTAGCCGTACGCAAAGGTTGGTGGATAATTTGAATGAGAAATACGGATTAAAATAAAATGAAGGTTGTTGCCTGCGGTGCGAGCGGCTTGATCGGGAAGTCTTTAACAGAGATGCTCGCACAAAAATATGAACTTGTTTGCCTTCGCCGTAAGCTTGCTCCAGCCCAATCAGATTATTCAGTAAGAGAAGTGTTGTGGAATCCTCCGTACTTAGCGGATGGCTGGGTGAAAGAGATTGACGGAGCTTATGCGGTGATTAATCTTTCCGGCGAACCTATCGTTGCCAAACGCTGGACCGCCAAACAAAAAAGCATCCTAAGAACGAGTCGTTTGAATACCACAAAAGCTATTGTTTCGTCCATATCCCAGGTTAAGACAAAACCGAAAGTTTTGATCAATGCATCCGCGGTGGGTTATTACGGGTCGAGCGGAGATGTTTTCCTCAATGAGATGTCGCCCGCAGGCCAGGATTATCTTTCAGAGCTTTGCGGTGAATGGGAATCAGAAGCCTTAAAAGCAAAAATGTTCGGCGTGCGCGTTGTTTTATTGCGGACCGGGATCGTTCTTTCTGGTAAAGGCGGCGCGCTATCGAAGATGCTTCCGCCGTTCAAAATGGGTATCGGCGGACCCTTGGGAAATGGAAGGCAATTTATGAGTTGGATCCATATCGATGATGAGGTTAACGCGATTCTGAAAACGCTGGAAGATGTTTCTATTGAAGGGCCCGTGAATTTAACTTCGCCCCAGCCTGCGACGATGAAGGAATTCGCCAAAACTTTGGGAGAAATTTTAAGGCGCCCTTCAGCGTTCCCTGTGCCAGGAGTTGTTTTAAAAATAATTTTGGGTGAGATGTCCGATATGCTTCTTACAGGCCAAAAAGTCATGCCGGACGTATTATCAAAGTCTGGGTTCCGGTTTAAATATCCTGTTTTGAAGGACGCTCTGAAAGACTTGCTTTCGACTAAATAGACTTGACATTTAGTTTCGTGAGTGCTAAAATCCTTTCCCTTTAAGGAGAGATATGTCCACTTTTTTTGTAAAACCAGCAGATGTTAAAGAAAAGCAGTGGCAGGTGATCGATGCCCAAGGGCAGGTTGTCGGTCGTTTGGCGGCAAGAATTTCCCGCATATTGAGCGGCAAGACGAAAACTGATTATACGCCAAGCGTGGAAACAGGCGATGGCGTCATTGTGGTCAACGCCAAAGATGTGATTGTTACCGGCTCCAAAGCCAAAACAAAGATCTATAAATCATTTTCGGGTTTTCCCGGCGGACAAACGGAAAGGACCTTTGAGCGTGTCATGTCTGAGGATCCGACTTTTGCGATCAAGCATGCCGTCAAAGGAATGCTGCCTAAATCTAGACTTGGCAAGAGAATGATCACGCGGCTTCTGGTTTATCCGGGCGCGGAACATCCTCACGCGGCTCAAGTCCACGCAAAATCATCCAAGAAATCTTCAAGCGCACAAGCGAAAAAGGAAAAGAAGTAAATGTCTTCAACTGATACATTGAAAGCTCCCGAAGCTAAAGATCTGGGAACCGGAAGAAGGAAGGAAGCTACGGCGAGAGTGCAGCTTTTTAAAGGTTCAGGTGTTATCCAGGTCAACAAAAAAGATATCAAAAAATATTTTGGACGGCCAACATTGCAAATGATCGTAAGGCAACCTCTGGAAGCTATGCAACTCAATGACAAAGTGGACGTGATCGCCAATGTTCGCGGCGGCGGTCTTGCCGGTCAGGCAGGCGCGGTTCGTCATGCAATCTCCAGAGCCCTCATAAAATTCGACGAGACACTCAAGCCTCTCCTGCGTCGCGGGGACTATTTAACGCGTGACCCGCGCATGAAGGAGCGTAAGAAGTACGGGCGCAAGGGCGCAAGGCGCAGGTTCCAATTCTCGAAGAGATAGTGTCAATTTCCGAATAAGCCAGTTTTCAATAATTTACATAACTCTAAGAGTAGCCGAGCCTTACGCTCGGCTTTATTATTTATTTTTTGACAGAAACTAAAATCGTCTCTATAATATTGAGTTTATTTCGCTTACGTCAATAAAACAAGGCAGTGAAATGACAAAAAGAATAAACGTCGGAGTAGTGGGAGCAACCGGCTACACCGGCGAAGAATTGGTTCGGATCCTTGCGGATCATCCGCATATCAAGCTAACATATCTTTCAGGCAAAGAAGACCGAGAAGTTAAGATCCAGGATATTTTTCCTTACCTTCATCACAAGCTCGATCTGGAGTGCCGGACGTTCTCGCCCGGCGAGGCCTCCGAAAAATGTGATCTTGTTTTTCTTTCGCTTCCTCATACCGTTTCTATGCAAACGGCTCCGAATTTATTGAAGGCAAAAAAGAAGGTGATCGACATCAGCGCGGATTACCGGTTAAAAGATGAAGCGGTCTACGAAAAATTTTACAAGGTTCAGCATCGCGATACAGCGAATTTAAAACACGCGGTCTACGGCTTGCCTGAGATCAATCGGGAGAAAATATCCGACGCCGATCTCGTTGCGAACCCCGGCTGTTATCCGACAGGTGCTATTCTCGGACTTTTACCGGGAATAAAGAAAAGCCTGTTTAACCTCGAGACGATACAGATCGATGCCAAAAGCGGCGTGACAGGCGCTGGCCGTAAAGCCGATAAAGCTCTGAACTTTTCCGAGGTGAATGAATCGTTCAAGGCTTACAAGCTTTTTGAACATCAGCATGTGCCCGAGATTGACCAGGAAATATCCAAGACCGCAAAAGAGAATGTGGAAGTGGTTTTTGTGCCGCATCTTTTGCCGATCAATCGCGGTATTCTGAGCACGATTTATGTAAAACTGAAGAAAAAATTGACAACCAAGGAACTGATCGCTGTATATACGGATTTTTATTCAAAAGAGCCGTTCGTGAAAGTCTATGAAAATGGCTTATTGCCAGAAATTAAAAATGTGGCGCACACTAATTTTTGCGATATCGGCCTGAGGGTGAATGAATCTAAAAGCATGGCTGTGATCGTTACGGCAATAGATAACCTGGGAAAAGGCGCGGCCGGGCAAGCAGTGCAAAACATGAACATCATGTGCGGTTTTGACGAAAGAGAAGGTTTTTAGGGATGAAAATGATCCGCGGCGGCGTGACCGCTCCGATCGGTTTTAAAGCGAACGGCCTTTTTTGTGGCATCAAGAAGTCTAAGAAAAGAGATTTGGCACTTGTGGTGTCCGAAAAGCTTTGCGATGCGGCGGGGGTTTTTACGACTAATAAAGTGCAAGCATCCTGTGTGGTGATCAACAAAGAGCATTTGAAGGATTCCAAGGCGCAAGCGATCATCGCTAATTCGGGCAATGCCAATTGCATGACCGGCAAAAGCGGGTTTGATAACTCAAGAGCCATGGCTGTGCAGACAGCCAGGCTTTTGAAGATCAATAAAAAAAATGTTCTGGTGGCTTCTACCGGAGTGATCGGCAAACCGCTTCCGATCAAAAAAATAACAGCTTCCTTGCCTGAGCTCGTGAAAGGTCTAAGCAAAAAAGGCAGCGAGTATGCAGCCGCCGGTATCTTGACCACAGACCGGATGGTCAAAGAATTGGCTGTTGAATTTCAGATCGGCCGGAGACGTGTCAGAGTCGGAGCGATAGCGAAAGGCGCCGGCATGATCCACCCGCATATGGCGCTGCATACACCGAAACATGCGACAATGCTTTGTTTTGTAACAACCGATGCGGTCATTACACCGACAGCGCTTCGCGATGCGTTGGACAAAGCTGCATCGAAGACGTTTAACACGATCACCATAGACGGTGACATGTCCACAAATGATATGGTGGTCGTTCTTGCGAACGGCATGGCTCAGAACAAAAAGATCGCGGAGAAAACCAAAGAATTCAGGATATTTTTGAAAGCACTTGAAACGATATTCCTGGCATTGGCTAAACAAATGGTACGTGATGCCGAAGGTGCGACAAAATTTGTCGAAGTTTCCGTCAAACATGCTCAGACACTTGAGGATGCAAGGAATATTGCAAAATCTGTGGCAAAATCCAGTTTAGTCAAGTGCGCTTTGTTCGGTTGCGACCCGAATTGGGGGAGAATTGCAGCAGCGGCTGGTTATGCCAATGCCCATGTGGATCCGTGGAAGATGCATATTTATTTAGGCAAAGAGCTTGTTTTGAAAAATGGCGGGCGCGTTAAACAGAGCACGGCGGCTCTTAACCGGGTATTTGCTCAGAAAAATATCAAGATCACGGTGGACATTGGCCTTGGTAAATATGGCGCAACTGCCTACACCTGTGATTTTTCTACAGGTTATGTGCGGATTAATTCTGCGTACCGGACCTGATCTGGGCAAGTCGGAGGATTTGAAATGGAAGAGATGATCAAAAAGGCGGATGTGCTGATCGAGGCATTGCCTTATATCCAGAGCTTTTACGATAAGACGATTGTGATCAAGTACGGCGGCGCGGCCATGACTGATCCGGTGATCCGTCGCGAGGTGCTTGAAGATATCGTTTTCATGAGCTATGTGGGCATGAGGCCGCTTTTAGTTCATGGCGGAGGACCTTTTATTTCCAAAAGACTTGAGGAAATGAACAAAGAGGTCAAGTTCGTCAAGGGTTATCGCGTGACCGATGAGGAAACCATGGAGGTTGTCGAAGAAGAGCTTACCAAGATCAATCGCGAAATCGTGCGGGAAATAATTTCTCTTGGAGGAAGCGCAATTTCTTTGAGCGGGAACGAAGATCATTTAATCGAGGTTAAAAAGCATCCCGATGTTGACGGACAGGATATTGGATTTGTCGGTGAGATCACAAAAATAAACGGCGATGTGATTCAGCGAATGCTGACAAGCGATATCATTCCCGTGATATCGCCGATCGGGATTGGCAAGGACAATTTTACTTACAATGTGAATGCCGATCAGGCTGCGGCCGAGATTGCCAGAAGCTTGAGAGCTCAAAAACTTGTGTTGTTGACCAATGTGCGCGGCGTCATGACTGATCAATCGAATCCCGAAACTTTGTTGACTCATGCTTCCGAAGAAGATATTGAAGCGATGATAAAATCAAAAGTAGTGAGCGGTGGGATGATCCCTAAAGTCAGAGCGTGCCTCAGGGCACTTGATCGCGGTGTCAAAAAAACACACATTATCGACGGAAAGATCCCTCATGGGATCTTGTTGGAAATTTTTACTGACAAAGGTATTGGCACTGAAATAGTGAAGCGCTAAATGGATTACCGGAAAACAATAAGACTTTATTACGATTACGTTGTTCCTTGTTATACGAAGACGCCTCTGGTCCTCGAACGAGGCAAGGGAACCCGTGTGTGGGACGCTCATGGGGAAGAGTATCTTGATTTTTTTCCCGGTTGGGCTGTCAGCGGTATCGGGCATTGCCATAAAAGGGTGGTTGAAGCCATTAAACGGCAGGCCGAGATCCTGATTCACGTTTCTAACAATTACTACCACGAACAGCAAGGTTTGCTTGCGGAAGAGATCATTCGTCATGCATTTCCAGGCAAAGTATTTTTTTGTAATTCAGGAGCCGAAGCGAATGAAGCGGCATTCAAGTTGGCCAGGAGGGTCGGGAATCCGGGACGTTATGAAATCATCACTATGGAGCGATCTTTTCATGGAAGGACGCTTGCTGGCATTGCTGCTACAGGTCAAAAGAAATATCAGGAAGGTTTTGAGCCGATCACGCCGGGATTTGTGACCGTACCGTTCAATAATCTTGAAGCTGTGGAACGCGCGATCAATCCAAAAACAATCGCGATATTTTTGGAGCCGATCCAGGGAGAAGGCGGGATCCGCGTTGCGGATCAGGCTTACCTTTCTCAGTTGAGACGCATATGTAACGATAAAAAACTGCTTTTGATCCTGGACGAAGTGCAGACCGGTATGGGCCGAACGGGAAGGATGTTTTGCTATAAAAATTTTGGCCTTGAGCCCGACATAATGACTCTCGCCAAGTCGCTTGGCGGAGGTTTTCCTATCGGCGCGATGGTCGCAAAAAAGGAAATAGCCGACCTATTGCCTCCAGGAACGCATGCAACCACTTTCGGAGGAGGTCCGCTTGCATGTTCGGCCGCACTGGCGGTGTTTGAGGCGATTGATAAGGAGAAGCTTATTGCCAATTGCGTGATCACCGGCTCGTATTTATTTAAAAAATTGCATGAGCTTAAAAAACGGCATCCTATGGTTCGTGAGGTGAGAGGGATGGGTCTGATGGCGGGCATCGAGCTTGAGATCGATGGAAAAAATATTTATGAAGAATGTTTGAAGAGGAAATTATTGATCAATTGCACACAGAGTAATGTGTTAAGACTCATGCCGCCGTTGGTTGTTAAGGAGAAGGAGATTGACCGCGCGATCCAGATACTCGAGGAAGTCATCGCTGCGGAGGAGGAAGTTCATTTGGCTAAAGAAGGGAGTAAGATCGCATGAAAAAGAAGAGATCGAAGAAAAGCAGGGCCAGAAAACACACAAAAAAGACCGGAAGAAGATCGGAAAAGCAGCAAAAGATCAAAGTTTCATCAAAACCTTTTGAAGCCAAAGATCTTTTGAGCTTGAAAGAGATCCATGCCGGAGATCTGATGATGATCTTTAAGTTGGCGGAGAAGATGAAAAAAAATCCGCAGAGCTTTTATGGCAAGCTTAAAGGGAAGTCGCTTGCGCTTTTATTTCAAAAACCTTCAATGCGTACACGCATATCCTTTCAGATCGCCATGGGCCAGCTTGGGGCAGATTCGATCTACGTGGATCCCCAAGAGCATCCGTTGGGAGAACGTGAAACGATCAAGGACGTAGCGCGGGTATTATCGCGCTATTGCGATGCGATCGTGACGAGGACTTATCATCATTCGGATATTGAGGAGTTGGCGCGTTACGCCACAGTCCCGGTGATCAACGGTTTGAGCGATATGTACCATCCTTGCCAGACCTTGGCGGATCTTTTTACGATCCGGGAGAAATTCAAAACTATCCAGAAAATGAACATCGCGTATATCGGCGACGGGAACAATGTGCTGAATTCTTTGCTTTACGGTGTCAGCAAGATCGGAGCGAACCTTTCGATCGCGACCCCGCGCGGTTACGAGCCCAGCGAAGAAATACTGCGCGATATCAAGCTGATCGCGAAAGAAAGCGGCGCAAAGATCACATTATCCAATAATCCTTTTACCGCGATCAAGAATGCGCACGCGATCTATACGGACGTTTGGGTCAGTATGGGTCAGGAAAAGCAGCGTGATCAGCGCATCCGCGATTTTCAGCCGTTCCAGGTGAACGGCGCGATCATCGGCAAAGCGCCGAAGGACTCGGTGATCATGCATTGTCTGCCCGCACATCGCGGAGAGGAAATTACTGATGAGGTGATCGAGCACCCGAGATCCGTTATTTTTGATCAAGCGGAGAACCGGCTTCACACGCAAAAAGCGCTTTTATATATTTTGCTGACCAGAAAGAAAAAAAGAGGCTCTAAGTAATCAAGAGTTTTGAATAGAAAACATTTTAATCTTTCGGAGGAATGAATGAAGAAAGTCGTATTGGCTTATTCAGGGGGGCTTGATACATCCGTCGCCATTAAGTGGTTGAAAGATAGGAATTATGAAGTCGTTGCTTATATGGCCGACGTCGGTCAAGAGAAAACAACGACCGCTGCGATTGCGCGTGCTAAGGCAGCGGGCGCATCCAAAGTCGTGGTGAAGGATCTTAAAAAAAGATTCGTGACGGATTATATTTGGCCGGCTCTTAAAGCGGGCGCAGTCTATGAAGGTCGTTACACTCTGGCTACAGCGCTTTCTAGGCCGTTGATCGCCGCCGAGCAAGTGGCTGTCGCTCACGCGGAAAAAGCCACCGCTGTAGCTCATGGCTGCACGGGAAAAGGCAACGACCAGGTGAGATTTGAAGTGACGGTCCAGGCGCTTGATAGTTCGCTTGAGATTTTAGCGCCGGTGCGTGAATGGGAATTTAAATCCAGAGAAGACGAGATCCGTTATGCGGAGCGTCATCGTATTCCAATCGACGTATCTAAAAAAAGTCCGTTTTCAATCGACAAGAATATTTGGGGCGTCAGTGTGGAGGCGGGAGTTTTGGAGGATCCGAATGCGGAACCTCCTGTGAATTCTTTTCAATGGACACGCGGCGCCGAGTCAAGGGCTTTGAAAGAGAGAGTTGTCGAAATACAATTTGATAAAGGCGTTCCCGTGGGTTTGAACGGCAAGAGAAAAGATGCGTTGAACTTGATCGGCGAACTGAACGCGCTTGGTTCTCAATACGGCATCGGACGTATGGATATGATAGAGAATCGTCTTGTAGGCATTAAATCTAGGGAAACTTACGAGGCTCCTGCTGCGACGATTTTGCTTCAAGCGCATAAAGATCTTGAAGCGCTGGTGCTCGACAGGGAACTTTTACATTATAAGGAAGGCATCTCCCAAAAATATGCCGAACTCGTGTATTACGGACTTTGGTTCACGCCATTAAGGACGGCGCTGGATGCGTTCGTTGAAACGACACAAAAAAAGGTGACTGGAAGTGTGAGAACGAAGCTCAGAAAGTATTCTTCGCATGTTGTCGGTCGCAGCTCACCACATTCCTTATATAAAGAGAGTCTTGCAACGTACAGCGCGAAGGACAAGTTTGACCAGCGTTTATCGAAGGGTTTTATAGACCTTTGGGCATTGCCTTATAAAAAATAAATGAGCGCACGACTTATGCGAGCGTAGCAAACATCAAGTCATCTGCGCGAATTTATCCCGAGTAGACACGGCCTAGTGTTGGTGAGGGATCCAAGAGAGGAAAGATGCAAAAAAAACTGTGGGGTGGAAGATTTCAAAAAAAGATCGATACCCGCTTTGAGAGATTCAGCGCCTCTTTTCGGTGGGACAGACGGCTTCTGCCTTATGATCTGAAGATCGATGCCGCGCATGTGAAAGCGTTAAAAAAATGTGGTGTATTATCTTCCTTCGAGACAAAGAAACTTTTATCAGCGATCCGTCTTCTTGAAAGAAAACATCAAAGCGGTTCTTTGAAATTAAAAGCGGACTCCGAAGATGTTCATTCTGCTATTCAAACGGAGATCGAGCGTATGGCGGGTATGCTTGCCCACAAGCTTCATACAGCCAGGTCCCGCAACGATCTTGTGAGCCAGAGTTCCAGGCTTTACTGTCTGGATCACGCTGATAAGATCATTGCTTTGATCGAAAAATGCCAAAGGGCTATTTTGTCCAAAGCGGATGAATATCAGGATCTCCTGATACCCGGAATGACGCATTTGCAGAATGCGCAAGTTTTGTCTCAAGCGCATATTTTTTTGGCATATCTGGAAATGTTGGAACGTTCCAAGACTAAACTTGTGTCAGATAAAACATTCATGGATCGATGTGTTCTTGGAAGCGGCGCGCTTGCCGGTGTTACGTTCGATCTTGATCAGAAGATGATAGCCAAAGAGCTCGGATTAAGCCGCGTTTCTACAAATAGCTATGATGTATCCGGAGACCGGGACTATATTTTCAGCTTCTTGTCTTCAATGGCATTTCTTGGGATACAGCTTTCTCGGATCGCGGAAGACTTGATGATAGGTCAGACAAAAGGTTTTTCTTTGGTCGACATCGATCAATCTTATTGCACCGGAAGCTCAATGATGCCGCAAAAAAAGAATGCTGATTTTGTGGAGCTGGCTAGAGGCGCTTCGGGCATTTTAACAGGAAACCTTCTTGGGCTTATGACGTCATTGAAAGGCCTCCCGAGTTCTTATAATCGTGATCTTCAATGGGATAAGAAATATCTTTTTGATTCAACAGAACTATGCGAGGAGCTTCTTGATATTTTTAGCGGTGTTTTTGGTACTTTAAAAATTGATCAAAAAAATGCCACAACACTTTTAGCAGACGAAAATTTGTATGCGACTGATCTGGCAGATTATTTGGTACAAAAAGGGGTCGCTTTTAAAGAAGCGCACGGCCAAGTTGGTCAGATAGTGAGTTTTGCCGAAAAAAACAAAGTTAAGTTATCCAAAATAGGCATTGATATTTTGAAAAAGTTTGCACCGCGCATCGAAGGGGATGTTTATGATCTGTTCGATGCAAAACATTCAGTAAAAATGAAAAAGACCATTGGCAGCACGAATCCTGCCCAGGTTAAAAATCAAATCGGTCATTGGAAGAAAAAACTGAAGGACTAGAGTATGCATCGGTTCCAATATAAAGGCAAAGAGCTTTACTGCGAAGAAACTCCGGTTTCAAGGGTTGCCAAAGAGATCGGCACGCCGTTCTATCTTTACAGCATCGGCACTTTTTTGGACCATTATCTCAAGCTTAAAAAAGCGTTTGAACCGGCAAATCCTTTGATCTGTTTTTCGATGAAGGCGAATTCCAATTTGACGGTGCTTAAAGCGCTCGTTGAAAAAGGTTCTGGCTTGGATATCGTATCGGGTGGTGAGCTTTTTAGGGCCAAAAAAGTCGGAGTGGATCCGCAGAAGATCGTTTACGCGTCTGTCGGAAAGACTGAAGCCGAGATCGAAGAGGCGATCCGTTCCAAGATCCTGATGTTCAATGTCGAGTCCATTTCAGAACTTGATGTGATCAACGCAGTCGCATGCCGGCTGAAAACAACCCAAAAGGTTGCGATCCGTTTGAATCCGGATGTGGCGCCGGATACACATCATTACATTACGACCGGCAGCAAGCAGAACAAATTCGGCTTGGATGTTGACACCGCGTATAAGCTTTTCATGGAATCATACCGTTATCCTTTTTTGCGTTTCGCGGGCGTTCATATGCATATCGGGTCACAGATCACGAATGCCAAACCTTTCGTGAAGGCCATCAAACGAGCGCTCAAGTTTATCGACAGTGTGCGGTTCGGAGGCAATCCAGTAGAATATTTGAACATCGGCGGTGGCCTCGGCATTATTTATTCAAAAGAAAAACCGCAGACGGCGCAGGAATTCGCCGACGAAATCCTGCCCTTGTTCAAGGATTATGACCTGAAGAATGGGCTTAAACTTATTTTGGAACCAGGCCGCTTTGTTTCGGGTAATAGCGGTATTTTGGTAACTAAAGTGTTGTATATCAAAAAGTCCGAGGCCAAATCATTTGTCATTGTGGATGGCGGCATGAACGATTTGATCCGCCCCTCATTTTACGGCGCTTATCACGATATCATTCCTGTTATAAAATCAAAAAATTGGTCGCAACAGACGGTAAAGGCTGATGTGGTCGGACCGATATGTGAAAGCGGGGATTTTTTGGCGAAGGACAGGAAAATAAAGACTGTCGGTGTCGGCGATTTTCTGGCTGTGATGTCATGCGGCGCTTATGGATATGTAATGTCGAGCAACTACAATTCCCGTCCGCGTGTCCCCGAAGTAGTCGTGAAGGGTAGCCGGTTTTTTGTCGCAAAAAGGAGAGAATCGCGGGAAGACTTGATAAGAAATGAGAGGATCGTACACGAGGTTGTTTAAGATAAGTTTGGATAGCGTATGAAATATATCAATTTCACTAAACTAGTCGGTGCGGGGAACGATTTTGTAGTTATCGACAACCGCCGTTCAATTTTCAAGAAAAATGCTGTACAGCTTGCAAAAAAAATTTGCGACCGTAAGTTTTCGATCGGAGCGGATGGGTTGCTGCTGTTGGAAAAGTCCAAAAAGGCCGATGTGCGGATGCGCATTATTAATCCGGATGGCAGCGAAGCTGAAATGTGCGGTAACGGCGTGCGTTGTGTTGCAAAATTCGCAGTTGAAAATAAGGTGACGGGCCCGAAGCTCAGCATCGAAACTTTGGCCGGTATTATTTATGCCGAAGTAAAAAATGATATTGTTAAGGCAAAAATGATAGATCCGAAGGATCTTAAATTGAATATGGATATCCGTTTAAATGGGCATAGCGAACACCTAAATTTTATTAACACAGGCGTGCCTCATGCGATAAAAATGATGGCAACAGTTTCGAATTGCGACGTGGATAAGCTAGGTGAGGCGATCAGATATCATTCTCATTTTGCGCCGAGGGGGACAAATGTCGATTTCGTTTCTTTAAGAAAAGGCAACGCGATCGATGTGCGCACTTACGAACGTGGCGTCGAAGGTGAAACGCTCGCGTGCGGCACCGGGTCGACCGCTTCCGCGCTCGTTGCGGCTGCGATCAAGAATTTAAAGTCACCTATTTTGGTCCATACTAAAGGTGGAGAGGTTCTCAAGATTTATTTTTCAAGGACCAGAATGATGTTCCACGATGTTTACTTGGAAGGAAAGATACAAAAAACTTTTGAAGGGAGAGTGAGTTTGTGAAATTTCATGGATCGTTGGTAGCGCTTGTCACGCCGTTCAAGAACGGCAAATTGGATGAAAAGACATTAGCGAAGCTCGTGCGGCGTCACATTGAGGCGGGTACACACGGCATCGTTCCCGTGGGGACCACCGGCGAATCACCCACCTTGTCTTTCAAAGAGCATGAGCGTGTCATAAAAATTGTTGTGGAAGCTGCTCATCATGAGGTGCCTGTTATTGCGGGAACGGGTGCGAACAGTACAGATGAGGCGATATATCTCACAAAATTTGCAAAAAAAGCCGGTGCTGACGCCTCGCTTTCCGTGACACCTTATTACAATAAGCCCACGCAGGAAGGGCTTTATCGTCATTACAAAGCCATAGCTGAAAACGCAAATTTACCTATTATTCTTTATAATGTGCCCGGGCGCACCGGGGTTTCGCTGTCGCCTGAAACCGTGGCTCGTTTGGCGGAGATCAAAAATATTGTAGCGATCAAAGAGGCGACCGGGAGCATGGATCAAACTTCGCATATTCTTTCTTTGTGTGATATCACAGTGTTGAGCGGTGACGATTCGCTGACATTACCGCTTCTTTCTCTTGGTGCTAAAGGAGTCATTTCGGTGATCGCGAATATTTTACCGGAAGACACCGCAAAAATGGTGAACGCGTATTTTGAAGGCGATCATATAAAAGCCAAGGAATTGCACTACAAAATGTTCCCGCTGTGCCGGGCTCTTTTTGTGGAAACCAATCCGATCCCGGTCAAACGAGCGATGAAATTGTTGGGGATCTGCAGCGATGAGCTTCGCCTGCCGCTTTGCCCGATGAAAGAGTCGAATGAAAAGATTCTAGTCAAAGCGATGAAAGACTACGGTCTTTCATTCAGAGGATGAAACAATGATCAAAATAGCAGTGAATGGCGCATTAGGACGGATGGGTTCCCGCATACTCAGCCTGGCGTGCCGGTCAGAAGATTTTAAAATCGTCGGTGCATTTGAACATGCCAAGCATGACAGCATCGGGAAAGAATTAGGCAGCGCCTTGGGGTTGGGAGATTCTCTGAAAGTGAAGATCTCGCCGCTAACAGAGCATTCTTTAAAAAATGCGGATGTGATGATAGATTTTTCAAGTCCTGAAGGCGTAAAAAATTCATTAACGATAGCTGAAGCAGCTCGTAAAGCACTTGTCATCGGGACAACCGGCATAACGCCCGAAGGTATTTCACAGATCAAAAAATCATCCAAGACGATCGCGGTCCTTTTTTCACCCAATATGAGCGTAGGTGCTAACTTTTTGTTTGAGCTTGCCCGTTTGTCTGCCGCGAAGCTGGGCCAAGGCTACGACATAGAGATCATTGAAGCGCATCACCGGTTAAAAAAAGATGCTCCGAGCGGTACCGCAAAAAAGATTGCTGAAGTGATCGCCGAAGAAAAGGGGTGGGACCTTAAGAAAGTGGCGAAATACGGTCGCGAAGGTATTACCGGAGAGAGGCCAATTGATGAGTTGGGGATCCA
This sequence comes from uncultured Planctomycetia bacterium, assembly GCA_964642015.1. Lineage (GTDB taxonomy): Bacteria > Omnitrophota > Gorgyraeia > 2-02-FULL-51-18 > 2-02-FULL-51-18 > CAZXLF01. The sequence continues at coordinate 72,480 of CAZXLF010000003.1, forward strand.
TGTGATTCGCGGCGGAGATATCGTAGGTGAACATACCGTTTTATTCAGCGGACATGGTGAGATCATTGAACTGAAGCACACCGCGCTTTCCCGCGATGCGTTCGCCAGAGGCGCATTAGTGGCGGCAAGTTATTTGTCAAAAAAGAAACCCGGCCTTTATACGATGGCTGACGCATTGAAATGAGCTTTTTTTTGGAACAGTCCGACCGGTTAAAATCTTTACCTCCGTATCTTTTTGTTGAGATCGATCGCGCGAAAAGAAAAGCGATCGCCAGCGGTGTAAAAGTTATTGATTTTGGCGTTGGAGATCCCGATCATCCGACGCCGAATTTTATTCTGCGCGCGATGCAGAAAGCGGTCAAAGACCCGTCCACGCATCATTATCCGCTGGATAGGGGTTACGCGCCGTTCCGGCAGGCAATATCTCATTGGGTCAAAAAAAGATTCGGACAATCCTTTAATCCGGACACCGAGATCCTTCCTTTGATCGGTTCCAAAGAGGGGATCGCGCATCTTCCGCTGGCGTTCATTAACCCGGGCGATGTGGCTTTAGTGCCTGATCCGTGTTATCCGCCGTACAAAAGCGGGACAAGTTTTGCGGGCGGAAAACCATATCTTCTTCCATTGAAAGAGGAGAATGGATTTCTCCCTGATTTTCATTCGGTACCCGCCGATGTGCTAAAGCATGCCAAGATGATCTTTGTCAATTATCCGAATAATCCCACCGGTGCTACCGCGACGCATGTTTTTTATGAGAAATTGGTGCGTTGGGCGGCGGAACACAAGATATTGATTGTCTCGGATCTTGCCTATTCAGAGGTTTATTTTGGAAAGGAGAAGCCGCTCAGCATTTTTGAGATCCATGGAGCCAAGCAAGTGGCCATTGAATTTCATTCTCTCTCAAAAACATGCAATATGACCGGCTGGCGTGTCGGTTTTGCGATAGGATGCGAAGAGGTTATCAATGCGCTTCTTAGGGTCAAATCGAATCTTGACTCTGGGGTTTTTACAGCGATCCAAAGGACTGCGATGGAGGCGCTAAAAAATAGTTTTGGATTTTCCAAGAAAACCAATTTAGTATATCGCCGACGAAGGGATCTTTTGGTGAGCGGATTAAAAGAGCTCGGCTTTCCTGTGAAAAATGTGAACGCGAGTTTTTATGTTTTCACAAAACTTCCGAAAGGTTTACATGATTCTTCGACTTTTTGTAAGGATCTATTGGAAAAGACGGGTATTGTGGCAACGCCTGGTGTTGGTTTTGGTGCGGCAGGCGAAGGATTTGTGCGTTTTACTTTGACAGTTGCGGAACCCGAGATCAGGGAAGCGATCACCCGAATGAGGAAGATATTTTAATGGCAAACGTTTATCTAGGCATTGGTTCAAATATGGGAGACCGCGCGGCCAACATCGACAGAGCGATGACTTTGTTGAAAGAGCATAAGGATATAAAAGTCATTGCCGAATCGTCTTTGATCGAGACTGATCCGGTAGGCGGACCCGCGCAACCAAAATTTTTGAACGGCGCGATTCAAATTGACACAGACTTGATGCCGCTTGATCTTCTTTCGCAGCTCAAGATCATTGAGCGTCGGTTAGGGCGCGTAAAAGGCGAACCAAATTCGCCAAGACCGATCGATCTGGATATTCTGTTTTATGATGATGTGGTGATCGTAGACGGTAAAAATCTTACGATCCCGCATCCCAAAATAGCCGAGAGGTTTTTCGTGTTAAAACCGCTGCTTGAAATAGCGCCTGAATTGGTGCATCCCCGCCTGAATAAATCCATCAAAGAGCTTGCCAAAGCCGTCAAAACCCATGAAGGTCGTAACCGACTCCAAAGCGCTTAGGCGCGAGCTTGAGATCCTTAAGAAAAAGGGAAAGCGGATCGGTTTTGTTCCGACAATGGGTTTTTTGCATGAGGGGCATCTGTCGATCGTTCGAAAAGCAAAAGTCGAAAACCACATCGTCGTGGTCAGTATTTTCGTCAACCCGCTTCAATTTGGCCCAAAAGAAGATTTTAATCGTTATCCAAGAGATCTTAATCGTGACAAAAGTCTTCTAAAACGCAACAGAGCGGATATCCTGTTCATTCCAAGGACAGATTCATTTTATCCAAAATGTTTTCAGACAACGGTCGCGGTAAATAAATTAAGCAAACCTCTCTGCGGTATTTCCAGGCCGACTCATTTTGCCGGCGTGTGCACCGTGGTATTGAAACTGCTGAATATCATCATGCCGGACGATATTTATTTGGGACAGAAAGATTATCAGCAATTTCGTGTGATACAGCAAATGGTCAAGGATCTGGATTCTCCGGTTAACGTCAAAATGGCCCGGATCGTCAGGGAGCCTGACGGTTTGGCGATGAGCTCGAGAAATACTTTATTGATTAAAGATGAGCGCAAAGAGGCTCCGTTACTCTTTAAAGCGCTTGAAGAGGCAAAGTTGCAGGTCAGAAGAGGCGCTCGGAACGCTCAAAACATCAAGAAAGCCATTTTGGGAACCCTGAAAAGCCTGAAATACGGAAGGATCGACTACCTGGAAATTGTCGATGCTGGCACTTTGGAGTCTGTGGTACAATTAAAAGCTCATTCGACGGTGTTGGCGGCATTGGCGGTCAATTTTTCAAGAGCCCGTCTCATCGACAACGTTTTGATCAAGGTGTAATCTATGCTTCGAGTATTGATGAAATCAAAGATCCATAGCGCCACGGTGACAGAGGCCAATTTGCGCTATACGGGTTCCATCACGATAGACAAAAATCTTTTACGCGCGACGGATATTTGTCCTTTTGAAAGAGTGCAGATCGTGAATCTTCACAACGGGACTCGTGTAGAAACCTACGTGCTTGAGGGGCAAGCGGGCTCAGGGACGATCTGTATGAACGGCGCGGCAGCCCGGTGGGCTGAAGTAGGCGACAAAGTGATCATTATTTCATACGCGCTGATGACCGACCGCGAGATTAAAAAACACCACCCAAAAGTCGTTTTCGTCGACGATAGAAACCGCATCAAGAAGTCATGATCAAAGTAGGCATTATAGGCTGCGGGACCATCGGTAAAGAACTCGCTCTTTCCTGTCAGAAAAAATTTTCAGATGAGGTGACGCTTGAGGCGATTGCGGACGCGGACCTGGCTCACGCGCGCAAACTTCAAAATCTTCTCCGTCCTAAACCCAAGATATTGGCGATCGATCCGCTGATCAGGCGCTGTGATCTTGTGATCGAAGCGGCCTCGAAGCGCGCGTCCTATGAATTGGCAAAAAAAGCGTTGTCTCTGGGCAAAGATGTGATGGTGATGAGCGTTGGCGGGATCCTTGGAAAAGAAAAAGAGATCTTTGAATTGGCCAGGACTCACCGGTGTTGCTTGTATCTGCCGAGCGGCGGTGTGGTCGGGATCGATGGCTTAAAAGCGGCGGCGATCGGAAAGATATATCGCGTCACTTTGACGACACGGAAACCCCCGCAAGGTTTTGAAGATGCACCTTATGTGATCAAGCATAATATCAATTTGAAAGGCCTGAAGCAGGAAAAAGTGCTATTTGAGGGAAACGCCTCGGAGGCCGTCAAAGGATTTCCAAAAAATATCAATGTATCAGCGACGCTGAGTCTCGTTGGTCTGGGCGCCAAGAAAACTAAAGTGCGCATCATCGCCAGTCCTCACATGCTGGTGAACATCCATGAAGTTTATGTTCAGGGTGACTTTGGATCTTTTTATACGAGGACCGAGAATTTTCCTTCCGAGCAGAATCCGAGGACCAGCCGCCTTGCGATCCTTTCGGCGGTAGCGACGCTAGAGCGAATACTGCGGAATGTCAAAATAGGCACTTAAAGTCAATTCAAAATGCCTGGATCTCCAAGCGATCAAGATCTCATTGATGGTTGTATTGAAGGAAAAAAAGAATCTTGGGATATTTTTGTTGAGCGTTTTTCAAAACTCATCTATTGGAGCATTTGGAGAGCGCTCGAAAAAACGTCATTTTCTCAACGGACCGATTTGGTTCAGGAAATTTTTCAGGATGTTTTTCATAAGCTTCTTGACCGGAACCAGCTAAAGAGTCTCAGAAAGATCGAGAGTCTCAGCACATTCCTGACCATTTTGGCTTATCATGCGGCGATCGATAAGATGAAAGGGCTGACGCGCCGGCAGGAATTGGACGGCATTATTTCTGATCCGGAAAAAATAGGTTCCGGCCATGAGATCATTTCCCAGGAAAGGGAAGAGTTGGTTTTGAAAGCGCTTGAAAGCCTGTCTCTGAGAGAGCGTCTTTGTGTTGAATGGCATTATCTGGATGACAAACCGCACAGAGAGATTGCCGAGATTTTGGGGATACCTCAGGACACGGTTTCAACTGTCATACGGCGGACCAGAGAAAAATTAAAGAAGATATTCTTAGAGAAGGGGATTTCAGATTAAATTTTCAAAGAATGAACGAAAATCGGGGCATTTGTCGTCATATATATTAGAGGAAATAAAATGGATTCGTTAGACAAGCAAATAAAAGCCTATTTTGAAAAAGAATCAGACAAGATACTGAAAAAAGATCGTTTGGAACGCGTTCCTAGCGTGGACGCATTTTACCGATTTATCTGCGGTAAGATGGAAGGCGATGATCTTGAGCGAATGCTTGGATATTTGAAAGATCATCCTGAAGCGCAGGATCTGGTATCCAGCGCCCGCGCAGATCTATTATCTAATGATAGTTCTGCCGTTAAGATGCCGCCCTCCTCTTGGGTTGAAGATGCCAAGAATTTATTCACCGGCGGCTCCTCGGTCAAATGCCCTCATTGTGGAAAATCTATCACGCCGTTCAAGAAGCCTGTACAGAATCAAAAAATGTATAATTTTTTATGGATAACTTTGTCGCTATTGGCCTTTTTATCTTCTTTTGTTTTTCATCGATATTTTTTACAATGTCTGGCTGTCGCGCTGTTCTTTGGGATCAAATGGATCATTGACCAAAGAGCCACTAAAACGCAGATACTGATCTATAAGGCGTTAAAAGGCGAGGATCCCGGTGTTCATTCCAGGCATTTACATAACCACCCAACTCATTTATAATCACCGTTCATAATCATTTTATCGGGATGTAGCGCAGCTTGGCTAGCGCGCTTGGTTCGGGACCAAGAGGTCGTGGGTTCGAATCCCACCATCCCGACCATTTTTTCTTAGTTCCTACCCTTGACAACCCTCATATCATCGGGTAACTTTCTATTTACCGTCTTCACCAATGGTCTTTTATATAAGGATATTTTCACCTTGAATGATCATTTGATCCATAGCAATTCTCAAAGCCTGCTGAATAGAACAGCAGGCTTTTTTAGTTTAAAGAAATATAGGATTATAAAACAATTAAATAAGGTGAAGAAGGGTTATAAAGAATACAGAACTTTAACTCCTCAAACTTATTGGAGGTTTATTGATGAAGTCTCCGCGTTTACTAAGAAATAATCCCGACGTTTTATCTTACGTTTGTTTTAATCCTATTTACCGCGCGTCCCGCGCAATGCGTAAAAAATTCCGTTATCATGTTATGTCTAAAGCAAGATGGGTGCGGGTAAAAGCATTTGTAAGCGCCGTATGATCTAAAATTTGCTTCGCTGATTGGGAGCGCGTCGCATGATCAAGGCCGGAGAAATCCGGCCTTTTTTTATTTGTGAAATGGTATCATAAACCGATGAGCAGATCCCGTCCGGCTATATGGTTTGTTATCCTTATCGGTTTTGTCAGCCTTTTTGCTGATATGACTTATGAAGGGGCCAGAAGCGTTGCTGGCCCTTATTTAGCTGTGTTAGGCGCTAACGCGACCGTTGTCGGGTTTGTTGCCGGCGCAGGCGAGCTTATTGGTTATGGTTTCAGACTTATATTTGGTTACTTAAGCGATCGCACTAGACGTTATTGGTTCATTACTATAACGGGATACGCGATTAATCTTTTGGCGGTACCTTTACTGGCTCTTAGCGGGAACTGGCTGATAGCCGCTTTTCTTATAATGTCCGAGCGTATGGGGAAAGCTATTCGGACTCCGGCGAGAGATGCAATGTTATCGCACGCGGTGCATGAGATCGGCGCTGGTTGGGGATTTGGCCTGCATGAAGCGATGGACCAGATTGGCGCAATGGTCGGGCCTCTTATCGTCACGCTCGTATTAGCGGTCAGGCATAGTTATCGTAGTGGATTTGCAGTTCTTTTGATCCCGGCCTTCTTAGCGCTCGGGACGCTGGTCGCGGCTCGGAAGCTTTATCCAAAACCTCACGATCTTGAGATCTCACAAATTCACATCAATGAAAAAAAATTCTCGGGAGTTTTCTGGCTTTATGTAGCAGCCGCTTCACTGATCGCCGCCGGATACGCCGATTTCCCTCTCATTGCCTTCCATTTTGAAAAAACAAGAGTAGTTCCTGATCTTTGGATACCCATATTTTATTCTATTTCCATGGGCGTGGCGGCGCTCGCGGCGATCGTGTTCGGCAAATCGTTTGACCGCTGGGGGATATCCGTTATAATTTTATCGGTGATGTTATCGTTATTCTTTGCCCCGTTTGTGTTCTTGGGAGGTTTTTGGTTTGGAATGATTGGTATGGCTTTGTGGGGTGTCGGGATGGGCGCTCATGAGTCCGTGATGCGGGCAGCGGTTTCCCAGATGGTTCAAATAGAAAGAAGAGCTACAGCATTTGGAGTGTTCAACGGTTTCTATGGTATTTTTTGGTTTTTAGGAAGCCTAGCGATCGGATTTTTTTATGACCGTTCGGTTTCGGCAGTAATTTGGCTATCTGTAATACTGCAGCTTATTGCAATCCCGTTTCTAATAGCCGTAGCGGTTAAAATGAAAAGATCATGAAACATACATTAAGCGCAGGCGGCGTGGTCGTGAACAATGGCCGAGTGCTTTTGGTGAATCAGCACGGAAATTCCTGGTCTTTACCCAAAGGCCACGTTGATCCGGGTGAGACATCTTTGGATGCGGCTAAAAGAGAGATCTATGAAGAGTCTGGTATAAGCAAACTCAAACTTATAGAGCCCCTCGGAACTTATGAGCGGCACCGCATTGCATTGAATGGGCACGGAGAAGATACATCAGAATTAAAAACGATTGAATTATTCTTGTTCCAAACAGACGAGGAAGCGCTAAAACCGGTCGATGCACATAATCCCGAAGCCAGATGGGTTTTGCCTGAGGAAGTTTGCAATTTTTTGACGCATCAAAAAGATAAAGACTTCTTTCTGTTAGTGCTGCCCAAGCTTGCCAAGATGAAAAATAATTGATGCCTGAAACATGGTTTTGAAAGCACGTATCTGATAAAATAATCACGCTCTTATTAGGGCATTAAAACATGGCAACAATAGTTCTTTTAACGATCTCTAATCTGTTCATGACGATCGCGTGGTATGGGCATCTGAAATACAAAAACGTGGCTTTATGGAAAGTAATCCTGATCAGCTGGCTTATTGCATTTGCGGAGTATTGTTTCCAAGTGCCGGCGAACCGCATCGGTCATGAAAGGTTCACGGCCGCTCAGTTAAAAACGATCCAGGAAGTCATCACGCTTGTTGTGTTCTGTATTTTTTCGGTTGTTTATCTTAAGGAAGATCTCAAGTGGAATTATTTTGTCGGTTTTGGCATGATCATCGGAGCAGTATTTTTTATTTTCCACCAATGGTAACCAAGAAAATTTACAGCGCATACTATAAAAGCCCTATTGGCTGGATCCGGATCCAAGGCGATGGTCGCAGGATCCTGGGCTTGGAGTTTGTATCAAAGAGAAAAGGAAAAGACGCTGCGCATCCTTCACTTTTGCCGGCTTATAGGCAGCTAAAAGAATATTTTAGCGGCAAACGAAAACGTTTTTTGTTGAAACTGGGTTTTGATGGGACCTCATTCCAACGGGCCGTGTGGTCAACACTTCAAAAGATCCCTTTCGCAGGTAAAACTTCGTATCAAAAAGTTTCTTCGGCGATCGGGCGGCGTAAAGCGGTCCGCGCGGCCGGGACCGCGATCGGAAAGAACCGGTTTGCGATCGTGGTGCCATGCCATCGTGTCGTGGCCTCAAGCGGTGACATCGCTGGATATGCTGGTGGTGTATGGAGAAAAAAATGGCTCCTGCAGCACGAATCAAAAATAAGCAAAAAGATATGAAGAAAAAAGAGGTGGCTTCTGCCCGCCGAGCACATATTTTTTTCAGCGGAAGAGTGCAGGGAGTCGGGTTCCGCTACACCGCTGAAAAGATCGCGCTTGAGATAGGTCTGGTCGGCTGGGTCAAAAACCTTCCCGATAACCGTGTTGAAGTGATCTGCGAAGGGTCTGAAGAAAAGATCTGTCTTTTTTTGGATAAACTGAAACAAAGTTCTCTAGGGGTTCATATTAAGAAGGTGGATCACGCGTTCGAGAAGCCTACAGGAGAGTTCAAGGATTTTTGCATTGAATATTATTACTGAAATGGCAACAAATAAAGTTTCCGGCGGAAATAACCCCAAAAAACGTATTGAATTTTTAAGGAAAGAGATCAAGCGCCACGATCATCTTTATTACGATCTGAGCCAACCTCAAATTTCCGACGTTGATTATGATCGCCTAATGAAAGAACTGGCGGAACTTGAGCGTCAGCATCCGGAATTCCATTCAAAAAATTCTCCTACGCAGCGTGTCAGCGGAAGTATTGCCAAGGAATTTGAGACCGTTGCTCATGAGACCCCCATGTTAAGCATCGATAATACTTATTCCAAAGAAGAAATCGAAGCGTTTGATGAGCGAGTGAGAAAACATTTAAAAGATGAACCTTACGAATATCTAATGGAGCTTAAGATCGACGGTGTTTCGCTGTCGCTGCGTTATGAAAAAGGGCAGCTTGCGAGGGCGGTGACGCGAGGTGACGGCCAGTCAGGGGATAATGTGACAGCAAATGTCCGTACGATAAAGGAGATACCGGCCACCCTCAAGAGCCCTGGCTCTAAAAAGATCAATATCGACATTCGTGGCGAAGTATTTTTTTCTCGTGAAAACTTTTTGGCGATCAATGAAGAAAAAGAAAAACTCGGTGAAGAGCTTTTTGCGAATCCCAGAAATGCGGCATCTGGATCCTTAAAACTTTTGGATTCTCAGCTGGTCGCCAAGCGCGGGCTTAGATTTTTTGCGCATGGCGTGGGTAAATTTTCGGGGTGTGATTTTGAGACCCAATCGGGACTGCTGCAATTCTTCAAAAGTGCGGGAATGCCGGTCAATCCGAACCATAAAATATGCAAAAATTTGCAGGAAGTATTCCGGGTCTGTGATGAATGGCAAGAAAAGAGAGATTCGCTTGATTATGACATTGATGGCCTTGTTTTAAAGATCAATCGTCTCGATCAACAGCATCGTCTCGGTACGACCAATAAAAGCCCTCGATGGGTCATTGCTTACAAGTTTCCGGCTGAGAAGGCCAAAACGAAATTATTAGATATCGGCGTTCAGGTGGGGCGGACGGGCGTTTTGACGCCAGTCGCTCACTTGAAACCCGTTTTTTTAGCCGGTACCACGGTGTCCCGCGCAACTCTTCATAATGAAGACGAAATAGACCGCCTTGATCTTAAAATCGGTGATTGGGTTTTGATCGAAAAAAGTGGCGAAATCATCCCGCAGGTCGTGGAAGTTCTGAAAGATAAAAGGACCGGGGCTGAGAAAAAATTCACGATGCCTAAACGCTGTCCGGTATGCGGAGCGGAAACTTCCCGTGAAGAGGGAGAGGTGGCGACGCGGTGCTTGAATCTGAATTGTGTCGCGCAGCTTAAGGCGAAACTGTTGCACTTCGCGTCCAGAAAAGCGATGGATATCGAGGGTCTCGGGGATGCTTTGGTCGATCAGCTTGTGGATAAGAAGATGGTCTCGAGTTTCACGGATATCTATAGATTAAAAAAAGAGGATCTGTTCGAGCTTGAGCGCATGGGCGATAAATCTGCCTCGAATCTGTGCGATCAGATCAAGAAAAGCAAGGACCAGGAATTGTCCCGTTTATTATTTGGGTTAGGCATTCGTCACGTGGGAGTAAATGCCGCGCGTATTTTGGCGAAGCGGTTCGGAAAAATCGAAAAATTGACCGCTTCGACGAAAGAAGAGCTTGAATCCATTGATACCATCGGCGATGTTATGGCGGAAAGTATACAAGAGTTTTTCAAAAAAAAGCAGAATCTTAAAGTGATAGAGGATCTGAAAGAATTGGGTGTTAATATGCGTGAACTGGAGAAAGCGGGATCTTCAAAAGAGCTGGAGGGTAAGACGTTCGTTTTGACCGGAACGTTAAAAGATTTTTCAAGGGACGAAGCCAGCCGCCAGATTCTTGAGCGAGGAGGGCGAGTATCGTCGAGCGTCAGCAAAAAAACATTCGCTGTTATTGTGGGTTCGGAGCCCGGTTCAAAATTACAAGATGCGGAAAAGCTGGGAGTCCGCCGGATGACCGAAGAAGAATTTAAGGGGCTTTTAGATTGAGAAAATGAAGGAGATATGGATGAAAAAAATCGTTTTATTTTTAATTTGCACTATGTTAATAACGGATCTTTCTGGATGTGCGTCCGTGGAAAAGAAGTTCATCAGAAAGAAAAAAGAGCCCGCACACATCCCGGCAGCCGTTTATTTTGAAGAAGGTCCGTATCAAAAGAAATTTTCCAATGCTTATTATTATAAAACACATTATACGCTTTGGAAAACCTGGCATACCGAATTGATCGAAGGTATCGGAGGTAACCGCAAGAAGACCCAGCGCAATGCTGAAGAAACGCTGAATCATTTGAACGAAATGAATAATTATCTGATCCCGGAAAAACAAAAAAAACTCCAGCCGATGTTGAGCGAGCTGACTACTATGGCCAAAAAATTCGAAACAGGATCTTATGCGCAATCACAGGAGCCTGAACTTCGCGTGGAGCTGGAAAAGATCAAGCGTTTGATCGACAATGATTTTTATTATGATAAAGTCGCGAATCAGATCCTGCCGGATACGGTGAACTTGGGATTTCCTTCGCCTTCGCCGTCGGTAAATTTGTCACCGAATCCCAACCCAAGTCCGAGCGTTTCGCCCCCAACAAACCCATGACCGAATTTCTGGAACTTTTTTTAGATTTCCTTTCAATTGAGAAAGGGCTTTCAAAAAACACGCTCATGGCTTATCAACGCGATCTGGAGAGGTATTTATCTTTCTTAAAAAAAAACGGAGTTTCATCGATCGACTCGGTCAATCGGAAAATGATCATGGACTTTTTGCTGAAAGAGAGGGATCGCGGTTTAAACGCCAGTTCTGTCGCGCGAGGGCTGGTTGCGATCCGGATGTTTCATCGTTTTTTGACCGAAGAAGGAAAGATTAAAGAAGATGTTACGGAAGTGTTGGAGGCACCGAAACTTTGGAAGCATTTGCCCGATTATCTCAGCATTCAGGAGATCGAAGCGCTTTTAAAATCTCCCAATTTGCGTAAAGCGCAGGGAATACGCGATCAGGCATGTTTAGAGCTGATGTACGCAACGGGTCTCCGGGCTTCGGAGGTCGCCGACCTAAAAACCGGCCATATCAATTTTGAGACCAGCTATTTGAGGATCACCGGAAAAGGAGAGAAACAGCGGATTGTTCCAATGGGAAGAAGCGCAAGAGACAGTGTCAAAAAATATTTAGAACGAGTAAGATCTAAATGGGTAAAAGACGGTGATCAAGATGCGCTTTTTGTGTCAAGATCGGGGAAGAAATTATCCCGCCAGACCATCTGGATGATCTTGAAGAAATACATCCGTAATGCCGGTCTGAAAAAAAGAGTCTACCCGCATATTTTAAGGCATTCATTCGCGACGCACCTTCTGGAAAACGGCGCGGATCTGCGCGTGGTCCAGGAGCTTTTAGGGCATTCGGATATTTCGACGACCCAGATCTATACGCACGTCGAAAGGTCGCGACTGAAAAGCATTCACCAAAAATTTCATCCAAGGCCATAAGAGGAGTTAAACATGTCACAGCGATCCAACCAGGTTTCAGAGGAATTAAGAAAGATCATCAGCATGATTCTTTTAGAGGATCTGAGCGATCCGCGTATGGGTTTTGTCACGATCACGAGGATCGAATTGACTGATGACCTGCGGTTTGCGCGAGTTTTTTACAGCGTGCTTGGCGATGCGGCACAGAAAGAAAGTACGCGTGAGGCACTGCAGGAGAACATGGGTTTTATCAAAAAGCTGGCGGTAGAACGCATCAATATGAAATATGCGATGGATATCAAGTTTGAGCTCGACAAATCGATCGAGCACAGTTTTCATATCGATGAGCTTCTGAGAAAAATCAAAAAGAACGAAAGCACCTGACCGTGGACGGCATCCTTCTTTTTAATAAACCCATTTTGTGGACAAGTCACGATGCAGTTGATTTTATCCGCCGGAAATTAAGCCAAAAAACAGTCGGGCATGCCGGCACTCTGGATCCGCTTGCTACGGGTCTTTTGGTGATACTGCTTGGTAAGGCAACAAAACTTTCCGAAGAACTGAGCCGTTCGGATAAGGAATATGCAGGTACTGTTACGCTTGGGATCCGCACCGATACACAAGATTTGGAAGGCAGGTTTATATCAGTCAAAAACGCGGAGCATGTTCAAAAAAGCCATGTTGAAACGGTCTTTTCCGAAATGAAAGGAATCTGCCAGCAAGTCCCTCCGGCATTTTCAGCTACCAAGAAAAAAGGTAAAAACCTTTATCGCTGGGCTCGGGAAGGTGTGATGGTCAAAAAAGAACCGAGACAGATTACGATCGAGCGTCTTTCTGTTACGGAATTTTTTTTCCCCGAAGTTCATTTTACTTTGAATTGCTCGAAAGGCACCTACGTTCGAGTTTTATGCGATGAGATCGGAGAAAGGCTTGGATGTGGCGCGACACTCTCGTCCTTATTACGCATTCGATCAGGAGAGTTTTTTCTGGCCGGCGCGTTAAAAAAAGAAGACATCCAATTTTTATCATTAACGGAAATTGAAAAACGTCTTGTGCATCGACATGAAGATCTATTACGGGTTTAAAAATATTCCGTTACAACCGCGGAGCATTGCGATAGGCGTTTTTGACGGGGTCCATTTAGGGCATCAGAAAATATTGAACGCGATGTTGAAATGTGCAAAGCGTCACCGCTTGATGTCAATGGCCGTGACATTCGAGCCGCACCCGAACAAAATACTAAGACCTACAGTTAAGCATTCTATCTTAATGTCGCTTGAACATCGCCTGCGTTTTTTTGAAAAAATGGGCGTCAGCGAAACGCTAGTGATACGCTTCAATAAAAAATTTTCAAAAATATCGCACCATTATTTTCTTCAGCAGCTTTTATGTTATAAACTCGGCATGAAATACTTGTCGGTCGGTGAAAATTTCAGGTTCGGTTTTCAGGGGTTTGGCAATTCGGATTATCTGCTTAAAGAGTCAAAACGTTTGAGATTCGGTTTATCATTGATCAGTCCGGTAAGAGATGGCGACGTCACGATATCCAGCACACGAATACGAACGTTAATTGAAAAAGGTGATTTAAAAAAACCGCAAAAAATGTTGGGCCGGCCGGTTTCCGTTTACGGAACTGTCGTTCAAGGAAAAGGCAGGGGTAGATCCTTAAAATTTCCGACAGCCAACCTTAACCCGCATCATGAAACATTGCCACCGAATGGCGTTTATGCGGCATGGGGATCTTTAGGGAATGCTAAGTTGAAAGCCGTGATCCATATCGGCGGTCGACCGACATTTCAGGAGCGGCAAAAGAGTCTCGAAGCGCATTTCTTGAATTTTCATCGGAATATTTATGGGCGCGAGATCGAGTTGTTTTTTGTTGCCAAACTTCGTGGTATCAAGAAATTTCCTGGTCGCGAAGCGTTGATCCAGGCGATCAAAGACGACATTCAAAAAACTCTAAGGATTTTGTAGGTTTTACTTTACAAATTCTCTTTTAACCAGTATAATTAACACCTATCAGAAAACAGCCAAACAGATGATTTTTTGGCATAACAAAATTGTTTGTAACTACAATAAAGAATTGAAGTTATAAATTTTTCAAGGAGAGTAATTCAAGCATGTCTATTACCAAGACAAAAAAGCAGGATGTGATCCAGAAGCATCGTGTCCACGATAAGGATACCGGATCATCTTATGTTCAAATAGCAGTTCTTACCGAGCGTATCAATAATTTAGGCTCTCATTTCAAGTCTCACGTCAAGGATCATCATTCCAGGAGAGGTTTGTTGAAACTCGTTTCCCAGAGACGCAAACTTTTGGATTACTTGAAGCGTGAAAATAAAGACGCCTATCAGAAGCTCATCGTCGACCTCGATCTAAGAAAATAAACAACATGACAAAAAAATTTGAAATCTCACAAGGCAAAGAGTCTCTTATTTTTGAAACAGGCCGTATGGCCAAACAGGCTGACGGTGCAATTTTAGCTCAATACGGCGACACGATGGTGCTTGTCGCGGTTTGCGGCGCTAAAGAACCAAAAGAAGGAACGGATTTTTTTCCTTTAACGGTGGATTATCAGGAAAAAAGTTATGCCGGCGGAAAGATCCCTGGCGGATATTTCAAGCGTGAAGGGAAAGCGACAGAAAAAGAAACGCTGACCTCGCGCCTTATTGATCGTCCCATACGACCGCTTTTCCCCGAAGGATTCTACAATGAAGTCCAGGTGACCGCGACGGTTCTTTCAAGCGACAAAGTCAATAATTCCGACATTCTCGCAATGAACGCTGCATCAGCAGCTCTTATGGTTTCGGGCATCCCGTTTTTAGGGCCGATGGCGGCGGCGCGCATAGGCGAGATCGATGGAAAATTTGTTTTGAATCCTACATTCAAAGAAGTTGAAAAAAGCACTTTGGATATCGTGGTCGCAACAACAGAGCAAGGGATTATCATGATCGAGGCCGGCGCGGAAGTTGTTTCGGAGGATCGTATCATTGAAGCGTTGGAATTTGCGACAGATGCTTTGAAGCCGGTACTCAAGCTTCAGCGCGAGATGGCAAAAACTTGCGGAAAACCTCAAATGGAAGCCAATCTTGTCGTTTTTCCTGAAGATCTGATGAAAAAAGTGCGTAATTTGACCGTTAAAGGTATCGACAAGATCAACCGTGAAGAGAAAACGAAAGAATCGCGTGATGAAGCATTGAAACTTTTATCCGCCAAAGCAGTCGAAGAACTTGTGGTCGAAGGTTCCGAGATCACGGAAGAGCAGGTCCATCAGGCTTTTCATGAGATCGAGAAAGAAGAGGTGCGTCAATTCATCCTCGACAGTCATATCCGCACGGACGGGAGAAAGTATGACGAAATCCGCCCGATCACTTGCGAGACCGGCGTTCTGCCGCGTACGCATGGATCCGCACTTTTTACGCGCGGACAGACACAATCTTTGGGCGTTGCAACTCTTGGCACTGAAAAAGATGAGCAGATGATCGATGCGATCGAAGGCGATATTTACAAGAATTTCATGCTTCATTACAATTTCCCGTCTTTTTCCGTGGGCGAGATCAAATCTAATCGCGGCCCGGGACGGCGCGAGATCGGTCATGGAGCTCTCGCTGAGAGGGGTTTGAGGCCTGTTATCCCTTCAAAAGAGGAATTTCCTTATACGATCCGTTTGGTTTCGGATATTTTAGAATCAAACGGTTCATCCAGTATGGCGAGCGTTTGCTCAGGAACATTGGCATTAATGGATGCCGGCGTGCCGATTAAGGCGCCGGTAAGTGGCATTGCCATGGGGCTCGTTAAAGAAAAAAATCGCGTTGCCATTTTGTCCGACATTGCAGGTGTGGAAGACCATTTGGGAGACATGGATTTTAAGGTCACCGGAACAGAAAAAGGGGTGACGGCGGTCCAATTGGATCTCAAGCTTAAGGATTCCCTCGATATCGAGACGCTTAGAAAAGCTCTTGAACAGGCCAGGCAGGGCCGTCTTTTTATATTGAAGAAAATGCTGTCCGTCATTTCTTCACCAAAAAAAGATATCTCCGCTTTTGCGCCGCGCATCACAACGCTGAAAGTGGATCCGGACAAGATCCGCGAGATCATTGGCCCCGGTGGTAAAATGATCCGTAAGATAACCGCGGAATCCGGCGCTTCGATTGAAGTTGAGGACGACGGCACGGTCCGCATTGCCGCTTCGGAAAATGAAAGCACGCAAAAAGCGATCCAAATGATCAATGGCATCACGGAAGAGGCGGAAGTGGGCAAGATCTACAAGGGTACTGTGAGGCGCATCATGAATTTCGGCGCGTTTTGTGAGATTCTGCCAGGCAAAGAAGGTTTGGTACATGTGTCAGAGCTGGCAGACACTTTCGTTGAGAATGTCGAGAGCGTCGTGAAAGTCGGCGATGAGATCCTTGTCAAGGTTATCGAGATTGATTCGCAGGGCCGTATCAATCTTTCAAAAAAACAGTCGAATTCCGATGCTCCGCCGGTAGTTTCTAAGCGCAACGAATCCAGACGCGGTGAAAACGGTAAAAATTTTAGTCAAAAGAAATTCAGAGGCTAAAGATCTAGCGTTACCTGCCTACATGTCTGCCGGCGCATCCGGCATGGACCTGTGCGCGGCCATTGAGCATGATGTGGTTATCCAGCCGGGAGAGATAAAGCTGATCTCTACCGGCATCTCTGTTTCGATCCCTGCCGGCTATGAGGCACAGATCCGGCCGCGAAGCGGTTTGGCCTTGAAACATGGAATAACTTTTGTGAATACGCCGGGCACGATCGACAGCGATTATCGGGGCGTGATCTCTTTGATCGTTACTAATTTAGGGAAAGAGCCTTATACTGTAAAAAGAGCTTCCAGACTTGCTCAAATGGTGATCCAAGAAGTGATCAGGGCCGAGATCGTGGAAGTTGAAGAATTGGCCGACACCGTGCGTTCTCAAGGCGGTTTTGGCCATACGGGAGTTTGATCATGGACGAAAAAAAACGCAGTGAAGTATTTGCTTTTTTCTGGTTCGTGGTCTCTATCCTCACATTTTTGGCCCTTTTTTCTTACCGACCCGAAGATATTCCTTTCGAAGTTTCCGTCACGAACGCGCACACACATAATTTTGTTGGGATCGTCGGCGCGTATTTGGCGTGGACACTCATGTTTCTTTTCGGAAAAACCTCTTATTTTTTGGTGCCACTTTTCCTGATGTGGGCGCTGGCGAAACTATCCGGAAAGAAAAGTCAAAAAGTTTGGCTGAAAATATCCGTGACCGTCATATTTTTTACTTCGGCATGCGCGCTTTTTTCCTTGGTCGGGCGAGCGACCGAGATCAACAGCTTCCAAGCGGGAGGTTTTATCGGTTTTTTTGTTTCAGCGTTCCTTTCAACGCTGTTCGGCAACGCGGGGATCTTTGTTGCGTTGTCGCTTTTTCTGCTTTCCGTCATTCTTGCCACTGAATTATTGGTATTGCAGATCGCTGTTGAACTTTTCAAACGTGCCAAGAATGCTTTTATCCCGGCGGCTGTGAACAAGAAAGATGAAAGAAAAACCTTAAAAGAGATCAAGGAAGACAAGATCATCAAACCAGCTTTCTTGATGAACACCAAATTAGCCGAACCTATCAACGCCTCTGAAAAAAATACAGAGAAAGCAAAAGCGATTGTTCAAGCGGTTAAAACCGAAGAAAAACCCCAGATCAAGGTATCCATACCAAAACCGTCGGAACCAAAACAAGCGTCAACTCCGCCGCCGGCACCCAAACCCAAGGTTATAGAGTCTGAGGAGTTTGACGAAAGGTATGAATTGCCTTCTTTGGACCTTCTCCACAGCGCTGCCCCGGTAGATCAGTCTAAACTTAAAGACGATCTTGAAGAAAGTTCTCGGGTATTGGAAGATACTTTGAGAGATTTTGGTATTGAGGCAAAGGTGGTCGAAGTTGAGCAAGGTCCGACGATCACGCGTTACGAACTTCAACCAGCCGCGGGTGTCAAAGTTCAAAAGATCACCTCACTTGAAAATGATATTGCGTTGGCGATGCGTGCCACGAGTGTGCGTATTGTGGCGCCGATCCCCGGAAAATCAAGGGTGGGAATAGAAGTTCCGAACAGCGCGGCCTCTACTGTTTATATTAAAGATGTGCTGATGTCGCCTGAATTTCAGAACGAAACATCCAAGATAACGATCGCGATAGGCAAAGACACCGCTGGTTCTCCTATTGTTTGTAATTTGGCGGATATGCCCCATCTTTTGATTGCGGGAGCGACGAATACTGGTAAAAGTGTTTGTATCAACAGTGTTATCACAAGCATTCTTTATAAATCGTCTCCCGAAGAGGTCAAGTTTTTGATGATCGATCCTAAGATGGTCGAGCTCCATTTTTATAATGACCTCCCGCATTTGATATGTCCTGTGGTCACCGATAAATCTAAAGTTCCCGGAGCTCTTGCCTGGCTTGTCAGTGAAATGGAGAGGCGTTACAAAGTTCTTTCCAAGGTTGGCGCAAAAAATATTCTTGTATTTAATGAAAAGGTAAAAAATAAAGAGATCCGGGCTGATATGTTGATTCATACCGCTGAAAATGCGGATGAGCCGGTCGTGGTCAAAAAAATGCCTTATATTGTCATTGTGATCGATGAATTGGCCGATCTGATGCTTTCTTCTGCGCAGGAAGTGGAGTCCGCGATCACTCGGTTAGCTCAGTTGGCCCGTGCCGTCGGTATTCATATGATCTTGGCTACCCAGCGTCCGTCGGTGGATGTGATCACCGGTGTTATCAAAGCAAATTTTCCCGCGCGTATCGCGTTTCAGGTGGCGTCTAAAGTGGATTCGCGCACTATCCTTGATGAGAACGGCGCGGACAAACTTTTAGGCCGTGGAGATCTTTTGTTGATGGATCCAAGGAAATCGAAATTGACCCGCGCCCAGGGCGCATGGGTGCAAGATCGCGAGATCGAGAAAGTGGCGCAGTTTATCAAGTCTCAAAGGAAGGCCGCTTATCACGAAGCGATCATTCAGTCGCAGGACAAAAAGCAAACGCTTGGCGATTTCAAACGAGACGAGGTTTATGAAGAAGCCAAGAATGTCGTGCTTGAAACGGGCCAGGCATCCGTTTCAATGATCCAAAGAAAACTCGGTTTGGGTTATACGCGCGCGGCGCGCATCATGGATATGATGGAAGAGGACGGTGTTGTCGGGCCTTATCGCGGTGCTAAACCCAGAGAGATTTTAATCGAGCGCCCTAACAATCAGCAGGAAGAGAAGCAGGAAGCATGAGCTCCATCGGAACATCGTTAAAAGAAGCTAGAAATAAAAAATCCATTTCTTTGGAAGAAGTCCATTCCCGCATTAAGATCCATCCTCGCGTGATACAGCTTTTGGAAGAGGATAAGTTTGAGAAGCTGCCAAGCCCTGTTTTTGTGAAAAGTTTTTTGAAGAGCTATGCGGAATTTCTCGAGATGAATCCCGAAGAGATCGTCCGCGCCTATGAAAAGGGCGGAAAAAAAGATCCGGCACAAGTGCTGTACATCAAGACAGCTGCGGAGCGGGAGAGAAGATCTTTTCTGAATTTTGACAAAACTTTTTTGGTGATACCGACGTTGATCTTCGTGGTCGCGGTTGCAGCCGGGGCTTTTTATTATCTTGCAAAAACCGCCGCGCATCATATCAAAGAAAAAAAAGCGGCTACCGCTGCGGTCTCCAAGCTCTCCAAAACGCGGTCTTCCAAATTGGATAAACAAAGCGGAGGAGCAACAAAAGTAGCGTCAGCGGATGTTTTTGACGCCAGCAATTGGCTTAGGCACGCGTCGCTTGGAAATTTTCCGAAGATCAGCAAAAAAGATGCACTGCACCTCAAAATCAAGGCCGCTGATAGCGTTTGGTTAAGGGTCAAATCTGATGAGAAAGTTTTATTTCAATCCATCCTCAAGCACGGCACTGCTGAAACGTGGGTAGCCAATGATCATTTCGAGATCTGGACCGGCAATGCATCCAACATGGAATTATCCGTCAACAATTATGACATTGGCTCACCTGGTAAAGGCGTTACTAAAAAGATGCTCATCAATCGTGAGGGCGTCAGGATCGCGTCTTAGGTGAAGGTCGGGCTCGTCAGCTTAGGTTGTGCCAGAACTTTAGTTGATTCTGAAGTGGCGCTTGGAGGCCTTAAACAGGCCGGACATCAGATTGTTCCCGACATTCAAAAAGCGGATGTCGCGGTCGTCAATACCTGCGGTTTCATCGAAGAAGCCAAAGTCGAATCCATCGAAACTATCCTCAAACTTTGCGAGCTCAAGAAAAAAGGCCGGCTTAAAGCGGTTGTCGTTCTTGGTTGTTTGGCTCAGCGTCACGGGGAAGAATTAAGAAAAGAGCTTGGCGATGAAGTGGACGGTATTATCGGCACGGACAGTTATGCCGAACTCGCCAAACTTTTAGAGCCGCTTGAATCAAGGCAAAAGGTTTTTGAGGTCAAGGCCAAGCCTCATTATCTTCTTGATGAAAATACACCGCGTTATTCTCTGACGCCGGGTCACTTTGCCTATGTGAAAATTTCCGAAGGGTGCATCAATGCCTGCACTTATTGCGTGATCCCTCAAATGAAAGGTCCGCACCGTTCGCGTTCGATCGAATCCATCGTCAATGAAATAAAGAAGGTCTCTTCCGAAAGGCAAGTATCCGAAGTAAATCTAATAGGGCAGGATACAGCGGCATTTGGTTTTGACCTTGACCGCACATTCCAACTGCCCGAGCTTTTGAGACGCGTTGCTGAATTAAAAGCGGTTCCGTGGATCCGGCTTCTTTATGCTCATCCGGGACATGTCAGCGAAGA
The DNA here is from genome assembly GCA_964642015.1 of uncultured Planctomycetia bacterium. Classification (GTDB taxonomy): domain Bacteria; phylum Omnitrophota; class Gorgyraeia; order 2-02-FULL-51-18; family 2-02-FULL-51-18; genus CAZXLF01. The sequence goes on from CAZXLF010000003.1 coordinate 93,221, forward strand.
ATTAATGGATGTGATGGCCCAGCATCCGAATATCTGCAAATACCTCGATTTTCCGATTGAGCACAGCCATGACAATATGCTGAAGCGCATGAATCGGGGCGTAACACGGGCCAAAATGGAGTGGGGAATAGAGAGTTTTAGAAAAAAAATACCGGGAATAAGCATTCGGACGACGGTTATCGTCGGTTTTCCCGGAGAAACGGAAGAAGAATTCAGAGACCTTATGGATTTTTTAAAAGAAATCCGCTTCGAGAGGCTCGGCGCTTTCATGTTCTCTGAGGAAGAAGGTTCCCGGGCGTACGGCCTGCCTGAGCAGATCTCGGCTGAGCTGAAAAAAGAACGATTTAATGCAGTGATGGCACAGCAACAGGAGATCTCCAACCGGATGAACAACGAATTCATCGGCAAAACGCTTCAAGTCCTGATCGACGAAAAAGAGCCAAACGAAACTGGCGTGTATTACGGGCGCACCGAAATGGACGCTCCCGAGGTTGACGGGCAAGTCATTGTGCATTCAAAGTCTGTTCTGAAGCCCGGAGAATTCGTTAAGACGCGTATTACCGATGCGCTCGAATATGATCTTGTAGGCCAGTGTGAACCTGCCTAATTTTCTTACCTGTTCACGGATCGGCCTTACAGTCGTTTTTATGTCCCTCCTTTTCTCGCAAGGACCCTTTTGTAAAGGGGCCGCACTTCTGGTGTTTCTTCTTGCTTCGTTGACGGACTACTGGGACGGACGCATAGCCAGAAAAAGAAATCAGTCTACTGGTTTTGGGAAACTGATGGACCCGATCGCCGATAAGATACTTACGCTTTCCGCGTTCCTGGCGTTCGTTCAGATGGCGATCATCCCGGCTTGGATGGCGGTGGTGATTATTACCAGAGATCTTCTGATTACGGGGCTTAGACTTTTAATGCCCGGAAAAAGCGACTGGAAAGGCGCCAGATCCAGCGGCAAGCACAAGACAGTGCTTCAGTTCGCATCCATTGTCGGTGTTTTGGTGTTCTTGTCCGTCAAAGAAACATCTTTTTGGCATCATGAATGGACGCCAACGGCTTTGCATTTCATTTATTGGAGCATGCTTTTTATAGTAGCGATAACGCTATGGAGCGGTGTGAGATTCGTGGTTAAAAATCAAGACATCTTCACCGAATGAGCGCCGATACCAAGGGATTAAAAGTTGAAAACCGATTTTTATATCACTGCGTAAAATTCCTAGCATCATTTTTTTATATAGGATATCTGCCGGTCATGCCCGGTACATGGGGTAGTGCAACAGGAGCTTTGTTGGCCTGGTTTTTTAATGAAGGCCTTGTCTGGCAAGTGACCGTCTTTTCTTTGGCGGGGCTTTTTATTTCGTCGATCGCCGAGCGCGCGTTCGATGAAAAGGACCCGTCGCGTTTCGTATTGGACGAGGTTGCTGGCATCATGATCAGCGTCTTATGGATCCCCAAGAAGATCGCCTTGTTTGTCGTAGCGTTTATTTTGTTTCGGATATTTGATACGATGAAGCCGTGGCCTATCAGCATGGTTCAAAAAAGTAAAATGCCGACAGCGATCATGTGGGATGATCTGTTGGCCGGTTTATTTGTTAATATTTTATTGCAAATTATCTCGAGGGTTTTTGCATGAAAGAAGTCTTGATCCTGCAACATGTCGCGAGTGAAAACGCAGGAACAATCCAGCAGTACCTGGAAAAAAGTCGTATCCCGTTTCGTTACGTGCGTCTTTACAAGAACGAGGCTTTGCCTGAAAGACTTGATTCCGTGCGAGCGGTGATAGTTATGGGCGGGCCCATGAATGTTTACCAAGAAAAAGAATACCCATTTTTAAAATCGGAGGATGTTTTTATCAAAGAACTGGTCGATAAAAACATTCCGTACTTAGGGATTTGTTTGGGCGCTCAGCTTTTAGCCAAAGCTTTGGATGCAAGAGTAATGAAGGCAAAAGCGCCCGAGATAGGGTGGGGAGATGTTCATTTATCTAAAAATGCCGCGAGTGATAATCTATTTTCTGTGATCAAAAGCTCCAGTTTACGTGTTCTGCAATGGCATGAAGATACGTTTGATATTCCTCGAGGCGCCGTTCATCTGGGCTCAGGCGATGTCGTGCCTAATCAATGTTTTTCCTATAAAACTTTGTTTTATGGATTCCAATTTCATATTGAAGTTAATCGATCGATGCTTGAAGATTGGTTCAAATCTTCAAAGGAGCTAGAAAAAATATTGAACGAATATGATAATTATAAAGAAGAGCTCGAAAAGATCGCTTGGACGATTTATAAGAATTTTTTTGACTTATCAGGTGAAATCAGTTCTTCCGTAAAAGTTCCAGTCTCAGAAAGTTCAAGGCGTAATTAGCCGCCCGCGAGCGGATTTCTTTTCTATTCCCGAAGAATTTTTTCTTTTTACAAATAATCTTATTTTTAGAGGCCAATGCTATATAAACAAGGCCTACGGGTTTTGTGGGCGACCCTCCTCCGGGTCCGGCGATACCTGTAATTCCGATGCCATAATCGGCACCGAATTTGGTTCGGATAGTTTTTGCCATAGTTTCTGCGACGGATCGGCTTACAGCGCCATTTTTAAATAAAAGTTTCGGCAAAATCCCAAGTTCGATGGTTTTTATCCGGTTTTGGTAAGAAATAACTCCACCTATGTAATAATTGGAACTGCCCGGCGTGTCAGTAATGCGTTTAGAAAAAAGTCCTCCGGTGCACGATTCGGCCGATGCCAATGTTTTTTTATTTTTCCTCAGCAAATCACCGACCACAGATGCAAATGTATCCCCATCGGCGCCGAGTATGCTTTGTTTAAATATAAGGCGTATCTTTTTTTCGATGTTTGAAACCAATCTTTTGGTTTTCTTCAGCGAACTGTCTTTTGCCATGATCTTCAGCTCAACCTCGTCCGGTTTGGCGTATATACCGACCGTGACAGGCGGTTTCAACTGCAAAAGTTCCGGAATTTCTTGGGCCACTTGGGCTTCTGTCAACGCGGCGATTTTGATCGAGCGGATCAGAAAATTATTATTATGAATTCTGGCTGTTTTCTTAAGAAGCGGAAGTGCTTGCAGTGTGAACATCGGTTCAAGCTCCCTTGGCGGACCGGGCAAAACAAGGATCCAGACCGTTTTATTTTGAAAATAGATCTTTGTTAGAACGCCGGGGGCAGTTCCCAAATGATTTTGAATGATCTTGGAATCGGCCGGCACGTAACATTGTTTTAAGACAAGCTTTGTCGTTGAAAAACCGCGGCTTTTTAAGCGGCTGACGATATATCGATAGGTGGGTTTGTGCAAGACCAAAGGTTTTGAGATGAATTTGCTGAGCGCTTCGAGTGTTACATCATCGGCGGTTGGGCCAAGACCTCCTGAAGTGATCAGAATATCTGAGCGGAAAGCAGCCTCTTTGAATGCTGCTACGATGCGATCAATATTGTCACCAACGGTAGACTGACGGTAAACATCGATCGCGTTTTCGGCTAGCTTTTCGGATAGAAATTTAGCGTTTGTATTAAGGATCGAGCCGATCAAAAGCTCGGTACCGATAGAAATAATTTCCGCTTTTGGAGAACTCATGGCCCCTCATCTCCTAAGTCATTCATTATAAAGTAATAAGGAGATCAAGAGCAACGGATATTTCAGCAAAAAATAATTTTGAACGAATAATGAATCCTTAGTCGTCTTATAGTGTGGGAGATGGGGAAGCTGCCATTCTTATCTTTACAGATTTTTTTGTAAAATGTATAATGGCAAACTCAGGTTGAGGCAACTAAAACCCGGTTTGAGTTGGCAGACTCCAATTTTCTTAAGTGACTATGGTTATGAAAGTTAAGACAAATACTGTTAACAAAATAAACGGAGGCGATGCTATGTCCCGGATCAAAGAAAAAAAAGAAGAAAAGAGGGAAGAAAAATCTACACCCAAAGAAGTCGCATCTGAAAAAAAGAAGGCAATAGATGCGGCGGTCCTACAGATCGAGAAGCATTTTGGAAAAGGCTCGATCATGACGCTTGGAAAACACGCCAAGGCGGATGTTCCTGCGATTCCTACCGGTGCGATAGCGCTGGATGTGGCGCTGGGCGTGGGCGGTATGCCTCGCGGCCGTGTCATAGAAATATTTGGACCTGAATCCAGCGGAAAGACGACTCTAACGCTCAGCATTATCGCACAATCTCAAAAAAGAAAAGGGGCAGCCGCTTTCATCGATGCGGAACATGCATTTGACACCACTTATGCAAAAAAACTCGGAGTGAACCTGGATGAACTTTTGGTCTCTCAACCGGATACCGGAGAGCAGGCGCTTGAGATCACCGAAATGCTTGTCCGTTCCAACGCGGTCGATGTTATTGTTGTTGATTCAGTTGCGGCGCTTGTTCCGAAAGCGGAGATCGAAGGCGAAATGGGCGCTTCACACATGGGTTTACAGGCAAGGTTGATGAGTCAGGCTTTGAGAAAACTCACCGCCGCAATTGCCAAATCCAAAGCCACCTTGATATTCATTAATCAATTGAGAGAGAAACTCGGGATCATGTTCGGAAACCCTGAGACAACTCCGGGCGGCAGAGCGCTTAAATTCTACTCTTCGGTGCGGCTTGACATCCGCCGTATTGCTCAGATCAAGCGCGGCGAAGAAATCGTTGGCGGGCGCGTACGCGTCAAAGTCGTCAAGAATAAAGTCGCCGCACCGTTCAAGCAGGCCGAATTCGACCTTATGTACGATGAAGGCGTTTCGGCGGCCGGAAGTATTCTTGATACCGCCGAAACTTATGAGATCACTAAGCAAAGCGGCAGTTGGATCGTTTACGGGGAAGAGAAACTTGGCCAAGGCCGTGAGAACGCAAAAGCGTTCCTGCGTGAAAATCCAAAGGTCATGAACGAGCTTGAGAAACGGATCTTGGAGAAGGTTTCTGCTCCAAATTCGTAATTTTAAATAGAATTACGGACAATATCCCGCTCTTTTAGTCTCATCCAAGAGGGCGGGAATTGTTCTTTTATGTCTGATTGTAGGTTAGAGCATGCAACAGTCAAGTAAATCTCGTGAGGAAACTCAGGAAGAGGCGCTTTTAAAGATCAAAAGCGACGCCTTGAGGCTTTTGTCGTTCGGCGCCAGAAGCGCCGCAGAACTTCGCTCGCGGCTTAAATTAAAAAAATATTCCGCTGGCTTGATCGATGAGACAGTCGAGTCGTTCCAGAAACAAGGCCTGATCGATGATGAAAAATTCGCGAAACTTTTTGCCGAATCACGCGTTTATAACAGACCTTCCGGAAAAAAACAACTTGAAATGGATCTCAAGAAAAAAGGGCTTTCGGGTGAACTGATCCGGAAGACCGTTGAGAGCCTAAAAGATTATGATGAGAAGGAAATGATCCGCGGACTTGTCGCAAAACGGCTTAAGACCATGTCGGGAGTAACAAAAGAAAAAAAGAAAATGCGTCTTTATGGTTTTTTAAAACGCCGAGGTTTTGAATCAGATGCGATCTTTTCGGTAATGAATGAATTTTTTTCTGGAAGAATGGGAGAGGCTGGTTTTGAAGACTGATGATTTGAGAAAAAAATATCTGGATTTTTTCAGATCAAAAGAACACAAGGTATTCTCGAGCGATTCGCTTGTGCCGGCGGATGACCCGTCGCTTTTATTCACAGGCGCCGGCATGAACCAGTTCAAGCCTTATTTCCTCGGATTAAAAAAAGATGTGAAGCGTGCGACCAGCTGCCAGAAATGTCTCCGCACGGCTGACCTTGATCGTGTGGGCAAAACGGCGTATCACCACAGTTTTTTTGAAATGCTGGGCAACTTTTCTTTCGGCGATTATTTCAAAGAAGAAGCGATCGGATGGGGATGGGAATTTGTGACCAAAGAGCTGCGTTTACCGAAAGAAAAACTTTGGGTTTCGGTTTACCAAGAGGATGATGAAGCGTTCGGTATTTGGAAGAGCAAGATGAACTTGCCTGAATCAAGGATCGTGCGTATGGGTCCTGAAGATAATTTTTGGCCGGCCAACGCACCCAAAGACGGGCCCAACGGACCTTGCGGACCGTGTTCCGAGATCTATGTCGGCGAAACGCCCGGAAAAGGCGTCGAGATATGGAATCTTGTGTTCACGCAATTTGACCGCCAATCCGATGGCTCGCTCAAGCCGCTGCCTCAGAAGAATATCGATACCGGAATGGGTTTGGAACGCACAGCGGCAGTATTGCAGGGCGTAGCCAGCAATTTCGATACGGACAATTTTCAAAAAATCAGGACCGAGCTTAAGCGTTTGCTTAAAACAGGTTCAAACGAGAAAGCGCATGAAAATGCTGTGATGGATCATATTCGCGCAATTGTCTTTTCTATTGCCGATGGTGTGCTTCCATCAAATGAGGGGCGTGGATATGTTATTCGAAAAATTATCCGTCTAGCAAGTGACCATTTTCAACGTGCAGGCGCCATTAATCCAGGCTCTTTGCACACACTTATACCAGTTGTAACAGCAATTTATGGAAATACTTACCCAAATCTATTAAGCAGTCAGAAGACTATTGAAGCAATCGTCATGGGAGAAGAGGGTAATTATTTATTCTTAAGAACAGGAATGCTTCCAAAGCTTAGACAGAGCTTGTTAGAGTGCAAGGAAAAAAACTCTGAAAAACAATTTGATATCATTCTTGCATCAATCGCTTTTTTGTATTATGACACTCACGGTTTACCATTCGAACTAATTCAGGAAACAGCTGCTGAGGTTGGTGTAAATTTAAATGCAGAATCATTCAATAGGTTTCTTGAGGAGCAGAGAGAAAGGTCTAGGCAGTCAAGTAAGATCACTGGCGAAATTTTTTCAAAAAAAGGTTCTTATCACCTAATTGATGGATTGCCGAGTACGATATTTTTGGGGTATGAGAAAACCAAAGATCAAGGCAGGCTTTTGAAAATCATCACGCAAGATATTGTTGTCGATACGTTAAAGGCCGGAGAAGAAGGGCTTTTGATCTTCGACCGAACGCCATTCTATGCCGAATCAGGCGGACAGATCGGTGATACGGGACTTGTTTCTGGAAATGGGCTTTCGGCGAAGGTTTTGGACACACAATGGATAGAAAAATGTGTCGCTCACAGGGTAAAAATTGAATCTGGGTACGCTGAGCCAGGTAAAGTTTATGAATTGGTTGTGGACGCAGAACGCCGTGCCGACATCATGAAAAATCATACAGCAACACACCTTTTGCACAGTGCTTTAAGAAAAGCATTGGGGGATCACGTAAAGCAGAGCGGCTCACTCGTCGCGCCTGACAGATTACGCTTTGATTTCACGCATTTCAGCGCATTGGACGCCAAAACGATATCCGCCGTCGAAGAACTCGTGAACACCGAGATCCGCAAGAATATCACGCTAGACAAAAAGGTCATGTCGAAGGAAAAGGCGGTGGAATCCGGTGCGATTGCTTTTTTTGGTGAAAAATACGGTGACGAGGTTCGTGTCGTATCCGTCGGCGATTTTTCAAAGGAATTATGCGGCGGCACCCATCTTCATTCGACCGGAGAAATTGAGACATTCAAGATCGTTTCAGAAAGTTCGATACAGGCCGGTGTCCGGCGTATTGAGGCGGTGACCGGTCGAGGCGCCAAAGTGCTTTTACAGAGTCAAGAAAACGAATTGAAATCCATGACCAAAGATTTTGGAATTCGCTCGGATGATATGATAAGCAGTCTTAAAGAGCGCCTATTACAAATTTCGGAACTCAAATCAAAAATGTCTAAGTCGCTCAACAGGAAAGTTAGGGAACGGCTTGATAAGGACCTTGAAAAAGCGCCCGTTGTTGCCGGAGCGAAGTTTGTGAAAGAAAAAATATCCGGCGCCGACACGGATACTTTGAAATTTGCCTGTGATTATTTAAGGAGTTCAAAAATTTCTTTCACCGCTCTTTTTGTGTCCGACTCAGCGGATAAAATTTCTCTTGTTGTGGCAGGTAGTGACGATCTGGTGAAAAAAGGTTTTAATTCAGGCAAGATCGTTAAAGAGATCTCGGCCACGGTGCAGGGAAATGGCGGTGGACGACCGGATTTCGCTGTCGGAGGAGGTAAAGATGTCCAAAAGGTTAACGAAGCGATAGCTCTGGGCGAAAAGATTATCAAAGAAAGTTTAGCCAAATGAAAGTTATTAAACCCTCGAGCCAAAAATTTCAAAAGCTTTTCCATCGATTTGCACGGCGTGACCGGCGCATTGAGGAAAAAGTCCGTAGGATCGTGGATGATGTGAAAAATAACGGTGACGAGGCGCTGGTGCGTTATACCAGGAAATTTGACAAAGTAAAACTTTCGCCGAAGGAATTCCGTGTCAGTGAGAGCGAGATAAACGGCGCGTATCAGAACATCAATCCTGACTTTGTCTCGACGCTGAAAGTGGCTGTTGAAAATGTGAGTTGTTATTACAAGAAACAATTGAAGCGTTCTTGGAAGACGGTGAGCGAGGATGGTGTTGTGCTTGGCGAGAAGATCAGACCCTTGGAATCGGTAGGTATTTACGTTCCGTCGGGAACTGTGCCTCTTCCTTCAACGGTTTATATGACAGTGCTTCCGGCAAAGATAGCCGGTGTCGAAAAAATTTATCTCATCACACCGCCAAATAAATTCAAAAGCGTGGATCCGCATATTTTGGTTGTTGCAAATCTTCTGAAGGTGGACGGCGTCTACAAAGCCGGCGGCGCTCAGGCGATCGCGGCATTCGCATTTGGCACAAAAACGATCCCGCGTGTTGATAAGATCATAGGCCCTGGCAATGCTTATGTGGCTGAGGCCAAGCGTCAGGTGTTCGGTTATTGCGACATTGATATGATCGCGGGACCAACAGAAGTCGTGATCATTGCCAATGATTATTCAGAGCCGGATTTTGTGATAGCCGATCTTTTGGCGCAGAGCGAGCATCACATGGGCACTTCGATCCTTGTGACGACCTCTAAGCGTCTGGCCAAAGTGATCAAAAAGGTGCCGGCGCGCGGTCACATTGTGGTCGTCAAAAATTTAAAGCAAGCGGTTGATGTTGTGAACCAGATCGCTCCCGAACATCTTCAGATCATGGTGAAGAATCCGCAGCGCATCCTTAAAGACATTAAACATGCCGGCGCGATATTCGTAGGTTCTTATACTCCGACAGCAGTGGGTGATTATGTGGCCGGGCCAAGCCATGTGCTGCCGACGAATGGGACTGCTAGATTTTTCTCAGGAATATCCATAACGGATTTTCTGAAAAGCTCCCATATTATTTCTTACAATCGAAAAGCGCTTGAGAAGGTCAAAGCGCCGATTGAGAATTTGGCGACACTAGAAGGTTTGCCAAAACATATGGAATCTGTCAAGGTTCGTTTTGAATGACGGTGATCGTTTAAAAGGAGTGACATGAAAAAAAGAAAAGCTATTGTCAAAAGAAAAACCCGCGAAACGTCCATTACCGCCAGCGTGAATATCGACGGGAAAGGCAAAGCTGGTGTGAAAACGGGATTAAGGTTTTTGGACCATATGCTAGAAAGTCTGGCAAAACACGGGCATTTCGATATTCAGATAAAGGCTGTCGGAGATCTGGATGTCGACACCCATCACACCAATGAGGATGTCGCGATCACGCTTGGGGAAGCTTTTAAAAAAGCGCTTGGCGATAAAAAGGGCATCCGTCGTTTTGCCGATTTTAGAGCTCCGCTCGATGAAGCGCTGTCAGGGACGCGTGTCACGATCGATATCAGTGGAAGAGGCTCTTTTCATGCGCATACAAACGCAAAAACTAAATGGCTCGATCATCCAGCTTTGCGTGCGAAGCAGAACAGTATGAATTACACGGTTGCTGACACGAAACATTTTTTGGAATCTTTTGCCGATCATATGGGGATCACGTTGCATGTTGATTTTATATCGGGCGATCAGCCGCATCATGTGATCGAAGCCACTTTTAAATCTCTGGCAAAGGCGCTGGATTGGGCCACACAGATCGATGAGCGGTCAAAGTCTGTTCCGTCCACAAAGGGAAAATTATGATCGTGATCGTTGACTATGGGATGGGTAATTTGCGCAGCGTCGAGAAAGCATTCGAGGCGAACGGCGCTCACCCAAAGATAAGTTCATCCGCAAAGGACATTGAAAAAGCCGAGAAGCTTGTCGTGCCGGGTGTCGGCGCTTTTACTCATGCGATGAAGGAGCTTAAAAAACTGGGCCTGGTTGAACCGATCAAAGAAAAGATCAGAAGCGGTGCGCCGTACCTTGGTGTGTGTCTGGGGCTGCAACTTTTATTTTCCCGCAGCGAAGAAGGGGAACGCATGAAAGGTTTGGATATTATCTCAGGCAGCGTGGTTCGGTTCAAAGGAAAGCTCAAGATCCCTCATATGGGTTGGAATACGCTTGAGACAAAAAAGCGCGGCTGCCCTGTTTTGAAGAAAATCAAGGATAAGGACTATTTTTACTTTGTCCATTCTTATTACGGTGTTCCTGAAGACAAGTCGTGGGTTTTGGCAACCACCGGTTATGGGGCTCATTTTTGCTCTGCGATATGGAAAGAGAATATTTTCGCGACGCAGTTTCATCCGGAGAAAAGTCAAGCCGGCGGCCTTCAAATCATACGCAATTTCATCGAATATCAGAGCCAAAATTGAAATGATCCCGATACCTGCGATCGATCTGAAAAATGGGAAAGTGGTACGGCTTTTACAGGGGAATTTCAAAGAAGAGAAGATCTACTCTGAGACTCCAGCTGCTGTCGCGAAACGCTTTGAAGAAGCAGGCGCTTCAAGGATCCACGTTGTGGATCTCGACGGAGCGCTTGAGGGCAAGCCTAAAAATTTGAGTTCGGTTGAATCGATCATCCGGAATGTAAAGATCCCTGTCGAAGCGGGCGGTGGTGTGCGAAATCTCAAGATAGCTGAAGAATACATCAGGATGGGCGCTTCATGGGTCATCTTCGGCACTCAGGCGTGCCTTGATTCCGGATTCATGAAAGAATCGATAGCTGAATTCAAGGAGCGTGCAATTATCGGTATCGATGCCTTAAGCGGTTTTGTGGCCACTGACGGATGGACAAAAATTTCTAAGATCAAAGCGGTGGATTTGGCGAAAGACGCTCAGTCACTTGGCGCGAAGACCATTATTTACACCGATATTTCGAAAGACGGCGCTTTAAAAGGAATAAATATGAAAGAGATAAAAACGCTGAGTCAATCGGTTTCGACAGATGTGATCGCTTCCGGCGGCGTATCGTCTCTGCAAGATATTCAAATGCTTCTGGATTTGAAACAAAAAAATATCATAGGCGTGATCATCGGCAAGGCGATCTATGAAAATAAGATCCAATTGAGAGATGCGGTCAAAACATGCTTGCAAAAAGAATCATTCCCTGTTTAGATGTGCGGGAAGGCCGCGTTGTCAAAGGAACGAAATTTTTAGGTTTGCGCGATGCCGGAGACCCGGTAGAATGCGCGGTTTTTTACGATAAAGCGGGCGCGGATGAGCTCGTTTTTTTGGATATCACTGCATCCCATGAAAAACGCGGGATATTGCTTGATGTGGTGAGGCGTACCGCAGAGAAAGTTTTCATGCCCCTCACAGTTGGAGGAGGCATCAATAGCGTCGAAGACATTCGGACACTGCTCAATGCCGGCGCCGATAAGGTTTCGATCAATACATCAGCGGTAAAACGCCCTGCGTTTGTCAAGGAAGCGGCTGAGCGGTTCGGCGCGCAGTGTATCGTTGTTGCGATCGACGCAAAAAGATCTTTAACAAAAAAGGGCTGCTGGGACGTTTATACGCACGGCGGAAGACAGAAAACTCCGCTTGAAGCGGTATCGTGGGCTAAGCGTGTCGAAAAACTCGGCGCCGGGGAGATCCTTTTAACCAGCATGGACCAGGACGGAACCAAAGAGGGTTATGATCTTAAGCTTCTACGTTCCGTGTCGGAAGCTGTTCGAATACCCGTGATCGCTTCCGGTGGAGCAGGAAATCTCGATCACTTAGTTCAGGGTTTTGTTCGCGGAAAAGCGGATGCTGTTTTGGCGGCCAGCATTTTTCATTTTAAGGAATTTACGATCCAAGAAGCAAAGAAATATCTAAAAAAGAAAGGGGTGTTAGTTCGTTTATGACCGATGCAACATTTGAAAAAATAAAATCGCGGTTAAAATTTGATGCCCAAGGGCTTATTCCCGCGATCATCCAGGATAAAAAGACGCAAAAAGTGCTGACACTTTGTTATATGAATGAGATCGCGCTTAGAGCGACGCTCGAAAAAGGTTTTATTTATCTTTTTCGTCGCTCTCAGAACAAGTTAATGATGAAAGGCGAAACATCGGGGCACACGCAGGCCGTGCAGGAATTCCGCATTGACTGTGAAGGCAAGTCACTGCTTTTTCTCATTGATCAAAAAGTGGCTGGCTGCCACAAAGGTTACTTCAGTTGTTATTTTGAAAAAATAAACAGTGACGGTGCCCAAGCGATCACAGATCCTTTGGTATTCAATCCGGAGAAAGTATACTAGTGAACGAGTATTTTCCGAATAAGAAAGAATTTCTTAAACTGGCAAAAAAGGGGAATCTGATCCCTGTTTATCGAGAGATCCTTGCGGACCTTGAGACGCCGGTATCATGTTTTATCAAGCTCGGTGACAAACCTTATTCTTATTTGCTCGAATCGGTCGAAGGCGGCGAGAAGATCGCAAGATATTCATTCATCGGCGGCGCGCCGTCGCTCGTATTTAAAAGCAAAGAGAAGAAAATATCGATCTCCGAGCCCGGTAAACCCGAGGATCATTTTGTAACGGCCCACGATCCGCTTTATGAGCTTGAAAAGATCTTAAAACGTTACGAACAGGTCCCCGTTAAGGAATTACCGCCATTTTCAGGTGGAGCCGTCGGGTACCTGGGATATGATACAGTCCGTTTTATAGAGAGGATCCCCGATAAGAATAAAGACGTTTTGCAGATCCCCGATTCACTTTTTATTTTTACGAACACGATATTGATATTTGATCACATTCAAAAAAAGATAAAAGTCGTTTCAAACGTGTTTGTGGATAATTTTAAAGATGCTGAAGAGGCCTATGATCACGCCATAGAAAAAATCGATTCCGAGATCCAGCGTTTGAGATCCCTTGATCATGGACACCACACTTCAAGTGCCTCCACGCACTCTACTAACGGCGTTGATTCTAATTTTACGGAATCAGCTTTTGAAAAAGCTGTTTTAAAGGCAAAGCGGTACATCAAAAAAGGCGACATCATTCAAGTGGTGCTTTCACAGGTTTTTAGCACGGCAGCACCTTCTAATGTGTTCGACATCTATCGAGCATTGCGGTCTATCAATCCTTCGCCTTACATGTTTTACCTGAATTGCGATGAATTTCAATTAGTTGGTTCTTCTCCCGAAGTTCATGTGCGTTGCGACGACCACAAAGCGATCTTAAGGCCGATCGCGGGAACGCGCCGCCGCGGACACAATCCAAAAGAGGACGTGGCGCTTGAAAAGGAGCTTCTGAAGGACCCAAAGGAACGCGCGGAGCATTTGATGCTTGTGGATCTTGGCCGGAATGATCTCGGACGTGTTTGCGATTATCAATCGGTGAAAGTGTCAGAATTTATGACCATCGAACGCTATTCCCACGTGATGCATATCGTCAGCAACGTTGAGGGAAAACTTCGAGAGGATAAAACGATCTTTGACCTTTTGCGCGCGACTTTTCCGGCCGGGACGATCTCGGGCGCCCCTAAAGTCCGCGCAATGGAGATCATAGATGAGCTGGAGAATCAAAAAAGAGGTTTTTATTCGGGTGTTGTGGGTTATTTCAGCTATTCGGGAAATTTGGATTCCTGCATTGCGATCCGCACGATCTTGGTGAAAGGTGGAAGGGCTTTTGTGCAGGCAGGCGCCGGCATTGTAGCGGATTCAGATCCTAAAAAGGAATATCAAGAAACAGTGAACAAAGCCAAAGCGCTTCTAAAAGCCATCGAATTATCTTCGGCGGGAGCTTTGCAATGATATTGATGATCGATAATTACGACTCCTTTACTTATAATCTTGTCCAATATTTAGGTGAAATGGGCCAAGAGCTCAAAGTTTATCGCAACGATGCGATCACGGTTGAAGGGATTAAAAAGTTAAAACCCGCGCGCATCGTGATATCGCCGGGACCCGGAAGCCCAAAAGACGCTGGAGTTTCCAAGGAAGCTATTAAAAAGCTGGGCTCAAAGATACCGATCCTCGGCGTTTGCTTGGGACATCAATGTATTGGTGAGGTGTTCGGCGGAAACGTTGTCGGCGCCAAACGTCTGATGCATGGAAAAACATCCCAGATATTTCATAACGGTAAAGGAATATTTAAAAATATCGACAACCCATTCGTGGCGACACGGTATCATTCGCTTCTTGTAGATAGGAAAGGTTTTCCGAAAGATCTTGAGATCACCGCCGAGACTAAAGAAAAAGAGATCATGGGTTTGAGGCATAAAAAATATCCGATATACGGCGTTCAATTTCATCCCGAATCGATCTTGACTCAGTCGGGCAAAGAGATCCTAAGAAATTTTCTTAGTTTGAAATGAAGGACGTTCTTTTGAAATTGCAGGAGCGCAAAGATTTGGATCCCGCAGAAATGGCAAGCGCGATGGAATTCGTCATTTCCGGTCGCGCATCGGATGAGGAGATAGAGCGGTTTTTGATCCTTCTGAGGGAAAAAGGCGAAACAGCCGCTGAGATCGCGGCCGGTGCAAATGTGATGCGCAAGCACGCGCTCACATTATCCAAAAATTATCCGGATCTTCTTGATACCTGCGGCACTGGAGGAGACGGTAGCCGAACGCTTAATGTTTCAACTTTAGCTGCTTTGACAGCTTGCGCGGCAGGGGTTAGGGTGGCTAAACACGGCAACCGTTCGTTGTCGGGCGTTTCAGGAAGCGCTGATCTTCTGGAATCGTTAGGAGTTCCGATAGACCTTCCGGTTAGCGCGGTTGAAAAAGCGATTGAAAATATCGGATTCGCGTTCTTATTCGCACCCATATTCCATCCCGCGACCCGTTTTGCAGGACCCGCCAGAAAAAAGATCAAAGGCAAAACGATTTTTAATATTTTAGGCCCTTTATCGAACCCAGCCGGCGTGCAGTATCAAGTGATCGGTGTTTACGATAAAAAACTCATCGAGATCGTAGCCCAGGCGCTTTTAGACCTTGGCACAAAAAGGGCTTTAGTAGTTCATGGCGCCGATGGGTTGGATGAAATAAGTGTCTCGGATAGAACTTTCGCAGTAGAGCTTACGAAGGGGCAACTGAAAAAATATGAAATATTGCCGGAGGAACACGGAATTCAAAAAAGTTCGCATAAAATCCCTGTATGCGACACAAAAGAAGATTCAAAAAAAATGGCGCTTGAAGTTTTAAAAGGCGGTCAAGGAGTCAATCATGATCTGGTTTCTTTAAACGCGGCAGCCGCACTTTATATATCAGGAAAGGCAAGCTCCATTAAAGAAGGTGTTCATGTAGCAAAAAAACTTTTGGCCGAAGGCGCGGTTCATAAGAAACTGGAAGAAATTATTTTATTTTCTAAAAAAGTGACGGTTTGATGACGATCCTTGATCAGATAGTCAAAAATAAGACCCAAGAAATAGAGCTTTTGAAGCAAAAGAATCCAATCGAGAAATTGCTTCTTGCGATCAAAAAATTACCCAAAAAGAAAACTAGTTTTTATGACTCTTTGAAGAAAATCAGAGGCGTCGCTGTGATCGCCGAAATAAAGAAACGTTCGCCATCGAAAGGTATTTTAAGAAAAAATTTTCGGCCGGTAGCGATCGCGGAATCTTATGAGCGCGCAGGTGCAAGCGCTTTATCGGTATTGACGGATGAGAATTTTTTTGGAGGATCTGTAAAAGTTTTGAAAAAAGTGCGCGGTCGCACAAAACTTCCTATATTGAGAAAGGATTTTATCCTCGACCTTTATCAGATCTATGAAGCCAGGATCATTGGAGCGGATGCGATACTTCTGATCGCTGACATTTTGTCGAAAGAGGAGCTTGAAGTTTTAAGCAAAAAAGCATTTGAGTTGGGGTTGGACGTGCTTTTTGAAGTGCATACACCGGAAGATGTTGATAAGATATTGCCGCTGAAGCCCAAGATGGTCGGCATCAATAACCGTGATCTGCACACGTTTAAAGTAGATCTGGGCGTGACTGAGCGTCTTCTCAAACGTTTTCCAAAAAAAACGCTGATTGTTTCTGAAAGCGGTATCCAAAGTCCCGAAGACTTGTTATATTTAAAGCGATTGGGCGTTGACGCAGTGCTTATTGGTGAGAGTTTGATGCGGGAAAATGATCCTGGAAAAGCGCTGAAGAATTTGAAAGCTGTTCTGTGACGCGGGTCAAGATCTGCGGCATAACCAATCTTCGCGACGCGGAAGACGCTGTTGAATTCGGAGCCGATGCGATAGGGTTTGTGTTCGCTAAAAGCCCAAGACGGATATCGTTAAATGACGCCAAAAAAATATCGCTTCGCCTCGGCCCTTGGGTTACAACGGTGGGAGTGTTCGTTAACGAAACTAAAAAGAATATTTTACGGATCGCATCAGAATGCCGGTTTTCTGCAATACAGCTTCACGGGGATGAGTCAGCTTCCGAGCTTTCAGGTTTTGGAGTCTTAAAGATCATAAAAGCATTCAGGATTTCCAAAAAAGAAGATTTGAAAGTAGTGGAAACGTACAAAGCCGACGCTTATCTATTTGATACAAAAGCAGGCGGTATTTATGGAGGTAGCGGCAAGAGATTTGATTGGAATATTTTAAGAATGAAAAATACTCCAAAACCTTATATCATTTCAGGTGGACTCGACCCCCGAAATGTGCAGACCGTGATCTGTAAGCTGTCCCCGTATGGTGTTGA
The DNA here is from genome assembly GCA_964642015.1 of uncultured Planctomycetia bacterium. Lineage (GTDB taxonomy): Bacteria > Omnitrophota > Gorgyraeia > 2-02-FULL-51-18 > 2-02-FULL-51-18 > CAZXLF01. The sequence goes on from CAZXLF010000003.1 coordinate 110,092, forward strand.
TGTGTCTTCGGGGGTTGAAAAATACCCGGGAAAAAAAGACCCTGTTTTGGTTAAACAGTTCATCAAAAATGCAAAAAAATAATTTTACTCATATGCCAGACAAAAAAGGACATTTTGGACCTTATGGCGGCAAGTATGTGCCGGAGACGCTGATGTCCGCGCTTGACGAGCTTGAGGCGAGTTACCGCTTGGCAAAAAAAGATCCCGGATTTCAAAAAGAATTGAATGATTATCTTCAGAATTTCGCAGGAAGGCCTACAAAATTGACCGAAGCCAAGCGTCTGTCAAAAGTTTTAGGTGTAAGACGCGTTTTTTTAAAGCGCGAGGATCTTTTGCATACAGGCGCTCATAAAATAAATAATACCTTAGGTCAGGTGCTTTTGACGCTTCGGATGAAAAAAAAGCGGGTTATTGCTGAGACAGGCGCTGGACAGCATGGGGTAGCGACGGCTACGGTCTGCGCACTTTTTGGTATTTCTTGTGACGTGTATATGGGTCAAGAGGATATCGAAAGGCAGGCACTCAATGTGTTCCGCATGAAACTTTTGGGTTCGCGGGTTATCCCGGTGAGAACAGGTTCGCAGACTCTGAAAGACGCTGTGAACGAAGCGATACGCGATTGGGTCACGAATGTCAGAGATACTCATTATATTATTGGCTCTGTGATTGGACCGCACCCTTATCCAATGATGGTGCGTGATTTTCAGTCGGTCATAGGGAAAGAAGTTAAATCGCAATTAAAGAAAATGCGTTCACCTTGGCCGAATTATTTGGTCGCCTGTGTCGGCGGAGGTTCCAACAGCATTGGATTGTTCCACCCGTTTTTATCGACGAATTCCAAAATGATCGGTGTCGAGGCGGCGGGCTTGGGAACGCATACCTCTCAACATGCCGCGACTCTCACAAAAGGAAGTATCGGCGTTCTTCACGGATCCAAAAGCGAAGTTTTGCAAGACCGCGACGGCCAGATCAATCTGGCGCATTCGATATCGGCGGGGCTCGATTATCCCGGTGTGGGCCCGGAACACGCTTATTTGAAATCGACAAAACGCGTGAACTATGTCTCCGCTACCGATAAAGAAGCGCTGGCAGGCGTGAAAGCTTTAAGCGAAACAGAAGGGATCATTCCGGCGCTGGAACCGGCCCACGCGATCGGTTACCTACTGAAGAATAGATCCAAATTCAAAAAAAGCGACACGATCGTCCTTTGCTTATCAGGGCGAGGTGATAAAGACGTCGTCCAGATCTCTAAAGCGATGGGTTATCATGAATAGAATCGATAAAAAGTTCGCCGAATTAAAGAAACAAAGAAAAAAAGCGCTGATCATTTATATGACAGCAGGGGATCCTGGTCTTCAAAAAAATGAAGCGCTTATTCATTCGTTTGAAAAAGACGGCGTAGACCTTATTGAGCTCGGTGTGCCATTTTCAGATCCGCTTGCTGACGGTCCGGTGATCCAGGCCGCTTCACAGCGTTCATTGAAGAGAGGAACAAATTTACCCAAGATCTTAAAACTTGTTCAGCGTGTCCGTAAAAGATCCCAGATCCCTATTCTCTTAATGAGTTATCTGAATCCAATCCTGCGCCACGGGTTAGAATCTTTCGCCAAATCTGCCAGAAAATCAGGGCTTGATGGAGTGATCATTCCGGATCTTCCGCCCGACGAAGGACAAGACGTCGCTCCGATTATGCGCCGTCACAATATCGCGTTGGTGTATTTGCTCGCCCCTACAAGCACAGAAAAGAGGATCTGGCTTGTATCGAATTCTTCACGAGGTTTTATTTATTACGTATCATTAACAGGTATCACAGGCGCCAGAAAATCCGTGCCGGTCGATTTGGGCCGAAGGATCAAAGCTATTAAAAAGACATCTCGTCTTCCTGTCTGCGTGGGCTTTGGTGTCTCCACGCCAGAACAAGCCAAAAAAGTTGCTCGCTTTTCAGACGGAGTCATTATAGGAAGCGCTGTTGTTAAATCTTTGGCGGCGCATCCATCGGCTAACGCGGCGCAATTCTCTAAAAAATTCATCCGGCCTATTGCAAAGGCCATGGGAAAAAAGGTCTGATATGGCAAAAGCGATCATCATGGCGGGAGGCCAGGGGGAGCGTTTTTGGCCGATGACCCATTCCAAATTTCCGAAATATAGGATCCAATTCAATGGAAAAGATTCGTTGCTTCAAAAGACATACAAGCGCCTTCTTAAGGTCTACAAAAAAGATTCTATTTATGTTGTAACAACAAGGCCTCACTTTGCGCTTATCAGGAAGGAATTGCCCGCGCTCCGCGTCAGCAACATATTGATCGAGCCATTCCGCAACAATACCGCCGCCGCCATATTTCTTTCTTGTGAAATGATACAGAAAAAATTCGGCAACGAAGAGATCATTTCATTCTTTCCGGCCGATCATTTGATCGAAAATGAGAAAGAATTCAAAAAAACTATTCTATCGGCTATTCATTTGGCTGAAAAAAAAGAGTTCTTGGTGACCGTAGGTATAAAACCGACGTTTCCCGCAACAGGTTATGGCTATATTCAAAAAGGTGACTCGATCCAAGGTTTTGCCGACGCATTTAGAGTCAAACGGTTCGTAGAAAAACCGGATCGAAAAAAAGCGCTTTTTTATATCAAGAAGAGGATTTTTCTTTGGAATGCGGGGATGTTTACTTGGCGAGCGAAAGTTTTTTTTAATGCCATGAAAAAATTTTCACCGGAGTTCTCAAAAAATTACGACCCCAAATATCTCTCATCAAGCTATAAAAAACTGCCTAATCTGTCGATAGATTACGCGCTTCTGGAGAAAGCCGATTGCATCGCGATATGCGAAACTCGCATGGACTGGTGCGATATGGGCAATTGGGATATGTTTTCAGAAAAACTGCCGCGTCGAACCGATAGAAATTTTTCTTACGGAGCAGCACACATGGCTGAAAGTTTGAACACGTTCCTTTTGAACCACACCGACGCGCCGGTGGTAACGCTCGGGGTCAAAGATCTTGTCGTGGTAAAAACACCTCTAGGTACCTTGATATGCAAAAAAGGCCGCGCGGAGGAGGCGGCGCTTTTATTTAAAAAGATCCGAGCATGAGGATCCTCGCGATCGATTATGGTCAAAAAAGGATCGGGCTTGCAGTATCAGACCCTTTGGGTATTACAGCGCAAGGTATTGAGACGCTTCAAAACTTGGGCAAAAAAAATTTTATCGCCTCGCTCATTAAATTGTGCAAAGAATATAATATAAAGGAGGTGGTGATCGGTCTCCCGGTTAACATGGATGGTAGCCATGGTCCCAAAGCCGCTGAAATCACGACTTTGGTTCCTTTGATCGAGCAAGAACTACGGCTACCTGTAAAAACTTGGGATGAACGGCTTACCAGCCGCGAGGCTGGACGTCTGATGATCGAAGAAGGGCTTTCGCGTAAAAAACAAAAAGAAAACAGCGACCGTTTGGCGGCTACTATGATCCTCCAGATGTTCCTAGAGTCACGGCGCAAAAATAAATAGGGAATAATAATGAAGATTGAGCTATCCAAGCTTTCAAACGGCATCCGCGTCATATCTGTTCCGATGAAGGAAAGAGAGTCTGTATCGATAGGAATATGGGTTCATATCGGTGCGCGCGATGAAGAACAGAGGCTTAGCGGTGTATCCCATTTTTTAGAGCATCTTGTTTTTAAAGGCACTTCAAAGCTCACTGCCAATCAGATCAAAGAAGCGGTCGAAGGTGTCGGCGGCAGTCTGAACGCTTTTACTTCCGAAGAGTACACCTGTTTTTTGGCAAAATCCGCGAGCAGGCATTTGGACCAGGTGTTTGGAGTCCTGTCGGACATGGTGCTGAACGCTTCTCTGAGAGAAGAAGATATCAAAAAGGAACGCACGGTCATCATGGAAGAGATCAAGATGACGCAAGACCAGCCCTCTCAGCTTGTTGATGAGCTTTTGACGGAACTCATGTGGCCCAAACATGCGCTTGGGCGGCCTATAGCTGGCTCAATAGAAACGGTGGGCGCGATGACATTCAAAGACATCAAGGGCTATAGGGATAGGTATTACGAACCTTCGCTTATTACAATAGTCGTTGCCGGAGATATTAGGCATAGCAAGCTTTTGAAACTGGCTAAAACCCATTTCAGTCTGACAAAGCCTGTCAAAAAAAAGGATGTACATTTATTTAGCGAGCATCAGGAAAAACCGCGTTTCAAAGTAATTTCAAAAGCTACCGAACAGACTCATCTTGCTTTGGGTGTACACGCGTTCCCAAAGCAGGATCCGGATGAATATCCGCTTGAAATCTTGAGCATCGTCTTGGGAGGGAACATGTCCTCCAGACTTTTTAATAAAGTAAGAGAGGATCGTGGACTGGCTTACGAGATTGGTTCTTATACGCGCAAATTCCATGAAACCGGCGCTTTCGGGATCTCAGCGGGTGTTGATAATAAAAAAGTTTCAGAGGCATTGAAAGTAATCGTTTCTGAGCTTGAGCTAATCGGCAAAGATCTGGTGAGACAGGACGAACTTAAACGTGCCAAAGAATTTTACCTCGGCCAAATGTCTTTGGGACTCGAAAGTACTATGAATAATATGTTATGGGCCGGAGAATACATGGTTTGTTTGGGACGATACAAAACCCCTCAAGAAGTTGCGAAGAAAATAGAGAAGATCAGCGCAGAAGATCTGCAACGTGTGGCAAGAAAAATCTTTAAAGAATCGCGGTTTAGTCTGGCCATTGTGGGTCCTAATGCTAACGCATTGGAAAAAGACCATCGGAATCTCTTTCGGCCTCTAACTTCATAACCCACCATGCTTCGTTCATTCCGGATCTTCCGCATCATCGGGATCGATATTCGCGTTCACCCGAGCTTTGTCCTGCTACCCACTTTTTTAGGTATTTATTACGGCTGGCAGGGCGGCCTGTCTGTCGGTCTTCGCGCTTTTGTGCTGGTTCTGGCTGTTTTTGCATGCGTCTTAGCGCATGAACTATGTCACAGTCTGGTGGCCAGGTCTTTTGGGGTCAATGTGCCCGCCATTACGCTTTATATGATGGGGGGTGTCGCCGGTATGCAGTATATCCCAAGAGAGCCGAAAAAAGAGTTTTTGATCTCGATCGCAGGGCCTCTTTTTAACTTTTCATTTGCAGTTGTTCTCTTTTTTCCGCTTTACTGGATCCTAGGGAAGGACCTTTTATTTGCGCCGGGTCTGGAGTCGTGGCCACAAATGATCTCGAACGTTTTTTGGATAAACCCGGTTCTCGGCGCGTTCAATCTTATCCCGGCGTTTCCGATGGATGGAGGTAGAATCTTAAGGTCCGCTCTCGCTTCACGCATGAATTATCTTAAAGCGACTAGAATTTCTGTTTCTATCGGTAGGATTTTTGCTATAATATTTGTCTTTTCAGGCATTTATTATAAAACATGGATGCTTCTTCTGATCGCCGCTTTTATCTATTTCGCGGCCTCCAGAGAAGAAAAGCAGGTGATTTATGAGGATTTCCTCAGGTCACTTCGAGACAAAGACCAAAAAGCCGATGAACCGAAAAATTAAGATCGCCCCCTCACTTTTAGCGGCCGATTTTTCCAATCTTTCAGCGGAGATCGCCAAAGTCGAGAAAGCCGGCTGTGATATGCTTCACATCGATGTAATGGACGGGCATTTTGTGCCAAATTTGACCGTCGGCCCATTCATTGTTAAGGCGATCCGAAAAGTTACGGCGCTTCCGCTGGATGTGCACTTAATGATCGAGCGGCCTGAAAAATACATAGGCGACTTTGTTGACGCAGGAGCGGATCACATCACTTTTCACGCGGAAGCCTGCCACGGAAATCTTCATGAAGTGGTGGAGCTTGTGCATTCACACGCGATCACTTGCGGAGTTTCTCTCAAGCCCGCCACTCCCTTATCGCGGATCGAAGAAAGTCTTCCGAACGTCGATATGGTGCTTTTGATGACGGTGAATCCGGGTTTCGGCGGTCAGGCGTTCATGCCGGAAGTTCTTACCAAAATATCCGAACTTCGGGATCATTTTGACAGGGATATACAAGTAGACGGCGGAATCAATCAGGAAACATCCAAAAAGGCCGTATCTGCGGGAGCCAATGTGCTCGTCGCCGGCACGGCTATTTTCGGCAAATCAGACATCAAGCAGGCGATTGAGCTCTTAAGATGCCAACGATAAAATTTGGTACAGATGGTTGGCGCGCCATCATGGGCAAAGAATTTACTTTTCAAAATGTGGAGCTTGTCGCGCAAGCGTTTAGCGATTATTTGAAAACCGAATTTGCTAAAAAACCTTCGAATAAACCTCCTCGAGTGGCGGTGGGTTATGATTACAGAAAAGACTCCGAAAATTTCGCCAAAACGATAGCCGAAATTCTTATTGCAAACGGTATCCAAGTATCCTTGACCAGCGCGGCGTGCCCGACGCCGGCTGTAAGTTTTAAAATCGTGGATGAAAAATATGATTCGGGAATTGTAGTCACAGCAAGCCATAATCCGCCGGCATACAACGGCATAAAGATCAAAACGGATTTTGGAGGTTCGGCGGATAAGAATATCACCAATGGCGTCGAAAGTTTTATAGGGAAAAACCCTGTTCTCAAAAAACCATTCGAGCCGATGAATCCGGAGCTTTCCGATTTTAACCAGAAATATTTGGAATTTTTAAAAAAATATGTGCGCTTGGACCTGATCCGAGAAGCGCCGTTCAAGATCCTTGTGGATTCCATGCATGGCGTTGGCGCCAAACGTATCGAAGATATGCTTACGGGCGGGAAGATCCGAGTAACGACGATCCGCAGCCAACGAGACATAACTTTCGCTGGTTTCAGTCCGGAACCGATACCGCACAACCTTGGGCCGTCCATTGAGCGGATGAAAAATAATGAATTTGATCTGGCCGTCGTGACGGATGGCGACGCCGATCGAGTGGGCGCAGTCCGCCCGGGAGGAGAATTTATTTCCCCGGGCATTATCCTATCGCTGATCCTGATCCATTTTGTCGAAGATCTGAAAAAAACAGGTAGCGTGGTAACGACAATATCTAATACAGCGCTTATCTACAAGGTCGCCAGAAAGTATGGACTGAAGGTGCATGAAACGCCGGTCGGCTTTAAATATGTTTGCGAGATCATGCGCCGTGAGAATGTATTGATCGGCGGCGAGGAATCCGGAGGCATCGGATTTCAAAATTATCTTTATGAAAGGGACGGTCTCTTGTCCTCGCTTTTATTGGTCGAGATGATGGCCATGCGAAAGCAGACTTTCGAACAGATCCTCAGCGCTGTTGAAAAAGAATTCGGGAAACTTTATTATGTCCGAAATGATCTGAATTACCCCAACGAATTCAAAACGAAATTATTCGAAGTGCTGACGGATTACAATCCAAAAGAACTTTTAGGCCATGCCGTGAAAGAAATTAAAAGAACCGATGGCGTCAAAATAATCTTGGATGATGAAAGCTGGCTTCTATTCCGTCTTTCAGGCACTGAGCCCATATTAAGAATATATTCCGAAGCAACATCCCAAGCGTTGGCCGAAAATCTTGTCAGCCACGGCAAGGACTTCGCTTTCCAATTAACATGAAGCAATTAAATATCCGTAATTTTTCCATCATCGCGCATATCGATCATGGAAAATCGACGCTTGCCGACCGAATTCTCGAATTTACCGGCGCCATTGACAGCCGCACTTTTCATAATCAACTTCTGGATGATATGGATCTCGAGCAAGAAAGGGGGATCACGATAAAGGCGAGCGCGGTCCGAATCCTTTATAAACAGAAAAGCGGCAAGCAATATACGCTGAATTTGATCGATACGCCCGGTCACGTTGATTTTACTTATGAGGTTTCTAAAAGCTTGCGTGCATGCGAAGGGGCGCTTTTGCTTGTCGACGCGGGTCAGGGCGTTGAAGCTCAGACAGTGGCGAATCTTTACCTTGCCATTGAGCATAATCTCGAGATCATTCCGGTCATCAATAAGATAGATCTCAGTACTGCCGAGCCTGAGAAAGTAAAAAAGGAGATCCATAAGGTTCTAGGGATCAATGAAAAGGAGATTATTCTTGCCAGCGCCAAAATGGGCATAGGCATCGAAGAAATATTGGACCGCGTGGTCGAAAAAATTCCGCCGCCGGAAGGCGATCCGGACAAGCCGCTTCAGGCGCTGATATTTGACTCCAACTTTGACGTTTATCAAGGAGTGATCGTGTATGTTCGTATATTTAATGGCATGCTGCGCAAGGGCATGAAGATAAAAATGATGGGTAGCGGAAAGATGTTCGACATCTTAGAGGTCGGCTTTCTTGCTCCAAGACCCGTGCAGTGCGATTTTTTGTCAACAGGCGAAGTCGGCTACATCACTTGTAATATTCGTTCAGCCAAAGAAGTTGAAAATGGCGACACGATCACTGATGCGGATAATCCTACGAATTCCGCACTTCCGGGATATAAGAAGGTCAGGCCTCTTGTTTTTGCCGGTATTTATCCTGTAAATTCCAAGGATTTTCAAGCATTGAAGGACGCAATGGAAAAGCTGCAGCTTAGCGATGCGTCGTTTATTTTTGAGGTCGAAAGCTCAGCATCCGTTGGTTTTGGTTTCCGGTGCGGTTTCCTAGGCTTGCTTCATATGGAAATCGTTCAGGAGCGTTTGGAGCGGGAATATGATCTCAATTTGGTGGTAACAACGCCAAGCGTTGTCTATAAGATCCGAAAAACCAATGGGGAGCTTGTTGAAATAGAAAATCCATCGAAAATGCCGAACCCAAGTCATATCGCGGCCATTCTTGAGCCGTTTGTCGACGCGTCAGTTCTTACGCCTCCGTCGAGCATTGGCGCTATCCTTGATCTTTGTGAAACACGCCGAGGAGTTTATAAATCGACCGAATATATCAGTGATGATAGAGTAAAGATCATCTATGAATTCCCTCTTTCGGAGATCATTGTTGATTTTTATGACCGAATCAAATCGATCACCAAAGGCTATGGCTCGCTGGACTATGAGCTAAAAGGTCACCGTGAAAGCGACCTTGTGAAGCTCGATATTTTGATCAACGGAGAAATATGCGATTCTTTCAGCTGTATCGTTCATCACGAAAAAGCGCAGCACAAAGGCCGCGTACTTTGCGAAAAATTGAAAGAACTTATTCCGCGGCAGATGTTCGAAGTGGCCATTCAGGCTGCAATCGGAGGCAAGGTTATCGCTCGGGAAACAGTTAAACCGCTGGGCAAGAACGTGACGAGTAAATGCTATGGTGGCGACATCACCAGAAAACGCAAGCTTTGGGAAAAGCAGAAAGAAGGTAAAAAAAGGATGAAGCAGTTTGGGAAGGTCGAGATCCCGCAAGAAGCGTTTTTGGCCGCACTAAAGGTTGAATGATGATGACCCGCGAGGATTGGAAAAGAGAGATCAAGGAATGGACGCAATCAATTATTGTAGCCTTTATTATTACGCTTATTATCAGGAGTTTTGTAATCCAAGCGTTCAAGATACCTTCCGGTTCGATGCGGCCTACGTTAATGGAAGGAGACAAGCTTTTTGTAAGTAAACTCTTATATAAACCGAAACGCGGAGACATTGTTGTTTTTAAGTATCCGTATCCGGAACCTATCATTTTTGCGGGAGAGAATATCCAAATCAGAAATCATCAGATCATCGTGAACGACCAAGTTGAGAACGATATCCCGTTCTACAAAAAATATTACTATCTTGTGGTTTTTCACTTCTTGGGTGATAGGGATTTTATTAAAAGGTTGGTCGCTTTTGAGGATGAAGTAGTCGAAATAAAAAACGGCAAGATTTATGTAGACGGAAAGCCGTTGGCCGACTCTACCACATTCGGAAAATTTTATTATTATAATCACGATCCCTACGGCGGTCCGGATGAAAAGATTCGGGTCCCAAAAAATTCTTACTATGTGCTGGGTGACAACAGTGCCAATTCGACTGATAGCCGCTTCTGGGGTTTTGTGCCTAAAGCCAATATGATTGGTAAAGCTGTATTTCGTTGGTGGCCTCCCAAAAAAATCGGGACTTTGAAATAATTAGTGAATCTAGCGAATCGATTAACAGTTTTAAGGCTGGTCCTTGTACCCGTTTTCATAGCATCATTGCTCTATTACTCGCCGGAAAGAAATTATCTATACTTCGTCGGCCTTATCGTATTTCTTCTTGCATGCCTAACTGATGGACTTGATGGCTATATAGCCAGGAAATATCATCTAAAAACCATTCTTGGAAGTTATATTGATCCCATAGCGGATAAGCTGCTTCTCACCAGCGGTTTTTTATCATTGTCATTCATGGTTCATTTGCCTGATTCCATGAAGATTCCTGCCTGGTTGACGATCCTTGTCATGGCGCGTGACGGCATGATATTGATCGGAGCTATAACTATATTTTTGATCACAGGTAAATTAAAGGCCGAACCGCTTTATATAGGAAAAATAACCACGGTCTTTCAGATGTCCTCGCTGTTTTCGGCGCTTGTATCAGCTCCAGCGCAGATCAAGATATTCATATTTGTGTGCACCAGTTTTTTTACTTTGGCCTCAGGCGTCCAATATGTACGCATGGGAGGAAAAATGCTAGAGGCAACAACTTGATGGCGGGACAGGTTTTTCAGATCGTTCTATTTTGGTTCGTTGCGTTCTTGTCCGGATCTATTCCGACGGCATATATTGCCGGAAAGCTCTCCAGAGGGATCGATATAAGATCTTTTGGCAGCGGAAATGTTGGCGCGACAAATGCTTTCCGGGTTTTCGGCAAAAAAGTCGGCGCAATTGTTTTTATTGTAGATTTCTTAAAAGGATTCCTGCCTGTATTTATCTTGCCTCTTTTTCTGCCGGCCAAGAACTTGGATGTTCATGAAGCGGGGTTGTGGGTAGGCACTGGGTGCATTCTAGGCCATGTGTTCTCACCGTTTCTAGGTCTTAAAGGCGGAAAGGGGATTGCGACTGGCGGGGGAGTCTTGTGCGGTTCTTTTCCTTTTATTTTTCTTTTTGTGATCGGCTCCTGGGTTATTGTCTTCATCATAACCAGGATCGTCTCGATTAGTTCGTTAGTCGCTCTTTTGGTTCTAATTGTTACCAGTATTGTTTTTGGTTTAAAAACCCCCGTTATTGTTCTCATATCCATCATAGTGCTCTTCCTTGTTTGGACTCACCGATCTAATATTTCGCGTTTAACCCAAGGTAAAGAAAGTAAGATAGTTAGTAAACATAATATTTAGTTATACCTTGTATAACTGCTAAATTTAGGTATACTTTAAATATAGATTGTTATTTTTTTAGACCCCTTATTTAAATTATTTAATATGTAATATTGGAATAGAGGATAGCTAATGTTACAAAGGCGCGTGTCTGATTATAGACAGATGTACTTAAGAGAGAGGAATACGCTGGAAAACTCCTATCTAGCCACCATAAACTCTCTCGCATATGCCATAGAATCCAGGGATGCTTACACAAGGGGTCATTCAGAAAGAGTCGCCATGTATTCAGTTTGGCTTGGAGAAAAATTAGGGTTAACCAAAAGACGTCTCCGCATGATGCAGCATTGTTGCAGGTTGCACGATGTCGGAAAAATTGGCATTCCGGATAGAATCTTGTTAAAACCGGGTCGTCTTACTCTGGAAGAAAGGGCGCAAGTCGAATTTCACCCTGTTTACGGAGTTGAAATATTAGCTGGACTCAAATTTATCGTGAAAGGATTACCACAGATACTGCATCACCATGAACGCTATGACGGCAAAGGATATCCTTACGGCTTGAAAAAAGATCGCATTCCATTGGATGTGAGAATCATCAGCGTGGCCGATGCGTTCGATGCGATGACTTCAGATCGGCCTTATCGAAAAGCCTTGAAAACACCCGAAGTGATAGCGGAATTTAAACGTAATTCAGGGACTCAATTCGACCCATTGATCGTGAAACTTTTGATCAAGCTGATCGATATGTCCAATCCTAGGATAACACCTATCGCAAAGGCAGCTTGATCCATGAGAGAAATATTCATTAAGACCAAAACATCCGAAAACCATAAACGAAAAAATCTTTCGATTATCGAAGTGATCAACCAAGAAGGGTTTGTTGCCAGAGCAGAGAAAAAATACTCTTACTATGTTTCTGAGCAAAATCCTGCCAGTGATAAAGAGCAGCTGAAGGACTGGGTCAGCCTGCACTCTCAGGAATATCAAAAAAAAGACCGTCACGTATCTATTCGAAAAACTTTTGACCAGAAAACCGGACTCGGACAAATGGTTTACCGGGTGATAGGGAGCTTTTATGTGGTGCAGAACCTGCATATTTTTGCGGTTGTATTCATGCACAGCATTAAATTCGATATGCTGACAAGCCAATTGCCCAATAAGAAGTTCTAATTTCTACCCCCAATATCATAATTTAATTGACCATTCCTAAGCACTTTGCTATACTTCCTGTTCTAAATTCAATTGACAAATAAATTCTTAACTCCATATGTTACATAAAGATACAAAAATTAGTATCTTAGGCGACGGCGGTTGGGGAACGACGCTTGCGATACTGCTTGCTGGCAAATCTTACGCAATAACACTATGGGGCGCTTTTCCTTCTTATGTCAAAGAAGTCCAGAAGCTTAGAGAAAATCGAAAATTTTTGCCAGGCTTCAAGATCCCTGAAAATGTAATTCTTGTTAGCGACATTCATGAAGCCTGCTCTGCATCCGAATGGATCGTTTTAGCGATCCCGTCGCAATTCATGAGAAGTGTGCTGCACGGAATAAGAAAAGACAAAGTCCATCATAAAAATTTTGTGACTGTTGCAAAAGGGATCGATACACAAAGCTTAAAGGTGATGTCGCAAGTCATTCATGATGAATTGGGCAAGGTTCGACTGGCTGTGATCTCAGGGCCGACGATCGCGCGCGATGTAGCTTTAAAAATGCCGTCCGCCGCTTCGGTGGCTTCTTCAAACCCGAAACTTGCTTCAGAAGTAAGAAGCATGTTCACTACCGAATATTTCAGTTTATTCGAAAGCACCGATGTGTTGGGTGTAGAACTTGGTGGATCTATAAAAAATGTGATCGCGATCGGCGCGGGGATCGTTGAAGGGTTGGGTTTTGGTTCAAATACACGGGCAGTTTTATTTTCTCGAGGCGTCGCTGAAATGGCGCGTCTCGGTGAAGCGATGGGCGCTGATCGGCAAACCTTTACAGGTTTAAGCGGATTGGGGGATCTTGCCACGACTTGTCTGAGTCCTCATAGCCGAAACCGCTGGCTTGGAGAGGAGATCGGCAAGGGAAAACCACTGAACAAGATCTTAAAAGAAACAGAAATGGTAGTGGAAGGTGTTGAAACGGCCAAGGCCGTTTACAAACTCTCCAACAAGTGCGATGTTGCGATGCCTATTAGCCGAGCTGTTTACGAAATTTTATTCAACGGGCACGAACCAAAAGAAGTGCTTCGGGCATTGATGAAGCGAGGACCACACAAGGAATCGGAGTAGCGGTCTTTAGCTTTTAAAAAATTATAGTTTTACGGGGTGTGGCTCAGCTTGGTCTAGAGCGCTTGCTTGGGGTGCAAGAGATCGGTGGTTCGAATCCACTCACCCCGAAAATAATTCAAAAGAGCTATTTATGAAAAAAAATGCAGCAACGATCAATATCGGGTTGGTTGGCTTAGGGACTGTCGGGACCGGTGTTGTGAAAGTCTTGCGTTCTGAGGCTAAAGCGATCGAGGCAAGGACCGGACTCCGCTTGGTTCTAAAAAAGATCTGTGTGAAGAGCGTTTCAAAAAAGCGGGCAGTTCAGGTTCACCGTCATTTGCTGACAACAAATCCGAACGATTTGATCAACGATCCGCATATCCATATTTTGGTCGAATTAATCGGCGGCATCCATCCGGCCAAAGATATTATTTTCAAAGCGCTGTCAAACGGCAAACAGGTAGTGACGGCAAATAAAGCCCTTTTGGCTGAAAAAGGCGAGGAGATCTTTTCTTATGCCGCTAAGCGTTCGCGTTATATTGGCTTTGAAGCAAGCGTTTGTGGCGGCATTCCGGTCATACAGTCCATCAAAGACGGTTTAGTTTCCAATAACATTTCAAATATTTTAGGCATTGTGAATGGTACCTGCAATTTCATATTGTCCTCGATGTCAGAAGGTTCTCAGGATTTCAAAGAAGCGCTAAAGAAAGCTCAAACCAAAGGTTTTGCTGAAAAAAATCCCGCTCTCGATGTTGATGGGACAGACTCCGCACACAAACTGGCTATATTGTCTCGATTGGCTTTCGGTAGCCGCGTCAATTTTAAGTCTATCTCGATCGAAGGGATCAGGAATATTTCAGAAACAGACATTATCTACGCCAAAGAACTTGGTTATGTGATAAAACTCTTGGCGGTGGCTAAAAAATTAAAGAACGGGATCGAATTGCGCGTTCACCCAACGCTATTACCCTTTAACCATCCTTTGTCAAATGTCCGGGGAGTTTATAATGCCGTTTTCATTCAAGGTGATCAAGTAGGCGACCTTCTTTTATACGGAAGAGGTGCCGGGATGTTTCCGACGGCATCCGCGGTTTTAAGCGATTTGGTTGATATCGCAAAAAAAATATCAGATCACGATAATCTGAAGGCCAAAGCTACCGTTTCTTTGCGCGAAACAAAGATCCTTCCGATCGATGATATTGTCTCAAGATATTATTTGAGATTCCAGGTTGCTGATAAACCCGGCGTATTGGGGCGGATCGCATCGGCTTTAGGCAAAAACAATATCTCGATCTTGAGTGTCCACCAAAAAGAATCGCATAGCGCAAAATTGGTCCCGGTGATCATTTTGACATATGAAGCACGGGAGTCGGATCTCAAAAAAGCTCTTAAAGTGATCGACTCGAGCCGCGATATTAGCAGAAAAACCATCGTGTTCAGGGTGGAAAAATGATCTGGAAAGGGGTGATCGACCGATATAGAGAGTATTTGCCGGTTACAAATTCTACACCGATCGTGACGCTGAACGAAGGGAACACGCCTCTCATCTATTCCCGTTCTTTATCAGACCTTTTGTCCGCGTCGGTTTTTCTGAAATACGAAGGCCTTAATCCGACGGGATCTTTCAAAGACCGCGGAATGACTTTAGCGCTGTCAAAAGCGGTGGAGGCGGGTTCCAAGATGGTTGTTTGCGCATCAACAGGGAACACCTCGGCATCTGCGGCTGCTTATGCGGCAAGAGCCGGTATCAAAAGCGTGGTGCTGATCCCGAAGGGTGCGATCGCGCTGGGAAAATTAAGCCAGGCGCTGATCCACAATGCTCAAGTGATCCCGATTGACGGAAATTTTGACAAAGCGCTTCAAATGGTGAAGGAGTTAGTAGAGAAGAAACCGGTAACGCTTGTTAATTCTTTGAATCCATTCCGGCTTGAAGGACAAAAAACGGGCGCTTTTGAGATTTGCGATCAGTTGGGTGGACAAGCTCCGGATTTTCACGCGATCCCGGTGGGCAATGCCGGAAACATCACGGCTTATTGGAAAGGTTACAAAGAATATTTTGACAAAAAAATCGTCAATTCAAAACCTATCATGCTCGGTTTTCAGGCAGAGGGCGCTGCGCCGATCGTCAAAAACAAGGTCATAGCAAATCCAAAAACTGTGGCGACGGCGATCAGAATAGGTAATCCGGCAAGCTGGAAAATGGCCGTGGCGGCCAGAGACGAGTCTAGAGGCGTTATTGATACAGTGACGGACAAGGAAATACTTGCCGCGTACAAATTGTTAGCGGCCAAAGAAGGTGTATTTGTCGAACCGGCGAGTGCTGCCAGCGTGGCGGGTATATTGAAACTGAACAAAAATAAATATTTTGAGAAAAATAAACGCAATAAAAAAGCGGTGGTCGTGTGCGTGCTTACCGGACACGGCTTAAAAGATCCTGATTGCGCGCTGCGGGAGATAAAAAAACCAAAAACAGTTCCGGCTCGCTTTGAATCATTGTCGAGGGTTATTAAAATATGAAATACGTGCTGTTGGTTTGCGAAGGGATCTCTGATGAGCCGTTGGAAGAGCTGACGGGGCGGACACCGCTTGAAGTTGCCAAAACGCCGAATATGGATTTGCTGGCGAAACAGGGCGCTTCAGCTCAAGCATTATTTACGCCGGGAGCATTGCCCCCGAGCGGCGATGTAGCGGCGATGTCTTTATTGGGATTCGATCCAGAGGAATTCTATACGGGCATTGCCCCTTTGGAAGCGATCGCGATGGGAATACCGCAATTAGACCATGCGATCGCGTTTAGATGCAATCTCGTAAGCGTGCTTGACGAGACCTTGATCGATGCGTACTCAGGGAACATTTCATTGACCGAATCTGTGATTCTAATAAAAGCGCTTAACCAAAAGCTTTCCGATAACCGGATTAAATTTTATACGGGAGCTGGATTTAGAAACCTTTTACTTTTCAATGATGCCGAACTTTCGGAAAGCTTGGACGAGCTAGAATGTGCGTCTCCGCGAACCGCGATCGGGCAGAGGGTCTCAAAAAGTTTTCCTAAAGGCCATGGCGCATCGGCTGTGATAGACCTGATGAATGCATCCAAGGAAATATTGGATAATCACGAGATCAATAAAGTGCGGATCGATCTTGGCGAGAATCCGGCAAATATGATCTGGTTATGGGGGCAAGGCAAAAAACCCAAAATATCCAGTTTCAAACAACGCTACAATCTGGACGGTTCTGCATGGTCCAAGACAACGGCGATCCAAGGTCTTGCGCAGGCCTTAGGTTTTCATAAAGCAGAAAATGCGGTATTAGCTGTCAAAGAAGAGGATTTTGTTTTTGTCTATCACGGATTAGCGGAAGAAAAAAAGATCGATCTGACATCAAAGATCAAACACATAGAAGAATTTGACGCATCGGTGCTGGGCCCAGTCTTAGATCAACTGAAGAGCGGCACTTTTCGCATTTGTGTCGCCGGAGATTATCCGATGCTATTATCAAAAAAGATTCCCATGCACGGCCAAGTCCCGGTTTTATTCTCCGGAAACGGCATTGCATCTGACGGTTCTGCGGTTTTTAATGAAAAAACTTGTCTCGAAAGCAAGCTTATTTTCAATCACGGTCATAAACTGATGGAATATTTTTTGAAATCATAATCATTTTTATCCCAAGCAGGAAAAATAGATCATGAGTCTTATCGTTCAGAAGTATGGCGGTTCAAGCGTTGCAAATCCCGATCGCATCAAGAAGGTGGCTGACAGGGTCTTTCGATATAAAAAAAAAGGTCATTCATTAGTGGTGGTCGTCAGCGCGCTGGGAGACACCACGGACGAGCTTCTGACGCTTTCCGATCAGATCACAAAGAACCCTTCAAGGCGCGAGCTGGACATGCTGATGTCCACAGGCGAACAGATATCGGTAGCGCTGCTTGCGATGGCGCTTCATGAATTAAAGTGCCCGGCGATCTCGTTCACCGGAGGGCAAGTCGGCATTAAAACGGATTCGGCTTATACGCGCGCCAGGATTTTAGATATCAGCACCCAAAAGATCCAAAAAGAACTTAAGGAAAAAAAAGTAGTGATCGTTGCCGGATTTCAGGGAATAAACCTTGAACAGGAGATCACGACGCTCGGAAGAGGCGGGAGTGACCTAACCGCCGTGGCTTTGGCAAAAGCGTTGTCGGCGGATGCTTGTGAAATTTATACGGACGTCGAAGGAATATTTACGACGGATCCAAGACTTGTTTCTGACGCAAAAAAGATCGCTAGGATCAGTTATGAGGAGATGTTGGAGCTCGCAGCTTCAGGCGCTCAAGTCATGCAATCGCGTTCGATCGAGGTGGCCGGAAAATACGACATACCCATTCATGTGAGAAGCAGTTTTTCAAATAACGAAGGTACGTGGATCGTGAAGGAGGATCGTTCGATGGAAGATGTTTTGATTCGAGGAGTATCATTGAGCAAGAATGAGGCCAAATTAACACTGAGCGGCGTCCCAAATCGCCCGGGCATCGCGGCCGGGATCTTCAGGACGCTTGCCGATAAAGGTATCAATGTTGATATGATCATTCAGAATATCGGTAAGTCAACCGATACGGATATCACATTCACAGTGCCCAAACAAGATATCGATCACGCCGTCAACTCTCTAAAAGCATTAGCTAAAAAAGTGGGCATCAAGGGAATATCACAGGATACCAAAATAGCCAAGATATCCGTTGTAGGCATCGGAATGAGGAGTCATGCTGGTGTCGCGGCGGCCATGTTCGAAGCATTGGGGAAAAACAAGATCAATATCGAAATGATCTCAACGAGCGAGATCAAGATCTCATGCGTGGTAAAAAAAACTTTTGCTGAAAAAGCAGTGAAGGTCTTGCATGATCATTTCAAACTCGGAAAAAAGTAAATGTCACTAAGAAAAATAGAATTATACGACACGACACTGAGAGATGGTTCTCAGGGAGAGGGAATTTCATTTTCTGTTCAAGACAAGCTCTTGATCGCGAAAAAGATCGATGAGATCGGATTTCACTACATTGAAGGTGGTTGGCCCGGGGCTAATCCGAAAGATATTGCTTTTTTTGAAGAAATAAAAAAGGTCAGACTCAAGAATTCTCAGGTTGTTGCCTTCGGTTCTACCCGCAAAGCCCATTCAAAAGCCGCAGAAGATGAAAATTTGAGAGGGCTTCTTGCGGCCGAAACAGAGGTCATTACCATCTTCGGAAAAAGCTGGGATCTTCATGTAAAAGAAGTCTTTAAAACCGATCTTGAAGAAAATATCCAGATGATCCACGATTCTGTGAAATATCTCAAATCTAAAGGTAAAAAAGTGGTGTATGATGCCGAGCATTTTTTTGACGGATACATTCACAACCCTTCTTATGCTTTAAAAACGCTGCGTACGGCTTTGGAAGCCGGCGCTTCGGTGCTTGTACTTTGCGACACGAACGGCGGGAGTTTACCTTCTAAAGTATCTAAGATCGTATCGGAGGTCCATTCACAGATCCAATTTCCTCTTGGGATCCATACGCACAATGATTCAGGTGTTGCCGTTGCAAACGCTATCGCCGCCGTTGAAGCCGGCTGCCAGCACGTGCAGGGAACAATTAATGGTTATGGCGAACGCTGCGGAAACCCGGATCTCACGACGATTACCGCCGATCTCCAGTTGAAACTCGGTTTTTCTTGTCTGCCTGCGGCAAAATTAAAAGAATTGACCGAATTGACCCGCTTCGTTGCGGAGATCAGCAACATGGTTCAGGCAAAAAATCAGCCGTATTTTGGCCAAAGCGCCTTTGCTCATAAAGGCGGGGTCCATATCAATGCGGTCATGAAAAACCCGGAAACTTACGAACACATCGATCCGGCACTCGTGGGTAATCACCGGCGCTTTCTTGTTTCGGAACTCGGAGGCAAAACCAACGTGATGCTGAAAGCCAAGGAGCTTGATATTGAATTAAAAAAAGAATCTCCTGAAACAAGAAAGATTCTGCAAAAAGTCCAGGAAAGAGAAAATGAAGGCTATCAATACGAAGCTGCGGAGGCTAGCTTTGAGCTTCTGATCCGCGAGGTGACCGGCAAACGTAAAAAATTCTTTGAGTTCAAAAAAGTTGAAGTTCTGGCGGAAAACATCGGTGATAAGGACACAACCTCTACAGCGAAGGTGGTGCTATCCGTTAATTCCAAAGAAGGTCGGCGGGAAGAGGGCAAAGGGGAGGCTAAAGGCGATGGCCCTGTGAATGCGCTCGATAATGCATTAAAAAAAGCTTTGGCTCCTTTTTTCCCACAGGTGTTGGAAATCCATTTGGATGATTATAAGGTACGCGTGGTCAATTCAGAAGCCGGTACGGCGGCCAAGGTGCGCGTTTTCATCGAAACGCGCGACGAAAAGAACATCTGGACAACCGTCGGAGTTTCTACCAATATTATCGACGCCAGCTGGAAAGCGTTGGTTGACGCGATCGAATACAAATTGTTGAAATCCAAATGACAACCCCAAAAGAAGAGCTCTCAAAAGTATACAATCCCAAACTTGTGGAAAAGTCATGGTACCAGACGTGGCTCAAAAAAGGCTATTTCAAGGCCTCTTCCAAATCCAAAAAGAAGCCCTACACGATCATGATTCCTCCGCCGAACGTGACCGGCATTCTGCACATGGGCCACGCACTCAACAACACTTTGCAAGATATCCTGATCCGGTACAAAAGAATGAGCGGTTTTGAAACGCTCTGGATGCCCGGGACAGATCATGCGGGTATCGCGACACAGAACGTTGTCGAAAAATCTTTAAGAGAAGAGGGAATTTCGCGTCACGCTCTTGGACGAGAAAAATTTTTGGAGCGCGTCTGGAAGTGGCGTGAAAAATACGGTAACACGATCATTAATCAGCTTAAACGGCTTGGCGCTTCTTGCGATTGGGACAGGACCCGCTTCACGATGGACGAAGGACTCTCGACGGCTGTTAGGGAAGTCTTTGTTAGACTACATGAAAAAGGGCTCATTTACCGGGGTAAATACATCATTAACTGGTGTCCACGCTGCCAAACCGCGTTGTCCGATGAAGAGGTCCAGCACAAAGATATTACAGGGCATCTTTATTATTTAAAATACTCGATCGAAGGAAGCGATCAGCATTTTGTGATCGCGACCACGCGTCCCGAGACGATGTTGGGGGATACCGCTGTTGGTTATAATCCTACGGATGAACGTTATCAGCATCTCGAAGGAAAAACGGCGGTCCTTCCGCTTTTGAATCGGCGTCTTAAGATCATCAAAGATAGTTCTATTGACCCCAAGTTCGGAACAGGTGCTCTCAAAATAACCCCCGCTCACGATCCTGTCGATTTTAATCTTGCGCAGAAACATAATCTCGAATTCATCAACATCTTAAATCCTGACGGATCGCTGAACGCGCAAGCAGGCCCTTATCAAGGCCTTGATCGTTTTGAGGCCAGAAGAAAAATAATTGCCGAACTCGAAGATCGTCGTATCCTTTTAGAGACCAAAGAGCATGTTCACGCGGTCGGGCATTGTTACCGCTGCCAGACCATTATCGAGCCCTATTTTTCTTCACAGTGGTTCGTGCATATGAAACCCATTGCGCGTCCGGCAATCGCTGTGGTCAAAGACGGTAAAACAGCGTTTACTCCAAAGCGATGGACAAAGGTTTATCTGGATTGGATGACTAACATTAAAGATTGGTGCGTTTCGCGCCAGATCTGGTGGGGCCATCGGATCCCTGTGTGGTATTGTTCACAATGCCGTGCGAACGTAAATTCAAATGATGAGGTCTATAAAAAATTCGAATACACAGGAGAAATTTACCGCGAACCCGGCATGATCGTCTCGCGGCAGGCGCCGAGGAAATGCGATGTCTGTGGGAACGCCGACCTGATACAGGACCCTGATGTTCTGGATACCTGGTTTTCTTCTTGGCTCTGGCCTTTTTCCACGTTGGGTTGGCCGGAAAAGAACAAAGACCTCAATTTCTTTTATCCGACATCCTGCTTGGTCACCGGTTACGAGATCATCTTTTTCTGGGTAGCGCGAATGATCATGTCCGGTCTTGAGTTCATGGGCAAAGAACCATTCAAGCAGATTTATATCCATGGTATTGTGCGTGATGAAACCGGCGCCAAGATGTCCAAATCTTTGGGTAACGCTATGGATCCAATCCACATCATCGACGAATTCGGAGCTGATGCGCTGAGATTCGCGATGATCTCGATAACCTCAGAAGGACAGGATGTTTTTGCTTCTAAGGAAAAACTCGAAGTTGGACGAAATTTTTCTAATAAGATATGGAATGCCGCCCGATTTGCGTTGATGAATATCGATCTTAAACCCGCAGATCTTAAAAAAGTACCCAAACTCTCATCGCTTAATCCTATTGACCGATGGATATTAAGCCGGCTCCACCAAACGGTTATCCAAGTCACAAATAGCCTGGATGGATTGCGCTTCAATGAAGCAGCGACGACT
Source organism: uncultured Planctomycetia bacterium (assembly GCA_964642015.1). Lineage (GTDB taxonomy): Bacteria > Omnitrophota > Gorgyraeia > 2-02-FULL-51-18 > 2-02-FULL-51-18 > CAZXLF01. The sequence goes on from CAZXLF010000003.1 coordinate 132,025, forward strand.
TTGTATGATTTTTTCTGGCATCAATTTTGTGATTGGTATCTTGAATTGGCAAAACCCAATATTAAATCCAAAGAAACGCAGTGGACCTTGTCGATCGTATTGGATGTATCACTTAAACTCCTTCATCCTTTTATGCCTTTTATTACGGAAGAGATCTGGCAAAAGATCCCGCACACGGGCGAATCGATCATGATCAGCCCATGGCCTAAGAGCAATTCCAAGTGGATAGACAAAAAGACTGAAGCGGAAGTCGGACTCATTATCAGCGAGATTCAGGCGATCCGCAATGTCAGGTCAGCATGGCAGATCAATCCCAAAGAATCCGTGACAGTGGCTGTAAAAACTGCGCGGGATAAAGAGATGCAGATTTTAAAAAAATATTCGTCCTATATTGCTCAAATGGCAAAGATATCTTCATTGCAAATCGGTAAAAATATCACTCGCCCGAAAGAATCTGCGGTTGCGAACATCGGCCGTGTAGAAACATATGTTGTTCTCACCGGGCTCATCGATATTCAAATGGAACGCCAACGCATTGAATCCGCTTTAAGTGATGTAGAGAAAATGATGCGGGGCCTCGAAGGACGCCTGCAAAATGCCGATTTCATCAACAAAGCCCCAAAAGACATCGTTGAAAAAGAAAAGCGAAAAGCCGAAGAATTGGAGAACCGTAAAAAGCGTTTGGAAGAGAATCTGAAAACGCTTAGCGAGTGATCGCTTCTAAGATCTTTCCACCATGCTGAAAACATCCCTCATTGATCCATTGGTCAAAATAGCCCTTAAGGAAGATGTCGGATCAAAGGACATCACGACTTCAGCGCTTATACCGCGAAATCTGCACATAAAAGCCGATATAGAATTCAAGCAAAGCGGCGTTGTTTGCGGCATTGAACTCGCCGAAAGAGTGTTCCGACTGGTCGATGAAAATTTGCGTTTTCTGCCCGTCGCAAAAGATGGGGAATGGGCTGAAAAAGGCCGCGAAGTAGCCTATATCGAGGGTCTGGGATCTTCTATTTTGATCGCAGAACGGACAGCCCTTAATTTCATCAGCCACCTTTCGGGTATTGCGACGAAAACAAAAGAATTTGTCGATAAAGTCAAAGGTATCGAAACGAGGATCATGGATACAAGAAAAACCACACCGGGGCTTAGGATCTTCGAAAAATATGCGGTAGCCACCGGCGGAGGAGTCAATCATCGATTCGGGCTTTATGACCAAGTGTTGATCAAGGATAACCATTTGAGGATATTGAGAGATGAGCCTTTGATCAATATCGTCACGCGAGCCAAACAGTCCGTCCTAAAAAAAACGGTCATTGGCATCGAGGTTAAAAATTTGATGGAGCTTAAAGAAGCGCTCAAAAGCAAAACCGATTATGTTTTGCTCGATAATATGAGCGTTGATATGGTCCGCGAAGCCGTCGCACACAAAAAAAAGATCGGCAGTAAAATAGAGCTTGAGGTATCCGGTGGAATCAATCTCAATAATGTGCGCGAGTATGCCGAGACGGGCGTGGAGCGCATCTCGATCGGCGCGCTAACACACGCAGCGCCATCCATCGATGTTGCGCTCGATATCGTAGGAACATGAATGAATTTCAAAATCAAAAGCGCCTTCTCTCCGAAAGGGGACCAGCCTCAGGCGATTGAAAAACTGGTTTCCGGTATACGTCAAAACCAACGCTATCAAACGCTGCTCGGCGTGACCGGAAGCGGAAAAACTTTTACGATCGCGAATGTCATCGCGGCACTCAACCGGCCTACGCTCGTTATATCACACAACAAAACGCTCGCCGCCCAGCTCTACAGTGAATTTAAAGAATTTCTTCCTGACAACGCGGTCGAATATTTCGTCAGTTATTATGATTACTACCAGCCCGAAGCTTACGTCCCTCAAACGGACACCTATATTGAAAAGGATTCCTCGATTAATGAAGACATTGACCGTTTGCGCCTGCGGGCAACGAGCTCGTTATTATCCAGGCGCGATTGTGTAATTGTTTCCTCCGTTTCCGCGATCTATGGCTTGGGATCTCCAGCCGAGTATTCCGAACTTTTAGTTTTTTTGAAATTGGGTGATACGCTTTCACGCGAAGAGCTTCTGAAAAAACTGGTCGACATCCAATATCAGCGTAATGACATTGACTTTAAACGGACTACATTCCGCGTCAGAGGCGATATTGTTGAGGTGTTCCTTGCTTACGAGGAGACGGCTATCCGCATTGAATACGAATGGGATTCGATAAAGAAATTATCCAGGATCAATCCGTTGACCGGAGACACGATCCACACGCTTGACTCGATCGCTATTTATCCAGCCAAACATTTTGTGACGACCCAACCGCGGCTGGAACGTGCTTTGATCGATATTGAAAATGAACTGAACCAGAGGTTCAGGGAACTTAATTCCCAAAATAAGCTTGTGGAGGCCCAGCGTCTTGAGCAGCGCACACGCTATGATATGGAGATGATGCGAGAGCTTGGATTTTGTTCGGGAATAGAGAATTATTCAAGGATAATTACCGGCCGCGCGCCTGGCTCGAGACCCTATTGTCTTATCGATTATTTTCCGAAAGATTTTCTTACGGTTATCGATGAATCCCATATTTCAGTCCCTCAAATCCGAGGGATGTACTTCGGGGACCGCGCAAGAAAGGAAACACTTGTGGAGTACGGCTTCAGACTGCCTTCGGCGCTGGATAACCGGCCTTTGCGTTTCGAGGAGTTTGAAGAGATCACAGGCCAAACAGTATTTGTTTCAGCCACGCCTGCAGAGCATGAAATAAAAAAATCGAGTCGCATCGTCGAGCAGATCATCCGCCCTACAGGGCTTTTGGACCCTTCGATTGAAATAAAGCCGACCAAAGGGCAAGTGGATGATCTTTTGGAAGAGATCGAAAAGCGCGCTAAATTAAAACAAAGAATATTAGTATCAACGCTTACAAAGAAAATGGCCGAGGAATTGGCCAAATACTTGCAAGATATCGGCGTGCGTGTCAAATACATTCATTCCGAGATCGATGCGATCGAACGCGTGGAAATCTTAAGGGATCTGCGTTTAAACCAATTCGACTGTCTTGTAGGCATCAACCTCTTGAGAGAGGGCATTGATCTGCCGGAAGTATCGCTTGTAGCGGTGCTCGACGCCGATAAAGAAGGGTTTTTAAGAAGCCAGACCTCCCTGATCCAGATTGCGGGCCGCGCAGCGCGACATGTGGACGGTCATGTGATCCTTTATGCGGACACGGTAACTGAATCTATGAGAAAAATGATCATGGAGACCGAAAGACGTCGCAAAAAACAGAACGAATATAATTTAAAAAATAATATTACTCCCACTTCGATCAAAAAAGAGATCCGCGAAGGCATTGAAGCAATAAAGAAAGCGCGGGAGATCGTAAAAGAAGCCGCCGGACTTCCTGACGATGTCGGAGATGTATTCCAGGTCTTGAATGACCTTGAAGCCGAAATGGAAGAAGCGGCGAAGAATCTGCAGTTTGAACGCGCGATCGAACTGCGTGATCAGATAAAGGCGATACAAAAAAAGCTCGAGAAAGAGAAAATGCAAAAACCCGATATTATTGAGAAGAAACAAAAAATAAAGAAAATGGCCAAATGAAAGAGTCTGATATCTTGAACTTCTTGAGGCAAAAGAAAGAATACTACATTTCAGGAGAAGAGATATCTAAAAAATTGGGCGTCTCACGCTCGGCGATATGGAAAGAAATGCAGACGCTCCGTAAACTGGGCTATGAGATCGAAGCGCAGCCGCACCTCGGTTACCGTCTTGCAACGATCCCGGATAAAATGTTCGCCGATGAATTAAAAGCGGGACTTGGCACCCAATTCATAGGCGCTGAGATCCACTCTTACGATCAACTCGACTCCACTAACGACGCGGCGTTTATTTTAGGAGAAAAGGGCGCACGCGAAGGTGTTTGCGTATTTGCGGAATATCAAAAAAGGGGACGGGGTAGACTGGGTCGAAGCTGGGTTTCTCCTAAAGGAAAAAATCTCATTCTCTCTGTTCTGCTGCGGCCCATCATCTTACCGCAAGAAATATCAAAGCTGACACTGGCATGTGCCGTTTCGCTGATCAAAACGATCAAAAAGACCACCCAAATGCAATTAGGGATCAAGTGGCCAAATGATATCTATTACAAAGACCTTAAAGTTGGTGGCATTCTGACTGAGATGAGCGCAGAGTCTGACCGGATCAATTTTATTGTTGTAGGAATAGGTCTTAATCTAAATACGGGCACTGATGAGCTTCCACCAAAAGCCACTTCGTTAAAAGCGATAACTCATAGAAAGATCAACAGGATCGAATTTGCGCAAGAGCTTCTGAGAATGCTCGAGTTCGATTACCTGCGCCTGAAAAATGGGCTATTCGAAGAACTTGGGAAAGATTGGGAGGAGTTTTCGATCACTTCGGGAAAACGTGTCGTCGCCACATTGCTGGGCCAAAAAATAGAAGGTCAAGCAACGGGCATTGATCAGAATGGTATTCTCTGGATAAGGCAAGATAATGGAATTCATCAAAGAATCGTCGCCGGCGATATAGAACATTTAATGACTAAAACAAAATAATGAAAATTTTAGCGGTTGATATAGGCAACACCAGCACCTTGGCAGCAATAGTCGCGGACGGCCGCATAGGTAAAACCTATCGTTGCACCACAAATGATTTATCTGATAACGCTATTAAAAAACTGGCAAAAAAAGTTTCTGTTAAAAACATAGAAGCCGCTGTCATCGCGAGCGTCGTCCCTTCGAGAGGATCTTTTTTTAAGGAAAGCTTAACCAAAACGTTCGGCGTCAAAACTTATCTGATTGGCAAAGATTTTTTGGCGCCCATCAAGAACCGATACGTAAACCCGAAGCAAGTCGGTATTGACCGGCTCATGAATGCCATTGCGGCGTTTGAACGTTATCACAGAGAGGTTATTGTTATTGATTTTGGAACAGCGATCACGTTCGATGTTGTATCAAAAAAAGGAGAATATCTGGGGGGCGTTATCGCTCCAGGTATCGAGATCAGTCTAGAGGCGCTTTACGAGCGCACAGCGCTTTTGCCAAAAATAAAATTAGCTCATCCAAAGAACATTATCGGCAAAGATACTGTCGAAAGCATCCGTGTTGGTTGTGCAGTGGGCATTGGCGGCTTATGCGACAGGGTAATTACAAGCATTAAATCCCGTTATCATATGAGACCTATTATTATTGCCACCGGGGGATATGCGGCTTTTATGAGGAAATACTGCAATTCCATTGATCTGATAGATCCGAATTTGACGATCAAAGGAATTTATCTTAGTTATAAAAATATCTTGACAAAGAAAAGCCACCAAATATAATGTGCTGTTAGCACTCATATTAAACGAGTGCTAAATACCAAGTTTGATAGTCAAAAAAATCAAATTTTACAAAAATCAAACAGGAGGAATCACGAATGGAAAAGCAAAATATTCAGCCTTTAGGGGACAGGGTCCTTGTGGAGCCCTTGGAAGCTGAGGAAAAAACCACCGGCGGAATTGTTATTCCCGATACCGCCAAGGAAAAACAGCAAAAGGGTAAAGTCATTGCTGTAGGCAAAGGTAAGATTTCTGATGACGGGAAAGTCACCCCGTTGGAAGTTAAAGTGAATGATCGGGTTTTGTTCGGCCGCTATACCGGTACTGAAGTCAAGATCGGGACCTCCGATTATTTAATTATTAAAGAAGACGATATTCTAGCGATTCTTCGCTAATCCAATAACAATAAGGAGAGTAAGGCAATGGCAAAACAATTACAGTTCAGCGACGAAGCTCGCCGTTCTATTTTGAGCGGTGTCGAGCAGCTCGCAAAAGCAGTAAAGGTCACATTGGGGCCAAAAGGCCGCAACGTTTGTATCGATAAGAAATTTGGTTCACCGACGATCACCAAGGACGGTGTGACGGTTGCCAAAGAGATCGAACTGAAGGATGCTTATCAAAATATGGGCGCCGAAATGGTCAAAGAAGTCGCTTCTAAAACAAGTGACAACGCCGGCGATGGAACTACAACAGCCACCGTATTGGCTGAGGCTATTTTCCGCGAAGGCTTAAAGAACGTCACGGCCGGTGCGAATCCAATGGCTCTCAAACGCGGAATCGAAAGCGCGGTAGATACAGTTGTTGAGCACCTAAAGAAACTTCAAAAGCCGACAAAAGGTAAGAAAGAGATCGCGCAAGTCGCCACCATCGCTGCCAATAATGATAGCACGATCGGTGATTTGATCGCAGAAGCTATGGAAAAGGTTGGGAAAGACGGGGTTATTACCGTCGAAGAGGCCAAATCGACCGCGACAACGCTTGAGGTTGTCGAGGGAATGCAGTTCGATCAAGGATATCTTTCTCCGTATTTTGTTACGGATGCCGATCACATGGAAGTGGTTCTTGAAGACGCTTTTATTCTGATCCATGAAAAGAAAATATCCTCGATGAAGGACCTTCTTCCTATCCTTGAAAAGATCGCGAAAGCCGGCAAGCCGCTCTTGATCATTTCTGAGGAAACCGACGGAGAGGCTCTGGCCACATTGGTCGTGAACAAACTGCGTGGGACTCTGCAGGTTTGCGCCGTGAAAGCGCCCGGTTATGGTGATCGCCGCAAAGAAATGCTCGGCGATATCGCCATTCTCACAGGCGGCAAAGCGATCACTGAAGATCTCGGTATCAAGCTTGAAAATGTACGCGTGGAAGATCTTGGCCGTGCCAAGCGAGTAACTGTGGACAAAGAAAACACTACGATCATCGAAGGCGCTGGAAAGACGGCCGATATCAACGGCCGTATTTCAACGATCAAAAAGCAGATTGAGGAATCCGATTCTGATTATGACAAGGAAAAACTCCAAGAGCGTTTGGCAAAACTCGCCGGCGGTGTTGCTGTCATTAATGTCGGCGCAGCCACCGAAACTGAGATGAAGGAGAAGAAAGCCAGGGTCGAGGATGCGCTTCATGCGACGCGCGCTGCAGTTGAAGAGGGGATCGTTCCGGGCGGCGGAGTAGCATTGATCCGCTGCTTGAAAGCTTTGGAAGACATGAAGCTTAAAGGCGATGAACAGATCGGCGTGAATATCATTATCCGCGCGATTGAGGAACCTCTTCGTCACATTGCCACAAACGCCGGCAAAGAAGGCTCTGTGGTCGTCGAGAGAGTCAAGGATGAGAAAGGTAATATCGGTTATAACGCCGAAAAAGATAAGTACGAAGATCTGATGGAAGCGGGTGTTATTGACCCGACCAAGGTGACTCGCACTGCCTTGCAGAACGCGGCATCCATCGCTTCTTTGCTTCTGACCACCGAAACCCTCATCACGGATCTTCCCGAGGAGAAGCCGGCAATGCCTGCAATGCCTCCGGGAGGCGGTATGGGAGGTATGGGCGGCGGAATGTATTGATAGCTGCTTAAAACGTCTTAAGAAAACCCGGGCTTCCACAAAGAAGTCCGGGTTTTTTGTTGTCACAAATCCGCCTATTTGATAGAATTAGCCCCTTATTGAAGTCCTGCGATTTGACGGAGACACCATGAAAACAGCAACTATAGCCCTACTCACTTTTGCTTTTCTTCCATCCATCGTCTTGGCTGCTCCGACCGAAAAACATTATCAAGGCTCAGGCGAAGTGACCAGCGTTGACCCGCTTTACAGCCGCATCACTATCAAGCACGGACCGATAAAAAATTTTGTAGGTGATGAAGAAACTGAATTTTTCGTCAGCTCGACCGATATCTTAAAAGGAATTGCCAAACGCGACCTTGTTGATTTCAGTTTGGTCGATGTGAAAGGCGACGTTCGAGTCGAAAAGATCACTAAAACAGGTGAAGCGCCGATCAAAGAGGAAGGTTTGCCTCTGGGTCAAGCTGTGCAAGGAGCTCTAGTGGCCACCGGTGAGGCGGCAAAGACGGTTACTAGTCCGATCACTCCGGCACACGAAGTTGTCAGCGGAACTGTCGGCGCTACAACCGGAGCGACGGATGAGGTTCTGCGTGACGCGAATCCGGATGTCAAAAAAAAGTTTTAGATCAACGGACTATTTATCCATCAAATATTTTTAAGGAGATAGGTTTATGGGAATGTGGTTAGGCCGGGGAAGAAAAGCGAGGCGGTGTTATGGGTTCGATGAAATAGCTTTGGTACCAGGTTCTATCACGATCAATCCCAATGAAGTCGACACTTCATGGCAGATAGGAAATAAAAAGTTCAAGGTTCCCATCATCGCTTCGGCGATGGACGGTGTGGTGGATGTCAATTTTGCCATACGCATGTCTAAAATGGGAGGCATTGCGGCTCTGAATCTCGAAGGCGTGCAGACCCGCTACGAAAATCCAGAAGAAGTCTTGAGCAAAATATCAAATGTCAGCCTTGAAGAGTCCACCCATCTTTTACAAGGTATCTATAGACAGCCGATCAAGGAAAAATTGATCGCCAAACGGATCAAAGAAATAAAGAAAAAGGGTGGAGTTGCTTGTGTTTCCAGCATCCCGCAAAGAGCAGAAGCTTTTGGCAAGATCGCTCAAGATGCCGGATGCGATATTTTCATTGTTCAGTCCACGGTCACGACCGTAAGACATATCTCGGCTGAATATAAAACGCTGGATTTCCATAAATTTTGCAAAAGCATGAAGATCCCCGTGATCATCGGCAACTGCGTGACTTATCAAACGACGCTGGAACTCATGGAAACCGGGGTCAAGGCGCTTTTGATCGGTATTGGGCCAGGAGCGGCATGCACCACGCGTGGAGTTTTGGGCATCGGCGTTCCTCAGGTAACTGCGATTTGCGATGCAGCGGCAGCGCGTGATTTTTATTTCAAGAAAAATTCAGTTTACGTCCCGATCATCGCGGATGGCGGAATGACCACTGGCGGCGATATCTGCAAGGCGTTTGCTTGCGGAGCAGACGCTGTAATGGTCGGTTCTGCGTTCGCCAGAGCCAAAGAAGCTCCCGGAAAAGGTTTCCACTGGGGCATGGCTACACCTCACGCAAATCTGCCCCGCGGCACAAGAATAAGAGTGGGTACCACCGGAAGTTTGGAGGAGATCCTTTTTGGACCTGCTAATCTGGACGACGGCACTCAGAATCTTGTCGGCGCACTTCAAACCTGCATGGGCAATGTCGGAGCGCAGAACATACACGAGCTCCAACTCACCGAGCTTATCATCGCGCCATCCATCAAGACTGAAGGAAAAGTTTTTCAGCAGGCCCAACGCGTCGGCATGGGAAAATAGTTTGACCAAGAAGCTTTCTGTACAGCGCGATTTTTTCAAGTCATCAATTACCGATTTTCTGAATAAACTGGGTTCGGCATCTCCGTATCCCGGTGGAGGATCCGCAGCCGCTTTGATCGCCGCGACTGGCGTTTCGTTGATCGAAATGGTCACAAGGATCAATGAGCAACGGGACATGAAAAGATCGAATCGGAAATCTCCTTCCACACCTTCAAAGAACCGTGTGCTTAAATTGGTCAATCTACGCGCGAACTTCGGAAAATTGATGATGCGCGACATTGCAGCGTTTTCAAAGCTTTCAAGTTTTCCAAAAGAAAAAAGACAAGCACCTGCTTATGAAAAAGCGCTTCAAGGGGCTGCCACAATTCCTTTGATCATGGCCCGATTAATTGCTGAAGCAATGGCGTTGGGAGAGATTGAGGTTAGGCGCACTAGCCGCTGGCTGGCTAGTGATCTGGCCGAAGCGGCAATATTACTTGAAGCGGCATTTGGTTCCGCTCGGCTAAATGTTGAAATAAATCTAGTTTCGTTGAGACCTGGTAAATTCCGCAATCAATGCGAAGGAGAACTTGACTGGATCGAAAAAAGTGTTTTACGCTCCAAAAAAGCTCTTTTAAAGGTAATGCCCGTATGATTAAAACAGGTAATATATTGAACGGCAAGGAAATTGCCGCTAAACATTTGGAAATGATCTCCAAAGAGCTCTCTGAAATACAAAAATCGGGAGCTGTTTTGACTTTGGCGACCGTGCAGGTAGGCGATGAGCATGACACAGAACTTTATGCCAAATCTATCGCTAACCTTATGCAAAAACTGGGAATCCGGCATACACACTTACGCTTTCCAAAAACGATACAGGAAAACTTGCTTCGCCAGGAGCTGGCAAAGCTGGGAAAAGATCCGCAAATCACCGGCGTTCTGATCTTTGCACCGCTGCCGAGCCAATTTGCATTAGGTAGTCTCTTAAGAACTGTGGGCGGTCTAAAAGATGTTGAGGGCAGACTAGCGCCTCTTTCGTCACGTTCAAAGATTATGCCTCCAACTGCGATGGCGGCCGTTGCTTTATTTGACGAAACAGGCGTGCAGGCTGAAAGCAAAGAGACTTTGATCATTGGCCGCAGTGATGTTGTAGGAAAACCGGCTGCGATGATGATGATGGATAAGAATGCAACTGTAACCATCGCCCATTCAAAAACAAATGATCTGAAAGGCCATGTTCAGCGCGCTGATATCGTAATCGTTTCCGTCGGCAAACCTGAGATCGTGAAAGGTGATTGGATCAAACCCGGAGCTGTTGTAATAGACGTCGGGGAAAATGTTGTGAATGGGAAACTAGTTGGTGATGTGGAATTTGAGAAAGCAAAAGATAAGGCAGCGTTCATTAGTCCCGTTCCAGGCGGTGTGGGACCGGTAACCAATGTGATGCTCGTTAGAAATTTAATTTCACTTTATGAGCTTCAAAAATTGCATGGAAATCATTGATATTTTAAAAAAGAAAAATTTTCTTGTCACCGCCGAGCTCGGGCCACCCAAAGGCACGAATATGGAACCTTTCTTTAAACAAGCAGCCTATCTCAAAGGCAAAGTAGACGCTGCTAATGTAACAGACCAGCAGGCAGGATTAATGAAATTGGGCTCGTTGGCAAGCTGTCATTTATTAAAAGATTTTGGGATCGAGCCGATCATGCAGATGACCTGCCGGGATAAGAACCGCATCGCGCTCCAATCCGAGCTTTTGTCTGCCGCTGTTTTAGGCATCCATAATGTGCTAGTCCTCACAGGCGATCCTATTTCAATCGGCGACCATCCTGAGGCGAAAGCGGTTTTTGATGTAGACGCAGCCCAACTTATGTCTGTTATCAAAAAACTTGAAAACGGCATTGATATGACCGATCACAAGCTTGATGGGACGCCTCAATTTTCGATAGGTGCAGCGCTGAACCCCTGCGTTGACGATCTGGATACGGAGATCTCCAAAACAAGAAAAAAGATCGAGAACGGTGCCGAGTTTTTCCAAACACAGGGGGTTTTTGATGCCGAGCGGTTCAAAAAATTCATGGATCGTTATCGGCGTGAAGGATTTCGCGTCCCGATCCTGGCGGGGATTATTCTGATCAAATCCGTTAAAATGGCCAATTTTATGAATGAAAAGATCCCCGGGATTTTTATCCCAAAAAATATGATCGCACGCTTTGAGAATGCAAAAGACCCCAAAGCGGAAAGTATTGCCGTTGCTGTTGAAACCATCAAAAACATTAGACCTCACGTCCAAGGTGTCCATCTCATGGCGATCGGCTGGGAAGAATTGATCCCAGAGATCGCATCTAAAATCTCGTAATTTATCCCTATTTTGCGCTATAATATAAGGTTACAAAAGGACTTATATGGGTCTTCGCGAACAGTTTTTTAAAGCCAAAAAACACAAAAAAAAGTGGACAATGCTCACAGCGTATGATGCTCCGACCGCGGAGCTTCTGGAAAACGCCGGCATTGACCTTATCTTAGTCGGAGATTCTTTGGGAATGGTGCTTTTGGGTTATTCGTCTACCCAGCAAGTGACCATGGATGAGATGATCCACCATGCCAAAGCAGTCAGGCGTGGAGCAAAAAATTCTATAGTTATAGGCGATCTGCCTCTTAAAGGGGTCGAGAACGGGCCGAGGCACGCATTGGAATCTGCACGTCGGTTTATTGAAGAAGCGGGATTGGATGCGGTAAAACTTGAATGGGGGAAAGATGCTATTCGCGCCACAGAGCTTCTGAGGAAAAACAACATACCAATAATGGGTCACGTAGGATTGACCCCGCAAACTAAAACAGGTTTTTTGGTCCAGGGCCGGCAGGCGAAAAGCGCTTTAGATATTTTCAAAGCGGCCGAGGCATTTGAGGCAAATGGTGCATTTTCCGTTCTTCTAGAATGCATCCCAAGCTCTATTGCCCAGGCGATCACAAAAAAATTAAGCATTCCTACGATCGGTATAGGCGCAGGGCCTTATTGTGACGGCCAAGTGCTCGTATTCCATGACTTGGTGGGGATCTTCAAAAAATTCAAGCCAAGGTTCGTCAAGCGTTATGCAGACCTGGACAATTCCATGCGCCGCGCGGTGAATATGTATAAAAAAGAAGTCAACGACGGAAAATTTCCTAAAAAAGAGCACAGCTTTTTGATCAAGAAAAGTGAACTTGAGACATTCTTGGAAAATGTAAAATGAGCTCCCATATTTTCTTATTCATTTTCTCAGGCTATTTCATCAGTTTTATTCTATATTTCATGAACTTCGAATCTCACAAAGAATCTTTGTACGCGTGGGCAAAACGCGTGACGCTGGTTAGTCTTATGGCGCATTTTGCTTTTATCGCGTCAGCCATCCTGAGAAATCCTTCGTTTGTTGTGGCCAATTTATCGCAGTACATTGAAATGGTGTCCTTCTTCATTCTGCTCGTTTCATTCATTGTGGAATCCAGGAACAAAGCCAGATCCCTCATGCTTTTCTCATTGCCAATCGTGCTTGTATTCTGCCTATTCGCGATCATGCTGAATGAACGCAAGGAAATCTCAAGCGTTGCCCAGTCTTCGCCATGGCTTTGGGTGCATATAAGCCTTATTTTAGCCGGCTTTTCAGGTCTGATCATCGCCGTTTCAAGCGCTTTGATGTACCTTTTACAGTCCTCTCAGCTTAAATCAAAACACCTTGGAAAGATCTTTTTCAAACTCCCTTCACTAAACACTTTGGACCGTTTGCATTTCATCTTTCTGGCGTGGGGCGTGATCTTGTTTTCACTCGGTATACTGATGGGATTCTTATGGGCCAAGAATGCGAATCAAGTAAGACAGATTCTAAAAGATCCGACGGTGATCCTGTCTTTTCTAACGAGTTTCATGTATTGGGTCATTTTGAGTTTCAGATTAAGCGCTTTGCGCCGCGGACAAAAGATCGCAATAGGAACTTTGCTTGTGTTCGTACTGCTTTTCTTGACATTGCTGACATCTAACATCGCTCCCACCGGCTTTCATCGAGGCTTTTAATGGAAATCCTGGTACTTGGTCTCAATCATAAAACAGCGCCCATCGAGCTTCGCGAACGTTTAAGCATTCCCAAGTCCAAGACGTCGCATCTCATGAAAACTCTCAAAGAAAGGAATATTTTCGAAGAGAGACTTCTTCTGTCAACCTGCAATCGTACGGAAATATATGGCGTCAGCACAGATATCGAGAGCTCGGTGCGAATGACAAAAGATTTTTTGAGTGAATATTCAAGTCTTAATCTCGCAGATTTTGAGAATAATCTATATGTTCTCAAACAGCCTGATTCTGTTAAGCATTTATTTTCTGTTGCTTCAGGCCTTGATTCAATGGTACTCGGTGAAACCGAGATTATTGGTCAAGTCAAAGATGCTTATTTGACAGCTCACAAAGACCGGCAGACCGGAAAAGTGTTGAATAATCTATTTCAACGCTCGTTAAAAGTGGCAAAAAACCTCCGTACAAACACCGACATCGGCGCGGGCAGGGTCAGCATTGCCTCCGTTGCCGTGGATCTGGCCGAAAAAATATTCGATGATCTTAAAAATATCCGCGTCATGGTAATCGGGACCGGTGATGTATCGACGCAGGTTTCAAAGGCCATGATCTCGAAAGGGGCTTTTCCGATGATCGTTTCAAGCTGCCACCATGAGCGCGCTGAAGCCATGGCTAAAGAGCTGGGAGGGGAGGCCGTTGTTTATGAAAATTTTGATGCCAGAGCCGCTGAATCCGATATTTTGATAGCATCTACGCTGGCTCCGCATGCGCTGATCACTCAAAAACAGGTAAAAAACTGGATGCGCATGCGCCACGAAAAACCTCTTTTTCTTATCGACATCGCCGTCCCCAGAAATATAGAAGCAACCGTAGAAAATATCGACAATGTCTATTTATACAACATTGATGATTTGAAGGATATTGCCGACAAAAATATGAACGACCGCCAGGGCCAGCTTGATCAATGCTTCAATATCATTCAAGGCCAAACCCATCACTTCATGAATTGGCTTTTCAAAGAATTTGGCCGCCAAGTCTTGTCATGAACAGGATTTTCCGTATCGGCACTCGCGGCAGCCGGCTTGCTCTCGCGCAAGCCAAAGAAATTTCTAGACTTCTAAAAAAGAAATTCCCGAAACATAGATTTCGTTTAGTTATTGTCAAAACTGCCGGAGATGAATTTCAAACCGTTGAATTGTTCAAAAAGAACAATACGGGTGTTTTCACAAATGCAATAGAACAAAAACTTCTTAACAACGAAATCGATATTGCCGTTCATAGCTTAAAGGATCTTCCAACGGAAATCCCCGAAAAACTTTTATTAGCAGCTTATCCAAAAAGATTGGACACATCGGATGTGCTGATATCGAGAAAACGTTATTCACTATCAACGCTGCCAAAAGGCGCTTTAGTCGGCACCGGAAGTCCCAGAAGAAAAAGACAGCTTAATCTTTTAAGGCCTGATCTTAAGGTCACGGATCTCCGAGGCAATTTAGACACAAGGATCAAAAAAGTAATCCGCGAAAAAAAATATGACGCGGTCGTTGTGGCTTGTGCCGGACTCCTTCGCTTGAAAAAATATTTAAAATATTCTCGCGTCATTTCAAACAAAAAACTGTTGCCGGCCGTTGGACAGGCAGCTTTGGGACTTGAAATCAGGAAAAATGACAGCGAAACCTGCAAATTAGTGAGCAAACTGAATCACAAGCCAACGGAACAGAGAGTGGTCCTTGAAAGAGTTTTTTTGTCCGCGCTCGGCGGCGGTTGTCGGGTCCCGGTGGGAGTTTCTAGCTGGTTTAGCCAAAATAAGATCCATCTCAAAGCAACGGTATTTTCAACCACTTCATCTTCATCGCTAAGCGGCGATATCTCAAGCTCTTTGAATAATTCGCGGCAGGCGGGAAGGAGTTTGGCTAAGAAATTACTTAAAATGGGTGCCAAAAAATTTCTCAAGGAAGCCAGAAATGCATGAACAAAAAAAACCTGCACACGGATTGGTCTCTCTGGTCGGTGCTGGACCAGGAGATCCTGGCCTTTTAACCGTAAAAGCCCTTGATCGCATCCAAAATGCGGATTTGATCATCTACGATTATCTGGTGAATCCCGATCATTTAAGGCACGCTAAAAATTCGGCAACGAAGATCTGCGTCGGAAAAGGTTTCCGGCATCATCGCCTGAGCCAGAACAAGATCAATCGTCTGATTATCCATTCTGCCAAAAAAGGGCAAACGGTTGTTCGTCTAAAAGGCGGGGATCCATACCTTTTCGGCAGAGGCGGCGAAGAGGCGCTTTATCTTCGTGAACATCGTATTCCGTTTGAAGTAGTGCCTGGCGTCACAAGCGCGACCGCATGCGCAGCTTATTCGGGGATCCCGTTGACTCACAGGGAACACAATTCATCCGTGACTTTTCTGACAGGCCACCGCGCGCATGACGAAAATCTTGATTCAATCGATTGGCGGCAGATCGTAGCTCTGAACGGGACGATCGTCATCTACATGGGCTTTTATAATCTCGGAAAAATAGCAAAACGCTTAATGGAACATGGTTTACCTGCTAAAACAAAAATATCCGTGATCCAATGGGGGACGCTTCCATGGCAAAAATCCTGTGAAGGCACTTTACAGAATATTGAAAAAATTGTGTTAAAAAAGAAGATGGGTGCGCCATCAATTATTATCATTGGCGATGTCGTTGGGCTAAAAAGCGAACTTAATTGGTTTGAGAAGCTTCCTTTGTTCGGAAAAAAAATATTGGTCACACGCGCTCAGGATAAAGCAAGCTCATTAAAACAAAAACTGGCCAGCCTTGGAGCTTGGGCGGTTGAGATGCCTGTAATCTCGATCAAACCCACGAATAATTATTCGTCGCTCGATAATGCTATACAAAACATCGGCACTTTTGACTGGCTAGTTTTCACCAGCGCCTATGGGGCAGATTTCTTCTTTGATCGATTGGTCAATTACCATAAAAAAGATGCAAGAAATCTTGCTCAAACAAAAATCGCTTCGGTAGGGGTCGAGACCAGCCGTTCCCTTAGAAAATTCGGGGTTTTAACGGACCTTGAGCCAAAACGATTTGAAACAGCAGCTATTGCGGAGGAATTTAAAAAACGCTTTGGGAACCTTTCGGGACAAAAAATTTTATTGGCCCGTACCGATATCGCGCCGCCGGGACTTGAACGAGATCTGAAGAAGCTCGGCGCCGATGTGCATTGCGTAAAAACCTATCGAACGCTGACGCCAAAAAAAATGCCGAGCGAGATAAAAAAAGAACTGCTTGTCGGGACATTTGATTACATCACATTCACTAGCTCTTCGACGGTTTCTAATTTTGTAAAACTTCTAGGTCGCGGTAGTTTACAAAAATTATCGAAGACCAAATGCGCGAGCATTGGACCGATCACTTCAAAAACACTAAGAACTTACAGTTTAAAACCCGCTTGCCAGGCAAAAAATTTCACAACAGACGGACTTGTCCATGCGATAATAGCCCATGCAAAAACTAAATAAACACGATACAAAACCCTTGAAAATACGCTTAAGACGCCTTAGAGAAAATTCTATTCTAAGAAACATGCTGTCCGAGACAACTCTCGACATCAAAGAGATCGTTCAGCCGCTTTTTGTCAAGGAAGTCATCTCTAAACCCATAGAAATATCTTCCATGCCGGGACAATTTCAATTTGATCGGCGTTCGATAATTGATGAGGCAAAAAAGATCGAATCCTTAGGCATTCAAGCCGTGATCTTATTTGGAATTCCAGACAAAAAAGACATAAGCGGCCGGTCGGCATTTGCCAAGAACGGTATCATCCAAAAGACCGTTTCCGGTATCAAAAAAAATTGCAAAAAACTTCTAGTGATCACCGATGTCTGTCTTTGCGAATACCTGAGCCACGGTCACTGTGGACACATTCATAACGGGCGGATCATCAATGATGCTTCTGTGAAAACGTTGGCTCAAGTCGCCTTGTCGCATGCCCAAGCAGGAGCGGATATTGTTGCGCCTTCCGACATGATGGATGGGCGAGTGGAAGCTATAAGAAGTTTGTTGGATAAAAATCATTTTACACATACTCCGATCATTTCTTACGCCGTCAAATACGCCTCGAGTCTTTATTCGCCTTTTCGTGAAGCAGCGCAGAGCGCGCCATCGTTCGGCGACCGTTCCAGTTACCAGATGAATCCGGCCAATATTAAAGAAGCGCTGCGTGAAGCTGAGACTGATCTTAGAGAAGGGGCCGACATTATTCTGGTAAAGCCCGGCATGGGTTATTTGGACATCGTGAATAGCATCAAGAATAAATTTGCATGTCCTGTGGGCTGCTATAGCGTTAGCGGCGAATATTCTATGATCAAGGCCGCTTCACAAAAGGGCTGGCTCGATGAAAAACGGGTGGTACTTGAAACCCATCTTTCCATGAAAAGGGCCGGAGCCAACCTGATCATTACTTACTGGGCAAAAGAATTGGCACGCTGGCTTAAAGGATCGATCGCATGAAAAATAAAGCTTGGGCGGAAGCCCAAAAACATTTGGCAGGTGGCGTCAATAGCCCTGTGCGTTCTTTTAAATCAGTAAAAGGTGACCCTATTTTTATGGAAAAGGGAAGCGGGCCGTACCTCTATGATAATCAAGGCAGAAAGTATATAGACTTCTGCATGTCCTGGGGTGCCATGCTGCTTGGACACGCTGACAAAACCACCATCCGATCCATTCAAACCCAAGCTGCTAAAGGAACAAGTTTTGGTACAGTCACTGAATATGAGACAGCTTTAGCTATAGAAATCAAAAAAGCTTTTCCGGGAATGGAGAGGATCCGTTTCACAAGCTCGGGCACCGAGGCCGTCATGAGCGCTGTCCGCCTAGCAAGAGGTTATACCGGAAAGGGTAGGATCTTGAAATTTGAAGGGTGCTACCATGGGCACGGGGACAGTCTTCTTGTTAAAGCCGGCAGCGGCCTGGCAACTTTTGGCTCACCCGACTCGGAAGGCGTTCCAAAAGAGTTGGCAAAATTAACAAGTGTGCTTTCTTACAACGATTCGATCGCTGTAAAAATTTTTTTTAAAAAACAAAGGGATATCGCCTGCGTTATCGTCGAGCCTGTTGCCGGAAATATGGGGCTTGTTCCAGCCAAAAAAGAATTTTTGGAAACTTTAAGAGCGGAAACCAAAAAACACGGTTCATTGCTGATCTTTGATGAGGTCATCAGCGGTTTTCGTATTTGTTTAGGAGGCGCTCAACATTTATACAGGATCAGCCCCGACATTACCATCTTGGGAAAGATCATCGGCGGCGGAATGCCTGTGGGTGCGTTTGGCGCAAAAAAGGAGATCATGGAGCTTCTTTCGCCGACAGGAAAGGTTTATCAGGCGGGGACTTTGTCGGGCAACCCGATCTCCATGGTTGCTGGCAAAAGCGTGCTTTCGAGACTTTCCAAAAATTCATACGACAAACTCGAACATAAAACATTGGAATTCATCGAAAAGGCCAAAGCTATTTTTAAAGCAAAGCGTATACCGGCATCGATCCAAAGCATTGGCTCAATGTTTACCGTGTTTTTTACGCAAAAACCTGTACAAAATTTTAAGGACGCAATGACATCAGATCAAAAAGCTTTTGGAAGATTTTTCCATCATATGCTGAAAGAGGGGGTATACCTGCCTCCATCCGCATTTGAAACGTCGTTCATATCATTCAGCCACGAAAACCTGGAGCTTGAGCGTACTTTACAAGCGTTGAAAAAAATATGATAAAAAACAGCTCATCGCATGTTAAAATCTTTTGCTTCTAATGATTAAAGGTATTTTATGCCATTACTAAACACCGGTCTAAATGAGATTTATGCGCCAATCGAGAAAGAGCTTAAAGCCTTCTCGGAACAGCTCAGATCGGAATTGAAATCCAACGATCAGCTGATCAGTCAGATCCACGAACATCTTTTAAGGATGGCCGGAAAGTTTTTAAGGCCCGCGCTGACGATCCTTTCTTCGAAAATCGAGGATCGCGATAACCCTGACGCGATAAAATTAGCCGCTGCTATTGAACTGATCCACACAGCGACTTTGGTCCATGATGATGTAATAGACGATTCCGATTTGCGCCGAAATATGCCGTCGATCTACTCAAAATGGGGCGCGGAGATCTCGATCGTTTCCGGTGATTATTTGTATGCAAAAGCATTCTTGCTTCTGGCAAGCTTTGGCGACCCTTGGATCAGCCAGGCATTCGCGGCTTGCGCCCACGTTATCTGTGAAGGAGAGATGAAGCAGATCGAGAAACGCAAGGCATTCTTAATGAGCGAGGAGCAGTATCTCAAGATCATTCATCAGAAAACAGCCGCGCTTTTTCAGGCCGCTTGCATGGGCGGCGCTTACTTGTCGGGGACTAGCAAAGAAAATATTGCCAGTCTCGGAAATTACGGTTTTAATCTTGGTATGGCCTTTCAGATCGTCGATGATTGTCTGGACCTTATCGGGGATACTGAAAGTTTGGGGAAAACTACAGGATTGGATATTTATAAAAATGATGTCACGTTACCGCTCCTTTATTTATTCCGCAGCTTGACTGATGCGGAACGCACTGCGTTAGACGGCCAAAATAACGGCCATGAGACATTCCAAAAGATCAAAAATCTCGCCGTGCAAAAAAAATCCGTAGAAAAAGCGATGCTGAAAGCAAGAAATTACACCGAACTGGCCATCGAAAGCTTGAAACCACTCAAAGATTCTGCCTGCAAAGAAAGTCTTTACTCGCTGGCGAATTACTGTGTTGATCGGGTGCGGTAATGAAAAATCGCGTAGTTGTCGCAATGTCCGGGGGAGTAGATAGCTCTGTTTGCGCATATCTCTTGAAACAGGAAGGTTATGACGTAATTGGGGTCACGATCAAGACCTGGTCTAATGATGACTGTCGCGACGAAAAATCCAAGGGCTGCTGTTCGATACGCGATATCGATGACGCCAGACAAGTCGCCAGAAAGATAGATATTCCTTATTACGTGATGGACCTATCGGCTGATTTTCGCGAGAAAGTCATTGATTATTTTGTGGACGATTACCTCAACGGCCGCACACCGAATCCGTGCATTGAGTGTAATCGAAGCATCAAATTCGGTATCCTTCTTAAAAAAGCCGAGGAATTGCAGGCGGATTTTGTGGCAACAGGCCATTACGCGCGGCTAGGCTATGATGAGACCGAGCAGCGCTATTTCATATGTGAGGGAGCTGATCTTTCAAAAGATCAAAGCTATGTTCTTTTTGGGCTGACCCAAGAACAATTATCAAAAACCCTTTTACCAGTGGGCGCACTCGAAAAAAAGAAAGTGCGCGAAATCGCCGAAAAACTTGGGTTGCGTGTATTTGACAAGCCTGATAGCCAAGAAATATGTTTTGTGAAATCTACCTATGGAGAATTTGTCCGAAATTATGCGCCTGACAGACTGCCCGGCGAAGGTTCGTTCATCAATGACAAAGGACAATTAGTTGGATCGCATAGTGGAAGCCATCTTTACACGATCGGTCAGCGTAAAAGAATTCAGATCACGGATGAGGACCCTTATTATGTGACAGCGATTAACGCAACGACCAATGAGGTGACGATTGGCAGGGAATATGACCTGTTTAAAGATAACATGGTCGTTGACCGGATTAATTGGATATGCAAACCGCGCCTCGGAGAGATCAAGGTCAAGATACGCTCAAAAAGCCCAAAAACACCGGCAAGGATCATTTCCATCAAAGCCGATACAGCATCCGTTCAATTTCAGGAATCTCAAAAAGCTGTCACCCCAGGCCAGGCGGCCGTTTTCTATGATGGCGAGCGCGTTTTGGGAGGCGGATGGATCAGTTAGTTTCGGCGGTGTAGCTCAGCCTGGTTAGAGCAGCAGCTTCATAAGTTGCGTGTCAGTGGTTCAAATCCACTCACCGCCATTATATTTTGCCAAACGGCACTTCAATCTATTTATTTACTGGATTTGACGTTAAGGTCGGGGCCGGCAACAAACGTGGTCGTTACGATCACATCGTCAGATTTCTTGCTTTCGGTAGCATTCAACGAATAGACATGCAGTGCTAAAAGCAGCAAAGATATCAACATTATCAATTTTTTCATAAACTTCCTCAATAAATTTAACGCGTAGACGCGCATTATGCCTGATTTTTCTTTCGATAACAATAGGGTGAATAAATATGCTGTGCAAAATAAGAATATCCTTAAATACATATAGATTTAATGAAACTTAGTAATAAAAGTATAGGGGCTTCTTTTTATGTCCCGATGTTTTACCGTTAATCCGTTGACAAACAGATAGGACATATGCAAAATTAAATTTTATGAGAATGCCTCTACCTTTGATTGCGCTCATGCTTTTCTTAACGCCCGCATCTTCGTATTGCGAGATAAGTGGGCGAAATGATGCGGTCAAAGTTTATCAAGAAGTTCAGGGGCTTGAATGGATGGAAATGTCAGCCGGCGAAAGGATGGACCATCTGATGGCGGCGATGTACCTTTTAAATAAAAACGGGGTCGAGCTGAGCTACACACCCGATTATTACTATGATGCGATTTACCAAAAAATCCAAAGGCATCCGGAACTTTACTCTTCGGAGATTGCCAGTATTTTAGCCAATTTTATTTATGAAAAAGAAGAGAAAGCAAGGCCGGCGCTTGATAATTTAAAACGCCATCCAACAAACCCATGATGAAAAACGTTCTCCGATCCGCACTAGTCATATTTTTCTCTTTAAACCTTGCTTCGCTTACATCGGCAGAAACAATCGATCAAAAACCTGATCTGGAAACCTTAAAGAGATCCCTTTCGGCAAATCAATATCTGATTAACCGTTTTAATCTTGAATATGCGAATTTGATCAAGGAGCAGGGACAGTCTGCGAATGAAAAATTGGCCCTAAAAATAGCGGATGTTAAAAATAAGATAGCCGTTCTCAAGAACGGAAATGAACGGATCGTGAATCAACTGTCGCAATCATCCAAACCCAATTCCATAGAAGACGTAAGCCCGCAATATTTGACCGGGAGAGACTGGCTGAGCATGGACCCCAAAGGGAAGGAGATGTATATTTTTTCAACAATGGGAGCATTGGTAAAAAAAGAGGTGCTAACGATCAAACCCTCGGATTATTACATATCATCGCTGGATAAACTGATCGCTCATAACTCTTCTTATCAAGCAAGAAACCTTGACGATATGCTGCTTCTGATCATTTATAAGAATGAGCCTGCTTCCAGAAGCGCGATCAGCGGTTTTCACAGGATCAACGAATCAGAACTTGAAAGAGTGGAATAATTGCAAGTCCAGGTGTTTTTTGACATTGCTGTCAGAACTGGTATAATAACGGCTTCAAGAAATCATAATTATCTTACGGAGCAAACATGAAAAAAACTTTGTTGACGGCTTTGATTCTTGGGTCAGTATTTCACGCTTACTTATCTCACGCCGAAGATTCTCCAAACGCAACTGAATCTGCAGCTCCGGCGGCTGTAACAGATGCCGATCAGAAAGCCGCTACGATGAATGAGCCGGCACCAGCCATAGTTCCTGCAGCGACAACCGAAACAGCACCTCCTCCGCCAGCGGTTATTCCGCCGGTTCCAGTTAACGCACCCGATGATACTCAGGCGGCCCCGGCTCCAGCAGCAGCAAACGTATCATCAACCGCCACCGCGGCTGTTACGACAACTGCTCAGACAGCACCGGTTACGACAGGGCAGACGACAACGCCTGCAGAGAATCTCGAATTTGTTTCCGGAGAGATCACCTCATCGGATGAGGCGGCAAAGACTGTAACAGTAAAACTGTACGGCGAGACGGAAAATGCCACGAATGATAAAATTTTGACCATCAAACTGGACGAAAGCACAGATATAACTGATGGCGAAAAAGACCGTGATATCAAATCCCTGACCAACGGCACCGAAGTGGATGTCGAATACGATCCCGCAACGAATAAAGCGACTTATATATTCGTTTATTGATCTAAAACCTGATAGATTTTCTTCTTTAACACGGATAAAACAAAAAATAGCGTTTTATCCGTGTTTTGTTTTTAAACCTCAATACGATGCATAGATTAAAAGAATTACTTCAACAGGTAGAGGCCGCCAATCAACGGTATGGTCTCCTTCAGAAGAATGACGCGTTAGTAGCCGGCGTTTCCGGGGGGCCGGATTCTGTGGCGCTTTTGTATCTGCTCGTAAAATTAAAGAAAAAGTATAACCTTAAGATCTGCGTCGCCCACCTAAATCATGGTTTACTGAAAAATGAGAGCAGGAAATATCAGAGTCTGGTAAAAAAAATGGCAGATGGGTTCGACATCCCTTTTTATTGCAAAGCAATCGATCTGAGAACTCTTTCAAAAAAAAATAAACGCTCCATCGAGGAAATGGGCAGGATTGAACGTTATCATTTCTTTGAAGAAGTCGCCGCGAAAACACGCTCCAATAAAATAGTCACCGCACACACTCTTGATGATCAGGCGGAAACAGTACTTTTAAGGTTCTTGCGCGGGTCGGGATTGAAAGGCCTTGCCGGCATTCCTTATAAAAGAATACAGGGAAAACTTGAAGTTGTTCGGCCAGTTCTTTCCATTGAAAAGAAAAAACTACTGTCATTTTTGAAAGCGAATAGAATCCCATATTTGAACGACAGGACAAACGCCGACACCTTTTTCACGAGAAATAGGATCAGGCACCATTTGCTCCCAGCGCTCGAAAAGTCTTATAATCCCCAAATCAAAAACTCTCTTTCAAGTTTGGGATCGATCTGCGAAAATATCCAGCTCTATCTTGACAAAATCTCGAGCCGCGCTACAAAAACATGCCTCAAGAAGCAAAAACGCTATGGTTCGTTAGTATTAGACTTAAAAAAACTGAATAGATTGGACTCCGCCATCAAAAGAGAGGTTTTGTTCAAAACTCTCTCCGAATTGCAAGGCGATTCAAAGAGATTTTCTTTCGACCATATCTCCGCTGTTATTGAACTCACAAACTCCAGCAAAAACAACCTTGAGCGCCATTTACCAAATTCGATCATTGCCATAAAAAAAGAAAGGGAGTTGGAACTTCGTTTTAAGCGGCGGTGATTGACACCCCGTAAAAATATAGCTATAATCCGTTTCGTTGTCATAAATCTATGTCACTACACCAGAAAGGGAATTTGATACATGTCAAAGGTTGAGCTTGGCCCCAATGAGCCTCTCGAAAAGGCTCTTAGGCGTTTCAAGAAAAAGATCGAGCGCGAGGGTATTCTAAAAGCATTAAAAGCCAGAAAACATTACGAAAAACCCAGCGAGATCAAAAGACGCA
This sequence comes from uncultured Planctomycetia bacterium, assembly GCA_964642015.1. GTDB lineage: Bacteria > Omnitrophota > Gorgyraeia > 2-02-FULL-51-18 > 2-02-FULL-51-18 > CAZXLF01. The sequence goes on from CAZXLF010000003.1 coordinate 156,617, forward strand.
AGGCCCGCAGCAGTAAAAATAGAAAAAACTTCAAATTTTAAAAGAGGTGACTCTTGGCCGACGAGCACGGAGAGCCTTCGGGATTCAGCATCAAAAAAAAAGTTGATGAGTCTTGGAAGGATAATGTAGAAAAAGAAAAAGAAACGGTCGAGCCAGGTTCTGATGAAGCTTCAAACTTCCAGCCGAATTTTTCCTCTTTCATTACCACGCTTGGTGTTCAAGCGTTCATTGCTTTGGGCGAATTTCCATCTTCGCCTAACGGAGAAACTCCTCCGCCAGCGGACCTGGTGCAAGCCAAGTCACTCATCGATATTTTAGAGATCTTGTCCGAAAAAACCAAAGGTAACCTCACTGAAGACGAGGCCAACATGCTCCAGGAAATCCTATATGGCCTCAAAATGAAGTTCGTCGAAAAAAGCAGCAAGCCTTAATGATTAGTTCTGAGGAAAAAGCATGAAAAAATATGAGAAGGTCGACCAGTTTTTCGAGCAAATAAAGACGCTGGGTTTCTGGCAGCGTATATTTAACTGGAGACCATTCCAAAAGTTAAGCTACGAGGCTTTTGAGGAATATAAAAGCCTTTTGGCCTCAGCTAACGCCTGCGAGGAACAATTAATTGCATCGAATAATAAAATTGGTTTGCTAACGAATGATAACGCTCATATTGAGAAGAAGTCATCGGAACAACAAATAGAAATAAAGTCCATTAAAGATAGTTTTCAAAGCCTGCAAATAGAATTAAATCGAATAAAAGAAGAAAATGCTGTTTATAAGCGAACCGAAGCCGATCGCGCCCAAGACCATGAGTCTAAGATAGACACGCTCACCACTATTACTTCCCGTGTTCAAAACGAGAGGGAAGATGAGAAGAGGCAGGCCACTGAAAGAGAGTTGCGGCGGTTGCATGATATGAAAGAAACGTGGTCTAGACATGAAGGTAGTGTAAAAGAAACAATAAAAATGATCTGTCAAAAACATACCATAACGTATGTCGATCAAGTTCCTTTCAAGGGAAAACCGGATAATACGATTCAAATATGCGAAGACTTCATCATTTTTGATGCAAAAAGTCCTATGTCTGATGATCTTGGAAATTTCCCGCAATACATCAAAAATCAGACCGAGCAAGTTAAAAAATATATTAAGGAGCAAAACGTCCGGAAAGATATATTTCTTGTAATTCCTTCGAATGCGGTACATGTCATCGATAATTTCAGCTATAACATGGCTGATTACAATGTGTATGTGGTAACCATTGATGTTCTGGAACCGCTCATTCTGGCTCTTCGAAAGATTGAAGATTATGAATTTGTTGAACAACTAACTCCCGAAGATCGGGAAAGTATCTGTCGGGTTATCGGTAAATTCGCGCATGTGACAAAAAGAAAGATTCAAATAGATCAATTTTTTACGAGAGAATTTATTAGCGTGCTTAAAAAATCTGAAGCAAATCTTCCTTCCGATATATTTGAGAAGGTATTGGAATTTGAAAAGTCAGAAAAGATCAACCCGCCTGTTGAAAAACGCGCAAAGCAAATTCTGATAAAGGATTTAGAAATCGAGGATGAGCACGTGCGGGAAGAGGTTAAGAAGCTCCCGCTCTATGAAGACAACGAAAACTTGCTCCCTTCTTAAAAATCGCGAAGAACTTCCGCATCGATCATTGTTTAGATAAAATTTTTATAAATTTATTTTGCAGTATTTCAAACTCGTTGATATACTAGCGATTGTAAGAATAATCGGCCAAGACTATTAAAAGCACTATATACTGTATATTCACAAGGGGCTTAAGCGTTTTATGGACAAACTTATCGCAAGCTTCCAGAAGAACAAGTTTGAAGAAGTCCGTGTTCAAATAAAAGAGTTTAAGGGATACGACCTTCTCGATATACGAGTATACACCACTCTTAAAGACACCGAAGACAAGATCCCGACCGGTAAAGGCCTATCGATCAATGTATCTCATTTCCAAGATCTAAAAAAAGCAATCTTGGAGGCGGAGACGGTTTTAAGAGAAAATAATCTGCTAAATGAATAATATTTTTGAGTCGCTGAAAGCCGGGGTTATGGAACATCGAAAAAAAGAGGGGGAGCTGGAGAGCAGTTCTCAGAAAAAAACCCAGCACGAACTAACCCAAGAACAGCTTGCCGATATTTATTTTCCGGGTCAGGGAAAAATCAAGAAATCAGAATATCCTACTGTCATAAAAGTCACGGAAAAATCCCGCTCCTCTTTTCTGATCCCTTGGCTCATCACTTTAGTTGCCGTAGTGATCGCGGCGTTTTGCCTTTTTTCGACTAAACGAATATTCGTGGATATCAAAGTCATCAACAACCGGGCCACATCACTTGTCTCGGAAGATAATAGCGCTGATCGGTCATCTTCTAATAGTCTATTAACGGCTCTAAGTTTGGGCGATAAACTTCCAATGCAGAATTTTGAGTTTGACGGCGCTTCTAAACTCAAAAGTTCCAAAGACCGTTCTACCTTGACGCTGATCAATAGTTCTGTGGCGCCTTTTGCACGCGCTGTCCTCCATCTAGGAACTCCCGTGAATTTATCAGGGACCAAGATCGTTTTCTATGCAAAAGGGATGCGCGGCGGAGAGAACATAGCTTTTGCGCTGAAAGATAAAAACAATATACCCGCATTCAGCAAAAATAAGATCTACCCGTTTCCCAATGCCTTGACAACCGATTGGCAAAGGGCCGAGATCCCTTTATTCAATGCCACCAAAGAATTTGATGTAAAGAATGTGATCTGTTTACGTTTTGAATTTGGGTCAAAAGATACTGACAACAAGCCTGGGGACACGATCATGGTCAAAGATCTCCAGGTGGTGCCGCTTTAATTCGAACAAGCAAAACGGAGGATATTAGAAGATGCATATTATCGCTTTGTCCAATCAAAAAGGGGGTTGCGGAAAAACGACCTCGGCCATCAATGTTGCTGCGTCTCTGGCGTCTCTTGGTAAAAGGACTTTGCTGATCGATCTAGATCCTCAAGCACACGCATCTTTCGGGTTAGGCGCGCGCAATGATAAACTTGAAAATTCGATTTATAATGTTTTGACCGAACAGACCGGTAAAAAGAAATATTTTATCGAGGATGTGATCATGCCGGTCGATACGCATCTGGATCTGGTACCTTCACATATTCTTTTGAGCACCATCGAACAGGAATACTCAAATAAAGATGAATCTGTTTCCAAGCTTTACGAAGCGCTTGCATCCCTTTCTTTTCCGTATGAGTTCGTCATCATTGATTGCCCGCCAAGCTTGGGTTTCCTTACCTTCAACGCGCTCAGGGTCGCTCAAACGGTAGTGGTACCCGTTGAGCTCAGTTCATTTTCCCTAATGGGTGTCAGCAAACTTCTGAGCATGATCGAGTTGATCCGCGTCAAGCTTCAACATACGCCGAAAGTATACGCGCTCCCGACGATGGTTGACATGAGGACCAATTTTGCCAAACACATGATCGAAGAGATCCGCAGCGCTTTTGGCGAGAGTATTTTCAATAGCGTGATCCGTCAAACAGTTTCGGTGAAAGAATCTCAGGCGAAAGGAATCCCGGTCGTAAAATATGACCCTAGATCGAGGGGCGCCGCCGACTATCTTATTTTAACTCAGGAAATTCTGAACAAACTGCCGAGCACTGAAGAACTGCCCGATATCAGCGGTAACGGTACCAAAAATGGCTACCACAACCGTCTTTGCGATTTCAACCTTAAAAAAGAAGGCGTTAGGGAAGTCTATGTGGTCGGTGATTTCAATAACTGGGACGTCTCTAACAAATCTCTGCTTTGGCAGAAAGAGGACGGTGTTTGGCAGAAAAAAATAGCGCTTGAGCCGGGCCGTTACCGATACAAATTTGTCATTGATGGTGAATGGGTGACGGACCCGACCAATCATATCCAAGAACCCAATCCGTTCGGCGGCTTAGATTCCGTTTTAGAGATCGAATAACCATTATTTTTAATGTCTAAATCAGCGAAGCTGCCTTACCGCATCATTGAGTCCCGCAGCCTTTATGCCGGTCATATTATTGAACTCGTCAAAGACCGTTTCGTATTAGGCGTTGCCCCCAACAAAGTTGTCACACGCGAACTAGTTAAACATCCCGGCGCCGTTGTGATAGTCCCGTTCATAAAAAAAGACCGAATCCTTCTGTTAAGACAATTTCGATACGCCGCTCAAGGAAACTTGTGGGAAATACCCGCGGGAACACTGGAAGAGGGGGAGCGTCCGATTGACTGCGCCAAAAGAGAAATAGAGGAAGAAACTGGTTTCAGAGCGAAAAGGTGGCAGCGGCTCACAAGCTTTTATCCGGCACCCGGCATAAGCAATGAAATTATGACACTTTTCAAAGCTGACCAACTTGTTGAAGGGCGAAAAAACCTTGATCATGATGAATGGATCGACCATTGTGAAGTTTCTCTGAAAACCGCAAGGCAGATGATCAAAAAAGGCCTGATACGCGACGGCAAAACGATCGCGGGCATATTATGGGTTTCAAGTTTTTGATCAGATTTTATAATTTAGTTTAAAACCTTTTAGACAGTCCTTGATAATTCAGAGTGTAGAGCATAAAATAAAGGTGTATGAGAGCCCATGCTTAAAGAAGCCAAAATATCTTCGGTGATGTCGCTTTTCCCGCTGCCTCAATACGTTGTAGTTCTGGAGGATATCGAAAAAACACGCCTCGTCCCGATCTGGATCGGCGTCAACGAAGGCAATGCGATAGCATTGGAGATACAAGGCGAGAAATTCCCGCGACCTCTGACACATGATCTGATGGCAAATATCATAAAAGAAATGGGCGCTCAAATCGAGAAAGTTGTCGTCAGCGACCTGAAAGATAACAGCTATTACGCTTTGATCTATATCAAACAGAATGGAAAGACTTGGGAAATAGATGCGCGTCCTTCGGATTCGCTGGCTTTGGCCGTGCGCGTTCAATGTCCCATATATATTGATGAAAAGGTTTTGGACAAATGTCCTCAGATCGACCGCCCGATCACACAGGAAGAGATAGAAAAATTCAAGGAGGATCTGAAAAAAATGTCCCCTGAGGAATTTTTTAAATCATTGGAAGAAGCGCCTTCCGCCGAAGAACCGCATCTAGGGACCGAATTCGGAGAAGATCCCGACGAAGAAGACAATGAAGAGGATGATGATCAAGAAGAAAATCAGTGAATAACGATTTAATCATATCAACTACACGGAGGCGCCTGATGCAAAGCACTTGGATTAAGTTTCTGATCGTAGGAAGTTTCATAATGTTTCTTGCGGGTTTCAAATCAGCCTGGGCGTCTGACGCTCCGGTAGCCCCAACAGATAATGTAGATTATGGCACTGGTGTAGGCAAGAAATTGGGTCGGGGCATATCCAACGTGGCATTCGGATGGCTTGAAATTCCGAAAGGCGTCGAAGATGTCGGGGATAAAAATAATTTTATAGCCGCAGCGACTTGGGGGCCGATTTATGGCGCAGGAAAAGCCGCCGTAAGAACTTTGGCGGGCGCTTATGAAATCGCGACTTTTCCAGTTCCGTGGCCTAAAAATTTTGAACCACTGGTACAACCCGAGTTTATGCTCGGAGATAGCTGGCAATAAGCATCCTATCCCTCCTTTTGAAGAAACGTATAATATAATTAAGGGTGCTTTATGAAGGATCGTACGGGCATCACTAAATACGAAATCAGTCAAACGTCAGCCCCTGAGAATAGTCTTACGCCTTTGAACGAAATTCTGAGCGAAGAAGCAAGGTTGCTGTCTCCTTTAACAGAAAATCTGGCTATCAACTGGGCCGAACTTTATCTCAACACGTTTGGCCGAAGCGCTTTCTTCTCCTCGCAGCGTGTCCATAAAATCTTTAAAGAACTGGTCGAACTTTTTGTGGCTTGTCTTCAGGAAAAACGTCATGATCTATACATGGCGAATCTAGAGGAAAAAGGCCTCGCTTTTTCTCGGTTAGGAGTTCCATTCGATGAGATCATTATTTCTTTGCATCTTTTTGAACAAGTCTGCGCCGACTCTTTGTTTAATTCGCAGATACCTCATACAAAATCTGCAAAAATGATGCTGGCTATGCGGGAGATCCACAATCAAGGTCTGGCAGCGCTTGCGGTCAGTTATTTCGAAAACACCAAAAATGAGATGCAATCCATCACAGATGGCTTACTCGAAGAAAATGCTTCTTTAAAAAAGGAGCTAGCCGAAGCTAAGGATTTTTTGCTTGCGCAGACCATGAAAGAATTAGATTCCATGCAGTTGGTGATCAGCGGCATCAATCACAAACTCCGCCGCCGCGTTTATCAGCTGGGGCGGCTGCAGAAAATCAGCGAGGTCTTGGACGGAGAAGCTCATCTGCCAAAACTCATGAAGATGGCCTCCCATCAAATGTTGGCGCTTTGTCCGGAAAATTCCAATCTTTTTTTTGCGTTCTTTGACGAAGAGAGAAAAAAGGTCAATGTCTATCATCAGGAATCAAGGTCCAGCTCCCAATGCGATCTCATCAAAACCTTTTTTTTCTCTGAACTGCCTAAAGCGTTCCAAGACGCATTGTACGACGAAAACAAAAAACACGGGCATTTTAACAACTATGAAAACATGCCTGCGGAGCTCTTGGATGTTTTTGCTGTAAAAAATCAGAGGGATTTCCTGCTTACACCGATCCGCCAGTACAGGGATGTGGTCGGATTTCTGCTGCTTGGGGTGCCGGTGGAAAACCTTTTCTCAAAGAATAATTACAAATTTTTCCAACGTGTCGGACAAGCGCTATCCAAAGCCATTGCAAACGCGCTTATTTTTACGAAGTCTAAACAACGGGATGATTTTGAACTGATCCTTGACCAGCTCAACAGAAAGAAAATCGGCGGCGGCTCTGTGGAAACAGTTCTTGATTTCTGTCTGGGCTCTCTGATAGATCTTTTAGGCGTCGAGCGTTCATCGCTGATGCGCTATCATGAAGACCAAAAAGAATTGCGCGTATGCGCAGCCAAAGGTTACAAAGTCTATCCCATCTCAGGGGCTCAGATCAAATGGGGAGAAGGGATCGCGGGGACAGCGCTCAGGGACGGCAAGATCATTTCGATCGCAAAAATGAAAGACGCCAAAACTTACAAACAGCCCGAAGTCAAAGTTAAATCGCTTCTATGCGTACCGCTTATTGACCAGAATAAGCCCCTAGGCGTTGTGAACATGTCAACGATCAATTACTACAAAAATTTTGAGAAATCTGATATCGAAATGGCCCATCATGTCATCAACCGCATGGCGGATATCCTGAAAGAGCTCACCGGCAACCCATCAAGCCCGCCTAATCTGTGAGCTCGTAACACCATGACCAAAAAATATGTCTTAAAAGACGTTCCGGCCGCGCACACTTTCAGTATCGATTATAAGAACGCGCTGAATGATTCTCAGCTTGAGGTCGTCACAAAAGCGGATGGGCCGTGCCTGGTGCTTGCGGGCGCCGGCAGCGGTAAAACAAGGACATTGATCTACCGCGTGGCCTACCTTTTGGAAAAAGGAGTGAGACCTGAAGAAATCTTGTTCGTTACTTTCACCAATAAAGCAGCCGACGAAATGAAAAATCGGATAGAAATCCTATTAAAATCTCAGGCCAAAGGGCTCTGGTGCGGGACATTCCATCACATTGGAAACCGTGTGCTCCGCATGTACGCAGGGCGAATGGGGCTGAGCCAAGATTTCGCGATCCTGGACGACGAAGACAGCCGTGATCTCGTTAAAGCTTGCACCAAATCTATAGGCATGAAACCAATTGATAACCGCCTCCCTAAACCCGGTGTCATCCAATCGATCTTGAGTTTTTCAGCGAATTCAAAACAGACCATCGCGCAAGTGGTGACCCATAATTACTCGTATCTTTCGCAATACATCAAAGATTTTGAAAAAACTAAATCATTATATGAGGAAAAAAAGAACAAAACCAATCACCTGGATTATGATGATCTTCTTCTGCGATGGATCGAGCTTTTAAAGATATCGGAAGAAACAAGAGAACGTCTTACGACACAATTTCGTTATTGTCTCGTCGATGAATATCAGGACACCAACCGCCTACAGCATGAAGTGATACAAATTCTTTCAAGTCGCCACAAAAATATTCTGGTGGTCGGAGATGATGCGCAGTCGATCTATTCCTTTCGCGGAGCCGAGATCAAAAACATTCTAGAGTTTCCCGAACAATACGAAAACACCAAACTCTTTAAGCTCGAAACCAATTACCGCTCAACACGCTCGATCCTGAACTTGGCCAACGAAAGCATCAAGCATAACGTCCACCAATTCCCCAAAACACTGAAAAGCGTGCAGGGGCCCGGCTCACCGCCGCAATTCGTTAAGGTCCGCGACAGCCGTCAGGAAGCGCGGTTCGTAGTCCAGCGCATTTCTGAGCTAAAAGAATCGGGCATTGAGCTTTCTCAAATAGCGGTCCTTTTCAGAGCGCATTATCAGGCCGCAGAACTTGAAATGGAGCTCGCAAAACAAGGTATTCCTTATATTATCCGGGGAGGGATACGTTTTTTTGAGCAGGCGCATATCAAGGATGTGCTGTCATTCCTGAAGATCTTGATCAATCCTTTGGATGAACTTTCATGGAATCGGGCATTGACGCTTCAGCCAGGAATAGGGATGGGCTACGCTCAAAAAATATTCCAGCTCGTGGAGAAAGAATCGGCTGATCTTCAAAAAGTTCTGTCTCCGCGTTTCGGTGAGCATCTGCCATTCAAAGTGAAAGAAGGATTCTTGCGTTTCAAATCGGTGCTCAAACCCCTCACAAAAGAAGGGCTCCTGGATCATCCTGATACGCTGATCGAAGAGATCTTGGATAAAGGCTATAATAAGCATGTGTTAATGAATTTCGAGAATGCTAAGGACCGGCTGGAGGACCTTAGAGAACTCGTCAACTTTGCCCATACTTACCCTAATCTCAAAGATTTTCTGGTCGATGTGACGCTCAGGGAAGGTTTTAAAGGTGAGAGCTTGGTGCAGGGAAGCGAGGGGGAGGAAAATACCGAAGAGCTCATACTATCAACGATCCATCAAGCCAAGGGCCTCGAATGGCGCGCCGTATTTGTGATCCGGCTCTCAGAAGGACAATTTCCTCATGCCAAATCTTCTGAGAACGAAGAAGAACTCGAAGAGGAGCGGCGGCTTTTTTACGTGGCCTCGACACGAGCTAAAGAAGAACTGGTGCTGACACATCCGATGACGCGCTATGATTATTCTGCGGGAACCGTGATCAGCCGGCCCTCAATTTTTATTGCCGAACTTTCCTCGAATGTTTATGATGATGTGGAGGTTGAGGAAAGCGAGCAGGAAGAAACGATCTATCTGGATTAATAATAAATTTGAAATGAAAAAATACGCATTGCTGACCGTTTTTATAGTCGTTCTGATCGATCTGATGGGTTTTGGCATCGTTCTGCCGCTTCTGCCTTTTTACGCATCAAAGTTCAATGCCTCCGCGGTCTCCATCGGCCTCCTTTACAGTATCTATTCCTTGGCACAGCTCATCTTTTCTCCAATATGGGGCAGTTTTTCTGACAAAGTAGGACGCCGTCCGGTGATGCTGCTGAGCACTTTCGGTGCTATGTGCGCTTATCTTTTATTTGCTTTTTCAAATTCGCTGGCCGTACTTTTCTTATCGCGGCTTATTGCAGGGGTCATGGGAGGGAATATTTCTACGGCGCAAGCTTATGTTGCTGACGTTACGGAGCACAAAGATCGGGCCAAGGGCATGGGAATGATCGGTGCCGCGTTCGGGATCGGTTTTGTGATTGGGCCGGCGCTTGCCACGTTTCTGATCCATCCGGCATTTCACCGCCTTTTTGATCATATGGGATTCACTTCGCTTTCAAACCTGATCGACCAAAATAAATACGCGATCCCAGGGCTTGTGGCGTCCGCTTTCTCGCTATTGAGTTTTATTTTGGTGCTGTTCAAACTGCCCGAAAGTTTGGACAAAAAACTGCTCAACGACAACGAGCGCGTGATGCGCGCCAGCATTTTCAGTCGAAAATTCTGGAAAGCTCTGACTGAACAAAAAACAACGTCAGGAAAAAACGTTCTTTTTCTTCTCATGCTTTGCATGCTGCTGCTTTCGTTCGGACAATCCAGTCTTTACAGCGCTTTTCCTCTTTTTTGCAAAAAAATATTCGACCTGTCCGCACAAAAAGTCGGTATGCAATTCGTTTATATGGGTTTGACCGCGGTTCTGATCCAGGGCGGGATGATACGGCCGCTTGAAAAAAAGTTCGGTGAAAAAAAGCTTTTTATAGTTGGCAGTATTTTAATGGTCGCCGGACTTGCGCTGATCCCTTTTGCGGGCTCAACAAAAATAATGACCGCCTACCTATTATTAATGACGGTGGGGGCGAGTCTCAACGGCCCGACACTTACCAGTCTGATCTCCAAGCAATCCGACCCATCCAAGATCGGATCGACAATGGGAACATCGCAGGGTTTTTCCGCCCTCGGACGCGTCATAGGCCCGACGTGGGGAGGGGCGTTATTCGGGATCTCTTATAAATTTCCTTTTATTTTTACCGCCGCGCTTATCTTGATCACGATCTTTGTCGGCGCTGGCCTTGAAAATCAATGACCTCGTCCGAACCCGCGCCTAATTCCGGAAGAAAATTATTTTTTGGGCTTTTTATATTTCCGCTTCTGATCGCTGTGGGTATGGCTATTCTTCTTTGTTCAGTCGTTCTTTTGACAACTGAAAAAGAGACGCCCGAATCTCTCATCATGGCCATCAAAACCGGCGCCTCGGGCAAACGCTGGCAAAAGGCATTTGAGCTTTCCAACGAACTCAATAAAAACTCAGCAGGAATAGGGAAAGAGTCTGTGCTGAAAGAAATCATCCACATCTTCCAAGACCCGACGCATTATGATCCCAAAACACGGGCCTATATGGCTATCGCGCTCAGTCATTTTAATGATCCACGATCGATCGAGGCGCTGACACAATCGTTAAAAAACAACGATGCCGAAACACAGATCTATATTTTATGGGCACTCGGATCGCTGAAGGCTAAGACCGCTGTCGATGATTGCGCAACTTTTCTTAAAAATGATAATCCCGAACTCAGAAAGGTCAGCGCTTACGTACTTGGCGTGATCGGTGATAAAAAAACAATTGATCCGTTAAGATCTCTTTTAAACGATCCGATTTCGGATGTGAGATGGAATGCAGCGTTAAGCCTCGCGCGGCTCGGTGACGACTCAGGATCAGACGCGATCGTCAAAATGCTTGATCGAAAATCCTTGTCGCAAGAAAATAACTTGACGGACGACCAGGTCGAAACCATCATGATCAACGCCGTGAAAGGATTAACCTTGATTGCGAAGCCGGATTCTATTAAAATCCTACAAGAACTTTCGCGGAATGATAAGAGTTTGAAGGTAAGACAAGCAGCGATTCAATCTTTGGAAATATTAAATAGAAAGTCGAGTCAATGAGCGATATTCCACCCGTCAATAACCAACCAGCGGCCAGTCCCGCACCTGCAGCTGCCCCTTCAGCAGCAAAACCTATTGCTTCCGTGATCCAAGGCGGTCAGGAAAAAATAGACAGACGCACATTTCTTTCATGGTTTGGATTGGCGTGGGTGAGTTTTGCGGCGGCGACCGGCGGTGCACTGTCGATCGTGCTGCGTTATCTTTTTCCCAACGTTGTTTTTGAACCGCCCACATCTTTTAAAGCGGGATTTCCGGCGGATTATGAGATCGGAAAAGTGGACGAGCGCTGGAAAGAAAAATTCGGCGTCTGGCTTGTTAAAACCGCCGAAGGTATGTATGCGCTTTCAACGACCTGCACGCACCTGGGGTGCACTCCCAACTGGCTAAGCGGCGAAAATAAATTCAAATGCCCATGTCACGGCAGCGGATTTTATAAGACCGGCATCAATTTTGAAGGTCCGGCACCAAGACCGCTTGAGCGTTACCGTATCAGCCTTGCAGAAGACGGACAAATAATGATCGATAAAAGTAAAAAATTTCAACAGGAAAAAGGGGAGTGGAACAACCCCGAATCCTTTCTGAGCTTATAGGAGAGAATGAATATCGATGCCGGAAACTGAGCCAAAGAAAAAATTCGATCTCGGAAAATATATCACGGAGTCCCAGATCTATAAATCCATGTTCCGTCATGGATATTCCACTTCAGACCGCGACCGCGCATTGTCCGTGATGACGAACGTGTTTTTTCATCTGCATCCGGTCAAAGTGAGAAAATCGGGTGCGCGATTCGGGTTCACCTGGTGCGCCGGCGGTTTATCCTTCTTTGTTTTTTTGACGTTGGTTGTCAGCGGAATTCTTTTGATGTTTTATTACCGACCGACCGTTGAATACGCTTATAACGATATTATCGCATTAAGAGAGCATGTGCCGTTCGGAATCATGAGAGAACTCCACCGTTGGGGAGCGCACGCGATGATCATCACGGTTTGGCTTCATATGTTCCGTGTGTTCATGACCGGCTCTTATAAACCTCCGCGTGAATTCAACTGGGTGATCGGCGTGATCCTTTTGGTTTTAACCATGCTTCTAAGTTTTACAGGTTACCTCTTGCCATGGGATCAGTTGGCGATGTGGGCGATCACTGTCGGGAGCAATATGGCCCGCGCAACGCCGTTTTTGGGGCACGAAGGTCCAGGAGCCGCACTCTTGTCGCTGGGTGATATTCAATTAGTCACCTCGGGAAGCGATGTCCGTTTTGCTCTATTAGGAGGAAGATTCGTGGGCGCCGGGGCATTATTGAGGTTTTATATTTTACATTGCGTCGCAATTCCCACAGTAGTGGTTGTTTTGATGTCGATACATTTTTGGCGTATCCGGAAAGACGGCGGAATTAGCGGCCCGTTATAATCAATGATCGAAGCGTTCAAACAATTCGTTAATTCCATCTCATCGCCGGTCACTATCTTCACATCGGCGGCCATCATCTTTTTTCTTTTTGTCACATTTCCCAGACAAGCCACATCCAAAGGAGTAAGCCTGCTCTTATTGGCGCTCGTGCTTGGGTTCATTGGCATAGGCCTTACCGATGAGCATTTCCGTAATATCATCAGTACACCGGACAACGTCCCCATCGTCGGACTTATCTTCATCTTTGGTTACTTCACTTGGTATGCAATGAAAAAAGCGGTGGAGAATGACAAGCGCATTGAAAAAGGCGAACCGACCGTAGAGCAGGTCGAGACTAATGATAAAGTATTGGTGTTTCCTTACTTGATATTCATTGAATTCGTGATCGCTCTGGCTTATGCGGTCGCGCTGGTTTTGTGGTCAATATTTTTAAAAGCACCCCTTGAAGAACCGGCCAACCCGACCGTTTCTCCCAACCCGAGCAAAGCGCCGTGGTATTTCCTTGGTCTTCAGGAAATGCTGGTTTATTTTGATCCATGGATTGCGGGCGTACTTTTACCAACCTTCATTATATTAGGGTTGTGCGCGATCCCTTATATTGATCGAGACCCATCGACGTCGGGTTATTATTCGTTCAAAGGCCGGAAAGGTGTCATTACAACGTATTTATTTGGATTCTGGATACTGTGGATCCTCTTGATCATCATGGGCACATTCTTAAGAGGTCCCAACTGGAACTTTTTTGGGCCTTTTGAGGTCTGGGATGTACACAAAGTCGTGCCTTTGGTGAACGTGAATCTGTCAGAAATCATTTTCATCAAATGGCTGGGCATGGGCTTGCCTAAACAGTGGTTCATTCGCGAAGCGCCAGGAATTATCCTTGTAGGAGCATATCTGGTCATCCCGCAATTCATCGCGGCCAAAACGATATTTAAGGATCTCTATAAAAAAACGGGCCCGGCGCGTTATAGCGTGTTGGCGCTTTTACTTCTGATGATGCTAGCGCTTCCAATAAAAATGTACCTGCGTTGGGCATTCAATTTAAAATACCTCGTGGCCATTCCCGAATTTTTCTTTAATATCTGATCCATGGCAAAGAAAAATCCCTCCCTTTACAGCGTTTCCAAGACCTTTGTCTGGTTCGCGATCGTAAGCATCATCCTGACGGGAAGTCTTGCGGCTGTTGTGATGCTGGATTACGAAAGAGATTGGAAGAATTGGCAAAAAAAATTCATTGCGCTCAAGACCCAAAAAACCAAGGAGGATCTGAAGCAAGCAGATCAAAACATCGACAAACAAAAATTAGAGGATCTGAAGAAACAATATTCCGAAGCGGATACTGCGGTAAAAGCGCATCATGCGGAATATCAAAAATTACAAAGCCAGATCGAATCTTTAAATACCAAAGCCGTCAAGGTCCGCTCGCAATATCAAAACCTGAAACAGTTTCAAGACTCTTATAAATATTTCTTTGAGGAATACTCCGATCATAAAGACAAGCGCGCAGCTGACTACCGTAAAAAACTGGATGAAATAGATCCGAAGGTGGCCCAAGCAAAACTGGACCTCGATGCCGCTGAGAAAGAAAAGGAAACCGCGGAGGCGCGGTCCCAGGAATTCCTCTCGAAAGAGAAAGCGCTCCAAAAAGATATCGATAAGATCCTTGATGAAAAAAACCGCCTTGAGAAAAAACTAGCTAAATTAAAACCGAGTGTTGTGACCGACATTTTGAACGCACCGATGCTCGATTTTATCGCGCCGACCCTTAAGATCCAGCAGGTAGTGCTTGAAGATATTCAGGACGACTACCATTTTGCGAAAGTTCCCAAGGTGGACCGTTGCACGACATGCCATTTGGGTATCGATCAAAAAGGCTACGAGAATGCTCCGCAGCCCTTTCGCACGCATCCCAAACTGGATCTTTATTTAGCGTCGAGTTCTCCGCATCCAGTCGAAAAATTCGGCTGCACGGTTTGCCATGACGGCAGCGGGCATTCCGTAGACTTTACGGATTCAGCCCATACGCCACGTGACCAGAAGCAGGCCGAGGAGTGGCAAAAAAAATACCGTTGGCACCCGCTTGAAAAATGGGACCACAAAATGCTTCCTTTGAATCACGTCGAAGCCTCCTGTACAAAATGCCATATGGCCGTCGTTGAGATCCCGCAAGCTGAAAAACTGAACCGCGGCCGCAAACTTGCTGAAACTTATGGGTGTTTCAATTGCCACAAAATCAGCGGCTTTGAAAACCGCTGGAAGGTCGGTCCCAGCCTGGAAAACGTTGGCAGCAAACTAAACGAAGATTGGATCGTCCGTTGGGTCTCGGACCCGCAAAGTTTCAGGCCGTCAACGAAAATGCCCAAGATCTTCAACCTTTCAAACACTTCATCACCTGAAGACAAGGATCGAAATGACGCGGCTATAAAAGGTATCGCTGCTTATCTGATGAAAAATTCTGGAACGGCCGATCTTTTAACTCTGCCGAAAGAGGGTAATGCAGAGCGCGGTGAAAAAGTGATCAAGGAAATAGGGTGCACAGGCTGTCATACCGTCGCTGGCATTAGTGCCAATAATTTCGGCCCTGAGCTTTCCGGCCTCGGTAGTAAAGTAAAAAAAGAGTGGCTCTATACGTGGATCAAGGATCCAAAACATTTCTCTAAGGATACAAGGATGCCGAATCTGCGTGTCAGTGACGAAGATGCCGCGGATATTGTGAGTTTCCTGATGAGCCAAAAGAATACGGATTTTGAAGCCAAGCCGCTTCCGGAGGCAAAACCGGCCGTTGTCGATGAAATGTTGTTGAGTTCTATGCAAGGAACCATGAGACGCTCGGAAGCCGAGGCAGAATTGGCCAAGATGGGTCCGCAGGAAAGATTGGAGCTTCTTGGCAAAAAATCTATCGCATACCAAGGCTGTTTTACATGTCACGCCATTAAAGGTTTTGAGGACGCTAAGCCGATCGGTGCCGAACTTACAAACGAAGGACAAAAAGACATTCATCAATTCGATTTCGGATTTGCGGAGATCGAGCATACCCGTCAAGGGTTCATTGCGCAAAAATTGAAGGAGCCCCGCATTTTCGATAACGGCAAAGTAAAAGCTTACTACGAAAAACTTCGTATGCCTCAATTCCATTTCACCGATCAAGAGATCGATGATTTGACAACTTTTGTATTAAGTCTTTCGGAATCACATATGCCCCTTGAGATGCAAAAACGTCTCGATTCGAAGGATGTCCGTATCGAGAAAGGGCGCCTACTGGTCTCGAAATTGAATTGCAACGGATGCCATGAATTAGACGGCAAGAAAGGGGCGCTCAGGGAATTAGCGGATGATAAAGGTTCCGCTCCACCGATCCTTGATGGGGAAGGGGCAAAAGTACGTCAGGAGTGGTTATATCACTTCTTGAAGAATCCTACCACTATCAGACCGTGGCTTAAGTATCACATGCCCACATTTAATCTTTCTGATGAAGATGTGACAGCGCTCGTCGAGTATTTCTCTGAACTAGCCAAGCAAGAGGCTACATTCAGGGATCAAGAGCTGCCTGAGACGAGCACTGAAAAATTAGCGGTCGGAAAAGTATTATTTGATAAATTTCAGTGCACAAAGTGTCATCAAGTCAACAAGGAAAGTGCCGCCATGGGCACTTCGTTTCTCGCTCCTGACCTGACAATGGCTAAACAACGGCTAAAACCTCACTGGGTCAAGGAATGGCTCAGCGATCCTCAAAAGCTTCAAGAGGGAACAATGATGCCTACGTTCTTTGCCGACGGCCAAACACCTGTCACAGATGTCCTGGGAGGGGATGCCAACCAACAGATCGAGGCGATCCGCGACTACCTGTATACCTACGGAACAACCGCCTCTCCTTCCGCGCCAACTCCAGCCTCCGAAAGCAAGCCCAAAGAGGATAAGGATACCAAAAATACTATTGCCAAATAGGTAGTTGCCCGCTATAATCATTACTTAAATTTTTGGGCTTTATTTTTTCACATATTAATTAAAATCTTTTCCGAACTTTTAGAAATATCAACCAGGAGACTTTTATGAAACTCAAACAAAACGTAATGATATTTGCTATTGCATGCTTTATTATCGCGGGGTCTGCAGTCAATTCTCAGGCCGCGATCCTAACAATCAAAGCGCCTTTTACCGGCCAGGCACCTGTCGCCGAAAAGATCAAGACCGACGCCGATCCCAAGTGCAAAATGGTCCACCCGGATGGGATCACTCCGGACGACGTGATCGTTAATTCCAACGGAACCTTGAAAAATGTATTCGTATACGTCAAAGACGGTTTGGCAGGCAAAACATTCGAAGCGCCGAAAACACCGGTTACATTCGATCAAAACGGTTGCCAATATAATCCAAAAGTATTTGGCATCCAAGTCAACCAGCCGCTTGAAATCGTCAACAGCGACGATACGCTGCACAATGTTCACGCGCTTCCGAACAACAGTCCCCAATTCAACCTCGGAATGCCCATCAAAGGGATGAAAATGAAAAAATCCTTCACGAAACCTGAGGTTATGGTCAAGATCAAATGCGAAGTCCATCCATGGATGAGAGCGTATGCAGGCGTCGTCGACAATCCTTTCTACGGCGTTACCGGTGATGACGGTTTGGCTCAGATCAAAGATCTGCCTCCGGGAGAATACACGATCGAAGCGTGGCACGAAAAATACGGCACCCAGACACAAAAAGTCACCGTGACCGATAAAGACCAGGAAATTTCTTTCGCGTTCAAGAGCTAAGACTCAAACATTCCGCAACAATCCATGCCCCGCTCAAGGCGTCTCAAAATGCCAGGGCGGGGCAAACAATTTAAGGGATCTAAATAGTGTCCGGTAAAGCTGTCCATCAATTCTCTAAAATTGTCTCGCTAGCCACATTTTTTCTGATCATTGCCGGCGGACTCGTGACAAGCACAGGCTCGGGGTTATCCGTGCCCGACTGGCCCCTTTCTTACGGACAGGTTTTTCCGCCGATGATCGGTGGTATTCGTTTTGAGCATTCCCACCGAGTTATCGCAGGATTCGTCGGCATCCTTACGCTGATACTCATGATATTGATCCTGATCCAAGACAAAAGGGTTCTCATAAGAATTCTCGGTATATCAGCTTTTGTCACCATTATCTTGCAAGCCGTATTAGGCGGGCTTACGGTCATTTATTTACTTCCTACGTTCATATCAGCCTTTCATGCCTGCCTGGGCCAAACTTTATTCTGTCTCGTTGTATCGATCGCTTTATTTACCTCAGATGGCTGGTCTCAAGATAGCCCTATTTCGGCAAACAGGGCAGGATCTTTGCAAAGACTTCTGATTGTGACGACTATTTTCATCTATTGCCAGCTTATCGCCGGATCTATCATCCGCCATAGCGCAGGCGTTACGATCAAATACCATCTCATCTTGGCACTTCTTATCGCCATGCACGTGCTTTTTATTTTTTTTGAAATCGCGCGGGAAGACGCTCTTAGAAAAATACTGCTCCCACACTCAGCGCTTTTGTGTTTACTCGTTATGCTTCAGTTATTTCTTGGATTTGGATCATATCTATACATCAGGGTCTTACCGCATTCAGCTCAATCCACTTTTTCTGAGATCGCCGTGAGAACAGCTCACCAAAGCGTCGGCGCTCTAATTCTGGCTACGGCATTTACTCTCACTCTGCGCAGCATGAAATTCGTTAAAAGCGCGTGACATTCATGACCTCGCTCCGAGACTATCTTGACCTCACCAAACCTCGGCTGACATGCATGGCCGTCGCAACGGTTTCCAGCGGCTTTTATTTGGGGTCAATGGGGCCTCTTTCTTACAGAGCCCTATTTCATGCGCTTTTGGGCGCAATATTGGTCGGCGGGGGAGCTAATGCCCTAAACCAATACCTTGAGCGTGATGCTGACGCAAAAATGAGCCGCACTGAAAAACGCCCACTTCCCAGTAAAAAGATCAAAGAAACCAAAGCGCTGCTGTTCGGTTTGGGATTGGCTTTTGGAGGCCTATTGTATCTGATGATTTTCACCAATCTTCTCGCGGCTTTATTCGGAGTCGCAACGCTTTCAAGCTATTTATTAATCTACACTCCGCTCAAACGAAAAACATGGCTTAATACATTCGTCGGAGCGGTTTCAGGAGCGCTGCCCACGCTGATAGGGTGGTCTGCCGCGCAGGGCCGTTTAAGCATTCGCGCCTGGGTCTTGTTTCTAATCCTATTCTTATGGCAAATGCCTCATTTCTTTGCGATCGCATGGGTTTACCGTGAAGACTATCAAAAAGGGGGTTTTGTCATGTTGCCAGCCATAGATGCTGCCGGACGTTTGACAGCGATACAAATAGCCATCTTTAGCGTTTTACTTTTTCTCGCCAGTCTTTTACCAACCATTATAGGCATGACAGGCCTTTTATATCTATCGGCAGCGATCATCACGGGACTTTTATATTTGACATTTACTTTGTACGCTTCGGCGCATAAAATAACGTATGCCAAACCGATGGTCGCGGCATCCATTTTTTATTTGGCAACGCTCAATATATTCCTTTGGTTCGATAAAATATCATGACGGAACTTTCTCACAAAAAGAATTCATCAACGGTCTGGTGGTGGATCGGTTGGATCGCTTTAACGATCGCTTCATTTTTCGTTTCTTATAATTTTTGGACTGGTTTTATTGCCAAACACGTAGGAAGCATGGATAGACCCGGCGTTCCGATCCTGTGGGTGACGGCTGTTTTCGGGAGCTGGATGGTGCTTTTGGTTCCGCTGATCATCGTAATGTATAACAAAGTCGACCGTGCTTATGAAGATGCGCGCATTGCCCGTGAAAGTGTTCAATTTCAGAAAGCGAAAGAAATGTTCGGTTTCAAAAGCATCTTTATTGACGAATCTCAAAGGAAATTAAAAGATGAACTATCAGCTAAATTGAAACGCTACCCCGAGACCATCAAACGCGGCCACCTGGTCACAGCCATCCTTAAAGATGGGGAAAGCGTGCCGAATGTTTTTGTGCTGGATAAAAAAGAGATCTTAGGGATTTACGGAGTTAATGGAATGGATTTTCAAGTAAAAGATGTCGTTGATATTGAGCCGGTTCCTGTGGAAAAGATCCCCGATTTTAAAACCGAGGGCTGGCTTCGGCTTGACGGAATAGGCAATTGATTGAAAGCTCTGGTCTTTTATTTGGGTAAAGCATTTCAACTGGTCGCGTTAATTGCGCTTCCGTCAGCGATCTGGGTCGGACATATCGGACATAACGAAAAAGGCTGTATCGCGATTTTTTTGAGTTCTATTTTGATATTCTTCGCTGGTTACGGCTTGACTCAAATATCCTCAAGGTTATAATAATGAGCATGGAATTTGCTAACGAATATTCATTGAAAAAAGCTCAAGCAACAGCCGAAGAGCGTGCGCAAAAACCGCCGCGCAAGAAAGCTCCGCCGAAACTTGCCGTCATCAATCAGAGCGGTTGCACCGGCTGCGAGGCCTGTATCGTATTTTGTCCGGTGGATTGCATTGAGATCGTACCGGGCATGGAACATACCCAGCTTCAACAGGTGGTCGAAGTGGATCTTGGCCGATGCATCGGATGCTCGCTTTGCGCGAAGCACTGTCCTTGGGATACGATCGAAATGCTGCCTTACGATCAGGCGGTCAAAGAATCCGTTTCGCTGACCCTAAAAAGTGTCTGCGGCCAGCCAACTCTTTCTCAATAAAGTCACAGACATTTTTTTCAAGCTTTACCCGGTTAAAATGATTGATCTCGGGTATCCCTGCAGGGCTTGTCACGTTCACTTCGGTCAAATATTTTCCGATCACATCGACACCTACAAAATAAAGACCGCGTTCCAGAAGCTCGGGGACCAGCGTCTCTGCAAGAGCTTTATCGGATTGTGTCACAGATGCTTTATGCATCGAGCCACCAACGCTTAAATTTGCCCTGAAATCCCACGAAGGCGGTTTCCTTAGGAAAGCGCCCAAAATCCTGCCGTTCAAAAGCAATATCCTTTTATCACCGTAACGGTCAGCCGAAATGAACTGCTGGATCATCACTTTTTTTCTTCCATAATTTGTTATTGTATCCAAAAAAGAAGGCAGATTCCTGTCTTTGGCATCGACTTTAACAATGCCGGCGCCGCCTTTATTATCCAGCGGTTTGATCACGGCCTCCTTTTTTAAACGCCGGATAAATCCGATCGCGATGGACGGATTTTCAGTGACCATCGAAAGCGGTGAATACCGGCCAAAAGTGGCTGAAAATAACTTCTCATTGGACAACGCAATGCCCTGAGGATCATTGAGAATAAAAACCTTTCCTTTTATTTCATTCAGCATCTGAAGCGCATAAAGGTATTCCGTGTCGAACGGCGGCTCTTTACGGATAAAAATGCAGTCCATTGCATCCAATGAAACGGTGTTCTTATCCGGAAAGGATGGGAGATAGCCTTTGACGGTACTGAGCTTGGCTGGTGTCAAAAACGCCTTTGGCAAGCCCTCAGACCAGAAAAGGTGTCTGCTTTCAAAATAATAAACTTTATGGCCCCGCGCTTGGAGCTCTTTCATGATCCAGAACGAGGAGTCTTCGTTTATCTTGACCTTAGTTGTCGGGTAAAGCAAAAAAGCGATTTTCATAATATGGTATATGGGTTGCGATTATATGTTTTTTATTATAGCATAAGCCGTCAACTTGCAGAGGTTATCATGTCCCGATCCTTTAATAAAATATCCCGGCTCACAAAAAATGATTTAAGGCAGTATTTTATTGAAGGATTCAAAAAACCGAACGATCTCCAAGTGGGTGTGGAATGGGAGAAGATTGGTGTCTACAAAGACTCGCTTAAAGCCATCCGTTATTCAGGCGCTAAGGGTGTAGAAGCGATATTCAGATCGCTTGTCCGAAATCATGGTTGGCAACCCATCAAGCATGGGCCCCATATCATCGCGCTGGAGAAGGCGGGTTCATCCATCACATTGGAGCCCGGAGGACAGATCGAGTTGAGTGGAAAAAAATTCATGTCGCTCGATCAAAATGCTGCTGAACTTTATTCACATCTGGAAGAAATTAAAAGGATCTCGGAACCCATAGGCATTATCTGGCTTGGTATCGGTGCGCAGCCGGTCAGCACGTTCCAAGAAATCGAATGGGTGCCAAAAAAACGTTACGGGATCATGCGGAAGAGTTTAAAAAACAAGGGATCGCTTACTTACGCCATGATGAAAGAGACTGCGTCGGTCCAGATCTCGCTTGATTTCATAAATGAAAAAGACGCGGTTGAAAAACTCCGTCTGGCATTCGCACTTTCTCCGGTACTTTCGGCCATGTACGCCAATTCACCGGTATCCAAGGGAAAGTTGAATGGTTTTTATTCAAGACGCTGTCATATCTGGTTGAATACCGCACCCGAACGAACCGGCATTATTGCGGATGTTTTTAAGCCTGATTTCAATTTTGAGCGTTACATTGATTATGCATTATCGGTTCCAATGCTTTTTATTGTGCGCGGTGACAAATGGATCCCTGCGAATGGGATGCTTTTTGGTGATTTTTTAAGAAAAGGGCTTAAAGGCCATCATGCCGTACCCGGCGATTGGCACCTGCATTTAACAACGATCTTTACGGAAGCACGTCTTAAAAAATATGTCGAGGTCCGCAGCATCGACTGCCAAAGAACCGGTATCGGCCTTTCAGCGCCAGCTCTTTTGAAGGGAATATTCTATGATCCTATATCCAGAAAAAAAGCTTGGGAACTTTTGGCCGATCTTTCTCTAAAGGAAAGGTTTCGGATGTCCGCTGAAGTGCCGTCGAAAGGTTTAAACACACGATTTAAAGATAAAACAATGTTTGATCCGGCAGTAAAACTCCTGTCGATTGCCGAAGAAGGGCTGGATAGGCTTGTTTCTAAGAAACTAGCCCTAAAGAATGAAAAGAGGTATCTAACACCTTTAAAAGAGCTGTTATTGCAAAAAAAGGCGATGCCGGCAGAGCTTTTGATAGCATGTTTTCGCCGTGCTCATTCGAGATCAGAGGTTATTGACCGCATTCGCTGCTGCGCTGCGATCTGATCAGGTACGGAGTTTGTAGCCCCGCCTGAACAAATTTTCTACCAACAGAAATAAACTTATCGCCAAGACTCCGGCCAAGATCATCCCGAATACCACATTTACGTCCGAAACGCCTAGCATCCCGTAACGAAGGCCGTTGACCAGATAAAAGATCGGATTAAACCTAGTGACGATCCGCAGTGGGGCAGGGACCATCTGCAAACTGTGAAAAACACCGCCGAAATAGATCAGTGGTGTCAGCACAAAAGTTCCCCACATGGAAAGCTTCTCAAAACCTTCAGCCCAGAGGGCGACAATGAGCCCGATGCATGAAAAAATGATCGTGACCGTCACAAAAAAATAGGCCACGATCCAAAAATTGTAAAAAATAAAATGCGTGAAGAACAGCGATACCAAATAAACCCCTGAAGCAACTAATATCCCGCGCGTGACGCCACCTATCAAAAGAGCCAAGACAATTTCAAAATAAGAAAGAGGGGAAAGCAAAACCTCCTGAATGATATTATGCCAACGTGAAATAAAAAGCGAGGAGGATGTGTTCGCGTAAGAGCTTTCGATAAGATGCATCATCACAAGCCCGGGAACCATGAATTGGATATAGGTGACGCCCTCCACCAGAATATTCAAGTTGCGGCCGATCGAAAAACCGAACACAAAAATAAAAAGCGACGAAGAGATGAGGGGTGGAAGAATAGTTTGCGTAAAAACTACAAAGAAACGCAGCACTTCTCTTTTGGCGAGAGATTTAAAACCGACCCAATTACTGATCATCTTGATTCTCCTGAATAAGCCTCAAATAAGTCTTCTCTAGCGTTTGGTCTTGGATCAGTGATTTTTTATCGCCATGATGCAGAATCTTGCCTTTATCGATAATGATAACCGTTTTGGACAGGCGCTCAGCTTCTTCCATGTAGTGTGTTGTTAAAAATATGGTCTTGCCATCGCGATTCATCTCAAGCAAAGAATCCCAGATGTGATATTTTAATTCGATATCGGCGCCAGCGGTTGGTTCGTCGAGGATCAGGATCTTCGGATCATGCACCAGTGCGCGGCACAAAAGAAGGCGTCTTTTCATGCCACCCGATAATTTCCGGAAATCAGTATCTTTTTTCTCATAAAGCTTGAAGCGTTTCAGCAATTCCGTTGCGCGTTTGGAAGCTTCGATCTTCGGCACGCCGAAATAACCCGCTTGATAAACTAGAAGTTGCTCAATTGAAAGGAAAGGGTCAAAATTGAACTCTTGCGGACACAGGCCGATCAACGCTCTTGTCTTACGGTAATCTTTAACAACATCCATGCCGAATACGCGAATGCTACCGTGCTGGAAATTTGATAGACCGGTGATCGAATGGATCGTGGTGGTCTTTCCGGCTCCGTTGGGCCCCAGAAAACTCAAGAAAGCACCTTCTTCGACATTAAAACTGATGCCATCGACGGCTTTCACGTTGCCATAAAATTTGACCAGTTCGCGGATCTCGATCGCATTGGGAATCATAGGCGTTTATGATAAACGAAACGTTCGTGAAGTGTCAAAAGAATATGCTATAATGTCGCGCATGAAAAAAATAAAAACGCAAAAAAAGATCAAAGCGATCCTGTTCGACCTTGGAAAAGTGATCCTAGATTTCAATTTTGAACCCGCATTTCACCGACTCGCTCGATTCACTCCTTTAAGCGTCGCTGATATTGAGGCTTATTTTTGGAGATCGGGTCTTGAGGTGCTTTACGACGGAGGTAAAATATCTTCTGTTGAATTCTACAAAGAAGTAAAAAGTGTTTTAAAACATACTTTGTCTTTTAAAGAATTCAAAAATATCTGGAATGATATTTTTACGCAAAAAAAGGATACCATTCTTTTGATCAAGCGTCTAAGTCCGCATTACCGGCTCGTTTTGATATCCAATACCAACGAGATGCATTATGAGCATGTCCGAAAAAGATATCCCATTTTCAATCATTTCGATAAATGTATATTGTCATTCAAAGAAAAAAGAAGAAAACCAGATGCAAGGATTTATCAAACAGCCGTGCGCGCATGCAAAGCGAGACCTCATGAAATACTTTACATCGATGACCGCGAAGACTTGACGCAAGCCGCTAAAGAGCTGGGATTCCATATATTCACTTTCAGGAACAACACCAAAGATCTGATCAAAAAAATGAAAGGCCTGAAAATTCTATAATGGAAAATGATGTTTTAAAGGTCGCTCTCGATGCGGCCAGACGCGCCGGAAAAGTTCTAATGGCTTCTTACGGCAAACTCCTGAACTCCCAGATCAGCACAAAGTCCAAAAATGATTTTGTGACCGTGGTCGATAAGAAGTCCGAGAACCTCATTATTTCTAGTATCAAAAAAAATTTTCCGAGCCACGCAATCCAAGGCGAAGAAAGCGGTATTACCGGCGGGAAAGATACTCTATGGATCATTGATCCTTTGGACGGGACCTCGAACTACATCCACAACATACCCATCTTTTCTGTTTCGATCGGGGTAATGAAAAATAATCGTATGATAGCTGGTGTTATTTATGACCCCGTACACAAAGAAATGTTTTGGACAAAAAGGGGGCAAGGCTCTTACCTGAACAACAAAAAGATCCATGTAACAAAAATTCGTTCGCTGTCAGAATCTTTAATGACGACCGGCATCCCGTTCAGAGCCCGCGACAGATTCGATGAATACATGGAGTCCTTTCGCCGAATCTCTTTAGGCAGTGTAGGTTTGCGCCGCGGCGGTTCCGCAGCGTTGGATCTGGCCTATGTGGCTTGCGGCCGATTTGAGGGCTTTTGGGAGCTGGATCTGTCGCCCTGGGATATCGCGGCGGGCTCTTTGATTCTTGAAGAAGCCGGCGGGACTATCACGGACATGTGGGGCGGGGGAAATCATTTTAAAAATGGGGATATCCTCGCCACCAATGGCCTGACTCATAAGGAACTTCTTAAGATCACCTCAGCCATTTTTACCCCTTCCGATAAGGATAAACGATGCCACTTGAACTAGAAGATGATCACATGTGTTTTGTCTGCGGATCAAAGAATCCGTCAGGCTTTAAACTTCAATTTGAACACCCCAAAAAAGGCCTGTTGAGATCCTCTGTTGTTTTCTCGAAAGAACACCAAGGATTCAAAGATATCGTCCATGGGGGCATGATAGCGACGGTTCTTGATGAAATGATGGTCAATTTGGCCTGGAAGGAGGGCATCCCGGCTGTTACCGTAGAGCTGAATGTTCGACTCAAAAAAGCGGCCAAAATAGGCGAAAATATCCTCTTAGAAGGCCGTTTGGGAAAAAGCCAGGGGAGAGTGCTCCATGCCAGCTCTGAGGCTAAAAATGAGGGAGGGGAGATCTTGGCAAGCGCTACAGCCACCTGCATCCTAATCAGGCAAAAGAGCTAATATTTCTTGAAGTCAACATCAAATCGAGCTAAACTGGCAGATCATGCCGTACATCAGTTTAAGGGTAGCTGGTAAATTGACCCGTGACCAAAAAACGGCTATTGCCAAGGAATTTGCGGAAACCTTGGAAAAAATAGCCGGAAAACCCAAAAACTCCACTTATCTTGTCTTTGACGAAGTGGAGAGAGAAAATTGGGCCCAAGGGGATAAGCTTTTAGGTTAGCCTATGCCTATCGAAAAGCAGCTTTCGGTTTTCATGGAAAACAAACCTGGCCGCTTATCCAAGATCTGCAACACACTCGCCGATGCCCAGATCAATATTCATGCAATGTCTGTGCATGATACCGTGGACCACGCGATCGTGCGCCTCATGGTCGACAATCCAAATAAAGCACTGATTCTGTTGGAAGAAGAAGGCGTTTATATTGTCATGCAGGATGTTGTTGTACTTCAGACAGAAAATAAGCCGGGCATCATCGCTACGATCGCTAAAAAACTTTTCCGCGCCGACATCAATATCGAATATGCCTATTGCACAGCCACCAAACACCAAGATCTTGGCTGCCTTGTGATCAAAACTAAGGACCCCGAACAAACACTTGAGATCCTCGAAGAAATCTAGTTTTTTTATATCCTTTCCGTTGATTTTTTTTCTTTTCTCTTTTTCTGATTGCCGGGCCGCAGAAAAACAGACAGCCCTCGTTCAAGAAGCGCTGACCGGTGACACCATACGCCTTGAAGGCGGAAAAACACTTAAATACATAGGCCTTCAGTCTCCGCCTTTGCAGAGCCTGATCCCGCTGGTTCGCCAATATGGGTCAGAGGCTCTGGAGTTCAATAAAAAAATGGTCGTCGGAAAAAAAATCCAGATCGAATGGGACTTTCAGATACACGATAATCAGAAAAATCTATTGGGATACGTATATCTTATGGATGGGACTTCCGTGAACGAGCAGATCTTGAAAAACGGCCACGCAAAATTAAAAACAAATCCGCCCAACATAAAACATGCCGTTTCTTTGCGAAAAGCTGAATTGGAAGCGCGGCGAAACAAAATCGGGCTTTGGGCCAAAGAACCTGAAAACCCCTATCTCAAAAAAAGCCAATATATAGGCGAAAAGAATACAAAGATATATTATTTGCCAGATTCTCCGGAGCTGGAAAAGATCCCTCAGGCAAACCTGGTGACCTTTAATTCACGCGTTCAAGCTAGGGCGGCCGGCTACAGACCCTGTTTCACTTGTTCAGAAACCTCCGAATCAGAGTTTTAACGCTAGCCATTGACAAGAATCACAGCTTTATGTTATATTTCGTCTAGTATTTTAATCGATGGAGTTAGAAGTTTTTGATCTCAGTTCGGTTTTTGTTTTATTTTTGTTCTAATAAGTTGTTCATGAAAGTGAACGTTTGACCACGCTACTTTCTAGAGAGCGTGGTTTTTTATTTGCAAAGTGTTAGCGCTGAGCAAATAAGGGGTTGTTCAAATCAAGTCGATCTAAAGCAAACGGAAATAAGGAGAAATACTCGCATGGCAAAAGGAATAGTAAAGTGGTTCAGCAATCAAAAAGGTTATGGTTTTATTACCCCTGACGGCGGCGGAAAAGATGTGTTTGTGCATCACAGCGCCATTCAAGGGGAAGGCTATAAGACCCTCGATGAGGGGCAGTCGGTGGAATTTGAGGTAACTCAGGGCCCGAAGGGTGAGCAAGCCGCCAACGTTAAAAAAGTCTAAGCTCAACCCTATTTAATCTAAGCGCTAACAACAGCCCCGTTTTGATAATGAGTCAAAACTCCTTATTAAAACGGGGTTTTTGCTTGCCAGACACCTCTAAGACCCACCTTGTAATATTCTAGTCCTAATGATATACTTACTAAAGTAAAGTTAAGGAGGTTTTTTTGGCAAAAGATCAAGAACGAAGAGAGTTTTTCAGAATAAATTTCAGCTCGCCAATGCATTTCAAAAGCTATACCGCAGACCGGTCAAAATCGGCAAAAGTAGTCGACGAAACTTCCGCTAGAGCTATTTCTCAAAACATCAGCCAGTCAGGCATTTTATTTCAGACAGATAATAATCCGCCACAGCTGTCAAGCATCTTATGGATGAACCTCGATATCAGAACCCTAAGTATCTGCAAAGAGATCGAAAAGAGGGCTTTGATATTGAATAATGGCGTTCTCGGCCGTGTGGTCCGCGTAGAAGAAGATTCTGATAATTCCAACCGGTATGACGTTGGGGTTTGTTTTCTAACCGAAGAGCAGAAGAATACTCAAGAAGTCCAGAAAATCCTGGCCGAAATCACTAAATAATCAATAATTGAATAACTGCGGGCAACCTTCTTTTCCCAAGACTAATGTCCTATAATGTATATTATGTTAAGTAATATATAGGGAAAGACTAATATACTTACCGTAAAGATTAAGAATTGTAGCTACGTATACTCATTGAACTAGCGCCATTGGTAAATCCAGGCGGATTTTGAGCAGAATAAGTCATTTTTATATTGCTTTGTGAATTGGGCGCTATGCTAAGCGCGCCGCGAGCCAAGACTGATCCGGTAAGACTTAATCGAGGGTTATCGTAATGATTGCCGCTCATAGACACGTTGTTTCCGGAATAAATAAGACCTGTTATTGTTACATATGCACCGCCGCCTGCATTTCCGGTCGAACTGACTGTGATACTTCCTCCTGAGCCTGTCATTAAAGCTGGGTAATTACTATATTGATTAATCGTCACTTGAAGCTTATTGCTTGCTGACGCTTGAAGGGTTATATTACCGTCTGCAACAAAACACGCGGTCGTTGCAGATTGATGTCCATTGATAACAAGATTACCGTGGACATAGATCACACCGCCCGCAGGCGCCGCTGGTAACGTACTATCATTGTAGGTTTTGTCTCCAGAATAATATAACCCATTTGCAGTAGCAATATTCTTATAATAACTCATATTCACTGTTGGAAAGCTGACCACTGTCCCCCAATTATTATTGGTTGATCCGGATATTGTGCCGCTGTTGGTTACTGTCCCACCGCTGTAAACAGAACCTGTAATGGCTCCCCCAACTGTGGCATTAAAGGCGGAGTAAATGTCCCCTGTCAGCGCACCTGATGCTCCGCCGCCTGTTGAGTTCCATACAAGAGCTGTTGTTGGAGAGCCGGAAGCCAGCGCATACTGTAAAGCCGAGACTGTCGGAGGCGCCACCTCGGCTGTGACAGTTCGGTTTACCCCTGAAACAGCTCCTACTGAAGACACGAGATACCGGCCACTCGAACTTGACATGGATGTGCTATAAGTACCCGGACCCAAAGTAGTACTTGAAATGCTATAGCTGGAACTCCAGGATGAATAAAGGTGCGACAACGCCCTAGCAAGTCCCCCTTCAGCTACCTGTTGAGCCTGAGTCGAGTCTTTCATCTCCGCGACAAGCGTCGTATCTTGTGCCGAAACCTTAAAAATATATCCGGCAATCAAAATCATGATCATCATAGAAACCATAGTCGTAAGAAATATGGTTCCTGTTTCATTCAGATATGTGATCTTTTTCATGGCCAGACCCTCCCCTACTTTCCGGTATTCTTTGGTTTAATTTCGGTGTTTAACGAATTGGCAAATGTTTGTCCGCGATAAGTTTTTGATACCGATAAACTAACCCCTAAAGTTTTGAGAAGCGTGTTGCCGTCGACCAGCACTTGAAAAATCCCGTAGTTTGGTTTTTTGGTATAGTGGCCGCTTATTTGCACGAGCGCTGTTTGCCCCGGCCAATCAATTTTTACCTTATCGACTGTTGGAAAAGTAGAATAAGGTGATACCGCTTGCAACTGTGCTTCAAATTGCAGATAACGCCGACTTGGTAATGCCGCTAAAGAACCTGGGGAAGTGGTAAATGATAGCCACGAAGATGGGCTGGACATATCGGCGTTAGCGGAGGATCTGACCTTCAGAGTAACCGATGCGCCCGCCGGCAATGTCGAAGTCCAAGAAATTTGGTTAAAAACAGGTGATGTCATTTTAGTGTCATAAATTTGAGAGTCTGCGACCCCAAGTGAACGCCAAGTGGACATTTCCTCTATACCAACGAGCTTTGTATCGGTAGAATAACCGAATAAACCCGCTGTGGCCCAGTCGGATGTACCGGAAGCATGATCTGCGTTTACCAAATAGGACTGAGTGACAGCTCCTCCGCCAGCATTCCAAGACATTGGGCTGCCGGATGAACAGTAATAACTAACAACATATGTGCCGTTGCCAGCGGTAATACTGGATGAAGGTGTAAACCATGAGGTCCATCGGTGATTTCCCGCACCGATCGCAACGGGCCCTGTTGTTGTCCCTGCGGCGCAACCTATGGAGCCCGCAGGATCAGTTCCCCCCGGCGCAACGTCGGAACTTTCAAAACAAAGCTGACTTGACGAAGCAAGACCGGCAGTGCCGCTTAAAGGCCCAAAATAGGCAGAATCAATGGTTGTTCCGCTCCCTGAATCCAGAAACTGAAACCTGATCATTTGCGCCGATTTAGTGATGGATGAGCCTTGTATCACAACCCTGACACTCTGTCCTGAAAGGCCGTAGGTCGACGGACTATCATCACCTGTTTGCGAATCAGCGCTCCATCCGGGCGTAGCCCCTTGAGTGGCAAGACTGGCGTTGGTCAGCACGGGATTATCTGCACTGGCTACAGACACCTCGGTGTCGGAATGCGTCATATCCGCAAAATTTGATTCCAACCATTGATCGTAGTTAGTTTGGAGTGTCATGTAATCATTTGTCGCGGTTGCCTGACATTCGGTTTGATAGTTTCCACTCCAAGTATCACTATATCCTCCTAAAGCCATATCTACGTTTGATGTGCTCTTATTCGTAGAAACAGTTAGATCTTCGGCTTCTTGAGGGCCGCCGCTTGGATCAAGAGCTATATCATCGATCCCCACATAGTAACCTGAGGAGGAGGAATTTTTACTGGTTACAAGGAATTTGATCTGATGCGTTCCTGAAGAAAGCCTGTACCCACCAAAGTTGGTATTAGCACTACGTTGTGTTGATGACGCATAACCATCGAACGTCGAATTAGCCGCAGTTACTTGAAAAGTGATCGAATCTGCCTTAAAAAGCGTTTGGGTACTTCCGCCACTATCCGTTCCATTGGTCGCAACATTATTAAGCTGCGTCTGCCTCGCAGTAGAATCAGTATTAAACGTACTAAAAACCGTACGCCTCATCTCCTGCGTGCCACCATTGTTATAAACTGAATAAACGATCGTCTTCCCTTGGCTCCAGTCAATAGTATTACTGGCATTGAGCTTTAAAAATCCGCTACTATCCGACCCTGGATAAGGGACGCTTATCGCGGTATACGTGGAGCTTGAACCTGTAGAAGGATAGAAAAGCATCGAATTTTGGTCGGAAAGTCTACTGTCCGCTTTTAATTTTTCCAGTGTACGCTCCACATCAAACCGCAGCTCGCTTCGCAGACTTTCCTCTTTCCATGTTTTGGTCGAAAAAAACCATGCGGACAAAACAGAGGTTAAAAAAACCAGACCTATACCAAAAGCGATCATAGCTTCGACAAGTGTAAATCCGTTGCGATTAAGGTTGTACGTTTTCATTTTTACCCATTTTGGTAAATCACCGTACTCATCTGCACGGATGCCGGATTTGTCAGAGTACCGCTTAAAAAGCTTTGCACGTCCGTTGTGTTCAGAAAATACCATACCTGTACCGTTATTTGCGTTAAATTTGAGTCACCATTGTAAGAAGTTTGAGGAGTAGTGCTTCTCACATAAAGTCCGTTGTTGGGATCATCAACGCCATTTTGATCGACAACACTTTTAACTTCAGTGGCAACAGCCAGATCAGAGAAACTATAAGCCTTTAAATCCTCAATATGGCCTCTTGCAATATTATAAGCGGCATAAGCCTCTCTTGCCCGGGTGGACATTTTTGTGCTAGCAAAAAAAACGCTTAAAAGCGCTGAGATGCCGACCATAAATAACAGGACGGTTCCCATAACCTCGATTAATGTTGCCCCTTTATTATTTGATACTCTTTTTAACATATTTTTTAATCTTTTATTATAACTAAGCAATACTAATTAAAAGTATATCATATTTAATCGAAAATTCAAATGTGAGATATTCGTGTAAGTAATTTATATATAATAGGTTATGAATATTTAAAAAAATAGCCCTTTTCAAACCTTTCGATTTGAAAAGGGCTATATACTGCTTTGAAACGCTTAAATTAGAATGTAACTTTCACCGATGAAACATACTGACTGGCAATTGCATCATTACCGGAACTATAAAGATTTCCGGGCACGAACCAATCCATCATAAGGTTAAACGAAACATTCTCCGTGTAATTATAAGTAATGGAAGTGTCGATTTCATAACCGATATCCCTCGATAGCGTCGAACTATTAGGATTAGTGGTCACGACATGCATGTCAGCGGCAGCCCAATAATAATAGAAGTTTGCTCCGAGTATCAGATCTTCCATCGGCTTGAGAGTGCCGTAGACATTAATGATCTGTATATTCTGAGCTGCATTCTGATCATTCGGCTGTGCAGTGCCATAGTAAGTCTCGAGATATTGATGGATCCAGCCATAGGTTGGGCTGCTGTAATTACCATTCCATGAACCATAAGAAGACGTGCTGCTTGCCGCAAGATCCGATTCGCCTGAAAATAACACGTACTCAAGACCGAGCATCGGCTTCCAGGTATAATCCCAGTGATATTCACCGAAAAT
Source organism: uncultured Planctomycetia bacterium (assembly GCA_964642015.1). Lineage (GTDB taxonomy): Bacteria > Omnitrophota > Gorgyraeia > 2-02-FULL-51-18 > 2-02-FULL-51-18 > CAZXLF01. The sequence goes on from CAZXLF010000003.1 coordinate 189,724, forward strand.
GTCCGTTGCCCAGGCAGATCTATCTCTATGAGGAGATGTGCTTGCGGGACGGTAATTTCCGAACTCATAGGCCAACTCGGCACCCAACGTGATCTGGGAAATTGGATCAAATTGAACGCGACCGCCAAGTGTGTGCGTATCATTGCTGCCTACGCTGGTGCTTGTCGAAGCAAGGGCTGCCCTATCAAGCTCTCCGACATAGTAACCTTCGGCTACGGCATTATATTCAGCGAACTTATAGTTCACGTTCGCGATATAAAGATCCTTATCGTCTTCGGAATTCACGGCATTCTCGTAAATTTTGGAATAGACGAGGTCTATGGTCCAAGGATTGAAATCGAGAGTGGCGCGAACCGCATCGAAAGACTGAAGCGCCGTAAACTCAGTAGCCTGGATCGTATTATTCGGGTTTGAAGGGTTCCAGCCCACTATGAATCCACGGCCAAACATTAAATCTTGACGGCCAATGGTCAAGGTGAGCGGAGAATAAAAAATCTCCTTCATCTGCACATAGGCTAGATCAAGAAGGATATCGAATTCGTTGGCTTGATTGTTAGGGGTGGTGGCATAGGTAGCTGATGCGGGATCGACCCACTGATTAGCGTTCATGTCTCTTTGATTAACTAGATTGATCACAGTGGAGACATTGTCCGTCAGATCTGCGGCCACTTCCAACTGAGTGATACCCATAAAGTAATTCGAGCTGTCGCTCCGATAATTCGGTGTGCCAGCTGCAAAGGCACCGCCACCTGCATAGCTGCCAGCATAACTTGCCGGCACAACACCCATATCATTGTTTTTCTTTAAATCAAAGTTAGCGCGATCAAGCCAATAAGCATCGATCTCACCGCTCACTTTGATATTCTGTGTTTCGGCATATGCGGGAACTGCAAAAGCCACCGCAAGCGCCAACACAAATAACGCTTTTAATGATTTCATTTAAATCCTCCAAATTGCTTTTATTTTCTTAGTTAGGGCACTGCTTTTAGGGTAGCTAGCTTATCGGGCTAGCTTGCAGCCTTGAGCCGATTAGGTTTCCTCCCCCCTTTCTTTGGCGTGTGTAGGCTGCAATTTAAGTCTTATTGCTTGCATTATATATAGCCATGTTAAGATAATGTAACAGCGATATTAACAATAGCTACAAGAAACAGTAAGAATAGACGCTATCTTATCCTTTTTAGAGCGAATCTAACAAGTCAAATAACTGTCAAAATAGTTTTAGCGGTTACCATCTTGCCCTACCGCACGGAGTTAAAATATTGACATTGATTTCTTAATACGCATTGCCGACAGAGCGGCTTGTTTTTACAAATGCGTTTAGCATGTTCAACGATCAACGCGTGAAATTCATTAAATAAGCTGACGCTTTTAGGCAGGTTATTCATAAAATATTGCTGAATCTCACCATAGGATGCCGCGAACTTTATCATGCCTATTCTTGAAAAAATCCTTTTGGTATAAGCGTCCACCACAAATATAGGTTTGTTTGCGGCGTAAAGAACAATGCTATCGGCTGTTTCGGGACCTATTCCATTAATAGAAAGAAGTTCTTCTCGAAGTTTCGGGATGGGCTGTCCCAAAAAAAGTTTTAGACTCCCACGATACTTCAGGTTCAACGCACTCAGGAAATTTTTCAGGCGTTTTGCTTTGATATTAAAATAGCCGGCCGGCACTAGACAATCGGCAAGGTGACGGATCGGTATTTTTGACATCGCTGATATAAAAAGAAGCTTTTTCTCTTTCAAGCGGACCAGAGCGCGTTCCACGTTAATCCAGGCAGTATTCTGGGTCAAGATCGCTCCGACGATCACTTCAAACTTGGTATCAGCAGGCCACCAATATTGAGGACCGTACGCTCTTTTTAGAGCGCGGTATATCACGATCGGGACATCTCTCATTTTTGCAATCGGTCATAAACATACCCGGCAAAATAAATATCGAGCACCGCCAAGCCCGTGGAGTCAAAAATGGTCACTTCATCTAAAGACGTTCTCCCCCGTTTTTTCTTTGAAACTATATCTGAGAGTTCGGCGTACAAATTACGCTTCGTGAACAGACTTCTTGATACCGGCACGTTCACTTCCCCGCTGTGTGAAGCCTGCTCCCAATCATCGACTATGACCTTAGAACTCAGCAAAAGCGTTGGATCCAGCTCTTCCTTACCCTTCGCGTCAGCGCCGATCGCATTAATATGCGCTCCCTTTTTCACCCATTTTCTATTCAAAAGAGGCTTTCTTGACGGTGTACAAGTGACGATGATATCTGCGTCCCGAACACAATCTCTGATGCTTTCATAGGCCCTCAAACCGCGAAATAATCTCTTGAAGTGATCACAAAAAATCTTTGATTCTGCGCGAGCGAATCCCCAGATCCCGATTTCTTTAAATTTGTACAGATCAGCTAAGGCCCGTAATTGATATCTCGCTTGCAAACCAGCTCCAATAATGGCGAGTTTCTGGGGAGCTGGATTTGCAAGAAAATGCGTTGCGCAGGCCGCTGCCGCGCCCGTTCTGACCGCCGTAATATGATTTGCTTCCAAAACAGCAAGAGGCGATCCCGTCGAGGCTGAGTTCATAATAATAGTTCCGTAAACCGTGGGTTTGCCGATGCGATGATTATCAGGAAATACACTCACCCATTTGACGCCGCATATTCCTTTGTTTTTGGTTTGGATAAAAGCCGGCATGGCTCTGAAATCATTCGTGGATGATCCGGGCGCTTTCGGCAAATTCAAATAAAGTTTGGACGGCATTATGGTCTTCTTTTGAGAAATGAGAAAAAACGTCTCTAAAGCAAGTTTGAAAGCCTTCTTTTCCGTTAAAATCGTCCGTATCCGATCTTCGCTGATGAACGGGATCACTGTTCTTTCTTGATCCTGGCGACCAATGCATTGATCCTCGTGGCAACCCCTTTCAGATCGTCTCTTTTTCTCATATAAATCTTATGTTGGTAGTCTCCTTCCAAGATTCTGTCGAGATCCTCTTCAAGTCGTTCGATCGGACCGCCAAAGCGGTGAGATATAGCAACTGCAAAGATAAGGATCGTGACCGCAATAATTGGTAGGCTAATAGCCAATAAAGCGTTCACCTTATCCAATACAGGCACAACATTAGCCATGATCGCTTCCGGAAAAGCGATCTGCTTGGCCAGTAAATAAAAAACGACATGATACAAACAGAAGCCTATAACCAAAGTTGGCGCAAGCATTGCCAAGATCACGATCAACAAGTACTTCGCCTGTATCGGATGTCGCATGAACCATTTAGCCCGAATAACCATATTTCACCCCCGATTTTTATTTTTTCAATTTATCTTTATCAACGTGTTAATTTTTTCTCAATGATCACTGTGCCAAAATCCGCTTCGGAGCTTGTCCTTGTATTATCAGAATCGCTCATCAAAGCAATGGCTCCCACCGGCTTTGCCGGAGCTTTTCCAAAAAGTTTTTCGTAATCCTCGTACACATTCCTTTCTTCTTCATACCATCCGCCTGCGGCCACAGGCGCAGGCCCGCTTCTCAAAACGAATAATTTGATCCTGTCAGAATACGGGCTTGACGCGGTCGTATTCACAGGTGTTTTTTCATCCCAAATATACTCAATGACATCCGATTTAAAAAAATTAGCCCCGGGAAAAATAACATATACCCTGGCTGCAAAATCATCTTCGCTCTTATTGGAGATCGTCTCAGTGTGCTGCTTCTTTGGAAAAAGGACCGCGCGCCATTTCCAGGAAACACAAAGGTCCGGAGTCGCTGGATAATCCACTTTGACGTAGAGGCCTGAACATGCATCGCTGCTTTTAGATTTCAAAAAACCGCTCCCTTTATCGCTCAAAACCTGGAACTGCGTACTGCCTTTGAATATTTTTTCTTCCCATTGTTTCAATGACGCTGAATTATCAAAGGTATATTGTGCAAGCATCTTAAAATTAGAAGCGGGCCGGACCGCAGGAATTAAAGGGGCCCGAACAGGCGTTTTAACAATAATTGGGGAATGTGCAGGTAAAGGGGTCAACAAACCGATGGAATTTCTAATAGCAGTGGCCAATAAATCATTGCTAGCCACTGATAAAAGCAGGGCCGCTTCTAAAAAAAGAATAAGCATTAGCCAGCGGAGCCTGACCCGTGTATTCACTGAGAATATCGATTGGTTATAGGCATGCGCCTATCCTTGCCAAATGCCTTGGGCGTTATCTTGACCCCAGGAGGAGATTGCCTCCGCTTGTATTCGTTATTATCGACCATTCGGGCGATCTTTTTGGACACACTCACAGGAATTCCATGGCGAGCGATCTTTTCGACAGATAGATCGTTCTCAACGTATAACTCAAGAAAACGGTCCAAAACATCATAAGGAGGCAATGTATCTTGATCTTTCTGTCCGTGCCTCAATTCAGCGGTAGGAGGACGTTTAATAATACTTTCAGGAATTGACGGCCTTTGGGACAGTGAATTTCTATGCTTAGCAAGCTTAAAAACAAGCGTTTTAGGCACATCTTTGATCACCGCAAAGCCGCCGGCCATATCCCCATAAAGCGTGCAATACCCTGTCGCCATTTCGCTTTTATTACCGGTGGTCAAAACCAAATGGCCGAACTTATTGGACAGCGCCATCAAAATATTGCCCCGAATACGTGCTTGAATATTTTCTTCTGTGGTATCCGCTGACCGGGATGAAAAAACATCCCTAAAAACAGATAAATATTTATCAAGGATGTCGTCAATCTTGAATTCAAGGCATTCGATCGAAAGATTTTCCGCGAGCTTTCTGGCATCTTTATAAGTCTCATTAGAGGTGTAGGGCGATGGCATGGTCACGCCGATGACATTATCCGCTCCGAGAGCATCCACAGCAATGCAAGCAACAAGTGCCGAGTCGATCCCTCCGCTTAGACCGATCAGCACCTTTTTAAATCTATTCTTTAAAATATAATCGCGCGTACCCAACACCAGCGCCTTATAAACCTCTTCCTCGGTTTTCGGCGCTTTCGGCGGAATGGACAGTTTTTTCTTCGAAAGGTCGAACGTTAAAAGCTCTTCCTCAAATCTCTTGGCAGCCGCGATCATTTTGCCCGAAGCGTCTATCGCCATGCTTCCGCCGTCAAACACCAACTCATCCTGCCCGCCCACAAGATTGTGATAGATCACCGTTCGACGCATTTTTGTCGCAAGATCTTTAACAAGCTTTTCACGCACTGCTTGTTTATTCATAAAATAAGGCGAGGCGGATATATTGACTAGGAGTGAGATCTTATCCGAATAACTTTTTTGATAAACAAAACTTTCTTTAAGCCAAATATCCTCGCAGATCGTAATGCCAAGAGTGGATTTGCCCAGATCGACGAACCCCTCGGAAGATCCAGCGATGAAATATCGTCTTTCATCGAATACGCTGTAATTGGGCAGGTAACATTTATGATAAACATAACGGACCTTTTGATCCGATATCAGTGCCGCGGCGTTATAAAGCCTCTTTTGTTTATCCCTATCAACGAACCCGACGACCGCCATAATGCCTTTTGTCTCTCTGGCCAAAGACTCAAGCACACGGATATTCTCGGATATGAAATGATCTTTAAAAAGAATATCTTCCGGCGGATATCCGGTGATCGCCAATTCCGGAAATGTCACAAGGTCCGACCTCTCCTTTTTTGCCTGGTCGATATAACGCAGGATCTTCTCCTGATTACCTGCAAGATCACCTACCGTTGTATTGATCTGCGCTATAGAAACTCTGATAGCAGGCAGTTTCATTAAAAATCCTTCACAGCGATCAACTGTGTATGATCATCACATTCCAGCGATAAAGCCGTCAGCTCGACGGGCCGAATCTCGGTCTGAATGATGCCCCAAAACGCGTTAAGCAGGCCGGCATCCGTAAGATCTTTATTTTTCAAAAAATCAACATGCAATCCAAGATCCCTTGAATCTATTTTTTTTATCAACACCTCACGAATTTTTTTATCCACCGCCGCTTCTTCAGATTCGCTTAATGCGCCTGTCGTCACGCTCAAAATATAATTGTGTCCGATCACACGATCGGCCTTGGTATAACTGGCGCTGAAATTAAATTTCTTTGTGCGGATAATCTTCATGGGAGGAAACCAAAAATTTTAATGCGCGGACCTATTTCCGGTCTACTAAATTCATAAATTCCATGCGTGTCGCGCGGTCCGAACGAAACACGCCAAGCATGGTGCTTGTCACGCAAATTGCATTTTGTTTCTCAACGCCTCGCATCGCCATGCAAAGATGCAACGCCTCAATGATGACCCCGACTCCCAAAGGTTTTAGAGATTCCTCTAAACAATTGGCGATCTGATGCGTCAGGCGTTCTTGAACCTGTAAACGGCGGGCGAACATGTCTACGATCCGCGGGATCTTGCTTAAACCAATGATCCTGCCGTTGGGGATATATGCCACGTGACATTTTCCGTAAAAAGGCAAAAGATGATGCTCGCACAGGCTGAAAAGATCTATGTCTTTCATCAACACCATCTCATCATATTCTTCATCAAAAACCGCGCCATTCAATATTTCGGAAGAGGTTTTTTTATAGCCGCTAGTCAGATATTTGTAGGACGCTTCTACGCGCTGAGGGGTTTTTTTTAAGCCTTGACGGAAGGGGTCCTCATTGATCGAGATCAAAAGCTCACGGGTAAGATCTTCTATTTTCTTTTTTTTCATGGATTGATTATAGGGCTTGCAGAATGGCGATTCAACACAAAAAAATTGCCCTTTTGACCGCTTATCTCTAAACAATCAAAAGGGCAACAAATAAATAGTTCTATTTATTCTAAACGAGCCTTTTCAGGGTTAATGAGCGGCTGCTTTTTTGGAATCCAGAAAGTGAGCAGGTCAATCGCGCCTGCGCCTACTCTATGGATCGTCTTGCGAACGCCGATCGCACCGCCGGCAACAACACCAGTGAGCTGATCACCGGTAGTTTTGCCTTTGGCAGCTTCTGCGTGTGTGCTGTCAAGGACTTCCACCCAACCAGTCGCCGCATTACGCGAACCGACTTGTACGTTTTTCACCTGATCCTTGCCGTCATTGGATCCAGCATCCGCAAACGCAGGAAGAGTGAAAACCGTGACCACTGCTAACACGGAAAAGAACGCTACTAATTTCTTCACTTAAGCCTCCTTAATTTATATTCATGAGAACACATTCGGCGATTAATGTATCACAACTGTCAAATTCATGCAAGCAAATTTTAACATCCCTTGGCCAACCATATATTCCTGTGAATTTTTCATATTTTTTATGACTTTTCTATTAAAATTCATAACTTATAGGAATATGATTACATCTATTTAACAATTTTAACGGAAATTCAGGAACTGAAGATCGATACCAAAATCTTTCTGCTTAACATAGCCAATGGTTGATTGAAGATCGTCGATCTTTGGGGATTGGACGCGAACTTGATCTTCTTGGATCTGAGCTTGAACTTTGATCTTTGATTCTTTAATGCTTTTGACGATCTCTTTGGCTTTATCGGAAGGAATGCCATTTTGGATCGTGACGACCTGTTTGACCGAACCGCCAACCATCCCAGTCTCTACGGTCTCAAATTTCAGCGCCTTCAAAGATACGTTGCGCTTAACACATTTGGTCTGAAGCAGATCAACGAGAGTTTTTAGACGATATTCATTTTCCGTTTTAAGCGTGACTGTTTTCTGCGTTTTATCCAATTCAATCGAGCTCTCCGATCCTTTAAAATCAAATCGCTGGCTTAACTCTTTTTTTGCCTGCTGCACGGCATTATCGATTTCCTGCATATTCACTTCGGAAACAATATCGAATGAATGGTCTTTGGATCCCATAGTTATCTCGCGTTTAGCGGAACGCTTGATATCATTTTTTTAACGGAAACTCCCAACTCGCTCAAATTTTTTACCACTTCGATGCCTTTAGCGCTTAATGCATTCATTTTTTCCTGCGCTGTCCCGTGAGATCCGGAAACAATTGCGCCTGCGTGACCCATACGCTTACCCTTGGGCGCTGTTGCGCCGGCAATAAACGCAGCCACTTTCTTTTTCATGTTCTTCTGTATATACCCGGCAGCTTCCTCTTCCTGGCTCCCGCCGATCTCCCCTATCATTAAAACCGCCTCGGTCTGAGGATCTTGCTCAAATAATTTTAGTGCATCAATGAACCCGGTACCAATCACTGGATCGCCGCCGATGCCGATACATGTTGTTTGTCCAAGACCGGCATTGGTAAGCTGCCACACCGCTTCATAAGTTAACGTGCCGCTTCTTGAAATAACGCCGATATTCCCTTTTTTGTGGATATATCCTGGCATAATCCCAATTTTACATTCTTCGGATGTGATGATTCCTGGGCAATTTGGGCCGATTATCGTAACATTCTTCGCTTTCGCATATTCAACGGCCCGGATCATATCCAGTGTTGGAATACCTTCGGTGATGCAAACAATCAGTTTTATTCCCGCGTCTATAGCCTCAATCAACGCAGCCAAAGCAAAAGCGGCCGGCACATAGACCATCGATGCGCTGGCGCCTGTTTTCCCTACCGCTTCTTTTACAGTATCAAAAACGGGTATTGATCCTACAAAGGAACCTCCTTTTTTTGGAGTCACACCACCGACAAGCTTCGTGCCGTACTCAAGGCATTTCTGCGCATGAAAGCTACCTGCTTTTCCGGTAATGCCCTGGCAAATGACTTTAGTCTGCTTATCAATGAGAATTGACATGCGAATCCCTATATTCTTTCGCTTTCAAGACAGCCATCCGAGCCGCTTCTTCGATCGTGGCGCACGAGATGATCTTGAGATCGGAATTTTTCAAAAGCGTCCTGCCTTCTTCAACGCGCGTACCTTCAAGTCTCACGACCAGAGGAACTTGAAGCTGGACCTCATGAGACGCTTCGATTACCCCTTGCGCGATCACATCGCACTTCATGATACCGCCGAAAATATTCACAAAAATGGCTTCGACACGCCCATCCTGTAAAATGATCTTAAACCCTTCTCTGACCTGATCGACTGTGGCGCCGCCTCCGACATCTAAAAAGTTGGCCGGCTCGCCGCCCGCAAGCTTGATCATGTCCATCGTTGCCATCGCCAAACCGGCTCCATTTACCAGACAGCCGATATTTCCGTTCATCGAAACATAACTCAATCCGAATTCTTTGGCTCTGCTTTCACGGATGTCCTCTTCGTCAGGATCTTTTAATGACCGGATATCCTCATGCCTAAAAAGAGCGTTATCATCGAAAACGATCTTGGCGTCAAGCGCCAAAACTTTCCCATCTTTTGATAAAACTAGCGGATTGATTTCACAGATCGAAGCATCTTTCTGGACAAAAAGGTGGGCTAATTTTTCGCCGATATCACAGATCTGCTTTGCAATATTTTCATCAGGGATACTTTTTTTAATAACAGGCAGGATCGAAGCGCTTGAAGGCAGGTTATCGGGAGAAAAATGGATTTTCAGGATCGCTTCTGGGTTTTTTATGGCAACTTCTTCGATCTCCACTCCGCCCTCTTTAGAAAAAAGGATTACAGGCAAGCCCACTGATCTATCCACAACAATACCCAAATAATATTCAGACTGAATAGCGATGTCCTCGGCGATCAACACCGCTTTGACGATCTTGGATTCACCTCCGGATTGATAAGTGGAGAAAGGTCTCCCTATAAATTTTTCGCAGAATGCGGTCGCCTCATTCGCGCTTTTGACAACCTGAACGCCGCCAGCTTTTCCGCGTCCGCCCATAAGTACCTGGACTTTTGCGATGCCGTTTGGATTTCCGACGCGTTTCAAAATATCCGACGCCTGACCAGCGCTTGTCACCACCTCACCGCGTGAGACCGGGATCCGAAATGTTTGCAAAAGCGCTCTTGCCTGATACTCGTGGATCTTCACTTAAATTTCCTTATGAAATTTCATGCGGTCTTGGAAGAGCTGATTTCGTGAAGCCCCAGTCTTTCTACCTCGGCTATTCCCTGTTTGACCTTATCAGCGGATAACATAAGACCTTTCTTTTCCTCAGCGGCGAGATCTATTTCAATGACTTTTTCAACGCCATTTTTCCCTAATTGTGCCGGGGCTCCAAAATAAACATCTTTGATCCCGTATTCTCCATGCAGATAAGCACAAACCGGGAGAGTCTTTTTTTCGTCTTTCAATATCGCTTTGACCATTTCACAAACAGAGCTCGCCGGCGCATAGAAAGCGCTGCCAGTCTTAAGAAGCGCCACTATCTCCGCTCCTCCGTCCCTCGTCCTCTGCTCGATCTTGGCTAACTCATCCGAAGGAATAAGTTCTTTAATGGATTTTCCATTGGCTTTGGAATGGCTGGATACAGGGACCATCAAGTCTCCATGTCCGCCTAGAACAACGGCATTCACCTCACGTGGAATACAGGACAACTTCTCAGCGATGAAAAATCTCATCCGAGCTGTGTCCAACACTCCCGCCATACCAAAAACTCGTTTTTCAGGAAAACCGGTGACCTTCTGCGCTAGATAGGTCATAATATCCAACGGATTCGTCACGATGATCAACTTGGATTCCGGTGCGTACTTCCGGACATTGGAACAAACATCCGTAATGATCTTCGCATTCATTGATAAGAGATCTTCGCGTGTCATTCCAGGTTTTCGCGGTAACCCAGCCGTTACCACAACGATCTCAGCGCCTTCGATATCTTTATAATCGTTCGTGCCCATGATAAAGCGGTCGTGGCCTTCTATCGGCGCAGCTTCCATAAGATCGAGTGCTTTGCCCTGAGGCATTCCTTGGACCACATCAAAAAGCACCACATCCGAGAGATTTTTTTCAAGGATGCGCTGAGCAGCGGTCGCTCCGACCTGACCGGCCCCGATTACGGCTACGAATGGTCTTCGAATTTTCAATTTAAAATTCCTCCTTTAAGGTCGCATGAAATCAAGAACGGCATACAGCCATAAGATCAATGCTGTCATCGATCGTCGATTTCTTCAGCCAATGGAAATCGTCCACAGTTATTTTCTGGAAATAGTTGCTGACGGGATTGAATGCCGTCGGCGTAAAATTAAAAACCCCGATCTTCTTTAAACGCTCAAAAAAAGCATGCCTCAGCTTAGGATATAATCCATAAAGCGTCACCTGACTAAAAAAGGGCTTAAGAAACGCTTCGAGATCCCCTGCTGTGAACTCTTTGTCATGATGCGGTGCTTTGAAGTACGGCTTCCCTGGTTTCTGGTTTTTTTTAAGATTCAGCGTAGAAAAACAGACCACTCCTCCGCTTCGAGTTACGCGTTTGATACCTTTCACAAAAGAATTCAGTTCGGCTTGAGGAATGTGCTCGATAACCTGAAAAGATATTGTCAGGTCAAAATACTGGTCCGGCCACTGAAGATCCGTGGCATTCATTTTTAAAAATTGGAGGTTTGACTTCCTATATTTTGCCACCGCTGTGCGGACGTTTTGATCAAAAAGATCTATCGCCTTTACCTCATGCGCGGTATCAGCCAAAAAAGATGAACCGTACCCATCCCCAAAGCCTATCTCGAGAACTTTACCTCTGCAAAACTGACGCGCAAAATAATAAGCGCTCAGATGCTTGGCAACAAACCGCGGTGAGTCCTTTTCGGGATCAATGCCCCCGTGTTCTGAGACTACAAAATCGTCAGCCAACTAATATCTTTCCCAGCGCTTCGCTCACACGTTTTGCGTCCGCGCTACCAGATAATTTTTCAGTAAGCAATTTCATCATCTTCCCAAAATCTTTTTTCGACGTGGCACCCGCCGCGGCGACTTCCTTACCGATAAGGTCATTCAGCTCGACGTCGGACAATTGTTTCGGGAGATAGCTCTCAAGTATTTCGGACTCCCGTATTTCCTTATCAGCCAATTCCTTGCGGCCGCCCTTAACGAATTGATCAATGGATTCCTTGCGCTGTTTGATCTGCTTCTGGATGATCTGCTGGATATCGGCATCGGTAAGCGTTTCCGCTTTTTTATCAATCGCGCTATATTTTAGGGCTGATTTAAGGAACCGCAACGTCGAAAGCTTGGTTTCGTCGCGGGAGATCATCGCCTGCTTTAAATCCTGGTCGATTTTTTCCTGTAAAGACACAACTTCCTCCTGAATCTTAAAAATTTTAAGGGGAGGCCGCAATCCGCAAAGATTACAACCTCCCCTTGAACCCGTTTAAATCCGAGCGTTTATTTCTTGTCTTCTTCTGCGGCCTTTACCGGAACCTGAACTGTCTCAGCAGTAGTCTGACCGGCTGTTTGAAGCGTGCCTACGGTCGCATCACCGACGATATTTCCCGTCTTGGCCACATCCCCCTTCAACACTTCAGAAGTATTCTCGCCTGTTTTCGCGACAACCTTTTCCCCTGTGTTCTGAAGAGTATTAGCCGTCATTCCCGCCGTTTCCTGGGTAGCTTTCACAGGGTAGTGGAAAAGCCTTCTAAAAAAGCCTGTCACGCTGTTCTCTGAGTCACTGGCAGCAAATGAGGTTGAAGCCATCGACAACGAAAAAATCCCGAATAGTAAAAAAGCCGAAAATTTCTTGAGTGATCGAAACATTAAAGCCTCCTAGGTTAATTTTGGGTATTATAAAAACAGCTCTTGGCTAAGTCAAGAAAATACTGGTTCTAAGGGTTGGCGACGATCTCGTAATCCGCCGTAATTCGCGGATCGGTATTGGTAAGCAAAAGGTACATTTTATCGATATCCGAAGCTTGAAGACCCTCTTTTTTGAGCCAATCTTTTAAATGGAGCGTTGTTATTGCGCCTGATTTTACGGGGCCTATATCCTTTGTCAGAAGCGATCCACCCTTGGTCATGATCACGCTTTGCACTTCTAACGGAAGCCCGGTCCCTTTATGGGCGATGCCAAAGTCGGGCACGGTCATATCGCTTGGATCCAGATCGATCTGAACATAATCTGTCGCCCAGCCAGAAACATCTGCTTTTTCGGTGTTGTCACCGGCCACTCCCGGTTCTCCAAACTTTGCTGACATGTTTTCCCATTTCCCCACCCAATCCGTACGGCATATTTTACCAAGTAAATTTTTACCGCCGTCACCGTCTAAAATATAAAAATCCCCATTCGCATAAACTAAATGCGTTTTAGCTATCTCTTTGAGGAACGCCTCGTCGTCCTTTAAACCGAAATCTTTAAGCAATATCGCCATCGCAAATGTCTTAAGCAGCTTGTTGAACGGCGTCTTTGTGGCTTTTTCAAGGGAAGATTCAAAACCTTGATTGGAATAATTCCTGAAATCCCGACTCAATTTTTCTATCACAGGCATCCCGTAATTATGGTCGATAAAACGCCAAAAGAGCGCATTTTCGTACCTCAGATCCGTAAATGGCTGATCAGGATAGCGCATGAAATAATTGGACCCGCCGCGTGAAAAACGGATCTTATCGGGCAATGTTTGCTTAAAGCCCTGTGAGAAAAAATCATGTCTTGCGCCGGCAAACGTCTCGAAATACCTGGCCAGCCCCTCCACATACCAATCCACCTTTCGGCCCGCACCGCTTCCCATGGTTTCTTGGAATCCTGAATCTTTATTCAGGTTTTTATTGTAATAAAAAAGGATCACGTGTAGCATCTCATGGATCAGAGTGCCCCTGAGGTCAACATTCACGTTGCGCGTACCAAGCGACGAAGGATTGATCTTTTCCCAGTTTTTGATGAACTCTCGATAATTGGCAGGAAGCAGTATCACCGCTTCATAAGCAGTCTCCGAAACTTTAAGTGTGTCGAAACAGGGCGCATCCTTGAATGAAAGACCATTGAAACCGCGACTCAATATGCTCGCATCATTTGAAGAATCGCCTAAATAGATATCGATGGTCTTGTCGGGGTCGTAAGCATAACTTTTATCCGGGTCGGCAAAAGAAAAACCTGCGGTTGAAAAACCTTCAAACTGAGTAATTGTCTGATAAGCCTGAACGGCTGAATCCAGTACCTCTTTCGCAAAACGGGAATTTTCTCCATACCGCTTGAGGATCCGCTCGTTATAATGGACTCTAATCCCGACCCCATCGCCAAATCGGTACTCGTAGGATCTGTCCAATGAATTCTCTAAATCAGCGGCCAAAAGAGTTCCTTGAGAAATAAAAAAAGAAATCCCGATGGCCATCAAGGAAAAACAACGAGTTTTTACGAAGAACCGCATATGAACCCTGTTCTTGCCGGGCTAACGCCTGAACGGATGGGTATGCGGATTTTTTAGTCAGCAACCCAGCCGCCATACCCTCTTTTGGGTTTAGGCCTGTGGCTTTGCCTGCTCGCCTTTTTAGCGAGCATGCCGCCCGTCTTGAGGTTATCAAGACAGGTGGCGTCCTCCCGTTTCCGGAAGTTTGCCCGTCATTTCTTTGACTTATTAAATTTCTTAAAGAAGTATACATTCAAAAAGGCCATATTTCAATGGCCTGCTTGAATAGATTGTATAACTAAATAGCTCCTAATATCGCCTTCTAAAACCCGTGCTTCTATCCCTAGCTCCTTCGACCACCATTGTAATCTCGAGCAAACCATCCCCATTCATTTCACCTTTAACCTCAGTGCCCCTGCCGACAAAAACAATAGCCAGTTCTTTTTTGTTGTCGTCCAAGAAAACATAACAAAATGAATTATCGTCCGAAAGCGCGTTAGCTATTTTTTGACGCCAGTTATCTTCGTTAACAGAGTCTTTTTCCCGGCCTTGAGGAGAGTCTATCACAAGCTTATAATCCCCATCTTTGCGCCTCAGGTAGAGGAATTTTCCACCACCGGTATTGAATATCACGCCATCCGAGAATCTTCCATGCATAGAATCTCGGTGGTTTCTAGATAAAATGTCGAACGTGTACGAACCCGCTAAAATATGCGTCTTGATATCTCCAGCGTAAGTTTTTGCTTCATCTTGCTTTAAAACAGTGAGTGCAAAAGATGGGGATGCCAGCAGAACTCCGATCAATGATAAGATGATAGACCTAGATCCAAATCGCATTGTATTCTCCTTTATTGAATATGTATTTTAGGGTCCAGCAGTTTATCTAACGGGTTTAGTGGGCAATTCTGATATTTTATCTCAAAATGTAAATGCGGAGTAATTGCCGCTTGGTCGGCGTTGCCTGTTTTGCCTGTGGCGCCGATGATCCGCCCTTGATGCACCCACTCTCCCTCTGTAACTTGGATCTCCGATAGATGCGCATAACGCGTTAAAAGACCATCTGGATGATGAATTTCAACGTAATGGCCATATCCCGGATCGTCTCCGGCGAAGAATACTCTTCCGCTCTTAGAAGCCATCACGGGACTGCCAACAGAAGCCTTGATATCGATACCCGCATGAATGCGGCCACCGCTTCTAGATGCGCCAAAATAACCTTTCCCGTAACGATCGCTCCTCAAAACAAGCCGATCCTGAAGTGCAGTGATGGGACTGACATAATAAGGTTCTTTTTGATTGAAAGAATACGTTTCGTAAAAAACCAAACCGGGGATTGACAGAAAAAAGCAGAGGCCGAGCCAGAGCCAATTTGTCATTTGAACCTTGTTAGATGTGAAGTATTACCCTTAAAAAAGCGGCTACAACAACACCAATGGCAATGCCTAGAAACGTATATCGATTCGGATTGAAGTTAAAGGGTGAAAAAATCATTGGGCTATTCTAAGGCTTTCAAAGAGGATTGGCAACAAAAAAAGAGCCCTTTTGGCGAAAACAAATACCAAAAGGGCTTTCTTTCTTATTCGATTAGCGAGCAATCATCTTGCCGCCAAATAGTACGGCCAAAATGACGATTACTGCTAGATGAGGTGCTAGCTGGGGTGTAAATACTAGCCCTAGCACTACCCCGATCAATAGACCTGTTAGGATGTCAGCTTTAATCATTTGAATCACCCCCAAATCAGGAGTTCATCAAAAAACGAGCTTTCGAGTCGATATGCATCGCCTCCTTTTCCCTACTACTAAAATTATACATCTTTTCAGAAAAATATAACAGACTTCTGAAAAATATGCTTAATTTATATCTTATTGATAATAATAGGCTTATGAATTAATATGTCTGGAAATCCACATCCCAATACGAGAATATACAGTGCTTCGGTCAACCTCATTCAAAATTTCATGATAAAAATCATCATACACTGTCAACTCTTTGTCAGAAGAGGCCATTTCTTGATAAAACAGGAGCGCTTTCTCTTCAGAAACAACATGATCCTTTCCGGACTGCACTAATAAAACCGGCTCTTTAAGTTTATGGGCGATCTCAGATCTTCTGTTTATCATTCGTTGCAACTCACAATAAAGTCTGGCGCTGATACGCTGAAATATCAGCGGGTCTTTTTTATATATATCCAAAATGTTTGTATCATGGGTCAGCAAGGATGAATCAACGTTCGTTGGTTCAGTGTGATTAGGCGCGATACCCGCCGCCAAAACGCCAAACCAATGCCGCCAAAGCGGCACCGGAACGGCAATTCCGAAGATTGGCGAGCTCAGCACAAGACCTTGAATTTTAGCATGTGGACAAAAAGAAAGGTAAGAAGAGGTGATAATACCGCCAAAACTATGGCCCATCAAAAATACGGGCCTATCTTTATGATTTCTCACGACATAAGCATGAAGCGCTTTAAGATCTTCATGATAATCCCAAAAGTTTCCTATGCAGGCCCGTTTACCTCCGCTTTTACCGAATCCGCGAAGATCCGGTAAATAGCTTTGAATGCCGATATCCAACAAATATTCCGAGAATTCACGGTACCTTGCCGCGTGTTCACCCATGCCGTGAACAATGATGATGACCGCTTTGGGGGGTTCCTTGGGTTTTGATACGTAATAATGGATCGGAGTTTCATCGAAAGATATGAATTGATGCTCGGCCCACGATGATGAAGTGGTGCCTTGAAAAAGAGGACTCACGCCTTTTCTCTGTCGTAAAGAGCTAGTAGTTTATCTCGATAGCGTGAAAGTACGACGTCCCGCTTGACTTTAAGGGTTGGGGTAAGCTCTCCGGCGCTTTGGGTGAAATCATTTTCAAGCAGCACGAAATATTTTATCTTTTCAAAATTTGCCAGATTCTTTGATCGTTCTTCGATCACGCTTTCAACCTTCTGATAAATCTTGGGATTTTCCAGCAGGCTTTTATAATCCTGGTAGGCAATTTTCTGCTCTTTTGCGATCTCCATGATCTTCTCCTTTGCAGGAACGATCAGTGCCGTGACGAATTTTTTGGCCTCTCCGAATAGAACACAGCGCAAGATCAGCGGATCCTGCTCCATCACCTCCTCTACGGCCCTAGGAACGACTTTTTTGCCTCCAGAGGTCACTATCAATTCCTTTTTTCTGCCGGTGATCGCTAAAAAACCGTCTTTATCGATAATGCCCAGATCGCCCGTATAAAACCAACCATCTCTCAAAGCTTGCGCGGTCTCATCAGGTTTATTGAAATAACCTTTCATCACACACGGTCCTTTGGTAAGGATCTCGCCTTCGTCAGATATCCTGACCTGAACTTCTTTGAGCGGAACACCGACCGTCCCGAATTTGAATTTTTCTTCTCTGTTAACCGCGATCACAGGAGATGTTTCCGTAAGACCATAGCCTTCATAGATCATCACACCTAGATCGCAGAAAAATTCAGCGACCTCCTTAGACAATGGCGCGCCGCCGGAAATACAGAACCGGATCCGCCCGCCAAGCCTATCGCCGAACTTTTTGTATGCCAAAATCCGCGCCAACTTCAACTCGAGATTTTTCCAGATACCTAGCACTTTATGATTAAAATTAGCTGCTCGGCGCTCGGCGCCCAGTGCCTTGGCCCAATAAAATATGCCTTTTTTAACAGAGCTTGCTTTTTCCACTGCGTCCAAAACCCGTTCTCTTATTTTTTCATAGAACCGAGGAACTCCCAAAATAAAAGTCGGTTTTATTTCCAGCAGATTTTCAGGAACAGTATCCATATTCTCCGCATAACCGATCACAGCGCCGATATAAACCATCAGGTAATAACCTGCCGTCCTTTCAAATACGTGCGAAAGAGGCAAAAATGAAAGGTGGACATCCGTTTCACCCATTTTAAGGGTTTCTTTGCAAGAAACGACATTATGGATAAAATTGGAGTGGGTCAGCATCACACCTTTCGGCAGTCCCGTGGTCCCTGATGTATAAATAATCGTTGCTGTATTTTCTGGACCAATGTCAGCGAGACATTTTTCGGTCGCAGCTTTATCATAAGATGTTTTTTTTAGATCCTTCATGAAATGAACTGGTACGGTCAAAGTTGACTCTGACAACGCTACTGAGCCATCAAACGCAATGACAGCTTTTAAATCGTTCAGCGATTTCTGTATTGGAGGGATCTTTTCAAATAATGTTTTATTGGATACTGCAAGAATCTTAGCTCCTGAGTCTGAAAGAATATATTGGATCTCTGTAGACGTAAGTGAGGTGTAGATCGGAACGGAGATCGCGCCGATCATTTGCGCAGCCAAATCGGTCATTGCCCATTCGGGGCGATTTTCAGACAGAATCGCGATGCGTTCTCCCGTTCCCAAGCCCATCGATAAGAACGCCGTAGCCAGAGCACAAATATCGTGATGCGCCTCTTCCCACGTTACGGGAACATATTTCCCGCTATTTTTGTAAAGGAAAGCTGTTTTCTTTGGGTATTGACCGGCGGTATCAGAGAAAAGCTGCCATAGATTTTTTGGATTAGCCATAAAATCCCGTGCTTTTTGATGCCAACGCCCTTAAATAAGCCGATGGCTCAAACCGAGTGTCGTTGGTTGATTTTTGGAATCGCTCAAGATCTCTGACGATCGGCAAGATCCCCACCTTATCCGCGTAGCGCAAGAGCCCTGCGCGATAAGGTGGAAAACCTGTGCCCATAATGAGGCCTATATCCACGCTTGCCGCAGAGTCCGTCACTTTTTCCTCAAGACAGCGCGCCGCCTCGTTGATCATGATATAGATCATACGCTTCAAAGCATCTTCATCGGACGTTTTTGAAGAAGAGCTGATCTTTAACTCAGTATTGGGAGATCCTCTTCTGCCTTCCTTAGAATAATTATAAAAACCTTTGCCCGACTTTTTGCCAAGCAGCCCTTTCTGCTTGACGATTTCAAGAAGCGGTGCCACCCTCATCCGATCACCAAACGCTTCTTGAAGGATATGAGCTACTTTATAACCCACATCGATGCCCACTTGATCTACGAGCTCGATAGGTCCCATAGGCATCCCGAATTGCTCCGCTATCCTGTCGATCTGTTCCAACGGCATCCCTTCCCCCATCAAATAAGCTGCCTCATTCATATAAGGCAGTAGAAGTCTATTAACCAAAAAACCGGGCCGATCTTCAACGACGATCACAGTTTTACCAAGGCGGCGCGCAAAAAAAACTGTGCGCTCGATCGTCTCATCAGAGGTCTTTTGCGCCCGGATCACCTCGACAAGAGGCATACGGTCGACCGGATTGAAAAAATGAAGCCCGACAACACGGTCCGGATATCGGCTGACTTCCGCCATTTTTGTGACTGAAAGCGAGGATGTGTTTGAAGCTAAAATAACGGGAGAATCCGTAAATGACGATATTTCAGAAAATACTTTTTGCTTGATCGACATGTCCTCAACAACTGCCTCGATCAAGATATTACAATTTTTCAAGCCGTCATTGTTTAAACCCACAGAAATAA
The DNA here is from genome assembly GCA_964642015.1 of uncultured Planctomycetia bacterium. Classification (GTDB taxonomy): domain Bacteria; phylum Omnitrophota; class Gorgyraeia; order 2-02-FULL-51-18; family 2-02-FULL-51-18; genus CAZXLF01. The sequence goes on from CAZXLF010000003.1 coordinate 209,384, forward strand.
GCGACATCTTATTGGTCACTTCATAGGGTTTGAGCTTCCTTTTCTTGAGCAAAAAGCGGTAAATTTTGGCAGATTCCGCAAGGGCACCTGAAAGCGCTTTTTCATTCAGATCTTTAACGCGCACCGGGATATCACGCGAGCTGACAAGCTGAGCAATGCCTCCGCCCATGATTCCTGCGCCGATAACACCGCATTTTTCTATGCCATCTGCGGTCGCTTGAGCATTGGTCCAACGACGCTTCTTATACTTTTCGCTCAAGAAAAAAACTTTTATCAGATTTTTTGATACATCCGTAATCGCCAATTTAGAGAAATGTTCGCTTTCGGCACGATAACTTCGTTCCGTAGCCTGGCCCCGCGTTAGACTCACAAGTTTTATGATCTGAAGAGGCGCCGGGTAATTTCCTTTGGTTTTTTCCAGAACACCCTTCTTCGCTTGTGAAAAAAGCAGGTATCTGCCGATGAGGGTATTTTCCAGGAAAGAGGTCATCAGATCTTTTTTTGGCGTATTTCTAGGTTTTTTACCTCCCGCTAAAGATGACGCAAATATTTTGGCTTCCTCTAAAAGATTTGCATCCGGAAAAAGGCGGTCTACCATTCCCAATTCTAAGGCCTCCTGAGCCCCCACGGCGCGGCCGGTCAATAACAACGGTAACGCTTTCATCAATCCCAAAAGTTTCGGAAGCCGGATACTTCCGCCAAAGCCAGGAAGGATGCCTAAATTCACTTCAGGAAGTCCAATCTTCACTTGCGGTGAAAAGGAAGCAACGCGCGAAGAACAAGATAACGCCAATTCAAACCCGCCACCCAAACATGCGCCGTTGATCACGCAAACTGTGGGAACCTTCATATTTTCCAGTTTTTTGAAAAGCTCTTTTCCGACCTGCGCTTTCTTAAACGCATCATGCGTATCTGTAATACCCTCTATCTCTTTGATATCCGCTCCAGCTATAAAAATACGCCCTTTAGCGCTAGTAATGAGGAGAGCTTTTAAATCATTCCTCGCGCCGATATCGTCAAGCTGTTGTCCCAACTCAATGAGATTGTCCGAGGAAAGGACATTGACCTCCGAATCCGGAAAATCAAAACAAAGATTGCCCAGACTGTTCTCAACGTTAAAATGCCAGGATTTGCTCATGAGCGCTCCAAAAGCACTGCACCGCCTTGTCCGCCGCCGACACAAAGCGAAACAAGCCCTCTCTGAAGGTTGCGACGCTTCATTTCTTTGAGACAAGTTAAGATCAATCTTGACCCGCTAGCGCCTACAGGATGGCCTAAAGCAATGGCTCCTCCGTTAACATTCAATAAGGACAGGTCGATCTGCCCTATTACTTTTCGTTCGGGAAAATTTTCTTCGGCGAATGTTTTGGAAGTCAGCGCATCCACACAAGAAAGCACTTGAGCCGCAAATGCTTCATTGATCTCAAAAATCTGAATATCTTTAAGACTAATCCCCTTTTTTCTAATAAGTTTTTCGATCGCAAACACAGGGCCCAGGCCCATCTGGCTGGGATCGACCCCGGCATAATCATATCCCGTAATAGTCCCTAAAATTTCATAACCCATCGCACGGGCTTTTGCTCTGGTCATCAACAGGACCATGCAAGCACCGTCCGTGATCTGGGAAGAATTTCCGGCCGTTACCGTGCCGCTATAACGGTCAAATATAGGTTTAAGCTTTGCGAGGTCTTCGATCGATTGCTTATCCCTGACACCGTTATCCTGCGAAACCGCATCCCGGTAATCACGTCCCGCAAAAATCGTCATCATCTCTTCCTTAAAAAGAGCTCTGGCGGCTGCCGAGCGCAGGTGACTTTGCAATGCAAACTGATCCTGCCTTTGGCGGGATATCGCGAATTTTTTGGCAAGTACTTCAGCGGTTTGGCCCATGTTCAATCCGCAAGTCGGGTCTGTGAGAGCCATCTGCAAAGCTGGACGCGGAGAAAAATGGCTCGGACGAAACTTCAGGATCAAGGACAATTTTTCACCCAATGATTTTGCTCTCTGCAACTTCATAAATAGCGTTGCCGCTTCTTTCGAAAACTGCAAAGGCGCGTTGGACATAGACTCGGCTCCCCCGGCGATCACCACTTCATCTTGACCTGCAAGGATCTTTTCCATGCCACTCGTCACCGCCTCAAAACCGGAGGCGCAATTGCGATTCACCGTGTAAGCGCGTTTATCTTTCGGAATGCCTGCCATCAAACTGATAACACGTGCGACATTCGCCGCATCGGACGGCTGTCCTACGCATCCAACGATCACTTCATCGACCATGGAGGGCTTAATGCCAGTGCGCTGCAAAAGTTCTGTCAGACAAGCTGAACCCAGCTGCTGAGCCGGAATGTTATCAAATGACGTCCATGATTTTATAAACGGCGTGCGAACTCCGTCCACGACCACGATATCATTATCTGCCATCTAAACTTCCTTTTGGCGCTTTGCGCCGTTGTCAAACGTTCTGCTGGGAAACCAACGCTTTTATTTTTGGAAGCATCTTTATCGCCTCATCCTCACCGCGCTTAATAAACTGGTGTGGTTTAAAAAATTCCACCCAACTCGCTGTCGGGACCACGGGACGGATCAGCACATCCGACGACTCACCCTCGATCTCGGCTATTTCCGCTTCCATCGACTGGATCGTATTCATTAGGATATCAAAAATATTCGGAAAAAATCCTCTTAAAATGAATTTTTTGATCCGAAAAAGAGTTCTCACAAAAAAATTCCTATTCTTTATCCTCATCGCTTCCTGTTCGAGCGCTTCTTCCCTAATGATCCTTTTTTCAAGCATATCCTTGGATGTGGGGAATACGTTCACTGCGATGATCTTATTCGCGCCGGCCTGATGAAGCGCTTTGACCGGCAACGGATTTAAAATGCCTCCGTCCACGACAAGATCCCCCTTCACGAACACCGGTTGAAAAATGGCCGGTATTGCAATTGACATCCTCACCGCATCCGATATATATCCGGAATCGACGACCAAGGTCTGATGCGTAGAAAGATCCGCTCCGACCACTTTGAACGGGATCCTGCAATCATCAAAGGTCTTATTGCCCAAATGTTTTTTAAGATGCTTGATGACCTTTTTACCGTGCAACAAGCCTTTGATAGGAAAAAAACTGATGTCGAGCAGACGAAAGAGTTTCGGAAACGTGTTGATTTCAACCGCGATCTGCTCAAGCTCATCACAGCTTTTCCCGATCGAATAAAGAGAGCCTATGAGTGCACCGATGCTCGATCCCGAAATAATATCGATGGGGATCTTTTCACGTTCAAGGACTTTTAAAACGCCTATATGGGCCAAGCCCAATGCGGCACCGCTGCCCAGCGCTATGCCGACAAGATTGTTGCTGATGCGCCTGGCAATATGGCGAATCACCCGTGCATGTTCGGATTCGGGATCTTCCACAACTAAAAGCATTGATGATCCGCTCTCTGCATCAAAATCTTTCAAGGCTGGAAGCGAGTAGCTCAATTTTTTCCCGAACATTTCACGGCGCACGCTCGTCGTCGTCCTCATACCAAAAACGACTTCGTGGATGATGATCGATAATTTATCATCAGGAAATGCCAGATTCATCTGAACGTTAGCCGCCACCTCTTTGATCTCGGTCATATTATTGATGTTGCTATCCGTCACAAAAAAGATGAAATCCGATTGGGATAGCGATTTAAAAACAGCTTCGTCCAAATACCCTGGTAAATTCACAATAATGAACCTGTAATCAATGGATAGATAATTCAAAAGAGATGTCACGATGAGCTCATCCTGGATATCTTTCTCATCATGGACAATGTTCAGGATATCAAATCCTGCCGAATGCGTGATAAGCAGGTTCTTCAATTCTCCTAAAAGATCAACTTCGATATTGCGGAATTGCGAAAGTGGGTATTTTTTAGCTTGATGGCGTTTGAATACACCCGACGAACCGGCAGAATCCATATCGATCAAAATAGTTTTTTGATGAGTCTCGTTGAAAAGACTTGCTGCGAGGTTGATCGAAAATTCCGTATGGTCTTCCTTGTAATAATTGCTGAATATGGAGATCACGTCACTTTTCAGCAAGGATCTAGACCTGGATTCTTTGCCCGACAATCTTGAACTTAAACGGCGGCTGATCTCCAATGCGACCGTTGCGTTATGTTCCACCGTTTTTTTAAAATCTTCTTTTTTTAGTTCCAAAAGAAGCGAATCGGATAACGCGCGGACCGTCGTGGAATGGGTTTGATTGGTAAGGAGCGAGGTTTCGCCGAAATAATCCCCTCTTCTCAAATAAGCCAATACCTTCTTTTTTTCCAAGGACGAGACCGATGCCTCGAAACGACCTGAAACCACAACATAAAAACTCTCCGACTCGGTGCCTTCGCGGTAGACCAGTTCATCCTTCCGATATTCCACCAAACGCATCAGCTGGCTGATGGATTTCAATTCCCATTGGCTTAGACTCGAGAAAAGCTGACACAGAGAAAGAAGAGCGGCTTTATCGATTTTCTGAAAACGCGGATTTGCCTCAGAATTGTGGAAGGAATCCATCAAGGATCAAGTCTTCAAACGGTAGGCAATAAACTCGTTCAAAACTTTCTGATCTTTTGGCTTAATATCGGAGAAAAATATAGCGATAAAAAATTTATCGCTGATCGCATCTTCTTCTTTTCTGACGACCACGCCTTTTGCTTTTACGATTTTTTCCTTGGAAGAAAAATTGACAACTACCGGAACGGAGAAAGCAATGTCAAGTTGCGTCATCAACGGGATATCGCGATCCACAACACACATCACGCCATTACCGCTGATGTTAACGCTTTTGGCTTGGATCTCATAACCCTGATGGCCAATAACAAAAGGAAGCTCTTCAAAAATACGAACAGAACGACGTTGTTCCAAGATCCTCTTTTTTAGACTCATCAGACACCCTTTGTTATGTCCGAAAAGCGCTTTCGAACTTTAAGATGTCGCAGTTGTTGCGGTATTTGCATCCGCTGCGGGCGCTGCCGAAGCTTGTGCGGTAGCTGCTTGCGCTTCTTGGGCTTTTTTAATCTTTTCGGCTTCCTGCGCCGCGTAAAGTTTAAATGACTTCTTATTCGCAAAATACTTACCGTTTCTATAATACCAATCTTTGCGGCGGATACGTTTATTTGTTTGGATACAATTCGTCGGCCGCGACTTCTTCTTTTTGGGCTTACGACCCGCTGACTCCGCAGGGGCTTGCGCCTTTTTATCGTCTTTAACAGCTTCTTCTGCCATTTTTACAACTCCATCCTCTTCAATGTTAATTTGAGACGTTGTTCAAAACGCCTTCTTTAAGATTTAACCGGTAGCCCAAAGTTTCATCAAAAAGACTGTCGAAAAATAAAACATCCTTGAAATCATCCAGACAATCTTCCTCCGTCTTGGAAAGGATGCCTTCCCGCACCATATTAAACACAATCTTGCCGAAATCAAGACTATTTTTTATGCCCCAATACTGGAACACATTGGAGGACATCGGTCCAAACTGTTCTTCGGCTTCCTCCCGAATAGCCGCCAAAAGCTCAGCTCCTGCAATATGACGCGGCTCTTTCAAGGCCCTGAAAGCCCTGCCAAGGGCAGCTATCACAAACAAGTAAGCCTCCTCTTTGTAATGTTTATCCGTTTTCAAAATATTGCTCAAATGTTTAAAATAGTCGTTTAAATAGCCCATGATTCTCGAATTTATACATGTACTCTGCGGGCTGTCTTAAGCCATTCTTTGTAAACGTATTCCAAAACCCTGGTACGATCGGAACGGCTAATTTTTGTCAGCTTAATGCCGGCGTCTAAACCGTCTGCCCAAGCGATTTTGCCCGATGCAAATACCGGTAGATTATCGCCGGGAACACTCAAAGCGATCTGCACAGGCGTTCCAACCGAAACGTTCTGTTTTAATCCAAAACGAATGCCCTCACGGCTCAAATCTTTCACCAAAGCTTTTCCAAAAATAGGGTTCAAGGCAAGGGTCTTATATTCCACATCTAATGGCGCGTTAAAACGTAAATATTTACGGCGTTCCGACATGATTTCCCCTTTTTTCACAATAGACAGAGCTTTAATCGTTCTTGAAATAGCGAATAAGATCGCTTTTTAGAAATCGGTAATTATCGCCGACTTTTCTTCCCGGTATTTTCTTTGACTTCACAAGCTTGTAAAGCGTCTGGCGACTGATACTTAAAAATTGACACGCATCTTCCGTGGTCAACGCCTTATCTTCACTCTTTTCATCTAGTAAATTGTTTCTATTCATTGCTCATCTCCTTCCCGGTTTCTCCGAGCGAAAGGAAGGCTATTTAACCAAAGTGGTATATTTTTGTCAAGTAAATATTAAATGAGTTAATATGAGTTAATCTAGTTATTAAATCTAAGTGAAAACTAACTAGTTTGAACGCTGCAAAGAAAAATAAAAAACCCCAAAAGAACATTTCTATCTTTTGGGGAAATTTTTCCTAAGACCGTTTACTTATCAGAAAACGTATTCAGGTTCCAATATGGGCTTATAATCTTCTGGTAATGGGAATGGGAAGGTTGCGATCTCATAAATACCAGCACCTGTCCTAACAATGGTCATTCCGGCACCTTTTGCCAGGCCTAGAGTCATGCCAGCCAGCGCGTTCTCATCCACACTTGTCTTATAAATATTTTTCGGAAGCTCAACCCAGCCCGTCAACGTATTCGCTACACCGCGGCCAAGCTTCGTAAAAGGATCCTGCGCAAAACACACCGTGGCAATCGTTAATAAGAACATACCGGCAATCCCGGCTGAAAATCCTTTGACTAATATTTTATTCATTCAACTGCTCCTCTTACCGGCTCTTCTAAAATGTATGGATAAATGCTTAATTGCAACCCTAAGTTAAAGACAGAGTTATATTAATAAAAAGAGCTCTTATTGTCAATACGTATTTACCAAAAAGAACCTTTACAATCAAAAATAGGCTTGATAAAATCCTGCAAGAGGTGCTCTCTGAATATGTATGAGTCGTTTTATGCGCTAAAACAGAAACCTTTTGCCATTGCGACCAACCCTTCTTTTTTGTATTTCAGTCAAAGACATCGCGAAGCGCTATCTTATCTGACCTATGGGATCAAGGAAAGGGTCGGTTTTATTGAAATTACCGGTGAGGTTGGCGCGGGAAAAACAACCACCTGCCGGGCACTTCTGAACCAATTAGACGAAAAAACTAAAACAGCTTTTATTTTTAATTCCAACCTGACAGAATTACAGCTGATGCAGACAATCATAGAAGATTTTGGGATAAAAACCGATAAAAAAAATAGAAGTGGTCTTTTTCACGAATTGAACCAATTTCTCATCGATCAGCTGGCCCAAAACAACAATGTCGTCCTGATCATTGATGAAGCCCAAAATCTGAGTCTGCAGTTGCTTGAACAAATACGGATGCTCTCGAACTTAGAAGCAGAGAATGAAAAATTGATACAGATCGTTTTGGTCGGTCAGCCGGAACTTAGAGAAAAATTAAGATCACCTTCGTTGAAGCAATTAAGGCAACGTATCGCGGTGCGCTATCACATAGATGCCTTGACTCAGGAAGAAGTGCCTCACTACATCTCGCACCGACTTCAAATGGCCGGTGCGACGAACGGTTCTTCCCCTGCTTTTGATGAAAAGGCTGTCAAAGAAATATACAAATATTCCGGAGGCATTCCGCGCCTGATCAATATTGTCTGCGATAAAGCGCTTTTATTAGGTTATGTTCTCGAAAAAAGATTCATAAACTCGGAGATCATCAAACGTTCTATCAACGAAATTGAAGGAGGCTTATAAACATGAGTATTATCAATGAGGCTTTAAAAAAAGCCGTGCGCGAAAAAGAAGAAAACTTTTCTTTAGAAGATAGGGAGATGGTGCGCCGCAACATAGAACTGGAATTTCAAAAAAAGAGATCAAAGTTCAATTGGGGACCGGTGTTCATTTTGTTGGTTTTAGTGCTGATCACAGGACCTATTGTAGCTCCGATATTTTCAACCCCGATAAAGAATTCAACAAATATCGCGAGTGCATCCGAACATTCGGCAACTCAAAATATTCCCGCATCCACAGCAACGACGGAAGTTGCTTCTGCCCCATCTTCCGGGATCAATGCAAATCGAAAAGCGCAGTTCGCCGTAGAAGAAGCCCCTCTAACGAACGCCATCGCAACGCCCACGATCATATCAAGAACTCCGGACCTTACCTTAAGCGGCATTGTCTATTCTGCCAAACAGTCTTCGTATTGCATTATCAACAACCAAATTGTCAAGGTCGGCGATAGCATTCAAGGAGCAAAGCTTATTAGCGTCTCGCAGGATTCTGCAAAACTCAATTACGAAGGGAAGGAAATTTCTCTAAATACGGGAAGCGGTTACTGATCTCAGGAGTGCTTTTCTAACCTTTTCTTTTTTCCAAAGACTCTTTGATCGCCAATAGAGGTACGTTCTCTACAACACACGTTTTACCCAAAGAAACCGGCAGCACAAAACGGTTGATCCCAGAAACCGATTTTTTATCGTATCCGATCGATTTAAGCAAAGCATCCGTGTTTATATTCTTATAAAAGATCGGCAGTTTAAATTTTATAAGCATTTTTTCGATCCGCACGGGCAGGTCCTTATCTTTTAAATAACCCAACTTTAAAGATATATCACAGGCTGCCAACATTCCGATGCCGACCGCCTCCCCGTGAGTGTAGCTTCTAGAAAAACGTGAGGCCGCTTCAATGCCATGTCCTATCGTGTGTCCGAAATTAAGCGCTATCCGGACATCTTTTTTATCCAATTCGTCTTTTGCAACGACCCTGGCCTTAATTTTTGCGCAACAAAAGATCACGTTTTCCAATAAGCGCGGATTTGACTGGATCGCCTCTTTGCCCTGCTTTTCCAAAAGCAAGAACAATGAAGAGTCTTTAATTACACCGTATTTGATCACTTCGGCAAAACCATCGCTCCAGTGCCGTTCGGGCAAACTTCCTAAAAGCGACAAATCGCTTAGAACCATGATTGGCTGATAAATTGAGCCCAAAAGGTTCTTTCCTTCGGGCAGATCAATGGCTGTTTTTCCGCCTATCGCTGAGTCGACCTGTGCGGTCAGCGTCGTTGGGATCTGAATGTATGGAACACCTCTTTTATAAACTGATGAAGCAAAACCGGTCAGATCACCAATAACCCCTCCGCCCAAAGCGACCATTAAAAGTGACTTGTTTTTTCCGCTGGACGCTGCCATTTGCCGGATCAATTTCCAAAAAACATTTTGCGATTTAACAGCTTCGGAACTTTTGGAATAAGGCGTGATAAAAAATATCGGTTCTATTCCATCCTTGGCTAAAGATTCTTTGATCTGCGCTCCGTAAAAGACGGCTATCTCTTTTTGAGTTACGATCAAAACTTGCCGCGAATCGAGCCGCTGTTCTCTGATAAACCGCCCAAAACGAGGCAAAAGATCCTGCCCTATATATATCGGGTAAGATCTCTCGTTCAAAGAAACGCGAATGGATTTCACTAACTGACCGGGCTCCCCGGAGGGATTTCCTTATCTAAAGTAACTATCGAAAGTGTGGGGCCGTCCTTGGCGGCCAGCAGCATTCCCCGTGATTCGGTACCGCGTATCACGACTGGTGCCAGATTATTTACGACAACAATACATTTTCCGACGATCGCTTCTTTGCTGTAAAACAGCTTGATTCCTGCCACGATCTGCTTTTTCTCGGTCCCCACATCGATTGTAAGTTTCCAAAGCTTATCAGCACCGGGGATCTCTTCGGCTTCCAAGACCTTGGCTACGCGGAGCTCTGCTTTCTTGAATTCCTCAAGCGGAATCTCGCTCATTTCTTCTCGCTTTTAGAACCTTCGGCTGGAGCGGCGGCTTTGCCTGGAGTTGCCGCAGTGGCCGCACCATCGGCAGCCGGGGCAGCGGCTTTTTCTTTCTTTACTTTCAGTTTTTGCATCTTCACCTTCGGAATTCCTAAAGCGGATTTTTCCTCGTCCCACAAATTCTTTTCCTTAAGCACTTTCAAACGTTCATAACGTTTCAACACGGAGCGATGCTTCTTATCCTTACCTCCGCTGCGTAAACTTGAATGGATCGACATAAATACCTCCCTTTTATTATTCTTTTTGCGGACGCCTTCTTAAAAAGCATCCCTTGTATTTGATGTTGAGAGTTTTAAGATCTTTTTTTGCTGCATCCTTTGATATATATTGTCCCACGCACACAATATAATAATCTCCACTCTCAATGATCGCGGAATAATACCCGCTACGTCTCAGCGCAACTGCCTCTTTCTCGGCCAGATCCTGCTTCTTATAAGTAGAAACTTGAATCGTGTACGGCTTGTTATTGTTTTGGATTTGATCGGTTCTCTGAGGCTTAAGCGCTTGCGCCGCAGGTTTAATCGATGCTGGAATCGGCGAAGCCGCTACCCTGGGTGGCACGACCGCTGCGGGCTGGACCGTTTTTAATATCGGCCGCACATAAGCGCTTTTGCTTAGCAATTTTCCCCGCAAAACCCCTAAAAAGAACATCAAACACGCTGTTAATATCAAAACGATGCAAACAAGGATGATCTGCTCTATCGTCGTGCTGATCAGGATTGGCTTGTAAGATTTAGCCAGCGCAGGAAAACGCTCAGGTTTTTTACTTTTTCCTTCAAACGACGGAAAAAGCTCCTGTTGCTTTTCTTCCTGCTGAATTTCTGTCATAAAATCGAGAAGCCTTTCCTTCTGCTCATGTTAAGCGCGGCTAGTATAACAAGACGGGCGGGACGCAGCAACGAAAATTAGCCTAAAAAACCTAAAGCCTGCCCCTGCCATTTAGCTTGAAACAACGGCCCATGGCAGCCGCTCAAAGTCAGTTCAGAGCCGAATAAACCTATTCTTACCGCCATCCATCCGTTTTTTTGTCTAATAAGACCTTCCCGTATCTTTACGGGGAGTTTTTGTGCCCGTGATCGTGATAATGAAAAATAAAGATGCGCTTTAAAAAGCCTCTTTCCGCTGAAACCCATCATACCTTTTAAAGCAAAATCCGGCGATTCGCATCTAAATATCCGGACCGTCATTTCGGAACCATTTTGAGATAGACCAACAACGAGTCTCCGAACCGACAGATCCTCTTTAAAACTTGCCGACGCAGGCCATGAGCCCAATAAACCCTGGGATAAATAAGGCCCTCCGAGTCTAATATTATGGACATCAATAACCATTGATGATGGTTTCAAAAATACAATAGTTCCATCGCCAGTAAAGATCCGTTGTTTTTGTTGATTTCCAAATATTTCTAAGCTGTCAAAGAAAAATTTTGACCAATGAAATATTTTTGTTTTTTTACTGTGGACCGAAAGGCCAGTGCGACCGCTCAACGATTTCGATACAACCAGATCAACGAGCGGGCCCTGCAAAGGGATAAGAAAACCTAATCCATAAAATAAGATTAAGATGATAGTGACGGCGAAAAAAACGCGAACTAGATATTTGACGATAGAGCTTTTAGCCCAGGTGAGACGCAAGAGATTTCAGATCTTTCTTATTCAGCGCACATGAGTATCCGACCGTAGAAGAAGTGCGGTGTGCTTTTAGAAATCCGACGGCCACCAGATCCTCCAGCGCAGCTGTCACTTTTTTTATATTTTCATTCGTCCACGTGGCAAGTCCGCGAGGCGTATCCACGCTGCCTTGATTTTCGGCAAAAAAAGCGATCAATTTCCGATGGACTTTGGATTTCATGAAACGCTCTATCTCAGGACGCATTTTTCAAAAACCTTTGTATCCCCTCTTTTTCCACCACTGACACAAAAACGTCCACGATCTTGGGATCAAATTGAGTGCCCTTATTTTTCACGATCTCGTCCAGCGCTTCCCGTATGGATGCGCGGTTTCGGTAAGGTCTGCCAATAATAAGCGCTTCAAACGCATTGATGACCGCCAGTATTCTGGCGCCGATAGGAATCTTTTCCCCTTTCAAACCCCTGGGATAACCGGTGCCGTCAAATTTTTCTCGCGAATACAAAATAATAGGCACAACCGGCTTGAGGCTTTCGAAAGACTGCACGATCTTTGCGCCTTTAATCGGATGTTCCCTGAGTAAACGGTATTCCTCCCCAGTAAGTTTCGTAGGTTTCTTTAAAATATCATCCGGGATACCAATCTTGGCTGTATCTTTCAACAGCGTCGCATAATGAAGAGCCTGCACCTCTTCCTCGGTTAACTTAAGTTCCTGCGCAATGTTCAAAGCCAATCTTAAGAATGCCTCCGGAGAAGTAAGATTGGGCATACGTGTCCCCAGAATAACCGCGAGCGACTGAATGGTGCCGAGCGTAACGCGTTTTTGTTCTTCGTAAAGCTGGGCATTCTTAATGGCTATCACAGCTTCTTCGGCCAACGTCGTCAATATTTCCTGATCAAAATACGTAAAGCCCTTTTTGTCTTTCTTATACGAGACCGTCAAAACACCGATCGTATCCTCGTCGATCAAAGGGATGCAGATCATCTTTTTTCTTAAAACAATCTGAGCTGTTTTAGCCACTTTTCCCTCTACCCCGCTGCCGACAACGATGCGAAAGCCCGGCGCCTGATGCTTCGGATAACCGACAAGCGCCTTGCAGATCAGATGCTCTTGTTTTTTTCTGGCATCCATGCGATTCGAGCGCATTCCGTTCTGCGGTTCCTTCGAAGGTGTTTCGAAAATATAGATCGCGCAACGATTCGTGCGCAAGACCTGCGTCGTTAAATGGGCTAGTCTTGAGATCAGCTCATCCAGATTCAACGTCGAATTAATGATGCGGTGCACAGTATGCACCGTAGAAAGAGCGATGGCTCTGGGACGTATGGTAGCGGAAAGCCGTTCAAGCTCCTCTTTTTTAGAACAGTTATCAATAATAAGTTGAACGCAGCCGGATAAAAGATTTAAAATTTCATGACGAGTTCCTTTTGCAATTCCGATAAGGCCGAAATAGCCGATAATCCTGCCACCAACGACCAAAGGCACACAAAAATTGAGACTGTCTTTTGGCGCGCTGAATAAAAATGACCTTCTCTCTTTTGATCTTTTTTTGATCGCTTGATAAATGAGCGCGGAGGACCGGAATTTTTTGATGCGCGGATCGTTCCAGATCGCATAGGATGAATCGATGGATCTTTTGAATGATCCGACGCTTCCGTTCAGCTTGAACGAAACCCACCATAGCGGATGGCCCAGCAGGAAATCAAAAGAGACTCTGAAAATCCTTAAGTTTTCATGCTGAACAAAATAGTCAAATATTTCACGGTCATTTGTGATGGTCGTCTTCATCGCTCAAACTTTCTCAAAAGGCTCAAAAAACTTTCTATACTCATCTTGCGCGTACCGGTCTGTCATTCCCGCTAAATAGTCACAAATAACACGATGAGCCCCTTCCTGCTTCAAACGTTTCTGACTGCCTGGCGGCAGCTGTTCAGGGCTGGATAAATAAACCTCAAAAAGCGCGCGGATAAACCGTCTCGCCTTATCGGTCATACGCACCACACGATAATGACGGTAAAGCCTGGTCTTGAGAAATTGCCTCAGCTCGTCTCTTTTTCCGGCCAATTCGGAACCGAAAGAGATCGTGAATTTCTCAAGCCCCATGGAATCCTGCGGATTTTTGATCTTGTATTTTATAATGTTCCTCGACGATTGTTCAATCAAATCCGTGACTTCAAGGTTGATCAGCCCACGGATGATCTGGTAGCGCCTGACCTCAGGTTTTACCCCGGAAGGAAGTTTCGTGCTCTTTTTTACTGACTTCCAAAGCGTAATCCCGTCAAGCTCCGACTCGGTTATGAGTCCTGAGGTTAAACCATCGTCAAGATCGTGATTATCATACGCGATCTCATCGGCAAGATCCACCACCTGCGATTCAAGCGAAGGAGAATTGAAATGTTCAAAATCTCCCATCCCGCGTGACTCCGCTTCTTTCAAAAGTTCAGGATGCTTAAACAGACCGGTCCTGGATTCGTAAGTAAGATTAAGGCCCCGAAACGCAGGGTACCGCTCCTCCAAATAATCAACGACCCGCAAACTTTGGAGATTATGGTCAAAACCCCCGTGATCGGCCATCAACTCGCGCAATTCATCTTCGCCTGCGTGCCCAAAGGGTGTGTGCCCGAGATCATGGGCCAAAGTGATGGTTTCCACCAGATCTGAGTTCAATCTCAACATTCTAGCGATGACACGAGCGATCTGATTGGCTTCCAGAGAATGCGTAAGTCGTGTTCTATAATAATCGCCTTCGTGATTCACAAATACTTGCGTCTTATATTCAAGACGCCTGAATGCAGAGCTATGGATAATGCGGTCACGGTCGCGTTGAAAAGCGGTGCGGTATGGGTGTTCTTTTTCGGGGTAGACTCGTCCATGACTTTGAGCGCTTTTGGCCGCATACGGCGCCAACATTCTCGACTCTTGCCTTTCGAGCTCTGACCTACTGATCAATGCGTTCGGCATGCTTAGGAAAGTAGACGGCTTCGTAAATTCTTTAAAGATTCCGAAATCACTTTGTTTCCGGATAGGACAGGCATGAAATTCGTATCTCCGTTCCAACGGGGCACAACATGCAGATGAATATGTTTGTCATACCCGGCTCCAGCAGCTCGCCCCACATTAAAGCCCATATTAAACCCGTGAGGTTTTAGCTTTTTTTCTAATTGCAAAACGGCCTTGTTCGCCATTTCGAACAATTCTACCATCTCCTGTTTTGATAGTAACGTAGTACTTTTCAAATGCCGGTACGGCGCGATCATCAAATGGCCGTTATTATAAGGGTAAAGATTGAGCATGGTATAAACCGTTTTTCCGCGCCAAACAATAAGGTTTTTTATATCATTTCGGGAGCGCGGTTTCTGACAAAAAATACAACCCTTGGCTTTGGGATGATAAATGAAACGGTCACGCCACGGCGCCCAGAGCTGTTTAAAAGATGTTGTCGCCGGATTAGGCAGACCCATGTTTCTTAGGATGAACGTGGATAATCGGGGATTTTCCAAAGATGTCCATCAGCATATTGATCCTCGAAAGACCTAAGGTGAACACCCTTTTTTCTTTAGCAAGCAGTTTTGCGTTCTCATCAGCGCCGCTCAACGCCACGAGCACTTTTGTGGCAACATTGCGTTTTTCAAAAGAGTCATGATTGACAAGTTCCAAAACCTCTTTCTCACTGGCTTTTTCCTCAACGATCTTACACACCCAACAGCGACCATGCCCTTTAGCGATCACATTCTTCGCGGATCCTTTCAAGTTCGAGGCAGTTTCTCCGGATTTGATAAATTCAGTAAAATGAGGCAGCTTTCTTTTCTTCTCTCCAAAATCCACGATCTCATTTTTGAATTGAGAGAAAAGTCCCAGTACACGGTCCGTCATATCCATTCTGAGAAGCTGGTCATATTCAGAGATCATCTGGTCAATGCGTGTTAAAAACTGCTCTGCGCCGCCAGAAGAACCAAGTAGCGAGAGTTCTTTTTTCTCATAGACTTCGTGAAGCCAAAATTTAAAAATTTTATTATGAAATCGATAGAACACCCCTGTCTTAATAATGAGCTCGTGTTCGATCAATTCCTCAATTTGCCTTGACGTTTCACGTTGATTCCGACGGATCAGCGCCGAAAGATCTTTGAGTTTATTCACGCCGCCGGCCATCCCGGTAAGAATTAAAAGATGACTCCCGCGCGAATCAGCCCTCGTCCATGGCGTAAGCGTCTTTAAGAAAAACTGATTGAGAACTCCCTGTGATTCGAAAAAAAGTTTCAGAAATACCTGCGATATTGTTTGTCTTGAAACTTCGGCCTCACTCTTCAGACTTGAGAGGTCTCGGATACGGTTAGCTATCGTATCCAGGAAGAATGGCTGGCCATCCGTAAAAGCCACAAGAAAATATCTAAGGTTTAGAGGAATGGTTATTGGGGCTAGTTTTTTCTCTAAAAAATCGAATGATGTTTCAAAATCAAACGGTTCCAAATAGATCCGTTCGAAATTCCCAAATAGAAGCGAGAGTTTTTCGGCAAGGATCTTTCTGCTAGCTGAGAATGAAGAACTTGAAAGCAGATACATCGTGTCCTTCTGGACCATGATGCGTTTGCCAAAGTTCGAAAATGTATTCTTGATCCCAAACTCTCCTAGTCGGTGAAATTCATCCAAAATGACGATGCAGTGTTTCCCCGTTTCCTGCTTGATCACCGAAGTCAGCTCAAAAAGTCTAGAATACGCCTCTTCGGCATGTCTTTGTTTCAAAAGATTGACAATCTCATGAATACGCTGAGCTGTTGCAGGAATATAGCGCCCGGCCTTCTCCGTAAGACTTTGCAGAGAATCGGTCATCGGCACTTCTTGTTTTTGTATAAGGAATTGAAGCAGTAAAGAACGGATGAATTGCTCAACAAAATAATCAAGCGCCTGGATCTTGATCTCCACATATACGCACAGCATATCCGGATCGCGAAAAATATGAAGAAAATGCCTCAGCAAAGACGTTTTACCCAGCTGCTGATGGCCAATGATCGCTATATTTTGACGGTAACCTGATTTAAGAGCATTCGCTCTTTTAAGGATGAGATCGATTATCTCCTGCCGGCCAAAGAAATCTTCGCCGACCACCGGGTCGCTAAACATAAGGTTTAACCTTGAATAATTTTAAAAGAGCTGAATCCCGTGTTCTGTGCGAATGATCAACCGCTTAAATAAGGCAACGGGTCTTCAGTCTTTAGATTTTTTCTTAACTCAAAATACAAATTTGAACAAAAACTCTTTGCTTCTTTTCCGGCTCTGGCGATTTCGTCGCCTCGCCGAACTTTCTGACCCACCAAAACCAGGATTTCCGAATTTCTGGCGTACACGGTTGAATATTGATCATCATGTTCTAAAATGACCGTTTGACCATAACCCTTTAAATTCGGGTCCACCAAAACCACAACGCCGTCACGCGATGCTACAACCTTGTCGGAGACCTGCGATTCTATCATCACGCCGTTCATCGGAACGCCGTCCTGAAATGAACCGTACCGGGAGACCACTCGGCCCTGCAAAGGCCACAAAAAACTTGGAATTTCAGTTAGTCTATTTCCCGATCGAAAGCTTTCAACGTGATGGTTATGATACTCTCCGGTAGCGCAACCCGTCAAAAAAAATATCATACTTACCAGAAAAATCTGAAATATTTTATTGACAATGAGATTACTTTTTATCACTGATTTTATTTACAAACATACAAATTGGAGCGGGTGACGGGAATCGAACCCGTATCTAAAGCTTGGGAAGCTTTCATTCTACCACTGAACTACACCCGCGGTCAGAACTTTGTGATCTTCTTGAATTGCCGGTAACGCTGCTGAATTTCTTTCGGCTTAAGCTTTAGAAGCCTGTTTAAACTAAAGCTCTCGACATTATAAGATGCCAGCACGCTGCCATGGATGACCGCTTCCCGGACGGCCTGCTCGTTCAACCGCGGTGAACGGGTCAAATAACCCATGAACCCCCCGGCAAAGGTATCTCCCGCGCCTGTCGGGTCGAAAATATTTTCCAATAAATATGCCGGCGCGATAAACAAAAACTTTCTGGAAAAACAGACGACCCCGTGCTCGCCTTTTTTGATGACCAAAAGACGAGGCCCGCGGTCCAAGATCCACCTGGCGCATTGGATCAAATTATATTCACCGGCCAATTGCCTGGCTTCATTATCATTGCACAGAAAAATATCGACTTTCTTCAGAAGTTTAAGCAGTGTGTCTTTTTTATTCTGTATCCAGTAATTCATCGTATCACATGCTGTCAAAACGGGCTTTTTGGCTTGGGACAACACGGACAATTGAAGCTCCGGATCAATATTCGCCAAGAATACAAATTCACAGCTCTTATTTTTTTCGGATATGATCGGATTAAAATTCTGGAATACATTCAATTCTGTTTTTAAAGTTTGGGCGTTGTTCAAATCGTAGTCGTAAAAACCTTTCCATCGAAAAGTTTTTCCGTGAGCGATCTTGATGTCTTTGGTGTCAACGCCTAAAGCTTTGATCAGTTCCAAATACTTTGGCGGAAAATCTTGGCCAACAACCGCAACGACCGACACTGGAGAAAAAAATCGGGCGCTCGCGGAAAAAAATGTTGCCGATCCGCCGAGCGCATCCCTGACTTCTCCAAAAGGAGTTTTGACACTATCAAGCGCCACAGAACCGACAGCTAGAATACGTTTGGAATTCATTTTGACCTCATCTTGTTTACCAAGTAGGCGGCTGCTTTTCTTGGCTCGGGGCTTCCCATGACCGCTTTGACGACCGCAACGGCCTTTGCGCCCGCTTTTTTTACAAGCACAACATTCTTTCCGTTGATGCCGCCAATCGCGACAAACGGGATCCGAATCTTTTTAG
This sequence comes from uncultured Planctomycetia bacterium, assembly GCA_964642015.1. GTDB lineage: Bacteria > Omnitrophota > Gorgyraeia > 2-02-FULL-51-18 > 2-02-FULL-51-18 > CAZXLF01. Next base: position 227,766 of record CAZXLF010000003.1, read on the forward strand.
CCGCAAACCGGACAAGCTTGAGTCCCGCGGGTCTGTAAGAAGGTTTTGTGGGTGTTTTAAAAACCGGGCCGATACCGATATAATCAAAACCTTCTTTTTGCGCATTCAGCGCCTGAACTTTTGAATGTGTCGATCGCCCGATGATCGCATTTCTTCCAAGGATCTTTCTTGCATCCTTGAGCGTGCCGTCTTCTTGTCCCAAGTGAACGCCGTCCGCGCCTGAAAGTTTAGCGACCCGGATGCGATCATTAATAACAAGAGGTATGCGAGCCGGGCGAGTCAATTGAAGAAGCTGTTTGGCCTGCCGAATAAGCTGTGTGTCCGTGGCGGACTTATCTCTCAATTGAATAACGCTGGCGCCGCCCTTTAAAGACTCTCTGACCACATCAACAAGCTTTCTTTCCCCGATCGCTTGAGGATCAGTTATGACGTAGAGATCCCAATTTTTTAAGGATTTTTTTTTCAACAGAGTATGTCCTGAACCTTGTGCTTTTAATTTTATCCGATGTCCGCTGATCCAAAAGTTTTGAAGTCTCTTCTAAAACTCTCAGAGATTCTTTGACACGCTCGGCGTTCGCCAAAAATATATCAAGCGTACCCGCTCTTCCCTTTTCCAAGCTAGAAGGCTTCTTTCCAACGTCGCTGCGCACATCCCGCGCCGAGACCAGATCAAAACAAGACACCGGAAGGTCTTTCAGCGCGCTACTGACCGCGTGACGGATGCTTTTCAATTCTTTGGTAAATGCACTGTCTTCCATCACAAAACGCGTGATCTCTTCGCAGACCCTCAATCCTTCGCGGGAACGGTTGAAATTCGCATCCAAAATGCGGAGGATCTGGTGGCGTTTCATTTGATCTTCTTTATTTTCTCGATCAACTTTGTCGTGGAATATCCTTTGACAAAACGAAGCGATCTCACTTTTCCGCCGTAGGACTCGACGAAATTGCCGCCTACAATATCTTTTTTCTTCCAATCCCCGCCTTTGACCAGAAAATCCGGTCGTATGGCGTGTATCAATTTATCGGGTGTGCTTTCTTTAAAAAATACCGCGTAGTCGACCGCATCGAGCGCGCAGATCACTTCGGCTCTTTCCTGTTCATTGGTGACAGGTCTGCCGGAACCTTTGAGAAATTTAACAGAAGCATCCCGATTCAAGCCAAGGATCAGAATATCGCCCAAAGATCTTGCCTCGTTCAAATAACGCACATGGCCCACATGCAAAAGATCGAAACAGCCGTTCGTAAAAACGATCTTTTTTCTTGATCGCCGGAGCGAAGAAGCTATGCGGGAGATCTCGGCAAAAGATTTTAATTTTATTTTTTTGGGATCGGAGCGGTGATCGTTCTTCATCTATGCAGACCGTTTAACGGCTCAACCAAAGCTCATCCACGCGTTCGCAGATGATGTGTCCGATCATGATGTGAGATTCTTGGATCCTCGCGGTCTTATCCGACGGGACAACGATTGACAGGTCCACCATAGAGTTCAATTGTCCGCCGGAACGGCCCGATAATCCGATGGTCTTGATGCCTATCGACTTGGCTTTAGTCACTGCCGAAAGAACATTCTTTGAATTTCCGCTGGTGGATATAGCGTAAGCCACATCTCCGCTGGAGCCCAAAGCTTCGATCTGTCTTTCAAAAATCCTCTCAAAACCATAGTCATTTCCGACGGCCGTCAAGATAGAGGTATCGGTCGATAACGCAATAGCCGGTAAACCGCGCCGTTCTTTTTCATATCTTCCGACTAGCTCCGCGGCCAGATGCTGGCTATCGCTGGCTGACCCGCCATTCCCGAAAAACAACACCTTATGGCCTGATTTCAAACAATCAAAAACCATTTGCGCCGCCTTCTCGATAAGCGGCACATGATTTTTGAGAAGCGTTGTTTTGACGTTGATACTTTCTTGAATATCTTGCGAAACAGAATGTCTCATGATTTAACCAAAAAATACGCGGGCCAGATCGTAAAACTCAGGACCGACCGTTTTAAGTGTTCCGACCGCAGACTCAATCGGAATGCTTATAATCTCATTTGCCTTAAGAGCCACCATCTGACCGAATTTACCTTCTCTGACAAGCTCAACCGCCCTAGCGCCAAACCTGGTGCCCAATACGCGGTCAAAAGCGGATGCGGTGCCGCCGCGCTGAATATGCCCAAGCACTGTCACGCGAGTCTCAAAACCCGTTTTTTGCTCGATCTGTTTGGCTAGAAGCTCGCCTATACCGCCCAGACGGACATGGCCAAACTCATCCAGTTTCTTTTCAAGTGTCACTTCAGACCCTTCAAATTTTGCACCTTCCGCGACGACGATAATGCTAAAACTCTTCCCCCGCTCATTCCTTTTCTTGATGACGTCACAAACTTCCTGCATCTTGATCGGTATTTCAGGGATCAAAATAAGATCCGCGCCGCCCGCAAGCCCGGAATGAAGCGCGATCCAGCCGGCGTGCCGCCCCATCACCTCAACAACCATGATCCGGCGATGGCTTTCGGCCGTAGAATGAAGGCGGTCGATCGCTTCCATTGCGATATTAACAGCCGTATCAAATCCAAAAGTAAAATCCGTTCCCGACAGGTCATTGTCGATCGTCTTCGGAACACCGACAACATTAAATCCTTCCTTATATAGTTTTGACGCAGCGCCAAGCGTATCTTCACCGCCAATGGCGATCAATGCGTTTAGTCCCAAATTCTTGAAATTGACCTTTAATTTATCTAAAGCCGCTTTATCCTTGAAAGGATTGGTCCTGCTTGTGCCAAGGATCGTTCCGCCGCGATGCAAGATCCCTGAGATTGCGGTAAGATCTAAGACCTTTGTATTGTTCTCCACCAAACCCTTCCAGCCATTCTGGATGCCGATAGTTTCATATCCGTATCGAAGCGCCGTTTTAACCGCCGCACGGATCACGGGATTGAGCCCTGGACAGTCACCGCCTCCCGTCAAAATACCCACTTTCATTTTATTTCTCCTTTCCCGAAGATACAGCAGTCACATTCTCTTCTAAACTTTTATCGCTCCATTCACCCATCAGGCGCTGAATAAAATCCGTATACATCTGCCCGCGACGGAAAATAGGGCTTTTCAAGATCTCTTTGTGAAGAGGGATTGTCGTCTTAATCGGTTCAACGATGAATTCATCAAGTGCCCTTTGCATGATACTGATTGCTTCCCCGCGGTTCCGCCCGTATGCCATGAGCTTTCCTATCATTGAGTCATAATACGGCAAAACTTTGTAACCCGAATAGGCGTGTGAATCCATGCGCACGCCCGGTCCACCCGGAACATTGTATCGCTCGATCCTGCCGGGAGACGGGGTGAAATTATTTGCCGGGTCTTCCGCATTGATACGGCATTCGATCGCGTGGCCCCTCAGAGGGATCTTGTCTTGTTTGCGGATAGAAAGTTTTTCCCCGGCAGCAACCCGGATCTGCTCCTTCACGATATCAATGCCGGTGACAAGCTCGGTGATCCCGTGCTCAACTTGAACGCGCGTATTCATTTCCATGAAATAAAAACGACCATCTTCATCCAAAAGAAATTCGATAGTGCCGACATTAACATAATTGACGGCTTTGGCGGCTTTGATCGCTGCTTCACCCATTTTTTTTCTCAGTTTCCAATCCACGGAAGGAGAAGGCGCTTCTTCTAAAAGCTTCTGATGGCGTCGCTGGATCGTGCAATCTCTCTCGTAAAGATGGACGATATGCCCGTGTGAATCGGCTAGGATCTGAAATTCAATATGCTTTGGCTTTTCGAGATATTTTTCAATGTAAACAGCAGGATTTCCAAATGCAGCCTCCGCCTCGGCTTGAGCAGTCATCAAAGCGCTGACCAGGCGGACATCGTTGTGGCAGACACGCATTCCACGGCCGCCGCCGCCCGCCGTCGCCTTAATGATAACGGGATATTTTATTTTTTTGGCGATCTTCAGAGCATCATCTTTGTCTTTTACGGCTTCCTGAGTGCCAGACACGATAGGTACACCTACCTTACGCATCAGTTCGCGCGCAGACATCTTATCACCCATTGCACGGATCGCTTGAGGAGTCGGCCCAATAAACTTAATTTGGCAGGATTCACAAATCTCGGCAAAATGTGCGTTTTCAGCTAAAAAACCGTAACCAGGATGGATCGCATCAACGTCAGTGATTTCGGCGGCACTGATAATAGAAGGGATGTTCAGATAACTTTGAGAACTTGGCGCGGCCCCGATACAAACCGCTTCGTCCGCCAAATGCACATGAGGCGACTCAGCATCAGGCTCGGAGTAGACCGCAACCGTGCGGACACCCATTTCTTTACAGGCGCGGATGATTCGTAGCGCTATTTCACCGCGATTGGCTACCAAAATTTTTGAAAACATTCAAGACTCCAATCCTTCACGGTCTTGCTTGATTCGATTCAAAGATTATTCAAGCGAAAATAGAGGTTGGCCGAACTCCACCGGATCGCCGTTATGGACAAGTACTTCTGAGATTTTTCCGCGCACTTCGGCTTTGATCTCGTTCATCAGCTTCATCGCTTCAATAATGCAAATCACCTGACCCACTTCCACCGAAGCGCCGACCTGAACAAACGGTGCGGCATCCGGTGCCGGTGATGCATAAAACGTGCCAACCATAGGAGATTTAATGAAAACTTTTTGAGCTTGAGGCGCGCTTTTCGGTGATTCTTTAGCCTCCGCAGGGTTTCTGTTCTGCGTAGTCGGCATCACAGGAAGTTCCTGAACCACAGATTGCTCAACATAACCGGAAGAATTTTTCTTAAGACGAATTTTTAGACCATCTTTTTCAAGATCAAGCTCCGTGAGATTATTTTCATTCATGAGCTGAATCATTTCTTTGATCTCTTTGATATTCACTGAGTCTTTTCCCCCAAACCCTTAAAAAAACTAGGCTCTTTCCAAATATTGTCCTGTGCGAGTATCTACGCGAACTTCATCACCGGTATTCACGAAAAGAGGCACCTTGATCATTGCGCCCGTTTCCATTTTTGCGGGCTTTGTACCGCTTTTTGCTGTATCACCGCGGATACCGGGTTCCGTCTCCGTAATTTTTAAAGTAACCGAGGGCGGCAATTCGACCGAAAGAAGCTCTTCATCGAGATAGCGACCGGTCACTTCGGTGTTTTCCTTAAGAAAATTGACTTTTTCTCCAAGTTGTTGCGCGTTCACAACAACTTCGTGATAATTCTGAGAATCCATGAAGTGATATTTATTCCCTTCATTGTAAAGGTATTGAATAGGCTTATCTTCTAAAAACACATCCTCAAACTTTTCCCCGGAGCGGAATTTCTGCTCCACAACGTTCCCGGTCTTGATGTTTTTGAGCTTAGTGCTGACGATTGGCTGGCGCTGTTGCATCTTGACCAGCTGGAATTCAATGATTTCGCAAAGATCATTGTTATACTTGATGATGATGCCTGACTTAAATTGGCTTGTCGAGATCACGTGTTAGAACCTCATTTCCTTTATCGGTGATTAATACCATATCTTCTATACGAACGCCGAAACGTCCTGGCAAATAAATCCCCGGCTCTACTGTAATGACCATGCCAGGTTTTAGAACCGTTTTACTGCGTGGCGAAACCGTCGGCGCTTCATGGATCTCAAGGCCCACTCCGTGACCCGTTCCATGCCCGAAATACTTCCCATAACCTTTCCGATGGATATGCTGCCTGCACGCAGCATCCACATCGCTGGCCAAAACTCCTGGGCCGGCTTTTTTTATGCCCAGACGCTGCGCATCCCATACGATCTTATGGATTTTTTTGTACAAAGGATTCATTTTACCTAAAAACAGTGGCCGGGTCAAATCAGAGTAATACCCTTCGTAAACAACTCCCATATCCACGAGCAACACTTCGTTGTCTTTGATAACCGTTTCATTGGTCTGGCAATGGGGCATTGACGAACGCGGGCCCGCGGCAATGATAATATCGAACGCCGGCTTCTCAGAGCCGATCGATTTCGTAAAATGCTCAAGACGCGCCTGCACTTCCCTTTCCCTCATTCCGGGTCTGGCGATCTGCCGAATATAATGATAGCCCTTCACAGCAATATCGGCGGATTTCCGCATCTGACCAACCTCAAAACTGTCTTTCAGTTCTCTCAACGACTCCACAAGATTGGCTGTTGGCCTGAGCTGCTCCTCGCTAAAAACCTTTCTAAGCCCTGAATAAAACGAATGGGTCACGATCGCAGATTCGAATCCGAGAACAGAGATCTTATCTTTTTTCATAAGACCAGCGACGATCTCAGGAACTGTTTGGCCGTCTCTCATCAGAACCTTAAAGCCTTTGGCCTCGTGCTCCGCTTGTTCTGAATAACGGGAATCCGTAATAAAATAACATCCTTTGGGTGAGACCAGGATCCAAGATTCGGTACCTTTAAACCCGCTCAAATAAGTTACATTAGGCCAAGAGCTGACAAGAAGTGCGTCTATCTCGAACGCTCTGAATAAAGAGAACAATTTTCTAAGACGCGGGTTCATTTTTTCTTTTTGGAAGTTTTTTTATCCTGTAAAATTTCGATCGCCGCCAGAAGGCCAAGTTCATAACTTTTTTTTCCAAAACCGGAGATCTGGCCCTTGGCTACCGGAGCAATAAGGGATTGATGGCGGAATTCTTCCCTAGCGTAGATATTCGACAAATGGACCTCGATCACAGGCGTATTGATGGCTGAGACAGCGTCACGGATCGCAACGCTCGTATGCGTATAAGCCGCAGGATTCATAACGATCACATCAAAAGACCGGCCTGCTTTACCTATCTTCGACACGATCTCGCCTTCGTGATTCGATTGAAAACACTCCAGGGAAATTTTGTGTGCCTTGGCCATTTTCTTAAGGTCATTATTGATCTGGTCAATCGTCACGGAGCCATAAACGCCGGGCTCGCGCTGCCCTAATAAGTCCAGATTCGGTCCGTGAATAACAAGGATTTTCCTCATCTCATATCTCCTGACCTTCAATCGTGCCCATTTCCTTGAACCGCACATGATAATCATGCCTGACTAAATAAATGATACCGCCGATCAAGCTTAATAAAAAAAGAAGCGCAAGCCACAGGATCCCGATCGCAGCCGCGTATTCCCTGCCCAGATACGGTGTAAGAATTTTGATGTAAGCCCATTCACGCACGCCCAAGCCGCCCAAAGAAGGCATCATGCTGATCAAATGAACGACCGGCACCAAAAGAAAGAAATAAATGGCGTTCGTGTGAGAACCTAGCGCCAGCGACAAGATATAAAGCACAAGGATATTCGCGCTTTGGCCGATAATGGATAAAAGCATCGCATTCACGATCAAGATCTTATGGTCTTTAAATTTATGGAGTCCATCGTATATCTTGCGCATCTTGGAACCCAGCTTCAGATAGTTCAACAAAATCTCGATGAATTGAAAACGTCTTGCAATGTTCCTATTGAAAAGTAGGATAAAAAAAACAATCGAAAAAACAAGAAATGAATAAACTATGATCGGCACTTTTGGGTCCTGTATCTTCTTAAGAAAAAAAAGGAGGCTGATGCTTGGGATCATGATGAACGTGAAAAGTCCAAATATCCTGTCCATCAACACGGATGTAACCGACTTGACCGGCTCACCTGTGATGCGCGCTGCGGACATCGCTTTCACGATATCTCCGCCGACCGACGTAGGCAGGAAATTATTAAAGAAAGACCCGACGAATGTTAGATTAGAAGCATCCCAAAACTTGATCGCGATACCTTCCGCCTCGAATATCATCTGAAGTCGTTTCGCCATGAGAAGCACCGTTAAAAGAAAGAGCACCACGCCAAAAACTAAAAGCTTGCGGTTCATATTATGAAGAACCTGAGATATCCTGGGGATATCTTCTCTCACGCACCAGAAAAGAAGGCCTATAAAAAAAAGACTTATCAAGGTCCTTAAGATCATTTTTCTCATAAGTGATTAATTCTAACAAAGATGAGTGGAAAAGTCATAGGATTTTGGCTAGTCCTGCTGATTTCTCAGGATCTCAGCGGAAAGTTCGGGAGGGGTCGGATTCACATAAAAGCCGGTCCCCCATTCAAAGCCGGCCACCTGCGTCAGATGCGGAATGATCTCAATATGCCAATGATAGCTCTGACGGTCATTCGCCTGCATCGGTAATGAATGGATCATAAAATTATACGAAGGATCTTTTAGGCCTTTCTTTAATTTTGCCAATGTCTTTTTCAGGACACGCGCCAAAGATTGGATCTGACCGTCCGTAATGGCGTCAAAGTCCGCTTCGTGAAACTTCGGCATGATCCACATCTCAAAAGGAAACCGGGACACGAACGGCGCAAAAGATATGAAATCGCCATCCTCCAATATCGTCAACTTCTTCTCAGCACGTTCTTGATTCAGCATATCGCAAAAAATACATCGATCCGTAAATTCAAAATGTTTGAGCGCTCCTTTCAATTCCCCCAAAACCCTTGAAGGAACGATCGGTAAAGCGATAAGCTGAGAATGCGGATGCTCTAAGCTGGCGCCGGCCGCTGCTCCATAGTTTTTAAATATCAGTGTGTATTTAAAGCGGTTATCTTTTCTCAGATCCAAGCAGCGGTCGCGATAAGCCTTTAATATAAGCTCGACCTGATCATCGGATAAACCCGAGATCTCCGTGTCGTGTTCCGGATTCTCAATGATCACTTCATGCGCGCCAAAACCGCCGATCTTGTCATAAATACCGTAAGCGTATTTTTCGGTGCTTTCTTCGATGCGGAGCGCAGGAAATTTATTGGGGACCACCCGAACCTGCCAGCCGGCGGATGATTTAGAACCGCTTTTTCGTCCGTAAGAAATGATCTCATGCGGCGTCATCCCTTCATTGCCGGGACAAAAAGGGCATGTCTTGCTGGACTTGTGATTCCCGTCCGACTCAAACGAATCGGCCGCACGCGGGTTCTCAATATTAACGATTACCCAGCGACTGGTAATGGGATCTTTACGAAGCTGGGGCATTGGTTTCCCTTAAAAGTTGGGCTGCATCTTCCGGAGGCGTCGGATTAATATAAATTCCGGTACCCCATTCGAATCCCGCATCGCGGGCAAGTCTCGGGGATATTTGGATATACCAGTGATAGTCTTCTTCTATCGTCTTCCAATAACCTTCTTTTTTCTTGTGCCGATAAGGCGCTGTGTGCAGGATCATGTTATAAGGAGGGTCGTCCAATATGATCTTTAGTTTCGATAAACATTCTTTTAAAATCGATGCAAGATCCCCGTAATCCGTCGATTCGAGCTTTCCAAAATCAGCACAATGCTTCTTGGGTAGGATCCAAGTCTCGAACGGAGACCGTGATGCGAACGGACAATACGCAAAAAAAGATCTATTCTGAGCCACGATCCGCGATCCATCCTGCGATTCTTGTCTTAAAATATCGCAAAAGACACATCGTTCACGCCGATCAAAATAATTCTTGGCCGAGACCAACTCTTCTTTCACCCGCTTTGGAGTGATTGGTGTCGCGATGAGCTGTGACCTTGCATGGCGGATCACATCGCGCGCCGAACCAAAGATCAATCCGTGATTCTTAAAAAGAAGCGCGTATTTAAAACGCGGGTCCTTTTCAAGATCATTTATACGCTGAATATACGCCTGGATCACCAATTTGATATTTTCCACGCTTAATTCGTCCAAGCCGTGTTTGTGCCGAGGATGCTCGATAATAATTTCGTGCGTGCCGACACCCTGCATGAGGTCATAGATCCCTGAACCGAACCGGTCAAAATTGTTTTCATCCAATAAGATCGGGACCTTACTCTTAATAACCCGGACCTGCCAGCCGCTGTCATTCGCCGAAGTACCCGGCTTACGGATCGCAAATATCTCTTGTGTGGTCTCATATTCTCTTCCTTCACAAAACGGGCAATCGTGTTCTTCGGCGACAGCTTTCACTTTAACCTCTACAGGGCGTCTGGATCTTTCTGTGGAAATGATCGTCCAATAACCAACGACGGGGTCTCTTCTCAGTTCAGGCATTTTGCCCTCTATTTCCGTCCAAAAGGTATAAAAGATCGGATGGATTGATCGTGCCAACAATCTTATTGTTCTTGTCCTGGATAATAATAACCTCACATTTTGTTTCTTTGAATTTTTTCACCACATCGGCAACTGTCGCATCTTTAGAGATCACACTAAAATCTTTCTTCGACACATCAACAGCCGGCTGATCTAATTCTTTCACGGTAAGATTGGGCACGGCCAGTTTTTCAAGCTTCCGTACATTAATGAGTCGGCGGTTGATGTACTCATAAAACTGTGTCGACAAGATCCTTTTGAAACTCACCGGTAAAGCCGCAATGGGTCGCCCCTCGATAAAATCAAGATGAGATTTGAACGCGCAGGATTGTGAGCGTTGATCGATCGACAAAAGGTATCTCAATGAACTGTCCGGCACCATGTGCTCTTCGGCTTCCGGGATCGCCGCAAGTGATGCCAACTCATACACATCTTCCATTGAGATCTGAAGATCTTTAAAACCTCTGCCGATCTGGAACGAAAGCGCTCCATCCTGGTCGCGATAAACCGGTGCATATTTCTCCAATGTGTCTATCGCATCGGCCAAAAACACTCCAAGCGCAACATCCGCGTTATATAAGATCCCCGCCATGATGAAAGCGGCATCATCCGATTGTCCAGGACCTAACCGATGGCGGATGTAAAAATAACGCTGTGTTTTCGGATCCACATATCCTTCCGTGTCCACGATCAACCCCTTCTTATGATACTCATCTATTTTATCCTCATGGGCATCGTGAGCCAATCTTTCACCGTCAAGATTCATATCGAGCATTGTCTTCACATCAATGATGTAACATCGACCGCCGCCTATTTTAGTCTGATAAAGTTTCTCGGCCTCTTTTCGAATATCCGGATTATCACGCAATCCTCCCATGTAAAGCCCGCGCAAAATGTCTCTGGCATTCACGCGGCGTTCCTGAAAAAGCCGTATTCCCAGGATGGGATCCCCTTTGGAATTCAATAATTTGTCATGTTTCTCGCCATTCATGGCAGCTGCCACAAAATCCATGATGTCATCGATGATCGCCTGGCGTTTTTCTTTGACCTCTTCAGTGTTACGTTCAAGCGCCCGCACAACATCATCGATCGTTGTGTTCACATAGGTCTTTTTATCAAAAACTCCTGAGCCGTTATGTGCCCGGCCTTCCAAAGATTGAATGAATAACAAATCCTGGATTTCGGGAGTGGTGTCGAGATGCTCGTATGAAGCGAGAACTTCGTAATCCGCCTGGATAAGCTCCTTCGGAGCTACTGAATGTAGATACATAAGCCGCTAATTATAACATGGGTGTCTTTTTATTCAAGAACTTGGCCTTCTTTTAAAACAAAACCTTTCAAAAATTCATGGACATCCAGAGGTTTTTTTCCCTCAAGCTGCAATTGCTTCACGGAGATCACCCCATCCTTTGTGACGACATCTATGCCATTCTGCTGAGAAGAACGCAGAATCGTGCCATCCGGAACATTGGCAGGCCTCTGTTCGCCGGTCTGCACTGCGCCCAATATCAGCAATCTCTTACCTTCATAAAACGCGTATGATTTCGGCCAAGATTTAAGCGCGCGGATGTGATTAACGACCTGCGCGGCTGGACGGCTCCATAAAATGTGACCGTCTTCTTTAGTGATCTTCCTGGCATAACTGGCATGTTCTTCTTTTTGGGGCGCAAAAACAGCCTTGCCGCGCTCTATTTGCGCGATCGCATCAAGAAGCGCCTGCGCTCCGAGCTCGCTTAACTTTCTTTCAAGAGACACAATATCATCTTCGGGCATGATCGGCGTTTTTTTCTGCAATAAAATATCTCCTGTGTCCAATTTTTCTGTCATCCGCATGATGGTAACACCCGTTTCCGGATCCCCATTCATCATTGCCCAATGAATAGGTGCGGCTCCGCGGTAACGCGGCAGCAAAGATGAATGCACATTCAATGCGGTGATCTTCGGAACTTCAAGCAATTCCCTGCTTAAAATAAGACCGAAAGAAATGACGACGAAAATATCCGCGCCAAAACTACGCAGCGTCGCCGGCAAATGTTCAGGATTTTTTTTAGCTATCTCAAGATAAGGCAGGTCATTTTTTTGAGCCCATGCTTTGACAGGAGAAGCTTTGAACTTGAGCTCGCGCCCTTGCGGTTTGTCAGGCGTGGTGACAATGCTTAATAACTGATGCGTGCTTTGCTTCAAAGCATCCAACGACAGAATGCCGAAAGAACTTGTTCCAAAAAAAATTATTTTCATAGATGCCCTCTTGGTCGGACCCCGCAAGGAATCGAGGGAAAAACGGATTTCATGCCTTTTTGGCGAGAGATTTTTTTGAAAGTCTTTTACGGGTTATCTTGCTCTTTAAAAGTCCCAGGCGATCAATAAAAAGAATGCCGTCCAGATGATCGATCTCGTGCTGGAAAATACGGGATAACAGCCCTTCCGCTTTGATCTCCACACTTTTTCCGTCAAGCGTCATCGCTTTCATCCATACGGTTTTGGAGCGTTTAACGGGCTCATAGAATTCTGGGACGCTGAGGCAGCCCTCAAATTCCTTGATCACACCTTCTTTCTTCATGATCTTCGGATTGAAGTAAACCTGCTCATTGCCTTTGATCTGATCGTGACTGGCCACAAAAATACGCTTCAAGATCCCTACCTGATTCGCGGCAAGGCCGACACCATTTTCAGCGTACATGGTCTCGATCATGTTCTTGACCAATTTCCTGTCTTCGGCGGTGATATGACTCACCTCGGACGCGCGGGTTTTTAGGATATTATTCGGAAATTTTAACACGGGTAAAATGGCCATTTTAAACTCCTAAAAGCAGTTCTTTTGGGGCATTATGTTAACAAAAATCCTACTGCGGGTCTACATCAACGGTGACGAGTACTTTTTTCAACTTGATCTCCTGCAAAGCCGGTTTCAGAACCGCGTTGATCGCTTCAACAGTAGCTCCTCTTAAGTAAAAATTCCACTTAAAATGCCCCCGTTCTTTCGAGATGATACACGGTGCCGGCCCGAGGATCTTATATTGTTCAGGGTCTATTTTTGATCCGATGAATTTGGAAGCCGAAAGAATCTGCCGGACAACTTCCTTCTCATTGGCCCCCGACATTACAATTCTCACTAAATGCGAGCAAGGCGGCATTATCAGTTCTTTCCGATAGACCATTTCCTTTTCGTAAAACTCGATATAATCATGGTCTTTTGCGCTTTGAATAGAATAATGATGCGACACATAAGTCTGTATAATCACTTTGCCCGGGATATCTCCTCGCCCTGCGCGGCCCGCAACCTGAGTCAGGAGATCAAATGTCCTTTCGGCGGCCCTAAAGTCCGGCAAATGAAGCGCTGTGTCAGCTGAAATGACTCCGATCAGCGAGACGTTCGGAAAATCATGGCCTTTGGTGATCATCTGCGTGCCTATCAGAATGTCGATCTGCCGTTCTTTGAACGCGTTCAAAATATTCTCGTGTGAATCTTTACGCGAGGTAGAATCCGAATCCATCCGTCCGATACGCGCACCCAAAAAAAGCTTTGCCGCTTCACTTTCGACCTTCTGCGTGCCGATCCCGAAATAATGGAGATAATTTTTCTGGCAACCCGGACAAAGCCGCTGCGGACTTGAACGAAAATGACACACATGGCAGAACAAAACGCCCTTATCATAATGATAGGCCAAACTGATCCTGCAGTTAGGACATGTCATCACGTATCCGCAGGACGAGCAATGCAGATAGGTGGAAAACCCGCGGCGGTTCAAAAAAAGTATCACCTGCTCTTTTTTAGCCAGGCTTTCTTTGATATTATTCTCAAGGATGTTTGAAAAAATTTTCGGTGCTTTGCCGTAGATCTGACGGCGCATATCAACTATTTCAACCTCAGGCAGAGGTCTTTTTTCAATTCTTTCAGGCAGACTGATCTTTTGGGTCTGACCCATTTCACATTCATGATAGGATTCAAGCGAAGGCGTGGCGCTTCCCATTACAAGAACAGCGCCCTCAAGTTCAGCGCGTTTTGTAGCAACACTGCGCGTTTCGTAACGCGGCGTCTCCTCCTGTTTATAAGAAGTGTCATGCTCTTCGTCGATAACGATCAGTGATAAATTTTTAACGGGACTAAAAATCGCTGAGCGCGCTCCAACTACGACTTTCGCCTCGCCTTTTCGTATTCGATGCCATTCCTCGACACGGTGCGCCTGTGAAAGACGGCTGTGGATCACTGCGAGGCAGTCCCCGAATCTGGAATGGAACCGCTCCACTGCCTGAGGCGTCAAAGAGATCTCCGGAACAAGAACGATGCTGCCTCGATCTTCTTTGATCATTTCGCCGATCAGGCGCATATAAACTTCTGTTTTTCCGCTTCCGGTGATGCCGTGTAAAAGAAATTTAGCGTAGCGATGCAACTTTAGTGAAGTTCCTATTTTTTGAAAAGCGTCGTTTTGGTGAGCGGTCAATTGAAAACCGTTTGAGATCGCCGGATTCGTCTGAATCACTTTTTTTTTGGAACGTGCTTTCATGAAAAATTTACCCTTCTTGAACGGCGCAGGAAGCGCAGCTTCAATCGCCTGTCCCCATGAACAAAAATAATAATCCGACATCCAGCGGGCAAGCTGTAAAAACTGAGGCGTCAGGATCGGAAGCTCGTCTATGACGGATTCGATATCGCGCACTTCGGCTGCGGCTCTCTCAAGACTAAAATCCACGACATATCCCACCATCGCGCGCGTACGGACAGAAACGAATACGCGTTTACCTATTTCGACTTTCTCTTTTAGAGGTTCAGGGATGGAATATTGAAAGGTACGCTGTGAAGGAAAAGCCAACGCGATCTCAGCGAACCGGTCCGGCATAAAAATTATAAAATCCCGAGTTCCTTCATGATCAGCTGCGCATCCTGCCAGACGAGCTTCTTATCGTCCGGGTTCCTTAAAAGGTACGCCGGATGGAAAGTGGGCATGAATTTTATTCCGTGCCAGTCAAAAAATTTTCCACGAAGACGTGAGATCGGCTCCTCTGTGCGTAGCAGAGTTTGTGCGGCGAATTTTCCCAACGCGCAAATAACTTGAGGCTTAATGATCTCGATCTGTCTCATCAGGATCGGCTGGCAAGTTACGATCTCCGTCGGCAAAGGATTGCGGTTGTTGGGCGGGCGGCATTTGAGGCAATTCGCGATATAAACATCCTCTCTTTTAAGTTTCATCGCAATAATGATCTTTGTTAAAAGCTGACCCGCGGCTCCGACGAACGGCTGTCCTTGTTGGTCTTCATCAAATCCCGGCGCTTCACCGACGAACATCAGCCTGGCATCCGGATTACCGCTTCCAAAAACAAGCTTTGTTCTTGTATTAGACAGTTCACACATAACACAATTCTGATATTCTTTCCTCAACACCTCTAACAAATTTTTTTTGTCACTCAACGCCGGAGAATTTGACTGAGCTGTGGGAACTTGAGACGGATCTTTAAAAGTCTTGGGGATCTCCTTTAAACCGAAAGACCTTTCGGTTTCAAGAAATTGCTTTATCTGTTTATCCAAAGTATCGGTCATGTTGTGTAACGAGAAACCAGTTGCGAAATTTTTTTGGCAGCATCGGGCTTGGACATTCGAAGTACACCTTGCCTCATTGATTCCAATTGCTGAGGAGACTCCGCAAGCATCGATATTTGCCGCGCGATCTCGTCCAATGAACCGGCAATAAATCCTGCTCCATATTTTTTAACACAATCGGCGTTTCTGGTCTCTTGCCCGGGAATCGAATCAAAAAGAATTATAGGTTTACCCTGCGAAAAGCTTTCCGTGATCGTCAAGCCGCCACCCTTACCTATTACCACATCGCAGGCAGCCATCAATTCATTCATGTTATTCACGAAGCCATACACTTTAAGCAGAGGCTGCTTTTGCGCTCTTTGTTCTAAATGCTCAAAAAGGTTTTGGTTCGTACCGCAAACCGCAAGAATTTGTACAGGCTTGTTAAGCTCAAGCAGTTTTTTTACCATATTTTCCATCGCGCCTATCCCCGCACCGCCACTCGTGATCAGTATCGTGAACGCTGAGAGATCAAGCGACAATTTTGAGCGCGCTTCTTCCAAGGAAAGACCTGTTAAAAATTTTTTTTCAACCGGTATTCCCAAGACCTCTATCTTTTCCGCAGGTATGCCGAGTTTTACAAGTCCTATCTTGGTTTCCGGAAGTGCCACCACATAAGAGTCGACTTCAGCCGCCGTCCAAAAATGATGTGGTAAGTAATCGGTAACCACGGTTATCAACCTTGATTTTATCCACCCCTTGCTTTTTAAAAAACTCACGATCTCCGTAGCCAAAAAGTGCGTCGAAATAATAACGGAAGGGTGTTCTTTTTGAATGAATCGTTGAAGCGGCCGGCCGGCCGTGCCGTTGATAAATCTTCTCAGGCGCCGCATCAACGCGTAAACCAGCGGGATATCCATTCCGAAATAAAAAAAGCCCCAAAGCCACGGCAGATATTTTATCTGGGTATAATAAACTTTACGATATAAATGCCCCCAGAAAGGCGGAATGATCTCAAGCGTATCGAATGATCCCGCCAAGGTACCGGGCGCCAACTCCTGATAAGCTTCCCCTATCGCCTTGGCGGCTTTTTCATGCCCATGGCCGGCGGAAGCAAACAAGATCAGGACCTTTTTTTCACGATCCATCGCGTGGCCTCCAATAAATTCTTTTTTACCATATCAGGTTTCGGTTCAAAATTCTTGAGATCCTTTTTTTTAGTCCTACCGGAGAGTACGAGCATTGACTGGCAGCCGAGATTTTTTGCGGCCTGCACGTCTTCTTTGGAATCGCCAATGAAAAAAACTTCCCTCAGATCAAACCGCCTGCCACGCAACGCCTTTTTAAAAAGAACCACATTAGGTTTTTTGCATTGGCACCGATCACTCGTTTGATGAGGGCAATAATAAACTCCGTGTATCTCCGCGCCTACCTTGCCCATTTCCCGGAACATCTTTTCGGTGATCCTGGACAATTCTCTCAACGTAATATATTCGTGAGATATGCATCCCTGATTAGAGATCACGTTCACTTCAAAGCCGGCTTGATTCAAATGTTTCACGGCATGAGCAGCGCCGGATAAACATTGAAAATCCTCAAGCCGCGTCAAATAAAAACCTACGCCCGGAAAACGGTTAATGACTCCGTCGCGGTCAATGAAGACGATCTTTTTTAGAGGTCTTTTCGGACGGTTTTTAACAATGATCGGTCTGAGTTTCTGCTTCAGCATTTCACAAGGCCTTGCATCACTTCTTTTGCGGCGGAAAATATCACTTCAGCGCTCATGTCCTTCATGCATTGTTCATCGATCGGACAGATCTTTTTATAACAAGGCGCGCATTCGATTTCAGAAACGATCTTTCTTCCCCGCCCGTAAAGCTCTATTTCTGAGGCGCAAGTGGAGGCAAAATAAGCCACAACGGGTACTTTGACCGCGATCGCAATATGCATCGCCGTCGTATCACCGGACACAATGATGTCGCATGCCTGAACGATCGCCGCGAAATCCTGAATTGAATGGCTTCCGGTGTTTATCACGGGATATTTTGAGAGCCGCGCGATCTCGGCATTTCTTTGGATCTCATCCTGACCGCCCAAAAGAAACACCGTCGCACCCATTTCTTTGGAAAATTTGGCGATCAATTCCAAAAACGTCGAAATAGGCAGTCTTTTGCCTGCGAAACGCTTACCACTGCCTGTGTTAAGACCAACGATCAATTCGACACCTTTCAGATCCGCGCCCAAACTGCTCAAATGTTTTTCAATGCGCTCCGAACTTTCTTGACTAACCTCAAAAATATACTCCTCTTTCTGGAACTTTAGTCCAAGCTGCTCGAATGCGATCTCCTGATATGTCTTTTTGTTTTGTCTAAATTTCAACTTATCGTCAATGCCCAGGCGGTAAGCATAATCACTTAAAGCGTCAAGCGCACACAAATCCCCGCTTTTAGACCTCCCAAACCCCATGCGTTTTTTGGATGGAATGGTCATAATCGCATCAAGCGCTTCGGGCTCTTTATCCAAATTCACGGACAGGTCAAATTCCTGCTTCTTTAATTCCGCTATATTTGCGAGTGAACAATCTATAAGAGAATCGATCAACGGATTTTTTTCAAGCACAGGTCTGCACGGGGCTTCCACAAGCCAGTGGATACGTGAATCGGGATATTTTTTTTTAAGCTGAGTCAGTAACGGTGTCGTGCGCAACACGTCTCCCATCGCGCCAAGCTTGACGATCAGGATCTTCATGCGGATTTGGCCTCGGATACTTCCCAATATTTCACCCAGTTCAAGAAATGCACCCATGCAAAAAGAACAGAGAACATAAAACCATAGATCCCGTCCAAAAAACCTTTCTTCCTGATGTAAAATTTAAAAAAACGCTTGAGCGGTTTCTCCTTCAAATTATACCAGACCTCTTTCTCCGGCAAACGCCCCGCTTCCTCAAATTTTGCCTTCCCTTCCCTTGTTGAATACCCGTTGTGGCGGTTCACGAATTGCTTGATCGAAGCGAACGGGTAATGTTCTACCGGGGCCTCGAGTTTTCCGATCGAGCCGTCAACGATCAATGTCTCATGGATCACACCTTCGTAATGTGCTTTGTCCTTCCTAAAAAAATGCAGACTATAATGATACCAGCCGCCGTGACACATCCAATGCCCTAGAAAAAAATTTTTCTTTCGGAATTCGAACGCGCTATGTGGAGTGCCGTTCTCCATGATTTTAAGGACCGCTTTTTTAAACTCCGGTGTCGCTCGCTCATCCGGGTCGATGTGAAAGCACCAATCAGAGCTCACCTTGCTGATGCCTAGGTTTCTTTCAGTGCAAAAACGGTAGCCGTCCCACCGGTTCTGAAATATACGATCTGTATAACGTTTACAGATTTCAATGGTCCGGTCCGTGCTGAATCCGTCAATCACGACGATCTCATCGACCCATCCGGCAACACTTTTCAGCGTGCCCTCGATCAGATCCTCGCAATTTTTTGTCATAATAACCGCCGAGACTGTTTCGCATTTTTTTGGTTCCATGGTTCACGCTTCTTCTGCGCTTTTTAACTTAAATATAAAAAGAGCTGATAAATAAACCGCCCAGGCGCCTATGTATAAAAATGAAAGCCGTTTAAAATAAGCCAAAACACCGGCCATCGAATAAAGCAAAAGCGCAAGAGGCGATAACGGCACCTGGCTCAGGATCAGGAACGGCATGGCCCAAGAAAAATGATGCCCGTAAAACGGGATCGCGTAACTCGCATAAAGGGCAAGGAACATCCAAAGAGCGACCCGGAATATAAAAACTGGATTGACCTTAGGGCGAAGCCAAAGATAGACCAAAGCGGAAAGCGCGTTGACAGCAAAAAAGATCATGAAACCTTTTTCCACTTGGGTCGTGCTTATCAAAAACCCTAACTTATGTAATAAACTATAAAAAGCGTAAGGGACTGAATTCGTATAAAACCAACCCTTGAAAGTCGAAAAATACATCAAAGTGTCTCTGCCTATCCAAAAAGGCGCGTAACACGCGACTGTCAAGGCCAATACAGCGACAGCGCTCTTAAAAATATCCCAGATCTTATTTGTTTTTCCGGGCAGCGACTTCAAAAATAAAATACCCACAACGGCCAGCAAGATCAGTGAAGTGAACTTCACAAGCGCTCCCATGGCCGCCGCTGCCAGACTCATCGTCATACTCTGATTCAACATGGCATAAATAGCTAAAAGCATCCAAAAAACCATGATGATGTCATTATGACCATCCACCAAATGGTGGCTCCAGATATTGGGATTAAGAATAAAAGCTTGTGTGAGCGTATGAGCTTTTTGCGGCGCCACAAGCAACGCGATCTTGAAGAATATAAAACCTGACGCGGTCAAAAAACCAAGAAGCATGACCTTCTGCATAAAGCACGCCAACGCAATGCTCTGCCCGAAAAACGTCGGCATGATCCATTCTACAAGAGCCCAAGCCGGCCCGTAATTTTCAGGGGTATGAATCCACACGCTTTTGGAAAAAAATTTGTCAGATGGGAATTCGATTGACGCATGTGCGTAAGGATTTTTGTGATAAACGCCGAATATCCTTCCGCGGATCAGATATTCATATAAGTCTCCGGAGAATACCGGCGGAACGACGCAAAGTAAAAGTGCTATCGCAAGAAACATCAGCCAAAGCTTCTTCGGCATGATCTCTTCTGTTTTTCTCGTGATCAATAACGTATATGCGATGCCGAGATTCAAGAAGATCGCGTTGATGATCAAGCGCGCCAACGGTTTCTGCGGAGGCAAGTTCGAATCCCCGGCAACGTGCATCGCCCATGGAAAAAGACACATCAACGCAAGACTCAGACCGTAGTACACTGCGATGTTTTTCAGACGAAAACGGTTCGCGAGCATTACAGCCTTTCTATTATTTTTTCTTTGATGGAGGGATGATCCGCATTTTTGGGAGCGGTACGATAAACCGCCCTCCCGATCGAAGATATTTTTTTTCGCGCGTTAAAAAGCCTTTAAGAAAATGCCACGGGAGCACAAGAAAATAATCCGGTTTCGCTGCCCTCGCCTCTTCTTCGCTGATGATCGGGATCAGCGTGCCCACTGTTTTTTTACCGAATTTATCCGGATTTCTTTCGGCAGCGCCTTGGATCAAATGGTGGTCCAGATTGAAGTGTTGGAGCAGCGTGTTTCCTTTGGTGGAGGCCCCGTAAACATAGACCGTTTTGTTACGCGCTCTTTCTTTTTTAATAAAGTGGTAGATCTTTTTTCGGATCGCCTCGACTCTTAGTGCAAAACTGATGTAAGTTTCCTTCTCATGTAATTTATAATTCTTCTCTTTTTTTTCCAAAGCGTTCACGCGGGTCAGTCCATCGTGCGGCGCTTTTTTTGCTTCGTGTTCGACGTAAACACAGAAACTGCCGCCATTCACGTCGTTGAGTTCGACGTCGACAACCTTTAACGCGTGGCGCTTTAAAAGATAGTGCAGAGACATCAATGAATAGTATTCCAAATGTTCATGACAAATATTATCAAACGCGTTCTGCTTCAGCATCAAAGGCAGATAGCTCATTTGAATGATCCACAATCCATCCGGATGAAGGCATTTCACGATATCAGAAACAAATTTGTTCGGATCGTCCAGGTCATAGAACATCGCGATGCTCGTGATGATCTTTGCCTTTTCATTCGGAAAATTTTCCTCGAACGCTTCGTAATTAAAAAAATCATTGATCACGCGTGTCGTGCCGACGCGTGCCTCAGGAATAAGGTTCTTTGCCGGGTCAAAACCCACGCGACGTATGCCCGTTTGAGGATAGGCACGCAACAACGTGCCGTCATTGCATCCGATATCCAACACCATATCGTTATGCTTCAATCGGACACGTTTGGAAGCAGAAGCAACGATACCTTCGAGCACCTTTCTCATCAGAATATTGGTGCCCGAATGGTAATAGTAAAAGTTGTACATTTTCGAGGGATTCACCGTATGTCGCAGCTGCAGTAAACCGCAACCGCCCTGCTCGGGATCGCAGAGCACCAATTCCAATGGATATGTTTCCTCTGTTGTTGCGGTACGGTCCGTCACAAAATCTGAAACATAAATACTGCCCAAAGACAATATCGATGCCAACTCATGAGAACCGCAAACCCGGCATTGAGTAATGGTCCTCACATTAGGGTTATCGACAAAATCATTCACGAGACGCTCCTTCCAATGAAGTTTGATAAGATGGTGTGATCGGTGTAAGCTTTTGACCGATCACGATCGCGTGCGTAAAAAGATCTCTGCATCCAAAATAGTATCCTGTCATCTCAAATCCGGCTTTTGACAGGATCCGGCTGACATGGTTTTGGGATTGTACGCGGGAGATCTCGTCCGGATGCAGTTTTGTATTGTTTTTCATCCAGCGATGCAGCACAAAATGAACCCCCTTTAAAACCCTCACGCTTAAACCAAACTCAGGCGGCCAAAACAACACGATATTCCCCTCATTTTTTAAAACGCGATGAAACTCATGCAGAATCTGCTGGATCTGCTCTTCCGTAAAATGCTCCATCACTCCCAAATTGTAAATGCCGTCAAAACTATCGTCCTCGAACGGAAGCTCAAAAATACTTCCATGCTTTAAAGTAACCTGATCGCCGTGCAAAGCCCGATATCTCTCAAGCGCTTTCGGCGATATATCGAGTGCCGTTACTTTGGCCCAGCGCACCACATCGGTATCCACTTGACCGGCTCCGCATCCGGCATGCAAGATGGACGATCCTGGCGCGAAGGTCGTTTTGATAAAATGATTGAGCGCGGGTTTGATGATATATTTGCGGTAAAAAACAGCAATCACATCATACATACGTTTCTTATTTTTTTCCTGAGCCGACCAATACTCTTCCCATTCGGCTTCTTGGTCATGACCGTCCGAGACTGTCTGTGTCTGCGAATTAGAGGTTGACCAAATAAAGGACTTACGTTTCAAGCGGGTCTTAAGGCTTGTCTGAAATAATAATCTCAAGCTGGCCCATGCATCGCCCCACGACATCTTGGAATGACCATAAGTGCGAGCCGGGAGCCTGATCGGAATTTCGCTGATCTGATAACCGTTCAAATAAAGGATATAAAGACTTTCGAAGAAAAACGAGTAACCCTTGGATTGAACCAAGCCAAAAATCGGCTGGGGGATCTTTTTTAATCTGTAAACGCGAAAAGCGCCTGTCGCATCATACGGCATCTGAAGAAGGGTTTTTGTCAAAAAATGGGCCAAGTGAGTCAAGAATTTGCGGAGTGGGTTCCATCCTTCCAAACTTTTTGGATTTGTATAACGTGAACCGATCACAACGTCGCAAGCCAAAGATTTCTCCAAAAATACTGGTACATCTTCGGGCTGATGCGTAAAATCACAATCCATCGTGATCAAAATGTCATAACCACGATCATAAGCCCACCGGATAATATCCATATGGGCGCTGCCGATGCCCAATTTGCCCGCACGACGCACTGCATGCACTTTGGGATCACGTTGTGCAATGCGATCCAAAATTTCTGAGGTCCCGTCCGGCGAATTGTCATCAACGAACAGAAAATCGTTCGATAATCCCAATTGTTTGAGCTGAGAATACAATGGCTCGACATTTTCTTTCTCATTGTAAGTTGGTATGGCGATAAGTATTTTTTCCGTCATTGAACCACGGCCTCTTTTTTTGTCTCAGCGTTCTTTTTCATTTCCCAATATTTAGCGAAAGATAAAAATTGATACATACCTGAATTAACAGCCAAAAAAAGCCCGATCACACCGTCTTTGTACCCCTGTTTCTTGATGTAAGCGCGCCAAAAACGATCAATCATTTTTCGGATCGTCCCAAAAACACCGACTTTCCTTTTTTCACGGAACCATTTCTTCGCTTCGAGATCAGTCTGTCGGTCCAACTTTGCGACAGCATCCGTAAAATCGCGATAGGTGTAATGGATAATATCATTTTTCAGAGTCCCGTAAGGCGCGGACATATAAGCCTGCGGATGCACTTCGGCCTGTTCGTCGTACTTGAACTTTCCTCTCTGAAAAAGCCGGAGCTGTGCAGAGGGATAGAGCCCCCCGTAGCGCACCCAGACCTTTCCCATATAATTTTTTCTCGGAATCGTATAGCCGTTGTCCGTCGGATTCTTTTTCAAAAGTTCAATAATCTCATCGCGCAGTTCGGGCGACACTCTTTCGTCGGCGTCAAGGCTCAGCACCCAGTCGCAGGTTGCCAGGCCGTAAGCATAATTCCGGTGTTTTCCTTCAATGTCCATATGCCGTTGATAAACTTTATCGGTAAATTTTTTGGCAATCGCGACAGTATCATCCGTTGAAAAATCATCGACTAAAATGACCTCTTTCGCCCATTCAACGCTTTGTAAGCAATCAGCGATACGTTCGGATTCATTTTTTGTGATGACCACTACCGATAAAGGTGTTTTTTCGCCCATAAGTTACCCGTTATCATATAGAAACATCGCTCAAAGATTAAGCTATTTTTTTCATCGCCGCCACGACCTTTTCCACCGGTAATTCCGCAAGGCATCGTCTCTCATTCGGGCACGGCGGAAAATGGAACTTTTGATAGCAAGGCCTGCAAGGCACTTCCTGTGTGACTGCAACGTGAGGTATCGAATTTCCATAAGGTCCGTACACCTTTTCATCAACAGGGCCAAAAATCGATACTGTTTTAACCCCAAGAGCGTTCGCCAAATGAAGCAGGCCGCCGTCATTGCAGCACAGCAAACTAGATCTCAACAAAAGCGCACAAACCTTCTCCATCTCCTCACCGCTTGCGATCACGCAACGTTCGCGAAGAAAAGAGGCGGTTTTTTCCAAAAGTTGTCTCTCACTTCTATCCCCCAATAACAAGACCTTGCTATGCTGTTCCTCAGAAAAGACCTGCGCTGTCTTCGCAAAACGCTCAGCATCCCATTGTTTATAAATAGCATTTGCACCCCAGCTCTTCCCCCCGCCGGGCGCGACAGTGATCAGTTTATCCTGATCCGGAACTCCATTTTTTTTCAAAAAATCACGCACATCGCTTTTTGCAACCGCTGAAACAGAGATAGGTAGAATAGGATTTTTGTTTTTGTAAAAAATATTGGATATATTCAAAAGATCGAGTTGGATTTCAGCAACTTGCCTCCCAGAATAACCATCGATCTTTATCTTATCCGTAAGAAATAATCCGCGATTCTTATAATCAAGTCCTATCCTTTTCTTTATCCCGATCCACCAGCAAAAAAAACTGTATTCGCGGCCCAGCGACAGATCGTAGACCGTATCAAAATGATTTTCGCGTAACATTTTCAAAAACGCTCTTAATTTTTTATAAAATAGAAAGGGGCTTTTTTTCCATAATCTCCTGAAAAGATCGCGGTTAAAAACAAAAGTCTGGTCAATTGAAGTATTAAGCCGTACCAAATCGACCGTCCTTTCATTGCAGACAAAACCAATAAAAGCGTCCGCATGAGATCTTCTCAATGCCTCAACAAGCGTCATCGAAAAAATCGCATCACCGATCCCGAACGGGTTGATAACCAAAAATCGCTTCAATTTCTATCCAGCACTTTCTTTACCAATGAATATACTTCCTCAACGCTGATCTCGCTGATATTTTTGAAAATAACTTCGCTTTTGCCGTCTTTCGGTCCCCATCTGTCAGGATTCGACCCTGTCGTATTTTTTGCGTACAAAGCGACCACAGGTTTTCCGCTGATCCATGCGATATGAACAGGTCCGCTGTCTACCGATATCAAAGCCTTCACGTTCGGTTCACGAAACAATGCCGATAACTGCTTGAGATCTAATTTTCCGGTCCAATCAACAGCCCGGCTCTTCATCTTCGATACCACATTCCTGGAACAACCGGACTCCTCCAGGCCTCCTATCAAAACAACACGGAAGCCCAGTTTTTGCTGAATCAGATCACTTAATTCAGCAAATTTTATTTCCGGCCAGCGTTTTTCAGGATTGCTTGTTCCGGGATGCACAACAGCAATGCTGTCTGAAGAGGTAAATTCGGTTTTCAATCTTTCCGATATCGATCTTTTCGCGGCGTCATCCATAGGCAGAGACAAGGAGCCATCCCAGGATTTTTTTGACACAAGCCGCACAAGATCCAGGTTTTTTTCCGTTTCATGCTTAATGGGCCCATCGTTTGAAATCTTATGATTCAAAAAAAACGGCCATTTACGGCCGTAGCCGACTCGATCCGGTATACCCGCAAAAAAAAGCATCGCGTGTAAAAACTTATCGGGATTGGACGCTAAACCTACGTCAAATTTGGCTTTTTTTATCTGTTTTGCAAGGTTCGTGCGATATTGAAAATTATTTTTGATCCGAGCGGCCGATACGGCCCAAACTTCATCAATATCCGACTGGCCCCTCAAAAGATCAGCCACCGGTTCATCAAGCATCAATGTGATCCAAGATTTGGGAAACGTCTGACGCAAAAGCCGTAAAGCCGGTAAATTCATCAACACATCGCCGATCCGGTCGGTGCGCACGAACAATATTCTTCGGATATCCCGATCTTCTAAAGCGGCTTGCATGGAGTCAGTAAGCGTTCGGGCTCGTAAAAAAATTCGCGATGGTCATAAAAATGATCCTTGCATCCAAAAAGATCGACCAATTCTCGATATAGTAAAGATCGTATTTCGTACGCTCTTCGATGGAGGTATTGCCTCTTAGCCCGTTCACCTGGGCCCAGCCGGTGATCCCCGAACGGATCGAGTGCCGCGCCATATAACGGGGAATGTCTTGCTTGAACTGGCTCACAAAAAAAGGCCTCTCCGGCCGCGGACCGACCAGACTCATATCACCTTTCAAAACATTCCAAAGCTGAGGAAGTTCATCCAGATTATTCTTTCTTAAAAAAACACCCAAACGCGTCCTTCGCGGGTCATCCGCTTTCGTCCATACCGGACCTGTAGTTTTTTCTGCGCCGACCCTCATAGTCCGGAACTTATAAAGCAAGAAACGATGTCCGTCCTGACCTATCCTCTGCTGCTTATAAAAAACCGGCCCCGAAGAATCCTTTCTTATCAAAAAAGCAACGAGCGCAATAACAGGTGACAACAGAATCAGCGCTGATAAAGAGAAGGTAACATCCAGCATGCGCTTCAAAAATCTATTCTCCCAATCCCCAAGAGGCGAATCGGAGAACGATAAAAGCGGTGTGTTAGCAAGATAAACCACATTCATTCTAGAAGTAATAAGACCGAAAATGTCCGCGATCCAACGAAAAGTGACCATCTCTTTTTCGCATTCATAGATCATTTTCAGCACGATCTCATTGGAAACGCCCTGCATTGCCAGCACGATCTCGTGGATTTGGCGGTGAAATTTGATATAATTATGTATCTCGGACGTCCTGGCCAACACCGGAAGCCCTTCCACGCGAGCGCCTATGGGGAGGTTGTCATCTAAAAAACCTTCTACACGCGTGCTGAAACGAGGATTTCTTTTGTAAAATCGGACCAACCGTTTTGCATTCTCATCGACTCCGATGATCAGAATATTTCGTAAACTTCCGCGGATCTGGTCCAGTTTCATCACGCATAAACCCAGCACGAACCGAGAAAAAGAAAGACCCAGCGCCAAAAATAGACCACCCATAAAAAGAAATGTGCGCGAAAACGAAAATCCCCTGATAAAAAATGTCAATGCTGTCAGCACAATGACGCTGGCCGCAACTGCTTTAAACACTCTTCCGATCTCCGCTGAAAAGGTCAAAAGCCTCGCAGGCTGATAAAGCCCATAAAACCGCAGGAAAAAGACCATGATCAGCACGATCACATGGAAAGATTTGAAGTAAACGTGATAATCCGGCACTGCAAGTGAGCTGACAAAATAATGGCTGATAAATCGGAACCAAAAAGCGGACGCAAGAATAAGGTACATTGTGATACCATCCACAGCCAGCTGCACCCACGGCAAGAATGTGTCCCGTTTTCGGCGCCTCGGAATGATCATTGAGCGGCCCTCATTGATAAAAGCTGATCGATCTTATTTTTCATTTCACTTTTATAACGTTCTCTGCCGAATCGTTCGGCGTTTGATCTAGCATTTTCGGGTGAGATTTTTTCCTTTTCAAAATCTTTGATCGCTTGCCGCAAACTTTCTGCGCTCAGCTCATTAAAAAATATTCCGGTCTCATGATCCTTCACGGTCTCAAGCGCTCCGCCCTTCCCATAGGCGATCACGGAAGCACCGCACGCCTGCACCTCCAAAGGCACAATCCCAAAATCCTCTTCGCCGGGAAATATCAGCGCCTTGCATCTGCGATAATGATCGCGTATCACTTCGTTGGATTGCCAGCCAAGAAATTCTATATTTTTACCCGAAATATTTTTCAGTGAATGCCTTTCAGGGCCGTCGCCAATGATCACCAGTTTCTGAGACAGGCCGTTAAAAGTTTCTATGGCCATCTCTATTTTCTTATAAGGCACGAGCGCTGATACGATCAAATAAAAATCCTCTCTAACAACACCGCTGTCCGGTGTATAAAAATCCGTGTCTACCGGCGGATAAATAACATCGGCATCCCTATTATAAAATTGCCGGATGCGTTTTTTTACATGCTCGGATATCGCGATAAAATGATCCACGTGTTGATTGGCCGCTACATCCCATTCTTTAAGGCGCCGGATAGATAAATGTATCGCTTGGCGAACAAACCAATTTTTATTTCCAAAATATTCTTCAAAAAACCCCCATGCGTAACGCATCGGCGTAAAACAATAACAAACATGAAACGCCTTTCTGTCTTTACGGACGCCTTTAGCCACACAATGACTTGTAGAGATCACAAGGTCATAACCATCCAGATCAAATGATTCTGCCGCACTTGGAAAAAGCGGCAGATAGTAACGGTAATGTGAAAAAATGCCCGGAAGGTATTGAAGCGCTGAACAGGTTATGGAATGATCCTGAATGACGCCTGAGATCTTGCCTTTTTCATGGAACAACGTGAATATTTGACTTTCCGGGTAAAGCTCGCAGAGCGCCTCAAGGCATTTTTCCCCTCCGCGCATCCCGTTCAACCAATCATGCGAAAAAGCCACTTTCAATTTCGTCAACTCATGGCCCGTTCGTAGATTTTAACGGTTTCTTCGGCTGTTTTTCTCCATGAAAAGCGTCCAGCTTGCTCTAACCCTATGTTTGACATATTCTTACGCAACTCCTGGCTAAACAATATATTATATAAAACCCCAACCAGAGCGTCAACCTGTCCCGCATCAAAAATAGCTCCGGCCGAACCGACAATCTCCGGCAAGCTGCACCTATTTGAAACAATCACGGGTGTTCCACAAGCCATTGCCTCAAGCGCCGGAAGCCCAAAACCCTCATAAAAAGACGGGAGCACAAAAACGTCCGCCAAATTATAGATCGATACCAGATCCTTATCGGATGGCTCTCCCAGATATTTAACAAAAACATTGTCATGGATCATTTCAAGAACTTCTTTGTTTCTCTGGTCTTTGCGCCCCACAAGCACCAGATCATGCTCAATGCCTTTGCTGTCCCTTAATATTTTGACCGCATTGATCAACGTTGGAATGTTTTTATGGGGCTTCAAGGTGCCGACAAAAAGAATGAATGGTTTTGAAAGCCCAAAACGTTTCTTTGCATCTTGGAGCAAATGATCCGGCATCTTAGCGAAGATCGCAGAAGGAGCTTCAGGAATAGCGACAATACGTTCTGCAGAAAATCGCGGGAAATGCTCAAGCAGGTCCTTTTTGGTGTATTCAGAAACGGTTATGACAAGAGACGCTTTTTTTGCTATTTGTTTAAGCAGCTCATTCACATATATTTTTCCGAATTTAAAACGTGAGGCTGTCGGCTCATGCAAATAAATAAGATCGTGTACTGTTACGACCATTTTTTTTCGGTAAAAGACCGGGATATTAAAATGCGGACTGTGTAATAAATCTAAATTGGAAGCTTTCTTTAAAATTTCCCATTGCTCAGCCAGACTATAAACTTTTGAAGAAGCCGGAGTATAAACCGGTTCGTTCAGAAGATTTGACGATCTGAAAAAATCTTTTATACGCTCAGATTCACCGAGGAAAGAAAACCGGAATTCAGGCGCTAAGCTTACGATTTCGCGGGAAAGCTCTCGAATATACCTTCCGATGCCGGGATGACCCCACATACGGGCATCGATCCCGACCGACCTTTTTGTCATGAGAGATCAGAATAGCGTATAAATAAAAGGGGCCAATGCTGACCCTTGGCTAAACACGATCAAAACACCAAGAAGAACAAGCACGATAACAATAGGCGTGATCCACCATTTTTTTCTCACCTTCAAAAAGTCCCAAAACTCTTTAACGATCGACAATTTTCCCATCGGATCCATCTCCTCTCATTTAATATTGCTTTTCATAATCTTCTTTTTTTCGGTCTAAAGGCCGGCGGATCACCCAATAACTATCTGCATCAGCTTGAAGTGCTGGATCCAAGAATTTTTTTCCCATCAACTTGGCGATCAATCCGATTGGTGTCATGACCAGATAGAACACGATACTTAAAAGCACGCGGGTCATCACCCACCCCATTGCTAACGCAGCGGTCATCCAAATTTTCTGGATCGGTTTGAGGACCAGCGGTGCCAAGAAGGCAAAAACAATGAAGAAGGCTCCGGTGAAAATAAAATAAACATATCCACCTTTGGATTTCCAAAGCCACAAAAACCCTATTAAAAGAAAAACAATACCGACTGTGAGCCCGAATTTTTTTAAATCCTTGGCGGAACTTTTGATACTTCTAATGTCATCAAGCAGCATGATTAGTCTAACTCAAACTTTTTAGTCCACTCGATATCCTTCTTGAGTGGCTTTTGTTGTGTCTTGTCTAACAAGCAATTTCCCATCACCAAATAATCCATTTCCGTACGCATAAAACAGGTATATGCCTCTTCAGGCGTGCAGACCAAAGGCTCTCCACGCACATTGAATGAAGTATTTATTATCACGGGGCATCCGTACTTTTGATCAAGTTTCCGAATCATGTCGTAATACAAAGGGTTTGTCTCTTTATCGATCGTCTGGATACGCGCGGAATAATCCACGTGGGTCACTGCTGGTATCGTCGATCGCGCAACATTCAGTTTCTCTATGCCGAAAAGTTTTTCTTCCTTTTCTGACATAGCCTTGCGGATCGAACGTTTCACCGGAGCGACAAGCAGCATATAAGGACTATCCGATTCTATTTCGAAATAATCTGAGACTTTTTCCTTTAAGACCGTTGGCGCAAAGGGTCTAAAACTTTCTCGGTACTTGATCTTCAGATTCATGGTCTCCTGCATTTTTGGCGAACGGGCATCACCGATAATCGATCTTCCGCCAAGCGCACGAGGCCCAAACTCAAGCCGGCCTTGAAACCATCCGATAACTTTACCTCCGGCAATTAAATCCGCCACTTTCTCTGAAAGCTCATTTAATGACAAAACTTCATACGGGGAGCTTTGTTTTTTTAAAAAAGTTTCTATTTCGTCGTTCGTGAATTCGGGTCCAAGATAAGAGCCGCTCAATGCATCCTTTTTGCCGTCGACCTGCCTGGGTTTGTCCAAATACTGATACCATCCATACAAAGCCGCGCCAAGCGCTCCGCCGGCATCGCCTGCGGCCGGTTGTATCCAGATATTATCGAATATTTTCTCCGCCAATATTTTTCCATTACCGACACAATTAAGCGACACACCGCCGGCGAGGCACAAATTTTTCATGCCGGTCACTTTTCGTGCGTGCCGCGCCATACGTATCATGACTTCCTCAGTCACATCTTGTATGGAACGCGCCAGGTCCATCTCTCTTTGGGTCAATCGAGACTCAGGCCTTCTTGGAGGCCCGCCGAACAACCGGTGAAAATTCTGATTGGTCATCCGCAAGCCGGCGCCGTAACCGAAATATTTCATATCGAGCCGGAATGAGCCGTCCTCTTTAAGATCTATCAGATGCTTAAGAATTTTTTCTTTGTATCTTGGTTCTCCGTAAGGTGCAAGTCCCATCACTTTATATTCCCCAGAATTGACCTTGAACCCTGTGTAATAAGTGAATGCTGAGTAAAGCAACCCTATCGAATGCGGGAACCGTATTTCCTTTAATATCTCTATCTTGTTCCCTTTGCCTACGGCTAGGCTCGAAGTGGCCCATTCGCCTACACCGTCCATTGTCAGAACAGCTGATTCAGTAAAAGGGGACGGAAAAAAAGCGGACGCGATGTGAGCCTCGTGGTGCTCGGGAAAAACGATGTTGCCATTGTAGTTTAATTCCGAAGAAATAATATCTTTGATCCACAATTTTTGTTTGATCCAAACTGGCACGGATTTAATAAAAGAACTTATTCCCATGGGAGCGTAGGCAAGATAAGTTTCTAGAATCCGTTCAAATTTTAAAAAAGGTTTTTCGTAAAAGACCACGAGATCAAGGTCTTTTTCGGCCAAATGAGCGTTTTGCAGACAATAGCGTATGGCTTTTGATGGAAATGCTTGGTCGTGTTTTTTTCTAGTAAAGCGTTCTTCCTGGGCCGCAGACACAATTTGACCGTCTCTCACCAAACAAGCGGCGCTATCATGATAAAACGCGGATATGCCTAAAATATTCATAATCTACTTTCTAATGACTTTAGGACTTCTTGAGGCAAAATTCCCGCCATGCAAGGATGTCCTTGGATAGGACAGGCATCGAGCTGGCAAGGCGAACAAGGTACCGGATGCCTCAACACGAGAGC
Organism: uncultured Planctomycetia bacterium; assembly: GCA_964642015.1. Taxonomy (GTDB): domain Bacteria; phylum Omnitrophota; class Gorgyraeia; order 2-02-FULL-51-18; family 2-02-FULL-51-18; genus CAZXLF01. Next base: position 260,062 of record CAZXLF010000003.1, read on the forward strand.
GTTTTCATTCAGCGGTTTCCATCGTTCAAAATCATTCGTACCACTATATAAAAAAATCGACGGAATTCCAAGCACAGCGGCTATGTGTGTGGGGCCTGAATCCGGGCCCACAAATAGCGAGGCCCTTCTAATCATAAGGCAAAGCTCTCGTAAAGAAGTTTCGCCAATAAGGTTCAAAAAACGCCGGTTATTCATGTTCCTAAGTTGTTCCGACAGCCTTAAACTGGCACCCACAATAAGCACCTTGTACGCAGAGAATTTGTTCGCAAGTTCATCCAAGAAAAGATTGACATTCTCTATCGGCCATTCCTTGGCACGACTTCCGGCGCCAACGAGAAGACATATGAATTTATCGTTTTTTTGGATGCCTAGGCGGTCCAATCTTTGATCTATTTTAAGGGTCTCTGTTTCAGAAAAATAAAGCTTTGACTCTAAAAACGCGTGGTGCATTCCCAAAGCGCTCAGCATATCCCCCTGATGAGCGCTTTCATGAACACCCTTTTGATAAGGCACTTCTTTGGTCAGTAAAAAGCCGCCTCCGGTGACCCCATACCCCACTCTATTCTTGATCCCGGATAGAAACATCAAGATATTTTCTCGCAGATCGCCTCGCAAAGCGATAGCCAGCTCTATCTCTTTGCCGCGAAGAACCCTGACAAGTCCAAAAAAACCATGTACATCGGCATTTTTTTTGTACCTCTTTTTCGCGAACCACGGAGCATCATATGTAATGATCTCATCGATGAACGGGTTGTTCTCCAACAAAGGAGCTGACCAGCTTGAGACCAAGAATATCACGCGGCTATGCGAATAATTTTCTTTGATAGCTTTGGGTACAGCTGTCGACAAAAGAACATCGCCCACATGATCCAAGCGGATCACGAGTATCGTCCGAATATTCTCCGGAATGGCTCGAGGCTTACGTTTGAAAAAAAAGAAAATACCGTAGCCGATCGCATCCATTAAGAATACAAGTAATGTATTTATTTTTTTCTTGAATACATATTTCATATTAATCAACAAACCGGTACTTGATCAGCGTCCAGATCGCTTCCAAACCGTGTTTCCAAAAACTTAGCTTCTTTCCCTGCTGATGCGAACGCGGATGGTACGAGATCGGCACCTCCACGATCGTGTAGCCCGCCTTCTTCGCCTTTGCGGTCACCTCGGGACAAAATTCAAACCCTTTGCAATTCAGACGGATCCGATCAAGCGCTTCTTTCCTAAAAGCCTTATAACAAGTAGCCTCGTCCGTAATATGGGCCCCATAAAGGACATTTGCCAAAAAATTCAAGAACTGAATGCCCATAAAATGATGCAAATAACGGATCTCGTAATGAGAGCCTAGAAAACGATTCGAGAACCAATGCCAGACGAACAAAAATTTGTTAACATTCTTAAAGCGCGTTCCGTATACGATATGGACTTCGGGTTTCTCGAATTCTCGCAAAATACGTATAAAATCTTGCGGATTGTATTCTAAATCGGCATCCTGGATAATAACAACGTCGCCGGATACCGATCGGATCGCGGTACGGATCGCACTTCCCTTACCCTGATTGCTGTCATGAAAAATAGTTTTGAATCCGCTTTGGCCCGCATAGTTCTTTTGAATGAATTCCCGAGTACCGTCGATTGAAAGATCATCCACAATAATAATCTCTTTTTCAACAGGAACCGCACGCACCCGATCCACGATCTCCTGGATCGTATCCTTTTCATTATAAACTGGGATGATGACTGATAATTTCAATGAGCTAGCACTTCTTGGTAGAAACTAATGGCCGATTTGGCGATCTTATCCCACGTAAAATGGTCCAAAACATGGTTCTTTAAATTACTATTTTGTTTTCCCATGCTCTTTAAGATCTTTTCTTTCATGTCATCGGGACTAGCGGGGTTAAGGTATTCCACATGATCTTTAAAATAATCTTTAGTACTTCCTCCGGATGTCGCGACTACATTGGCTCCTGCCAGCGCCGCTTCCAAGGCTACTAAGCCCGGTGTTTCAAACCATCCTTGAAGAACAAAGAGCTCGCAAGCAGCATAGGCAGACCTTAAAACAGGATCTTCATGCTTAATCGTAGACAAGAATGTCGTAAATCCCTCGCCCTCCTTCCGACAACTCTGGTAATATTCCTCGTAACCTGTCACGGGACTGCCTATCAATACCAATTTTTTGCCTTTTATCGCCTTTACGGCTTTAATTAAATTCCACTGATTCTTGCGCGGCTCGATCCTGCCAACGCCTAAGATGAACGGCTCATCGCCATATCTTTCGCGGAACGCATCTGGTCTTGCGGAAGCAAACTCAATATCCACTCCATTATAAAGGACTTTCATTTTTTGCAAAGGGATCGCAAAAAATCTGGCAACATGCTCCTTTTCTATTTCCGAATTCGGAAAAATTAAATCCGAACGCATCAAAAGTTCCCTTCTGGCCGAGGGAAAAGCCGGATACAACGCTTTGACCAAATGTCTTATTAAAAGGTCTGCTTTCATGCTAAATGGGCCGTCGGTATAAATTGCGCGCCTCATATCCGACCATAAAAGTGGCGAGATTGCCACCTTGACTTTCCGCGCATTGGCCACACGCACCAGGCCTAAGCAATCTTTTACCGACCCAAAAACATGGATAAAGTTATATTCTTCGATTTTTGATCTCCAAGTATCAAACAGATCGGCTTGCACGCCTTCCTTTTCCAAATATTCTTTAAGTTTAAGCAGCGAAACTTCGCCTCCACCGACGTTCTGAAATGCCGCCGGATAAGTAAAAAAAGCTATCTTCATGGGGTTTTGGGCATTTCCCGGTTGAATTTTAATTCCCATTGCTTGGCTAAACTCACGAACTGATTATAAGCGCTCAAAATACAAAAGAAAATCCCTTCGGTCCCATCCATGAAACCCAATTTTAAAAAAGTAAGCCACAAAAACACCTTCAAAGGGCGTGATTCAAGCTTTTTTAATGACACTTCTCTTCCCTCCTGATCCCACAATTTACTTTCAAGGGTCGAATAAGGATTAAGCTTGTGCATGAATCTTGAGATAGTCGGCGTGGAAAAATGCAAGATGGGATTCGTTAATCGACCTGTTTTTTTCGTAGCGGGTATCCGCTCATGGACTTTACCGGAAAACTTTGCATGCTCTTTTTTTGCAAGCCTCAGCTGATAATCCGATCTATTGGCCCCATATTTCATCCAACGACCGAATATCTGATTCTTACGGGGAAGAAAATAAGTGTCAGTTTTTGGCGCCGCCAAAACATTTTGGATCTCTGAAGCCAAAGCTTCCGGAACACGTTCATCAGCGTCTATCTGAAGTATCCAGTCGCCCAAGGCTTTCTCTACGCCAAAGTTTTTCTGGCTTGCAAAATCTTCTAACGGATGCTCGTAAACTCTCGCGCCGGTTTTTGACGCTATCTGACGCGTCTGATCAATGCTTCCCGAATCTACCACGATAACTTCATCACAAAATTCAAGTTGTTTAAGACAGCTCCCGATATTCGCTTCCTCATTAAGCGTAATAATAACGGCTGACAATTTAAAATTATGTGGTTTCGGCATCATAATCTCTGATCGAAAGATCAAATATTCGACTATCCGTTAACTCATTATTTCCCGCCAGAGCGCGCTGTTGCCTCCGGCGCTCGAGCGCCTTGCCCAGCAGCGGAATGGCCTGAAAAAGGCCTATCAGAAATTCAAATTTGAAGGTTACCAGGCTGTAAACGATACGGGCCGGAAGCCATAATATAAATTTCAAGAGGGTCATTTTATCACTTAAATTTTTCGACATAAACAGAAATGTATTCCGCCAGTTGATCGCCAAAGTTTTTTTGACGCCGAACTTTTTATGAAAACTTGTCCCGCCCTCATGATAGACGATGCTCTTAGGCTCATAGAGGCATTTCCAGCCCCGTTTGTAGGCCCTAAAACACAGGTCCGAATCTTCTAACCGTCCCGGCATATATAGATCATCGTAACCGCCTAATTCCAAGAATTTTTTCCTGTCGAAAGCCCCGTACCCTCCTTGGAACGTGTACCCGGCGCGGTTAATATGCGCTTCGAAGCCGGGATATTTGGAACTGGACCAAAAAACGCCATATTTCAAAGAAGCCTTCGTCTTGCTCCCCTCATAAGCCTGAGTTTCCATGGATAGACACTTAGGCGTCACAAAAAATAGTTGGGGATCCGAAATAAACAGGTCGACCATAGGATCGACAAAGCCTTGTTCGACTCGCATATCATTATTCATGAAAATAACGATGTCGTCGTCGATGTCTTTCGCGATATCGTTGTACGAACAAAGCACTCTATTGACTTTGCACGGATAGATCGCAACGGAGGGAAAATTTTTCTTAAGCCATTCTACGCTGTCGTCGACGCTACAATTATCGATCACACCAAGACGGCAATGATGATCAGAGGCTTTGGAGGCCGCCTCAAACGAAGACAGGTATTTCTCCAAAAGCGGCCGGCCGTTGTAATTCAATATCAGAATGTTGACGCGAAGCGGCATAGTTTATTTTTTATAACAAATGTACGTCATTTGCGCCGCGGTAGACCAAGGCAGGTATTTTTCACACCAGCGGCCCAGACGCAACCCAAGTGCATTGGCCTCGTCATAACTATTTTTGTCCCTGAAAATACTGCTGAACGAGACCAGCGAGTGTGAATGATCCATTGGATGGATCTCGCGCACTTCAAAGCCTTCATTTTCCAGGATCTTTTTAAGCGCTTCTTTATTAAAATACTGCTCCCAATAATGATGGTCACTGGGTTTATTGAACAGTTTTCTTAAAAATTTACTGCTCTTAACAAAATGGATGGGCCAGAGGATCTTCATAAATAAATGATGGCGCGGCACCGCCACGACAAACACACCGCCCTTCTTAAGCACCCTGCGGGCTTCCCGGATAGCTTGTTGAGGACCTTCGGTAAAATGCTCGATAACTCCCAGTGAGAGATACGCACCAAAATGCGCATCGGGATAACGAATATCCGTGACATCCCCGACGGAAACCGGAAGCGTCGGATCAAATTCGCGCAAACGCTGAATAGGCTCTTCGTTGTAATCAATACCCTCGACATCGTAACCCAATTCGCGGAGTTTGATCAGATAGGGCCCAAGACCGCATCCGCCCTCCAAAATTTTCTGCTGCTTTGGCAGGACCCGTAAATAAAGCTGCATCTGCTTTTTGACACGGTCATAATCAAAAATTCCCATGATCCTTTTAACAGAAGTGTCTTCCCAATTTTTTTCCCAAGCTTTTTTTGTCTGAATGTCTATCGCCTCTACTTTAGAATTTTTCATTGTTTCTCCGATCTAAAGATCCTGCTTTTTTAAGATAAATTCGACCGTATCGCCTATCTTGAAAATATTCACAAAAAATGCGTAAGGAAAAAATATCAGCTTGAGCCACTCGCTGTCCCAAACATGTGAAAGTCTGGACATTAAATATTTTTTCCCGAACAAAGAATTAAAAATATAGATTATACTGCCTAAAACATCGTAAGAATTTTCCGGGGTGCGGTAATTCACAATTTCAAAACCATGTCGCTCGAAAAGGCGCTTCAGATTTGCGGTTGAAAATACATAGACATGCCGCGGAACATCAAGCGCAAGCCAAAAGCGGCCAAAAAGCGCATATGTCAACGACGTTGAGTTTGGCACCAAGATCCTCAGGCGCCCGCTTTTCTTTAGCAACCTTCTCGCTTCAATCAACAATTGATCCAGTTCATAAACGTGTTCCATTACATTGCAGATATTGATCCCGTCAAAAAAATCATTCTGAAAACCTGCATCCCACAGATTTCCACAATGCGTGATTATCTGAGGTTCTTTTAGGCAGAGCTTCTGAAGCGCCTGCGAAGAAATATCTACGCCAAAACAACGACAACCAGACGCTTTTTTTTCCAATAAAAATCGTCCATCCCCGCAACCGATATCTAAAATATTTTGACCCGCCGAACACGGTAAATTACGGTTATGCTTCAATATCTTAGAATAAAGGATACAATTGGCGGCCCTAATAGGGTGTTTCAAATAAAAAATGAGCTTATTCCGTGTAACTGACGCTTCATCATTCAACTTTTCGGAATCGCTGTATGAATAATAATCCTCGGGGTAATACCGGGCGAGATCCTGCTGGTTCAGAAACGGATGAATAAAAATAAGTCCACAGTCTTCGCAGCGATAAAGGCGAAATTCACCTTCTAAGAAATGCAAGCGGTCCTTCCCCTCATAAAGGAATCTGAACCGGCTTCCACCGCAGATCTTGCAGCCGGCGTTTAAGTTCGTTTGTGTTTTTTCAGCCAACGATAGGCTTCTGGCATCAGACATTCGGTCGCTCCCAATAATTTGTCAGACCAGCGGTCATTCCTCAGAAACAAATAATAATCCATAAAAGTCGGTCGTGAACGTAAATTTTCATCATTCCTCCAAAAACCGCAAAATTCCTGAACCTTTTTGAATTTTAGATCTGTCGATCCATTAAAGATCTTTTGGACCGCGCCGATCTTTCTTTGGACATCCTGAATAAAAAAGTCTCTATTCACCCTCGAAGGATAAAACGCTCCGATATTGTTTTTGTCATGCTGTCGGTATTTGACCAGCCGCTCCTTCGTGTAAACAAGATTTCCTAAAGCCGCACTGATCACAAAAACCAGATGATCATGGTTAAAAGGCAGATCTTTCGGCGCCGCCTTGAGAATATCTCTCACTCTGCCACGAAACATCATCGAACAGCCCGGCGCAAGATTCCGGAGCAGCGCTTTTTCTTTAAGACATCCTTTACGGGGCGCTATGCCGGCCGCCTTCCAGAAAGAGGCGTGCGTGCTTTGAAGCGCTTCGTCGCAGATCTCAAGATCCGAATAGGCCAGAATATTCTTTGGGTTTGCCCCCAATAATTCTTTCAGTATTCGGACCTTATCCGCGCGCCAAACATCATCCTGATCACAAAAACAGACAAACTCGCCTTTCGTCATCAACATACCATTAAGAAAATTCTTCGCAAATCCTAAATTCGCTGGATTTTGGTGGACCTGTATTCGGGGATCCTTAGCGGCAAACGCATGAGAAATTTTTACGCTGCTGTCCTTCGAACAGTCATCCACAATGATAATTTCCAGATTTTTATAATCCTGATTTCGAAGGCTCTCGATCTGCTCCTCAAGATACTTCTCGCCATTGTAAACCGCTACGACCATCGAAACTAACTCGCTCATTCGCTTTTTATCCGTGTTAGAAAAAGTTTTTTAAATTTGTTAAACCAGATAGAAAAGATCTCAAACTTTTTATTTATTCTCCATAAAAATGGCCAACAGCAAGCCCCATATAAAATTGTTTGCGCAATAGCCGTTATGAGTGAGGATGAAAAATTGACCCAATTTTTTAAAGAAAAAAGAAGTAATGACATACAAATAAATTTAAATACGATTACCGCGTATTCTTTCAAGCCTTCCTGCAGCGAATATACTTCCCTGGCCGCATAAATATAGACCATCGTAAAATAAAATAACGTGGCGATCGTGGTAGCTCCAGCCACTCCGGCAATGCCCCAGCCCTTTTGGATCGCGATCCAGTTAAAAAGAACAGCAAAAAGCGCGGCGATTATATTTAAAGGAAAAAGTGCCCAATGTTTTTTTATCGCATAAATGAATAAAGTATAGGCCATGCCCACGCCGATAAAATAAGCGCTTAAGATCAAAAGCCGGAGCGCATCGATCCCTTCCTTAAACTTTGGCAGCACGATCCCGATGAGAAGCGGTGCCAAAAACCAGCCGGCGCCGATCAAAACGGGCATTACCACGGAAAATACCGAATCCGATTTTAATAAATAGCTTTTAAGATCATGCTTATTTTCCGTTTGTCCGAATTTTTCATGTAAATTGGGGATCATCACAATGCTGATGGAGTTGGGGACGCTTTGAAGATAGCCGTAAGCCATCAGCGCGATGCTGTATAATCCCAGCGCTTCAAGGCCCAGAAACCGCGCGACCATCAACCGGTCTATCGTTTCAAAGATCGTTGAAAAAAAAGCCAGCAGCATCAGCGGAAATCCATAAGCGATCAAAGGCTTAAGCTCGACTCCGCTTAGCGAATATCGGAAATGAAAGTTTTTCTTGAGGTGCACATAAGCAATATTAAAAATAAAACTTAAAGTCATCGCGGCCATAAAACCGTAAAGTTTATACCGGTAGGACAAAAAACTGATCAAAATCATATTCACGACAGCCGAGAAAAACGTCAGCTTGCCTGCCAATTCGAAATACTTGAAAGCTCGGACCAGGCAAATAAGCAGTGTGTTCAATCGCTGCAAAATAACCAGCGCCGCGGTTATCAGAAGGCCGTAGAACACGGCGATCTGTAAATGGGTCCGCCATAAAAAAGCGTAGGCCATCACCCCTAAAGACACGATGAGCGCCGTCATAATGGAGAAAGAGAATACCGTATTCTTGATCTTCTCCGCTCTCCACTCGTCCTTTTTGCCAATATAAAAAGGAATTTCTCTCGCGATCGCGTCCAATGTGCCCAGATGAGTATAATTGGCGTAGGTCAGTATGATCTGCACGAGCACCCACACACCCATTTGCGAGGGCCCCAAAAAGCGCCGCGTCAAAACCGCTGCGATGACCGTCACAAATTGCGTCAGAAGCGCCGCTGAAGTGTAATCCCCCGCGTCGCTTATGATCTGGCGTGTTCTAGACAACGGTCCTCGCTTTTTCTATTTTGTTCCACAGCCTCTAAAATATAATCCGCCACACGGGCAGTTCCTAGGGCATCTCTCTTACCCAAATAGTATTCGAGCGCCTCATTGGAATGCTTCGGTTTTTTTGGCCGCTCTTTCAGACCGCACACCATCTCCATTTCGTCTCTCAAAGTCTTGGGATCGGTCACAATATTAAAAAATCCCTGTTCGCCAAACTCCCGTATCGGCTTGTTGGCCTGAGACTTTAGATCAATATAAACCGTCGGGATCTCGCACATCGCCGATTCGATCACCGCCGTGGACCAATAAGACAGCGCCATCGCATCACTTTCGGTCAATAATTTGAAAAAATCATCCGAGTGCTTGGCGACTGTCACGCAATTCTGAGGTTTTAATTCTTTGATAAGCTCGCGCCACAATGGCTCATCAGCCAAATAAGCCGGTTTAATAACAATTTCTATGGGCAATCCCTCTATTGCCTTTAATAACGCCTTTATTGAGATCGTTTCGAATGGTCGGCAAAGGTAAATATTTGTGCCTATATAGCCCAACACATCCGGATGAAAGTTCCAGAGAAAACCCGCACAATATAAGATCTGCTTTTTCCGAGAACCATTCTTTCCTGCATTAGCTCTCTTCATTTGCAAAAGGCGGTCATACCGTGGTGTACCGGTCGCCGCAAACACATCAGGGTCCCAGCCCCTCGCGATATAGCCCGCCTTCTCATATTCGGCATTGATAAATGTCTTTGAGAGATTAAAAACCTGCTCGTTCGGCGAAACTTCGATCTCAACGACGGCGTTCGCATGAGAGACACAAAAAACGGGTATCTTTTTAGACTTCATGAACGCCGCCATAACCGCTCTTGCCGCAAAGTCCTCTTCCACCAGAATTCCCGAGGGTTGACAGGTATCGATGATATTTTGATAATGATCAAGCTTGGCGGGAAGTTCTTCCATATAAGATTTCATCGACGGAATGATCATTTCATGAATAAATTCTGAGAAATCATAGGATCCATAAACAAAGAAATCCTCTATCTCACTCCCTATTAGAGCTGACGTTAATTCTGACATAGAGTTTTTAATAAATTTGGCCTGATCCGTATAGATCTTTTTTGAAAATGATTCGGGTGTCAAATAACGGACATGATAACGCAGAGCAAATAAAAACTGCTCAAAATGAAACTCGTTGTCATAAAGAAAGACATTCATACTTCTATTTTTCAACTCAATAAGCGTAGAGGCTAGGTGCTTAAGAGAGCCGTAAACCATTACTCCCCCATTCTTCTCGGGCTTCGCGACACAAGAATAAATTTTTTGGAGGACACCCTTCACAATAGAAGCAAGGCTCTTTCTAGGTGCGGGGCGCTTTTCATCCACCAGAAAAATCTTTGTGCGGATATTTTTTTGCTGACTTAACTTTTTAAGCCAGTAATTTAATACATAATTTCCGGGTAAATTAGGGTAAGTCCACGGAACCTTCGACTCAAAAACAACGAGTTCTGAAAGATCTGTCTTTTTTAATAGATGGTCCGCGTAATAATAATTTTTAAGGGCCAGGATCAAATCAACCGAAAAATATAAGTAGATGGCAGAGTAAAGATCAAAGGCTTTAAAAAATCCCCGCTCTTTACACTGTCTGATCCATCCCGACGCCCTGCCGCAACCCCAATTATTGATCTCTTCCCACTTATCTTTGATCAAAAATTCGTCCAATATTTCGTATTTCAAACCTCTTTCATTCAAAAAATCATAGAACCTCTCGTTATCGCAAAAAATAACGAAGTCATTGAGATCGGAACTATTTTCGAGAAATATTTGATATTGGGCTTCGTTGGACAGAACAACGGCTTTTGTCATATGGGAATAATCGGTTACCAGGCGTTTAAACCGCCGTCGACGATAAGGTTGTGCCCCGTAAGATAACTGGACGCGTCCGAAGAGAGATAAATAATAGCTCCTACTAACTCTTCGCGCTCCGCCATTCTTTTCATTGGCACTCGATCCGAGTATTTTTGGACAAAAGCTTGGTTTTGGCCGCTTTCAACACCTCCCGGCGTTAATGTATTAACACGAATACGGTGACCCGCCCAATAGGTGGCCAAATATTTTGTGAGAGCAATGATAGCCCCTTTCGACGCTGAATAAACAGCCGGAGACGCAATAGGTCTTCCATTATAAAAAGAGCCTTTGTAGATCCTGTGATCAGGTCCCATGATGCCGTATATAGAAGCTGTTTGAATAATCGACCCGCCTTTTTTCTGGCGGATCATTTGATTTCCGACCGCCTGAGCGACCAAGAAAGCGCCGTCAACGTTGACCGACATCACTTTTTGCCATTCTTTCAAAGAATAATTTTCAAAAGGTTGAAAATATGCTTCCAAATCGTCGGATTTTGTGGCGGCGTTATTAAGAAGGATATGGATGTCGCCCAAAGATTTGACGGCCATCCGGACCATGGATCTCACCGATTCTGACGAGGAAACATCACATGAAATTCCCACGGCTCTCACGCGATATTTCTTAGAAAGGCTATTAGCCAGACTCTCACTCTTTTTCGCATTCACATCGACTACGGCCACATTTGCTCCATGATTTGCAAGTCCTTCCGAAAAAACCTCTCCCAATATTCCCGCTCCCCCCGTCACGATCGCGGTTTTGCCTTTCAAGGAAAAGCGGTTGTTTTTTTTAAGCCAATCGTTTGAAACCGGCATAAGCCACATCTCCTTTCAAACTTTTTCTGATGGTTCCCGAATCGGATCCTTTTTTAATCTTTAAGAAAGTCGCATCCGAGTCTTTTATGAATTTTCTGATCAAATCTTCATTGTGTGCGCCAGTCAGATATACGGAGGGCCCAACGAGATAACCTTTTAAAAGCATCTCTTGAGAATAAAGAGTTTGCGCCTCCATAGGCTGGTCCACTAAAAACGAAAGGTGTGTCAACGACGGGATCCCGCTGATCTTGATAGGCAAATTATGTTTTCGGGAAAGCTTCTGCCAGCCTTCATTAAGAAGCTCGCCGTACCGCATCAGCTTCTGCTGTGTTTTGCGTTTTTTCATGGCCTTAAGAGTTGTTAGCGCCGCCACAAATCCGATCCTTTCTGTCCAAAATGTAGAGCTGATAAACGTGTTTTGAGCAGCATCCATTACGGATCGGCGACCCAGCACGGCGGAAATGGGGAACCCATTGCCAAGCGCCTTGCCAAAAACAACCATATCCGGGTGCACTCCAAAACCAAGGTGCGCGCCTCCCAGATTCATCCTAAAACCTGAAGTGACTTCATCAAAAATTAAAACCGCGCCAATCCGGTCGGCCAACTCTCTGACCCTATGCAAAAAATTCTCCTTTGGCATTTCGTCGCGGACAGGCTCCATAATGATAACGCCTATCTCTCGGCCGTGATCGCGGACGATTTTTTCAAGCTCGTCCAGCCGATTGTATTGGAACGGAAAAGTCGTATCCTTTAATTCTTTAGGCACCCCGAGCGGCGCCAAACCCGGCAGTAATTGGTCATCTAAATTTGAGCTGCCGCCCAAATTTGCCGACAAATACCAGTCATGCCAGCCATGGTATCCACAGAACGCTACTTTCGTCTTTCCGGTGGCGGCGCGAGCAATGCGAACCGCGATCGCGCACGCTTCTCCGCCTGTCCGAGCAAATCGGGCCATCTGAGCCCAAGGATGAAGTGATAGTAAAACTTCTGCCAATTCTATTTCTTCATAACAGTTGAGCGTACACATCGATGCATTCCTAATAGCTTCTATGACCGCCTCGTTCACTTCTTTATCGGCATACCCCAAAACACATGCACCGACACCTACTTGGGTAAAATCAAAATAACGACGGCCATCCATATCCCAAACCTCACAACCCTTCGCTTTCTTATAATAAGCCGGCCAGAGACCGGGCAAAAACCGTTCACTGCGTTTCGAGAGAAGTTGATTGCCTCCGGGGATCAGAGTCTTGGCCTTCTTCCATAATTCTGTGCCGGAATTCAGCTTAGCCTTCATTGGAATATTTCCCTCTTATTGATGATCTTCTTTTCGATCAAAAATTCTGCCCACAACCAATCAAGCGGCTCATCAATCTCCAGTCCGTGTGGGTCGGGAACAATAAACGAGAGAGCGCGATCAGAATAAAAACTCTTGATCTTCAAAAACGGTTCCCATTTGGAAATGTAAAAACCTCCGCTGGGCGTGACCTCACTGTCTTCTTCTTGCCGCCTTAAAACTCCGCCTCTTCTCCTCATATTGGCAGCGATCACAGAGAGATAACGTGCATCCTTTTGAATAAAAAAAGTGCTGGGCCTAACACGGCGGGTAGCGACAATGCTTTTTGCCGACGGATCCAAAAAAAGTCTGCGAACCGCTTCTTTCAAATGTTTCGCTTTAATAAAAGGTGCTGTCGGTTCGAGTAAGCCTATCGCGTCGTATTTGGCTCCCGACCGAGCGGTCCAATCCATCGCATGGAGCACCGCATCCACCGATTTCGAAGAATCCGTTGCCAAATAAGCTGGCCGGATGAATGGCGCCTGAGCACCGAATGATTCTGCGATCTTGGCGTATCGACGACTGTCAGTGGAGATCCAAATGTCCGATCTTTTTGCTATCTTTAGAGCTGACTTGATCCGATAAGCCAACAGAGGCGTCCCCGCTAGTAATTTTATATTTTTGTCGGGTATGCTTTTAGATCCTGATCGAGCTGTAATTAACCACAGGATCCTATGTTCGGATTTCATTTGCCTTCCTTAAAAAATCTCGAAAAGTCGCCGTTTGCGCGCTCCAAGTCGTCTAAATGCCCGATATCAAGCCAGTATTCCCGGATCGGGAACGCCGCGACACCCATTTTTTTACGGATAAGTTTTTCGATCAAATACGGCATATCCAGCGCCACGCCTTTGGAAATCCCCCGCAAGGCTTCGGGGTTCAAGATATAGATTCCGGCGTTCACAAAAAATCTCTGCACCGGTTTCTCATCGATCGCATCAATATGATGGTCATTTATCTTGACGACGCCATAAGGCACTTGAAAATCATATTCACGGACACACATCGTCGCTGCACAATCATTTTCATGATGAAAAGCAAGCAGTTGATTCCAATTGATCTTGGTCAGCAGATCTCCGTTCATCACGATCAGCGGTAACGCCGGTTTTTTCGGCAACAATGAAAGAGCTCCGGCAGTGCCCAACTGTTCGGTTTCCTTCAAATATTGGATCTCGGCTCCCCAACGTGAGCCGTTGCCAAAATATTCTCTGACCATTTCATTTTTATAATTAACGGACATAAAGAATTTTTTGAAACCGTATTCTACGAAATTTTCCAAAATGGTTTCCAGGATCGGTTTGCTTCCGACATGAAGAAGCGGTTTCGGGCGCTCATCCGTCAAGGGGCGCAGACGCGATCCAAGTCCTCCGGCCATCAAGAGAACCCAATTGTCTTTTATTCCGGGATCAATCAATTTATCCAGCACTTCCATCCCTACCACACGCCCAACCTCATCCACCAACGGAACCTGATGAACACCTTCTTGCTTCATGATGGCTAAAATATTTTCCCGGCTCTTATGGATAGGCGCAACGACTGGTTTTGCTGCCATGATGCGATTCACCGGTTCGTTTAAAGCGATCCCCTTTAAAATACCGCGCCGCACATCTCCGTCAGTCACCGTCCCTAATAAGCGGCGGTTTTTGTCTACCACCAAAGCGATCTGCAAATGACTGACATCTATTTTTCGGATCGCCTCCGAAATGGCGGCTCCTGATGCAACCAACGTCTTTTCCCAGGGCTTCATTTGTTTCTTCTCCGCAAAAGTTGTCATCTTTAAATTATATTGTCATTCGTTTCTGGACCAACTTTTTATCCAAAGGGATTTTGGACAAAATCCTAGCTATCTTTTTGCCGGCATCTCCGATGCCGTACGGATTCCTGCAGTCCTTGCATTTTTTTCTGAACTTTTCATCGAACAAACTGCGGTGCACGGCCTTTAAGATCGTCTGAGTTTTGTATCCGGTATCCAAAACATTGTTTGCGCGAAGACGGCCCTTTTGACGCGAACCGATATTGACTGCGGGGCAACCAAGCGCCGGAGTTTCTTTGATGCCGCTTGAAGAATTTCCCACACACACCCCCCGCCCTCTTCCGTACGCGCCTTGGTAAAGAAGTCCGTGGTAGTTATATCTGCCGAGACTCTTATGGATCTGTATACCAATCGCCTGCAGTTTCCGATGCCAGCGACTGATCACATCAATAATGCGTTTTCCACCAGCGTCATTATTCGGATAAGTTACAAATACCTGACAACCTTCCTTCGCTAAAATTTCCATCGCAGCAAGCGAAGGCATGATCTGCCGCTCTGCGGCTTTATATTCGGTCGCGACCGAATGTTGCGTAAAAACAACGAACGGTTTGCTGAAGTCCAAACCATAACGCTTTATCAGTTCATCGCGAGAAGCAAAATTTTTTGCCTTGATCAAATCAATGGCCGGAAAACCGACATTAAAAACCCGCCACGCCTCTTCGCCCATCGCACGAATGCGGCCAGCCGCTTCCTCATTCGTTGTAAAATGAAGGTGTGCTAGCTTCGTCATTGCATGCCGGACCGAATCATCGAGCGCACCGCCTTCCGTGATATCGCCTCCTTCGATATGAGCTGTCGGTATGCCCATTTGGGTCCCTGCGATCACGGCCGCAAAACCTTCGAACCGGTCCGCATAGACCACTAGAATATCGGGCTTAAGTTCGCTGAGTGCTTTGCTTAGATTCAGGATGCCTGAACCGATAGCCTGCGCTGTAGAAAAAAGTGTATCTTGTTCCATATCTATCTTGACTTCACGATAGACTTTAAAACCATCTTTGGCGATCTCTTGGACGGTTTTACCGAAATCTTCGTTCAGATGCGCACCCGAAACAAGAAGAAAATGCTTTAACTGAGGGTGCGTGCTGATCGCCTTGATGATCGGGTACTGCAGACCGTATTCGGCTCTGTTGCCGGTAAAAATAGCTATCTTTCTCGTAAAAACCTCCGGTCAAAATCTAGCAATGTCTTCCGGCGCTATTGCTACATTCTCAGCCAAATTTCTCATCGCTTTTTTATGAAATACCTTTTTCAAATCTTTCGCCAGGATCTTTCCTGTGCCTGGGCGCTTCACCCAAACATTCTGTTGCGTGAAAAATTCCCCCTTTCGCACAGGCCGGATCGTTACTACGCTCGCGTAAGCAAAATCGATCACCGGTCTTTCTTCCGGAAGAATCGTTTTTTGACCTCCTCGCGCCTGCCATATCGCACGCGCGCCACAAACAAGCTCCTTTAATTCAGCGGGCTCAATAGAAATAGGAATGTCGGGTCCGGGCCATTTTCTTGTCACCGTAAAATGCTTCTCCAAAACCGAAGCACCCAAAGCGACTGCGCCCAAACAGGTATAGATCCCTATCGAATGATCGCTTAATCCCACCGGCAAACCAAAATGTTTCATCAATTCTTGAATAGCGCCCAATCTGACTTTTTCATAAGGCGTCGGATACATCGACGTACAATGCATCAGCATCAATGGACAACCATGTGCTTGTATGGTCTTGGCAGCTTGGGCGATGGAATCAATATCATTCATGCCTGTCGATAAAATAATCGGTTTGCCCATGCGTGCCACATGATCTAATAAAGGATAATTATTGCACTCACCTGAGCCTATTTTGAAACCGGGCACGTTCATTGAATTCAAACGGTCAGCCGCTTCTCTTGAGAATGGTGTACTCAAATAGATGATCTTTTTTTTTCGACAATAAGCCTGAACGTCTTTTTCTTCTTTTTCTGTCAATTCACACCGTTTAATAATATCCCAGAGACGTTCTTTGGAGATTTTTCCGGGCTTCATATCGGTAGGGATCATTTCCTTATCAGTAATATGGCACTGAAACTTAACGCAATCCGCTCCACCTTCCACGGCCGCATCCACCATTTGTATGGCTTTCCTGAAGCTCCCCTCATGATTGATACCCACTTCCATGATCACGAATGGCGGTTCATTCGGCCCAATCTTTCTTCCGGCAAGCGTAAAATTTTTCATTATCTCCTCCTAATTAAATTCCATAGAGACCCGATTTGTATCTTGAGAGATTCTCTTTTTTGGTGAACCATCTTATGGTTTTCTCCAAACCGCTTTCAAAACCTTCTTGTCCACCATGAACCGGGTACCAATTCATAAGTTTTTTTGCTTTGGAATGGTCGGCAAACAACCGCTCCACTTCGCTGTCTTTCGGTCTGAACCTTTTTACATCAGTTTTAATTTTTATCCTCTTTTTCATCAACCGGGCAATTAACTGAGCCGTCTGGCCAATAGAGATCTCGAATTGACTTCCCAGATTGATTACTTCCCCTACAGCATTATCAGATGTTGCGGCACAAATAAAACCCTGAACCGTATCTTCAACAAAAGTAAAGTCTCGCGTGGGATGAAGCGATCCTAAACGGATCTCTTTTTCACCAGAAGCGATCTGAGTGATCACCGATGGGATCACAGCGCGCGCCGACTGACGAGGTCCGTAAGTATTGAAAGGCCGCAAGATCGCCACAGGCGTCTTGAACGATTTAAAAAAAGAAATCGCGATCTGGTCTGCACCGAGCTTGGTCGCAGCATAAGGTGATTGAGCCTGCAACGAATGCTCTTCGGTAATAGGAACAAATTTCGCCGTGCCATAAACTTCACTGGTGGATGTATGCACGATCTTTTTGATCCCCAGCTCGCGGGCTGCTTGTAAAATATTCAGGGTACCTTTGACATTAGTGTCTACGTAACTGTCCGGCGAATGATAGGAGTAAGGAATACCGATAAGTGCGGCCAAATGCAGAACCACCTCACACCCCTTCATAGCGGATTTTACTCCATGAGGATCACGGATATCGCCCATACACACATCCAAGGATTTCTTGATATTGGTCGGCGAGTCATCAAGCCAGCCCCATGAATTGAAAGAATTGTATAAGACGAACGCACGGACATCGTGACCTCGTTTTACAAGTGTTTCGGTCAAATGAGATCCGATAAATCCATCAGCGCCCGTAACCAATATTTTTTTATTTTTCAGATTCATTGCCTTTTCCTTTATGCAGCTTTCTTGGCGACCATTCTTTCGCGAATCATATCCGCAAACGCAAAACTCCCTGTAAAGGCCGGTGAAACGGCATTCAAAACGTGCGTGGAATCGGGGCCATCCTCAACAACAAAATCCATCACCAGTTTTTTTGCTATCTTGTCCACCAGCTGAGCGCGAAGCCCGACCCATCCTTCGCCTGACAGATCAGCCGGCTGGATCGATGGCATTAATAATCGTACGTGCGTTAAAAATCCTTTAAAGGTATATTTATCAAATTCCTCTTTGACTAATTTCCTGAAATTCGAACCATTTTTCAACCAAAGCATCATTAAATGAAACGTTATTTCGGGCGTTGCCGAAAGATCTAATCCGTCAACAGCGCCGTAGTTTTCCCTGCCAAATGCCGGGATCGCCGTCGGACCCGCAAACACTTCGCCGTATATATTTTTTGTCACATGCACGCCCAAAAAAGGCATTGCAGGATCGGGTGCCGGATATATGGAGCCGTTCACGCGCTCAGCGATCCCGGCGCTCAATTTTCTGAAAATACCTTTAAAAGGCAGAATACAATATCTTTCGCCTATCCCCATCGCATGAGCGATCCTGTCAGCATGAAGTCCGGCCGTGTTCACGAGATGTTTATACGACATGGTTCCTTGCGTTGTGCTTAAAATGCGGTCTTTCACATTTACTTTCTTCACTTCGTTTGATTTCTCCAGCCTAACGCCCATTTTCGATATATCTGCTTCCAAGGATGCTAAAATTTTTTTTGCGTCTATCACCGCCGTATCGGGTGAATAAAGCGCTATTTCGCAAGTTTTGGCGTAAGGCTCGATCTCAAGCAACCGTTGTTCATCTATTTTCTCGACGCGCACTCCGTTCTTTACTGCCTTATCGTATAGACGGTGTATCTCGGGAACAAATTCTCTAGATGGCGCAACGATCACTTTGCCTGTTTTTTTACAGGGAACGCCTTTTTCAGCGGCATAAGCCTGCATTCTCCGCGAGCCCTCGACACAACTGTGAGCTTTTAAGGAATCCGGGCTGTAATAAATGCCGGCATGAAGAACGCCGCTATTTTTGCCGCTTGCGTGTTTTCCAAGCTCCGACTCTTTTTCGAGGATGCAGATGCTTTTATTCTTATCCTGCGCAAGACGTCTAGCGATCGTCAGACCGATAACGCCGGCACCGATAATGACCACATCGTATTGCCGCACGCTACTCATCTATATCTTTATGCGCCCAATTCCTGGCCTTATTGTAAGCCTTGCCCACACGATCCTCGATCTTGGGAGACAGAATACGCAAAAGTTCTTTTCCCATGATACGGTACTGCTTGCCAACTTTGGCGGTGCGTATCAAACCTTTCTTGATCATCCGCGTCACCGTGCTTGAGCTGACCTTCAACAGCGCCTGCGTCTCCTCATGTGTATAAACTTCGTTCTCTTTTATTTCCATAGGCTCCTTACCCTTTCCTTCATCAAATGAATTTATTTACGTAAAAAACTTTCCTGCTCCTGTTGAGAGGCTCTTATTGTCCACTCATTCGGCATTGCATTTCTGTCCTTCGGCAAATCGTTCGTATCCAGCCGAGGCAACAACAGCGGACGATCTCTATTCAGATCAGCGATCTCAATTCGAGAAGTCAACGCCACTTTGCAGCCGTGACGGTTGATAATCGAACACAAAGAATCGTTATAGCCTCCGTACGGATAACACATGATCCAGCTCTTGACATCGCAACCCAATGCACTCAAAAATTTCACAGAATTTTTAACCTCCTGCTCTTGGAGTTCAGGAGCATCCAAATCAAGCCAGCGATGATCATATCCATGGCTTCCAATATACATCCCATGCCCCTGCATATGACGTATCTGATCCATATCCATATAAAGCTCTTTGGAAAAAGAGCCTTCGTCTTTAGTGACATATTTTTCGAATAAAAGTTTGACGATCTTCTTCCTGATCTTTTCGGGCCTGGCTTTTTGCAAAAACCTTTTGATAAAAATAATTTCTCTGGGGTCGTAACGATTTTCGGTAGCTAGTTCGTCAAAATATTCCTGGTTGCTTTTTAATTTGTATTCTCCCCTGAATTGATCCAACAATAAAACAATCTCGCGCATGATCTCGAGCCTGTCCTGAACCGACGCCAAAATAAAATGGCTTTTGTTGACGTCAAGCACCTGATGCTCCAAGATCGCCTTAGCGGGCAGAAAAAAGCATCCGGAAATATTCCTCTTTTTAAGAATAGGGAAAACATTCACGAAGTGATCTATATAACCATCGTCAAAGGTCAACAAAACAGCTCTAGGCGGTAATTCACTGTGGCCATCCGCACAGGCCAACAGATCATCCGCCGTAATGAATTGATAATGCCTTCGCAGATATTCGATCTGCTCTGTAAATTGATGCGTTGTAAGCCCGCGGATCTCCGGATACCGCGAATTCTGAAGGTCCCTCACGTAGTGATACATCATGATGGTTAATCTTTTACTCATGCGACACCGTGATTTGGTTGATCATTTCAAGAGAATTATTTTTAACGAATGTTTTTGACTTTGCTTTAGCCTTATCCAAAGAAAGAGACCAATATCCCGTTGAACCTCCCCCGAAAATAATAAAGCCAAATTCTTTGTAAAGGTTTGAGAATTTATGATTTGACGGGGTTGAAATAAATTCTCCTTGAATCATTTTTACATCCCGCTTGCTTGCTAAGCCGATGATATAATTCATCATGAAATGCTCGAGGGTCCTGGCAAACACCCGGCAACTCATCAACCAGCTATCGATCCGTAAGATATCTTTTTCCTGAACAAGAATCACCGACGCAACTAATCCGTGATCAGTAAATTTATCCGAGAGCCTGCAAACCAACACTATGATGTTTTCATCTCTCATCAGTTCATGGATCTTTGCTTCAGAATAACGGCGAGTCGTTAGATTAAACTGATTGGTCTTAAGCTCCATCTGCGCCAAACGCGGCAGATCGCCCGGTGTTGCCTGATAAATTTCAGCTGTCATTTCCAGCTCTTTTAAGTAGCTCTCGATATCTACAGCCGAACTTTGCATTTCTTTAGCTTTGTTTATGGCAATATAGGATTGAGCTCTGTTCTCGTCTTCTTTTGTCAATTCAAATCTGTCGAACAAATGCAAACCGTCCAAATAACGGATAAAATCTGCAGGGTCTTCTGGCAATTCCACGACAGTCACGGCCGGCAAACTTTGGCGTACAAGATCACATTCCATAGGATTATCGTCCACAAAAACAAGCGTCGACAGATCAATGTTGAGGTCTTTCGCGATCTTCTTAAGATTTCCCGGTTTCTCTTCCCAGTTACAATAAAAAGCCGCAAAATCGTCCCGCTTTAGCGGCATCTCGGGATGCTTTTCAAATACTTGTTGGGCAACAACATTTTCATTTTTACTACAAACAGCTAAGATCACTCCTCTTTTTTTCAGTTCCAAAATATATTTACAAAACGCGGCATAAGCTTCCCCCTCGGCAGAAATGTTGCCCAACTGAATACCGTCGATGCCATCATCGCCAATCACTCCGCCCCACAAAGTATTGTCCAGATCTAAAACTAAACACTTTTTTGCGCGACCCCAAAGCGCTCTGAATACCCCCAAAAAAAGATTCGAGTACTCCTTGATGAATTTCGGATTAAACCCAAACTTCGCATGATAATAAAACCGTTCATCGTGCCAATTGTCATAACCGACTCTTTTGGCAAGACCATCGAGGTCCAGCACGTGAACATATAACGGCTTCTGCTCGCTGAGCACTCGGTTGAACGAAATTAAATAATTATTTTGAGACCATTCAAGACTAGTTTCAGCTATTCCTATAAAATTATAGTTCATGCCAGCAATGTTATGGATCAAAATGGGACATTTAAATTCATCGTGAAGTTTTCGGCATAATTCCGTAAATTCACTTATTTGATGATCAATCATCGGCCCAACCGATGTTGCAACGTTAGGAAATTCTTTTATGTTCTGAGGACCAATCGCGAATAAAATAAGTTCGGGCTGAAATTGATGTATTCCGCTTAGAGGGTCTAAAACCTCCTGTTGAAAAGTATCAAAAGGTGCTTCGTAGATTTCAGCTAGTAAATTTTCTTTACACAACGCCATACGCACCGCATTGGCAACTACACTCGTTGTATAACCACCTAAGATAGCAATCTTTAATCTTGGGAGATCTTTCGCGTTGGATTCTTTTATAAAAGCTTCGTCGATGAATTTTTTAAAAAATTCAAACTCGTGAAGTTTTTGATTTTTGAAATTCAAATGCCTGCAGATAAGCTCCCATGCTTCACGCTGTTGTTTTTTTTCACAAAGCTCTTTGGCCTTATTGAGAATGTCAAAGCTGTTTAACACTTCAGAAATTTGAGACATAAACTATCTATCCTTTTTTACCAAATATCCGGCAATCGTCGGACGCAGATGCTCAGGTTTTTCAGGATACTGAACCTCTATTTGAGCATCCCGGATCTTCCAGCCGGCCTTTTCAAGCTGGACTTCAACCTCTTTAGGAGAACGGTAATGATAAATATGATCCGTGTGGCTCGCGTTCACCGCCGCCGTGATATAACCCCATCCTTTCGGCCGCGCAGCGCGGTAGAGACCGTTTACAAAACTCTGCGGATCTTCAAGATGTTCGAGCACTTCCTGGCTGATGACCAGATCCGCGAGTTCGCTGATGGGGTTTGCGATAATATTTTGATTACGGATCGAATACCGATCGCCGTAACCGTGTGCACGAACCGCTCGAAATGTAAAATTCAATGCGTAATCACTAATGTCAAACCCGATCCCCTTGGCTTGCGGTATCAATTCGAGCGTCTTTTGTGAATACATTCCGCAGCCAACGCCTACTTCGTAAAATAATTTCACGTCAGCTGCGATTTTCGGCAGAAGATCAGTGAGATAACGCCTCAGCATGCGCTGATGATGCGGCCAAATATAGTGAGAAAGATATTGGCCCGGCAAATAACGGCGCTCCATATAGTCGGATGAATGATAACACTCTTTAATCATCTGCCCATAATCACTGTTCTGGTATCTGCCATGCTTTTCATAATAAACCTGCGCCCGAAGCGCGTCGACACAGAACTCCGCATAACCATCAATCGCTTCATCCCATTTTGGCGAAGGATTTTCGCCGAATACACGCGCAATATTTTGGGAGATCTCTTCTTCCCACACAGGACCAAATTCTTTTTCGCTTTTGGTCCAAAGAGTCGCGAACTGCGGGTATCTTTTTTCAATGATCTCGCGCATCTGAGTAAAAGCCGATTTAGTTAACATGGATCTCCGTTTTAATTCTTAACGATGCTCTTTGCTTTAGCAGTTGCGATCAATTGTCCATCACTATCTGTCACGGTAACATCGATCGTGATCTGTCCTGTGCTTTCTGAAATATGCCCAACGATCCCCTGCACTTTTATCTTTTTAGGAGGAACCAAAGGTTTTCGGAATCCCAAATCGATGCTTTGCAGGATCCCGTTCGACCCCGGTAGCCGATTTCCGATGAGTCTCGAAATTAAAGCGCCTATATAAAGTCCGTGTGACACTTTTCCTCCAAAACCTTTTTTCTTGGCAAAATCCGCATCCATATGGATTGGAGAATAATCTCCTGAAAGTTTTGCGAAAGCATCGATATCCTCCGGCTTTACGGATACTTCGATACTTTCTGATCGCCCAACGGCAAGATCAGACAGGCTGTAATTGTTTATCTGCATCAATCCACCATTCTCCATAACCCGCCAAACGATCCTTCGCCGGTGATAAGATCCCTTCACCCTCCATTTTCCATCCTTCAAGAGGAATCACCCCTGCTTTAAATTGCGGCGGTCTTTTCAAGAATGCGTAAACATTCTCAGCTAAAAGGCGATATCCGATAGAGAGCTGGTCTTTTAAATCGGAGGCATACATCACCGCGTCACCCAGAACAGCCTGCCGCAGCAGCCCTTCTCTGCGCAGTGTTTCTGTATAAAGCCCATAGTCTGGTTCGACGGCGAATGAACGGTAAGCTACGTTCAGAACAAAAATTTTGTCCAATCTTTTTCCATCCCTGTAAACAGAGGCATCCAAAATTTTATTGTAATAATACGGGACCCCATAGGTGGTTTCCAAATAATGAGCACCCGTGACCAAGTGCCCGCTATTCGGTTCAAAACCTAAACTCACGGCAACACCGCCGTTTTCAAATAAATTTCCATAAGCGCTGCCCACACCAAAACCACTCGTGCTTTGTGCATTGCAAATAACAGCGGCCTTTTCTCCAAAAGCCGTCAAAGAGAAAACGGGGTGAAAACTACGCACTGCACCAGGTTGTTTTCGTAAAAACTCATTTAAAATCCCTGAGGGCGTCGGCGTTTCTTCATGAATGTAATCCAAACCAAAACGCCCGATCTGCGGCGTATGCGTCGGCATGACTAGCGTGCCAGACGGACCGATCACTTCAAAAATGGCCTGCTGATAAATACGGCAAAATTCATCTGCAGAATGCGCATCTGCTAGACGGCCTACCACCGCGATGCGTGCGGTAAAAAATACGGTATCTCCCGTTTTAACCCCGAGCTGTTTAAACACACGGATGATGTCGCTCTTCGAATAGCTTTTCACATTAGTCCCATTCGTCCGCTAGTACAAGACCGGCCCAGTTTTTCGGAGCATCCGATACAGCTTCTCTGCCTTCAAACGGAATACGGCCACGCACAAATTGCGGTGAACATTTTAAAAATGAATACACATCTTCGGATAACAACTCATAACCTATTTTTTTCTGGTCATGGAGATCGCTCGCGAACAGCACCGCGTCACCGATTTTTACGGCACGCAGCATACCACGCGAATTGAGCGTCTCTATAAAACGGGAATAATCAAGTTGGATCTCAAATTCCCTGTAACCCACGTTCAAAACAAAAACTTTTTGAGTTTTTTCGCCGTCGCGATAAACTTCAGATGTCACGACCTTATTATAATAATAAGGAACGCCATAAGTGGCTTCGATATAATGAGCGCCTTTGACAATATTGCCGTCAAGATATTCAAATCCTAAGCTTGCGCTTTTGGCACCATGACGAAATAAATACCCAAAAGCGCTGTTCATTCCGAACGCGCTCGTATCAACATTTCCGCAAATCGCCTCAGCTTTGGCACCCACAGCGGTCAAAGAAAAAACCGGATGAAAACTTCTAACAGCATTTTCTTTTTTTCTGATGAATTCATAGAATTCACCATAAGGCGTTGGTGTAGATTCATGAATATAAGGTGTCCCGAAACATCCCACCTGTTGGGTATATGTAGGTACCACTAAGGTTCCGTTATTTCCAAGGATCTCGAAAATAGCATCAAAAATTTTTTGACAAAACGATTGGCTCGAATTGGCACCTTCCAAGCGGCCTAGCGCAGATAACCGCGCCGATAGAAAAAGCGTGTCCCCGTTTTTTATTCCCGCTCTTTTGAATGCTTCTGTGAGGTCAGACGAAGAATACGAAGTCATTGAATATTTTTTTTATGGAGCAACTGCAGGAGATCGCCTACGCAAGTAAGGGAGCTGATTTCTTTGGTCGTAAAATTGACCTTGAAATATTCCTCAAGTGCGACGATCAGATTGATATGCGCAAAAGAATCCCAACCCGCAACGTGAGAGGCGTTGGTTTGTTCGGTGACAACAAGCTTGGGGTCGTTGAAAACTTCCCTGAAAACTCCTGTTACACGGTCTAAAAGCATTTAACCCTTTCTTTAGCATATAGTTAAGTAGGCGTAAGTTAACGAGATATATATTATTCTATAACTCATATTATGTCAATAGTTATCATTAGATATCATAAATGACCATTAGATATCCTTCAAAAACGGCGAAACTGCGTCGTATACGGCCTGATTACCTGCGGGAGTCAAATGTTTATCGAAATTATAATAGAACGTCTCTTTGGCAGGATTTACGTCCCATACCTTAGCTAGGTCCAAAAACTTTATACGCTGATTCCTGCAAAATGCCTCTAGCTTATTATCCAGCTGAAATCGGTCATATTCTTCCGGATTTACTTTATAAAATCTAATGACACTTTCCCAACGATTGATCTGTTTTTTTAACGGGATATAGACCACGTATAAAGTCGATGATCTGGCCTGGCATAAAAGTTTAATATCGGACAACGCGCTATAAGTATACTGCCACGCTTGTTCCAGGGTCGGAGAAGTATGATTTTTCTGAAAGAGTTCAAAACTCATCGTATAATCCATTTTAGAAATCCCCAGTTTATAAAGCAATGCCCGGTAATTGACCCGTACAAACTCATAAAGCATGGTTTTAGTGAAAAGTGGCTTGATGGGTTCCAAAAACTCTACGAGATGTCTTTGTTTGTGTTCTTGATCTCCAGGGATGCGACGTTCCATGGGGTTCGTGGCTTCTCTAAAATTATCTTTAATATCATTTTCGTAAAAAAATAAGATAACCGCTCTCGGATGGATCTTATCTATATACCGTGAAAGTATTTTCTTCTGTTCGACCGTACCTGTATCACATTTACCCAAATTAAAAACTTCGAAATGCTGATCCATGTGTTTAGACAAAAAACTCGCAAAAGTTTTGTCTTTTTCGGCCCCTAATCCTACGACAAAAGAATCACCTAATAAAATAACGTTTTCTTTCCCCTTTTTTAATTTCTGATCGAATTCATCATCTCTAAATCCGTCGGCGTTAAATATCCAAGAATGACGGTATTCGATACATCGGACTTCATCATTCTTTGGGGATGGGTAAATAAATCTGAGGATTGTTTCGGCGAAAACCAGAGACACTGAAAAAGAAATAAGAAAAAGGATTGGGCTCCAAAAGAAGGCCTTCTTAACGGACATGCTGGCTTGATCTCAAGAATTCTTCTTGCCGATAAATAAAAGATCTTCGGCAACACCGTGTTTCTTTAGAAGAGCAAAATATTCTTTATTGACCTTTTGGATCCATCCATTGAAATCATCTTTGAGCTTTCTATTGGGAAAATCGGCCGATCGGATAAGTTTTGGCTCCGACATCCCGATATCAGCGCTTTTTTGAGGTTTTCCGGTGAGTATCCAATTCAATTGATTTAAAAAATTGTATTCCTGCTCCGTCTGGATCCTGCCTGTAAATCCGCATTTTTTTAATAATCTCATCAAAGTCGATGCGGAATAATAATAAATATGAGGCTCCCGATACCAAAAATCAGCATATTCTTCGACGTCGTAAACCGACAAAAGAGAATCGTTCACATTAGGGACCTTGATACAAATCGTTCCGTTTGTCTTAAGATATTTTCTTATAGTTTTTAAGAACGGTACCGGATCGTCAATATGCTCAAGAACCATATAAATCACGATCAAATCAAATGAGTTCTCTGGTATATCTGTATTCTCGATCGGTTCGGTGTAAACAGGAATGCCTAGTTTCTGCCTCACGAATTTGGCATCATTTTTATTAAATTCAATGCCCACGCATTCTTTTACATATTTCTTCAAAGCATATAGAAAATGCCCTGACGAGCAGCCTATTTCGAGCGCCCTCATGTTTGGTTTCAAAACATGCCTGATCTCCCGAATTCGCTGTTCTTGAAATGGCAAATAAATATCAAAGACCTGGCGGCTTGTCAGCGCCTTCCCCAATACAGGCGTATACATTTGTCTATAGGCCTTACGGTAATAATCCTTCAGATCTTTACTTTGAGGTTCCAAAAATACGAGTCCGCAACTCCGGCATTTGAGAACGTTCCGCGGAATATCAAAGCGGACTTTGGACCTGATTTTTTGGAGTTTTTGGCTACCGCAAAGATAACACTTCACCCTTTCTCTCCTGAGTAAGATCGGACGTTGGGTTTGTGATTCTAGCAAAATCGTCATTCAAAGTAGTTTATCTTATTCTTCTGTCAAATCAATAGAATTCATTTGTTCCGATTAAATCCAGCCAAAATAAGGCGGGAAATTTCATGTTCAAAATGTTTCCGTTAAACTGATCTCAACCAGCGATCGAAATAAGGCAACATTCTTTGATACACAGCCAAATGCCCCGCTTCATTAAAGTGCAGATCAATGTAATAATAAAGCGAATTCTTATTCCGCAAACTGTCCAATTCCGGAGCAAGGTCAACAAATTCTATCCTGTTAGAATCACAAAACAGCTTTAGCCGCTTATCCAGCATAAACCTGTCATACTTTTCAGGATCGGCGTTCTCAAACCTAAGCACACCGCTCCAATGCCCTAATTGCTGGCTCGACGGCAAATAAACAACATAAAACGCTGTTGATCTATCCTGGCAGATAGACTGCATCTTTAACAAGGCGTTATGAGTATACTCCCAGCCAAGTTCTGCTTCCCGAGAAATAGAACCATCTTTTCTTAATAATTCAAGACCAATATCGTAATAAATCGGCCATAAGTTCAATTTGCGCAGCGAGATTCCATATAAATATCGGCTGATTTGATAAACCCTTAGCCGGTTCAGCTGTTTTTCTACCGCTGTAGGCTCTTCGGATCGGATGGATTTTCTTCGATTGAGCACCTGAAAATTATCGTTAATGTCATTCCAATAAAAAAACAGTACGACCGCCTTGGGCTTGATCCTATCTATATACTTGGTGAGTATCTCGGTCTGTTGGATGGTGCCCGTAGAACATTTTCCCAAATTAAACGTTTCGATACGGCTTCCAAATTTTTCCGCCAGAAGATCTGAAAACCTCTTATTTTTACCAACGCCCACCCCCACCAAGAAGGAATCGCCTAGCAAAATAATGTTTTTACTTTTTTTTTGAAGTTTAAGATCAAAATCATCGTCCCTGAATCCTTCTTTGTTTAAAATC
This sequence comes from uncultured Planctomycetia bacterium, assembly GCA_964642015.1. Classification (GTDB taxonomy): domain Bacteria; phylum Omnitrophota; class Gorgyraeia; order 2-02-FULL-51-18; family 2-02-FULL-51-18; genus CAZXLF01. Next base: position 288,709 of record CAZXLF010000003.1, read on the forward strand.
CAATCATGCCGGTATTCCAAAGTTCTTAATTCGTTTTTATCAGCCGACGGAAAAACGAGCCTGAGTGCAAACTCAGCAAAAAAAAGCGAAATAAAAAGAGCCGATAAAAATACGGCTATATTTGCAGCAATATTTTTTCTTATCATTATTGAGTTTTGGTCAGGAAGGACGAGATCTTTTTATAAAAAATATCGAAGAAAACACGATTGCCTTTGGGTGTCAAATGACTGTCAAACTTGTAATAGTAATCTTCTTTATCTGGTTTGGCGTCAAGTTCAAAGCAGGTGTCAAAGAATAGGATGTGATTCTGGTCGCAAAATGCCTGCAAGGTCTTATTCTCGACAAAACGGTCATAACGTCCGGGATTTGCTTTATAGAACTTGACCACGTTCTCCCAATGATTGATCTGTTCTCTTTTTGGCAGATAAACGACCAATAATTTGGCTGCTTTGGAATCGCACAAAGCTTTCATATCGATCAGGGATTTTTTGGTATTTTCCCATGCTAATTTAACGGCCGTTGACGAAGAGTTTTTCTCAAAAAGATCGAATTCCATCCCGTAATCCAACTTTGAAATCCCTATCTTTGTTAAAAAGATCCGATAACGCTGACTGATGAACTGATAAAGCATGCTCTTATAGAGCCATGGTTTAACAGGCTCGAGGAATTCAAAAAACGGCCTTTGCTTGGACAGCTCCGCTGTCTGCAACGGCCGATATGGCGAATCCTTTGGCATAATAAAATTATCGGCAACGTCATTCCAAAAAAAGAACAGGATCACATATTTTGGATGAATGCGGTCGATATACCGCTTCAATATGTCGAGCTGGTTAAAAGTGCCTGTAGCGCATTTGCCTAAATTAAATGTCTCGTAGCGCTCTCCAAGTGTTTTGGACAAGAGATAGGCAAAGCTCTCTTGCCTTTCGGACCCAAGACCTACAGCAAAAGAATCCCCGAGAAGGACCACATTCTCTTTGTGTTTGATGAGCTTTTGGTCGAATTCATCATCGCGAAACCCTTCCGAATTGAATATCCATTGATGCCGATATTCAAGTGAAGTGACCTCTTGACCGCTCGGTTTTGGGTAGATCAGACGAAGCGCGATCTCCGCGATAATCAAGCAGACCAAGATCATAGTGGCGGATAAAAGAAGATTAATGCACAATGCTCGCAATTTCACGATTTAGTCTCAAAAACGAGATAATGAAAAGTTGTCGGGCGTTCCGTCGCATCATAGCGGAATACCTGAGAATAACCTTTACGCTGAACGTATTGAAATAGCGCGGGATCTGACCCTTCTTGCAGCCAAATATACTGAAATCTTTCTTTGTCCAAATAATCTTCGAGTGTTCGTCCGCTTTTCTGCAATGATTGGCGCAAAAATATGGAATCGAAAATCATGCCAGGATTTTCATTATAAAATGCGCGCACTTCGGCTGAATTGAATATCTTGGTATCCGCAGAGGCATGTTCTTTGAAATATCGATAGCCTTCGAACGACCTTTCAAATTTAGCCAGATAATTTTGGGCCGTTTCTTGACCCAGAACCACTTTCCAGCAATTTCTCAACCGGTAAACATAAACACCGCTATGAATCAACAGAACGATGCCGAGACAAAAAAACCCTGCCCGCTTCAACCATATTCCTTGAAGCGAGCAAAATGCTATAGCCGCTGCAACAGAAAGAAAAGGGACCACAGACAAATAAAAACGAGCGTGTTGCGACTGTTTAAAAAGTAAAAAAGTATAAACGACCGTAAATAATACAAAATAAATGGCTTGCTTGCTCAATGATCTTATGCGAAATATGAGACAAGGGGTGAAGATCAAGAAAAGCGGTCCGACACTTTCACCTCCAAAATTATTCGGGTACATCGTCAAATTCCATGGAAATTTCATGAAGTCGATCCACCGCTTTCCCATGCCCACGTTTGCGGCGATGTCAAAATCCAAACCGCTGCCGAATATCTTTGAAAAAAACGGGTACACAGGATTTCCGATCACCCACCAGCTCCTCAAATACCAGACGCTGGAAAAAAGGACGGCCCCCAATATCCACAGGCCCAATCCTTTCAAGTTAACCTTGGTGCTAATAACCCAGAGAAAGAATAAAGTAGCGGCGGCGCTTATGCCCAAATATTTTGTGCTCAGCGCACCGGCTGCTGCAATGCCGGACAATAAAGCAGCGGAATGCATTGGTAAAATTCCATTCAGCATAAAAGCATATACCGCAAGAAATACATAAAAAGCCAACACAAGATCCACGTAGGCATGGCCGGATTGAGCAAATGCGGCGGGACATAAAACGAAAATTAGAACTGCGATCATCGCAGCAAATGAACCGAAATAACGCAGTGCGAACGCATGGATCGCAAGAGCGGTCAAAATGAAAAACGACCAATGGACCGCCTGAACCATTGACGTCCCTTGCAACAATAATCCTAAAAGAAAGAACATCTCGGTTTGAAACGGCCATAAAGATTCCCTGGCATTCTCGACATAAAAAATCTTGTGTTGGAGAATGAATTCTTTAGGATAAAACAAATGATAAGCCAGTGCATCGTTCCCGATAGGCGGGGCCATCGCTTGAATCCAGGCCATCAAAAATACCAAAACTATAAAACAAAAAATCAACTTTTCTAACAAGTTGCCAAATTTAATAGATAGAGCATCCAAAAGCAATTTTGGATTTAAAGGCCGTATGGCAAGGGAGATGAGTAATGTGAGCACCAAAAAAATTATCAGTGACAAACGGCTTAACTCATGAAAAAGCCCCAAAAAAAGCACTTCGAGCGAAATGAAGATCAGCCCTGTTCCTACAGCGAATAAACGGACCTCCTGCGCAGACAGATCATTCAGGTCAAGTTTTAACACTTTAAATGTAATATTTCCAATACGGTCCGCCACCCAAAGGATTATTAACCACAAAAAAGTCCCTACAAAAGAAGCTGAGAGTCCTGAAGTAAGAAATTCCATTACAATCTTTCTCTGATCTTCATAAAAACTGCTGACCACAGATAAAACGATGTTACTCCAAGCATCCAAAGCGCAAGGATCCATCGGATTAATCTTTTTTTATTAAACAAAACGACTCCTTCGATATTGAAAGATCATAAAAATCGCCAAAAATATCCAAAGTGCCAGCGAAACGCCCTGACACCATCTTTCAGACGTCAGATCATAATAAAACTTTACACGATGCTCACCCTCACCTATCCAGGCACCTGACAGCGCATGATCAACCGGGATCAGCGTTTGAGATTTCCCGTCTACAAGCGCTTTCCAGCGTGGATAGAATGCGTTTTGAAAAACAACAAGCCCCGGTTTATCCATCTGGATCTGCGCGTCGGTTAAAAGATCAGTCTGGGACACAATCTGTGCTGACTTATATTTCTTAAGATCGCTCTTCAAAGGTATTTTTAAATTTTCTTCTACCACAGCTTCCAGAGCGGGGTTAAACTCCGTGCTTTTTATGTAGGAAAGCCTTTCTTGATTATCCGGTATCGATTTCACGTTAAACACAGCATAAACAGCAGGCAGCGCATCAAAATTTTGATAAAGATAATGGTGATTCATGATCTGAAGCAGCTGAAGACCTGGCAAATCCAGTGAGACGTCAGAAAGGATCCACCGCACGCCGAGCGCATCAACAACACCTTTTTCTTTGCTCCAAATCTCCTTTGAAAATGGATGCCGGCCCAGCGATGCATCCACAAAACCAAGTTCCTTTGTCAATTCATAGTATCTCTTGATCAAAAGCGGCGAAGATCCGCCTCGATGCTCAATGTTATAATACAGATTACTACTTGCGGGCATCATTTCATGGGAAGCGGTTTGATCAAATTCAACAAAGACGCCGGGCGCCTGGGCCTGGGCATACTTCAATCCATGGGATAACAACGAAATATCATAATTCTCTAATTTACGCGCATTTCCGACAAACCCAGCGCCTTTGAACAGTCCAAATAACGTTAAATCCATAACAATCAAAACCATCGCCATCCACTGCGATCGACCTTTCCATTTCTTGCTGCTCATTGACAGATAAAAGATCAAAAAAGAAAAGGCCGCCATGGCGATAGTCCAAAGATTCCAAAAACTCCTATAACTTAATAAATGCGCAGCCTTGCCCATCATCTGATCAATAATAGAGCGGTAATACGCCAGATCATGGATGGGATCCTTTTTCTGAGAGAAGATTCTTTCAGCATATCGATAACCTGCTTTTGTTAGTGCGTTTTTAAAAAATGCAAGAAATGTCGATAAGATTGCCGGGATAACAGAGATTGTGATTATAATGATCATTAAATATTTTTTTAAAAAAACATCCTTTTGTTCAGTTGAACCCAACAACTTATCAAAACCAAATCCTGAGATCAGAGACAGTGAGGTCACCGCAAAAAACAGAAATTTTGACGGGTTGCGAAGGCCATTCAAAGAGAGCTTATCCACAACGAAGAAATAGACAGGGTTAAATTTTCCTAGTGCCAATAAAATGAAAATAGCTGCCAATAGCCAATGAATTTTTTCTGTATAAGATTTGTTAAGCAGCAACTGGATAAGAATGACAAAGAACGGAAAAATACCGAGATAGAAAAAAACGCCCGCAAAAACGCCCCAATTCGGGAAAATGAGCGAGATTAAAGCCGGCGGCGGCACGGAGCCCCACATCGCGAACGACACGCTCTCCCCCGAACGTACGGAAACTCGAGCCAACTCGATCGTCGAATATATTTGAGGCAATGCCAAAATCGATCCTAAAACCAAAGAAATAAGCCAATATCCAAAAAGCTTTTTTCTTTTTTCGTGCAACAAAACAAGGCAGGTCAAATACAGAATCGAATATACAGCCAATTGCGGAAAACCTGCAGTGAACATCAGCCCGATAAACAAAGATATCCATGCAGTTAAAATCTGCCGATCAGCTCTAGAATCCAGCCCAAGTTTTTCTATACTCAAAAGAATCCAAGGAAGCCAAGTCAAGACCCGCAAAGTGCCTGTCGTGTAAAAACATCCTCCGTAAGCACTCGAGAATGAGAAAAGCACTGCCGAAAGCGCGGCCCCTTCTTTGTTCATACCCAGCTTTTGAGCGTAAAGGTAAAACCCAATGCCGCCGGTCGCGATATGAAAAGGGATGCTCCAGGTATAAGCAGCAAAAAACGGAAAAAATAAATACATTATTAGATGAGGCGCATAATATGCCCCGACCTGTCCTTCCGCAACCATCGGAAATCCGCAAGCGACGGAATTTGTCCAATATGGCAAATGCCCCGTTTTGATGACCTGTGAATAATAAAAAGACCACGGATAAAATTGAACCCAGTAGTCGCCAAATAAAAATGTCTTTTTTAAAAGGATCAGCGGCCAAAGAAAGATCAGAAAAAGACTTCCGTAAAAGACCGCGAAATACGAATTTTCTTTTAAACGGTTCATGAATTTAGATTTAATTTATATATTTCAAGGTATGGCCCAGGGCGATCGCGGGAAAAAAGCTCATCATTCTCGTAAGGCAACGCCACATGCGCCCAACGGTCGGACGTCCAATTTTTTTTAGGATCTTTGTAAGGTGAAATGATTTGGACCAGCTGTGCATGCGCTTCGATCCGATCTTTAAAAGTCTCGCTCTCGCCCGGATAACGGTATCGTATGTAATATTCAGCCTGGATTTTTTTTAAGGATTCCCAATCAGAGCTTACCAAAGGCGACCACGACAAGAACGGGTTTTTAATAGAAAGATTCGGATCAACATAATAAACCCTATAAGTGGGATGCGAGCCGGACACCTTCATGATCATTTCTATTTTCTTTCTTTTTGATTCAGCATGAGGGTCTTTTGGGGATATCTGGGAGATTTTGTCCAATAACTGTTCTTTGGTTTGGTTCAGCCGTGGCGAAAAAAACGGATGATCAAG